>NZ_JAHKQR010000001.1:0-345088 GCF_018860805.1 Aestuariibacter sp. A3R04 | reverse complement strand
TTGTCTCCGCCGTCTGAACCACTATCACCAGAAAGGGTGGCATCCAGGTGTGCCATGGCGTCGTTAATGGATTTTACGCGCTCGAAGTTATAGGAAAGGTGTGCACCCAATTGGGTGAAAGCAGCAGCCACCGCACTATCTTCGGCAAAAGTTTCCGCAGATTGATCTAACATCATTGTCAGGTTTTCTGCTTCTAAGCGAATAGCCTCAGTGATGAGTATGCCATTTTCAGGATCACCGTCTTCATCCAGGGTTTGTAGCAAACGGGCGATGTTGATCACTATGTCTGTTGCTTCATTACCACCCGAAACAGAAAAAGAATATGGGGTAATAAGTGTGTCTCCCGCGACCGTACCTAGCTGAATACCGCCAATGGAAAACGAGACAGAATCCCCTTTTTTATACCTGAACGTACCTTCTGCATCTGTGATGCCGGTCTCACCCGACGCTCTGTACTCAACGCCCTCCACGGCGCTATCGATAAAATTGCCTGTTAACCACGTATCATCATCACTACCGATGCTGCCACAACCGCCGAGTAGTGAAATAAATGTCGCGACCGCTACGGTCGACCCCACTTTCTTACTATTGAACATTGCTCTTCTCCCTAACAAAACAACTGCTCTGGCTTTTTAAATCACGCACCGAAGGGTACGTTTCCTTTTTCAGGTTGATACCAGGCATTTGTTTTATCAATGAGATCTTTCGATATGAGGTCTTAAGTAGCGCTAAATAACGTTAACAGGCTCTTTTCGTTCAATACAATTAAATATCAGAAAGAAGAAAAACAGCTAAAATCACCACCACACCCAAAATCAAGAATAAAGTATTAGTACAAAATCATAATAAAGGCAAACCAATATAACGATACAAAACAATACTTCAAAATCAACATTGAAACATATATTTATAATTATTAAATTTTAATGAATTATTTATTATATCAATTAATATTGACTAGATTAAAGAGGACTATTGATGAAGACGTTTCTAATATAGCATTTACCGTTATGTGTTGCTGTAACGACAGCATTGGGTACTCATGCTGAAATACAGGCCCAAGAAAGCGACGCAGAAAGAAAAGTTGAAAGAATCTCAGTTCAATATTCGCGGATTAGGCCCAGGCTCAACACTCATTCTTATTAATGGTCGTCGCGCTGGTATTGCTCCGGTTGCTACCAACCTGGGCAATCAGTTCTTTGATATAAACCAATTGCCGCTTGCCATGATTGAAAGAATCGACTTCTTAACCGATGGCGCAGACTAATGCCGATGATCTTATTACACCAACGGGAGATACAGTGAACAGCAGGTTGCAGAAGCCATTGTTAGTGGTGATTGTCCACTTCCCCTTTAATAGGACACTACTGTTTGCAAGGATCGTGATCGCCGGGTAGACAATCGCGTATGACAACTGTGCCCGTGCGCATCGGTACATAGAACTTGAATACGTTAATGTAACTATTAACGTTTGCCGCCGAATTCGCAGTTTTCAAACTTATCACTAAATTACGAAGGTTTGTGGAAACTAAAGGTACAGAATTATTGTCGCTATCCACCACTTTTTTAACTTCAATACGTAACTCACTTGGCTCATTATAGAGTTTCGCTTCAATAACAACATACCCGCCACTTTCTAGTGGAACTTTGTATTTATTAGGAAGCCCGGTGGTGGAGATACCAAATAAATTCCCTACGGTTAAGATCTGACGGGCTAGCGTTTCTGTTTGGTATCTCAATTGAGCATTTAAATAGTCACTCAAATCATTTTCACAGTATGCACAATTGACGAACTGCCATGCATCGGGAATTAGTTCTGATGGTATAGACTTGCTTTGTACATCATCTTTGAATGATACAAACGCCGCATCTAATTTTGACATCTCTTGTTTTACAAAAACCGATGTAGATGCTTCTATCGCCTCGCCCACTATAGCATTTGGGTAGCCATTAGGTAGTTGCACTAATTTCGCGCTAACATTGAAAGTGCTCGCCTCCCTCTCAGCAAGATCAATAATAGTAACTTTTTGGACTGTATTGTTAACTACATCTTGATACGTCAGATTGCTCGTTCCCCACCCAGTAGCCACGCCTTTTCTTTCAGATACAGAGCATGCGTTACATTCTTTAAATACTTCCTTTGCGAGTCCAGTTAAAGGCCAAAGGCACGATAGCAATAAAATGGAGATGACATTGACCGCTTTTTTCATTCTTGTTCCCTCGGTATTTCTTACTCCAATAACCTATCAAACGATACAAATGAAAACAATTTTCATTACCTTTTGATATCTGGAATTTTTTCTGGCATTGACGAGACCTACATTCAGTTTTCCTTGTTAAGGTGAAGTGGACAAGAGAGATTGGAAACGCATATAGCAGCGGTAAAAAGTTAAAAACTAAGCCCGCTGGATATGTGTAAAGAGTCACCGCCTAACCTAGATCCAAAAAACCAGCTGCATTTTGTAGCTGGTTTTTTATTACTCTAATGAGACATCGGCATGACTTTCAGGCCTTTAAATATAATTTGCCTAAATAGGTACTTTCCAACTTAGTTTGGATGTGACACTACAACATCCAATATTAGCTCTCATCACTCAACTGTCACCGATTTCGCCAAGTTACGGGGTTGGTCCACATCAGTACCTTTGATCAGTGCCACATAGTACGACAACAACTGTAGCGGCAAGGTGTACACAATGGGCGCAATGGGCGCTTCGCAGTGAGGTACGTTAATCACGCGCATGGTGTCATCGCTGGCAAACCTGGCATCGCGGTCGGCGAATACATACATGATGCCGCCTCGTGCGCGCACTTCTTCCACGTTAGATTTAAGCTTCTCCAGCAGTTCGTTGTTGGGGGCAACCACAATCACCGGCATTTCATCATCAATCAGGGCCAGTGGGCCGTGTTTGAGCTCGCCTGAGGCGTAAGCTTCTGCATGAATGTAGGAAATTTCTTTGAGTTTTAGTGCCCCTTCCATGGCAATGGGGTATTGATCACCTCTCCCTAAGAACAGGGAATGGTTTTTATCGGCAAATTCTTCGGCTAAATCTTCAATACCCTGGGTAATGGCCAGGGTTTCTTCCAGTTTTGCTGGCAGGCTGTGCAGGGCTTTTACAATACTACTACTGTCTGCTTCGCTCAGTCCATTGTACTTGCCCACTGCCAGAGTGAGCATTAAAAAAGCCGTAAGCTGGGTGGTAAAGGCTTTGGTAGAAGCCACGCCGATTTCAGCCCCAGCCCGGGTCATAAAGGCCAAATCAGACTCGCGTACCAGGGATGAGCCAGGCACGTTGCAAATCGTCAGGCTAGCCATATAGCCCACTTCTTTGGCCAAGCGCAGGGCAGCCAGCGTATCGGCAGTTTCACCCGATTGTGAAATAGTAACTAGCAGGCTGTTTTGGTGAACGACAGACTTGCGATAGCGGAATTCCGAGGCAATTTCCACGTTACACGACACATTGGCATATTGCTCCAGCCAATATCGCGCTGTCATGCCAGCGTGATAACTGGTGCCGCAGGCAATAATTTGCACGTGCTTAACCTTCGACAAAATATCGTCGGCACCGGCACCAAAGATATCAGCCACGAGACCGCTCTCACCTAGGCGATTTTGCAGGGCATTGCGAACTACGGTAGGCTGCTCGTGAATTTCTTTAAGCATATAGTGGCGGCAGCCGCCCTTATCACCTGCGTCGTGCTCGATGTTAGATTCAATCACTTCGCGTTTAACCGGTTCGCCATTCGCATCATATACGCTGACTTCCCGACGGGTAATTTCAGCCACGTCACCTTCTTCTAAGAAGATAAACCGGCGGGTAACCGGCAACAATGCCATTTGATCAGAGGCGATAAAGTTTTCACCCAGCCCCAAACCAATTACCAACGGGCTGCCAGAGCGGGCAACCACAACCCTGGACGGGTCTTCGCTATCCATGACTACGGTACCGTAGGCGCCGTGGAACTGCTTAACACTGTTTTGCACCGCCGCCAGCAAGGACTTTCCTTTTTGCATTTCAGCGTGCACAGTATGAGCAATGGTTTCAGTGTCAGTGTCACTGGTGAAAGTATATCCTTGCTGAGTAAGTGCTTCACGCAGTGCCAGGTAGTTTTCTATGATGCCGTTGTGTACGACAGAAATGCGTTCTGATGAGCAATGCGGGTGGGCATTCCGCTCGGTAACACCACCGTGTGTAGCCCAGCGTGTATGGGCAATACCTGTTGAACCAAGCGCACTGTCCTCGGCAACGGCGTCAGCCAGTTCCTGAACTTTTCCAGTGCGACGAATTCGGGTTAGCTCGCCACTCGGCTGCAAAAGGGCAACGCCAGCGGAGTCATAACCGCGATACTCCAGACGTTTAAGTCCTTCTAACAAAATTTCCACTACATTTCGTTCGGCAACAGCGCCTACTATTCCACACATGATGAATCTCCCTCCACAGGAGTAACCATAAGTGTTACGCCCCGCGCTTCAAGTTGTTGTTTAATTTGGTCGCTGATGTTTGCATCGGTTATCAGCATATCGATGTCTTCCCAGGGCAATTCCAGGTTAGGCATGCGATGAAAAAATTTATTTGATTCCGCCAGCACCACTACCCGTCGGGCCACGTTGGCCATGGCTTTCGACAACCCGGTTAGTTCGTTCAATGTGGTAGAACCCCGCTCCACATCAAGGCCGGAAGCGCCGATGAATGCCGTATCAAAACTGTAAGCGCTAATCATTTTCTCTGCCATATTGCCTTGAAAAGACTGAGAGTGGGCATCCCAGGTACCGCCAGTCATTAATACTGTGGGTTCATTGGACGCAGCGGTGAGCGTGTTCGCTGCGTGCAGAGAGTTGGTCATGACAACCAGTTTGTTCTGCGTAAGAAAAGGCAGTAACGCGGCAGTGGTATTGCCGCAATCAATAATGAGTTTGTCACCATCGGAAACGAACTCAGCTGCCCGTTTGCCAATGCCGGCTTTCGCAGACGGCATTCCGCCAACCACGACATTCGGTGTTGTCGCAGGCGAAGATGCAGGCATGGGTGCAGCACCGCCAAACTCGCGGAGCACGCGTTTTTCATGAGCCAGGGCTGCCAAATCTTTACGTATGGTTACTTGAGATGTACCAAACCGGGCAGCCATTTCATCAACATGAACGTGCCCAGTCTGATTCACCCATTCAACAATATCATCCCTGCGCTGCTGAGTATTTCGCTTTTGCATTTCGAAACTTGTAAATTACGATTTGAAACAAATAAAGCAGCAAAAGTTTCGTTATGCAAGTTTTTTTAGTTATTTTCTTTCATATCCAGGTATACCGGCATGGTTTTCCCAGTTTCAGCGCTTTCGAACGCCAGTTCTATAAGCTGTATCACGGGTACCACAGAAGCGCCATCAACCGGTAGCGGGCACTCACTTTGTAGTGCGTCGGCCAATTGTTGATAAAAAGTCTGGTATTGCCCCTGCTCAGTCATAACAATGTCACTGGCAACCTCCGAGCTCAACTCCCCGTGTTCTTCCTGGGGTGTTTGAGCCCAACCTTCACTGCCTATGTGCACGCCAGCTTTGAGTTGGCTTTCTTGCGGGTCAAGGCCAAACTTTCTAAAGCTGGCGGTATCACCTTGCACATCGAAGCGCAATGTTTTTCCCGCCTGAAACGGCGAGCTGCCCAGCAGCACTGTTTTATCTCCGTAATGCAGCGTGAGGTCAAAACAATCGTCGCTTTCTCCGCCTTCCCGGGCAATTTGAATATCTGCAGTTATTTGTGTTGGTGCGCCGAAAAGTTGCAATGCCTGATCGATAAGGTGAGGACCTAAATCCCAAAAAATCCCGGCACCCGGCCCCGCATTTTCCCGCCACCTGTCCCTCGGCCGCGGGCGAAAGCGATCAAAACGGGAAGTGAAGCGCTTCACGTTGCCCAAGCGTCCCGATGCCATTAATGCTTTTACTGTAAGAAAGTCGCCGTCGAATCGACGGTTGTGATATATACACAACTTTCGCTGCTTGGCGTTAGCCATAGCAACCAGTTCCTTGGCATCAACACTGCTTAAGGTAAAGGGCTTTTCCACCAGCACATGACACCCTGCACTCAACGCTTGTCTGGCCTGCATGGCGTGATAGACGTTTGGAGTAGTAATGACAACTAAATCCGTATGCCCGGTTTCCAACGCTTTAGTCAGTGAACGGAACACCGGTACATCGGGAAGAACAGCAGCCACTTCATCGGGACGGGACGACACCACAGCCTTGATGCGAAAATTGGCAAGATGGGACAAGAAAGGAAGGTGAAAGGTGGTTGCAGAAAAGCCAAACCCAACCAACACAGTGTTAATCATATTAAAAAGCCAGCATGTTTACACAATGCTGGCACTGTAACGCATCTATTTCCATGGTACAAAGCCATGATAGATAGAGTCTATTTTTTTGTTGGTCTTGGCCAGTCTTGAATATTGCGTTGACGGGCTCGCGCTACTGCCAGAGCGTTGTCATCAACACTCGTGGTGACGGTGGAACCAGCTCCCACAGTGGCGTTGTCGCCAATTTCCACCGGTGCCACTAATGACGAGTTAGAACCGATAAAGGCGTTCTTGCCAATGCGGGTTTTTGACTTATTCACGCCGTCGTAGTTACACGTAATGGTACCCGCACCAATGTTTGCCCCATCCCCGACCTCTGCATCGCCGAGGTAGGTAAGATGATTTGCTTTCGCCCCTTCGCCCAAAGTAGCCTTCTTCATTTCAACAAAATTACCCACTTTTGACTGGGCTTTCATTACCGCACCCGGGCGCAACCGACCGAACGGGCCGACAGTACAGCATTCCCCTACATCCGCGCCGTCAATAATGCTATTTGCTTCAATGACAGCATTATCGGCGACGGTGCAATTAGTTAGCAAACAATTGGGACCAATGCGCACGTTATTTCCCAATACCACCTTGCCGGTAATCACTACGTTGATGTCAATAGACACATCCTGTCCGGCAATAACCTCTCCGCGAATATCCAAACGCGCCGGATCAGCCAGCGTCACACCATCCATCATCAGTGCGTGGGCCTGCCGAGCCTGTAATGCACGTTCTAATGCCGCGAGTTGGGCGCGGTTATTAATACCTTCCACTTCTTCTACCGCATCCGGCTGTGCCGCTTTTATGACTTTGCCTTCGGCTGCAGCCATCGCAATAACATCCGTTAAATAAAGCTCGCCCTGGGCATTATTGCTATCGAGGTTTTTCAGCCAACGTTTTAAATCGACACCGGACATCATCATCATACCCGTGTTAATTTCTTTTATTTCACGCTGTGCATCGGTGGCATCTTTGTGTTCCACAATTGCGGTAATATTGCCATTCTCTCTAACAATACGCCCCATGCCGGTAGGATCGGCCAGCTCCACGGTTAACAGGGCCAGATCACACGTCGCTTTAACGTCCGCCAATCTTTGCAAAGTAGCAGTTTGAATTAATGGGGCATCCCCCACCAGCACCATTACATCTTCCTTATCGGAGATATGCGGCACTGCCTGCTGAACCGCGTGGCCTGTGCCCAACTGCTCTTCCTGCAGACACCAGTTAATTTGTTTGCCTGTAACACTGGCTTTCAGTTGGTCGCCACCATGACCATAAACCAGATGCACAGCGGTGGCATCCAGGGACTCGGCGTTATTAACAATGCGCTGCACCATTGGTATACCGCCAATGGGATGAAGTACTTTTGGCAAAGAAGATTTCATACGCGTGCCCTTGCCGGCAGCAAGTACCACTACAGAAAAAGCCATGTTATATCCTTAAAATAAGCTGTAATTTTATTGAACGTTACCAAGTGTAACCAAGGACGAATGACAAGTCAGCGATACGACACCACAAAATTAATCACGCCGTCTCTTATCCTTTTGTCTGGCTAGTAGTTTAACGGGCTAAACGTTATACTTTGACGCTGACACCGTCGTCAATATCTTTGCCAGAATAAGCCAAGGAGAGCGAGCACTCTGTGAAAACATTCAGGACCCTCCATCGAAGTATACTGTTGTTGTTTGCAGTGGTGGTCATTGCCATTGTCACACTGGTGCATTTCAGCGTGAATCAAATTGTTGCCGAACAGAGTCGCGCTCAACAGCAATCGCTCTCTCCGGCCATTTCACTTATCGTCAGTCAGCTCCTTAAACCTTTGCACGTGTCTGAAGCGCTGGGCCGCTCCCAGGAGCTTGTTCAACTGATGGACCAAGATCAATTAGACGAAACGGAAATATTCAACACGCTTACCCGTTTGAAAAATGAGTTCGGATTATATTTTTTCATTGCCAGTGAAAAAGCCCGCATGCAATACAACTCTGACGGCACTACATTAGCATTGGAAAAAGGCCAGGTGAACTGGTACTTCAAGTACAAGGAACGCCCTGAACGCGCCGTAGCAGACATCGGAAAATGGGAAGATACCCATTTCTATATCGACATAAAAATTTACAATGAAGATAACGAATTTTTGGGCTTTTTTGGCATTGGAAAAAGTTTAAAAAGTTTCATCAACATTTTTGATTCTTACAAGCAGCAATATGGCTACGACTTTCTTTTCGTCGATGAAAATGGCGACATTATGTTATCGTCTGATTCCGCACTCATGGCCGAGTATTCAGATTTCACTAATTTATCGGAATTGACCTGGTATGCCAGTTTACCTATTGATGTGCGAGATCAGCGGGCATTGAATAATCGCTTGGTTACCATCGACCAGCAGGAATACCTGATAGCCGAAGTAAAACTGAACCAGTTTAACTGGACAGTATATTTGCTAAGCCCGTTGGATAAGCGAAAGGCAGATATTTCCAAAGCGTTTGTTATCAGCGTAGTGACCTTGTTAGTGGTTGTATTCTCGTTGTTCATGATGATTTACCACCTTCTATACTATTTCAGAAAAGACATGCAACCGGAACTGCACCTGCGAAATAGCCAACGGCTACCCGACCGCAAGAAAGTGGAAGTACAGTACAAAACCATGCTGGAAGAATTTAAGTCTCTGAGTGTGATCATAGTTGGCGTGGATAATTTCTCTCGCATTAACGATACCTACGGCCGGAATACGGGCGACGACGTCCTGGATTTCATCGCCGGCTTCCTGGTTACCTCAGTGCGTACGAAAGACCTTGTTGGGCGCTGGAGCAGCGAAGAATTCATAATTCTCCTTCCGGAAACCGGGCCTCACGAGGCCATGGAGATCGCACAGAGCTTACGTCACGGTATCGCCACGATGGACACCGATGACTTACAACCTCAAATTCAATTAACCGGCTCCTTTGGCGTTTCATTCACAGCCACACAAAGGCCGTTGAACGAAGTCACTGCCAATGCTGAAGATGCTTTATATCAAGCCCGTCGCGATGGGAAGAACCTGGTGCGGAAGCAACTCATTGAGTAATCCGCTATATTATTCCGCGGTACGCGTACGCCATAGCCGTTGAATAACCCCTGTAGTTAATGCTACGCCCAGTAAAATGAGTACGCCGCCGGTTAGAGTTTGCACTGACAAACTCTCATTCAAAAATAACAACCCCCAAATAATACCGAAAAGCGGTACCAGATAACCCACAGATATGGCTTTAGCCGGCCCGATTGTGGCGATAAGATTAAAATACAGAATATACGCAATACCAGTACCCAACACAGCCAGTGCAATGGCATTTAACCACGCCAGCCCCGAGGGCATGGTTGCCGGTAAAGTGGCAAGGGAAAACGGCAACAGTATTAGCGACGCGAAAATTTGACTACCCGTAGCAACCACTATGGGCTTCACGCCAGCCAACCAGCGTTTCATTGCACAAGCCGCAATACCGTAGCACAAGGTTGCCATACAAGCGGTGAGAATGGGTACCACGCTCACATGCCCTGACCCGACTTTATGTGCACTGAGCACAATAACACCAATGAAGCCTAAGAACAGTCCCGTCACGGCTGACGGTTTTAGCGTGTCTTTCAACCATAAAAAAGCCACCAATGCGCCGAACATGGGAGCTGTAGCATTTAAAATAGCATTCACTCCGGCCTCTAAATGCAAACTACTGTAATTAAACAGCACGAAAGGAATGGCTGTATTTAACGCGCCGATAAAGCCAATTTGCCACCAGTATCGCTTTATGTTTCGCCACCCTCCAACCGCTATCAGAAAAGGCAACATAATAGCGGTAGCCAATACTGCGCGTATTTCAACTAACGCAAACACGCCGAATTCCGGTGCTGCTACACGCATAAAAATGAATGATCCCCCCCAAATAGCGCCCAGTAGCGCCAGTGAAAAAATATCTTTACTTGTCATTCTTTACTATGCACCTTCTAAACGTAATAAACCGGCTTTGCGATCAAGCCCACCGGCATAGCCGGTTAACTTGCCATTCGCCCCAATTACGCGATGGCAGGGCACCACAATAGCAATAGGGTTTTTCCCATTGGCAAGCCCCACCGCCCGCACGCCCTTCGGATTGCCAATGCGCTGTGCGATGTAACCATAGCTACAGGTCTCGCCGTAGGGAATGGTTACCAACGCCTGCCAGACCCGTTGTTGAAACGGAGTGCCTGTGGGAACCAGGGGTAGATCGAAGTGCCTGCGTACGCCAGCGAAATACTCAGACAACTGCGTCATCGCAAGACGAGTTAAGTCCGATGGCGCTGTGACCTCAGGCTTGTCATCCACAAACCGAATGCAAGCTATTCCCCGTTCGATGGCAATAACTTCAAGGCCCCCAAACGGGCTGGGCATAAAGTCGCTATTCATGATTATTCCGCCTTTGCTGTTCTCTCATTTGCTAACTGCCACAGTTGCAGGGTTAAATAGCTTCGCCAGGGCGCCGCCACCTCATCATTCACTGGAAATTGCTCACTCATTTTTCTGACAACTAAATCTGAACCTAAGAACCGATCTGGTTCACTCTCCCCGCGCATCATCAAATAGTCTGCTGTCCATGGGCCTATTCCTTTGAGGGCTAGCAGATCGCGCTCCTCAGGGCGTTCATCACCAATATCATTGAAGTAGACGGCCAGATTTCTCAGCGCTTGCTTTCTGACTTCGGGCATCTTCAGAAAAGTTAACGGATCGTCTGCCACCCGCTTGGGCGACGGAAATGCTCTCCCGCTATCCGTTTCTTCCCCAAGGTGCTGTACCAGCTTCATCAGATTATTCATTGCCGCTTTTACAGAAACCTGTTGCCCCAGTATGGCTCGGCAACCGGCCTCAAAGGCACTCCACACTCCGGGAAGGCGAATACCTTCACACAGCCGTGATTGTGGGATACCAGCGCGGGCGAGAGCCGCTTCAATGACTTGTGGGTCAGCGTGTAAGTCGAGCACCCGGGTTAGATTTTCCACAATTCGCCTAACGGCGCTCAGATTACTGATTGTCAGTGTAACAGCAAACGCATTTTTACTGCCCTGATAGGTTGCTTCAATTACCCCTTGGCAGTTTTGACTACTGAATATTCGGCGATAACTGGAAGTAGTCACATCCTCCGTGCCGGGTATCGCTCTCACCGCAAGAAAATCTCTCACAAAAGGCCAGTGATAAGGCGCTCTGAAATACACCGTCATATTAATCTGACGGTGTATGCAAAAGGCGTTTTTCACGTGTCCCCGGCACTGTGACGGCGTTAGCTTCCAATATTTCTTCATGGTGATCTGCAATCGTCTGGCAGAATTAAAGCCGCTGGCCACGGCAACGTCCTCCACCGACAACGAAGACTGCTGTAACAGACGTTTGGCAAACAACAACTGCTGGTATTTTTGCCATACCACAGGAGGCATACCTACCCGGGAGGACATGAGTCTATGCAGATAGCGCGGAGATACTCCTAGTCGACATGCAATTTTCGACACTGGCTGAGGCGGAATTTCGCTGAGTAAGCGCTCAGCGCGCTGCACAGTAGAAGCAACTCCCAACCACGCAGGAGACAGAGGCGCGCTGTCTGGCCGGCAACGCAAACAGGGGCGAAACCCAGCATGAGCGGCTTGTGCAGCGTGAAGGTAGTATCTGACATTGATTTCACTTGGCAATCGCGCTGGACACACCGGTCGACAAAAAATTCCCGTAGAGATGACCGCCACAAAAAAATGGCCATCGAACCTTGGATCCCGGGATTGTCTCGCTTGGCTGTACTGTTTTATTTGCTCGCTGTCTTTCACTTCGCCATACATGGCCGCTCGCTACATTAATGTCGTCTGAAGAAAGAGCAGTGTAAAACATATCGTTGAGTAATGAGCGACGAATTCGGCACTCAATTAGGACTATCTGACAAGGTTTCCAACCGCTCTAAAGATGCATTACAACTTCTTGCGAATGCAAAAACCCTCGAATACACACGATACAAGACAGCGACAGAGTCTGTGTCCGCTGCTGTGGCGCCGTAAGGATACAGTTGATTCTGCACTGACCGAGCAGCATAATACGAGCAAATAATTGCTAGTTTCACGGAATGAAGCTACACAATAACCGGCGGAGTTATTTTTGTTGACTACATTGTTTCACTTTATCTACAGGGCGCTGCTCACGGTCATACTCTGCACGATACTGCCAACAGTAAGCTACGCAAATGAAGCATGGTTGGAAGACTACGCCAGGTACGTGAAGAAACAAGCGATTAAATACAATGTTCCCGGATACGCTTTTGTTTATTATCAACAAGGGGAGACCCCAAAAGTTTACGTTTATGGCAAAACCCATGAGCACGGTAAGCCCATCACCGCTGATACTGTATTTCGTTTAGCCTCTGTATCTAAATCATTCACAGCTTTACTGACTGCCAAACTGGTTCAGCAAGGCAAACTTCGGTGGGACATGCCGATTTCTGAATTAGTTCCCACGATTCCCTTTACCGGTAAAGGTATGAACTCCCTCACGCTTCAACATATTGTCAGCCAATCCAGTGGCTTTATGCCGAATGCCTACGACAACCTCATTGAAGCAGATTATTCGTTGGAGCGGGTGCTGCAACAGCTCGCCGTTCTTGAGCCTCTTTGCAGCCCTGGCAACTGTTACACCTACCAAAACGCCATGTTCGGAGCCATTGCATATTACCTGGGAATGCACAATACGTCGTACCATCGCCAACTTGACGAACTCGTATTTACACCTCTTGGCATGAAAACAGCGAGTGCAGGGAAAGGGGCTTTACTTGCTTCACAGAGCTGGGCACGGCCCCACATTGCCATAGCCCGAAACAAATGGCGTGAAGGCATTGTAGAGAGCAACTATTATCGTTTCGCACCTGCTGCTGGCGTCAATGCCAGCATCAGAGATATGACGATTTATTTACAGGCCATGCTAGGGGAATTTCCCACTGTGGTTCCGCCAGAAATTATTGAGGATATTACCGCTCCCCTTATAAAAACCAGTCGCGAAGTTTACCGACGAGGTTGGCGACAGTATTTAACTCAGGCCTATTACGGCAAGGGCTGGCGCATTTACGATTTTGACGGCAAGCGCCTGAACTATCACAGCGGGTGGGTGAAAGGTTATCGCGCTGATGTGGCTTTTTCTCCTGACTACAGCGCTGGCTATGTCATGCTGATGAATGCCGAATCGAATATGATCAATACTACCACGGCGCAATTTTGGGCCCGCTATTTTGAACAAGCCGACAAAAAACGGGCTCAGCTGTAGTAAACAGTGCCTAAGCCCGCCGTTTGCCGTCAGGAGCGGGTTTTCATGTAGGTATAACCACTCAAACAACTTTCATAAAAATCCGTCCATCGCACGGCTTCTCGTGGATTTAAATTGCCACTGGAAATCTGGCGATCAATCATCCTTTTTACATCGGACGCCATTGCTCGCGGGTTGTACTGCATAATCTCCAGTACATCCTGAACCGATGACCCCTTCACCACTTCCTCAATGTAAAAATCCTGAGGATCATCATCGTAACTGAAAATGTGTACTTCGTTCAGCCGCCCAAAGAGGTTGTGCATATCTCCCATCACATCCTGATATGCCCCTGTAAGGAAAAGTCCCACATAGTACGGCTCATCCTTTTTCAGCTTGTGCATGGGCAGAATATCGGTGATTTCTCGGCCAGCAGTAAATTGATCAATCTTCCCGTCACTGTCACAGGTTATATCCACTAACGAACAATTAACCTCTGGCTTTTCGTTCATTCGGGTAACCGGTACAACGGGGAGAAGCTGGTCAATTGCCCAGGTATCAGCAGCCGATTGGAAAACAGAAAAATTTGCCAAATATTGAGAAGACAAACTGTAGTCAAGGCCCTGAATTTCTTCGGGCACATACTCAGCCTGAGCGTAATAGGCTTGAATTCGCTTCATAATGCGCCAGTACAGGGTTTCAATTTTACCCAATTCATCCAGCGTCAGCACACGAAGCTTAAAGGCATCCATGGCTTGCTCTTTCCACTGAGACGCATCATTGAAAACCTCCTGCACGTTTGTCTGTTCGTCGAAGGTTTCAAAGAGTTCTCTGATATTGCTGACAAACACGTGTTCTCCATCTTCAGGAGATACATCCACTTCGGCCATGTCTGAGCGAATCTCGCCGACAATCTCAGTAATAACGCAGCTGTGATGAGCGGTAATGGCGCGGCCACTTTCACTCACCAGATTCGGATGAGGAACGCCCTCCAAATCACAGACTTCCTTCATGCCATAGACAACGTCAGAAACATATTCCTGCATGTTATAGTTGCGTGATGATTCGTTCGTTGAGGCACTGCCATCATAGTCGATACCAAGACCACCACCCACGTCTACATAGTCGAGTTGAAATCCGAGTTTGTGTAGCTCTGCATAAATGCGCGCCCCCTCGGTCATGGCTTCTTTCACTGAACGGATATCTGTCAACTGACTACCAATGTGAAAGTGAAGTAACTTAAAGCAAGATTCCATGCCTTCTTCGCGAAGGAAACGGGCCGCTTTCAAAATCTCCGCCACGGTTAAACCAAATTTAGCGCGCTCGCCACCAGAGCTTTCCCATTTTCCGCGCCCTTTTACCGTCATTTTCGAACGCATACCTATAATCGGGTCAATGCCAAGCTCTTTGGCGATACGCACCAGCAACGTGAGTTCCGAATATTTCTCTATAACAACAACGACTCGACGACCCAGCTTGCGCCCTAATAAGGCCAGCTTCATGAATTCTTCGTCTTTGTAGCCGTTGAGTATCGTCAGAGAATCTTCATTGGTATTTAACGCCAATACAGTAATTAACTCAGCTTTAGAACCGGCTTCCAAACCATAGTTAAAGGGCTCACCAGCATCGACAATTTCCTCTACTACTTCGCGCATTTGATTCACTTTTACCGGGTAAACACCTTGATATTCGCCCTGATATTCAGCCTCGGCGATGGTATTGCGAAATATGCTGTTTAGGTTTGCCACCTGCGAGCGCAACACATCGTGAAAGCGTATTACCACAGGAAATTGAACACCCTCTTCGCGGATCTCGTCGATAACTGCTTTAAAATCAATACGAATTCCCGTGTCTGAAGGCACTGGAGTGACATGGATGTTTCCATTGTCACCAATGGTAAAGTAGCCACCGCCCCAACGAGAGACGCCGTACAACTTTTCCGCTTCTTCGATGCTCCACTCAGCCAATTTTCTTTCACCTTAAAAATGTAAAAACTCTGCTCGTTATACCAAGCAGGAATAGTTGTGGATTACAGACCCTGATTTGGGCGCCATTATAATCGTCTTGTAAGGCAGTGCTATGAAAATCGTCAATCAATGTGAAAATTTAATGGCAATTTACGAATATTTACCCACACGTGTTAGCCGCTTTAGCAGCTCTGAATTCACTAAAATACAATTTATCGGCGCCCAACGAACTGACAGTTTACCGATTTGCCCCGGAGTTTTACCGCCAAGGCATTGTCGTCGTTGGTTGAATTGCGTAATGTGCCATTTCACACACCACAACGACAATAAACTTTATGTTGAAAACGTTATTTTTCGGCGGCACGTTAGTGGCTGCCACCGGCGCTTTCGCTGCCACTACGGTTTCGCCCATCGGCGAGGCTATCAATCTGAACAAATATCGGCAAGATGTTAAAACACTGGCCAGTGACGACTTTGAAGGCCGGGCACCACTGACGCCAGGCGAGCAAAAAACGGTGGATTATCTGGTAAGCCAGTTTAAGTCCATAGGTCTGGAGCCTGCGTTTGGAAACAGCTACATCCAGAAAGTACCTTTGGCAAAAATTTCTGCCGATCAAAACATGACATTAACGATAGGGGATGTTTCTTTTGAAAACGGCACGGAGTTTGTGGCCAGAACAGAGCGCATTGCCGACCAAATCACCTTAGATAGTGATGTAGTATTTGCCGGGTACGGCATCAACGCACCTGAATACCAGTGGAACGACTACGAAAACATTGATGTAAAAGGCAAAACCGTGGTGGTGTTGGTGAACGATCCAGGGTTTGCCTCTAAGCGGAACGATTTTTTTAATGGAAACGCCATGACGTATTATGGCCGCTGGACTTACAAGTACGAAGAAGCTGCACGCCAGGGCGCAAAGGCCGTATTTATCGTTCACGAAACCATGCCCGCTGGTTACGGCTGGGGCGTGGTACAGGCAGGCGGCACAACCACCAAATACAGTCTCGTAGACAAGAACGCCAACCAGTCTAAGGTTGGCGTCATGGGATGGATTCACCTGCGCGCAGCGGAGAAACTCTTCGCCGCCAATGGCCTGAACTATCGAGAAATGAAAACCAAAGCGTCTGCCCCCGGATTTGAGGCGGTACCACTCAACGGCAAAGCAAAGCTAACTTTGCGCAGTCATTTCGAAATGGCAGAGTCACAGAATGTTGCGGGTATCATTCCAGGTACCACGGCAAATGACGAATGGGTAGCTCTGCACGCCCATTGGGATGGCCTGGGTAAAGGAAGAGAAAACGGCCGCAAGGTTATCTTAAACGGTGCCGTAGACAACGCCACTGGCGTAGCCGGTGTTCTCAGCCTTGCTCGGGTAATGAAAAATATGCACAGCAAACACCCCAATAAAAGGACCCTGATGTTTGGCGCATTCACCGCTGAAGAAACCGGGTTAATCGGCGCAGAGCATTTCGCCTTAAACCCGCCGGTGCCGGCATCGGATATTGTGGCATTTCTCAATATCGACGGCATGAATGTCAATCCGGCCACTGACTATATTTTGCAATACGGAAACAACTTGTCTGAACTCGAGAACTATGTTGCCAAGGTAGCAAAATCCCAGGGACGATTTGTCAAACCCGATCCTCGGCCTCAGAACGGTTTGTTTTTTCGTTCCGATCACTTTGCCGCAGCCAGGCAAGGCATTCCGGCTTATTTGTTCATGAGTTTGGGCGACACCGATCCGTCATTCATTGCACAGCGCTATCACAAGGCAGGCGATGACTACTTTCCAGATTGGGATTTGGGCGGTGTAGAGCAGGATTTAGACCTCATTGGCCAGATTATGTCACAACTCGCCAATAATGGTGACTGGCCAGCATGGACGGGGGAGTCTGATTTTAAAGCGGCCAGAGAAGCCTCAAGACAGTAACCACAAGACAATCAGAAAGGGCACCTTTGCCATTGCCGAAGGTGCCCTTTTCTTTGTCCGATCCTTATTATTCCCTCTCTACCTCTTTAACGCTTGCCCTCTTCACACGCTTAGTTTTTTCCAGCACTTCTTCCGGTTCAATAAAGACTGCAAAAAAGCAAGTTACGCATACAAAGACAAATAGAAATGGTTCGCATTTGGATTCTTTATCTGCTACTATCCCTTCGCTTAAAAACGGACCACCACAACGAATTTTGGATTTGACTTAATGACTTTCCCTTCTTTACACACTCGTTATTCCTTGCTGGCATCGGCCATCGCAGGCTCTCTGTTATCTGTTTCAGCGTACGCAGAAGACGCACAGACCGTGGCTCCTGACGGCAGTGAAATTGAACGCATCGTTATTTCGGCAACCGGTTTTGAACAGAAGTTGACAGAAGCGCCGGCCAGTATTTCCGTCATCACACAAGAAGACTTACAGGCTCGTTCTTTTATCACTCTACTTGATGCCGTTCAGTTTCAAGAAGGCATCGATATTGGTACCACTCGCGACAAAACCGGCCAGGGTACAGTAAGTATGCGAGGCCTTACCGGCGAGTACACCCTGTTGCTTATCGACGGTGTTCGTATGAACAACCACGGTGATATTTACCCCAACAACTTTGGTGGAAATGCCTTTGGTCACGTTCCGCCCATGGAAGCCATTGAGCAAATTGAGGTCATTCGAGGTCCTGCATCCACTTTATATGGGGCAGATGCGCTGGGCGGCGTCGTGAACATTATTACCAAGAAGCGTTCTGAAGAATGGGGCGGTTCTATTAATTTTGGTCGAAGCATTCAGTCTGATGACCAATTCGGCGACGATATTACCACTGACTTTTTTGCACAGGGCCCGCTTATTAAAGATCTGCTGACACTGGGTGTGCGTGGCAGTATGTACGAACGTCAGGCGTCGAACCCAGAATTCGCACCTGCCGTTGACCCCAACGGTGATATCCACGTGCGTGAACTGGGCTTTGGTAGCGGCGGTAAAACAGTCGATAGCGACAGTGAACAATTTGGTTTTACTTTATTTTTTACCCCTTTTGAAAATCAAAGTATTAAGTTTGATTACGACAACTCGAATCAGACTTACGACAATACGCCAACGTATAACATTGAAACCGGCAATATTTCATATCCGTTGGGTACTAAAGACAACATCGAGTCAATTTGGGCAGACAGTCGTGGTGTTGTAAACCCGCGAGCAGGGTATGCGGCCGACCAGGAATTCAATCGCGAATGGTGGTCTATTACCCATCAGGGCGAGTTTGAAAATTTCTCAAGTATGATCGCGCTTTCCCATGTCGATACCTCAAACGACGGCCGTACACTCCCCCTTAGCGTAACGGAACGCTTACTACTGCAAGAGATGTACGATGGTACGGGGGCCTACGAAGGGTTAAGCGAACAAGAACGCAAAGATATTGCTGAAGACACCTTTCTACCCCGCCCCAAAAGGCCTTTGGAGAGCAGCCAATACACGCTGGATGTGCGGGTAGATATTCCCGTGGCCAATGTTGTGGGCGATCACAACATCGTGCTTGGCGCACAGGTGATTGACGGAGAACTACTGGATGGGGTTTTCGGACTCGAAGACAGTAATGCTGGTGGTATTCAGGAACAAAAAATGTGGTCGTTATTTGCGGAAGACAACTGGAGTCCAAACGACTACCTCACGCTAACAGGCGGCGTGCGTTACGATGAGCACGACGTATTCGGAAGTCAGGTTTCGCCTCGCCTCTACGCGGTTTATACGTTCAATGACAACTGGACGGTCAAAGGCGGCGTTAGCACCGGATACAAAACACCCAACACTACGGATTTGTACGACGGCATCACCGGCTTTGGCGGACAGGGAACTTCACCTTTTGCCGGCAACCCGGATCTGGAGCCCGAAACCAGCGTAAACAGTGAAATAGCTGTTTACTGGAGCAGTGATGCTGGTCACAACGCCAACATCACTTACTTCAACACCCAGTTTAAGGACAAAATTGCCAGTGGTGATACGGTTTATAGCTGCGAGGTGACAGGTGGCGTACGCCCGTGTGTGAACCTTGGTGATTATGACCAATTGGGCTATGACACTTACAGTCAGAAAATTAATATTGATGAAGTCGATTTACAGGGTATTGAACTAGCCGGGCGCTGGCAAATAAGCCAAACCTGGTTCATGACCGCAAACTATACCTGGACCGACAGTGAACAAAAAAGTGGCCCTGAAGAAGGTCAGCCGCTCACCAACACGGCCGAGCACATGGCTAATATCACCGTTAACTGGGATATTACCGAAGCGTTTAGCATGTATTTGCAATCGCAACTGCGTTCAGACCGCTACAGAGGCTGGGACAACAACCTCGACAAGCCGCTGTATTACAAAAACTACCAACTAATGACTCTGGGTGCCCGTTATCGCATAAACGACTATGTCAGCGTTAACGCCAGAATTAACAACCTGTTAGACGAAGATTTCACGTCGTACACAACAGAATACAACGACTTGAACAACGACGGCACCTATGAGTACCTCACTGGCCGCGGAGTGGTGAGTGAAGTGGTATTTCTGGATGATTACAACATCAAGGACCGCGCTCGCAACTTGTGGGTAGGGGTGAACGTTCGCTTCTAAGCGTGCGCATGGATTAAAAAACCGGTCGTATCAACTGCGACCGGTTTTTTTTCGTCTCTTACCAACTAGATGTTGTGTTAATCGTCGCCAAACTCCCGGATAATAGTGTTTATGGTATCTTTTGCATCGCCAAGTACCATACGGGTGTTGTCTTTGAAAAAGAGCGGATTGTCTACACCTGCAAAACCTGCATTGGCAGAACGTTTGAGTACAAACACGGTTTTTGCACGATAAGCTTCAATAACCGGCATGCCATAAATCGGACTGCCTTTCATTTCTTTTGCAGCTGGGTTCACCACATCGTTTGCACCTATCACAATCACCACATCATAGTTTTCCATGCGCGGATTGACCTCGTCCATTTCATAAAGTTGGTCGTAAGGTACATCAGCTTCAGCTAACAGCACATTCATATGACCCGGCATTCGTCCAGCAACCGGGTGAATAGCATACTCAACCGTGCAGCCATTTTCCTCAAGCAGTGTTTGCAGCTCTCGAACGGCGTGTTGCGCCTGCGCTACCGCCATACCATAACCCGGCACAACCAGAACAGCCTGAGCCGCTTCCAGCACATAGAATGCATCCTGCGCAGGCAAAATTTTCACTTCACCCTCAATTTTTTCAGCTGCTTCTACAGGCTTGGCAAAGCCAGATAACAGTACATTCATCAATGAGCGGTTCATGGCTTTACACATAATATTGGTAAGAATAAGCCCGGATGCACCCACCAATAATCCAGTAACGATCAGGATAGTATTACTCACCGCTAAACCGGCCGCGCACGCCGCAACCCCTGAATAACTGTTCAATAGCGCTATGACCACTGGCATATCTGCACCACCGATGGAAATGGTTGCCAACACTCCAAAACTCAGCGCCAGAGCGATGGTTGCGTAAAGCCACGCGGGGTTTGCAGGTTCAGATACGAATAAATATCCCACCACCAGAAAACCAAGCAAGTGCGCAATACTGAGTTCCCGTAGGCCGGTAAATATGACTGCCTTTGCCCCCATACGGCCAGACAATTTGCCCCACGCGATAACCGAACCTGAAAATGTCACGCCGCCAATTAAAATAGTAAGCACAACGGTTGTAAGCACAGCCCCACTAAGTGCGCTAAACCCTGCCGTGGCTTGCTGGCTAATCGTCGACCAGCCCAGAAGCAGAGATGCTGCACCGCCAAATCCATTAAACAGCGACACCATTTGCGGCATTTCAGTCATTTCCACTGATTTGGCTTTCCAGGCCCCGTAGGCTCCACCAATAGCAAAGCCCAGTAAGATCCAGTGATACGATAGTATGTCATGATCGAGCAGGGTTACGACCACAGCCACCAGCATACCGATGGCAGATATGACGTTGCCCTTTCTGGCTGTAGACGGATGACTGAGCAACTTAAGCCCCAGTATGAACAAGGCTGCAGCCAGCACGTAGGCTAAATTAATAATTAGTGTTACAGATTCCATTATTCAGCCTCTTACTTCTTGTCTTTCTTTTTGAACATACCCAGCATTCTGTCGGTAACCAGATAACCTCCGACAACATTGATGCTGGCCAGGGCCACCGCGGCGGTGCCAAGCACTGTGGTGAGAAGGTCATTGTCTGCCCCCGACGCCACCAGGGCTCCCACTAAAGTAATGCCGGATATAGCATTCGAGCCTGACATAAGAGGGGTATGCAACGTCGCCGGGACCTTGCGAATAAGTTCGAAGCCCAAAAATGCAGCCAATAAAACAATAAAAATCAAATAAATGTTTTCCATGATCACGCTCCCTGATACGCGTTGACTAGCATGTCATTGGTGACACTACCATTGTGGGTAATAACACAACCGGCGAGGATTTCATCTTCCAGGTTCAAGTTGAACTGCTTTGTCTCGTCGCTAAAAAATTCATCCAGCAGGTTGTATAAATTGTTGGCATACATGTCGGTAGCATCTTTAGCCACTGCTTGGCTCCAGTTACCGGTGCCAATAACTGTGACACCATTTACTGTTACCACTTTACCGGGTTCAGAGCCTTCAACATTCCCACCTGACAATGCAGCCATATCGACTACCACACTACCGGGACGCATGAGTGCAAGTGTATCTTTGCTTATCAACTGCGGTGGACGTCGGCCAAATAATTGCGCGGTTGTGATTACAATGTCGGCGTCAGCAATAGCGTCGCGCTGAGCGTCTTGTTGCTTCTGCTTTTGCTCGTCTGTCAATTCCTTCGCATAACCGTCTTTGGTTTGCCCGGTTTCACCTAAATCGATACTCAGGAACTTGCCGCCCAGCGATTCAACCTGTTCAGCCACAACCGGACGGGTATCATAGGCCAATACGCTGGCACCCAGCCGCTTCGCCGTGGCTATAGCTTGCAAGCCTGCAACGCCTGCGCCGATAATGTATACCTTGGCTGGTTTAATCGTACCTGAGGGTGTCATCATCATAGGCAGAATACCCGGCAGATGAGTGGCTGCTTGCATGACCATCACGTAGCCGGCCAAACTTGCCTGGGAACTTAAGGCATCCATTTTCTGCGCCCGTGACGAGCGCGGTATCATCTCTACCGATAAGGTAGTGAGCTTTCTTTCTGCCAACGCTTCCACTAACGGCTGCTGAAAAAAGGGGTCTATGTGCCCAATAACAAGTGCGGCGGGTTTGAGAAGCGAATACACAGCCTCATCGGGGCGATTAACGCAAAGTAACGCGTCAGTCTCTTGGAGTACAGGTGCAATATCTTCAACGATATGGCCACCGACTTCAGTAAATGCAGTATCTGCATAACCTGACAATTGACCTGCGCCTTGTTGTATATTTACGGTTATGCCTCGTTGAACCATACGTTTAACGGTAGAGGGGGAAACGGCGCACCGCTTTTCTCTGTAACCTCGTTGGTCGTGTCCTTCATTTATAATCAGTATTTTCAATGTGTGCTCCTCAGGCGGGGGGATACTGAGACTCATAATCCGAACACAATAGTGCCGGAACGGTTAATTTATTATTTTTATTATTAGTTATATCTTTTGTTTATTGTCATTCGATGTCAGGCCCAAATTAATAAACAAAATTTATTAATTGACCACCAAAAATCACTATTTCTTATCTAAAATGACAACATTCTGCCGATATATATTTATTGTTGTAGTAGGGATAACCAGGCAGGAAAGGCATTTTAATCATATATATCAGCAAATTGCTAAATATAAAAAAGACATATGTTATGGATATTTTATAGCGAAAGTGATCTTACGAGCAAAAACTGAACCAAGAAAATGCAATCCATAACAACCATTCAAGGTGTGAATGTTTGGATCTAGGTGGCTGATGTCAGTACAGAAAATGTGTCAGAAAAAAGAAGGGAGGGGAGCAAGGCAGCCTAAACTGCCTTGGAAATGACTACTGCGTCACGTACATCATTTTGGTTGTACTTATCAAAAACTGCAGCGAATTATCTTCATTTCGTCTTACATAAAGAGACGAGTCACTGGCATTACCAACTAACGCCGGACCTTGCCAAATAAACGTTCCATCAGTATCGATTTTAATAATTCGGGTGTTGTTATAAGTGTCCCCCTCCTCCACTAACAAATAGATGTGGGACTGTGTTACAGGGTCGACAACAAAGTCCGGTACTCGGAAGTCGAGAGCTACAGTAGACATATATATCAGACCCGAGTCGGTAATATCCGGTTTGTGTAATTCATGGGGCGATGCACCAGGACCGTAAGCGTCGACGCTGAAATGAATCACTTCACCAGGCTCACCTCTACTATATCTGTCGGTTGGCTGTCAGCGCAGGCAATGTATCACTGTGATTGTCCAGAAGCGTATCGTTGATATACCAGTTGTATTCATAGGAAACTTCAGCAGACAACAACCAGTTTCGCAGACAAAATCGAGGCCTGATACGAAAATTTAATTTTTGTCAGCTGTTTGCCGATTTTAGAATCAATTCGCCGAAGATACTCTCGTTAATAGGTTTGTCCAATACTCAGGATATAAGGAAATTTATTGATACATCACGGCGAACGTTTCCCAGTAAAACGTTCAACTTCGATAAAGAGTTTTAATGAGGTGATAGCCGAATTTGGTTCTGACAGGCCCGTGTACTTTTAACACCTCTTTTTTAAACACAACATCGTCAAAAGGCTTTACCATTTGCCCGCGGCGGAATTCACCTAAGTCCCCACCTCGCTTTCCCGATGGACACAATGAATGACGCTTTGCCAGTTGAGCAAAATCTTTGCCTTTTTTGAGTTGCTCCAGAATAGACAACGCTTCTTTTTCTGTCTTCACCAGAATGTGTAGTGCGCTTGCTTTTGCCATATTTCTCTCTATTTTTTGCTCTTAGCCGCTATTTTTGGCGTCCTCGTTTCTCAACAAATGTAGCTATATTGCTAATTTTCCCAACATCATAGAAATGCCAGACTACACTTATGAGTGTGTTTCAATTCAACACACCAATAAATTTCATGATTAGCAGGATTTGAGAAGTGTTTAAAATTTGCTGTTTTTGCCTGGCGCTAGTTTTGGCCCCGTTTACAGTATACAGTGCATCATACACCATTGGCATCGTGCCGCAGCACGCGCCAAAAGTCATTGCTCAGGCCTGGCAACCCTTGTTGTCTCTTATAGAAGAAGAAACGGGCCATCGCATTCGCTTTAAAACAGCGAAGGATATTCCCACCTTCGAACAGGCGTTGGCCGCCGGCGAATACGACTTTGCCTATATGAACCCGTATCACTTCGTAGTGTTTAATGAATCACCGGGTTACCGGGCCATGGTCCGCCAACGCGATAAGGCTATTAAGGGGATCATCGTAGTTCATCAATCCAGTTCAATTCGTACTTTGGACGACCTCAACGGCAAAACTATCGCGTTCCCAGCCCCAGCAGCCTTTGCTGCGACCATTATCCCAAGGGCGACCCTGTCCACAAGGGACATAACGCATACCCCAACATACGTGCATTCCCACGACTCTGTTTATTTGAATGTGCAGCGAGGTTTTTTTGAAGCTGGAGGTGGGATCATACGCTCTTTAGAAGCGTCACCCAAGGAGGTCAGACAACACCTGCGAGTGTTATGGCAAAGCCCGCCTTTTACCTCTCATGCCATTGCATCACACCCCAGAGTTCCCGATGAACACCGGAAGCAAATTACCGCACTTATGCTTTCCCTCAGCAAAAGTCAGAGCCGTAATCCCGTGCTGTCCAACCTCCACATGTCGGGCTTTGAGCGCGCGAAAGACGGGGACTGGGATGACGTTAGGGCATTGCACATAGATTTGCTATCTGTTCCAGAGAAGTAGCCATCAGTGAAAAAGTTTTCACTCAGAACCAAAACCATTTTAGGCGTTGCGCTAATTGAAGCCTCCTTGTTGGTCATACTGCTTTTCACCACGTTCAACTTGTTATCTGAACTAATCAACGAAACCGTAGTAAAACGGGCAACAACCACTTCAAACTTATTTTACTCCACAACCAAAAACGCCTTTCTTGCCTTCGATTTAGCGTCGTTAGAAGCCGATGTAAAGGAATTGATGGCGAACCCTGATATCGATTATGTCAGGATAGTTGATACGCAAAACCGCATTTTTGCGCAAAGCGGAAATGACGCACTGCTATCACAGCCCTTTGAGGCTGATACCCATGTAGAACAGGCCACAAATGGTACTTACGACATTCGAACCCCCATCACCATTGACGATACCGTATACGGTTACATCGATATCGGCATTAACATCTCTTCAGTTAAAGCCTCTTTGGAAGATATTCGCCACTGGGCCACTTTTTTAGCCATTATCGAAATGGCATTGGTCGCCTTATTTTCCTTTGCCCTTGGCAGTTACCTCACCAAGCAGCTTAAATCCCTGCAAATAGGTGCCCGGGCTTTGATGACCGGTCAGGATGAACAATATCGCAATGTTCATATTGCAGTGAAATCCAATGACGAGTTAGGGGAACTGGCAACCGCCTTCAACCATTTGGCAAAGCATCTGCAAATAGAAAATGTACAGCGCAAAGAGGCTGAATTTGAATTGCAGCGGTTTAATGAATCCTTAGAGCAGTTAATTTCTGAGCGAACCGCTGAACTGCATAAAAAGAATGAGGAACTCGACCAGACAAACCGGTCACTAAAAGAAGCTCAAGTACAACTGCTTCAGGCTGAAAAAATGGCGTCAGTTGGCCAGCTTGCAGCTGGCGTCGCCCACGAAATAAACAACCCCGTCGGTTTTGTAACCAGCAATGTAGAAACACTCACCGACTACGTGTCGACTTATCGGTTGCTGTTTCTGGAAATGGACAATCTGCTGCGCACTTCAGAGGACGTTCAAATAAACCCAAACTACCAGATTTTAGTCAGCAGCCCTTCGTATCAGAATATAGATTTTATCAATGACGACTTGGAGCACCTTCTGAATGAGTCAAGAGATGGATTAAAGCGCGTTGAAGCGATTGTCCAGGGCTTAAAACAATTTTCCCGGGTTGATTCTGACGATTCACAATTGGCCAGTTTGAATGATTGCGTCAAAGGCTCCCTCGCCATGGTCAACAACAAGCTAAAGTACGTTTGCCATGTACAAACCCATTTTGCAAAACTACCAACTATTCAAATGAACGTAGGAAAGATATCGCAAATTGTTACCAACCTGTTGATTAACGCAGCTCAGGCTATCGAAACGACCAAACTGATGGGCGAGCTCACCATTTCAACCTGCTGTAAGGACGACTTTGTCGAGTTACGGGTAAAAGACACCGGATGCGGTATTTCAGAAGCCAATATACGAAAGGTTTTTAACCCCTTCTTCACCACAAAATCTGAAGAAGAAGGCACCGGGTTGGGCCTATCGATTTCTTACGGTATAGCTCGTGAACACGGCGGCAGCTTAGCCGTAGAGAGCACCGAAGGACAAGGAACCTGCTTCACCCTGCGTCTGCCCATCAAAAAATAACCAATACGGCTCAACAAACAGGCTTTCCCATACTGGTTGGCCAATCAATCATCTTTTTTATTTAATTTTACCGCCGCCATAAAACCCACAATAAAAATAAAAAAAATGACCGCACCACCCCAAATAATCACGTTTAACAGAAAATCCACCCTTTTATCTCCCAATGCAAAATGTCGAATTGCAACTATTATTTTTATACTCAAAGTGCCTTTATTTTCTCTATTGTGCAACACAAGTTCTGTTATTATCTCGTGGACACGTAGTGGTAGTAGACATAATTTCAATGGAGTGATGATGCGTAAGTTTTTTGTTCTCATGGGCCTGTGTTGTTTGACATTCCCTGCCCTGGCGAATCCCTCCAAAAATGTCATTTTCATTCTTGCTGACGACCTCGGGTGGAATGACACTTCTATTTATCAACAAAACCAATTTTACGAAACTCCAAACATAGACGCCCTGGCGAAAAAGGGAATGGTTTTCAGTCACGCATTTAGTAACAGCCCGCTGTGTTCACCGACTAGGGCGTCCATCCTTACCGGGCAAACACCAGCACGACACGGTATTTTAAGCCCCAACACGGAAAGGAGCCCCGAAAAGCTCTCTGCATCCTCACAGGCAACAGGACCCTGGAACAGACCTTCTACCACGCCCTTAACTGCCACACGGTTAGATAGCGCGCTACCTACGCTGGGTAAAATGCTAAAATTACAAGGCTATCATACTGCCCACTTTGGCAAATGGCATTTAGGTCCCGCGCCCTACAGCGCATTAGAACACGGATTCGACATAGACATCCCCCACTACAGCGGTTCAGGCCCGTCCGGAGGCTACCTTGCCCCTTGGTCTTTTGCGCCCAATCTCAAGCCACAAAGTCCGGGAGAGCACATTGATATCCGTCTTGCTAAGGAAGCAAAAAAGTGGATTTTAGACACTGTTGATGACGGTCCGTTTTTCGTGAATTTCTGGCCTTTTTCTGTACATGCTCCGTTTACTGCAGAACGTGCTCAAATTGACCATTTTATTGGTAAGCGCTCACCTTATAACGCCCAACGAAGTGCTACTTATGCGGCAATGGTCAACCATTTTGACGATGCTGTTGGCATTTTATACAGTGCGCTAACTGAAGCGGGAATAGAAAACGACACCATCATTATATTCACGTCTGACAACGGCGGAAATATGTACGATGTGTTAGGTGAAATTCACCCAACCAGCAACTTTCCGCTGCGAGGCGGTAAAGCAACCCAGTTCGACGGTGGAAGCCGCGTACCTACGTTTGTAATTTGGCCCAGCGTAACCCAAGCAAATACGCTAAACGATATACCTGTTCAGTCCGTTGATTTCTATCCGACTTTACTAAATGGCTTGGGTATTGAGATGCCGGCAAACCATACCATCGATGGCAAAGATATTCGTCCGCTTCTGCTTGGAGAAAGTATGGAAAAACGCCCCGTTATTACCTATTTCCCCGTAACTACACGCGTGCCTGACTGGCTGCCGCCTTCCGCCACTGTACTTTACGATGGTTGGAAACTCATCAAAACGTTTTATTACGGCGAAAACGCAACACACCTCTATCAACTGTATCACGTTGCTGAAGATGTTGGAGAGTCTACCAATTTAGCTGAAACCGCATGGGATAAGCGCATTGAGTTAGATACACTGCTAACCGAATATTTAGATTTAGCAGACGCGCCACTGCCATTGCAGAACCCCGACTATCGTCCAGGGACATTTGACGCCAGTAGCACCGGCAAACCTGCCGACCAATTTCTCCTGCCAGAAGAACAGATAGCATCCGGTTTCGGCCTAACGCTTAATACATCCCACCTCTTTGCATATGCAGGGGATAGCGTTTTGATTTCCTGGGAACTGATCAACGGCAGTAGTACTGCGAAAACAAGCTACAAGCAGTTCATGGGGCCAGCAGTCACCACAACGGACACAGGGAATGGGATTACCTTTACCGTGCCTGAAGTAAGTACCGCCCAATTTATAAGCTTCGCATTTGTGGCAAGCGACTCTGACAAAACGCTGCGAAAGCAAATTGGCGTGCGGGTATTACCCGTTAATCTTGCCCCCACCATTGCCTTAGAAATTAACGCATTTACGGCTCACCCTGGAAGCACAGTGAACATTCACTACGCCGTGAACGACAGCAACAAAGATAACCTCACCATAAGCGCGCAAAGCCCGGCTCTGGCCATAGCTGAGAGCCTGGATGTTACCCAAACGGCCTATGATGTTACCATTCCTTCAACTTACACCGGCAGCGAAGCAACCATTACCTTCACCGTTTCTGATGGTCAGGCCTCACAGAGTGAGGTTGCCACTATTACCGTGGAGCACAGCTCAATCAATAGCAATAACGGAAACAGTTTAGCCGCCAACCAATCATCGGGTGGCGGCAGTGCATTTGGGTTAATCTCGATACTTTTTATAGCGCTAAGTCTGAGGAGCAGCAGCTTATTGCATATCAGGAGTTAAAATCATCTGGTTTATTCCTTTTGGTCCGTCATAATCGTACTTAAACCAATCAACATCGATGTAGCCCCTGTCTTCTCTTTCGTTCCAGGAGAAGAAACCTAATCTATCCCCTGTCCACTTGCCAAAACTAATCGTGAACGTCGGTCCAAACGCCGTATAAGTTATCCCATCGGTACTGTATTCATACGTTGCGTTATTTCTGACGTTTGACGTTCGCACAAACAAAGTATCACTCGTAATAATGGGGCCTTCCGTTTTGTTACTCATCCCATCCATATAAAATAAACGAGTATCTCCGTTTTCGAGACCTTCAACTCCCAATAAGTTAAATGTCCCACCATACCTAACAAAGCCTGCCAGTTGGCTGGGAGCCATACCACTTAAATCAAACTTCGCTATCGCCGTCCCCGTGGTAATACCCATAATACGCTGACTAAGCGTGTTACTTGCCCGCCAGAAATCACCATCTGAGCCATCGTTATTCGTCCATTCATTTATCTTAGGGCCATATTGTTCACCCTGGGGCAAGACTTTGCTTGCCTTCAAACGCAGCCATCCCGGCCGCTCTGTTAAAGACCAGTGACTATCTCTTGGGTTGTGATTCCACTCCCACTGCGGGCCCAGTACTGTGCCTGAAAAGTCGTCATCGGATTTCGGAGCGTTAATCGGATAACCTTTAATTGGTTTTTCAAAGCGTTTTACCGGCTCACCTATCCCGTCGTTATCTTCATCAATGCCTATAATTGGCCAGCCGTCTACCCAGGTCACTGGCTCTAAACACTGAGGGCGCCCCTGAAACGGAATATCATCGTTTTGAATTAGTTGGTGCATATACCACCAGCTGCCATCAGGTGCTTGCATCAACCCCCCTTGGCTAGCACTGCGATTTCCAAATGCAGAGCCTTTTTCGAGTACGGTTCGCACTTCGTAAGGGCCATATATACTTTCTTTAGAACGAAGTACAATTTGCTTTCTATCGTTCTTTGGATTTTTAACGCCTGGTTTAGTCGATGGATCTCCCATAGTCCATTGCGCAAGGAAGATATACCAGTAGCCATCTTTCTTATAGATCTTCGCTGCTTCAGCGCCCATACCTGTATAAACAAGCTTGCCGTCATCAAGGATTTTGGTGCCATCCCAGCTCATTCTGTAAATTCGATTTTCATTGCCTTCGATCGTATTTTCCGGGCCTTTTTGCTTTTTCCCAGTGTTAACGATGACGTATGCCTCTTTGGTATCTTCATCCCAGAATACAGCCGGATCATCTAAAACATCGGTCTTGGGTAACATCATAATGGGCTCGCTCCATGGGCCCTCTATGTTGTCAGCGGTAGTTACCATAAGCCCGTGCTGATAGTCTATTTGATACACATACCATTTGCCCTCGTGATAGGCGATATCGCCTGCCCATACGCCAAAGGAATAACCATTCATTCTGTCCCAGTTATATTCAGGCGCCCAGGACAGGCTGGAAAAAGCGTGCCCCACATTCTCCCAGTTGACCATATCCTTAGATTTAAGGATGGGCATCCCGGGCGACATATGCTGTTTGGAGGTAATCATATAGTAGGTGTCCCCTACTTGCTCGATATCCGAATCGGGGTAATCAGCATTCAGAATGGGGTTAATGTAAGTGCCATCCCCCTGATCACCAAAGCTACCTGTTTTTGCCTGTTGTGGCATACGGCTCTCTGCACTACTGTGGCTTGCCACGTCCACCTGACACCCAGTAAGAACTGCGAGTAAAACGGCCGATAAACCAACTTTTTTATTTGTAACACTTCCAAGGTTTTTCATATATCTACCATTAGTCTGTTCAATTTAAAGTAAATGCAACACGTGTTGACAGTATTAACATATTGACACATTTTGATTACTATTGACAAATACCAATCATTTATAATCACTGAATTTGATTTATATTCGTTCAACTGCAGCCCGCCCCTTATTTCAGTTTTATATACTCTCAAGGGCAGAGGCATTGTTTGGCTGGTCAGATAAATTTGAATAAAGCTTTAGGAAGGACGTAAAAAACGACTAATTTGACAACCTAGGAGACAGCTGCAGAAACGATTAAAAAGCCCGATGAAAAAGTACCGGCAAAGAACGGCGCTTAGACAAGGAAAAGGACGATACACTGTCAGGCATATAGCGCACTGCGACAACCTTAAGAGAAGCGACACCCTCGCTGCAAATAAAGCAGAGTAGAGGCTTTTTATGGCAAGTTGCACAACCTCACAACAAACACTGGTATATCGATGAGGGGAAGGAGCGAAAATACGAGAGCCCTTCAGGTGTACTAGCTCAGATGTACTAGCTCAGACTAGCGAAACCGCACGTGCTCCCGGTTTAAATCACTTATTTTTGAACACCCCATTAAGCGCATATCGCGTTCTATTTCAGCCACCATTAGCTGCATGGCGCGTTCCACCCCCTTCTGCCCGGCCGCTGCCAACGCAAAAAGATAGTAACGCCCCAACCCAACCGCTTTTGCCCCCAGGGCTAAGGCTTTTAATACATGCGTACCTCTTTGAACGCCGCTGTCGAAAACCACATCGATTTTATCCCCTACGGCATCTACAATCTCGGCTAAATGATCAAAAGAACTGCGTGAACCGTCCAACTGCCGGCCCCCGTGATTTGAAATAACTATTCCCGTGCATCCGATATCAACGGCGCGTTTCGCATCATCAACACTCATAATACCTTTAAGACAAAACTGCCCATCCCAAAACTTCACCATTTCTTCAACATCTTTCCAGTTCATGGAAGGGTCGAGCATGTTAGTAAAGTAGTCACCGATTGAACTGGCTCCACCCCCCATATCAATATGCGCATCTAACTGTGGTAACGAAAACTTTTCATGGGTGAGGTAGTTGATCCCCCACATGGGACGGGTTGCAAATTGCCATAACCCCTTGAGATTTAGTCGAAAAGGAATAGCAAAGCCAGTGCGAAGATCCCGTTCTCGATTTCCCCCTGTGATAGAGTCAACTGTCAGCATCATAACGCTGATGTTTGACTCTTTAGCCCGCTCCATCATCGCTCTATTCAATCCGCGATCTTTGTGGAAGTAGAACTGATATACCTGCGGTGTATCGTATTGACGGGCAATTTCTTCCATGCTTACCGTACCCAAGGAAGAGACACCGAACATGGTACCAAATTTTTCCGCTGCTCCAGCGGTAGCCCGTTCCCCCTGGTGATGGAATAGTCGCTGCAGGGCGGTGGGAGACAGGTAGACAGGAAGGGCCAGCTTCTGACCCATAACGTCTACACTCAGGTCTATATCCTTCACCCCGGTGAGAACATTTGGAATAAGATCGCAAGACTGAAATGACTCAGAATTGCGACGCATTGTTACTTCGTCATCAGCGCCGCCATCAATGTAATTAAATATTGGCCCTGGTAATCTTCTTTTAGCTAGTTTTCTAAAATCATGATAGTTATGACAATTTTTGAGTAACATTAGCGAATTGTATTCCATTATTTTAACGACAAAAGATCTTCTAACTACTACTTTTATTATTGTTCTTATTCAGTCGTGTTTGTAGGGTACAGACATGACGTGATTGCTACAAATCCTATACTATGCCTGAACCACTGGCATTAGGATCGCGTGGGCGTTCTTTTTCCATTAACGCTCGATAATCAACAGACCGGTATGCACCTATAGGATTGATCGCAGCCGATTTCCGATAACGCGCCATAGCAAGAATCGGCGTAACATCCACATTGAATGCTTTTTTGAGCTCCAAAGAGGCCATCATAGCGTCATTGCTCTCCTGATAACCGTAAAGCGCTTCTCTGTTGACGAGTAACGCCTTAATGTAGGAGCTCTGTACCTCAATAGCCGAAATAATCAGGCTTTCTATGGGGTCAGTTACATTGTGGGATTGATCCAACATATAAGAAGGATTAAATTCATCTTGCTGGCGGTACTCTGCATCAACCAACTCATTGAAAATAAGAAATTGTTGATACGGGTGCAGTGAACCACTATCTAAGTCGTCATCACCGTATTTACTGTCATTAAAGTGGAAACCGCCCAGCTTCTTGAACTGAATCAGGCGCGAAACGATCATTTCAATATTGGTATTAGGAGCATGGTGCCCAAGGTCAACCAGTGACTTACATTTAGGACCTAAGTGCATGGCGGCGAGAATATTCGACCCCCAGTCCTGAATAACTGTAGAGTAAAATGCCGGCTCAAACATTTTGTGTTCAATATGCATTTCCCAGTCTTCAGGCAGCCCCGCATAGATTTTTTCCATACTTGACAAATAGCGCTCAAAAGCCCGCTGAAAGTGTTGCTGTCCGGGATGATTCGAACCGTCGCCCACCCAGACTGTTAAACTCTTTGCTCCCAAAGCCTTACCGTACTCGATGCAATCAAGGTTGTGTTGGATGGCCAGTTCGCGTGACGCCGCCTGAGTGTTACTTAGGCTACCATATTTATACGACACTTCCTGACCTGGCTGATCTTGAAACGTATTGGAGTTAACAGATACCCACTTGATACCGTATTCATCAGACACTTGTTTTAGTGCACTGAAATCATCCACTTTGTCCCACGGAAAATGAGGAGAAACGCTATCTGTGCACCCTGACAACTCGTTAATAACTGCACAATCTTCAAGTTTTTCATAGATATTGCGAGGTTCACCTTTGAGAGGGAAACGCGCGAATCTGGTTCCACCTGTGCCCGTTCCCCAAGACGGAACGGCAATTTGGAAATCTTCGGCGGCCTTGGTAAATTTCTCAATATCAATACCGTCGCGCGCAAGCTTTTCCGCTAACGCGTCGTAGTCAGACTTGAGGTTGCTGTACAATTCTTCATTTTTTTCGCTTACGAGCGCTGATTCTATTCTACGTAACATAATATACTCCTAGCGTAGGAAGGCTTCGTGCAAACCACCGTCTACACTAATAATTTGGCCAGTCGTTTTCATTAGTTGTCCAGATACAAGGAGGTAAGCAGCCTCAGCTTGATCCTCTGGTGTAATGGGCGATTTTGTCAGTGTTCTCTGCGCATAAAATTCGGCGAGCCGAGTGCGCAGTTCTTCTGTTGAATCGGACTCATTAAACGGGATGTCGTATTTGGTTAATGAAGAAATGACGCGATCCCGAGGGAACATGCTACTTCCCTGTACAACTGTTGCAGGCGCCAGCGCATTAACATTCACCAGCGGAGCCAAAGTCACAGCTAACTCTCTCACTAAGTGATTCGCCGCAGATTTACTTGTATCGTAAGCCAATGAACCTTTCTTTGATACCGCACCGTTAACACTGGTGGTTAATACCATCTTTCCTTTCAGGCCCTGCTTTTCCCACAATTTTTGGGCTTCTGAAGCGACGACATAACCCCCTTTCACATTAACGTTAAAGCTCAGTTCAAACACTTCATCGTTTTTAGCGAGATCATCACCTTCAGCAATGAAAACGCCTGCGGTTACAATTACACTATCTATGCCACCATACGCTAGAGCAACATTCCTGAACAACGCTTCCACAGTCTCGCGTTTAGTTATATCAACCTGCAGTGCAATTGCAGGGCCGCACGATGAAATCCCCGTGCCAGCCACACCAATGCCCTTGCCGTAAATAGCTTCAAGTTCTTCAGCCGTCGCTTTTGCATTTTCTAAGCGCAAGTCGGCACACACAACATGAGCACCTTCACGCGCTACTCTGTGGGCAGTGGCTTTTCCTATGCCATCGCCAGCGCCAATAACAACAACAACATCTCGGGCTAGAGGCGCTTCTTTTGGCATGCGTTGCAGTTTAGCTTCTTCGAGTAACCAGTACTCTATATCGAAGGCTTCTTGCTGAGGTAGCGCGACATATTCATCAATGGCTTCTGCCCCCCGCATAACTTCAATAGCACAATTGTAAAACTCTGCTGTTACACGAGATTCAGACTTGTTTTTACCCCATGCAACCATCCCCACACCGGGTATTAGGCAAATAGACGGTGATGATGCACGCTGCGCTGGTGAATTGTCATGCTTGCATTTTTCATAGTAAGCACTGTAATCTTCTTTGTACTTTGCCACGCCTTCTGCTAACAGTGTTTTAAGCTTTTCTACTGAATCAGTTTCGGGGTTCCACTCTACGTACAGCGGCTTTATTTTTGTCCGTAAAAAATGGTCTGGGCATGATGTTCCGAGGTCTGCCAAACGCGGGGCATCTGCACTGTTTACAAAACGCAACACGTCATCATCATCTTGTACCGTTCCAATCAGTTTATTTTCACCTGATACCAAACCTCGTAAGTAAGGCAGTACTTCTGCGAGAACTGCCTCTCTTTCGCTTTGCGCTAGCTTTGCATATTTTTGCCCACCGAAAGTCATGTCGCCTTTGTCGTGACTTTCAATGTAACGCGCAGCCTTTTCAATGATATCAAGGCTTAACTGGTAACACGCTTTGCTGTCATTTGCCCAATTAATCACTCCGTGGCCAGCTAAAATAACCCCTTTTGCATCCGGGTAATCGCGACAGATTTGCTGCAGCTTGAGACCTAGATCAAAACCAGGGCGCTGCCACTCAGTCCAAATCAATTCGTCACCAAAAATTTCCTTCGTCAAGGCCTTACAATTTTTACTGGCCGCGACGGCGATGACAGAATTCGGATGCATGTGATCGACATGCTTATATGGAATAAAGGCGTGAAGGGGTGTATCGATGGAGGTAGCTCTAGGATTTAGATTGAAGGTGGCATGACGATACATGGCTACCATATCGTCTTCTATTTGTGTTTTCACACCGACTTCGTCTGCAGAGTTGTATATGTCCTGAAGAGCGATGAGTTTATCCATGTAAAGAGAAGAGAAGTTTTCTACTTTAGATGTGCGTAAATCACCACCAGAGCCTTTCACCCAGAGAACTTCCACTTCTTCACCGGAAAGCGGGTCTTTTTCCATGATCTTTGCTGATGTATTACCGCCACCAGTATTGGTAATTCGTTGATCGTCGCCTAGTTTGTTCGAGCGGTAAACAAGGTTTTCTACTGGAGATAAATCACTTACGTCTTCATCTTTCCAAAGGTAGTTTACATGTTTGAATTCACTTGGATTGAAAGCCATGACCGAGTCCTAAATTTAATGTTGGTAATGTTTCACTTACGTGAACATTGATTAATGCCCTCACAATACACGCCAGTTCCAATCCTTGTCAATCATTTTCAATCACAAATGATTGTATTTTGACTATTAGTAGACATAAAGGCGTGTATTACGCTTCTAAAAGCGTATCAGTGAGTGATTTTGATTAATTCATTCCATTCCTGTACGTAGGAACTCAACCCTTCAAAACCACCAGGTGGCACGGTCTCTACGTCCAGCGGCTCTACCTTTTCAGCGTTGTAGTCTATAAGTGCAGCAGCCCCTAAAACCGTTCCTGTGTTGTCTGTAGATGCGTAAACAGGTTGGTTGGAACGCAATTGCGAGACTAAGCGACAAAGCAGAGGGTTTTTTAGAAATGCACCTTCAATATAAATAGGTCCTTCAGCCTGAAGATCTTCCAGCCTTTGGTTAATCATAAGAGCGCAATAAAGGGTGGCAATAGCCTGAGGTGAAGGCGGTTTCTCGGGGCATTGCAGGCGAGGATTCACACCAGGGAACGGACCATTGCCCTCGCTAAAGTCAGGAGTTACCAACCAGCGCTTGTGTATTGCATCTTGTATCTCGGATTTTGTCGCATTCATCTGGATGTTCCCTCCCAATGTGGTACAAATTCGTTCGTATTCCCGTCCTCCCATGAACCGAGCACACGATACTGGGTTTCCATTAATATCCACATTCGCCAAAGTATCGTTTTTCTTGTGAAGCGAATTTACTGCTCCGCCTGATTGCATTAAAATTGTCCACGTACCCGTGGAGATTACCGTAAATGGATTGTTGTCTTGGGATGATGTACCAAGATACCTGAGAAAGCTTGCATTGCTATCGTGAATACCACAGTAAATCTTGCAGGATGTCGGCAAAGACGTTTTACGAGAAACCTCTTCACTCACATGGCCAATGCAATCCCATGCATGCTTCAATGGCGGGAATCGATTCGACCATTGCTTGCGATCTGCCATTGTCGAGTATTCGCGCGCCAACGGTTTCCACAGATCTGTGTGGCAGCCCAAGGAAGTCACTTCTGCACTAACGTCAGCCCCCATACGCCACGCCCAGTACTGAGGGTATAGCAAAATAGTATCGGCTTGTGAAAACGGTTTGGAATACTGCTTTTCCAACCAAAACAGTTGTTTACCTAAATTAAGGCCCGCCGGAAGATTTGGCGAGAGCGTTTCTTTAAAATCGGGACGTTGGCGCTTGTACTCTTCACTAATCTCATCAATTCCTTGATACTCGTAATCGAGAATAGGAAGTGTTAGTGCCTTTGACCTGTCTGACACTGTGGTGTCAATTAACGCCGCAGTAGCGCCATGAGTGGTTACCACAAAACCTTCGACACCTTTTGAATGGGTGCACGAGTTCAGTGTTTCTGTAATCCAATCCCAAATACTACCAACATCGGCCTGCGGATACTGGCCGGCTATAGGAGCATTTTTACAGCTAAAGCTAGCAACCTGCTCATTGTTTTTAACAAACAAAAGTTTTATGTGAGTTTTACCAATATCTAAAACCGCTTTCACTCTGCCACTAACTCCTATTTCTATAGTGATGGCAACCTCTTTAGCAAGAATGAAGTCAAACCGCGAAACAAAGAATACGATTTTGTTTTAGTTTGCTTACGCACAACGAGATCTAAAAAGGTGTATTATCTTGTTAACACAATGTATAACAAATAGTGACCATTAATGAAAGTTTTTGATTGAAAATAAATGAGATTATTGTTGCGCTGCCACAAGCGCCTAAGGGGTTAAAAAGAGGGAGATGGTTAAAACACTGTATTTGGCGAAGCAAATAACGAAACAGGGAGAATAGACAAAGGCTTCTATATATGTGAAGCCCCATTGAGTTAAACGAATACTATGCTGCAGCCAACGTCTCTACATCGACAACAATTACCTCTATTCCATAGCTTTTAATTTCATCCAGTTGTGCTTTATCAGCTCGGTTGTCGGTAATAACGATATCCACAGCATTCAGATCACAGAAAACTAAATTACTTTGTATACCTATTTTTGTACTGTCTGCTAACACAACTAATTTATCTGCTTGTTTTCGAAGCTTTTTCTCAGCCAAAATCAATAGTGGATCCGACTCCATCACCCCGTATTTACTAATGCCTGGCGTCCCCATGAACATCATTGTTCCGCGATAGTTTTGTGTTGTATCGTTTTCAAACGAACTCAGAATAATACTTTGTTTTCGATACACCTCGCCTCCAGGCAGCGTTACCTGGTTTTGGCTATTCTCCACAAGGTCCTGAGCGAGTACGAATGAGTTAGTTAACACATTGAGTCTTTTGTCCCTTAAAAACTCCGCCATCATGTACGTAGAACTCCCACCATTGATAATAATGGATTCCCCGTCATTACACAGCCCACAAGCCGCTTTTGCTATGGCACGTTTTATGTCTGCATTCTTTTCTTTGTCAATAAGAAAGGCATTCCCCGAAAGGTAAAAATTAGATGTAGACCCGCTATCAATAACCTGGGCGCCACCTCGTATTTTCTTAATTTTTTTCTGGGTTGATAGTTTTTTTAAGTCCCGACGGATCGTTGCCTCGGATGCCCCGAGTTGACTACACAACTCAGGGACACTTGCAAATGTCGACTCTTCTAATATCTCTAAAATTAACTGTTGTCTCTGCTTTTCAAGCATTACATTTCTGTCCTGTTTGGTACTATAGGTGTTAATATAATCACCAAAGCCGCCAAAATCAATCAAAAAAATCAAAGCGTGATTGATTTTGATAAAAATACATGCTTGATGGTTTAGTTACTGTTTACGTTGTTCAACTCAGCGATGATATTTCGATATGGTCCATATCATCAAATTCTTGATTTTCGCCCCCCATGGCCCAAATAAAGCTGTAGTTTGTGGTACCTACGCCACTGTGAATGGACCAACTCGGGGAAGCTATCGCGACTTCAGGGGCCAATGGAAGTGTTTTCACTTCTTTCGGCTCACCTAGCATGTGAAACACGCGCTCGCACGGATCCATATCGAAATACATATAGATTTCTGTTCTACGAAAATGCGTGTGAGGTGGTTTAGTATTCCAAACACTGCCTGTCTTTAATTCGGTGATCCCCATTACCAGCTGACAACTATCGACAATACCTGGTCTAATTGATTGAAAAATTGTCCTTTCGTTAGACGTATCTTGAGCCCCCAAATCAATTTTTTTAGCGTCAGATTTAGGAACGTGTACTGTTTTAGTCACACGATGTGCAGGATAAGAGACCATATAATACTTTGCGGGATCAGCGGCATCTTCTGAGGACAGCACAACTTTCTTACTCCCTCTCGCTACATACAAGCTATCTTTCTGTGCCATTGTAAAGGTTTCACCATCAACATCAATTGCGCCTTTACCTCCAATATTAATGATGCCCAGCTCTCTTCGCTCACAGAAGAAATCTGCCGCTAATTCCTTGTGAGTTGGCAACACTAATGCCGATGTAGTAGGCATTGCCCCTCCGATAACGGCGCGGTCGACATCAGTATAGGTAAGTGAAAGACGACCCGACGTAAAAAGGGGCTCAGTCAAAAAAGCCTCTCTTAATTCCTCGTTGGTCATACTCGGATAGCTGCGTTTATTCGTTGAAAATAGAAAGTTCATGGGTTACCTGATAAAAGTCTCGTTATGAGTAAAATACAGGCGCGTTTTACCGCGCCATCCAACCGCCATCTACAAGAAGAACGTGGCCGTTGACATACGAAGATGCGCTGGATGACAGGAAAACAGCTGCACCTGCCAAATCACCTGGTTGCCCCCACTTCTCGGCGGGAATACGACTGCTTATACTCTCAAATCTTTGTTTGTCCTGACGAATATTGAAAGTATTGTCTGTTTCGAAATAGCCCGGTGCGATGGCATTGACCTGAATATTCTTGCTTGCCCATTCATTGGCAAGTGCCTTGGTAAGCTGCGCAACACCACCTTTACTTGCAGCGTACGCAGGAACAGTAATACCGCCCGAAAAGCTTAGCAACGAAGCGATATTTATAATTTTACCGCTACCTTGCTTTAACATTTGTTTGCCCGCTTCCCGACAAAACGTAAATACGCCATTCAGGTTTACATTGATAACATCGCCCCAATCTTCATCGGAGAATTCATGTGCAGGTGAACGTTTTATCGTACCTGCGTTGTTCACTAAAATGTCAATGCGTTCATGTTTTTCAACAATTGCTTCGACGGTATTAATAATTTGCGCTGTATCAGACTGATCACAGCCATAACCGGCGCATTCGATACCTTTTTCCTTTAATTGCGCAAGCGTCGACTCAACGCTTTTTGCAGAGGAACCAATCGCAACGACTGTTGCGCCTGCCTCACCTAGAGCCATGGCAATTCCTTGACCTAAACCTCTGCTAGCACCGGTGACAACTGCTACTTTACCGTGTAATCCAAATTGCCTAGTTAAATAATCAGACACGTGATGCTCCTAGTATTTTTAGTTAATAAGTCCCAAAAGCGCAGGTAAAAATTCACTTATTTGTGGGAAGATAATTGTTAATGCCAACGCAATTAACATCGCTACATAAAGAGGAATAATAGGTTTCATGATATTACTAATAGACACCTTTCCTATACTGCAACCGACAAACAGCACACTCCCTACGGGCGGAGTGCACAGGCCAATTGAAAGGTTTAAAATCATCATAATTCCAAAGTGAAGCGGCGAAATATTTAGCATTTCTGCAATGGGCAAAAAAATAGGCGTGAAGATGAGGACTGCAGGAGTCACATCCATAAAGGTGCCCACAACAAGTAAAATGAGATTCATTATTAATAGTATAATGATCGCATTTTCTGAAACAGAAAGTAGCGTGGTACTGATCGCCTGAGGAATTTCTTCATACGACATTAGCCAAGACATCGCAGCCGAAGCGCCAATCAAGAACATAACAATTGCAGTTGTGTTTACAGTTTTAAGCAAGATTGGATAGAGATCTTTTAACGTTAGTTCGCGATAGAAACCCAGCGCCAGTGTAAGAGAGTATAAAACGGCAATTGCCCCTGCCTCAGTAGGAGTAAATAGACCGCCTATAATACCACCAATAATCAGTACGATGAGAAATAAACAGGGAACCGCACCTAAAAAGCTTGACCAAAACCTGCCTATCTGGATGTTGCTGTCTGTAGCGATGCCTGAACGTTTTATGTAATAACTTGCACCTAGCATTAGCGCCACTGTCACCAGAAGACCGGGTAAATACCCCGCAATGAATAGTGCCGCAATAGACACCCCACCACTAGCTAAAGAGTAAATAATCAGAATATTACTAGGGGGAATTAACATTCCCGTCGTTGCCGCAGTGACAGTTACAGCGGTACTAAATGGCTTGTTATACCCCTCTTTTTCCATTGCGGGTATCATAAAACCACCCACTGCAGATGTTGCCGCCACCGCAGAACCTGATATAGACCCAAAAAGTGCGCAAGAAATAATATTTACAAATGCTAATCCACCAGGCAGTTTGCCCACCAACACTTTGGCAAACTCTATAAGCCGGAAGGCAATGCCTCCCTGTCCCATCAAGTATCCGGAAAGAACAAAAAAGGGAATAGCCAAAAGCGCGAAGCTATCAACCCCCACTGCAAGCCTTTGCGCAAGCGTGGTTAACGCCGGCAGAGTGTCAATGGTAAGTAGCATTGTAGCTAGCGTTGCCACGATAATACTTACAGCAATGGGAACATTAATAAGCAATAAAACAAGGAAAAGACCAAAAAGCACAAGTGATGTCATAGAGCATGCTCCCTCAGTTTATTGGCTTCATTTATTTCCAGAAGTCCTAATACACTGTATAAAATAAACAGGCCTCCACTTATGGGAACCACGCCATATACAAATCCCATGGGAATACCTAATACCGGTGACGCTTGTTCTAACAAAAACGTTATATAGGTAAGGTTCACACCACCTATGACGAGTACCCCTAAAGCAAATAGCATTACGAGAACATACCCAATCCGAGCAACCACTGCAGAACGTCTGTTGTTAAGTTTTTTAGTAAGGTAGTCAAAACCCAGATGGCTGTGGGTGTGGAAGGCGTAAGCACTGCCCAAAAGGCTTATCCAAATTAATAAAAACCTGGCGAGCTCTTCTGTAAACGAGCTGGGATGAGGCAGTATAAAGCGCGTTATCACTTGCCAGGTAACGTTCAACACCAGCAGTGCTAGCATTGTTGACAGCAAGATCCGTAAAAACGTATTCAATCTGGAGATTGACGTTTTAAAAGCAGTCACTGTTCTTCTCCTAACACTTTAATTTTGCTAACCAGTTCTGCAAGTTCAGACCCTTCTAGTGCATCATAAACAGGCTGTACACTCTCTTGAAAAGCAGATTTATCAGCCGCTATCACTTCAACCCCGGCTTCTTTTACTATTTCAAGAGATTCTTCAGTAGATTTAGCCCACATTTCCCTCTGAAATGCAGTGGCGGATTTCATCGCTTCTTCTAACCACCGTCTTTGCTGGAGATCGAGCTGGTCCCACACATGAGTACCGACCACTATTACGTCAGGAATAGAAGTGTGCTCGTCTAAAATCAGATATCGACTGACTTCGTAGTGTTTAGAGTAGTAAAAGCTTGGCAAGTTATTCTCAGCACCGTCTACCACACCTTGTTGTAACGATGTATAAAGCTCCCCCCAACTGACAGGTGTCGCAGAACCGCCCATGGTATTAACCATTGAAACGGCTGTCTGGCTGTTCATTACTCGAATTTTCTGCCCTTGTAAGTCTTCTGGAGAGCGCACTTGTTGTTTAGTGGTATAAAAGCTACGGGAACCCGCATCAAAATAACCCAGGCCTATAAAACGATATTTCTCGCCAGCGGCGAGTAATGCCTCGCCCACATCACCACTAAGAGTTTTCCAATAATGATCATGATCGTTAAAAAGATAGGGAAGACTGAAAACCTTCATTTCTGGTACAAATGTCTCAAGCGCACTGGCCGAAACTTTTGTCATTCCCATACTGCCAATTTGTATGAGTTCGAGTACTTCACGTTCGTCGCCTACCTGTGACGATGGATAGATGACGATTGACATTGTTCCACCGGAAATTCTCTCGAGCTCATCTTTCAGGAATACCAAGCCTTTGTGTACCGGGTGATTGATATCGAGCTGGTGGCCTAGACGAATCAGGAAGACATCGTCACTCGCCCCCGAACCGCACCCGGCCAATACAGCAAGCGGACACAACACCACAAAGCGTAAAAATTGCTGGAACCTCATGCTGCCCCCTCTATTAAATTGACGTCGCGAGGAACAATTGCACCTTTGTGCATAATCACTTGAGCGGCACAATACTGCCCAGCTCGAACACACATCGCCAAACTCTGCCCTCTCGCTTTTGAAGCTAAAAATGCGCCGTTGAATGAATCGCCAGCGGCGGTGGTATCAACTGGTTTGACCACCGTAGGCACGGCGACCTTGAACGAATCCGTTGTATTTCCCGCCAGAACGCCTTCTGCGCCATTTTTTATTACAACTTCCGTCGCTCCGCTCTTTAACCAACGCGCTAAACAGTTGGGCATTGAGTGTTCACCGTGCAGCGCGATTTCGTCTTCCATGCTTAACAACGCTAGATCTGCTATGTGCATAATTTCATTAAACGCGGCAGAAGCTTCGCTAACGGAAGACCAGTTTCTTGGTCGATAGTTGTTGTCAAAGATAACTAGCCCTCCGCGCCCTCTGAAATATTGGAGAAAGTCACAGAGCATTTTTCTTGTGTCAGATGAATACAAAGAAAGCGTTATGCCACTCAAAAATATGGCATCGTACTCATTTAATTCATCTAAAACACGAGGGAAATTATCTAATAGATATCTAGCCGGGGAATGGGTTCGCCAGTAGTGAAAATGCCGTTCTCCGCCATCGTCATTTTCAATGAGGTAAAGACCGGGTACAGTGTTTGGCATTATTTTAACGTGTTGGGTACCAACACCTTCGGCTTGCCACTGCTGCAGCATTTTTTTGCTAAGGATGTCATCGCTCAGAGCCGTTACATACTCAGCATCACCGCCACAACGGGAGTAGTAAACCGCCGTATTCAGTGTATCTCCGCCGAAACCAAGGTGGTAAAGGTCGTTTTCACTGTTAGACAATTCGACCATACACTCGCCAATGATAGCTAGTCTCACCCTTCTGCTCCTTTGCTTTTTAGCTTCCTCTCAGTTACCGCTTCCACTCTATCCCACTCATAAGAAATCATTTAACAATTGTAAAATGATTGTATATGAACAATTTGAAATCATCAACAATCATAACCAATCATGCAAAAGAGAATGTATATCCGGAGGAGAATCGCAGGCGACACGACTCACGACAGTGAGTGAGGACTCAATGCCGTGAGTAACTCGTTAAGACGTGATTAATGGGGGGTGTAACTGTTTACGAAGTTTGCTCTTGCTTTGACCTCTGCGCTTCGCGCATCTTCATACTGGCTAATATACTCATATGCCCGTTCGTTCAGTGCTTTTGTCAGGTAGCGATACTTCTCATTATAGGCAAGGTTGTTTTTCTCCAAAGGATCTTTCTCCAGATCATAAAGCTGGAGGTAATCATTTTTATAAAAGTTGACAAACTTCCACTGTTTCGTCCTAACGCCAAACATGGGAGGTATTGGGGCTCGTTTAGGCTGATACATGTGCTCAAAAAAGAATTCCGTACGCCAACCTTCGGGATACGAGGCTCCTAGCAATGGCAGCAAACTCTGGCCTTGGTAAGTCTCTGGTATATCTACACCTGCAAAATCCAAAATAGTAGGCGCGATGTCAATATTAAGCGCCATTTCAGTGACTTCTTTTTGATTCCGGTTCCGGGGATCTTTTATTATGAGGGGAACCCTGAGGTCTTCTTCCCAGCCAAACCATTTTCCTGCTAACTGCCTCTCATTCAACGCATAGCCGTTGTCGCCGGTGTATATGATTATGGTATTGTCATCCAATCCCAGTGACCCGAGAAGCTGCTTTAACGATCCAACAGCTTTATCTACACTGCTAATTGCACGATAGTGACGTTTGACCATTCGTTGATACATCTCAGGCGAAGCAAAGCGATACTGCCAACGTTTTCTACCCATAGATGATTTGAGAAAATCAGGCAAGGCCTCAAAGGTTTCATCATCAGACACATTCGCGGGAGGAATTTCTGTTTCTGAATACCATTGTTCAAATTCTGGAGGGTAATGGAACTGATCCACTGTGTCAGAATCATGGGCATGAGGGTTCCAGAAGTTAACAGCCAGAGCCCAAGGTTGCTGGCTGTTTGCAGCCTCTTTGATAAACGCTGCTGCTATATTTTCAATATAGTAGGTTTGTGGTATCTGCTCCCCTTTCCACTCGTTAGTTTTTGATTGAAGTAGCGGTTTAAAGTAGTCAAAACGTTCACTGTCGTCGCCTGACATTTTTATCTCGTACTTGCCGACAAACCCCGTTTTGTACCCTGCGTTCTTAAGCAATGCTGGATACATATTTGCAGATTCCTGCTCACCCGTTGCGGGACGCCCGAAGGTATAGTCATGGGTTCTTTCCGTGAGTCCGGTAAGAATACTAATTCGACTTGACGCACAAATGGGGGTGGTCACAAATGCATTTTTGAATACCACGCCTTCATCAGCGAGAGCGTCGAGATTCGGCGTTTGGATTAACGAAGACTCGCGGCCCAGCAAATCCCAGCGATGATCATCAGCCAGAATGAATAGAATATTTGGGCGACTGCCGGCAGATATTCCGTTCTTTTTGTCGTGCGCAGCAGCTTCAAAACAAAATATTAGAAGCAGAATTGTTAGAGAAAAGCTTAAGGAAAACTGACGTTTCATTACTATCGTCCCTTTCTTTACTAGTAAATAATCGCCCCTAACTCACAGAGTTAGGGGAGAGTTTCAAGCTTGAAGTTAACTTTCGGATACAGGAGAACTCGCGATTTCATCACTCATCGCCTCCGAAGCTTTTGACTTTGAAAAATAGACGTATGAGGCTGTGACAAAGTAGATAATGGTTGATACTAACAATGGCATGTGCCAATTGCTGCTCCCACCATCGAAATAGGCTAGAACGCCAATGCTGAAACAAGCAACTAAAGCGCCTACAGCCAAAAATGACGAAACCAGTACAAGTGGGGATGATTTGACTTTAGAGACGTTTTTTCCCCGAGAAGTTAAGCTATCAAGATATCGCTTCTCCTCTACTTTGCGTTTTGTTTCCGCTTTTTCAGCACTGAACGACTCTTCATATTCTTCTTTAGCGCCCAGTATTACAGCCAGTGAACAGTATGCGACGGTAGAGTATATCCAAATCGGAATTAGCAGGAAGAACAGATGAAGTATCCCTGTTTGCTCCAGAATATAACTCAGCAACAAAGCGGAGAGCCACGTAACTATTGCTGCAAAATTGGTGTTATTCCCCTTGTAAAAAGACCAGTATCTCGTCAATCCCATTTTGGGAAATAGCCAGTGTTCAGCCACAATAATGGCTCCTACCGGGGCCATCATGAGACCCATTATGCCTACGAAACCTAACAGTTGAGAAAAAACAAAGGGGAAACACGCGATAATTGTGGTCACAACGCCAACAACAATTGTTGATTTTTCTCTGCTCCATTTCGGATTAAGAGAGCTAAATGCAAGCCCAGCGCGATAAATGGTGGGGTTAGACGTTGTCCATCCGGCAATAATGACTGCGATTATTCCGCACGTACCCAAAGCTTGATAAGCAACGGCCCCCGGATCTAAGCTGGTAATTGACGTATTGAGAAGGATAGCAGCGCCTGCCCCCATAATTCCCGCACAAATCCACGCCATATAATGCCCAATAAACATGCCCAGCGCTGAAAAGAACCCGTAGTTCGAATATCGGGCAAAGCGCAGTAAAGTCATGTCACCCATTCCGCCATGCATCGCTAAGTTTGCAACCCACGCAAAAGCCGCCACATGCCAGAAGCCTACGTCTTCACTCGTTTTCACCCATATGGATTCATTCGCGATTGTGTAAAAATCAGAAAAAGATGAGATAGAGGAAATACCAGGGGTAGAAGTAACCAGAGCAGGTAAGAGGAAAAGCGCACCGACAATGAACATCAGAATCATCCACGGGGCGCAAACTTCTGCAAAAGCAGCGAGTTTTTTAAACCCTTTAACGGCCATAAAAACCACAACAGCACCCACAAATAATGCAACCAGTACAAATCTGAAATCTGAAGGAAACCAGTCTACTTGAGGCGGAATATCCATTAAAATTCTAACCGCTGAAGCAGACACCGTAATCATTGCTCCGGCTAAAACGCTGAATAAAATTCCATTTACAATGCTGTATAACTTTATGGTCCCTTTGCCTGCTATTTTCTCTAAATACGCATACAGGGTTAATCGAGTATCAGTGGCGATAGGTGCGGTTAACAACCCCCATGTTAAAACGGCGAATAGGTTCCCCAAGAGCAGCCCTACCAGTATATCACCGGCTCCGACTCCCCACGACACAAACAAAGCACCAATGACAAATTCAGTCCCGGCGACGTGCTCTCCTGCATAACTCCCAGCGAACGCTCTGGCCGGTTGCAATTTATTCGGACTTACTGGCTGTGTTTCAAACTCATCTGAACTCGACACATTTCCTCCATTATTTTCATTCTAGGCTCATTAATCAAAGCCGCTTTAAAAGGAAGCTAACATGATTACTTTTGAGCGATTATGACTTATATGTTAGATTCAATCAATAAAATTGTTACCAGAGTGTATCGTTGATTACGAAGCGAGGGGGGGCTTGCTATGGAATAGCACAGAAATCCTGCTTTCACATAATCGAGGTTTAAACTGGCGGGTCCTAACGAGTAATGGTTTGAAGAAGTTCCCGGCGATGAACCAGCTAAAAAACAACCTGACCATTTTTTGTTGTTTTTGACTAATTGTGAATATACTGTAATGCATAAGTAAATGCATATTAAAATAGGATTTAACCATGCTTTATATCAGTCGGAAAAGACTATCGCTTAGTCTGTTCAACAAGAAATCAATCGGGCTATTACTCGTAATACTCTCGACATCAAACACTTTCCCTGTATCAGCGCAGACAAAGGATAAGATAGTATTGGGGGAGTCAGGTGAAAGCGTTTACTTTCCAGACTATTCGTACGCGGGTTATCACTTTGGCGAACAAAAGCCTGGCGTTGACGCAAGCACCAAAATTGTAAATGTTTCTGACTTTGGTGCTATTCCGAATGACGGCAAAAATGACACAGCCCCAGTACTGAAAGCACTAAAACACGCCCACTCTGTTGCTGAACACGTAACACTTTTGTTCGAGCCTGGCCGGTACATCTTGAAAGACATTTTAAAGATTGAGCGCAGTAACATCACTATCGCTGGCGCAGGTATGGGAGACAGGGGTACACAGCTCTATTTTCCCATGCCATTATCAACAATTGACAACACCTCACACTTGGATGAACTGCGGCAATATTTAGCGTTGCACAATAAAAAGCAAAGAGATCCGGAAATATATATCGACTCTTTTTTTTCAGAATATTCGTGGTCTGGTGGGGTTATTTGGATACAAAAGAAAGGGTCCCGAGCCGTGCCTTATCTTGAAGAAGAAGACACCCGTCCGCCGGTAGTTGCAACAATATTAGAAGGGAAAAGAGGCGAAACGTTTATTAAAGTAGACAATGCAAAAAATATTAAAGAAAACGATATTTTGCGTATCGACTGGCACAACACAGAGGGACCCAAAGGTAAATTACTGCACGCAATATATGGACAAACTGATTTAGAGATCGGTGCTCATCATTGGAATTTTCCCGATCGACCTTTAGTCACGCAGCCTACACAGATCAAGGCGATTCGTGGAAATATCATCGAAATTAGAGAGCCCCTGCTTCACGATATTAGCGAAGAACTCCCTGCTCACTTTTCGTCGTGGGGGTTCTTAGCAGAAGTAGGTATAAAAGACCTATCTATTGTATTTCCAGAAGGTGAAGCCTATGGTCACCACATTGAACAGGGCTTCAATGGCATCTATGTCACCAGTGTTTTCAACGGATGGATCCACAACGTAAGTTTTAACAACGCGGATAGCGCAATTCTGTCAGAGAATAGCGCGAACGTCACTATTTCAAACATTCACAGCCGTGGTACACGACATGGTCACTATGGGGTTCATCTAGGGAGCGTTCACAACTTTTTGGTTGAAGATGCAAAAATTTTCAACCCCACCGTTCATACTTTCAGTATGAATACTAAAGCAACCAAGAATGTCTTTCTCAGAGGTGAAGGTTTTAACCAACCAACACTTGATCAACACGCAGGGGCCAACCATCAAAACTTATATGACAATATGACCTTTCACATTCAAGCCAATAGAGACAACACAGGGCCCTATTACGACCTTTGGTTTGGAGGAGGGGCCGGCTATTGGCAGCCAGGTCACGGGCGGTTTAACACTACCTGGAATTCCAAAATTATGGTGCAGAGCGGTGCAACTGATAAGGAAACAGTAAGAATTATGGGCAGAACGGAAGGCCCTGACGCACGGGTGATTGGTATATATGGAAACCGAAATTTTGAAGTTGTCTATACCCCATCACCCTATCTCCGGGCCCTGAATAAAAAGATCGATATACCGTCGCTCTACGAATATCAAAAGCGACAAAGGCTTGGTAATTAACTGATTTAAGGCCCGTTCGCGTTACGGATATCGGACGGGCCTTGTGTAGCTACAGCTTGCGTTTGAACAGTAGTAGCACCAAAGGTAAACACAGCAGAATCAAAGTGGCAGGCGCGGTAACGGCAGTAACGGCTATGTCTTTGCCAGTGATGTCTAATGCCAGTTCTTCAGTTAGCGCTAAAGCAGGAGCGGCCGATGCTTCAAGCGCGGTAAAGCTGAAAGTACCCAATGTAAAGGTGTTTCCCAAAACGTCCGCCCAACCGGGAAGCAGGCCGAGGTGCAATATAAGTTCGTCGTCAATGTTAAATGCATCGTAATAATAGGTACTAAATAACACATCTTGCGTTATTGCCAATGATTGGAAGGAAAAACGCGTCGGATCATATCCCCATACGACTTCCAGCCAATCTATATTCGGGTTGGCCCCGTCAACAGTTACTTCCAGAGCTACCGTATCTCCTGGGAGAAACACATCCGATCCACTAGAAAAAGTGATCAGCGAAGCGTGCGAAGTCAAAGGCGCCAACATAACGAGGAACATTAGTAACGATTTAATTTTCATAATTATTCCTTAGTGATTAGAACGACAACGTGTGAATGTGCACAAACGAACAAGACCTCTGGTATCGCGATTGTCAACCATGCCATCTCCGTTGAAATCATAGCGACTGTCAAGTTCTTCGCCATTTCGAATCGCAGCGGTAAAAAGCCTGATATCTTTGTTATCCACAATAGAATCCGTGTTTAAATCACCAAACAAATCAACATTGATAAATGCAGTGGCTTCACTCATATTGTTGTTGGAGTCGGTCGCGACCACTTTGGCTATATGCTCCCCTTGTGCAAGCCCCAGCAATTCCGTCTGATAGTCAACACCACCCCAAATAAAAGGCGGTTCATATATTTCTCTTATCAGTTGATCATTAATGTAGAGCGCCAAACTCACGATAGAAATATCGTCAGATGCTGCAGCAGCGTTGGCCGAGAGCGAAAGGTTTTCGTAATCTGTCAGCAGTGAAATATCACTTTCGTTAATGGAGACCGATGGACCTGGCAAAGGCAGAACGACGAGCGTCATATCACTGCGCCCTTCAAGACCAGAGCTGTCTTTAGCAACTGCGGTAAAAGTATGTGTTCCAATGCCTAAAGGGTTCGGATTAGGCTCATGACTGTCCAGCCACCCCATGGCACCAAACTCGTAGGGGGCAAAAGAATGTCCAAAGTTCCACACTGGTCGCGTATCAACCCGCACGAGTTCACCATTGCGATAAAGTGTCACAGACTGAATTTCTCTACCTTCAACGGGAGATTCCGCCTGTATAGTAATTGAGAGTTTTTCATACCCTTCATAAACTGTCACCGTTGCATTTGGCCACGTGACCACGGGAGGTTGAGGCTCTCCTTTAACCACAAGCTGCATTGTCGCAACGGACTCTTCCCCCTCACTATCAACGGCAACCGCGGTAAATTCATATGTCCCAGCGGTGAAAGGAGAAGGATTAGGGGAATGTGTGTCTAACCAGCCCATTGCACCCGTTTCATGGGGTTTGGACGCATGCCCAAACAAGTACGGAACAGAGGTATCTGTTCGTACTTGTTCACCATTAATGAACAACGTAACCGAAGTTATACTCCTGTCATTTACGGGGCTTTCAGCACTGATATTCAAGCTCAGTTTCTCGTACCCCTCTTCTACTTCCAATGTGTCCTCAGGAAAAGACACGATAGGCGCATTTGACGCAACCGTTAATTGCATCATTGCGGTGCCGGTGTCACCTTCACTATCTACCGCCACCGCTTTGAAAATATGCTTTCCAGCGAGAAGAGGCGATGGATTTGGGGCATGGCTCTCCAGCCATCCCATAGCACCGGTTTCATGAGGCTTTGCACTATGACCGAACAAGTAGGGCTCGGTGCTGTCTGTACGCACTAATTCGTCATCAATATAAAGTGATACAGACTGAATGCTTCTTCCATCTACCGGACTTTGCGCACTGATATTGAGACTTAATTTTTCATATCCTTGTTCCACGGTCATCGAAGGAGAGGGGAAAGAGACGACGGGTGCGTTTTGTTCACTTTCCAAATCAAGATCTATTATTTGAAGATAAAGTGGCATTGCATTCCCTGAGGTGCGCTCCATGAGATAGTAATAAACCTTCCCATCTTTTATGTAGAGTGTCCCATGGTCAAATACCGGACCGTCTGTTGCCTCGTAAACGCGAACGAAATCGTTTGTACCACCTTTGGCTTTCTCTACATACGGACGTCCATTCTCAAGACCAACTATATACACATTGTCACCTGCAGTATAAATCTGCTCTGCGCCTGTAAAATCTGTACTTATGACGAAATCACTGGCACCGGCAGGCTTGTATGAATGGATATAGACTTCTTGATAGTCTGGACGTCTCGTGTCGGTGGAGCGAACCTTACTAATAATGTGAATGTCTCCTTTCTGTGTAACCGTCCAGTCAAATCCTCCGACAATATAAACAGAGTTAGCTTCCGTATGTGTAATATAGTCACCGGGTTCAAACACTTTTATCTCGTCTGAATCTACCAGTGGCCAGGTAACTGGTTCACCCTTGTGATTTTTCCATTCCCCAAATCCATCAGGATGGTCAGAGTAAGCATAGTAAACGCCATTTTGGTATTTATACTTATCAGAGTTGTCACTGCTTCGTTGCTGAAAACCTACGCGCAGCTTCCCGTTTACGTACTTCATATTGCCGTAGAGGCCCCAGTTGTAAGGGTGGCCTTTTGACTTTTGATCCTTCTCGTTGAACTTTGTAAAAGTGGACCAGGTTTGTTTCGAAGCATCATACCGGTTAAAGACATAAGCACCATTATTGTTGCCCCCTAAACGCATATAAAGTAAAAGGGTTCCGTCTACGGTAGTGAAAAATTTAGGGTATGTCAGGCGAGCAAAGTTATTCTTATCGGCAAGGTTACCCGTCATTGTCAGGTGCTTGTAATCATCTTCGCCCTGACTCACCTCACTGGTATCTTTTACAAATTTATCGAGGGTAAATTCTGATTTAGGTAACTCCGCTGCGCCGGGAACACTGTAAGAATATCGGAAAAAATCGTTTTTAAACTTGCCGCCGTGGTTGTTGTCATCATAGGCATGCATATCAAAAACCATATGGATAGTGCCATTGATTGGACTGACAGCCAAACCGATTGTGTTGTGAGACTCGCCTACGAGAGGGTCACCTCTGAAACCGGTGTGGCGATGAGGAAATTCAATGGTAGATAATTCTCCATTGAGTGTATTGTATCGTGAGAGCATAACATTTCTCTCGCTTTTCCCTCCCTTATACCACGTCATAAAGACATAGTGCTTGTATGTCTTTACTGCATCACCGTGCGCCGAAATATTAGGTCCAAAGAAATAATCATACTTTTCTCCCGTATCAGGCGAACTAACGTTCGAAAAATCTAAATTCCGACCGTCGAAGTGCAGCCCTAGATCAGTAATTTTTACCTGGTGCTCTAACGTAACTTCAGCGCGCAACGTAAAAATACTCAAGAGAGTTGTTGATAGTAATAACGTTTTAATGCGTTTCATAAGTTTGATAACTCAAGTTGATGGTTTCGTCTTTCGTGTTCAATCAAATGTCATCACTTAAATAAATCAATAACATTCAAAATCAAGCATTAATGTATTACAAAATATTTACAAATGCACTACCATACAATCAAATTTGATCACATTCACGCAACAGTGTGTAATTACTTAATCGTTTTCCAGACTAAATAATCAACAAAAAATAACGTCCAGTAGTGGGAATAGCAGTAACAGGAAATGAATGATGACGACCAGAAGATCTTTCCTATTAGGCAGTACATGTATGTTGGCCGCAGCGAGGGCAATTGGCTCAAACGTACCAAATAAATCAGGCCATAAGCCCAATGTCTTGATGCTCGCCATCGACGATTTAAACAGTTGGGTTGGAGCTATGCGTGGTCATCCGAATACAAAAACACCAAACATAGACCGACTGGCCCAGCAAGCAACAACATTCACAAACGCACATGCCCCAGCACCGCTATGTGGCCCATCCAGAGCCAGTATAATGACGGGACTACTACCGTCGACTACGGGAATATATGGGCATATAAGAGATAACGATATACGCGTAGCGAATGCGAAAGCGGCTCAGTCAACGTTTATAAGCGAATATTTTAAACAGAATGGATACTACACTGCGGCAGTGGGTAAAATTTTTCATTATGGTGTAGCTGACGGGAGCTTCGAAGTGTTTGGTGGAAGACCCAAAGGGTTTGGCCCTTATGCACCTAAGCGAATGAAGTGGGATAGCAAAGGGACTAACACTGACTGGGGCGCTTACCCAGAAAAAGATGAATTGATGCCTGACTATGAATCGGCCAAGTGGTTAGTTAAACAATTACAGCGAACACACAATAGACCCTTTTTCTTGGCAGGTGGTTTTCTACGTCCTCACGTACCTTGGACTGTGCCTCAGAAATGGTTCGATATGCACCCTGTTGAAGATATCGAACTTCCGCCTTACTTGCCAAATGACCTAGATGACGTCCCGGAAATAGCTAAGCGCATCTCTACCTATAAGATGATGCCGACGACTGACTGGGCTATCAAGTCGGGAGAGTGGAAGAACATTGTTCAAGCATATCTAGCAAGCATTTCTTTTGTCGACCATTACGTAGGGCAAGTATTGGATGCACTGGCATCAAGTGAATATGCCGACAATACCATCGTAGTTTTATGGGGCGATCACGGTTATGCCGTGGGAGAGAAAAACCGGTTTGCGAAAATGTCGTTGTGGGAAACGTCCACCAGAACAACGCTCATTATTAAGCCGCCAAAGTCTTCAGGGCGCCAGATAAGTAACCGGCCTGTAAGCTTAGTGGATTTATACCCAACACTTGTGAGAATGTGTGGTCTACCAGAAAACCCTCAAAATGAGGGGAACGACATAAGTCCATTGCTAAAGGAACCAAACGCACAATGGGAACATGTTGCGCTTACAACGTTTGGCCTCAACAACCATGCCGTAAAAGACGACCGTTTTAGATACATTCGTTACGAAGATGGTAGCGAAGAACTCTATGATCACAGAACAGATCCTAACGAATGGAATAATCTCGCAGGAAATCCTTTTTACACGGATATCAAGAGTGCTTTAAGCGCGCATCTACCCAAAGAAAACGCCAAATGGTCGCCTGTTTCAGAATACCGAAGCAATGAATATTTCAACGCATTGACAGAAAAGGCCAAACAAATTGAATGACCCTCATTTGTACTCGCTCAGAATTTGCCAGACAGTACTGGGCCCATCTCCGTTGATACTTTGAATACCTTTACCGGACCAATCAAGCCCGAAGACTGTAGCTTTTTGGGTTGCTTTTCAAAGAAATTAAACCCAGTAAATGTTACTCTTTCACTTTTTGGTGGTGGTCTGTTCTCGACGATCCACGGCGCGGTATCTCCAATCATTGAGTAGCCGCTTGTATCGGGTAACGCTTCATCACCAATTAATCGATTCACCCAGGTATTGGTTACATCAACCTCAAGGGTGTTTTCTCCTGCTTTGATAGCCCCGCTAATATCCACAACAAATGGGGGCTTCCAAAGCGTTGCAACAGGCTCTCCATTAACGCTCACTTCAGCTATTTGTTGGACGTCGCCTAAATCAAGATAGAGCGGTTTTCCATCAGTCATTTGCGATGACGCTATAAAAAAGTGATTGGTATATTTCGCGGTACCGGAATAGTATTTAATGGACGAAAGAGGGCTGTTTTTCCAATCTATGAGCGTATTGAAGGTTACCTTACCTGGGCCTGCCCACTCTTCGTCAAAGTATACCTCCCATGGTTGATCAAATTCATGTAATACCTTGTGTTGGTTAACGTAATAATCGCGCAATAGTGTGCTTTGCTTATTCACGTAGTTCGGCGTTTGACCTTCACGGCGAATTACAATAAACCTTGAGGCGAATGGCTCTAAAGGCAGAGTTGTTGTAAGGCGCTTATTTGCTCTTGTAAAGTCAGTGATATGTTCAATGCTTCCATCATCGATATTCCATATTTCAGCTTTGCCATTGCCATTTCGCAAATTCACTTCAACTTGCTTAAAGAATGGATCATCGTTATAAAAATAATACAGGTCATTTTTACCTATACGCCGGTGGGCGAAAAACTGTGCAGGCTTTCCGTCTATCACCAAGTCGGGGGCATAATTTAATTGGGCTATGGTTTCCTGAAGCGTAAAACTACTGACTATACCTTTTTTGTAGCGCCGTAGATGTTTTTCGTTTTCTGACTCCTCCCCCCACAGCTCTTCTACAATTGAGTCAAACTCTTTCTGCTTTGACCATTCACTATATCCAATAACTTTATCTGGCTTATCTCCTATAACTGTTGCTCCCTGTGCCACTAGTTCTTTAATTCGCTGTAAAGTTTTAAGGTGCATATACCCGGTTTTGTACAAATGCAATGCACGATAACGGGTACCTTCAGGCAGCACTAGGTATCCGTCCTCCACTTTTACCCGGTTAATAAGCACCTCAGTATTGGTGTAATCGTAGCCAAACCCAGCTGGCACTGATGTATTATTCGCATTACCTACGCGCAACGGAGCCATATCCCCAAGGTGAACAAGAAAATCGGCATCGGGAACTCCTTGTTGAAGCAAATATGAGCCGCGCGCCAAATACTTAAACCAGGCTTTTCCTCCATTGCCCCACCACGTTTGGGTTCTATCAATATGGGACCCAATCGAGTCCATCGTCATGCCCGGCTTGACAAAGTTGTTAGGTTGATGCGCAAAGCGGTGGAACATGGTTTCGTTTATGCCCCTTGCCCACATTTCGTCACCATAATGTTTATAGAAATATGGATGGCCATACCAATTTACCGTATTAATAGATGTGAAAGACTCAGCTGATATAATGTTCTTTCCATATATGTGGGCAGAGGAGATAGCAGCCATAACACGGCCGTTATATTCCTGCTCTCTTACCCAAAATTCTCCCATAAGGCGGTCCGCTTGCCCCCCTGCGGCTAATTCATCAAAAGGCCCCCAACCATAGGGTTCAATGTACGACTCTAGGTCGTACTCATTTGATACCCGAGTAAACTCCCCAAAATAATTCTGAACCATAAGATCTGACAAGTGCTGTCGAAAATCTTGTAAAATAGCGCCTGTATGTTCAGCGGATTCTATAATGCGGCCTGTCAATAAAGGTAACCACGGGATAAGATCGTAACCAAACTTCGCTTCAAACGACTTATCAATATTCTGTGTCCAGTTTTGGCCTCCTACTTCATAGCTATCAATCTCTGTTGTTTTTAGAGATTGTATGCCTTCCTCCTGCACTTTTTTAACCAGCTTCCCCACATACTGTTCAAAATGGTACCGCAAAGCACTGGGATCGAACTTATCTACCTCTAAACCTTCTCCTTCAACCGTAGCCGGCACATTAAAAGCCCCTGTACTGGTGTATCCAAATCGCAGAATACGCCAATTTCCACTTGGCACTTGAACACCGTCTTGAGGCAAATCACCTCTATTTAGTACCACGACATCATTTACGCTAGTCATTGCCTCAGGCGCTAATGAAGGCGTCATGCTAAGTCTTCCGCGCTCCATTGCATTCATTGAAAGCCAATTGTCAATGCGAGGTATCGACCACAAGTCAAAGCGTTTAATAGCAATAGGTTTAGTAAAAACAATTCTAAAGTACTTTGCCCTAAATCCATCCTGCTCCTTACTGACTAGCTGCGGACTGAATGCCCACATCCTAGCCCCCGTTCTCGGCCTGCGAAGTTTATCAACCACGGTGGTAAAGTTGATACCATCGTCTGACACCTGTAGTGAAGCGTCCCCATGCCGGTTGGGCGTTTCTATCTGTAAGCTACGCAGCGACGCAGCGGTTTCAAGCTCAATTTGAACCCAATACTCATCATTTTTATTTTTAACAAACTCGAGTTCTGTATCCCAATCGCTATCCGACAATGCTGCAACGTTCAGTGCAGAATCTGAAGCGCTTAGCTTCGCATTGGCAAAGGCATTATTTGCATTAAATTTATTTATAGGTAAGGCGATTACAGCTACGTCTCTATAAAACCCCTCTGCGTAACCCGGCTGAGGTGGCGTTAAATTTCTTCCTCCACTTACGGCAACTTCTGACCATGTTATTCGCTTCATGGACAATTCAGGCGTAATCCAAGGTCCGCCACTCGAAGTCCAGCCATCTGAATTATGAATACCAAACTCTATGTTGTTTTTGTCGGCTTGTGCGGCAGCATGAACGAGATGATCGTAGAATTCTTCAGTACCAAATCTGATTGGCCCGTTAGATGAGTAAGGTACATTGCGTCGATGAACATGAAAAAATATGGCGCCCCCGATTCCTGCATCACCCAGTGCCCTGAAATCCTCGGTAAAGCCATCTTTACTGAGATTACCGTTCATTGCGTGCATCCAAGTTTTAGGTAAAAAAGTCTTTTCAGGGTTTTTAAAAGCTTGTTCCGACAGGGTATCTGCGTTCACTAAACTCCCGAATAGAAAGACGACTAATGACATTTTACAAACGACGTCAGCAACAGAATGGAACATTTCAGCAAATTGACTTTGATTCATAATGATTACTTTTGTAACATTGCGATTACATATGACCGAATATATATCACCTTTGTTTGTTTTTAAAGGGAAGGTGACTTAACACTCACATCTATGTGAGGCCAACCGAGAAAATAATTATGAAACTCAAACGTGATGCGTTCACAGAAGGCGCCTCAAACGCCAACATTCTATGGCTAACGACCCTATTGCTTTGCGTTATCGCGATTACCAGCGGTTGCAGCCTGACGGATAGCCGCGTGGAATCTAAAGAGAAAGTCAGCTTTTATTCTCAGCGCCAAGCTTTGATCGATACGTTTTCTAAGACGGATAATGTTTTCGCTGCGCTTGAAGCACAAATAGACCCTACGGATCCGGAAAGCAAAAGCTATTGGCAATGGCGGATAGACCAGTACATGTTCGGTCAATACCCCGAATACCAACCCATTTACAACGCTTTTAAAAGCGGCAAAAGTTTCAGCGATATTTACGGGATGGCAGAAGAAAATTTAGGTCCAAAGAAACCGCTGCCAGCAATACTTCCTGAGTTACCACCTGGATATTTCACAGATAACTTACAGGGCAACCCCCACAGAGGGTGGCATTATGTAGACGGCGATACGGTATACATCACTTACCAAGGCCAGCTAACAGACCCCTACATAGCTAAATACAATCTCGTCACTCACCAATGGCAAGGGCCGTTCAAAGCAGCGGAAAGCACCCTGTCAAAGGATGAACGCAAAATAGATAGTCACGGCAGGCCAGTCATAGAAATGGATAGCGAAGGATACTTACACCTGATATACGGTGGCCATGGTGGAGAACGCGAAGATGGGCTTAACCCAATGTCTATTGACACACCGCACGCTGGCGGGCGAATGCTTCATGTCATGTCCAAGAACCCCTATGATATTAGCGAATTCCATTACGTAGACGACATATCTCCCTTCGCTTCTTATACAAAAAGCTACAAAATGGGTAATGGTGATATCTATTTTTTTACGCGGGCAGGTACGCACAAGTCCCCTTGGGTGTACTACAAAATGAAAGCGGGGACCCACAGATTTGAGCAACCAGTAATAATTACAGCGCCAACACCACAGCTAGATAACCCAATCAATGTGGATACATTTTATATCAATCCGCTGAAAATATCTGATTCAGAAATTGCTATTAGCTACTTGTGGCACGAATGTAACTTCCTCGAATTACACGACAAAACTACGTATGCCCGTATTAATGCATATTACATGCGTTTAGATACAACCAATGACACCATGTACAACGCCCAAGGTGAGCAAATACAACTTCCAGTAACCCTGGAAGTCGCTAATGAAAAGATGCTAGCTTTCGATTCCACTGACAAGGAGGAAACACCGTTTGCTACCGTTCCTGTGGTATTAGAAAGCGGGGCACCGGCATTAGCCTACGAGGCACGCACTAAAGACGCACGCGAATGGCGTCTGACGTCATTTAACGATGGTCAATGGACACATAATTTGCCTATGCCCAACACGGTAAACCGCTCACTTCGCAATGAGAATGGCGAAGAAGTAATTAAAATCCTTGAGATAGAAGAGTTAACAAAAGAGCAAAACAATCACCATGCTTTAGTGACCTACCGCAATCGAAACAACCACACCACTTTCGCTAAAGCAACTAGTCAAAATGGCGTTAACTGGCAGGTAAAAGATGTATATCTTTCCCTTAAAAACACACGGATACAAATGGAGGCAATCCGCGATAGTTCAGGTGATGCTGTTGCGGTGCTTTTAAATGTCAAGCAAGGCCCGTCTCAACGCTTGTACTTGTGGCAAGACGGCACTTTTCGATCACCTCAACACCAACCAAATCAGAGTAACTTTTCAAAGAGTACAGCTATCATTTATGAATCTTTTGAAAACAAAGGTTGGAATGCCGTATCGCCTCGAGGCTTCACCCCGGGGTTAGACGCTGCGCTTGCCAAGAACTTTATGTTCAATCAACTGCAAAGTGAAGACGCTTTTGATTTGGAAACGGAGATTGTTCGCAGTGGTCAGTATGCCGCAAAACTAACATGGCATCACGAAAATCCGGCCGCTTACAATGGCGACCCTAAAAAAATAGATAACGTTGACAGAAAAGCCATGTTCCACGGTTTCAAAACACAAAAAGTAAAAGGCGCAGAAGCCTGGTACGGTTTCAGTTTTTTCTTTCCTAAGGAGGGAACGCAAAACGAACCCAATGAGTGGCTGTTTTTTCAAATACACGGCAGTGCCGATAAACGGCTGAAAGAACATTCTAGAAACCCTCCATTTAGCCTGACTCTTAGTGAAAGCGGTATGAAAGGAAATTGGAAATGGGACCCATATACGCTCAGCCCCACACGCCACGGCGATGGAACGTCTCACTTTAAAATACCAGGTAGTAAAGCAGACTATCTGGATAGATGGGTGGACTTTGTTCTTCATGTCAAGGTGGACTATTCGGATGCAAAAACAGGTTTCTTAGAGCTATGGGTAGACGGCAAAAAAGTCCTCAATCAGCACAATATCCAATTTGGTTACAACGACGACAAAGGCATTTATCCCTCATGGGGATTGTATTTCAATGGTGATTTAAGTGGTATGAAAAATGAGCACTACCTGTATCTAGATGAAATACGCATGACAGATCATCCTGATGCAACATACGAAGATGTAGCGCCAGGCCAGTAGATTATTAAGATTGTTCTGCAATAAGCAAAGTTTCTCTAAAAATCGGTTACGGTGATGCTGCCCTCTAACATTTTAGCCAGCGATGCCTCCCATTCGGAGGTGTCCCAATTCGTGCGTCTCCCCATAGATATAGCACGTTCCAGTTCTTCAACCGCGCGTTTGAAATCTCGTTCTGGGCGCAGCCTGTAAGAAAGAGATAGCAGGTAATAATATTCAGGGTTGAGGTTCTGAGAACCAACTATTGAGTCCAGATGTTGTATTGCCCCTTCAACGTCTAACAGCGATGCATCTGCTGACGTTAATTTTATTTTGGCAGTATGCAAGGCTGCCGCATCATTCCCTTTTTTCATTGCCGATTCAAACCAAAAGAGTGCTTTCTTCTCATCTGCAATAACCCACGGGCTAGATAGCAATAACTTACCTAATCGATACTCAGCCCGAACGAGTCCAAATTTACTTGCTTCTGTTATCCAATGAATGGCTTCGGGGATCGCCTTCTGGCTCAAATACAACTGCATGCCATATTCATACATTGCTGCTGGGTGCCCTTTAACAGCCAGTTGCTTTAATAAAGCCTCTGCCTCGCCAGCTTCACTTTGCATCCAAGGAAACACTACCATTGCCATTGCATACTCATAGAGAGATGCTAGCGAAGGATTACTTTTAGCTGTCCGCACAATCCGACGAGTTTCTCGATATAGGCTAGGTATTTCCTTATTTAAGGTGAATTGATCACTAATGGCTGCGCCCAAATATGCACGGTGTACAAACGCGGCTGGCTTTCCGTTGAGTACAGGCTTCGACAATGGAAAAAGTTTATACGCATTGAGATAACGCTGAGTGTTCCCCGACTTTTGCACCACGCTTACGTACCTGACAGAACCGTCACTGGCCACGTCATTTTCCACTACGAGAAAGCCGGGGTTGTTAACAACCAATACCAAATCCGTTACGTCGTCCTCCTCCATACTATTCAATTCATCGTCAAAGTTTTGAAATTCGTTCAATGCTTCAAAATAGATGTTGCGTTCCAGCTCGTCATTTCCGTCAAACGTTACCTTTTGGTCAAGTGTATTGTGATTTAATTCTGGCAAGTACTGCTGTTGATGCAAAAGATGCTTCTGTTTGACCTCGTTGACGACTTGCTTGACGAGCATTAGCTGCGATTCATCTAGCGAAGAGAGCATGTTATTTACCAACGCTTCAGCATTGTAATATTGTTTTTCTGCGGCTAAAGAAAAATAAACCAAAGCAGATACCGCATCTGTCTCCACTCCCAGTCCCTTTGAATACATAACCCCCAACTGATATTGGGCATGAGCATTACCCAGCAGTGCACTTTCTAAATACAGGGGCACAGCCAATGCGTAATTTTTGTGCTTAAATTCGGTATTGGCTTTAAGTACATTCACTGCAAATGCATGAGCCGACAACCCTGTCAAAATGGCTGTGGCCAGGAGTTTTTTAATTGTCATTATTGGAGTCCTTTATAAATTTAACAAGTCAAGCTATAAGACATGTAATGACTCTTGTGACCGCGAGTATATGCATGGCTCAGGTCGAGCATGTAGTAACCACGGCTCTATTGCAGCACCATAGAAAAATGCTTGAATACCGCTGGACTAGCCGTCTTCACCGGCTTATAGCCAACGTATCTCATATTTTTGTACCGCAAAAGATGGAATAGCGCCCTTTATGACTACATCTGAATGCGAAGAGGCACTGCCGACCGACGCTCCTTCGCGCCACTCACTCCAGTTAAGAGAATTCATTTTTCCGTAGTTAACTCTTTTTTCCGCGAATACAGATTGACCTTCTTCATTCAGAGCGTTTTGCAGTGAGGCTGTTGGATGAGTATTAGCTTTGCGCCATCCTCCTTCGCTTTCCGGTATCATAGCTTGGGGGAAATCTTCGCAAAATTGTTGCTCGATCATTGTTTCACGGTCAATTTGTGTGACCCGATACCTATATTTCGTACCTGCCGGTTTGTCGACATTCATGACAAGCTTCAGTGACTCTGGTTTCTGGTAAGCTGGGTTTTCCGTGTTGAAATTGAAGGTGAGTATATCCAACCCGTCGCCTTCCTGTCGTTGTGAGAAAATACCGTCGACCCGGTTGCCTTGGACCGTTTTTTTTACATTTGAGAAATTATCGAACACAGCATTGCCCAGCATACTGTGAATCGCTAACTGCGTCATAGCCTCCGGACTATATGAACCATCATGCATATTCCCCCACTGAAACACCTTTCTGATATCATGCGTTAATACCATTTTGCTGAACATGGCAAAAAACGCAGCATTGTGAGAAGTAGCAACGCTAACAAAGCCAGCGCGCTTCATTTTCACAATAAATTTGTATTCATGGATCTCAAAGTCGGCATGGGGGTTAAAATCTGTATGTGCCTTTATGGGGGCAATTTGTGTCGCATATACCTCGTCCATATCCATTTCGTGTGGATGTGTGATATGCGGATAATAAGAAATTGCGAGAAAATCATACGGAACGTTATTTTTCTTCGCCCAACTTACGAAAAAAGGAGCGTACGCGTTTTCCGTATTTCCCGTATAATCTACGTAGTGGCTTTTGTGAGATGCTTCGCGAAAATGAGCGCCCACTTTTGCGTTTGGCAGCACAGATTTAACCGCCTCAACGGTATTGCGGTAGTGTTCGAAAAACGCTTCGCGAGTGGCCGCCCAATGCTGTGGTCTGGTATCAATTTCAGAGCCAATTCGAAAGCGCCAGGCGCCTACTTTATCTTTCCCATACCGGCGAACTAATTGGGTCAAAAATTCCCGAATATATGCTTGCCATGCTTCTGAATCATTCGGGGGTAATCCGTTGCCGTAAACACCTACCCTGTCTTTCTTTAAATAGTGTTGCCCATCCGGCTCATCGACGAACTTATAACCTCGCTGAAATGCCCAGGGAGGGTTGTCTAGAACAATTTGAAATATCTCCCAGTCATTCTTCAACCATTGATCAATTCGCTCAAAAGCAGGGGCAAAGTTATAAACGTACTTTTCGCCATCCCACAGATAAGTATCACCAGTGAGATCCTGGTTAAACCATCCACCTAGCGTCCTTACCATATTGACTTTCGGTATGCGCCCAAATGAGGCGGGTTTGGATCCCGCATTACCTCGCTCTGTGCGAACGGCAACATCAAAGAAATCGTACACGTCGCCACGCTGTAACCGCTCGTCAGTAAAATCCGATGTCAAAACCACCTGCATTTGGTTATTGGCTATATGCCGTTTTTGATAAAACGAAGGGGCATCGAGCGGAAATTTTTTATGTAGCAGCATCCGAAGTTTATTTTCGATGCCGGTATGCTTTGGCCCTCCCGACTCATTAGATCGTGCTACAGGAGTTTTTCTGTGATCGTATAATTCAACGTATTCTACCTTTTGCGTTTCTGCGTTTCGCCATTCGGTGTACCGCCAGTCCCCATCAGTAACCGTAACCCCCATTATTTTACCCCGGTTAAACAAACTGTAGGCCGCCTCTTTAAAATCTTTGTCGGGTTCGTCAACCAGGGACAATAAGCTCGTGCCATCAATATCTGGTATTGAAATACCTGCAGCTTCTGCAAGTGTGGGGAAGATGTCCACATTCTCTACCAGCGCGTCTGAGGTTTTATTGGCAACACGTGTTTGGTGAGACAATTCACGACTAATGATCAGCGGTACACGGGTATCTAACTCCATGTTTGTATGCTTGTTCCATGCACCATATTCTCCCAACTTATAGCCGTGGTCACTCATTAGTACCACTAACGTATTTTCTCTCAAGCCAAGTTCGTCTACTGCATTCATGATGCGACCAATCTGTGCATCCATGTAACTTACTGACGCGTAATACCCGTTAATCAGTGTTCTGGTCAGCGCGTCACTTGTACCGCCTTCTTTGGGTATACCGCCGTACATACGCAGCTCACCCCACTTGGTTAATGCAAGGCGATACATACCCTCAGGCTTTTGCCGGTTGGGAACTGTGATTTGCGCACTATCGTACAAATCCCAGTATTTTTTAGGGGCGTTAAAGGGAAGATGCGGCTTACTCATCCCCACAAACATAAGAAATTTTTTATTTTTTACTTCTTTGAGCGTGCGAATAGCGTCGTTTGCCACTTTGCCATCTTTATAAAAATCATCTTTCACATTTCCGGCTTCGTATGCGAATCGGCTCTCCTTGTTCTTCTCAATTGCGTAGAAGTTATCTAATTTTTCAATATGCGTTGACCAGTTTTCCTGATCATCTGTAGTGCTGTGATAAACCTTTCCAATACTAATAGTCTGATAGCCGTTTGCTTTGAATAGCTGTGGTAAGGACACAACATCGGGCTGGTTGGGCCTTAGTCGTCCATCTTTTCGAATCGTGTATAGCCCGGTTGTTTCGGGGCGTAACCCGGTCATGATACTCACGCGGGAGGGGCCACAAATCGCTTGTTGCGCATAGGCACGGGTAAACTTCACCCCCTCTTGGGCTAACCGATCTATATTGGGGCTATGCACCCGAGGGTGCCCGTAGGCCCCTAAATCCGGACGTAGATCATCAACGAGAAATACCAGGATATTTAACGGTTTTCCGGACTCATTCGCACGGCTACATACAGTAAAAAACAATGTCATTGATACCAGGATTACCAATATAAAATATCTATTCATCTCAAAACCTGTCCGAGCGCCTTCCCGAAACAACGCTAGTTATTTGCACTGTCAACGCAAAAGATTGAATTTGACAACAAAAGACCATTTATAATCAAAATACATTTTTATTACAAGTTTAACCACTAAAAGAAACAGACAAGAAAAATAAAGCAATTTATTGTTTTTATTGGCGACAAGTCTTTCCCACAGAGTAAATATCACCATACTTGTCAACCCGGTGACGGTACCAAAAAAGGACCAGCGAAGGTCTCTACTCATTAATTAATCACGGAGTGAGCGATAATGACGCATAAAAATCACAAATGACTTTAATACTTTAGTTTAAACAACAAAAACAAAAAATAATAAAAAACAATAATTTAAAAAAAACAACGTTAGCATTCACGTTTAAGGAATCGCCAGAACCTCTGTATTTAACGCCAAAAAGCAAGGAAATTACATCTACCATGTTGAGGTCCAATTTGAAATTAAATGTTAAAAATGATGACAAATGACTTGTTTTGATTGTTTTGGGTGGTTAATATAGTTTCACAAATCCTTAACAAGGTGTTTAAGAGAAACGCACTTAAACCAAATAACGAAGAGAATGGGACGATGCACAACACACAATCACATGTAAACAGAAAGCTGTTGGGTAATACCGCAGCACTATTGTTAACCATAAGCTCCCCCACGCTATTAGCACAGGAAGTAAACTCAGCGATCGACAATGCCGCAGCAGCCGCAGAGAGAAAACTTCCCAATGAGGACATTGAAGTAATAGAGGTTTCAGGAGTCAGAGACTCTTTGGAAGACGCACTAAATACTAAACGCAATGCTCCATCTATTGTAGACGCTATATCGGCAACAGATATTGATGCATTGCCAGCACTAGATTTCGGCGAAGCGCTACAGGCAATTCCCGGTGTTCAGCTAAACTCTGATGAAGAGGGAAGACAGAGCACTATCAGTCTCCGCGGCCTTGGTAGTGGCTTCGTTAAAACAACAGCGTTCGGCCAATCATTTGCCACCCCCTCTAGTGCGAATAATATCAACTCTGTCGGTGAACCCAATCCTTTTGCTGCGTTTGAAGCAAGCATATTTGACGGGGTAACTATCATTAAGAGTCCCACTGCCGATCTACAGGCAGGAGGAATTGCAGGTACAGTAGATCAGCAATTGCAGCAAGCCTTATCGAAGAAGGACGGAATACTGACATTTAGTGCCGGTGGTCGCTATGAGGACTTAACCGGTAATGTGGATCCCAACGTAAGAATTGCCGGTGTTAAGCATCTAATGGACAATAAACTCGGGGTTGCCTTCAAGTTAGCCGGTTCGGGGCAAACGTTCAGAAGAGACACATTTGATATTATTGACTACACATCAGTCGACACTGTCGATGGTGATGTCAGGGCAACAAACATTGCTGAATACAGAGAAAAATGGGGGCTGCCAGATGATGCCCAGCTAACGGCCCCTGCACGTGGTCGTAACGTTAGCGAATACAGTGACGGTGACCGCGTTTCGTTTTCCGGAAATATCGAATATCGCGTTGCAGACCATTTTAAACTGGGCGCACATCTCTTATTTTCAGAGCGGGACTTAGCTGACGGAACAAAAGAAGCGAGTACATTTAGCCCCGGTTTCAATACCAATCGTCGCGATAGAGATCATTTTGATGGTCGTGTAACACTCGACATGGATACAGCGCCATTTGCCTATGATAGAACCGCTGATGAACAGAATGCACCGCTAGTTTACGCGGTGTCTGCATATGACTTTACAAATGGTGCACTGCAAACTGAGAACAGAAAAACAACATTCCGCGAAAAAACGCAAGGTATCATTTTATATGGTGACTATTACACCGAAAATTGGGCATTTGACGGAAAGATTACCCGATCAGACGCGACAAACGAGTTTCAGAATGTCGGCTTTACTTTTCTGCATGATCAAGACTGGCGTTCCGCTTTTAACTTCACCGACGCAGAAGGCCGCAGAACCGGTGTAGAAAGTATTCCAACAGGGTTCAATGGATCGATTAATTCAGGAAACGGTAATCTGGATGATATCGTTGTCCAAGGACAATTGGAGCAGCCTTACGTTTACAATGACTTGGTTTGGCAAATTCCGAATTTAAGTTCTGCAAGTATCAATTCGGTGTCTGATGCAAACCAGGGGCGTCGCTTAAGTTTCCGCATAACTGGCCGCGTGAGAGATTTATCCCGTGACGTGACTAGCGCAGAATTCAATGCCGAACGTTATACAGATTTTGGATTTGGAGATAAGCTGAATTTCGAAACCATTAAATTTGGTGCGCGATTCTCCAGGGAATCACTGGAAAGTATTGACCAAAGACAAGGTCTTGCTGGTGTTGATACAAGTAATATCTCTGATGCATTCCTCACTGACAATGTGCTGTCTTCGTCGCAAAACGACTATTTTGGTGGAAACATTCCAGGCACCTTTGATAACACCTCCGGCTGGTTGACTATTGACAACGCACTGGCGTTGGAAATGTTACAAAGAGGAATAGAGACCGACGTTAACAATATCCCAACCGCTACTACATTCAGTACACCCTACCCTGAGTTGGAGCGAAACAGAACCGGTTTCTGGGACACTCAAGACCGAAATAGTGGTCTGCCATCAAATATCGGTTATAACTTTGAAGCCGAACAGGATATTTTTGCTATCTATGCCATGTCGGATTTTGCCGGTGAATTTGGCCCGGTTATGTACAGAGGTAATATCGGTGTACGCCATATTCAAACCGACAACACATTTGATGGCTTTGAAACCCAAGTGGATGATCAAGGCCGCAATGGTATCGCATCACCCGTTACCTTTGAAGATGACTATCAACACACCTTGCCCATGGCAAACATCACGTTTGAATTACGTGAAGATTTACTCTTGAGAGCAGCGTACTACGAAGGTATCGTTCGCCCTAACTTATTGGCTCAACGACCTACCGCGGCGCTTCGGGGTGGCAATCAATCGGTTCGCCTTGACCTACCCACCGCAACCGTTAGACCATACGAAGCGACAAACTACGATTTATCCCTTGAGTGGTACAATCGGGAAGGTAGTGCAATATCCATCGGCTATTTCAAAAAAGATATTACCAACCTGTTTGACACCGAAGAGGGCTTTTGCCCAGATCCAGGGACCAACAATATCGTTGACAATCTCCTCGGCGATATTGAACGGACGCCAGGCACCAATGGGCGTGAGTTTGGATGCGTACAAACTACACCTATCATCGATGATGATGGCAATGAAAACTTCAGAGAAGTTAACATAACAGCTCCCATCAACGTTTCCGATACAATTACTGTTACTGGTTATGAGCTGGCGATTCAACAAAAACTCGATTTCTTACCCTATCCGTGGAACGGATTCGGTGGAGTTTTCAACTATACCAGTCTTGACCAGGAAGGCAGCGAAGTTGAGTTAACCCGTGTATCACCTGAGTCTTTCAACGTAATTACCTATTGGGAGAACGATGGCATCAGTTTGCGGTTATCTTATAACTGGCGCGATGATCAAACACTGAAAGGGGCAAACTCGTTCTTAGGAACTAACTCCCGGACACGTGCAGCCATTGGTCGTCTTGATTTTGTTGGATCATATGCGATTAACAAAAAAACAAAAGTATTCCTTCGCGCGTTTAATTTAACTGACGAAGTGGGTAAAGAATACTTGGGCACAGATGAAAGAGCAGTCAGTCGTCTCACCTATACGGGGCGCATCTACCAATTAGCTGTTAATTACAGATTTTAATTCATACCTTCCGCTGGCTAAGAACAATGCGTCTTAGCCAGCGATTTACTCTACAAGAACAGCTTTGTTCCTATCCATTGCACGTTAAAAAGACACTAAAATTGGCGTGTACCTACCTAAGGCCTTGCCGCGGCAAGGCTTTTAATCTGCACCTGTTAAACCCGTGATTCGCGAGATAAAACATCCGCTTTTCTCACTATAGACGCTGGCGGCAGGCGAAAGACGCCGAAGTTGAGAGCGAGCGCATTGCGCCCGTTTCTGCAATATCAGGAGGGGAGTGACAACGTATATCGATGGTGCGGTAGAGAAATCGCTTTTAGTTTTCAATGGTCAAAATTGTCTTTATGTCTTGTGGTGTAGCATGTTTGTTTCCTCCCTGATCAGCACCTGTAATCCACCAGAAGATCATTCCGGCATCTGAGCAGTCAAACTTGCCACTTTGAAATGGAACTACTCCGTCCTGCTCCGCGTAAGCTAGCATTTCCCAGATAAGTGAAATACCTTTATTTTCACTATTTTTTGCCCAATCCCAAGCGCTGATAGGTGTTTGTAACCCAACATTTTGGTCACCAATTTGATGCTCTTCAACACCATAATCCAGTATTTCTTGCCATGTAAAGTAATCGCCGCTGTTATCATTAGCAGGATGGTGTGATACGACTTTTACGTAGCGCCTTTTTTCTTTGCGGGAGGCTTTTAGCGCATATCCAATAAGATCAGGTTCACCGGCTTCAATTATCCACAAAGGTTCTTCGTTCGATGCATTGTTTATAGCAGCAGTTAAATCAGCAATGGCATCGTGTTGTGCCGTTCTGCAATTATACAGTTGGCTTACTCGCTCAAATGGGCCAAAAACGTCAAGAGCTTTAGTTATGGAGTGGTCAAGAATGCGTTGACGTCGCATTTCATTTTCTGCATCAATTTGATAGCGAGCTTTATTTCGAAATGGATCCAAGTCACATGAATGAGAAATGTGTACCAGTCTGTCTGACGCTTGGGCTTTGTCTAAGAGTGCTAAAAGCACAGGCGTCGCGCCGATGTCATCCGGATCTGGCGAGTTCCCGTCAATGACTACCGCCAACTTCCCATGAGGTAAATTAACTTGTTCAAGTACTGACTGGGGTACTACAAGCGCACGATTTCGATTTTGTATATCCGCGTGTGTAGAACAAGCCGACAGTACAAGACTTGTAAATGCAATGTGAAAAGCAGTTTTCATAAATTCCTCGTGTAGGGAGCTATCAAGCAGGCAGGTCAATTAAGCTCAATGCAAAATAACCAATAATGAACAGATATGATTATATATTGTCAACTTTAGTCACATTGTGTCAGAATGTAAATATTGTTAATAGGTGTTCTGTTTGCGGAGCATTCGGTGTGTGACCACGGTCACGTGATGCTTTTCGGGAACCTTAGTACATAGAAAACGGTTTACGAGTAAGGTGAGACATGACAAACGCAAAGTGGTGTATTTTTGGTGCAATTATTACTTTATTGGCCTTTTCCGGTCAGGCGTCGCAGACCAATCAACACAATATCGTCATGATCATCGTCGATGATCTTCGCCCGGTGCTCGGGACGTATGGCGATGAAAAGGCTTACACGCCTAATATTGATAGACTGGCGTCTCAAGGCGTTACATTTAATAAAGCCTATGCAAATGTGCCAGTATGCGGCGCCTCGCGCGCCAGTCTCCTCACAGGGTTGCGACCTACTAAAAATCGGTTTCTCAATTACAAAACTTTGGCAGAGATTGATGCACCGGGTGCTAAATCGCTCCCCCAGGTACTGCGTGAAAATGGGTATCGCACTATGGCCATAGGCAAAGTATTTCATCACCCACGGGATTTAGCCGATGTTAGCTGGAGCGAAGGCGTGCATACATCGGGAATGCCTCACACAACATCGTTGCGAACCGATGCTGGGATAAAACAGGATGAGCAATTAGCAGCCCCAGACAACACGAGTATTCCTTGGTACGAAAGTGCGGATGTCGATGACGAAGATTACCCAGACGGTAAAGTAAAAAACAAGACATTAGAGGCGTTATCATTTCTCGCTTCCAAAGATGAGCCTTTTTTTCTAAGCGTAGGTTTTATTCGCCCCCACCTGCCTTTCTATGCGCCCAAGAAATATTACGATCTTCATCCTCTGGAAAAGTTCTCACCATTTTTTCATCGGACTCGTCCCAGCCAAGCACCTGCTTCGCTGCACGGTTCCGGCGAAATTAAAACTTACAGTTTTGGCGATTATGTCTATAACAGTGACGAATTCCATGTCGCTTCCAAGCGCGGCTATTACGCGTCAGTAAGTTACGTGGATGCCCTGGTTGGTGATGTACTTGAACAATTAACATTCTTAGGTTTGCGGGAACATACCACTGTAATTTTTGTAAGCGATCACGGTTTCCATTTAGGCGAACACAACTTTTGGACTAAACACACCTTATTAAAAACGGCGTTGCAAGTACCTCTCATCATAGCTGGCCCCTCTGTAGCAAAGAATGAAAAATCAGATGCACTTCTGGAACTAATCGACATTTTTCCTACCGTACTGGATTTAGCCAAAATTCCCAAACCGCAACATATTGATGGACAGAGTTTTACAAAAGTAATGACCGCACCTTCAAACACCCACAAAAAGCAGGTTTATAGTCGCTTCAAAAACGGTGACTCTATCATTACCGATGATTTGATTTTTACTACCTATAAAGCAGATGATTCGCGCGTTGAGGAAATGCTATACGATTTCACCGTTGACCCATACGAAACCATTAATCAGTCAGCAACCCCTGACTATAAGAAGCATGTAAACGCATTAAAAACGATGTTGCAAAACTGTACGAAATATCACCAATGCGTTACACACTAGCGACTGGTCATGGCATTTAGGGGAAATAGATCTATGGGGATACGGGTGAAAATGAGACTCTACAAAATTCTTTTGGGCGTACTTTTAGCAGGTTTTCTAATGGGTTGCACAAAGCAGGAGGGGCCTGCATCGACAGCTATCCAACAATATAATACAAACCGACCCAATATTGTATTTTACCTGGCTGATGACCAAGACTATACGGATTATGGTGTTTACGGTAACAAAAAGGTCGATACTTCAGCAGTTGACCGCTTGGCAAAAGAAGGCATGTATTTTGGCAACGCATTTACAGGGCAGGCAATTTGCGCCCCCAGCCGATCTCAATTGTTTACCGGAAATTACCCCATAAAAAACGGCGCTTTTGCAAATCATACCCCCACTAAACCCAATATAGACGCGGTAACAAAGAAAATGCGAGCCCTGGGCTATGAAGTAGTGTTAGCGGGGAAAAGTCATGTGAGACCGGAGTCAGTTTATGACTGGGATCGGGAATGGGAGCCGGTACCCAAATCGGGAGTTCCCCGTGACTATATTCCGTTAGAAGACATTGAGAGCTACTTTTTAACAGCTACAAAACCGTTTGTGATGTTTATTGCCTCAAAGTATCCCCATGGCAAGTACTTCACGGTAGAAGATCCTGTGCCTGAAAGTTTAACGTTTTATCCTCACGACGAGCACTTAAAAACAAACCCGGACTATATCGCTAAGAGAGCAGGCTACTATCGCAGTATTCAGGAGGACAATACTCAACTGAAGTATGTGTTGGACATGGTCGACCGTATTCTTCCTGATAATACAGTGTTTATTTACAGTGCCGACCATGGAGTATCCGGTAAATTCACGGTAAGAGATATCGGATTAAAGGTGCCATTTGTGGTGCGGTGGCCTGGCGTTGTTCCCGCCAATTCTCATTCAGAACAACTGATCCACTTTACTGATGTATTACCTACTTTTATTGACATCGCAGGCGGTGCAACAGATAGCGAGATGGACGGTAAAAGCTTTCTCCCTTTATTAAGGGGAATAGATAGGCCTATACATCAATACGTTTACGGCATAAGCACCAATCAAAACATCATTAATGCCCATGTATTCCCCTCCCGCATGATTCGCGACAAGCGCTTCAAATACATACGAAACTTCAACGCACTGGACGTATTAAATGAAAACCTCACTGACAATGAAAACGCAAATGTGTTTTTGCGATTAGGTGCGTTAAAACACGCTGATACTCCCTTTGAAGAATTATATGACTTAGAAGCCGACCCTTTCGAAAAAAATAACCTGATTAATGCGCCACACATGCGAGATGTAGTTGAACGACTTAAAACAGAACTGTTTTCATGGATGGAGAAGCAAGGGGACTTTCTCGATGAAGAAATGGGTAACGTGCCGTTGCTCTATGCTCCTACATTCAAACTCGATCAAAACAACCCGCTGAAAAAAACACGACTAAAGCCTGAGCACTTAAACATCTTGAAAGAAGATGATTACCTAATAATCGAACACTGGCAGCATCGGAATGAAGAATAAGGACCGCAAATGAAATTATACATCCTCGCAATTGTATTCTGCTTTGCACTCGCTTCCTGCAGCAATGGGCCGTCGCTTTCCAATTCCAAATTTAACGAAAAAGTTGTATCGCCTAACTTCACTAAGCCCAATATTGTGATGATAGTGGTCGATGATTTAGGTTGGTCTGATGTTGGGTATAACCAGACAACTGATTTATTTGAAACGCCCAATATAGATATGCTTGCTCAACAGAGTCTGAATTTCGACAATGCTTACGCAGGAGCGGCAAATTGTGCCCCTAGTAGAGCCGTTTTAATGTCCGGTCAGTATGGCCCTCGACATGGCGTATATACGGTTTCACCATCAGCCCGGGGGGATATAAAAACACGTAAGTTGATCCCAATTAAGAATAAAAGGGGCTTATCTACAGAGATTACCACTCTAGGCGAAACCTTGAAAACCGCAGGCTATACAACGGGACATTTTGGCAAGTGGCACTTAGGAGCTGATCCTGATGAGCAGGGTTTCGATGTAAATATAGCGGGCAGTCATCAGGGGATGACGTTTCATTATTTTAGTCCTTACAACTTACCGAATATTGAAGATGGTCCAGAGGGAGAGTATCTAACCGATCGATTAACCGCGGAAGCGATCAGCTGGATGAAAGCCCAAAAAGAACAACCATTCTTTGCCTACATCCCGTACTATACTGTTCACACACCTTACCAAGCAGTGCTGGATAGAGTAGAAAAATACCGGAATAAAGGAATTACCAACGAAAAGCAGGCAACTTATGCGGCCATGGTAGAACACATGGACACTAATGTAGGACGCATAATGAATATGTTGAAAGCTGAGGGCTTAAATGAAAATACTCTGGTGATTTTTACTTCTGACAATGGGGGATATCGCATGTCTTCCTTTCCGTCGCCTTTACGCGCGGGTAAAGGATCTTATTACGAAGGCGGTTTGCGTGTCCCCTTGTTATTTCGCTGGACGAGTAAAATCCAACCCGGTACAAATCACACGCCGGTTATCAATGCCGATTTTTATCCAACCCTACAAGCACTTTCACATGCAAAAAGCCCAACACAACCCTTAGATGGCATAGATTTGACGCCCATATTAATGGGCCACCAGCAACGGGCTTTGAGGGACATATTTTGGCATTTCCCGATTTATCTAGAAGCCCATCACGCCCCGACTGATCAGTCGCAAGATCCGCTCTTTCGCACTCGGCCCGGTAGCGCAATTCGAAGCGGAGACTGGAAGCTTATTCAGTATTTCGAAAACAATGATTACGAGCTATACAACGTAACTCGGGATGTTGGAGAAACCGTTAACGTCAGAGATCGCTATCCAGAAATTTTCAATGAATTGAAAGCCAGGCTATCGAATTGGCAGCAAACTATTGGAGCGGATATTCCCTCTCAATTAAACCCCATGTACGACGAAGCTTACAACCGACGTAGGAGTGCTGCAATCTTGACGGAGGATAAACGTTGGCCAGGGCTTGCTGAGCAGTCTCATTAGTCACGAGCAGCTAAAGAACCTTTGGAAACCCCGTGCCAAGGCTATTCAAGTGGCCTTTACTACATATCCAGCGCGGGTTTCAGATGTTCTATCGCTCACCTGATTCGCTATAGATATTGCTGTGGCTTCCGGCTTGGTACTTGAAGCGCTGTTTATATCTTTTTTGGAAATAGCTTTTATCAGTAAGCTGCAGCGTATTTTATACCGAAAACTACCACATTGATCCCGGACAAACTAAAAAGGTCTGACAGTAATATTGCGGAAACGTACCGCGTTGCGTTTGTCTCTTTGCATCTGGTAAATTTCGCTTCCGTGATGTTGAAATGCGATAACACCTGCGCTGTCTTTTGCATCCTCGACGTGTGTAGTCAATATGCCGTTGACAAAGATTTTTATGTCCGTGCCTCGACAGACAATTTTAAGTTTATTCCACGCTAAATGTTTATAGGCTTCACTTTGACGTGAACCCCACTCACCTAAGTGGTTTTTTAAAAAATCTTCATCGCGGTGAGAGCGTGTTGGATGCACTGGGTACAACCACTTTCGCCTTCCTTGGTCAAAAAGACCACCGGTCCATCGCCTTTCGCTTGGGTCTATTTCAGCTTGGTAGCCTATAACTCGTCTACCATTTTCGGTTTCTTCAATTTGCCCACGAAAAATTATACCTGAGTTACTGAACTCAGTGGTGTCTGGCATCTTCACTTCAGCTTCCAGAATAAAATCGTCATATTCTGCTTTGGTAGAATAAAACCAGTTTTTTTCGGCAATTAAATGAAGTTCACCATTTTCCAGTTTCGCTTCGCCATAGGAATATACGTTCTCAAATTGCGTAAGCTTCTGATCAAGCAGCCTTTGAGCTGACGCACATCCAATCAGACCGCTTAGCAAAAATACCATCGAAAATAATAAGTGTACTTTCATTTCAATTTACTCATTTATGGTTCAGGCAGCCGAATCTATTGCTGTAACACCAAGCCTCGCCACCTACCCCGTGAATAGGCTGTGCCACCTTTTTCAGGTATTTTTCCGTTGGTAACAGCTTTCGACAGTACGGCAATTATATCGCCAGGTTTAAGCGTTAGCGGGCCCAGGTGAAAGTAGTTTTCCTGATAATCGGTAGTGGTTACCTGTGCGGGCAACACCCGGTAAACAACCTGGCGAACGAACATAGCCAGCATAAGTATCATCCCTTACCGTTTATCACCGGAACAAGGCTAAAATGGTATCGACCTGTCGGCAGCGCACTCCACTCGGTGATTGATAGATCTTTGCTACGCGCCGCTTTCCCTACGCGATAGCCTTTAGGTGGAATAAACGTTGCCAGAGTATTAAAAGGAATAGTGATATCAACGTTGACGCTGTCCTGTGACACTTCCCACGCAACCTCGACTTCGCCTTGTGGCGTGGGAACAGAGCCTTCAGCAAATGCTAATCGCGAGGTTAATTGCGGTGCTATATTCACCTTTTTAAATCCAGGAGTAGCGGGAGTGACCCCTAGGATCCCTTCATAGAACCATCTGGAAATAGTGCCATAGGCATAGTGGTTCAGAGAATTCATACCCTGTGGATTGAACCCATCTTTAATTGAATAGGAATTCCATCGCTCCCAGGTCGTTGTGGCGCCGTTGTTGATAGAATAGAACCAGGACGGATACGTTTCTTTGAAAAGTAGTTCATAGACTAAATCGGTACGGCCAGCCTTTTGCAGCGTCTGTGCAAGTAAGGGGGTGCCCAAAAAACCGGTGCGTAAGTGCGTGTCCGATGCCTCCAGAAGCGCAACAAGCTTCTCTTGTGCTTGTGCTACTTCGCTTTCGGGGAGAAGGTTAAACGCCAACGCCAGTAAATACGCTGTTTGTGTGCTCTCACCATGGGTCACGTTTAAGTTGTTATCGAAAAAGTAATTTCGGAACGATTTAGCGAGTTCACTGTGCTGATTTTCAAAAAAAATAGCGTCTTGAGCATGCCCCAGGGTTTTGGCTGTTTTGGCGGCTAGTTCTACGGAGCGCGCAAAAAACGCGGTTGAGATGAGCGAGAAGTCAGTATCACCTCTATTGGCGCTCTTTCCCTCAGCTTTAGGGAAAGGTTGAAGCCAGTCACCAAAGGTCTTCATAGTAGAAATCCCTTGGGACGCCTGACTCTCGTGATACTTTACCCAGGCCTTCATCGAAGGATAGCTGTCTTCGAGGATCTTTTTATCTCCGGTCATCATATACAACTCCCATGGCAGGATTGTTGCCGCATCGCCCCACCCCGAGGAAGTCCAGTTAATCCATTCAACGAAAGGGATATACAGTGGAACAAAACCGTCTTCAGTTTGCTCCTCCCGTAAACTTTCTAGATAGGCTGCCCAAAACCCGTAAACATCTGCCATGTACATTGATGGTGCGATAAACGCATTGGCATCGCCTGTCCAACCCAGTCTTTCGTCACGTTGAGGGCAATCCAGTGGTATATCAAAAAAATTACTTTTTAGGCCCCAATTTATATTACTGAAAAGCTTATTGAGCTTGGGGTTTGCGCTTGAAAAATTGTTATAGAGTTCAACGTCGGAATGCTGCACTTTTGCAGATACCCAATCTAATACCGGCACTTTACTATCATCAAAACCAGACACTTCTACATAACGATAACCGTGAAAAGTAAATGTGGGCGTGTAGCTAGCAACTTCCGTTCTCGCTGGTAAGTAATAGTCAGTAGAATGGGCAGAGCGATAATTTTCTGTGTAGAACTCGCCTTTATTTAATGCCTCTGCAAAGCGCAGCCTTACTTCTTTTCCGGCCACAACGGGTAGCGCAATAGAGGGAACGCCGACCATATTCTGTCCAAAGTCAAAAACTACGGTGTCTTTGTTTATCTGCTCAAAGGAGATAGGTTTAAGAGTGTTGATATTGCGAACAGGAAGGTGCCTTTTAGGGCGTAATGCGGTGTTCTCTGAAACCGCCTCTTCAATAACAGCTGCCCAACCTGTATCGTCAAAACGAGGACTATTCCATCCAGGCATTTCAAAATGCTGGTCGTATTTCTCTCCATCGTAATTGCTTGCAAAACGAACAGGGCCTGACTGTGTTGATTTCCACGAGCTGTCAGTAGTTATGATATCTGTGGCACCGTCTTGATAGGTAATTTCAAGTTGAGCCATGAACCTGGGTGGCTTGGTATGATCAGTTTCCATAAGCCCTGCGATGCGGCCTGCATACCATCCTCCAGCAATGGTCGCCCCCAGAAGGTTTGCATCTTGTTGTACTAACTGTGTTACGTCATAGGTCAGGGTTTCAATGCGTTTTTCATAAGGCGTCCAACCTGGTGGCAGTGCATCGTTTTCCGAGACATCTACACCGTTGAGGTAGACCTTAAATACGCCTTTTGCCGTGACATATAATCGCGCTTTAGACACGTGTTTAGAAACAGAAAACGGCTTTCTGAAATATTGTGGCGTCGCAAGTGTACGCTTTGATGGTGACAATTCCTCCTTAGTTGCTGGTGCGCCTATCCACACAGCTTTCCAATCTGAGTTATTGAGCAACCCAAGCTCTATTTTAGCAACTTCACTCCACTGCGATACCTTGTTATTGTCGTCCCAAATACGCACTCGCCAAAATACAACCTCTCTAGATGTAAGAGGCTTCCCTTGATAGTCTACCCATGACATTGCTGATGACTGCACTTTTCCGCTATCCCATTTATCAGGTTTGTTGAGCAAACCAGTTGGCGATGAACTCACTTGGATCTGATACGCAGACTGGCTTTTAGACGCCCCGTCAGAGGGTGCAAATAGCCATGAAAAACGAGGCTTAGGTTCATAGTAACCAATGGGATTAACAAACCCCTCTCCCACCTCAAGCGACGTTGGACTCGCAAGTACTGCACTGTCCCTTGAAGTACAAGCACCTGTCAAAACGGTACACAGCACTGTAAGCAACATAAGACGAATCAAAATCATATCAACACTCCGGTATCGTTAATCTGCGTCAAGCGCCAGGATTGCAGGGCTGCTTTCGATATAGCCTATTCTATGCGCTACCGCCTCAATCGTACCTTCTTCAACAGCGATCTCATCACTGTACGGCCGCCACGGCGAAACATTTTCATGTTGCTTGATGCGATAAGAAATAAATGCGCCTGGTGTTTTACTCGAAATAACTATCTTGCCGTCTCTATGTGTGATTTTCGGCGCTTCAGTCTTCGGTTGGTTCTGTTGTTCATTCCACAGTTCACTGATTAGCTGCCTCTCTGGCTTTAGTGGTTCATCGCCAATTTGTGCCAGCCATGTGTCTAAAGCGCGTTGCATGTGACTGAGCTTTTCACTGTAATTCGCTACCCGAGCCAGGTTTGATAGCTCATGTGGGTCATTGCACACGTCAAAGAGTTCATGCTCATCTTTTTCACTGCGAAACCATTGTCGCTGCGAAGGGGTGAGCATATCTTTCCTGTTGAGTTGCAGTAACTCCTGCATCGTAGGAATTTTTTCCCTGTACGCCACTGGGAGATAATAAGGTTTCTCCGGTCTGTAGTTACGAATGTACTTATAACACCGACTTCTCACCGTTCTGACTGTATCGGTTACGCCATCAAACCGGTCAGCAGCTGCGAACACGTATTTTCGTTCCGCAGACCTGTTGGCAATGAAGCTTCTACCGTGCATATATTTGGGTATGGGGGCTCCGGCCATTGCTAGCGTAGTGGGTGCGAAATCGACAAAGGAAATGAGTTGCTCATCAATGGTGCCTGCTCTGTAACCTTTGGGAAAGCGAATAATAAGCGGAACCTTCAAGCCGCTATCATAAATAAGCCGCTTTTGTCTTGGCATCGGTCCACCGTGATCTGAGTAAAAAACGACAATGGTATTTTCCATCAACCCATCTTTCTCCAATAGCGCTAATATGGCGCCTATTTGTCGATCAGTTTCCGCAAGATTATTGTATACCTTCCACAAGTCACGCTGGACTACGGGCGTGTTTGGCAGATAAGGAGGAACAGGAAAAGCTGCGTCTTTTGGAACGTGAATGGGCGTTGCCGCTTTATCAGTTTTGATTCTGTGGTCGTTGGGTAGTTTTGCAATTTTATCCGCATCACTGGAAAAGTAGTGTCTTTGCTCCAGCTTTCTTATGCCGTAAGGTTCAAACAACCCAGACTCATGAGTAGTCGTAAAATTAAAAACTGAGAAAAAGGGTTTATTGCTTGGACGGTTGCGCCAATGAGCGTAAATACTACTATCGTTCCAAGCCGTTTTCGGCGCGTTAAACTGATAGTCTGTTTTGTAATTGTTTGTGGTGTAATACCCCGCATCCTGCATTAGTTGGCTCAACATTTTTGCTTCTGCAGGCGGAACTGCTTCGTATTTCGGGAGGCCGGTTTCATCTGTATTGGAGCCGGTTCTCATATTATTTGCCCCAAACGATGTAGGGTACAACCCAGTTGCCAAGGCCGCCCGGCTTGGGGCACAAACCCCTGACGTAGAAAACACGTTAGTATAAACTACGCCTTCTTTCGCTAGACGAGATATGTTGGGCGTTTCGATAGTATGGTCCCCGTACATTGGCAGTAGCGGACTCATGTCTTCAATAACCAGCCATAATATGTTTGGCTGGGTACTGTCTTTTGCGGCACTCACGACACTGCTAAACGCCATAAACACAAATAACAAAAACACGCTTATTATTGGCAGCAGGTATTCCCTCGTTTGCGCGCCATAGCTTCTTCTCAATATGTCCGCCATAAATCACTGTCCCGTCAATCGTTAACTCATTGCTCGATCGTTTACTAACAATCATGATATTAACACTATTTTAATCATTAATGTAAATATATAATCAAATTCAATCTTTTTGAATGGATGTAATCATGACAAAAGGCGATATCAGTCGACGTTTTTACTGCTTAACCAAGGCAGTACTATACGTAAATTGGTTGTTGCACCAACCTTTGCTGACTAGCATAAACTTTTTATGTCCATGCTTTTAAATGAAATTAAACATCTTTACTTTTAGATACATGAAGTTAACCAATATCAACGCTACATTGTGAGCGAAAAAGATTGTATATGACCACTATTTTGTTTAAAGTTATTTCCGCATTAACGCAATTTTAACGTTTTTCGTATCAAGGAGATGTTGTGAAGCGCTTTAGGCCCCTCGTCTGTTATACCCTTCTAAGTTCCGCTTTACTTGTGTCAGGTTTCGCTTTTGCTCAAACCTTTGATAAAAGCAGTTGTTTTGAGGTTGAGGCAATAGACAGGGTATGGGCAGGGCACCGCGTAGCATTTGACTATGTTGGAAAAGGCGACAAACAGATTGTGGCTTATTACGATGCAAGCCGACAAATGAGTGTTGCTTATAAACCATATCCAACTGGTAACTGGATATATCAAAAGTTAGACAGCTACCTTGGGTGGGATAGCCACAACAGCGTCGTAGTAGGCTTAGATGAGCGCGGGTATATTCACATCGTCGGAAATCTGCACGTTAACCCGATCGTTTATTTCAAAAGCGAACACCCGTACGACGTTAGAAGTCTTAAACGCGTTGACTTTATGGCAGATAAAGAGACAGAAAGTCGTATGACCTACCCTGAATTTTTTAATGGTGCTGATGGAGAACTCTATTTTAAATACAGAAATGGCAGAAGTGGAAGCGGGAATGAAATTTACAATGCTTTCAATGCGCAAACCGGTAAATGGCATAGGCTTCACGACACTCCGCTAGTAGATGGTGAAGGTGAGCGAAATGGCTATTTCTGGGGGCCTGTTTTAGGGCCTGATGGCTTATTCCATTTATCATGGGTCTGGCGCGAAACGCCTGTTGCGGCATCAAATCACGATATTTCTTATGCAAAAAGTAAGAATTTAGTAGATTGGCAAAAGTCGGACGGCACTCCCATTCGCTTACCAATGAAGTTAGACAACGCTGAGTTTGCCGTTCCGTTGCCACAACATTCGGGGATCCTTAATGGTCACACACCAATCGGGTTTGACCATAAGGATCGTCCTATCATTTCCTACCAGGCTTATGATACCAAAGGGGATAGTCAGTTATTTGTGGCCCGCAATATCGCAGGCGAGTGGCATTCTCACCAAATCTCGAATTGGACGGACTCAAGACAGGAGTTAAATCTCACAGGGGCGCTGCCAACCACGCTCACAGTTAAGAAACCTGCTCAACTACTAGAAAACGGGGACGTTCAGGTATTTGCCGAGTTAAACGGAATTGTTTACGCCTATAATCTCGATGCTGAAACGCTACGCGTAAAATCCTCCTCAACGATTCCCAAAATACCTGAGGCGTTACAACCTTTCGACAAAGATAATGACATGCCGCTCTATACGAAACCTTTACACCAGTTAGTCCAAGGCGAAAACTTTCCAACTGCAGATAAGAAATTCTATTTAGCGTGGGAAGCTCTTCCACCAAATAGAGATAAAGGAAGGGCGAGTATCCCCGAACCAACTACATTGACCGTGCATTGCCTTAAATAATGCTGTCAGAGAATGTACTCATTGATTGAGTTGTAACTTTACTAGGAATTACCATGAATAAATTTAGGTTTAGTCTTATAAACGTTCTTGGCGCTCTAATCGCAACAGTATCCGCTAGCGTTATTGCACAGGACAAACCCAACATTATTTTCATACTCACAGATGATCTTGGATTCAATCAGATTGGTGCATATGGCAATACGCCCATAAAAACTCCGAACCTTGATGCGCTTGCGTCAAACGGCATTCGTTTTGATCAGGCCTATGCTGGCAACACCGTTTGTTCTCCGTCCAGGGTATCTCTTTTCACCGGCCGGGACGGGCGTTTGATGACAAATAACTCAAATACAGTCCAGCTTACTGACAAAGATATCACATTGGCACACGTACTAAAGCACGGCGGCTATGATACTGCGTTATTTGGAAAATACTCTATTGGCTCTCAAATGGGTGTAACTGATCCTTTGGCCATGGGTTTTGATACTTGGTATGGCATGTACTCCATTCTGGAAGGCCATCGCCAGTATCCACAAATTTTGTGGCGTGACGGCAAAAAGATCCGTATCCCTGAAAACGAAGGCGGCAAAAAGGGAGCATACGCACAAGAGTTGTTTACTAAAGAAGCTATCGATTACATCAAGCAACCTCGAGAAAATCCATTCTTTATTATGTTGGCTTATTCATCTCCCCATGCTGAACTTGGAGTTCCCGAAAAATACAGTAAGCAATATGATTTTGAAGAAAAGCGTTACAGCGGCATGGAAGGAGGCACGCCAGCCGACAAGTATGCTTCGTATTATCCTGAGCCTGTGGCCAAACCCAATGCAACGCTAGCGGGTATGGTGTCTGCTTTAGATGATTATGTAGGGCAGATTGTGGATCAACTGGAAGCAATGGGGCAGCTCGACAACACATTGATCTTCTTTACTTCGGATAATGGCCCACATGACGAAGGTGGTGCAGACCCTCAATACCTCAAAGCATCTGAACCCTACCGTGGTATGAAACGCGATTTGTACGATGGTGGCATTCACGTACCGATGATTGTGCACTGGCCTGAGAAAATTAAGACTGCGCGCACGGATGATACCCCATGGCTGTTCGCCGATGTTTTACCCACATTTGCGGAAATCGCCGGCGTAAACCTGAATATGGTTCCCAGAGTCAAAACAAATGGTAAATCCATCGTTGGTTTGTTGAAAACAGAACCAAACGAAATGGAAGAGCGCGTACTTTACTGGGAATTTTCCAAGCAAGTGGGTGACCCAAATTCAGGGGTCATCGGCGATACCTATCAGGCTGCTCGCAAAGGGCAATGGAAAGCCGTTCGCTATGGATACGATGCACCTTTGGAGTTATTCAATATAGAAAAAGACCCCGCGGAACTGAGTGATGTTGCCAAAAAGCATCCCAAGATAGCAGATGAGTTTTTAGCCTTGTTTGAAGAAAACAAAGATTCGTAGCAATTCAAAATATTTGGTAAATAACAATGTTAAAAGCGAATTTCATGTTTAAGAAAACACAGTGGTTACTATCTCTATCCTTGACAGGCTGCCTAACATTAGGAGCCTGTACGAACCAACCTTCGACCAGTGAAGCTGTGATGAGCGATAGCGCAAAACGCTACGTTGACTACTTCGCAAACAACGCAGTGGGCAACCCGTTAGCGATAGTCCAGCACCCCGCGGCTATCCATGAGAACGGGATTACGTATGTGTCTTATCAAGGGCCCAAAGAAGATCCTTTTGTTGCAACATACAATCACAGTACTCAAGAATGGCATGGGCCATTTAAGGCGGGAACGAGCGAACTAGGTAGACGCGAGGGCGGTAAAAAGTTCGATAACCACGGCAAGCCAACCATGCTTATCGACAACGAAGGTTACATCCATATTTTTTATGGCGGGCATGGTGGTCACTCCTCCGACGGTAAGAATCCGCTCGGCAATACTCACTTTGGTGCCAACAAACACGCGGTATCCAAAAGACCCTATGACATCACAGAGTGGGAAGATTTAGACAATATTACGCCATTTGGTACTTACAATCAGGCGGTAAAAATGGATAACGGCGATATTTACCTGTTTTATCGCCACGGCGCCCATCGCAGCGACTGGGTTTACCAAAAATCTGTGGATAATGGCCGAACATTCTCGGCCCCCGTCTCTTTTCTAAAACACAAGAGAAGAACAGACATTAAAGCGGTTGATAGCTGGTATGCCTGGGTGGGAAAAGGCGAAGGCGACAACCTTATCATTTCATATGACTATCACGTTTGTTGGGACGGTGGTGCAGGCATAAACGGGCGAGGGCACACGACCGAGCGCCACGACGTTTACTTCATGAATTTTAATACTCAGACCAACGAGTGGACCAACGTTAAAGGTGAAGCCTTAACCCTTCCCGTTACCAAAGAAGAAGCCGATGAAAAAACACTGGCGATGAAAACCGGTGACCTTTGGACCTTCAACGGTACGTCCCGTCTTGACAGCCTCGGCAATCCGCACATTGCGATAAACGCAGGCGTCGATAAAGGCGCCAAAACCGGTGGACCAAAGCAAACCAGGCATGTCTGGTGGGACGGCGCACAATGGCGGGGAGGTAGCAAAATTATTAACTCCTATGAGGGCATATCCAGAGGGGATTTTCGCGTTTCCAAACCCGACGACATCCGCTACCTAGTTGCATATCAAGAAGAAGGTGATGCAATTTTGTCGTGGTGGCATAGCAATGAAGATGGCAATTCGTTTTCAGAGGAAACTACGGTGCTCAAGAAAGACAATGCGAGTTTCGCCATCAGCACACTCATTGAGAATCCCCATCCGGACGCGCAAATGCTCGTTGCGGAGAAAACAAGTGATGAGGGGATAAAGATTTATCTGGTTGGTGAACATGGTCCCATTCCTCGAGCGCTAAACGACCTAACGTCTGCAAGACAACCGGTTATGTAATCGCGTGTAAACACACTTGTGTTTGTGAAAACGACCACATTGCCCGTACAAAATAGTTGAGAACGATTATGAACAATATGAATATAAAGCAATCTGCAATAGCACTAAGCTTCGCTTTAGGTCTGAGTGCATGTTCTGGTGAACCACCAGCAACAACCATGCATTCCAAGCCTGTAGAACAAATGGACGCCAGCCCCATTGTGGCAACAAAAGACATTCAGTCTACAGCACGCCGTATTGGCAACAGTGTAGCAAACTGGCAAATAGCCCAGTTTGGCAACTTAACGTACATACCCGAGTCACACCGTGAAAAATCTGAAAACGCGAAGTTTTGGATCCAGGCTTCCTTTTATATCGGTTTAACACGTTGGATTGATGCTACTGACGATACTGACCTAGAGAACTTTGTGAAAGATGTGGCAAAACGGGAAAATTACGAATTAATTCTAGAGCGTCCTTATCATGCTGACGATCACGCTATCGCGCAAACCTATCTTTGGTTAGCCGAACACGCCAATATCGAAGAAGCCTACAAACCGACAAAAGAAGTTTTTGACATGATTTTAAGCAAGCCACCAACGGTTGGTTTGTCAATGTCTGATTCGGAATCCAGTACCGGGAAATACCATCTTGAAGGTAATTGTCAGTTGCGATGGTGCTGGGCCGATGCGCTATTTATGGCTCCCAGAGCGTGGGCACAAATGTCCAAAGTAACTGGCGATCCAAAGTATTTAGAATACGGAGATAAAGAATTTTGGGCTGCCGCAGACTATTTATTCTCAGATGAATACGGCCTATTTTATCGGGATAGTCGGTATTTTGATGCCAAAAGTGACAATGGCAAACCGGTATTCTGGGGGCGTGGAAACGGCTGGGTTTTTGCTGCCATACCAATGATTATTGAGGAACTCCCCTCCAGTCACCCTTCTCGTGAACGATACATTGAACTATACAAAAAGCACGCTAAGGGTTTAATGGCACTTCAAAAAGACGATGGCTACTGGCCTGCATCGTTAATGGACCCCGACAAGGTAAAAACACCAGAGGTGAGTGGAACGGGCTTTATCACCTTTGGGCTGGCATGGGGCGTAAATAACGGCATTTTGACCGATGAGCATTCGAAGATGGTTGTCGAGAAAGGTTGGGAGGCGATTACTAAAGCGATAACGGATGACGGGCGTGTTCACTGGGTTCAACATGTTGGCAAAAGTCCTGATCCGGTAAAAGAAAGCGATTCGCAGCTCTATGGTTCTGGTGCAGTATTACTTGCTGCGTCAGAAATGTTGAGATGGAAAAAATAACCCGTTTTTGTCGCTCCCCTTGGTCGGCCATTCCCGGCCAAGGGATATTATGCAAAATGTGATATTCCCCAGGAGCTTTGTCATGCATTGCCTACTCCGTTTCTCCATACCAATACTCTTTTTTTTAACTGGATGTCATTCAGCCGTGGAACAATCCGTTTCGCAACCAGGCAATTTAATGGTAGAAGGGCTGGTACAACCTCTGAATGTACACACCCATAACCCTGCTCTTTCCTGGCACGCCAATGTTGATGAACAGAGCTATTATCAAATTCAGGTCGCCAGCTCAAAAGAACGACTCGCTAGCGGGAAGCCTGACTTATGGGATAGCGGGAAAGTCGCTTCTTCCCGGTCTGTAAATATTCCGTACCAAGGCAAGCCACTTGAAAGCCGGCAACAAGCCTTTTGGAGAGTACGAGTTTGGCCTTCAAAAAATGGAACTCCGGTTTCATGGAGCCGTGTCTCAAGTTGGGAGGCAGGACTTATCAATAAAGCAGACTGGGCTGCTGAATGGATTCAGGTAAAATCTCCCGAAGCAGCAGAAGTTTCCCCGCAGGTCGACAAATGGATTTGGCACGCAGCAAGTGCACAAAATATAGAGAAAAAGCGACCGGCGTTCATAGTAGAGAAACTGGCGTTGCAGCCTACAGCAGCGTTATTAAGGCACGATTTCAATATTGATAAGCAAATTAAAAGTGCCCGTTTACACAGTACGGCCGCAGGCTACTATGAAATATTTATTAACGGCAGCAAAGTCGATTCCCGCATCATGGATCCTGGGCAAACAGACTATGAAGAGCGCATTTTATATAATACCGATGCAGTAGAAACCCTCTTAAAACCGGGAAGTAACGTAATCGCGGCCCATTTGGGAAGCGGTTGGTATGACGAAGCTATCGCGTTTTCATCACCTGAGAAAAATTTGTCTTATGGACAACCTAAACTCATCGCCCAGTTGGAAATTACATTTAAAGATGGCACAACACAGATTGTTACTACCAACGGCAAGTGGTTGTCTCATCCCTCGGGGGTTTTAAAAGAAGGCCTGTTCTCTGGCGAATTGTACGATCATAGAAAACAGGTTGAGAATTGGCAAACCGCAAACCAAGCTGCGCTTACCTCTGAATGGAAAACCGTTGAAGTGTTAGACACCTGGCCCACCAAGGCCTTGGAACCGCAGCTAATACAACCCGTTCGCCTTGCGGATAAACTGACGCCCAAACGAATACTAACACCCAAACCCAACGTATGGGTATTCGATTTCGGACAAAACTTCACCGGTGTTGCAGAGCTAAATTTACAGGCGCTTAATCTCAATGAAGGGCAAGGTGTCTATTTGAGATTCGCTGAATGGGTAGATGAGAAGGGCAATATTAGTCAGAAAAGTGGCGGTGGTGCACCTAAGTTAAAGCAAGTTGACGGCTATATCGCGGCCGATAGTAACCCGACCGTATGGCGCCCTACCTTTACTTGGCATGGATTCCGCTATGTGGAAGTTACTGGGCTTGACTCAACACCGCCGCTTAATGCACTCAGCGCATATCTAGTGAGAAGCGATGTGCCTGTCAGTGGGCATTTCAGTAGTTCTGATGAACTCATAAACAAAATACACAATATGGCGCTGTGGGGCTATCAGAGCAATTTAATCAGTGTTCCTTTTGACTGCCCAATAAGAGAGCGTGCCGGGTGGACCGGCGATGCTCATGCGGCTTTAATTACCGGAAATTACAACTTCAACATGAGCAATTTCTGGGAGAAGTATCTGGGTGATTTTAGAACATCACCGTTTACAGCACCCACAATAGTGCCGGGTCGGCGTGCTCACGGAGGGAAATTTGACTGGGCGGTAGCAGAAGTCATTATTGCTTGGGAACATTATCGCCATCACGGGGATATTTCTTTGCTGGCTGATCAATATGAAAGCTTGCAGGAATACATGAGGGCCGGCGTCAGGGAACTCGACAATAACATGATTAGAAGTGGGTACGGCGACTGGTGTGATCCTGTCGTCAAACCAGGCATGGCTCGTGTGGGTGGACGCTGTACACCACAACACACCAGCCATGTAGTCACTAGCTCTGCGCTGTTTGCGCATTCCGCTGATCTCATGGCCAAAATAGCTGATGCGCTCTCAATTGAGACAGACGTTAAACGTTACCGCGATTTATTTGAATCGTTAAAAGCGCAGTTTCACACTGAAATTTTTGACCCTGAGACCGGCCACTACGGCAGCCAAACGGCCGATGCAATGGCCCTTGAATTTAACTTGGTTCCAAAGACATTACGTCAGCAGGTCGCAGATAGACTGAACGCTGATGTGGTGGAAAAATGGGGCGGTCATGCATCAGTAGGTGCCCTTGGTCAAACATACCTCTACAGAGCACTTAGTGATCATGGGTACGAAGATACAGCATTCAATATTTTCAAAACAGAGGGTTACCCTGGGTATCCATATCTCATCAACGATCTCAACGCTACCACGCTGTGGGAACGCAAAGGCGGATTTGTGAACAAAGCAAACCTTACCCTTGACGATGCGCCGGGACGCTCGTTGAATCACCCGTTTCATTCTGGCTACGATGGTTGGTTTTTTGAAGGGTTAGGTGGCATTCGACCTTTGGATGACAGCGTAGGTTTTCAGCATTTCATGCTAAAGCCAGTATTTCCCAGTGAACTCGATTCGATTGAAACAAGCTACACAACTGGTTATGGCAAGATAAAAAGCAAATGGCGTAAAGAGGAAAGCAAAGTCACATGGGAGTTTGTTATCCCACAAAATACTAAAGCAACAGTCTATGTTCCGAACAAAGCGCCTGAATTATATCGCCCCGGTAAATTCACGCTTGAATTCGATATTTAATGTCGCTAACTGGAGTAAAGGAGTAGCTATGCACATGCGTAACCTCGTATCCACAAGCAAAATAGCCGTGCTTAGTCTGTTTGTTCTTGCATCAGCAATGGGCTGTACGACAACCCGGATTGAAAACACAGTCAGTGAAGATACGCCAGAAAGGCAGCCGCCCAATATATTGCTAATCCTATCTGACGACCACGCGTGGAATGACTATAGTTTCATGGGGCATGACATTGTAAAAACACCACACTTAGATGAGCTGGCAGAAGGGGGGGTAACGTTTACTAAAGGTTACGTGCCTACGTCGCTTTGCCGGCCATCGCTGGCCACCATTGCTACGGGTCTTTACGCAAGCCAACATGGTATTACAGGCAATAGCCCATCTTCCCTTACACCAGGGGGAAAGGAAGGAACTGAATACCAGAGGCTTCGAGCGGAAATAATAGCTAAGATAGATACGGTTGAAACGTTACCCGAATTGCTGCGTAAAAGGGGTTACGTATCTCTGCAAACAGGGAAATGGTGGGAAGGTAGTTACCAGCGTGGCGGCTTTGATGAAGGTATGACAAATGGATTTCCAAATCCTGGTGGTCGGCACGGGGATGAAGGGTTAAAAATTGGTAGAGAAGGCATTTCAACTATCACCGATTTTATAGATCGCACCCATAGTGCTAATAAACCATTTTTCGTTTGGTACGCGCCGTTTATGCCCCATGCCCCACATACGCCGCCCAAGCGTATACTCTCTAAATATAAGAAATATGATTTACCGGAATCTATAGCTAAATACTATGCAATGATTGAATGGTTCGACGAAACAAACGGGCAGCTACTTGAACACCTGGAAAAGCGTGGCCTTAGAGAAAATACGTTAGTTGTATATGTCTCCGATAACGGGTGGGTAACCAATCCCACGCAAACGGGGCGTTTTTTGCCTAAGTCGAAACAAAGCCCCAATGAAAGTGGTGTACGTACCCCGATCATATATTCATTACCGGGTATATTCTCTTCTCAGTGGAGGCCTGAACGCGTAAGCAGTATAGATATTGTGCCCACAATTTTGGGGGCTGCAGGTATTGAAGTGCCTACCGAACTGCCGGGATTAAACTTATATGATGAACTCGCTAGCGGCTCACCAATTAATCGTGAAGCTATCTTTGGCGAGGGCTTTGCCCACGATATGGTCGATTTGGATGATATAGAATCGACGTTGCTCTATCGCTGGGTAATTAAGGACGATTGGAAGCTTATCGTAAGTTACAACGGGAAAAACGTGAGTTACCAAAAGTATCACGATGACTTTTTGGTAGGTCCCCGTCTATATCACCTTGCTAGCGACGAATATGAAGAGGTCGATTTAGCAAAACGTTACCCGGAAAAAGTAGAGAGTTTGATGAAAGAACTCAAACGTTGGTACCCAATAGAAAAACGAAAGGTTCTATAGCAAGTGGGAGAGCGAGTTCGTAATAGAGTTTGAACTCGCTTCTTAATTATTCACCGCACCTTTCTTAAGCCGTAAAATCGTAAATCCATTCGCTAGGATTACCGTAATCTCTAGTAATACTCCACCTATTGATCCTAGATAAATGTTATTGATCAACCAAAATACGGCGCCACAGATAAACAGCTTTCGCATCTTGATGCCGGACGCATAGAAAATGGCATACGTTCCAACGCTCGCACCCAGGATAGGTAATACGTCGATATAGCCTTTTACGTTCGCAACACCCCATGTGACATTTAATAGAATAAATATAGCACCCACATAACGATGCGTACTTCCTATAGAAATAATTGTGCGGAAAAAATTAAGTGCGTTAGCAATAGTGCCTGTTATTGAACCTAAAAAGAAAAAATGTGCTGTTTGGAATGAAAACATTACGATCAAACTCACTTTGAGTTTGCGGTCGTTTTTATGCGTAAATGAATAAATCGCCACCAAGAAGGCTAATATACCAAAGACTTGTCCGAGAATTTCGAAAGACATAAGAACGACACCATTTTCGGTAAGGTTTAGCAAATCAAAAGGGCCCGTACAAATACGGGCCTTTTGAACTTGAGTTTAATCGCCGAATTCGCGAATTAGACTATTAATAGTATCTTTCGCATCGCCCAGAATCATTCTGGTATTTTCCCTGAAAAACAGAGGGTTATCCACTCCCGCAAAACCTGCGTTAGCAGACCGTTTAAGAACAAATACTGTTTTCGCTCGATAGGCTTCAATAACCGGCATACCGTAAATTGGGCTTCCTTTCATTTCCTTGGCGGCGGGATTAACTACATCATTCGCCCCTATTACAATAGCCACGTCGTAGTTCTCCATACGCGGATTAACATCATCCATCTCATAGAGTTGGTCGTAAGGCACATCCGCTTCAGCCAAAAGAACATTCATATGACCAGGCATTCGGCCTGCGACAGCGTGAATCGCATAATCTACGGTACAACCGTTCTCTTCCAACAAAATGTGTAACTCTCGCACCGCATGTTGTGCTTGTGCGACTGCCATACCATAGCCAGGTACAACAAGAACGGCCTGGGCCGCCTCCAACACATAAAACGCGTCTTGAGCAGACAATACTTTAATTTCTCCCGATATGGCTTCACCTTGCTCAACAGGTTTTGAAAACCCAGAAAGAAGTACGTTCATCAAAGAGCGGTTCATGGCTTTACACATGATATTCGTGAGTATCAGCCCCGATGCACCGACTAAAAGACCAGTCACAATCAAGATAGTATTCCCTACCGCCAACCCCGCTGCCGATGCCGCAATCCCTGAGTAACTATTGAGCAATGCAATTACTACCGGCATATCTGCACCGCCAATGGATATCGTTGCCCAAAGTCCGAAGCTCAGACCTATTGCGATAGTGCAATACAGCCACAACATATTTGAAGGCTCGTTTACAAATAAGAAACCTACAGCTGCCATCGCCACAATATGCAACAGGCTAAGCTCGCGAAGCCCTGTGAAAATCAGTGCCTTCGACGATAGTTTTCCAGAGAGCTTACCCCAGGCGATAACAGAACCAGAGAATGTCACGCCCCCAATGAGAAGGGTCAAAAGTACAGTAACAAAAATAAAAAAGTGAGTACTTGCCAACACTTCTGAATCCATAGAGCTCACCGTCGCCCACCCCAACAACAAAGAAGCCGCACCGCCAAAACCATTAAATAACGATACCATTTCCGGCATTTGCGTCATTTGTACGCTTCGTGCCTTCCATGCGCCGTAAAGGCCACCAATCAGCACGCCGATAAATATGTAGTGGTAACTGATTATGTGTTGATCAAGTAGGGTTACTATCACTGCTACTAACATACCTACCGCAGACACAAGATTTCCCTTCCGCGCGGTAGAGGGGTGACTCAACAATTTAAGGCCAAGAATGAAAAGCCCGGCAGCGACCACATAGGCCAGATTTATCAGTATTTCTAAAGTCATGTTCGCACTCTCTTAGCTATTATCTTTCTTTTTAAACATGCCAAGCATGCGATCTGTAACCAGATAACCGCCCACAACGTTTATGCTGGCCAGCGCCACCGCCGTTGTGCCCAGTATCGTTGTTAACGTACTGCTACCTGCGCCTGACGCGGTAAGTGCGCCCACGAGAGTGATGCCTGAAATCGCATTCGATCCAGACATTAAAGGCGTATGGAGTGTAGCCGGTACTTTACGAATAAGTTCAAAACCCAGAAAAGCAGCCAGTAGAACAATAAATAGTAAGTAAATAGTTTCCATGGTTAAGCGCCCTCGTATGCTTTTAACAATGTTTCATTTCTTATTTTTCCGTTATGAGTTATCACAGACGCGGCGAGAATGTCATCGTCGAAAGACAACTGGAAAGAAAGGGGATCATCTTTGACAAATTCATCCAACAAGTTATATATGTTATTGGCATACATGTCCGTCGCTGCTCGTGATACCTCTTCGCTCCAATTACCTGTTCCGATCACCGTAACCCCATTTATCACTACTGTTTTACCGGGTTCAGAGCCTTCCACATTGCCACCCGAAAGTGCGGCCATATCAACCACAACACTTCCCGGTTTCATCAATTTTAAGGTTTGTTGATTTATCAATACCGGCGGCTTACGTCCGAAGAGTTGCGCGGTTGTGATGACGATATCGGATTGCGCGATAGCGTCTTTTTGCGCATCAGCCAGAATCGCTTGTTGTTTCTCTGTAAGCGCTTTGGCATAGCCGTCTTTCGTTTGGCCTGTTTCCCCAATATCTACTTTTAGAAACTTCCCCCCAAGAGACTCTACTTGTTCTGCCACAACTGGGCGGGTGTCGTACGCAAGCACATTTGCACCAAGTCGTTTTGCTGTGGCGATAGCCTGAAGTCCGGCCACGCCCGCACCTATAACGAATACCTTTGCTGGCTTTATGGTGCCCGATGGCGTCATCATCATTGGAAGAATAGATGGTAGGGCGTTTGCTGCTTTCATTACCATCGCGTACCCCGCCAGACTGGCTTGTGAACTCAACGCATCCATTTTTTGTGCGCGAGAACTTCGTGGGATCATTTCAACGGAAAGCGCTGTGATATTTGACTCAGCCAGACAGTTGATAAGTGGTTGTTGAAAGAACGGATCTAAGTGGCCGATCACGATAGTATTGGCGGGCAAGGTCGAAGCGAGCAATTCATTAGGAGCGTTCACGCAAGCAAGTACATCAATCTCACTCACGACTTCATCAGCCGTTTCTATCAGTTTTGCGCCGGAACGTTCGAACTCGCTGTCTTCGTAATTGGCGTGAAATCCCGCTCCCTTCTCGATAACTACATCGATACCTTTGCGAACGAGTTTAGATACGGTGCCGGGTGATACTGCACATCGTTTTTCTATGTGTGCGTGCAATCCGATTTGCCGCGATTCGTTTAAAATTAGGATTTTCAATTAACTCTCCTTTCCTAAAACTACGAGGAGAATGAGAAAAACAACTCATTCAGTATACTTTTCTGCCGTGTACTGAAGTGTTTAAACGAAGCCTACTTTCCAGAGAGGATGGTATGCATCGCGCCGGTGTCTTTGGAATTGTTAGACTGACACCAGTGCGTATTTTTGCGTTGAAAGTAGAATTATTCTAAGTGAAACATCATTTTAAGATCGGTCGTCACAGGTTCATTACTCTCATGTGTATCCATAATGTCGGCCATGTACGCCCACCATTTTTTTACCACCGGGTTGGCAGGCAATGTGTCCATAGTATGAGACGGTTCTCGCTTTAGTACCGCAAAGAGTTTATTTGAGCTAGCTTCGTGAAAAATGCTGTAATCAGATACACCAGCCATTTTCAGTTCGTCAACTAGCTCCGGCCATATTTCATCGTGACGTTTTTTGTATTCGTTCTCAAACCCAGGTTTGAGTGTCATGACAAACGCGATTTTTTCCATTGTTTAACTTCCGAAGGTATTTAAGTAATGTTTCCACTGTTCTATCGTGGTAATTTCTTCAGCACCTTCCCAAGCGAACCCTGCGTAATAGCTTAACAAACCATCTGCTGAAGTCTGGGTAATTATCCAAATATGACTTTCGTCCTTGTTCTCTGAAGGCTTGTGCTCAATGCTGGATATTCTGGATGGCTCGACAAGGGCTCCTGTTCCCAACCCCTTGCCGTCGATCATTTCCCAAGCAGCAATCCAGCCTGCTTGAGCGTTGTGATATACAGATGCTTTCTCGTCGTGCGTCGCTACACCGATAGCGATTGGGATTGATGCCGGTGACCCGTTTAACAAGAACCTAGACTCCACGTGATAAAGGTTAGAACCCAACGCCAGCGCAACGCGTTTTTCTTCCTCTACCTTACCCAGCGGTGTTTCAAATTCGTAATAGAGCGTAAATTTAACCTCTTCACTGTTGTTTTGATGGATTTCGTAGCGCGTAAAATTATGACCGTAATACGGCGTGTCATTTATCCAAACTGCAGACCCACCAACTCCCCGGCTGATACCTGTGTGGTAAGGGTCATATCCCTCTCCCCTATCCTGATGATAGGACAGGCCGTTGAAATGCATTTCATACCACTTGTCTATAATGGAATAGTCAACTTTTTTTAGCCAGGCATCTACACCACTTGCGTGGCCTGCCAATGGAGCCGCCGGGCCATAAACCCGAAATGCTACCTTATCGTTTTCCCACGCAAAATCATCACGCCGTTGCGGTACAAATTTAGCGTAAGCTTTTACTTCTTTCTGTACCCCTGTCGACTCTCTTGATGGATTTACATGGGTTTCTGAAGAACACCCCAGCGTACTTGCAACCGCGAGCATTACGGTAAAAGCGTAATAAGTCTGCTTGTATTTCATCATTCATCATCTCCCGAATTTGACGATGCGCCAAATAACAAAGGCCGTTTTACACGGCATCATTTCCAGTACGCAGCGCATAGCGCAATATCACCACAATGACAACATATGAGTGATATTGCACCATATTGACTTAATATGCAATGAGTTCATTTTTTCGAGCTGTTTTGTTTTTTAGTAAGACCATGGCAAATACATAATATAAAAGAATTTTACTAGTTAGCGCAGGGAATTATGCGGAAACACTAACTTTACCTCAACTTAACAAAATTATTGATAATGATTAACTTATGATCTATCGTGTCGCGGAAATGATTGGTTGTGATTGTTCTAGGAGGAGCAAATGTCAACGTTAAACACCAAAAAACTGCAATTGGCTATCGCAGTCTCTTCTGCTATTGCCTGTTCACCTCTCAATGCCTCTGCGCAAGAAGTACGCTCAGAGGAAAATACGCAACAAGACACTGAAGTCATCGAAGTTCGCGGTATTAAAAGCGCTTTGGCGAGTGCTCTCGCTGAAAAACGTTCGGCTGATAGTATTAAAGAAGTCATTCAAGCCGAGGACATTGGAAAGCTCCCAGATCAGAATTTGGCCGAAGTGCTGGAAAATGTTACCGGTGTTCAGATCGACCGTACTGCAGGAGTAGGAACAGGTGTGCAAATTCGCGGCACAAACGCTAACCGCGTAGAAATTAATGGCGTTTCAACAGTAGGCAGTGGCAATGGCCGTTCTGGTATCAGTTTTGACGATTTGCCAGCAGCGCTTATCTCTTCCCTTGAAGTTATTAAAGTACCTTCTGCAGAAACGATTGAGGGCTCAGTAGGGGGAACCATTAATTTAAGGACCCTGAGAGGTCTAAGTTTAGACGAACGCGTATTGTCTGTCCGTGCCCAGGCCGAGAACAGTGACTTGGCTGACGCGACATCGCCCCGGTTTTCCGCTACATTCGGGGACAACGTCGATACAAAATTTGGACGTGTAGGCGTTGTACTTACTGGCAGTTACGCAGAACAACAGGTCGCTTCTTTTGATCCTCGTTTTGATAGAGACAGAGAGGTTCTGCCTGACTCAGGGCGAGCAAGTGCAGAGTCCTTTCCATTTTTAAGGACACAATTCCTCGATCAAGTAATATCCCGCTATGAATACGAGACCAAAAATTTCACCGGTTCAGTAGAATTTGAACCCGTAGATAACCTGAAGTTCTATTTTGATGCCACGATCAACCGTCAAGAGCGGGCACAAAAAAGCTCTCGCGCCTTTATTTCTGGTACCGGCGGCTCCGCCGTTGTCGACAATACGAACAATACCGCATTTGAAACCATTGATTTAGGCACAATAGACGGGCCAAACGGACCACTGGTATTAGGCGAAGTACAAGCCGTATTATCAGGCACTCTTGGTGTGGGGGTAGATAGCAACAACAATAATATAGATCCCAACCTGCGTACCAGCAGCATTACTGGCTCCCGAGTCACCGACAGTGACGTGTTTGCGACGGGGTTTGACCTGATGCTCGATCGACTAGCACTAAGCGGTGAAGTGTCCTATTCGAGCTCAGATTCCACGTTTCCTCGGTTAAATACGACCCTGGATTTTATAAATCCACACGGACCACAACCCAGTGAAGGGTTAAGCATCGACAACGGCGTGCCAATCGAATTTGATGCATCAGGACGAGTGTTGCAGTTTGGCATAGCGCACGATGCCGAATTTGGCCCTTCTTCAACAGATTTGTTGACGCCTTCAAATTACGCGCTGCAAAACGTGGGGGTTGGCAGAAGTACACAAGAAAATTCGGAAACAGCTTTTCGAATTGATGGTGATTACGATATTTCCGATCTGAATCCTTATTTTTCTGGAATTAAAGCGGGGGTAAGATGGAATAAAAATAAAGCAGAAAGTAACGATATAAATACAGCGTCAAATTTCTCTAATCCTAATTTGGCATTCTTCAGACCCACTGCAGACCTCTTTGCTGATGTTGTTTCTGCGGGGCCATCTAACTTTAACGACGCAGATGGACGTAGGCTATACATCGCTGACTATTTAACGGTTAACCGCGATTTATCCTTTTCTAATCCAGATCAAGTACTGGACACCATCAACGCAGCGATTGTTGAAAATAACGCGATTCAGATTGCAAACGGTAACATTACCGAAGGCTATCCGACCTTGTCGGAACCCGAACTCCAACTCGATTCGTTCTTTGATATAGAAGAAGAAACCACTGCCCTCTATCTTCAAGGCGACTTTTACTTTTATGTGAAGGATATTCCGATTCGAGGGAACGTAGGTCTCCGCTACGTTGACACTGAAATAACGTCTGTGGGAAATAATATAGAGAATGGTGAAGTAACAGGTCTTCGGGAAGAAAAAGCATCATATGACTACTACCTTCCAAGATTCAGCCTCGCCGCTGAAGTCGTTGATGATGTCGTTATTCGTGCGGGTATCGCAAAAGACATACGCAGACCAAACTTCAACAACCTCTCTACTTCTATAAATTTCCCAGGTGGTGCCGGCTCCGCTGTCAATGTCGGAAATCCGGCTTTAACACCTGAGGAAGTCCTGTCTTACGACTTGTCTGCTGAGTACTATTTTTCAGATTCAAGCTTTGTCAGTGTCGGCTTTTTCCATAAAGAACGAACTGACATATTCGCTGCCGTGCGAGACAATCCGGAAGAGCCCATTGGTGACAATGGTCAGATCGAGCGAGATATTACCCCCCCTTGTGAAGGTGGCGGGATATGGAACCCCACAGTAACTGACAGAAATGTGTGGTCATCTGTACCTGGAACGGGAATTTGTGTTCCTCTTCAAACCACAATTAACCTGCCCAATGAAGAAACGCAAACGGGGGTTGAGATCGCATTCCAACACGACCTGTCCGACTATGAAGACGAATTAGGCTGGGCATCGGGTTTTGGTGTGATTGCAAATTATACTTATCAAGAGGCAGGGGCGGGCATAGAAACGTTCCGCGCTGCAACGGGTGACGGTAACGCCCTCAACAAATTGTTGGGAAGAACGGATGCAAATCAATCGACCGCTACGCTGGCTGATGACATCGTTGAAGAACGCATTGAATTAGAAGACCTCTCTCAAAACGCCTATAACATTACGGTTTTTTATGACAAATACGATTTGAGCGTGCGTGCAAGATACACTTGGCGTTCCGCCTTTAAAACCGGCGACTTGATTAGTTTTGATATGCCGCGGATCGTGGATGATCGAGCCCAACTTAACATGAGTGTGAGCTACGATATCAACGACACGTTCACGGTAGGGCTGGAAGGCATCAACTTACTTCGGGAAGACCGGACACAGTGGTGCGTCAATGAAGGCGCATTGCTGTGCGAACAAGGGCTTACAGACAGGCGTATTATCATGGGAGTAACGGCGAAGTTGTAGCGCAAAACATCCGATAAATACAAAGGCCTCTCAAAGCGCAGTTTAAGAGGCCTTTTTCACGTGAAGATTAGTGTGGTCATCGTGTTAAACGAGTGTTTGCTCAGAGGAACCTACGACAGGAAATCCTCTCTCATAGGACTGAACATATCGATTAGAATGCCGCCGGTTTCAGTTGTTGTACCGTGTTCAACATTGGGAGGAATAATGCAACTATCACCTGCTTTCAACACCTTCAATTTACCGTTAATCGCAAAGTTAAACTCCCCTTCTTCACAATAGGTTATTTGCGTATGACGATGGCTATGAACATAGCCCTCGGCGCCTTTTTCGAACCACACTTTAACAGCCATAGCGTCTTCGTTATACGCCAAGATTTGCCTCTTAATACCATTACCCATATCTTCAATAACGCCAACTTTTTCTGACATAGCGCTTTCTCTCCTTTCTACAATCTGATATTCCCAAAAACAAACCGAACACAATCAACAAAATACAATCATAATTTATCACGACAAGTCAGATAAGGCTATCAGACAAAAAACTGTTTATTGAGACTAGCCACCGAGAACTTTTGCGGGCAAATCACACGTACTTACGTGCTTATTAATGATGCCAAAAGATGCTATAGTATCAAAACATTTCAATATAAATCAGGAGCGAACATGAATATAGCTTTGATGATGGAAAACAGCCAAGCGGCAAAGAACCCCATAATACTAAAAGAGTTAGAATCAGTGTCTGATTCACTTGGTCACAATGTGTATAACGTTGGGATGAACAGTGAGGACGATCATCACCTTACCTATGTGCATTTAGGCATTATGGCCGGCGTACTGATAAACGCGGGGGCTGTTGACTTTGTGTTTGCAGGCTGTGGTACAGGGCAAGGCGCTCTAATGGCATTAAATGCGCAGCCAGGTGTCTTTTGTGGTTATTGCATCGACCCTTCTGATGCTTTCCTATTCAACCAGGTTAACAATGGCAATGCTCTGGCACTGCCGTTTGCAAAAGGGTTTGGCTGGGGCGCCGAGTTGAATGCACGCTATATATTTGAGAAAGCGCTAACAGGCGAAAGGGGAGCGGGATATCCAGTAGAACGACGGGAACCCCAGGTGAAGAACGCAGGTATTCTTGCAGATCTAAAAGCCGCTCTAGCCTGTGAGAATTACGTTGACACCCTGAAAAAAATGGATCCAGCACTGGTTAAAGTCGCGGTTTCGGGCGAACGTTTTCGGCAGTGTTTAGTTGAAAATAGCAAGGACGAAGAGATAAAGTCCTACGTCTTGTCACTATAGCCACGAAACGCAAAGGGCCTCTAAACGGCTTTAAGCCTGCGGCATAATACACCCTTCGCCACAAACCCGACAAATACGCGAACATGTAAGAACAAAAAAGGCGCTGAGTCTAAACTCAACGCCTTTCTTTTGGCTTCTTTTCTGTCCTACATCAATGTCTGTATTTGTGTCTACTTTAATGCATACAACCAACGTAAATCATTGATTTACAAGGACTAGACGAGAGCAGCTTTGATTACATCATGCCGCCCATGCCGCCCATTCCGCCCATGCCACCCATATCAGGTGCGGCAGGTGCGTCATCCTTTGGCAGTTCAGCTACCATCGCTTCTGTGGTGATCATCAGCGAGGCGATAGACGCTGCGAATTGCAACGCTGAACGGGTTACTTTAGTTGGGTCAAGAATACCCATTTCCAGCATGTCACCGTAGGTGTCATTGCCAGCGTTGTAACCGTAGTTGCCAGAACCGTTCTTAATTTCGTTAACAACAACAGACGCTTCTGCACCTGAGTTGATAGAGATTTGGCGCAAAGGCGCTTCCATCGCACGTAAAGCCAGTTTGATACCGTGAGTTTGGTCTTCGTTGTCGCCAGTCAGATCAGCAAGTTTCGCAGCTGCGCGAACCAGAGCAACACCACCACCAGGTACCACACCTTCTTCTACCGCAGCACGGGTAGCGTGGAGGGCGTCTTCTACGCGGTCTTTCTTCTCTTTCATTTCAACTTCAGTAGCAGCACCAACCTTGATTACTGCAACACCGCCGGACAGCTTAGCCAGACGTTCCTGAAGTTTTTCTTTGTCGTAATCTGAAGTAGATTCTTCGATTTGACCTTTGATTTGCGCACAACGGCCTTCGATAGCTGCTTCTTCACCGTTACCGTCAACAACAGTGGTGTTGTCCTTATTGATAACAACGCGCTTAGCAGTACCCAAATCTTCCAGCTGTACTTTCTCAAGGTCCAGCCCAATCTCTTCAGAGATAACGGTACCGCCTGTCAGAACAGCGATGTCTTGTAACATTGCTTTACGACGGTCACCGAAACCAGGTGCTTTAACAGCAGCCACTTTCACAATACCGCGCATGTTGTTCACAACCAAGGTAGCCAGCGCTTCGCCTTCAACATCTTCAGCAATGATCATCAGTGGCTTACCGGCTTTTGCAACGCCTTCCAAAGTAGGCAGCAATTCGCGGATGTTAGAGATCTTTTTGTCAACTAACAGGATGTACGGGCTGTCTAATTCTACAGTGCCGTTTTCCTGATTGTTAATGAAGTAAGGAGACAGGTAACCACGGTCGAACTGCATACCCTCAACCACGTCCAGCTCGTTTTGCAGAGCCTGACCTTCTTCTACAGTGATAACGCCTTCTTTACCTACTTTTTCCATTGCTTTGGCAATGATGTCACCCACTTCTGCATCAGTATTCGCAGAAATAGTACCTACCTGGGCAATAGATTTGCTGTCAGCACAGTCAGTAGACAGCGCTTTCAGTTCTTCAACAGCAGCGATAACGGCTTTGTCGATACCGCGCTTCAGATCCATTGGGTTCATACCCGCAGCAACAGACTTCAAGCCTTCAGTTACGATAGCTTGCGCAAGAACCGTCGCTGTCGTGGTACCGTCACCAGCTTCGTCGTTCGCTTTAGACGCCACTTCTTTCACCATCTGTGCGCCCATGTTTTCGAACTTGTCTTCCAGCTCGATTTCTTTGGCTACAGATACACCATCTTTGGTAATGGTAGGTGCACCGAATGACTTATCCAGTACTACGTTACGGCCTTTAGGACCCAATGTTACTTTTACTGCGTTTGCAAGAACGTTAACGCCTTTGAGCATTTTTGTGCGGGCGTCATCACCAAAACGTACTTCTTTAGCTGCCATAATGTAAATTCCTCTAAATTCAGTTAAACGATCGATTACTCAACGATTGCCAGAATGTCGCTTTCACTCAGGATAAGCACTTCTTCACCATCCAGCTTTTCGGTTTTTACGCCGTAACCGTCGTTGAAAATAACGGTATCGCCTACTTTAACGTCCAGAGCTTTAACGTCGCCGTTGTCCAAGATACGGCCATTGCCAACAGCGATAACTTCGCCGCGAGTAGATTTTTCTGCTGCAGAACCGGTAAGCACAATACCACCCGCTGATTTGGTTTCTTGTTCAGCGCGCTTAAGGATTACGCGGTCGTGTAAAGGACGAATTGCCATTTTCAAGTCTCCTGAAAATCCAACTATCAAGTGTTAGTTATATAGGACGCACGGTCTTATGTACGCCATTTACTGTTAATAGAAGCCGGGTTAACGACTTCAAATCGTGTTCTGCGAGGATAAATGGGGGAGTCCCCCTGTAACTTCAAGGGGATTAAGTGAAAAAAATGCAAATTTTTTTATTTTTGCCAGAGTGGTATCGTAAATAATTGACGTCAAAATAATTTTTTTGGGCGAGAAAGGATTCCTCAGTCCCGCTCATTCAATTGGCGGCTTTCACCGTCAGACGATTTGTCTGTGTATTGACCTTCAAACACATCGCCCCGGGCGTGTTTGGGTTCTCGCCCACCATCAAAGGGACTGTGTTGACCAAAGCCCTGCTGATGGAAAGTTGCCGTGGTTACAGCACGCATTTTCATGTGTTTGGTTACAAATGCTGCAATGCCATGGCGTGTTCCGGGCATCACAAGCAAAATGCCAAAAATATCGGTAACAAAGCCAGGCGTCACCATTAATACCCCGGCAACTGCAAGCATGAGTCCATCAATCAACTCTTTACCAGGCATCTCTCCACGCTGCATTTTTGCTTGCGCCGTTTGTAAGGTGCTGACGCCTTCCCTACGCACGAAGTAGGCACCGATAAAAGCGGTGAGCAACACAATACCGATAGTATTCCATCCGCCAATTATGCCACCTACTTTTACCAACAGGGCAATTTCAATAATGGGCATAATGGCGAACAGTAGAAATAAGATACGCAAAACAAACCTCGTCTGTCTGATTGGTTATAATAGCTACGCTGCTACAGGTGTATTCGACCATGTCGCTATCGTTATTAATGGGGCAATTTCCTTTGATTACAACAAATGTCCTTGAGTACACAGGTCAGGACACCGGCTTTTCACGACGGAGTGTTCGTGATTAGCGGTGAAATCTGAAAGAATAGATCCAATAGCGCGGTCTGTTTTTCTCGGTGATGCTGTGATTCCCCTAACGCGGTACAACATCGCTTTAAACTTGCTATTATTCACGAGGCAGAACCGTTAGCGTTTCCGTTACCCGAGGCATTATTTACATGACGAACTTCTCCACCCTGGTGGCCACTTTTTTATTATTGCTGTTTACCGTGTCATCAGCGGCGCAAATACCCAACGTGAACACCGCGCCGGTCTTTGAACAGGAGGAACCCGAGTTTCTTCCTGTTGATGAAGCGTTTTCATTCGATTTTCAGCAAAACAACGACGAACTAGTTATCATCTTTGATATTGCTGAAGCCTACTACTTGTATAAGCATCAATTCAAACTCGTGGCCAAAAACGTCACTTTAGGAGAGCCGGATTTTCCATCTGCGCTGAAAAAAGAGGATGAGTTTTTCGGTTTAACCGACGTGTATTACGATCAGGTATCGTTTACCGTACCAGTGCTCAATGCGGAAGAAGACGGCGCCGTAAAAGTGCGTTTTCAAGGGTGTGCGGATGCCGGTTTGTGTTACCCGCCTACGGTAAAGGTCATCTATCTTTCCGCTGTAGGCAAAACTACAGACACCGAGAATGCTATTGTCGCAAACTCAGAAAGCGCTGAAGACAAAGCGGTTCAGTCTGAGCAATTTAACCTGGCGGCCAGATTAGCCGACAAAGACAACCTATATATTACGCTGTTGCTCTTTCTTGCATTGGGTATAGGCCTGGCGTTCACCCCTTGTGTCTTTCCCATGTACCCTATTCTGTCTGGCATTGTACTGGGTCAGGGCAAGGGCGTCAGCTTGTCACGGGCATTCTCGTTGAGTTTTGTGTATGTGCAGGGAATGGCCATCACCTATTCATTGCTCGGGTTGGTTGTCGCGTCAGCAGGCGTGCAGTTTCAGGCTGCGCTGCAACACCCGGTTATTCTGATTATTTTCACTGTATTGTTTGTCGCCCTGGCCCTAGCCATGTTTGGCGCTTATGAAATCCAGTTGCCTTCCTCCTGGCAAAGCAAACTTAACGATGTGAGCAACCACCAAAAACGGGGCAAAATGATAGGCGTATTCGTCATGGGCGTCTTGTCGGGATTGGTTGCCTCGCCATGTACCACCGCACCGCTCACCGGAATCCTGCTGTTTATCGCGCAAACCGGCGACATGACACTGGGCTTTATTTCCCTGTATGTGCTAAGTATTGGCATGGGCATTCCACTTATCCTATTTGGTATGACCGGCGGTAAACTGTTACCTAAAGCTGGCAACTGGATGAATGTGGTGAAAGTGAGTTTCGGCTTTATGATGCTGGCAGTGGCGATTATTTTTGTCGAACGTATGTGGCGTGCCGATTACACCGATTTGATGTGGGCAGCACTAGGTTTGGCTACATTCTCCTACTACAGCGTGATGAACCAGCCCACGGCTGCAAGCTTCTTCAAAGGTGTGCGCACATTTATCATCACCCTGGGGCTTTTCGCTAGTGCCATGGTGGGTTATGTTACGCTGTTTGATTCACCCGTAACTGCGCAACACAGCGCCACAGCAAGGGCCCATCCTGATTTTCTGGTGGTAAAAGATTTAGCCGATTTAAAAGCCAAGCTGACAGCGGCCAATGCCAAAGGGAAAACCGTGATGGTTGATCTCTACGCAGACTGGTGTGTGGCGTGTAAAGAGTTTGAAAAATACACCTTCCCTGATCCTAAGGTGATTGACGCGCTGTCTGACACTGTATGGATGCAAATAGATTTAACCGACAACACCCCAACAAATATGGTTTTTCAGGAAGAGTTTGACGTTCTTGGCCTACCAACAATTTTGTTTTTCAACACCTCAGGTGAGGAAATTAGCTCCGCAAGAGTGACCGGATTTATGAAAGCCGAACCCTTTGCTACACATGTTACCCAAGCCCTGAAAAACTAGTATCTCTTACGACATTGTTCGCTGCACGTCCTTTGGGACGTGCACAGTGACAAGAACTAACGTCGCACGATGCGACTTTTACAAATTCTGCTCAAAAACTTGCTGGCATTTCCCCTGATTAGACCAGTATTTTGCTGCGAAAACTCCACAATTATCTATAATCCCATTACAAATTGGTGAAACAGCGCAATTTACCGTTGAATTTTCGTGCAACCAGACGTATTTTTTGTTGAAATGCTGAATAAGCATTCATTTTAAGAAAGATAGCAGCAAGTTTATGGAAATTTTATTATTGAATGGCCCTAACCTAAATATGTTAGGCAAGCGTGAACCAGAAACTTATGGTTACCAAACGCTACAGGACATCGTCGACAATCTGGTCACTAAAGCCGGAGAGGCGGGCGCGACGCTGAGTCATTTTCAATCAAATGCCGAACACGAACTCATCAACCGTATTCACGATGCAATGGGTAATGCCGACGCTATTATTATCAACCCTGGTGCGTTGACGCATACCAGTGTTGCGCTGCGCGATGCACTGCTAAGCGTGAGCATTCCTTTTATTGAAGTGCATTTATCCAATGTGCATGCGCGAGAGCCGTTTCGCCATCACTCTTACCTTTCTGACGTTGCTGCAGGTGTCATCCTTGGTTTAGGCGCCATAGGATATGAACTGGCGCTAACAGCAGCGCTTAATTTCAAAAGCTGAATTAAAACGAGAAACGACAATGGATATTAGAAAAATTAAAAAACTCATCGAATTAGTGGAAGAATCCGGTATTGCCGAACTGGAAATCACTGAAGGAGAGGAGTCTGTACGTATTCACCGCGGTCCTTCTGGTGCCGCCGCTGCCCCTATGCACTACAACCTCGCCGCGCCGGCGCCAGCTCCTGCACCAGTAGCAGCCCCCGCGCCAGTGGCAGAGGCTGAAGTAGACGACACGCCTACCGGACACCAGGTTAAGTCACCTATGGTTGGCACCTTCTACCGTGCATCGTCACCTACTGCCAAGTCTTTTGTTGAAGTAGGTCAGTCAGTAAACGTTGGCGATACACTGTGTATCGTTGAAGCCATGAAAATGATGAACCAGATCGAAGCAGACAAAGCCGGTGTGGTAAAAGCCATTCTGGTTGAGAATCAGGAGCCGGTAGAATTCGACCAGCCACTGTTCATCATCGAATAATTGGGCGGTAGCTATGTTAGATAAAGTACTTATTGCTAACCGTGGTGAAATCGCATTGCGCATTTTGCGTGCCTGTAAAGAGTTAGGCATCAAAACCGTTGCAGTGCATTCCACCGCGGACAGAAATCTAAAGCACGTGTTGCTGGCAGATGAATCCATCTGTATTGGCGGCGCCTCTGCTACGGAAAGTTACCTAAATATTCCGCGCATTATTGCGGCAGCGGAAGTCACCAACTCTATTGCTATTCACCCTGGTTACGGCTTCCTTGCAGAAAACGCAGATTTTGCTGAAGCGGTGGAAAAAAGCGGCTTTGTTTTCGTAGGCCCACGGGCAGAAACTATCAACTTAATGGGTGACAAGGTGTCTGCCATTAACGCAATGAAGAAAGCCGGCGTCCCATGCGTACCCGGTTCTGATGGCCCACTTACCGACGACGAAGAACGCAACAAGTCCATTGCAAAGCGCATTGGTTACCCGATTATCGTGAAAGCAGCCGGTGGCGGTGGTGGACGAGGTATGCGTGTTGTGCGCAGTGAGAAAGAACTCATTAACGCAATAGCAACCACCCAGGCAGAAGCTGGAGCGGCATTTGGTAACCCGGTAGTTTACATGGAAAAATTCCTTGAAAACCCTCGTCACGTGGAAATTCAAGTGTTGTCAGACGGTCAGGGTAACGCCATTCATTTAGGTGAACGTGATTGCTCAATGCAACGCCGTCACCAAAAAGTGGTAGAAGAAGCGCCTGCGCCTGGAATTTCTGAGCAAATGCGCAACAAAATTGGTGAGCGCTGTTGTCGCGCCTGTGTTGAAATTGGTTACCGCGGTGCGGGCACATTCGAATTTCTTTACGAAAACGGCGAATTCTATTTCATAGAAATGAATACCCGTATTCAGGTTGAGCACCCTGTTTCAGAAATGATCACGGGTGTCGATCTCATCAAAGAACAATTGCGCATTGCCGGCGGTCAGCCATTGTCAGTAGATCAATCCCAGGTTCAGATCCGCGGCCACGCCATCGAATGCCGTATTAATGCAGAAGACCCAGATACCTTTATACCCAGTCCGGGACTCATCAACATGTTCCACTCGCCAGGTGGTTTAGGTGTGCGTTGGGAATCTCATATTTATGCGGGTTATACGGTTCCACCGTACTATGACTCTATGATTGGTAAGCTCATCACTTACGGCGAAAGTCGTGATGAGGCCATCGCCCGTATGCGACATGCGCTCGAAGAAATTGTGGTGGAAGGTATTAAAACTAATATTCCTCTGCAACGCCGTATTATGGCCGACGAGAATTTCTTTGCTGGTGGAACGAACATCCACTACCTAGAAAAGAAACTCGGCATGGCGTAGTACACCCAAGGATTGAAAACACCTGCTCGCGGGTGTTTTTCCTTCTGTTTTGTCTCGAATATTGGTCAGTGGTCGTTATTTACTGCACAACGACTGTATTTTTCCGATATACAGAATTTAAATAACCCGTACATATCTGCGCCATGTTCCGACTATTGATCACCACCGCTTCAGTGTTGTTTTTCTCTGCCTGTTCAAATCAGGACTGGCGCACCGCCTCCCGTGAACCCGCTGGTATTGCTTTTGACCCTTCGGAGTTTTCAGCGCCGGTTATTGAAGTGTATGCCGCGGACGCTTTTAGCTGGCGGGGATGGTTTGCCGTACACACCTGGATAGCCCTCAAGGAAGAAAACGAAACCTTGTATACCGTATATGAAGTTGTAGGATGGCGGGTTAATCAGGGCTTGCCGGCGTTAAAATCATACACCACCGCCACACCGGATAGATATTGGTATGGTGCTAAACCAGAAAAAGTGCTCTCTGTTACCGGAGAAAAGGCAAAATCACTTATCCCTAAAGTAAAAAATGCTATTTCGAATTACCCCTGGGCCAATGAATACACCTTGTTCCCCGGTCCTAACAGCAATACTTTTCCGGCGTGGGTAGGAGTACAAGTGCCTGAGTTGGAACTAAAAATGCCATTTAGCGCTATTGGCGCCGGCTTTGCCGATTAACCTTCCCTGTCAATTGTTCTAAAAAACCGATTTCAGTAATCACTTTTAACTGTTTTCCCGACCAAATGGTCAGGACTATACTTACCTCAGTTTCAAAGTGCCACTGCGGTGGCATTCGCATCTCTCCCGATGCAGTTAAATCCTCAAAGCTGTTTCCCTACGGCTTGTATTTCCTTCATGGAGTCCTCCTCCATTACGTTCCTTTGCCAGCCTTAGGCTGGCTTTTTTTTAACTAAAATTGTTCAATTCTCCCACACCTCGCGTATATTGCTCATATAAAGCACTCGATGTTCACCAATGAATCTATCACATCCCGTTTTCCTTGTTGTCTGTGCGCTTTTTTACGCCCAATCGGCTATGGCTGCGCAGTGGCGTTTCGCCCACAAGCTCGATATTCAAACGCGATACGACGCCCGTACTGACAAGGAACACCGTATCCAGTACAGACTTCGCTACTACCCACAGATTGCGTTAAACGAAAATTGGAGTATGCATAGCTTTGTGGTGACAGGCGACGACTTCAGTTCAAGCCATAACACCGTGCACAGCGGCCAGAATCAATACCTGTACCCACGCAGATTATTCATGCGATACACCACTCGATGGGGAAAAACCGAACTCGGAGTAATACCTACCTATAAAGGCAGGGTCTCATCTACTGGCCTATCTAAGGACGGCTGGATAGAAGGGCTTAGACAGGTTGTAAGTGTAAACAAAAACCACGCCTTTGAGATGGTAGTAGGTAAACTGGATAATCAAAGCCCCAACCGCGCGCTGCAACTGGCAAGCAGTGTTGATTATATTGAATTGGAATATTCCGCAACTATCAGTCGCAATGCGAGCTACGAGATCAGTATAGAACGAATGACCGGCGGCAACTTTATTCGCAGTGAATACCGCTACGCATGGCGCCCTGACGGTGAGATTTTTTTCGAGTGGATCCAAAGGCTGGATGAAGCCCGTAGTAAAGCAGTGGTGGGCATAAGCGGGGAAAGCGTTTTGTGGGGAAAAGAGGTTTGTTATCACGCCTATTATTCCCATGTTGATGAGGAACTTGGCCTACGCGCCGAACTTACCGAAGATTTTTTGGGTTACGGGCATGGTATTTCTGCAGAAGCGAGCAGCGCGTTACTCTTAGGGGAAAATAGTGAATGGTTCGTGCGTATTGACGCTGTGAATGGCGTGGGGAGACTTTTAGCTGGCATTAAGTACTCACTTTAAAAAAGACCCGCCAGTGCAGCGGGTCAAACAGCAAGAACGCGTACACTTCTACAGTGCCAACTCTTTACGTATTTTTACTTTGTAACGTTCACAAGTAACCATTAAGTGTTTGTAATAGAGTCTTTTACCTGGAAACGCTCCACGGCTTTTGCGCTGAGTTTATCGCTTACATATACTGCCTTTCGAGCATTGGTCTTGTGTCTATTCGTTGGTAATATTGGTGGAAATTATGCAATAGTGATGTATGTGTCTGCCAGTTAGAACAATCTATGTACTACACCTTAAAGGGGGGTAAAATCAGCCATTATGCCTAAGCAACTAAAAAGCCAACAAATGGCTCAGCTTTCGCGATTAAATTTCGATGTACTTTTGGCCCTTCGCATTTTATTTTCCGGTGGAGTGAGCGACGCTGCTTTCAAAGAAGATATTACCTTATTAGCCCGCAACCCTGAGCAATATCTTACCCAAGTCAAAGCCAGTTGGGTGGCGTTTATTTACGAATCCCTCGCTATGTATGTACAAAAAAATCGTGACCAAGGGGAAATGATGATCGAACAACTCCTTGTCAGTGTGCAGCAAGTCCGTTCTGCCAGCATTGCTTATCAGCGCCACGCCGATATTTTACAACACGTCGCTACCAACACGTACGACAGTAAATCCAATAACATCGAATGGCGTAGAGCCCTGTTATCAGTATTGCTTTCTTTTGCCACGCTTAAACCTGAACCTTAAGCCTCTGGGGCTGGCTCTGCTGGGCCAGCAATAACAATTGTGCCGCCGCTTTAGCATCTGAGAGCGCGCGGTGATGTTGTTGCATATCGATATTGAAATGTGCGGTTAACGCTGCAAGTGAATAGGATGGTAAGCCCGGGTGCGCTTTACGTGATTCCCTCACTGTGCAGAGCTTTGGACGCTTAAAAGTTTGCTCAAGTCTGGCAAACTCCTGCTTAATGAAACCATAGTCAAAGTTCACATTGTGCGCAACGAAAATGGCCCCTTCAGTAAAACATTCAATTTCCTGAGCCAGGTCGGCAAAAGTGGGGGCATTGGCAACCATGTCGTTGGTAATTCCGGTTAAGCGTGTGATAGCCGAAGGAATATGGCGACCTGGGTTAACCAGCGATTGCCACTCGTCAACCACCTCGCCTCTCACTAATTTCACCATTCCCACTTCTGTTATGCGGTGAAACTGACTGTTACCCCCAGTGGTTTCAATGTCAACCACAACATAAGGTTGGTCAGGGTCCCGGCACCACGCCACCTGGGTTATCTGCACATCAAACCCACACTGCTGCATTTTCTGGATGGTTACCAGCTGATTTCTCCGCAGTTGATCGCCGGGCGCTTTCACTTCCTCGAAACGCAGCTTTCCATTTTCACATACCATAATATCGGGAAACCCGTCACGACAGTGGGAAAAGTCCTGGGCCATCACGCGCAGCAATGCTACAACGCAATCAAAATCAGCATACGCTAGAAGCGCTTTTATCGGCTCGAGTAATCCCGCTCCCCACAGGAACAAACTGTTTCCCTCCCCGTAATGCGCAGCCGCTACGGCGGTAACGTGTTTCATCAACTGCTCACTGTCAATGCACGTCGTGAGAATGAGCTCTATTTCGTCCTTAAACACATCGTAAAACGTATTGTTTTTTAACGTTTTGGGCCGGCTGTCAAACTCGGTAACGGGGGTATCCTTTTCAAACAGAGGCGTCCAGAAGGTAAGGGCAAACAAACTTCGCCACAACCGGTTCTCTGTTCGCCATGATGATATGCCCTGGCGCTTGTACCACGCCATAACACCCTGCTCAACAGACTGGTTGTACCTTTCATCTAAGCTGAGTGAGCGCGCCGCATTGCGCAACATATCAGTTACTACACTAGTGCGCTTTTTATGGAATTTTCGTTGATAAAAATCTTCTGCAAATGCGAGTAAGCCATCAGAAGATGGGGAGGAAATAATGGCTTCCAGTTCCGCCCTGACCGCTTCTTTTTGCCCGTCTTTATAGGCTTCCCGAACCCACTTCTCTTTGCACAGCTCTCCGGGAGCACGCTGGAGAAAGTGGAGACCTTGTTGCGGTTTTTCCTTGAGTAATACCGCAGCAACCTTTAAACAGTATTTCTGCGCATAATGCTGACTAATTACCGACTCCGCCAGGGGCAAGGGTTCATCCGCTTGATCAATAATTTCATTTACGTCCATAAACGCCAGCCGTTCTTCGCCATAAGCATAGAAAAACGCCGCTTGGGCATCGTCTTTTGAATCGAAACGGGTTTCATCGTCACTGGCATTCCCCCGAGTCCGCATGATTCCCAAATCACGCATGGAGAACTGATTCAGTCGACCTTTGGTATTACCAAAATATAATAAGAGTAAAAAACGGATCACAGGGTCGAAGCGACAGTAGAGGTATTGCTCAATTTGCAGTTCCTCAGGCCAGCCCGATATCGCCACCTGCCGAAACAGCAAGTTTATTAGCGCTGCTTTTTTCTCGTTGTTTGAAAAACCGGTACAACCACATATGTTCAAACAATGCACAATATCGGCTTTTGTTAGCATGCCTGCCAGGTCCCAGCGGGCAGCTTCTGCAATATCGCCAAACCAACCATCGGCTATCAGCGAGTCTATTTGATCCTGGGGCTGAGGAATTTCGTCGTAATTAAAATGAGTACGGTTGATCAGGCCATATTTTCTTGTCGCAGCTCTGGCAATAATACATTGCTCAGGCTCGGTTAACTCGTAAAAATCGCCTATAAATTCCCTGCTTTGAATATCTAGTAAACGGCCATTTGCCCCGCGAAAAAAAGCGAGAAATTCGCGAAAATGATCGAGGTAATATTTTGCTGGAAGCGCTTTTCTCATAGATATAGCCGACACACTGTACACAATAACAGTGTATATTTATACACGACAATTAATCAAGTAATACGGCAGTTCAGCTGCACATTTGTAAACTGACTCGCCATGGCGCGAAATCAATCCGCTCGATCTATAATCACGTAATCACTTATTCTTATTTCAGCGTGGGAGTTCTCATGAGTTTAACAACACCAATGGTATTTCACTGCCCTTACTGCATGGAACCGAATGAAGTGGGTATTGACGAAACTAACGATATCGATGTGATGCAAGTTCTGGACTGTCAAATATGTTGCCAGCCCATAGAAATGACGGTGCTTGAAGAAGGAGATACACTTTCTGTGCACGTGGAGCGCGAGAATGATTGATAGCAGCAATGACTTCGCTTTTTTTACTCACGATGATCTGCTGAAAATGGATAAGTTGCAGCGGTCAAATTTTGTCAATTGCCTATCGGGCTACAAAAGTGCAAACCTGGTGGGCACTACCGACGGCAGAATAGAAAATCTCGCCGTGATTAGCTCTGTAGTTCACATAGGCGCAAATCCTCCTTTTCTCGGTATGGTCTTACGACCTCATACCGTACCGCGACATACCTTGGAAAATATTAAGCAGACAGGGCAATACACAATAAACGCCATTGACGCATCCTGGTATGAAAAAGCCCACCAGACTGCCGCACGCTACCCCAAAGAAGTCAGCGAATTTGATGCTGTGGCACTTACACCTTGGTATTCACAGGGTCTCATTGCTCCTTATGTCTGCGAGAGCAAAATAAAAATTGGCCTGCAAGTTGCGGAAATTACCCCTATTCACTGCAACAATACGCAACTGGTAGTAGGTAAGATTGACGAAGTATATGTAGACGCTCATGCTATCGCAGAAGATGGCATGCTTGACTTACCAGTAATGGATATTGCGTGTATCAGCGGCTTGGATACCTATCACCGGCCACAAATGCTGGCCAGACTCAGCTACGCAAAACCCGATACTCCCACCAAACGCCTATCTGCCAATAGTTAAGAAAAGTTAACCTGTATCAATAATCTGGTGGATTGATTTGGCAAAACTGCGGATATGTCGTATAACCTTTAGTTAGCATAAACCTGTCTCGTTGAGGCAGGTTTTGTCGTTTTAAGACCGGGTAAAAATAAATCATTCTCGTTTACGCTTAGGAGTAAAGTATGAAGGGTGTGAAAAGAAGAGACTTTTTGAAGCTGTCAGGCACCACACTGATTGGCCTCACTATGGGCAGTGCCGCACTGCGAGCCCATGCAAAGGAAATCCTTACGACAGAAAATCAGGCAGCACAGGCGTTAAAGTACACGCCATCATCTACAGTGGAAGGAGCTAACTGCGCAAATTGCATGTATGTACAAGGAAAAGAAGGCGATGAACATCGTCCATGCATGTTATTCCCTAATCACCTCGTAAACGCAAAAGGCTGGTGTTCCGGCTGGGTAAAACGCCCGAACTAACCGCAGGCCCCAAAGTAATGTGAGCGTTTTTCGATACCACTTCTTACGTGTATCAGCATGTGAAGAAACCAGTGTGGATTAACGCTCAACTGCGATGTTGAATTGGTCGGCAAGACGCTGATAATCGCCATTGGCTTTTAACGCTTTAAGGCCGCGATTAAACTGTTCACGCAGTGCTTTGTCTGGGATAGCAGCATGGTAGCGATTTGGGGGAAATAACGCGTGAATGTCCACGGCTTTTTGCTGCGCTTTGGGCAACTGAGAAATAAACTGATTGAAAATGTTTATATCCAGAATAATCGCATCCACACTCCCTAGCATAAGCATACTCACCTGGCGTGACTGGTCTGCAATTTCCAAGTAACCCGGGTGTCCACTCATTGCATCGAAAAAACCGATCCCCAATACCTGCGAAGCGGTCTGAAACCCCACCACAGTCATACCATTTAGATCACTGAATCCGTTGATGCTTATGTTTCGGTCTTTTAATGTGGCTACCACGTTTCGGTAACACACGTATTCATCACTCAACCATGCTTTAGGTACATTGTGACCTCGACCCATTGAAAGGGCGATATCGGCTTCCTGACTGTTAATCATTCTCACTGTGCGACCCATGGGAACATAAATCAAATTCACGTCATGGCCGTTGTTGGCAGCTATGGTTTTCAAAAGTTCCACCTCGAACCCTGTGTTTCCTTTGGCTACAATGTATGGCGGCTTGTCCCAACCCGACACCACGTCGAGGTTAGCAGCGAAAACGCTGGTTACGCACGCTAGCCACAACAAGACGATAATTAAAAGACGCATGAAGTTATTCCAGTATGAGTGCATCTTGACTTTAACAGTTATAAGAACAACCGACTACGCGACATTAGACTAATTTTCAACCGTTTCACGGGAGCTACGCGCGGTGTAGAGTCACAGCACTAACACTGATAAACTACGCGGTTTAAAGCCTGCCGAGAAGCATTGTCATGCCCTGGATACAACTTAGAATTGATTCTGACCCTGAGTACGCCGAACAAATTGGCAATATGTTGTCAGCCAACGGCGCACAGGCCGTAACCTTCGTCGATGCCAAAGACACACCAATGTACGAACCAAAGCCAGGTGAAACCCTACTGTGGCCCGATACCCAAGTTGTGGGACTGTTCGATGCTGCTGACGATATGGCCGCGGTGATAAGCCGGCTGGAAAAATCAAAAATTCTTGGCAAGGATTTCGCGCACAAACTCGATCAACTGGAAGACAAAGACTGGGAGCGGGAGTGGATGGATAACTTCCACCCCATGCAGTTCGGCGAGCGCTTGTGGATTTGTCCGAGTTGGCGAGAAGTTCCCGACCCCACAGCGGTTAATGTCATGCTCGACCCAGGTTTGGCTTTTGGCACAGGTACACACCCCACGACTGCCCTGTGTTTGCGCTGGCTTGATGCATTGGATCTGAAAGACAAAGTGGTGGTGGATTTTGGCTGTGGTTCCGGCATTCTCGCGCTAGCCGCTCTAAAACTGGGGGCCAGGGAAGTAATCGGTATTGATATTGATCCTCAGGCGCTACAGGCAACCATGGAGAATGCCCGGCGAAATGAGGTTGAATCCCGTTTGTCGGTTTATCTTCCCGCCGATCAACCGACTTTGGAAGCTGACGTCGTTATGGCCAATATTCTGAGCGGACCGCTTATTGCGCTTCAAAAAGTCATTACCGCATTTTGCAAGCCAGGTGGAAAGCTTGTTTTATCCGGAATTTTAGAAGAACAAGTTGAAAATATTGAACGGGCATACCGGGCTGACTTCGCGTTGGATCCCAGTGCAGTTGACGCTGAATGGGCACGTGTAAGTGGTACCAGAAAACACTGAAAATATTCACAAAACTGTCAGCTTATTGTCAAAATATCGTCACGTATCAGGACCGATTTTCGACCTGGAACTCAGTAAACGGCGCAAAACTTACCGGAACTGTCAAGACCACAAAGACAAATTTTGTGTGATTTTTAGCCTTTTCAAGGCTGGATAAAACACGTAAACTTAGCGCCCCGTTTTGGCCCGGTGTATAAATTCTGCGCAATAGTTGACGGTTAAGCATGCGAATAGGACCTCACACTCTTCAGAACAATTTAATGCTGGCTCCAATGGCCGGTGTTACCGATCGTCCCTTCAGACAACTTTGTCGGAAAATGGGGGCGGGTCTGGTGGTTTCTGAAATGTTGTCGAGTAATCCGAGAGTATGGAAAACGGCAAAGTCCATGCATCGCATGGATCATTCTGGCGAAAAGGGTATTCGTTCGGTACAGATTGCAGGTGCAGATCCTGAACTAATGGCCCAGGCAGCTCGATTTAATGTTGAGAACGGTGCGCAAATCATCGACATCAACATGGGTTGTCCAGCTAAGAAGGTCAATAAAAAGTTAGCTGGTTCGGCGTTATTGCAATACCCGGAGCTTGTGGAAAGCATCGTGCAAGCTGTGGTTAACGCTGTAGACGTACCAGTCACTCTGAAAATCAGGACAGGGTGGAACACGGAAAATCGCAATGGAACGGACATAGCCCGCATTGCGGAACAAAACGGCATACAATCTTTGGCAGTTCACGGCAGAACGCGGGCATGTATGTACAGGGGTAACGCAGAATACGACACCATAAAAGCCATTAAACAGGCGGTGTCGATTCCGGTAATTGCCAACGGCGATATTACCTCCCCGGAAAAAGCACGTGATGTACTTGAGTATACTGGTGCTGATGGTGTGATGGTTGGACGCGGTGCTCAGGGAAATCCCTGGATTTTTAAACAAATCCAACATTTCCTGGAAACGAGTGAGAACCTGCCTCCACCTTCGTTGTCAGAACAGCACAGGGTAATGCACGAGCACGTAGTTAATGTGCACAACTTTTACGGCGGCATTATGGGCGTGAGAATCGCACGTAAGCACGTTGGGTGGTATCTCGCGGAACACGACAGGGAAAATCAATTTCGCAGAACGTTCAATGGTCTTGAGCAGGCCGATGCCCAGCTTGACGCCCTTGATAACTATTTTCAATCGCTGCACGACAGAAACGAGCGACAGGTTTCTCCGGCAGCATAGTGATGACTAACTAGTAGAGCAAGACAGTATTATGTTCGATCAAAATGTGACTTCACCATTTACTACAACAGTAACGACACCTTCACAAACACAGGCACAAAAGCCTCTGCGTGATTCAGTAAAGCAGGCGGTAAACAAGTACCTGAAGCAACTGGACAACGCCAACATCGATAACTTGTATGAACTTGTTCTGGCAGAAGTTGAAGCCCCGTTACTTGAAGAGGTAATGACGTATACCCGTGGCAACCAAACACGCGCCGCCATCATGATGGGTATCAACCGCGGCACCCTGCGCAAAAAGCTGAAACAGTACGGCATGAACTAAGATTACGGGCTTGGCCCGCTTTAAAGAGCACCTACTGGTGCTCTTTTTGTTTCACTCGTCAACTTACGCAAAGAGCTCAACACCACTATGCAAACACCTAAACCTATTCAGCGCGCTTTGTTAAGCGTTTCCGATAAAACCGGTATTGTTGATTTTGCCCAGGCCCTTCACAATCAGGGCGTTGAATTGCTGTCAACAGGCGGAACGGCCAAATTACTGGCACAAGCCGGTTTGCCGGTAAAAGAGGTTTCTGAACATACCGGGCACCCTGAAATTATGGATGGCCGTGTAAAAACACTTCACCCTAAAATACACGGCGGTATCCTCGGGCGTCGAGGCCAGGACGAAGGCGTCATGGCTGACAATGACATTGCCCCCATCGACTTAGTCGTTGTTAACCTTTATCCGTTTGCAGCTACCGTGGCCAACGATGATTGTTCTTTGGAAGACGCCATTGAGAATATCGATATTGGCGGCCCTACTATGGTGCGAGCTGCGGCAAAGAATCACAATGATGTCACCATCGTTGTAAACGCCTCTGACTACAGTCGTGTACTTTCAGAAATGGAGGGCAACGACGGCTCATTGTCTTACAAAACCCGTTTTGATTTAGCCATTAAAGCATTCGAGCATACGGCTGAATACGACGGCATGATTGCCAACTATTTCGGCACCATGATAGATATCGTAGCTTGTGATGAAGGCTGCTGTGAAGAGTCCAGTAGTGAATTCCCACGTACTTTCAACGTGCAAATGACAAAGAAACAGGATTTGCGTTACGGTGAAAACAGTCATCAATCTGCCGCTTTCTACGTAGAAAACAATATACAGGAAGCCTCTGTAGCCACCGCGCAGCAGTTACAGGGCAAAGCGCTGTCTTTCAATAATATTGCAGATACCGATGCAGCGCTTGAATGCGTGAAAGAGTTCGATGTACCCGCCTGCGTGATTGTTAAACACGCAAACCCTTGTGGTGTTGCCTTGGGTTCAGACATTCTGGAAGCCTACGATCGCGCCTTTAAAACCGATCCTACCTCAGCATTCGGCGGCATCATTGCTTTTAACCGCGAGCTAGATGGCAAAACAGCCCAGGCGATTGTCGACCGTCAGTTTGTTGAAGTCATTATTGCCCCTACCGTGAGCGATGAGGCAAAAGCCATCGTTGCGGCAAAGAAAAACGTACGCTTGTTGGCGTGTGGAGATTGGCAGGGTCAGCTTACTGACGGGTTTGACTTTAAACGTGTCAACGGTGGCCTGCTCATTCAGGAAAGAGATTTCGGCATGGTGGACATGGACGACTTGCAAGTTGTAACTAAAGTTCAGCCGACTGATGAGCAATTACGCGACCTGATGTTTTGCTGGAAAGTAGCCAAGTATGTGAAATCCAATGCCATTGTTTACGCAAAAGACAGCATGACTATTGGCGTGGGTGCAGGCCAGATGAGTCGCGTATATTCGGCTAAAATTGCAGGCATTAAAGCCGCCGACGAAAACCTGGAAGTTGCAGGTTCCGTAATGGCGTCCGACGCTTTCTTCCCATTCCGCGACGGCATTGACGCAGCGGCACAAGCGGGGATTAAGGCAGTCATTCAGCCAGGTGGCTCGATGCGTGATGACGAGGTAATTGCCGCGGCCGATGAACACGGCATTGCTATGGTGTTCACCGGCATGAGACACTTCCGCCACTAATCCGAAACGTCATTGACGGTAAAGGTTGTGGTATTCACCACAACCTTTTTGCTTTTTCTTTGTCCTCGGTTACGCTAGAAAAACCCTTTCGTGCGTTACTGGGTATAAGTGTAAAAGTTATGAGCACCGTTACGACAAACAAGGATACTTTAATGAAAACCACAATGCGTGTAATTGCCGCTTCACTATTCGCTGCTTCCACTGCAATCATACCGGCTGTTGCCAGTGCTGATGCCATCCAGGATGCAGTTAAAAATGACCTTCGGTCCGCCGATGCTAAAGCCCGGGACGAATATCGCCACCCGCAGCAAACCCTGCGTTTTTTTGGTGTTAAACCCGAGATGACCGTAGTGGAAATTTGGCCAGGTGGTGGCTGGTATGCAGATATTCTTGCTCCAATGCTAAAGGATCGCGGACACTATATAGCTGCCCATTTTTACATTGATGAAAGCAGCCGCGACTACTACAAAAACGCCTTAGCCCGGTTTAAAGAGAAAGCCATGGACGGAGGACCGTACGCCGGCACTCAGGTTACCGCATTTCACCCGCAAAAAGACATTGCCATTGCAGAAGCAGGTTCGGCTGACGTCGTACTGACTTTCCGCAACGTGCACAATTGGTACATGGGTGGCGAAAAAGCAGCAGTGGTCAGTGCATTTAGCAATTTTTATAAAACCCTTAAACCAGGTGGTGTGTTAGGCGTTGTCGAGCACGAACTACCTGAATCTGCTGCAGATGATAAAATGAAAAGCAGCGGTTATATGAAGAAATCGTTTGTTATCGATGCTGCAGAAGCTGCCGGTTTTAAACTGGTTGCTCAAAGCAGTGTAAATGCCAACCCAATGGACACCGCAGATCACCCTCGTGGTGTCTGGACACTTCCGCCGTCACTTCGTTTAGGCGAAGAGGACCGGGAAAAATATATGGCCATTGGTGAAAGCAACCGGATGACACTGAAGTTTATAAAACCTGAATAATTGAGTAACGGAACGCTTTGATGAACGTACTAGTGATAGGCAGCGGTGGCCGCGAACACGCTTTGGCGTGGAAAGCCGCACAATCTGAACATGTCTCTGCCGTGTTTGTAGCGCCGGGTAACGCCGGAACAGCAACTGAACCCAAACTGCGCAACGTGGCCATTGGTGTCACGGATATCGATGGTTTACTGGCATTTGCCCAAGACAATCACATCGATTTAACCATTGTAGGCCCTGAGGCACCGTTGGTAGAAGGGGTTGTTGATGCGTTTACCGCTGCGGGCCAGGTCATCTTTGGCCCCACACAAGCCGCAGCTCAACTGGAAGGTTCCAAAGCGTTCACCAAAGATTTTCTGGCCCGCCACGCCATTCCTACCGCTGAGTATCAGAACTTTACTGAAATTGAGCCCGCCATCGCTTACGTTCGCGAGAAAGGCGCGCCAATTGTGGTAAAAGCAGATGGTCTTGCTGCAGGCAAAGGCGTTATTGTGGCTATGACCCTGGAAGAAGCTGAAGACGCCATTCGCGACATGCTCGCCGGAAACGCGTTTGGTGAAGCAGGCAGTCGTGTAGTCATAGAGGAATTCCTCGATGGTGAAGAAGCCTCGTTCATCGTTATGGTTGACGGCAAGAATGTGGTGCCTTTCGCCACCAGCCAGGATCACAAGCGTGCAGGTAATGGCGACAGCGGTTTAAACACCGGAGGAATGGGTGCCTATTCCCCCGCACCAGTGGTCACTCAAGCCATCCATGACCGCGTGATGAAAGAAGTCATCCTGCCCACAGTGGAAGGCATGGCAAAAGAAGGCAACCCGTACATTGGGTTCCTGTACGCCGGCCTGATGATCATGGCCGATGGCACGCCAAAAGTCATCGAATACAACTGCCGCTTCGGCGATCCCGAAACCCAACCTATTATGATGCGTTTGCAATCTGACTTAGTGTCTCTTTGTCTATCTGCGTGTAAAGGGGAACTGGAAGGTAAAACCATTGCCTTTGACGAACGCGCAGCAGTTGGCGTTGTTTTGGCTGCGGGCGGATACCCCGGCAGTTACAACAAGGGTGACGTAATCCATGGCCTGGACAAGGCATCAGAGCACGAAGGTAAAGTATTCCACGCAGGTACTGCCATGAAAGACGGCCAGGTTGTTACCGCTGGCGGCCGGGTTCTGTGCGCCACTGCGTTGGGCAATAATGTGACTGAGGCACAACAGAAAGCTTATGCGCTGTTAAATACCATCAGCTGGGACGATGTTTATTTTAGAACGGACATCGCATATCGCGCCATTGCTCGCGAGGCGCAGGCGTAACGCCCACTAATATTCACAAACAGTGCTAGGGGAGCCGTTAGCCAGTGTTTGGCTTGCGGCTCCCCTGTTTACATCTGACACCATTTAGTACGAGGAAGTAACATGTCCTTTGCCACGCCCACTTTTCGACTCATGGCATCTGGTGCACAAATGTTGTTTGTGGCCTTCGGCGCACTGGTACTGGTTCCCCTGCTTACAGGCTTGGACCCCAGTGTCGCATTATTCACCGCAGGCTTGGGAACCTTGCTATTTCAGGTTGTCACAAAACGAACTATTCCCATCTTTCTTGCCTCTTCTTTTGCCTTTATCGCACCGATTGCGGCATCGGTAAAAAACTGGGGCGTGTCTGACACCATGGGCGGCTTATTTGCCGCCGGTTTGGTATACATGCTTCTGGCCTTTGCCGTGAGGTTCAAGGGGGCGGGTTTCATTCACCGCTGGATGCCGCCGGTGGTCACCGGTCCGGTGATCATGGTTATTGGTTTAGGCCTTGCGCCAGTAGCGGTGAATATGGCGTTGGGGAAAAGCGGAGATGGTTCACTCACCCTTTATCCCTACGCAGAAGCTATTTGGGTATCAATGGCTGCATTAACTGCCACCTTGTCGGCGGCGGTTTTTGCAAAAGGTGTGTTTAAACTGGTCCCCATTTTATTTGGTGTAATGACGGGCACATTGATAGCCTCATTCACCGGAATGGTATCAGTAGAAACCGTAGCCCAAGCGCCGTGGTTCGCCATGCCCAACTTCGTTTTGCCAACGTTTAACTGGCAAGCCGTGCTGTTTATGATCCCCGTAGCGATCGCCCCGGCTGTGGAACACGTGGGTGATATTCTGGCCATCAGCAATATTACCGGTAAACGCTATCTGCAAAAACCGGGACTGCACAGAACTCTGTTTGGTGACGGGCTTGCAACGTCGGCCGCAGCCTGCTTTGGCGGGCCGCCAAACACAACATATTCAGAGGTCACCGGTGCCGTCATGCTAACTAGATCTTTCGATCCGCGCGTGATGACCTGGGCAGCTGTATTTGCTATCGCGGTAGCTTGGTTTGCCAAGTTCGGCAGTGCCCTGCAAACTATTCCTACCCCGGTAATGGGTGGCATCATGATTTTGCTCTTTGGGTCTATTGCAACTGTAGGGTTAAATACCTTGGTTAAAGCGCAAATAGATTTAGCCAAATCACGTAACCTGGTTATTGTGTCCACAACACTGGTTTTTGGCATTGGCGGTATGGTGTTCGGTCAGGGTGAATTTACCCTGCAAGGAATTAGCCTGTGCAGTGTCGTCGCTATTTTGTTAAACGCCGCTTTACCGAACAAAGATCCGATCGACGATTCACTTTCCGAAGAACAGGCCATAGTGGATGACATAATCGAACACAGTAAATAACTCGGGCAGCGTTTTTTTAGCGCTTTTCCCCCATTTCCCGCTACAGTAAACTAAAGCAGCATTGATAGGCCAAAACCATGGAAAAACAACCACTGCGCAGGAAAGTTCACAGTATTACCCGGCCCTACCGCGAAAATCAGCCTGGCGAATGGCCAAGTCGTGTGTTTGATTATTTCCTAATAGTCCTCATCTTTACCAACGCTGTAGCGATGATGCTGGAAACCGTCCCCTCAGTAATAGCAGAATGGCGCCATGAGTTGCGGATGTTCGATGCGGTTTCCGTGGCCATTTTTACCGTTGAATACCTCGTGAGGGTATGGTGCTCGGTAGAGGAATTCAACGAAAAGCACAGCCATAAGCCACTGTGGCAGCAGCGCTTGCATTACATGGCCTCTCCTATGGCCATTATTGATTTACTGGCCATTCTCCCCTTCTACCTCAGTATGTTTTTTACAATAGATTTACGCATACTTCGGCTGTTGCGACTTACCCGTCTCATTAAACTGGGTAGGTATTCACGCTCGGTACAGTTACTTTGGCAAGTGTTACGCAACGAGGCAAAAACCCTCATTGCAGCCATGAGCGTGCTGTTAATTGTCATGACTTTTGCCGCTACGGGCATTTATTACCTTGAGCGACATGTGCAGCCAGAAGCGTTCGGTACTATTCCCAAGGCAATGTGGTGGGCACTGGTTACGCTAACAACCGTAGGGTACGGTGACGTAGTACCAGTGTCTTCGATAGGTAAGGTGTTCGGTGGACTGGTTACACTAATGGGGGTCGCGCTCTACGCCCTTCCAGCTGGTATTCTATCTTCAAGTTTTACCGCACAATTACACGTACGCCGGGAGAGATTTCGCGACTTAGTTACCAACGCAATGGAAGACGGCCACCTCACCGAGTCAGAATTTCAGCATATTGAAAAGGTCAGGGCGCTGCTACACCTTGACAAAGAAGAGGCAGAACTCATAGTAAAACTACTCAAACATCGGCAACATTCCTGACGTAAGGTATGCCTTTGGCTACGGAGCGTCACTGATGCAAACCTTGTCCCGGCCGGCGTTTTTCGCCTTATACATGGCATCATCGGCACATTTAACAATGTCCTCAATAGTGTTGCCATTAGCCGGATAACAAGCGATACCACCACTCAGTGTTATAGTCTGATGGGGAAGCTCACACTGGGCAGCGTTTTGTGAAAATGATCGTCGTAAGCGTTCGCACAATTTGAAAGCATGCATGATGTCGGTGTCTGGCATTAACAGAAGAAACTCTTCCCCCCCCCACCGCAATAATACATCGCTCTTACGGAGTTCAGCGGCCATCAAAGAGGCGGTGTTTTTTAGCACTTTATCGCCAACCAGATGACCGCACTGATCGTTGATCTGTTTAAAGTGGTCAAGGTCGAACAACGCAACAGATAAAGGTTGCCCCTGACGTTTGGACAACGCCAGATAGCGGGAAAACTGTTCGTAACCTGCCCGTCTGTTTAGCAATTGGGTGAGCTCATCTCTTGAAGCCAGTTCCCGGAGTTTTTGCTCCAACTCCTTACTGGCAGTCACATTTCGTACCATGCCCACTACGCGGGTGGCTTCACCCAGTTCATTGCGTTCGCATACTGTACCGTGGTCGTGTACCCACAAGTACTGACCGTTGCGATTTCGCAACCTGTATTCTGCGTCATAGCGGGTATTTTCACCTTGTAAATGAGATTGCAACGCCCCGTATACCCGAGGCAGGTCATCCGGATGAACATTTGATTTCCAACTGTCCAAATGAGGCTTCATTTCATGGGGACCATATCCGAGCATTCTCTTTAGTTGCGGGCTAAAGAAAACCTCGTCAGTGAGGATGTTCCAATCCCACAGACCGTCTCCAGCGGCGTTGAGCATATAGCGCAACTGGGGTTCTCGGGTTTTAAGCTCTGCTTGCATGCGCACGCGCTCGGTAATATCCCTGGCGATGGAGATAAGGTATTCAACACCATCGTGAACAAGATAATTGGTGTGCACTTCAACTGGGAATTCTGTACCGTCTTTGCGTACGTGGTGTCCAGAAAAAACAAATGTGTTCGATGATTTCAATACCGACAACATCTCTCGCCAGTGCGCAATATCAAGCACGTCTTTTTGCAGGCTAAATACCGTGTGCGAGAGCACTTCGTCGGCTTCCATGCCCAGGTCTTCGTAACCAGCTTTGTTCACATCAAGGATATTCGCACTTTCCGGATCTATAATGTAAACCGCGTCACCGATGTTGTTAAAAAGCGATCTTAGTAATACAAATTGCTCTTTTTCTTCTCTATTCAGTGTCATGTGCGTATCACCCACTACCGTCAACATGATGCCGCAAAGGTCCCCGGATGCATATATCACACAGCACGAGAGCCAATACAGTAAACTGTCCATTTACAATTTAATAATAGCGTCTATCAGTAAATTCGGTTAGTGATTTATTGCACTAATTTCATGCCCCCTTGATTCTTCATTGCTGACAGCTTATAACAGTGTTCCAATATCTTTGATTGCCTATTATGTCAGCCAAACACCCAATAATTGCCATCACTGGTTCGTCCGGTGCCGGCACTACAACAACCACAAATGCTATCAGGCATATCTTTCGCAACCTCAACGTTAATGCGGCTGTGGTGGGCGGAGACAGTTTTCACCGGTTTACCCGGCCGGAAATGGAAGTGGAAATAAGAAAAGCACAAGAGCAAGGTCGGCACATCAGTTATTTTGGCCCCCGGGCCAATGATTTTGAATTGCTCGAGACGCTTTTTCGCGAATACAGCCAAACGGGAACAGGCCAGTTCAGACAATATCTGCACACCTTCGATGAAGCCGTTCCGTTTAATCAAATGCCAGGCACATTCACCCCTTGGCAGGCGTTACCGGAAAATACTGACCTGTTGTTCTACGAAGGCCTGCACGGCGGTGTGGTTACCGAAGAAAACGACGTGGCCAAGCACGTGGATTTACTGGTGGGCATGGTGCCAATTGTAAATTTGGAATGGATTCAAAAAATCGTACGGGATACTACTGATCGCGGTCACTCCCGGGAAGCGGTAATGAGTAGCATCGTTCGCGGTTTGGACGACTATTTCCAGTACATCACGCCACAATTCTCGAAAACCCACGTCAACTTTCAACGAGTGCCCACAGTGGATACTTCGAATCCATTCAGTGCCAGGGAAATTCCCACCCAAGACGAAAGCTTCGTAGTGGTGCGCTTTCGCCGGGAAATGAAGAATGTAGATTACCCCTATTTGTTACAAATGATTGATGGCGCGTTTATGTCTCGCATCAACACGTTAGTTGTGCCTGGTGGGAAAATGGGGTTGGCAATGGAGTTAATTCTAACGCCATTAATTGAGGACATTCTCGACCAGAAGCGCAGAGCGGGAAGCCAGATGGATTGGGTAGGAGATCAATAGTGATTAACACAGTGTTCCCACCCTGTTTTCATTATTTTAATATATGCTGAGTATAACTGATTTTACGCCGCTTACAGCGCAGTTGTCGTTTTTATAGCACCATTAAAACCGTATAATTTCCCCAGTTTAATTAGAGGAAATATTATGCTGGATTTCGTGCTTATCGGCATTGCGGTAGCGGCGTTGCTCGCTGTTGTTTTTGAAGAGCCACTTCATGTAAACAAGGCTAAATCAACGCTTTTTTTTGGAACCTTTTCCTGGATTTTGTTGTTCATCGATGCCAACCGGGGGCCTGGGCTTGAGGAACTCAACGAGCACTTAATCGAAAACATAACTGAAATTTCCACTCTCTGGCTGTTTCTCGTAGCCGCGATGACCTTTGTTGCGTACCTGAACCGCAAAGGAATGATTGAAAATATGCTCAATATTATCATGCCAGCCAAAATCACACTTCGACAGCTCATCTTTTTTACGGCAATTTTCAGTTTTTGTTTTTCATCTCTTGCCGACAATATTACCGCCACACTGGTATCTATCGCCATGGTACTCTCACTGGGTCTTCCGTTTAATCAAACCATGCGATTTGCCGTTCTCGTAGTGTTCGCTGTGAATTCCGGCGGTGTATCGCTGATAACAGGTGATGTTACCACGCTCATGATTTTCCTCGACGGCAAGGTGACCATTACTCAACTGTTACTGCTTATCATTCCCTCATTATTAGCGGTACTGTTTTTAGCTATGATGCTAAGTATTGGCATGAATGGCGCAGTGAAAATCAAAAAAACCAAACACGAACTTCGTTCAGTGGACTATGTCATTGCCGGTACTTTTCTTTCAACCATTATTCTCACATTGGTGGCTAACGTGCTTTTCGCTATACCGCCCATGTTGTGTTTCCTCGCAGGTATGGCGATTATGTTCCTGGTGGCGACGTTTATGGGAGAAGAAAAATTCGAAGATCCGATTTTAGATTATATCCGCCTGATTGAGTTCGACACCTTACTGTTCTTCCTTGGTGTACTGCTTCTGGTGGGCATGTTGGATCACATCCACGCATTGGGCGCATTACTGGAAGTCTACAATGTGTTCCCAACCACTGGTGCGAACTTTATCATGGGTGTTCTATCATCGATGATTGATAACGTACCACTTACCGCCGCGCTATTGAAAGCCGACATTACCATGTCCACACCTGAATGGATGGCCTTTACTTATGCGGTGGGCGTAGGGGGATCGCTGCTCATCATCGGTTCTTCCGCGGGCATTGTTACCATGAGCAAAGTCAAAGGGCTTACATTTGCGGGGTACGGAAAGTTTGCGCTGTTACTGTTGCTGGCCTACACCCTCGGATATGCAATGGTACTGCTAATGGCAAATGCGGTGTTAGGCTGACATTATTTGCAACATATCAGTACTTTTGTCTGTGACTTTTACTGAGTATAGTTAGGCTATACAACAACGGTGACATGTTTTTTGTCACCGTTCTCGAATAACAATAGCGGTATTTGCCACCTTAGGAATAAGAGTCATGGGTCAGGAAACGTCCAAAATACTGGTTGTCGACGATGATATGCGCTTGAGAAGTTTACTCGAACGCTATTTGGTTGAGCAGGGTTTTCAGGTTCGGTCCGCTGCCAACGCAGAACAGATGGACAGATTGCTGGAACGAGAAAATTTCCACCTGATGGTGTTAGACCTCATGCTTCCCGGCGAAGATGGATTGTCTATCTGCCGGCGTATGCGCCAGTCTGATAACGACATGCCCATTATCATGCTCACGGCAAAAGGCGATGAAGTCGACCGCATCATTGGGCTGGAAATGGGTGCAGATGATTATCTGCCAAAACCTTTCAATCCCCGGGAGTTACTCGCCCGGGCAAAAGCGGTACTGCGCAGAAAAACCACGGAAGCCCCGGGTGCGCCCTCCAAAGACGAGCAAATCGTTGAGTTTGGCGAATACCGTCTAAATTTGGCCACACGTGAAATGAGCGCGTCAGGCGTACCATTGACACTAACCAGCGGTGAATTTGCCGTATTAAAATCGCTGGTCACCCACCCCCGGGAACCACTTTCCCGGGACAAGTTAATGAACCTTGCCAGAGGCCGCGACTACAGTGCTCTGGAACGCAGTATTGACGTTCAGGTATCCCGTTTGCGCCGCATGTTGGAAAAAGACCCCGCCAGTCCTCGCTATATTCAAACCGTGTGGGGGCTCGGCTACGTTTTTGTACCCGATGGTGAATCTCAGGCATAGCCTGACTTGCTATGCGTATTTTACCCTCTAGCGCATTCGGCCAAACTGTACTCTTGATTGGCGTATTGCTGCTGATTAATCAGGTCGTGTCGTATCTGTCTGTCACCTATTACTTTGTCCATCCAACAACAAAACAAATCAGTAGCTTACTGGCCACCCAGGTACAGAGTGTTAACGCATTTAACCTCATGGATGCCCCCCTCGAAGCACGACTTGATTACGCAAAACGCACGAAGGTGGAAATCATGACCACCGAACAGGCACTTCAGCAAGGGCTTAAATCGGCCACACATTACAACTTCATGTCGGCACAGGTTTCCAAACAAATGGGGGTTAACGCGGATGTCAGGATCAGTACCACAGAAACATCAGTAGGCAACGAACCCTATCGGGTGTGGATTTCGCTTTCATCCTATCCAAACTCCTGGGTGAGCATTCCATTGGTAGGTGGCAACGACAACAATGCTTCACCTCCGCCAACCATGTATTTGATGGTTATCGGCATCCTCAGTGTAACAGGTGGCTGGTGGTTCGTTCGCCACCTCAACCGGCCTCTTCAGGCGTTACAGCAAGCGGCTATTCAAGTTGGACAAGGTTTGTTCCCACCGCCGCTTAAAGAACAAGGGAGCACGGAAATGCGTGAGGTAACCCGGGCTTTCAATCGAATGAGTCAGGGTATTAAACAACTCGAGGATGAACGCACACTAATGACAGCTGGCATATCCCACGATCTTCGCACGCCACTCACTCGTATTCGCCTGGCATCAGAAATGCTACCCGAAGACAACGACTGGATTCGGGACGGCATCAACGAAGACATCGAGGATATGAATGCCATTATTGACCAGTTTATTGAATATGCACGTAGCGACCGCACAGAGCAGTGGGAAACGGTAAATCTAAATACCCTTATTGAGGAACTGGTTAAACTTCACGGGCGTCATCAGAATCATCATATTGCATTAAAACTAAACACGCTTCCCAATACACCTGTGCGCAAAGTTGCGCTAAAACGGGTGTTGGACAACCTTATTGAAAATGCCTTTCGCTACGGTACCCAGCGCATTGTCGTGAGTACTTTTCACGACAAATCGCAACACCGTGTGTACTGCCGAATAAGAGACTTCGGACCTGGTATACCCGAAGATGAACTGGATAATGTCTTCATCCCTTTTAAACAAGGTGACAAAGCCAGGGGCTCTCTGGGTTCAGGCCTGGGATTAGCAATTACCCGAAAAATCATCAACATGCACCTTGGCCAAATTACCCTGAGAAATCATCCTCAGGGAGGGCTGGTTGCTGAATTCTGGTTACCACTACGCCATTGAGTATCAGGCGGGCTGGTTACAAATCGCGGCACATTAAAAGCGATTGCCAGTACGCCAAATACCAGCAATAGCATGGGATACCAAGCATATGCGGACACCGAAAGCGGAGAGAGCCCGCCCACTGCGGATACCGTTAATATTTGAGCCCCATATGGCACCATGCCCTGAAAGCTACAAGAAAACACATCGAGAATGCTAGCCGTGCGCCGGGGATCAACTCCGTATTCTCGGTTTAGATCACTGGCAATCGGGCCTGCAGCAACAATGGAAATGGTGTTATTAGCGGTAGACAAATCCAAGAAGCTCACCAGCGCAGCTATACTAAATTCTGCCCCCTGACGGCCCCGCACTTTTTTCGTCAGCGCGCGGATTAACCAAGCAATACCACCATAGATATGCATTAAGCTCACAATACCGCCTATGGTTAGTGCAATCAGCGACAAATTTTGCATCCATCCCATACCGGTCTGAATGCTTTGCCACATTTCCATCATAGAAAAACTGCCATTCATCAGGCCAATAATCCCGGCAGAAGCGATACCAATAGAGAGCACCAGTACGACATTGACCCCCGCCATAGCACTGACGATAATCAGTAAATAGGGAAGCATTCTCACCACGTCGTAGTCAGCCTGTTGCAGTGCGCTGCTTTGAGTCACAGGCACAAAAGCAAGGACTAGCACAGTAATGAGTGACGCTGGTAACGTAATAAGCAGGTTAGCCTTGAACTTGTCGGTTAACTGCACCCCCTGACTACGCGTGGCAGCTATGGTGGTATCGGAAACGAAAGATAAATTATCGCCAAACATTGCTCCCCCCACCACGACGCCTGCCAGCAATGCTGGCGGTACACCAAGTCCGTCGGCCAATCCCAAGCCAATGGGGGCCAAAGCCGTGATAGTGCCAGTAGAGGTACCCATGGAGAATGAAATAAAACAGCAGATCACAAATAGCCCGGGCAAAATGAGCGGTGTAGGGATTACACTTAACGCGAGATTCACCGTTGCATCACGGGCTCCAATATCGATGGTAAGTGAATAAAAAGCCCCGGCCAGTAAAAATATCAGTACTAACAGAACTATGTTTTTATTTCCTGCACCTTCACAAAATGCTGCAATTTTTTCATTCAAACTCAACCGCTGGTGTTTGGGATTAAGACACAATGCGTACCCGGCCGCCAGGAAAAACGCTACCAATACCGGCATCGCTGTAACATCATCTGTCCAGATACCAGCAAAAACCATGATACCGACAAAAAACAATATGGGGGTTAACCCGAAAAAATTAGCAGGCGCGGAATGATGCACAAGACCTCTGTTGATGCGTTGATAACCTTATATGAATCTATGGTATCGCAAACCCCGCGTCATTGAGAATGCAGGAAAGTGAAAAAGGGCTGTTGTGTCTATATCTTTTGCCGATATGATATGTCACACAAGGCCATCCTGGATGGCCTTGAATTATGCCTGCTGTCGAGAAGCAAACCTGACGGCATCCAATAACTAAGGAAGTAAAAACTATGAAAAAGTTACTCGTTGCCCTGGTACTCTCCGCAGCCACTTTGGCTTCGGCCTCTGTAACGGCGAATCAGTTGGGTCAGTGTCTGGTAGATTCACTGAATGGAAAAGAAAGAAAAGAACTCGCAAAATGGATTTATTTTTCCATGGCTGCACACCCTGATATTACTGACTTTTCAAATATTACCCCAGCAGACAGAGAGTCTACTGACAAGGCTATAGGGGCATTGGTTACCCGTTTGCTCGGTGAAGATTGCCCCACACAGTTTAAAGCCGCTATGGCAGTAGATCCAATGGCAACTCAACGCGCCTTCGAACTGGTTGGCCAGGTGGCCATGGGTGAACTTATGCAGAATGAAGCGGTTACCCGTTCTATTAGTAACTACGCGAATCACATGGATTTATCTGTCATTCAGGCTGCAGCAGCCCAATAGATCACAGTGTAAAAAAAGCCCGCCGTGAAGCGGGCAAAATGGTTGGACTGGGTCGAGGCCTGCAGGCACTAAGGGTTGCGAGGCCCAGCAGCTACAATGGCCTGACTAACATCGTACTTCTCGAAGTTGGCGTTAAATGCTGCAATAAGCTTGTTGGCATAGTCGTCGTAAGCTTCGCCGTCTTGCCAGGTTCTTTTTGGTACCAGTAATGCCTTGTTAACACCTGGTACTGCCACCGGCACATCCAGATTAAGCCCTTGGATATGCTGTGTTTCAACATCTGCAAGCGCACCAGATACAATGGCGTCAATGATGCCCCGTGTAGTGGGAATATCAAAACGTGAACCCGTTCCATAAGGGCCACCCGTCCAGCCGGTATTTACCAAATACACTTTTGCACCGAATGCTTTCACCCGCTTGATGAGCAGTTCCGCATAAACGCCAGCGGGACGGGGAAAGAAAGGAGCGCCGAAACAGGTAGAAAACGTAGACTCTATCTCTGCCGTTGAACCTATTTCTGTAGAACCGACTTTAGCAGTGTAACCACTCAAAAAGTGGTACGCTGCGGCTTCTTCACTCAGCACAGAAACTGGCGGCAATACGCCACTTACATCACAGGTTAAGAACACCACGGAGCGTGGCTCTCCACCTTTGTTTTCAGGTACACGCATTGCTATATGAGAAAGGGGATACGCAGCTCTGGCATTCTTTGTCAGACTAACATCGCGGTAATTAGGATGCCTGCTCTCTTCCAGCACAACATTCTCCAGAACCGTGCCGAACCGAATAGCGTCCCAGATGACAGGCTCATTTTTCTGCGATAAATCGATGCATTTTGCGTAGCAACCGCCTTCTAAATTAAAAACGCCACCTGGAGCCCAACCGTGTTCGTCGTCCCCAATGAGAAAGCGTTTTGGGTCTGCTGAGAGTGTCGTCTTTCCCGTTCCCGAGAGGCCGAAGAATAGAGTCACATCACCATCTTTTCCAACATTGGCAGAGCAGTGCATTGGCAGCACTTCTTTTGCTGGAAGCAAAAAGTTCTGTACGCTAAACATGGCCTTTTTCATTTCGCCAGCGTATCGCATGCCCGCGAGTAGTACTTTTTTTTGCGCGAAGTTAATCATGACGGTACCGTCACTGTTTGTACCGTCGCGTTCAGGCTGACAGACAAAGCCTGGCGCGTTTAAAATCTGCCAGGGCTGGTCGTCATTGGGGTTCCACACTTCAGGTTGAATAAAGAGGTTGCGCGCAAAAACATGGTGCCAGGCCGTTTCTGTATATACCTTTACAGGCAACGCATGTTTAGGGTCGGCGCCAACCTGAAGGTGTGAAAGAAAATGCTCACGCAATGACAAATAGGTATTAACCCGCTGCCAAAGTGCGTCAAATTTGTCAGCGTTGAAGGGCTTGTTTACATCCCCCCAATCGATGTCGTTTTCTGTCGACGGCTCTTTGACGATAAATCGGTCTGCAGGAGAGCGCCCGGTACGATGGCCGGTCTCAACCACCAACGCACCGTTATCAGCCAGCTTACCTTCTCCCCTGTTTAGCGCGATTTCTATCAATTGCGCCGTGGGCAAATCGGTTAACACAGTGATCGATTTACCTGTATTAAGTCGTGGTGCTGCCGTCATACTCTCGTTCCTTTTGTACTATTTCACATAAACTTTCACTTTAACGCCACCTGTCCATTCTATATAAAACAAGAGCTCCAGCAACATCACAATTATCAATAGTGATCATTTGTTGATCTGAGTTATGAAATAACGAGAAATAAAATTACAAATATAATCGACCATAAAAATAAGATAAAAATTTTAAAGGTGTTTTTACACTCTTCACATTTGTCTCTTGAAAGAAATAATCCATACAAAGATACAGAAATACATCTTTTTCAGAATGTGGGCAAGCAAGTGCATAACGGTATTGCCTAGTTACGGAAAAATATATTGTTATATCTATGTAAACATAGTATGTTTGAATAGATGTTGAAATGGTAGGGTTCCTTTACGCCATACCTTACCGGAAATGCTCGGGAACCATTACTCCCCTCAGATTGTCAGGATACACTCATGAAAGGACCATTAACTGCTGCGCTATTAGCATTGCTTTCCTGTATTTGCTCTGCACAAGATACAGGTTCATCCCCCCCCGGTATAAGCACGCCTGCTTCACAAGCCAAAAAACCGAATATCGTTTTCCTGTTTTCTGACGACGCCGGATATGCAGATTTCGGTTTTCAAGGCAGTGAAGAAATGAAAACGCCTAACCTCGATAAGCTCGCCCAACAAGGCGTGAAGTTCTCTCAGGCTTACGTCACTGACCCAACGTGCGGGCCTTCAAGGGCTGGACTCATGACAGGACGATACCAGCAACGATTCGGGTTTGAAGAGAACAACGTACCTGGGTATATGAGTAAAAATTCTGCAGCCGATGGCAGTGAAATGGGCGTTCCCGTTGAAGAAAAAACCATAGCAGACTATCTCCGGGAGCAAGGCTATGCATCGGCAGCCTATGGGAAATGGCACTTAGGTGGTGCAGACAAGTTTCATCCTCTTCAACGCGGATTTGACGAGTTCTACGGTTTTAGAGGTGGCGCAAGAAGCTATTTCGCATACGACAACAATGCGCCCTCTGCGCTCGAACTCATGGAGCGGAACTTTGGTAACTACAGCGAACCCGAAGGTTATCTCACCGACGCGTTAGCAAGTGAAGCTATCGATTTTATCGAACGAAAAAACGCTGAAGGCAAACCTTTCTTTGTATTTCTGTCCTTTAACGCCCCCCATACGCCAATGGAGGCAACGCCAGAGGATCTTGCACAATTCCCCAATTTAACAGGAAACCGGAAAACCGTTGCAGCAATGACATACGCCTTAGACAGAGCTGCCGGTCGTGTTCTCGATACCTTGCGTAAACTTGGTATTGAGCAAAATACGCTGGTTGTTTACACCAATGACAACGGCGGGCCGTCAGATAGAAATGCGTCAGTTAACTTGCCCTTGAGTGGCACGAAGTCGAACCATTTAGAAGGTGGGGTCAGAGTACCGTTTCTAATGAAATGGCCCGGCCATCTAAAGGCAGGAACAACCTATTCACATCCGGTGAGCACCCTTGATCTGCTTCCTACGTTTTTCGCCGCTGCGGGAGGAAAAACAGAAGCTCTTAGCAATACCGATGGCGTTAACTTGTTACCTTACGTGCAAGGGGTTAACGAATCAGCCCCGCACGAATTTCTCTACTGGAAGAAAGATACCCGCGCCGCAATCAGGGCCGGAGACTGGAAACTAATTCGCTTCCCAGACCGACCCGCAGAACTCTACCACATTGGCGATGATGAAAGGGAGATGGTGAACCTTGCAGACGAAAACCCCACCCTGGTAAGGCAACTGTTTAAAAAACTGTTTGCCTGGGAGTCAACTTTGGAAAGACCAAGGTGGTTGCTGCAACGGAAGTTCGAAAACTATGACATAAACAGAATGGATCACTACTGGCCGAAGCCTTCTGATACTCAACATCAACACGAAGAGCTTTTGTTGAGGCCGGTAACCGGCCACTAAATACAATCACCGGGAAGAAGCTGTTACCCATTGCGGGTAACAGCTTTATTGTCACTGATCTTTCCTCGTTTCAACAAACTGACCGGCGTGAATAGCCTCAACGTCTACACTGTCAAACCGGTATTCAGCATGACAATACTGACAATTCATTTTTATCGCGCCATCTTCCTCAATAATTTGCAGTAGTTCCGTTTTTTCCACATTCCGCAGCGCATCAGCACTGCGTTGTTTAGAACAGGTGCAAGCAAAGGACACACTGTGAGGTGGATAAACCTCAACCTCTTCCTGATGAAATAGGCGATAGAGAATATCGTTAACGGACAAACCAAACATTTCCTCTTCAGTCAGGGTTTCGCTGAGTTTCACCACATGTTCAAACTCTGTATCCTGTGATACATCCGTGTTTTGCGCCTGGGAAGGGAGCACCTGAAGTAGCATCCCCGCAGCGCGCGCTGCATAAGGCACTGACAAGTCAGTCATCAACATAACTTTAGTGGCCAGTTGTTCTGACTGAGTAAAATAATCTTCAATACACTCGGCCAAAGTAGGTTTGTCCAAGGCAACGACGCCCTGATAGCGCTCCCCTTCATCTGGCGTAATAGTGATCACCAGTACACCGTTGGCTATCAACTCAGCGAATGTTTCAGGGAGTGCCGTCAAACTCTCGTCCCAGCGGGCTACGCCCCGCAAAGTATAGTCGTGACTAGCGTTGATTACCGCGTAGCTCACGGGGCCTTTACTTTGAATTTGCAGGCCAATTTCTCCTTTAAATTTTAATATGGCGGTGAGCATACAGGTCGCCGCAGCCATTTCACTTAACAATCGTTGAATTTGAACCGGGTATTCGTAGCTGTGAACTATCTTTTGTAAACTGTCTTCCAAACGCACCAATTCGCCGCGCACATTCGCCGCATTCAAGAGGTAACGGTGTAACTCATCATAATGACTCATGCCAAATATCCTGTTCTCGCAGCTTATTGCTGCTTAAATTTAATAATTTGCCGGCGTTGTTTTTTATCCGGACGTTGCTCTGGTCTCGGGCTGTGAAATGCGCTGAGTTTCCTGGCAGTCTGATTCGCTTCCCGTTGCGCTGCACTCGCGTCCGTTTCTTCGTATAGAGTTTGCGCTAATTGCGCGCTCAGACGCCTGTCACTCAGTTCAAGTACTTTTATTTCTTTCGTATCCCACCCGGCGGGAACTTTTATCATTGCACCGCGCTCTACTGTTTTACCCGGCTTAGTACGCTGACCGTTGTAATGCACTTTACCCGCTTGCACCATTTCTCTGGCCAGCGCCCGAGTTTTGAAGAATCTTGCAGCCCACAACCATTTGTCCAGGCGGACATTGACGTCGGCATCGTTCTGATTGCGATTGCTCATGTAATAATTATGTCACTCTTTCGTTTTAGTGTTGTGACCCCCGCCTCGACTAGGCTATGATGAGTCGCTATCGTGTGCATCACTCTAAATCAAAAAATAAACGAGCAGTACCAACAACATCACATGACACTCGACAAATTTAATACTCAGTCTCTGGCATTTTTCTTCAGCCGGTATCAGAAACAACTTCATTTCGTTGTTGTGGTACTGTTGAGTCTCTATCTCTTGGCTTTTGCTGCCAGACTCGTTTGGCAAATTATACCTGAACCCAGCGCGCCTGCCATACCGTCCGGCTTGTCGTCGATACCAAAACCACTACAGAGTGCGCAAGGTGGGGTCGATGTAGCGAAAATACAACAGTTAAACATCTTTGGCGCCCTGGATGCAGCAACACAAATTGAAGAACAGCCGGTTACAGATGCACCGGAAACCAAATTGAACCTGACACTAACCGGCGTGGTTGCCAGCTCCCTGAAGGAAGAAGCGGCGGCCATTATTGAAAATCGCGGCACGCAGAATGTATACGGTCTGGGTGAGAAAATTGAAGGTACGAACGCCACATTAAATCAGGTGTTGGCCGATCGCGTAATTATTAAGAACGGCATTCGCAAAGAAACACTCATGCTTGACGGCATCGATTACGATGAAGCCAACAAGCGCCGAACGCAGACCGAAGTACAACGCAGGCCTCCTCCCAGAAAACAAGTAGTACCGGCTCAAAAGCCGCAACCGGTCGAAGTGGACGAAGCGATTACCAGCCAGTTGCGAGAGAGTCCCGCTAGCTTTACAGATTTTATTTCTATCAGCCCAAGCATTAGTGGCGGACAATTAGTTGGCTATCAGATTTCTCCCGGCAAGAAACCAGATCTATTCAAATCGGCGGGTTTGCAAGCCGGGGATGTAGTAATTCAAATTAACGGGCTGGATCTCACCGATCCCCAACAAGCCAAAGAAGCGATGACTGAGTTACAGCAAGCCAATACAATTGAATTAACGCTGACGCGCGATGACGAATACATCACTCTGTATCTGGACATGCCAGAGCCGGGTAATGAATAAGAAAAGTAGGAAGACAGCATCATGAGGCAAAAGAGCCGAACTTTATTCACCCGAATAACAGCAGCAATATGTGCTGCTGCGTTATGCGTATCTGCTACGGCAGCAGAGTACATGCCTAACTTCAAAGACACGGATATCAACGAATTCATTACCATAGTTGGTAAAAACCTGAAGAAAACAATCATCGTCGAGCCTAACGTACGCGGTAAGATCAGCGTTCGTTCATACGACATGCTCACTGAAGAACAGTACTACCAGTTCTTTTTAAACGTGCTACAGGTTTACGATTTTGCAGTAGTTGAAATGCCCAGTGGGGTACTAAAGGTGGTTCGGTCTAAAGAAGCGAAAACCTCTAATATTCCCGTTGTAGAAGGCGCGGCGCTGGACGGCGATGAAATGATTACCCGGGTAGTACCGGTATACAATGTGCCTGTTCGGGAACTGGCGCCGATATTGCGCCAGTTAAATGACCAGGCTGGCGGCGGAAACGTGGTCGCCCACGACCCCTCCAACGTAATGATGCTAACTGGTCGGGCCGCCGTGGTTAACCGTTTGGTAGAAATAATTGAACGGGTTGACCGCGCCGGTGACGAAGAAGTAGAGATTGTGAAACTTCGCTATGCCTCAGCCTCTGAAATGGTGCGTATTGTTGACAGTATTAATAAGTCCCAGGGCAAGGCCGCGAACACCGGCAAATCAGAGCCACGCGCAGTAGCAGACGATCGCACAAATTCTGTCATTGTCAGTGGCGATGCCAACGCGCGTGCTCGCATTGTTAACCTTATTCAGCGCATGGACCAAGAGTTGGAAACCAGTGGTAATACTCGCGTAGTATTTCTTAACTATGCAAAAGCCGAAGACCTGGTAAAAGTGCTGCAGGGTGTATCAGCCAGTATTCAGGCGGAAGAACAGGGCAGCAGCCAGAATCGTCGTTCATCCACCAACCGGGAGATCAGCATTGACGCCCACGAGGATTCCAACGCGGTTGTGATTACCGCAGAACCCGACATGATGCGCTCTTTGGAAGAAGTCATTCGCCAGTTAGACGTACGACGTGCCCAGGTTCAGGTTGAAGCCATTATCGTAGAAGTTTTTGAAGGGGACGGTGCACAGCTTGGCGTACAATGGGTGTCTGAAGAAGGCGGTGGCACGCAATTTACAAATGGCGTGGTACCCGTGGGTTCGTTAGCCGTAGCCCTTAAACAGGCCGAGGATGAAACTAACACGGAAGCCTACATTACCGATGAAGGCAACGTGGTAGAAGTAACCACGACAGACGACGGCGACTATACCGCACTGGCGAGTCTGCTCAGCGGCGCAAACGGTCTGCTGGCCGGTGTGATCAAAAACGGTTGGGGCGCAGTGGTGCAGGCCGTGAGTACAGATACTAACTCCAACGTACTTGCTACACCTCACTTAACCACCATGGACAATGAAGAAGCCTTTTTCATTGTCGGCCAGGAAGTGCCTATTATTACCGGTACGACCACGGGTTCGAACAACTCAAACCCCTTCCAGACCGTTGAACGTCAGGAAGTGGGGATTAAACTGAAAGTAACGCCGCAAATTAATGAAGGGGATGCCGTTCAGCTGACCATTGAACAAGAGGTGTCTTCGGTAAGCGGTGCAACGTCAGTAGATATTTCTATTAATAAACGTCAAATTAAGACCACGGTCATTGTGGATGACGGCGGTACAATTGTATTGGGCGGATTAATTGACGAAGACGTACAGGAAAGTGTGTCTAAGGTGCCGCTACTAGGGGATATTCCTATTTTAGGTCACTTGTTCAGCTCTACCTCTACCAGCAAACGCAAACGCAACCTGATGGTTTTTCTTAAACCCACGATTGTTCGCGACGGCGTGACCATGAATGAAATTAGTCATCGCAAGTACAACTATATTCGCGCACAACAACTCAAACGCCACTCTGAAGGTGTATCGCTGATGCCTTCCCAGGAGCAGCCTTCAATGCCAAAATGGGATGACGCCCTGGCACTTCCACCAACATTTGAAGAGTACATTCTGGAAAAAGACAAAAGCGACGAGGAAAATAACTGATTATGACTGCGCACGACGACCCGCTGGAGCAGGCAATCGCAGCACAGGAAGAAGCTATGGACAGTCTGCCGGAAAATGAACTGGAAGAGGCTGCCGGGTCGCGGCAGCTGAGCTTTAGCTTTGCCAAACGCAATCACGTATTACTTGAAACCAATACAGATCCGGCCACACTTTATTACACCGAGGCCACGCCATTCAGTGTATTTGCAGAAGTAAGACGTTTTCTTGGCGAAGGCTTCACCTTAGTTGAAATAGAACAGGACAAATTTGAAAGCTTACTCACGCAGGCCTTTCAGCGGGATTCGTCCGCCGCGAAGCAATTAATGGAAGACCTCGGTAATGAGAGCGATCTATTCTCGCTGGCAGAAGAATTGCCCGACACTGAAGATCTTCTGGACAGCGAAGACGATGCCCCCATTATTAAACTCATCAACGCCATGTTAGGTGAAGCCATCAAGGAAGGTGCGTCGGATATTCACATCGAAACCTTTGAAAACCAGCTTGTTGTGCGTTTTCGGGTTGACGGAGTGTTACGGGAAATTCTGCGTCCCAACCGCAAACTGTCATCAATGCTGGTATCTCGTATAAAGGTAATGGCGAAACTGGACATTGCGGAAAAGCGGGTGCCACAGGATGGTCGAATTACCTTGCGAATCGCTGGACGTGCTGTGGATGTGCGCGTATCCACCATGCCATCAAATCACGGCGAAAGGGTAGTACTGCGTTTACTCGATAAGAACAACGCACGCTTGAACCTCGAAGATTTAGGCATGACTAAACGCAACCGCGATATCTTCTCATCCCTCATTCGCAAGCCCCATGGTATTATTTTGGTTACCGGTCCCACTGGTTCTGGTAAAAGTACAACGCTGTACGCAGGCCTGACTGAGATAAACTCCAAAGACCGCAATATTCTCACTGTTGAAGACCCCATCGAATTCGATTTACCCGGCATTGGTCAGACCCAAGTGAACCCACGTGTTGATATGACCTTTGCTCGGGGTTTACGGGCTATACTCCGACAGGATCCCGATGTGGTTATGGTGGGAGAAATACGAGATATTGAAACCGCACAAATTGCCGTACAAGCCAGTTTAACCGGTCACCTTGTAATGTCGACCCTGCATACCAATACTGCAGCCGGTGCTATCACGCGTTTGGAAGACATGGGCATAGAGCCATTTTTAATGTCTTCAAGTTTATTGGCGGTATTGTCTCAGCGCTTGGTGCGAACCCTTTGCAACGAATGCAAAGTCCCCTCGACGCCAAACGAGCAACAAAAAATATTGCTCGGTATCGCGAATAAACCGGGTGAAACCACCATATACCAGCCCAAAGGCTGTGCTGCCTGTAACCAAACCGGTTATCGAGGCCGAACGGGCATTCACGAACTATTGCTGGTGGACGAGCCAATACGCGACATGATGCACGATGGCAAAGGCGAGCAAGCCATTGAAAAACACATTCGCAAAACCACTCCCAGCATTCGCGAAGACGGCTGTCAGAAAGTACTGGCAGGCGTGACGTCCCTGGAAGAAGTCCTTCGCGTCACCCGGGAGGATTAGCCCATGGCTGCGTTTTCTTACAAGGCGATCAACAACAGTGGCCGCAACAAGCAAGGCGTACTGGAAGGCGACAATGCTCGCCAGGTACGCCAGCAACTACGCGAAAAAGGCCTGATCCCCCTCGAAGTTGAGGTTGTGGCTGAAAAAGCCAGTAGTCAATCTTCGGGTTTTCGCCTTTTTAAACCGCGCATTTCTGCCTCTGATCTCGCCCTGCTCACCCGCCAACTCGCCACCTTGGTAGAGTCGGCACTTCCCATTGAAGAAGCCTTATTAGCCGTTGCTGAGCAAAGTGAAAAACCCCGCCACAAAAATATGATGATGGCGGTGCGCAGCAAGGTCGTAGAAGGCCACGGCCTGGCAGATTCCATGGCCCAGTTCCCCAGTGTCTTTGATGACTTATACCGGGCAATGGTAGCGGCAGGAGAAAGATCCGGACACCTCGATGTTGTGTTAAACAGACTTGCCGATTACACAGAGCGACGTCAGCAAACCCGCAGCCAGATAACGCAAGCATTGGTATATCCCGTTATCATGTTGTTTTTTGCAGTGGGTGTCATTTCACTGTTGCTCACCATGGTTGTTCCCAAAATTGTGGGGCAGTTTGATCACATGGGGCAGGCCATACCCACGATCACGCAAATTCTCATTAGCGTGAGCGAATGGCTACAAGATTTCGGCTTACTGTTATTGGGCGTACTAGTGTTATCAGTAGTGGTGTTTAACCGGGTTGTCCAAAAACCAGCCATGAAGCTGAAATACCACCAACTTATTCTGCGTATGCCGGTAGTGGGAAAAGTCAGTAAGAGTCTCAATACCGCACGTTTTGCCCGAACTCTCAGTATTCTGACGTCCAGTGCTGTTCCACTGCTGGAAGCCATGCGTATCTCTGCTGAAGTATTGCAAAACCAACATATTAAGAACCAAATCGTCGATGCTGCTGTCAATGTAAAAGAAGGGAGCAGTTTACGGGCCGCGTTAGATAAAACGCGGGTATTTCCCCCCATGATGATGCACATGATAGCCTCTGGTGAAAAATCAGGCGAACTACAACAAATGCTGGGACGTGCGGCAGACAATCAGGATCGCGAATTTGAAGCTCAGGTAAACATTGCTTTAAAGATCTTTGAGCCTGCGCTTATCCTTGTCATGGCGGTTGTGGTGCTGTTTATTGTCATGGCCATTCTTCAACCCATATTAGCAATGAATAAACTGGTGAATATCTAATGAAAACGATGAAACGCAATGGTGGCTTCACCCTGTTGGAAATTATGGTGGTACTGGTGATCATTGGCATTATTGCCTCCATGATCTTACCCAACGTAATCGGCAACCAGGAAACCGCAGAGCTGAAAAAAGCAGCTGTGGATATTCAAAACCTGGAAGGTGCTGTAGCTATGTACCGCATGCAGGCAAAACGCTATCCCACCACAGAACAGGGGCTAGAAGCACTGGTAGAAATGCCGACGATTGACCCCATCCCGAAAACTTATCAAAAAGGCGGCTATATTCAGCGCCTGCCCGAAGACCCTTGGGGTAATCCATATCAGTTCTTAAGCCCTGGTGAAATGGGAGACTATGACATATTCTCCAACGGACCTGATGGCTTACCCGGCACCGAAGATGACATCGGTACCTGGAACCTCAACGAATACCTGTAACACAGTACGCATATGAGTGGCCCGGCGACGATATCCCACCCAACTTCAGTACGCGGTTTCACCTTGCTGGAGATACTGTTGGTGATCACCATCATGGGGTTGGCGGCCGGCTATGTTGTGTTAAATTTTTTTGGCGTCGACCAGGGTGAACAACTAAAAAAGGAAGGTCAACGGCTTCAGGTGCTTATCGACATGGCCAGCGACTATGCCGTGCTTAATCAGAAGCAAATGGGCATTCGTTTTGAGCCACTTGAACAAGCCTACTATTTCGTTTTCCTCAATGAAGACGATAGATGGGAAAAGATCAGCGATGAAAAACTGTACGCCGAACACACCCTGGACGAGCCCTTCCGTTTCGAGCTCAATCTCGACGATTTGCCCTGGGATATGGACGACCAGCTTTTCGACCGAGATATATTCGATGAGAACTTTAGTTTGGATGATGCCAACACGGAAATTGGCAATGAAGAAGAGAAAAAACTGCCGCCCCCCCAAGTGTTGATCATGTCTAGCGGAGAAATTACGCCGTTCACCCTCACTCTGTCTTACGAGCCCGATTTCAGCACCGATGACCCCGTGTACTTTCAGCTGCAAAACCAGGACGTCCCCCCGCTTCTGTTAGACGGCCCCTTGGAGCAACCGCCAGAATGATGCCGTTATCGCGCCAACAACGAGGTATGACACTACTGGAAGTAATGGCTGCTCTGGCGATATTTGCCCTGGCCGGCACCGCAGTAATGAAAGCGGCATCGGAACACCTCAATAGTGTGAGCCGGGTCGAGGAAACCACTTTTGCCACCTGGGTAGCCAATAACCGCTTAAACCACATCAAACTCACCGCTAACTGGCCACCTAAAAACAACGTCCGTGGAACCGCGGAAATGGCCGACCGTACGTGGTATTGGCAACAGGTTGTCAAAAAAACCACCGATGACGATCTGCGTGCGGTGGAAATAAGCGTAGGAACCGATGATCAATATGAGTACTTTGACGCGTCGGTGGTCACTTACCTTGCCCGTCCTGCTGCACTGCCACAAAACGACACCGGGTCATCCTCTGAAAATACCGACAATATCAATAGCAACGATGACAACAGCGATGAGGGCACACCGTGAAACAGCGTGGCTTTACTCTCGTGGAAATTATGGTGGCAGTGTCCATTTTCGCCTTTATCAGTGTTGCCTCGATGGCGGTACTGACCACAGTGCTGGACAGTGATGCCATTTCATCTGAACACTTTGATAAATTTCAACGACTGCAGCGCGCCGTAGTCACTATCGAACGCGATTTACAACAGGCCGTGCCCCGCCCGGTTCGCATTGATGGCCAAACTAACCCTATCGTAATGCGAGGGGGAGAACGGAATGAGAGCGACAACGAAAGCCTGGCTTTTGTGCGAAGTGGCTGGCAAAACCCACAGATGATGTTGCCAAGAAGCACTTTACAAGCTGTGGCCTATCGCGTACAGGACGGCAATCTTGAACGATTACACACCAATTTCGTTGACAATGTGATTGGAACTGAGCCAAAAGTCCGCGTGCTGCTGGAAGGTATTGAGCAATTTAAAGTTGAATTTATTGCTGATATTGAAGACGAGACAAATTCCATAACAAACAGCGACGAGCTCAACTGGCGTGAGAGCTACGTAGGCGCGGTATTGCCTAAGGCCGTTGCCATTGAATTTATAACCAAGGACTTTGGTTTAATTCGTCGTGAATTCACCTTAAACGGGGCCATGCTATGAATGGCGGAATACATCGTCAACAAGGCATTGCGTTGATCATCGTTCTCATGGTCGTTGCCCTTGCGGTGATCATTGCAACTGACATGGGCACGCGACTTCAATTGCAAATTCAACGAACGGCAAACCTCAAGGATAACAACCAGGCATATTGGTATGCCATGGGGGCAGAAGCCTTTGCAAAAAAATCTATCAAAACACTGTTTGACGAAACCGGAGATAAAATTGTCATCACCCAGCCCTGGTCTCAGGAGTTTACCTACCCTCTGGACAACGGTGGTATTCGAGCCCAACTGGAAGATGCCCAAAGTTGTTTTAACCTCAATGCACTGGCAGAAGGCGATACAAACCGAGAGCAGGGCTCTCAAGTGTCAGAAACCATGGATGCGTTCGGAAAGATGTTAGAAGTCTCCAGCGAAAACATCGACAACTTCAGCGCAGAAACCGCCCGGGACAGCTTAGCCGACTGGCTGGACAGCGATAGTCGCATGCGCCCTTATGGCGCAGAAGACAGTGAGTACGAAAGTCGTCAATTCCCGTATCTGGCCGCTAATGCGCTCATGAGTAACCAGTCTGAATTGCGACTGATCAATGGCATCAGCCCTGCGTGGATCAACGATATTCTCCCCCTGGTTTGCGTTATTCCCGAAGAGACTGCGCTGGCTATCAACGTTAACACTCTGACCGAAGAACGTGCAGCCATACTGGCTGGCATGACAGGTATGACACTTTCCGACGCCAGGAATCTGATCAACAGTCGTCCGAATGACGGCTGGGACAGCATCAACGATTTTCTGGGTGAACCAGCCATCGCAGCGCTGGATTTAAATGACACTCAACGCAATTGGTTTACCATAACAACGAAGTATTTTATGTTGCACACGAAGACATCGTACAATAAAGCAACGTTCACACTGAGCACATTGTTTAAGGCTCAGGGCGGCGAAAATGTACAGATAATACGCCGCGAATTCGGAGGAATAAGGTAATGGAACAGCTCATTGTCAGGCTGGGGTCGCAACACGACGCCCCGATTCAGTGGCTGGTATGGTCCACCAGTGAGCAGGAAATCATTGCATCGGGCGAGCTGCCCGATGCATCCCAGCTTATAACTCTTAAAGAACGGGCCGGACAAAGACCCATCATTGCTCTGGCGCCAGGCAGTGATATTCTGCTGAAATGGGTAACCTTACCCCCGAGAGCGGGCCGCAAAGTACTCACTGCTATTCCTTATATGCTGGAAGATGAGTTAGCCCAGGACATCAGCACCCAATTTTTTGCACTAGGTCCCCGCAAGGGCGACCAACAAGCTGTGGCTGTGGTCGCCAGAGAAAAAATTGAGCAATGGCAACACTGGTTAAACGATGCTGATCTCTTCTGTGACAAACTCGTGCCAGATGTATTAGCAGTGCCTCACAACGAGGCTGGTTGGTCTGTACTTTCCATTGGCGACAGCCTGCTTGTTCGCGAAGATGAATGGCAAGGCTTACAGGGTGAGACGGCGTGGCTTCTCCCAGCCTTTACCCATATACTGCGTCAAAGTGAAACCCCGGTGAAGGTTCACAACTACGCGGGTATTGACCTCAGCCACCTGCCAAATGTGGAAATCGAAGACGCCGAACTGGCGCTGCCCATGCACGTGCTGGCAAACGGCGCTATTAACAGCACCACTAATCTTTATCAGGGCGAATACCGCATTAAACGCAAACAGTCTGGTCACTGGCATCAATGGCGGGTAGCTGCGATACTGGCAGCCATTGTCCTGGTCACCAGTTTGGTGGACAAAAGCGTGACCCTGTTCCAGCTCAAGCAAGAAAATGCCCGTCTTCAGAGCCAGATAGACACGGCGGTAAAACGGGGGTTCCCCAACCTGGGAAGTTACCGCGATTTACGCCTTAAAATACGCAGCGAAATTTCACGACTGGATCAGGGTGGAAGCAGCCGTTCTATGCTCGCAATGATGGATGCATTATCGAGTGCGTTTTCGGTGTCACAGGTCAAAGCGCAGACACTGCGCTTTGATGCCGAGCGCGCTGAAATCCGCATGCAGGCACAGGGCAAAACCTTTGAATCGTTGGAGCAGTTCCGTCGCCAGGCCGAGAACATGGGTTTTGAGGTAGAGCAGGGCGCAATTAATAACCGCGACGATACCGTGATCGGTACTGTGGCTATTCGGGGTTGACGATGACATTAAAAGAAAAATATTACACGCTGAGTGAAAGGGAGCAGCGGCTGGTGTTAATCACTGCAGCCGTTGTCGCCATCGCCATCTTCTACTGGGGAATATGGCAACCTCTTACCAGTGGTGTAGAAAAAGAGCAGGCTCACAACGACGCTCAACAATCGTTGTTGTTGTGGGTTCAGGAACAAGGCAGCCGCGCTCAACAGCTGCGCCGAAGCGGAAATATTCAAACCTTTTCGGGTTCCTTACCCCAAGCGGTAAACAATACGTCAGCACGGCACAATATTGCTATTGCCAGAATGCAGCCCCAGAACGAAGAGCTGCAAGTGACCGTTGATGAAGCACCATTTAACGACGTTCTGAACTGGCTAAAAACCATGGAAGAAATGGGGATCCGCATAATTCAGTTGGATATTGCTGAAAGTAATGAACCTGGCATGGTTCGCATTCGTCGATTGCAGTTAGGTAAATAATGAAATCAAAGTTTCTTTGGACACTTCTGGCAATTTTTGCATTCCTGTTCTTCTTGGTGCTATATATGCCTGCCAAGCACTTGCTACAAAGCCAATCATTGCCCAAAGGGGTAAACCTCTATGGCATCAGCGGTACTGTGTGGGAAGGCAAGGCACAGGCTGTCGTGGTAAATGGTATACCGGTAACAAATGTGGAATGGGAGATTTCAGGGCTGTCTTTGCTTATCGGACGCATTCATGCAGATGTGCATGGTGGCAACCTCAGAGATGCCAATGAAGTTTCGTTTAAAGGAGAAATTACCACTAGTCTATTTTCTCCACAGCAGGTAAATTCTGACGAATTTCTGCTGTTTCTCCCCGTGGACAGGGTGTTGGCAGAGGTTCAGTTACCCGTTCCAGTAAACGCAGGAGGCCGATTCAGAGTGCGTATAGAACAGCTTTCGTTCGGCCCCAATTGCAATGAGTTAATCGGATTTGGCGACTGGTTAAACGCCACTGTTGCCGGTACACAAGGGCCTATAGATTTTGGCAATTACTCGGCGACATTGCGCTGTGAAAATCGCGGGATCGGGATTACCGTGAAAGAGCCCAATAAACTGGGGCTGAGTTTAGATGCCGTACTGGAAGCCGGATTCAATGGGTTTTCTATTAGTGGTAAATTCAAACCTGACCCGTCTTTGCCCGAGGAAGTACATCAGGCAGGAGCCATATTTGGCCGCCCTGGCCCAGACGGATATATTGAATTCTCACTATAAACCAAACGGCCACAGGAGTGGCCGCTTTATTAGCTCTCAAATGACGGGTTATTCAGCGATGTAAATGGTTTTTTCATTGACAAATTCACGCATCCCAAAGCCGCCATGCTCTCGACCATAACCACTGTCCTTAACACCACCAAAGGGCAAGTCAGGTTGAGCGAGTGAGTACCCGTTAATATTTACCATACCAGTGTCAAACTCCTCCCTGGCAAGCCTGATCGCTTTCTCTTTATCCGTTGTGAAAATGCCTCCACCCAGACCATAGCGGGAGTCGTTGGCAATGCGCATGGCATCTGCGTCATCTTTCGCCCGAATAAAAGAAGCGACCGGGCCAAACAACTCATCGTCGTAAGCTGGCATACCCGGTTTAATATCTGCCAAAATAGTGACAGGATAAAACCATCCCGTGGTTTGGGGGACTTCACCGCCTAATAATAACCTGGCGCCATTCTCCACAGATTTCTCGACCTGGTCGTGTAACTTGTCACGCAAATCTTCCCTTGCCATGGGGCCTAAATCCGTATCATCCGCCGCCGGATCACCCACTTTCAAACCTTTAAAGGTTTCAGTGAATTTCGATGTAAACTCATCGTACACCTCGTCCACAATAATGAAGCGTTTTGCAGCGACACAAGTTTCCCCATTATTGACAATACGCCCTTTAACACACGCTTCTACGGCCGTATCGATGTCTGCGTCGGACAACACCACAAAGGCGTCATTGCTGCCCAACTCCAGCACAGTTTTTTTGGCCAGGCTGGCAGCGGTTTCGGCAACAGATTTACCTACCCCGTCACTGCCGGTAAAGGTCACGCCCCGCACTTTATCGTGTTTGATCAGTGCACTGGCAGTTTTCCCTTCGATTAACAAAGACTGATAGACGTTTTTCGGAAAGCCCGCCTGTTCGTACATGGTTTGAATCATTCTCGCCATGCCAAATACGTTTTTAGCATGCTTCATGACAGTGGTATTCCCGGCCATCACGTTGGCAGCACTGTAGCGAATCACCTGATACAGCGGAAAGTTCCACGGTTGAATACCTAATATCACACCAATGGGCTGATACGTAATAATTGCGCTGCCGCCATCGTAAACTCGGTTTTCATCATCCAGCACCGACGCGCCATGCTCTGCTGTATACCGGCATATCGCTGCACAAAGCTCGACTTCCTGATACCCTTGAGCCGCAACCTTTCCCATTTCTTTCACCATCATATCGACGATGTCGTCGGCTTTGGATTCCATTAATTCGGCCAGCGTATTGAGCAGCGCCGCACGATTTTCAAATGACGTTTTTTTCCAACTCAAAAAAGCGTGATGGGCATTGTCGACAGCTTCATTGGCTTCTGCTTCCGTCATGAGCGTATAGTCGGCAAGGCATTGTTCAGTTGCAGGATTGATCGTTTGTACTTTGTCAGACATCTTCTTACTCCTGATTTCATTGTGGACAGAAGACGTAGCAATACTGAGACCAAAACATAAATGTGATTCTGATCAGCCAGTTAATATATAAAGAGGGAAGATGAATAGCGCTAACGCAGCGATTTACTGACCATAATCTTCATGGTGTGAAAAAGAATTTCACGGTGTAAGTTACATTTCACTTGAAGTTTACCCGGGCTGTATACGGTTATCGTTGGCGTCTTTTTCACCAAGCTTGTCTCGGCAAAATGTCACAAAAAATTCGCCAATAAGATGAACTGAATCTTTTACCATACCTGATGAAGTTAACTTACCGACGAATTGTGTGTTGTTCCGCCAGATTCTGTTTCTCAGTTGCATTAGCTTTTCTGTGTGTTCGCAGGAGCCCCTGTCGTGGCCAGCTGCCGACATTACTGTGACGCTGGAGCAAATTTCATCCCTCAGGCAAGTTAATATTCTCTACAACGCTGAGACGTTGACTTCGTTCCACCACCCGGAGGTTAACAATAACAAAGATACTGAATCTCTGCTTAGACAGCTCCTCCAGGCATCGTCGCTAGCTGTGAGTAAAGTTGCGGAACGAACATTTGTGATAATGCCAACAACGCGCGAAATAGTTTCTGAGCCAGAACCGACACCACATCCAATAATGGATGAGGTTATCGCAACGGGCACCCGACTCGGTAACGTAACTGTTCACAATGCACTGTCACCGGTAGATGTTATCCGTTCACCTATGAATATGGCCTCTGTGGACTTGCTGGATGGCCTGGCCCTGCAACTTCCCAGTTATACTGCATTCAGACTCCCACTTAGCGACGGACAAATTTTCAATCGTCGATATAGTCTACGTGGGCTAAATTCTGATCACACTCTTGTGCTCGTCAACGGAAAGCGCAGACATCGCTCAGCGTTTATCGAAACCGCCAATGGGCAACCCACAGATTTGTCTCACATCCCCCTGTACGCCATAAAACGAATAGAAGTGCTAAGGGACGGCGCTTCTGCAATGTATGGCTCTGATGCCATCGCCGGCGTTATAAACGTTATTTTGGACGAATCCACTGGCACCTCCTTTCAATATCAAACCGGACAGTATTACGAAGGAGACGGCACGTCACATCACCTCCAGTTTCGTCACGGCTGGCAAGCCATGGAAAACCTAAAACTATCCGTGGTACTCGCGGGCTATAAAGATGCCCCTACATCGCGCTCCGTGCAGCCTGCAGATGCGGTTGCATTCCAGCATGCCCACCCTGAAATAAACTTGGCTAACCCCGTGCAACGTTGGGGTCAACCGGCCAGAAAAGGCCTGCAGTCCGCATTGACCGGACGCCTGAAAACAAGCGAGCACAGCGAGTGGTATAGCTTTGTCACGCTATCCAGCTCTGAAGGCGAATCTGATTTCAACTGGCGCAACCCTGACACCAATATTATTTTTACCGACGTACCAGCGTTTCCTGACTATCAGCTGACTCAACGATATCCTGCCGGTTTTACCCCACGTTTTGGTCAACAAGAAACTGATCTTTCAATAACTATTGGGAAGAAACACGTCTCGCCTTCTGACGTTCATTTAGATATCAGTAGCACAGCAGGGAAAAATGAAATTGCATATTTTATCGACAATACGGTTAACGCCTCTCTTGGACCCGCCAGCCCAACTTCCTTTGCACCTGGTAAACTCGTTCAACGTGAGTGGACCGCTGACATTGACTATCGCTATCCACTTTCCGGCAACGCATACTGGCAATACGCGTCACTGGCCATGGGCATGGTATCGCGGATCGAAGACTATCAGGTCACAGCCGGTGATACTGCGTCTTGGCAGGTTGGGCCAGGCGCCATTTACGGCCTGCCAGCGGGCGCTAATGGATTTCCCGGCTATTCAGATGCTCAAGCTGGCCGATTTTCCCAACAGAGTCTTGCAGCATATGCAGATCTCAACATCCACTGGCCTCACACTATCGTAACTGGTGCCGCAATCCGAGTCGAACACAACTCCGACTACAATAATATTGTACGAGGTAAATTGTCGATAGGTTACCAAGGAGCTGGAAGCTGGACGTTTCGGGCTAACCTGACAAATGGATTCCGCGCACCCAGCGCAGGACAACGCTCCGTTGAACGCACATCACAAAGTCTCAACGCAGAGTTTGACAGGGTTAACACCAGTGGCAGATTTTCACCGAAAAGTGCGCTGGCAGAGATATTATCTCAGCGGGCAGACGTCTCAATTAACCCTCTTCGCCCAGAAACATCCACGACCCTGAGTGCTGGTGTGGGGTATAGATTTGGCCGCCTGACTTCAATCAATGCAGATTACTATCGCATTATTGTGTCCGACCGTTTTGGTACCTCTCCTGCATTCGAACTAAGCATGGACGAGCAAGCACTTGCATCTGCAAAAATGAAAAATCTCGACTACCCAATTAATTCGGCCACCTTTTTTCAAAACTTGAATAACACCGTTTCTGATGGTCTGGACATAGTAGCCAGACACGCATTTTACACGGCGGTGGGCAAAGTCAGTGTACAGGGTGCATTCAATATCAATCACACCTCGGTATCACATCAAGGCTCCGTCACTACCCCAGCACAAACCAGATTGCAAGAGTACGGTCAACCCAAAACCAAGGGGCGTCTATCAGTACACTGGCAACTCGACAAGCTGGAAAGTGTATTGACCTGGCGCTATATCGGTAGCTGGCAAGACCAGGTCAGCCCCAACGAAGAGAGCTTTCAAACCTTTTCCGCACTGCACCTCTTTGATGCGTCCGTCACCTGGTTTCCAAGCCCGCAATAATCCCTGAGCCTGGGTATCGAAAACCTGTTTGACAGCTATCCTGACAGAGCGACATTACAAGCGAATCGCGGCCTGAAGTATTCCAGAAACGCTCCTTATGATACTGATGGTGGGGCTTATTACCTCAGAAGCGAGTTTACTTTCTGACCCCATTTTTATGAAGGTTTTGTGAAACCTTCACATCGTTGCGCAGATTCATTGAACAGGGACGTCTAGGGTATTGAACACATTACTCAACCTGGGACACCTCATGAAAACGACTTTTATTCGATCGGCTTGCGCCGTTGCCATTGCATCGCAACTGATGCCCACTTCCGGCTTTGCTGAAACCACGGGCGACGCTGTAAAAAGTGTAGAAAGTATCATTGTTACCGGTACACGCCAGTCAAATAGAACCGCGTTCGATTCTATGGCACCAATCGATCTGATATCTGGCGATACCCTCAACGACACCATGTCTGAAGATCTACTCGACAGCATGGCGCAACTTGTGCCGTCGTTTAATGTTAAGCGATTACCAATGGCCGATGGCCAGGTATTCGTGCGCCCGGCGAGTCTGCGAGGCCTGTCGTCAGATCACACGTTAGTCTTGATCAACGGCAAGCGCCTTCACCGTTCAGCGCTGCTGGGCTCGAATGGCGCGCAATCAGCAGATTTAGCAACAATACCTTCCTATGCCATAAAACGGATTGAAGTTCTTCGAGATGGCGCTTCAGCTCAGTATGGTTCTGATGCTATCGCAGGTGTCATCAACATTATCCTCGATGACAGGGAAGGCTACAAAGCATTTACCCAATTCTCCCAGTACTACGAAGGTGATGGCACGGCATATCGAGCAGGAGCGCAAGCTGGCTGGCATTTGGACAACCGCGGCTATCTCACACTTTCTGCTGAGTACTATGATGCAGATCGCACAGCAAGATCCCGTCAACGACCTGATGCAATTGCCTATCAAGATGCACACCCTGAAATAACGCTTCGAAATCCGGTTCAGGATTGGGGTCAGCCAGAGCGTCAAGCTGTTCGTTTTGCCTTTAACAGTCAGTACGACATCTCAGACACAAGTGCCATTTATTTTTATGGTACCTATAATGATGGCGAAGGGCTGTCAGATTTTAACTGGCGAAATCCGGAATCTGGTGTATTTAACCAAAGCACTGCTTACCCGGATTTCGATTTACTTGCTATTTATCCGGCGGGGTTTTCTCCCCAGTTTGGACAGGAAGACACTGATTACAGTCTTTATGCGGGTGTAAAAGGCGGTATCGGTGATATTAGCTGGGACCTGTCGGCCAGCGCCGGGGGAAATGAGATAGACTACTTCTTGTCCAATACGATTAATGCATCGCTGGGATCGACCAGCCCGACTGCATTTTACGCTGGCTCACTTAGCCAGGACGAGACTACAATCAATGCGGACGGTGTATATGTCCTGTCGTCCAATGTCACCAGCGGCGACATTAACATAGCATTTGGCGCGGAGTACCGTGAAGAGACGTATAAGGTGTCTACTGGGGATGAAGCATCTTATACCGTTGGTCCAGCCGCTTCGGAAGGCTTGCCATCTGGCTCAAACGGTTTTTTTGGTTTTAGTCCTGCACAGGCTGGTGAATTCGATCAAGACAGCTACGCCATCTACCTGGATATTGAATCGGAATTAACCGACGCCCTAACCTTGGGCATCGCAGGTCGATATGAGGACTTTTCGGTATTTGGGAGCAGTACAAACGGTAAAATTTCTGCGCGCTACGCCGTAACTGAAAATATCGCTTTGCGCTCGACATACTCTACTGGTTTCCGGGCGCCAACGCCGGGCCAGCTTTTCAGTGAACGCGTATCTCAGGGCCTGGATACCAATACGTTAGAAGTGTTCACCCGTGGTCGCTATAGCCCGGAAGGTCCCATTGCCGAAATAATAAACCAACGCGCTGACGCAAATATTTCTTCTCTGACCCCAGAGCAATCAGACAACGTGTCTGTAGGCGTCACTTACCAGGGAGAAAAAGGACTAACGGCATCTCTGGATTTCTACCGGGTAGAAATTGAAGACCGCTTCGGCACATCATCCACTTACTCTCTGACAGCAGATGAACGCAACGCGCTGATTAACCTTGGTGTTACCGGTGCAGAAAGTATTACCAGCGTGAATTTCTATCAAAACGATTTTGATACGAAAACCACGGGGCTGGACGCTGTTGTGAGTCAACGTTGGCAAGTGTCATCGGGAGAAGTTAGTCTTGTTGCAGCATACAACTACAACAAAACAGAAGTACTCAGCGGAAACGTAGCACAAAACGAAACACAGCGAACCCTGTTTGAAGATCGTCTACCCAAACACACCGCCAATGTCAGTGCCACATATCACAGTGGCGACTGGAGCTACCTGGCTCGCGTTCGCTATTACGGGAAATGGACTGACAGTTCTGGTAACAGCGACGGCGATATCTATCAGGACTTTGGTGCAGAAGCTTTTGTAGATGTCGGGGTGAATTATCAGTTTTCAGAAATGGTAAAGGTGAGTGCCAACATCGAAAACTTATTTGATAGCTATCCTGATGAAGCGACGTTTCAAGCTAACCGGGGTCTGATTTATTCCCGAAATGCGCCATACGATACGGACGGTGGAAGTTACTCATTGCGATTAGACGTGGCATTTTAATCTTATCCGTCATTTTACTGAGATATTCAGCATGTAGTCTGGAAGGCTACATGCTGTTGTTTCCATTACGGTTATTAATCAGAGAGTTTCCATGACCCGATTTTCAAGAAGGCAATTTCTCGCCACCACCCTGGCATCAACCTCGTTAGCCACCGCGATGCCGTTTTCGACAATGGCTGACGTAAAATTCCCCGCGCCACACAGCGAGGCCCCCAGGGATATTGCTTCCAATGAAGCTTTTTGGGCAAAGGTGGCAAGTTATTACGAGGTTAAACGGGATATTGTTAATGTAGAAAACGGCAATTGGGGGATCATGGCGTCGCCGGTAATGCAGTCGTATTTTTCTCATACCGCACGGGTCAACCAGGACAATTCATACTATTCCAGAAGAAAATACTGGTCGGAACTGAAGCCAATTTTGCATAGTGTTGCCGCACGACTTGCGGTAAGCCCGGAGGAAATTTGTTTTACCCGTGGAGCAACGGAAGCGCTGCAAAATCTTATTGCTAATTACCGGTTGCTCAAACCGGGAGACGCTGTAATGTATGCGGATGTGGACTACGATGCCATGCAGGCTGCGATGGACGCTAAAGCGCGTACCGCAGGCGCGAAGGCGGTGAAATTTGCCCTTCCACCTGTCACCAACAGTGACGACATAGTGGCGTATTATTCGCACATGTTAACTCAAAACCCCGCCTGTAAGCTCTTATTGCTCACTCATTTAAGTCATCGCAATGGGTTAGTTATTCCCGTGGCTGCCATTGCCAAAATAGCAAAATCCAAAGGGGTGGACGTCATCGTCGACGCAGCTCATTCCTGGGGCCAAATCAACTTGACTGCGTCCGATCTCGAGGCGGATTTTATCGGCTTTAACATGCATAAATGGTATGGCGCACCAATTGGAGTAGGCGTTATGTATGTCAACAGGACGCGTTTGCATGACATCGCTCCCAATATGTCTGCCTCTCCCGAACAAAGCGACTCGATTTGGGGCAGAGTCCACAGTGGAACGAGCAATTTCGCTGCCTTTCTTACCGTGCCTGAAGTACTCCGCTTTCATGACTGGATAGGCGCAGATGCCAAAGAGGTTCGACTGAAATACCTCCGGAACCTCTGGGTAAACGCGATTAGTCACATCAGCGCCATCGACATCCTTACGCCAAACGACCCCCAGTGCTACGGGGGAATAACGGCCTTTCGTTTGCACAACAAAACGTCGTCGGAAGACAATCGCAGAATCGTCAGTTATTTACTCGAAAATCATGGCATTTTTACCGTTCATCGCGATGGTTTGGCCAGTGGTAGTTGTGTGCGCATTACACCGAGTTACTACAATAGTGACAAAGACATGTTAACGGTTGCGAAAGCACTGGAGGAAGCAGCGCGTGCTTTTCGCCTCTGACCTACCCGTTGAACAAAAAAGCACGACACCGGACAAACGCAATGCTGCGCTTACTCAGTTGTATTTGCAGCACGCAGCCACGCTACGTCGCATAGCGTTGGCAAAAGGCGCCTCCGGTGCCGATGCCGACGAGTTGGTACAGGAATTATTCATTCGACTGCAGCGAAATGATAAGTTCGCCACCCTGCGCTGTACAGAAGCTTATCTTCGCACCATGCTAGTCAACCTGATGACAGACAGGTTCAGGCAATCCCTGCGCAGTCCGGATCTGGTTGATATTGATGATGTCGCTCCACCGGTGGCCTCTGCGTACAATGATCCTGAAACCAGACTATCTGAACAAAAGGCGCTGGAATGTATGATCCAGGATTGGTCTGCATTACCTGCGGAGTGCAGACAAGTATTTTTTCTGCACCGAATAGAAAATAAATCCTATGATGTAATAGCTAAAACGTGCGGGCTAACCATTGCCGGTGTAAGAAAGCACTTGCGGGATGCTCTACTGATATTGACAACAAAGCGAATAGAACGTGACAACCAGTAATCGCGAACACGCCCCTTCTCAGCACCAACTCAGTGAGGCTACACTCTGGGTGTTGGCCATTGACGAAAACCCGCAAGAAGCCAATGCAGAAAGTTTTAGGCAATGGCTCAACAGTGATGTTGCGCATCAGCGCGCATTTGAAGAGGTTGCACATACCTTTCTGGTTGCCGGCTCACTCCCCAAAAACCTACTCCCCCTTCCTGAGAAACAGACACACCGACGGTTTCAATGGAAAAAAATGTCTGGCGTTGCCGCGATGGCAGCAGCGGTCGTTATGTGCTTATTCGTTACTATGCCGGAGAAAAACCCAATGGCAATGAATACCGCTAACCGTCTTCAAACCACCATTGGTGATGTTTCTCACGTCTCGCTTCCCGACGGTTCCAACCTTACGCTGGACACAAGCACTCGGGTAGAATGGCAGTTTGAAGGCGAAAAGCGAGCAATTACCCTATTACAGGGCCGGGTTTTCGCCGATGTAAAACCCAATCCGCAAAGACCTTTTTTCGTTTCCCTTGATGAAGGATTTTCATTCACTGCACTTGGCACCGCCTATACCGTAGAAAAACGAGAGCGCCAGTGGACGTTAGAAGTCTATGAAGGCACGGTGGGAATTCAAAGTGCAATGCTGTATCACGCTCCCGTGGAAGCGGGCTGGGGACTAACCTATCAAGGCGGGAAGCTGAAAAAATATCGCCTGAAAACGCCATTAAAAGCAGGTATTCCCGATTGGCAGCACAAGCACATCGTACTTGACCACACGCCCCTTCAGACTGCGATAGACTCCTTTAACCGATACCAGCAAAAAACGATACGTATCGGTGACAATGAACTGGCGCACCTATCCTTATCCGGTACGTTTTCCCTGTCTAACCCGGAGGCGTTTTTAAAAAGTGTCGAAACGCTAACCGGCGCACAAGTATCCCAGGAAGGAGATCAGTGGACAATTAGTCTTCCGCGTACAACTCAGGGTGATTAAACCTTGCCATTGCCAGCAAAATCGCTTGTTCGTAAACACTTTGTCGGGTTGCCAGATGGTTCGTCAAAAGGCCAATGGCGCCGCCTTTTTGTTTTATATTCGTAGTATCGAACATGGCATCCATGACCGGACCAAGCTCACCACCGTCCACAAGCGCTTGATATACCTTACCGGGCAACGGCAGGTTTGCACTTCGACCTACAGACCAAATCCCCCGGTGGTAAATCGCTACATGGGCAAACGTAGCAGGCCCGTCTTCGAACAAGTCAACACCACCTTCAATAGCGATAAACCAATGTCTATGCCGAGCTTCTTCGGAGGCGCCTGCGACACAGGCCTTCACGCGATTAATAGCGCCTTCCCGTGTTTCACTCCCATTCATAGGCTGATCCGGCACACCGCTAGGTACGTCTTGCCCTACCACTTTCAGGACAGCGCCTTGTAAAGATTGTTCTAACGCTACTTTAGCTGCATTCATTTTTACCGGGTTTTTCGACCCGACAACACAAACCGTCATGACGTCCTCTTCACTGGGTGAGACACAATTTCGTTCACCATCGTTCGGTAATCACTTACCGCGGGAAAATCATCTATGTCCCGATGGGGTAGCTGGCTATCAGGGTTATTCACTGCGAGTAAGTGCCCAATGCCGAATTTTTGTGCGGCGTGTAAAATGGGAAGGCTGTCGTCGACAAACAGTGTTCTGTGAGGCTCGAAGCCCAATTTTTCCTGCAACTGATGCCACAGGGATTGAGATTCTTTTGTGACCCCGAATTCGTGGGTAGAGATAAGGGTATCTATGTGCGCATCAAGTTGCGTGTGTTCAACTTTCAAAGACAAACTGTCGGGGTGGGCATTCGTCACTAATACAACCTGTCTGCCGCTGTCGTGCAATGCATCCAAAAAGGGCAGGGTATCAGGCCGCATGGAAATAAGGTGTTCCACTTCCCGTTTTGCCGCCATGATGTCCATGTCTAGTTGTTCTGCCCAGTAATCAAGGCAATACCACTGTATCTGACCAAATACCCGCTGATAGTGTGCCATCATGGTAGATTTCACTTCATCCACCGGCTGCATCGTCCGTTCGGCGATTTTTTTCGGCAAGTGTTCGATCCAAAAGTGATTATCGAAGCGGAGATCGAGTAAGGTTCCATCCATATCGAGCAGAACCGTATCTATTTCGTCCCAAGGCAGAAATGGCAAGCGATTTTCCTTCAAATACATTAAGCTTAAGTATTGATAGTAATCATAGCGAAAGTTGTAACGGATAAACATGAGTAAAATAGATTCCGCCAAAACATTACCTCAAATCCGGCACCGAGAAATAGTTGCCCGTAGCCGGCTTTTCAAGGTTGAGCGGCTGGATCTCACGTTTTCCAATGGCGAAGAACGCCAGTTCGAAAGAATGGCGGGGGGCAACCGGGGCGCAGTAATGATTGTGCCCATGCTTGATGACGACACTATGGTACTCATTCGCGAATATGCAGCTGGCACCCACGACTATCAACTTGGGTTTCCCAAAGGACTCATCGACCCCGGCGAGACCCCAATTGAAGCGGCCAACCGTGAACTGCAGGAAGAAGCTGGCTACGCAGCCAGTGAATTGCACGTCATTCACACCGTTAGTATGGCGCCTACGTTTTTTAATGCACAAATGACAATTGTTGTAGCCAGGAATTTATTTCCAAAATCTCTTGAAGGTGACGAACCTGAGCCTTTGGAAGTAATTAACTGGCCACTGTGCCAGGCCGATGAACTCCTCGGCCGGAAAGACTTTACCGAAGCTCGCTGTATTGCCGCCCTATTTCTGGCTCAGAAGTGGTTAAAGGAGCACAAATCTCATGCCTGATGACACCCCCGAAGTACTATTGGCATTGGCCAAAGAAGTGGCTGTAGAAGCTGGCGAAGCGGTCCTTTCTGTTTATGACAAAGGCGATTTTGACGCCTACACCAAAGACGATGATTCGCCCGTAACCAGTGCAGATTACCTTGCCAACGATATTATTAATCAACGGTTGCTTGCCGCCACCCCCGATATTCCCATTCTTTCTGAAGAAAACAAACATGCGAACCTGGCGGAGCGCAGCGAATGGACGCGCTACTGGCTGATTGACCCCATCGATGGCACACAGGAGTTTATTGCCCGCAGTGGCGATTTCGCCGTCAACATTGCGCTAATTGAAAACAACGAGCCGGTCATCGGTGTGATATTCTGGCCTCCGGGTCAGTCGCTGTATTACGCCAGTAAAGGCAAAGGCGCATTCAAGTCCTGTCCCGATGAAGAGAAACAAATCCATGTCAGGCGTCTGGACGACCCTCACGACAGTGTGGTAATGATTGCGATTAGCCGTCGCCAGTCAAGAGATAAAGTGTTTTCGCGAATGTCTGCCAAGCGGGTGTATCAAACCCTTCCGCTGGGCAGTTGCTCGTTAAAATCGTGTTTTATCGCCGAAGGCAAAGCAGACGTATTTATGCGTCTGGGCGTAACTGGAGAGTGGGATACCGGCGCATCTCAATGCATTGTTTCTGAAGCCGGTGGCAGTATTCTTGCTGCTAATTTTGAGCCACTTACTTACAACCAGCGTAATACGCTGGAAAACCCCGACTTTATCGTGTTGGGAGACCAACGGGTTCCCTGGCAGGATATTGTTCAGTATGAAAAAGGAGCGAAGGAATAATGATTAAACGCGCGTTGTTGGCCTTGTCTGCCTGTGTTGCACTGCCGGTATCGGCAGCCTGGACATTGGATACTGATGCTTCCAGTCTCAATTTCCTTACCACTAAAAATGCCCAGGTGACCGAAGTTCACAGCTTTGACCGCCTCCAGGGCAATGTATCAGATGAGGGCAAACTCACCGTCACCGTACCACTTAGTAGCGTAAATACCAATATTGATATTCGTGATACACGAATGCAGGAAATGCTATTTGAAACAAGTAGTTACCCTAACGCCACTTTTTCTGCAACCGTACCAGACGAGCTGATATCAATGGCCGCAGGTCAAAGTAAAACGACATCGGTGGAAGGTGAGATTAACCTGCACGGTGTAACAGCACCGGCCACATTCCAGGTAGTAGTAAATAAACTGAATGACAACACCCTTACCGTAGCGACGACGGCCCCAACGGTAATAAGCGCATCATCGTTCAAACTCGAAGGCGGCGTAAAAGCACTTCAGGATGTGGCCAAACTAAACAGTATCACCCTGGCCGTTCCCGTAACATTTTCCGTTGCGTTTACCCAATAAAAATAGCATTGCATTACGAGTGTTATGGAAGCGCAGCCAGGCTGCGTTTTTTTATGTCAAGCACCCGGCAACCGTCAAAATGATGGGCTGTGACAATAGCGTTGTCACGATTTTTCAGCGTAATAACAAACAGATAAACCGATACTCAGTAAAACATTATTGTTTCTACAGCAGTAGCGGCATACACTAACAAACCTGTTCTTGTGAGCAGAAAAACCCTGCAAAGGGTATGTTCTCCGTGCATTTACCCGAGATGTTGTTAAAAGGACTTTCAATATGGCATACGATTTTGGCTCCCAAACGTTAGGCATAAAAAACCCCTTTAAAACCGAAGGAAAACTTCGTTCTGTCACCGGCGCAGTATTGATTATCGGTGGTGTCATTCCCCTTCTCATGGTTGCGGGCGCCTTAAAAGCAAATCCGGTGTACGCTTACGCCTATGCCATTCTCGGTTTTGTGTTGCTGGCCGCAGGCTGCCGGCATTTGGGTGTGGGGATTTTCCAGTTATTTCGCTATTTTGTCGGTCGTTCTGTGCCCACGTCACTGGCATACAACCGCTCCCGCTCGGAACACGATGCAGCTCAGGCTGAACAGCGCGTGGTGCTATACGACGACAAGCAGCTTCACGCCATGCTGATGGGGCGAAAAAACGCGACCTTTCTCGAGCCCCTTGGCTGGATTGCCAGACTGTTACATTCCGTTTTTCCCAAGTTGACATTCTTACCTCATCCGTTGCGAAACCTGGCGCAGGAAATGGGCAGCCTTGCGATTAGCTTCACCGCAGCGCTGATATCGTTTCTCATTGTCACATTCATTGTGTCCACTGGTCTTGCCGGTGAAAAAGCGCAACTCTTGGCTATGCCTGTACTGTCACTGGCGCTACTAATTTACTTACTCAAGTTGTGGTTCTCTGCTGGCACTGCCATTAGCAGTCGCAAAAATACTCAGCTGCAAAAAGCCTCTGGAGTGTCAGTCCCCTTACTCATTGCACTGTCTATTCTAATACCCGTTGTGGTGGGGTTTGGGCTGGATTCAGTCATCCCTATGTCGACGGAAGAACTGGCAGCCACAATTGAAAAGTACGGTGTTTTCAGTGCATGGAAAAACCTGGCCATTCTCGGCTTTACCATGGTTCTGGTAGTGGCGGGGGTATTACCCGGACTGCTTTCGAGAATGCATGGCGTAACTCCGCAAACTGAGGTCAGCGAATACCGGGAAAACCTCCAGGAATCCGTTCATCCAAATGAAATATTTATCAACCTTGAGAACATTGTGCTGGCAAATCGCCGGTATAAAGAAATTCCCAACCGCATTTATCGGGAGCTGGATCCGAAACTCAAGGAGCAAACTGATGGCAAGGGCAGTTTCGACGGCGAGTTACTAATTGAAACCCAACCGCGACTCGCTCAGGAAAAAGGCAGCGAAATAAAAACTGCGCAAAAAATACTTCCTTCCATCTTAGCCCAGGCCTGCGTACTTTTGGGTTACCTGTTTTTAAGTTTACTCGTACTGGAAGTAGCCGATGCCATCAGTTTAGTAAGAGATGCTACGTTGCGCTTCACCGGCGGCAACCTGTCCGAAGCGCACATTATTGCGCTGTTTAGTATTATCAGCAGTGCGTTAATGTACTGCTTTGCCTGGATGGCTTTTAGTGCAGCGGGCAACATTCTCAACAACGCTTCACACTTGTTTTGGGGAGAAATGAAGTTTGAATCTATGTTGATGTACGTGAAGGCAGAAGGCACGTTTAACGAGTCTAAATTCTCCACGGGCATGTCAATTCACGACTCAACCCGTTCGGAAAATGTATTGGTAAAAAGTTCTATTACGCCATGGATCATTACAACCAGAATTTACAGTTCGATTTTCGCGACCAGTGGTGTCAATAACCTGGAAACCCCACGGTTTCTTATGGGCATGACAAAAAACGATGATGAATTAAAAGGCATTGTGGGTGAGATAAAGGACTTTCTCAAAAAGCGCGAATCTATCGCATCTATTACCAATGAAGCTGACTTACAAAGCGCCAGCGTTATCCATCAAGTAAACCAGCAAACCCGCGCCCACAGTAGTGACGCAAATCAGGGTAAAATTACCCTGAAAGAAGATGAAGATGCAGCGGGCTATTTGCGCAACAATTCTGGCGAAGAACCCAACGCATAAGCTGTTAAAGTACGCCTACCGACGGGTAGGCGTACTCATGTTAAGCTCAAGCGGCGTGCCGGGCTTTGGCTTGCTGTTCAATGGCCGCGATCACATCGCCAGTTGACGGCCGTTTAGGCAACGGGGGCGCCTTGAGATCCTGCACAACCATTGCCTGAGGCACTTCTTCTGCCAAAGTGGGAATGTCTACTGTCGAGTCGTCCAGTTCGTCCATATCGAACGTTGCCATTTGCTTGCGCACGTAAACCAGAACCGGCGACTCGCGAAGCTCTTCCTGAATAACGAAAATACCCGCCCGTCTACACAGCTGACCAAAATCCGGACTGCTGGAAAGCCTGATGATAGGGGCGGCACACACCATGCCCGTCAGTACGGGCAATAACCACAAAAACAGCGACGGTGTGTAGTAAAAGGTTGTGCCAGCCCACACCAATGCCAGTACCGTCATCGTCATGGACTTTGATATCGCCACACGCCAAGGCACCATTCTGCCCTCGCGGGTTTGCGCTTCCCATTTAACCTGGTGACCTATAAAAACACTGAGCACAAAGTAGCTGTGATAAAACATCATCACAGGAGCAATGAGAATCGCCATAAACAATTCTGCTACACCGCCAAACAGCAAACGAAAAAAACCGCCAAAGTCTTTGCGTCTTTGAACCATAGCAAGAATGAGCCCCAGCAATTTGGGCATAAAAAGCAGGGCTATAGTGCCCCACAAGGTGGCTATCATTAAGCCCTCCTTGGCAATTTGCCAATCGGGAAACAACTGATGGGCAGACGTGAAATACACCGGATCGACTAACGCTTTGACCAATGCATCAGCGGTGCCTGCCATTAGCATGACGAACAGCAGCAGCGACGATATGTAGGCAAATGCCCCGAACAAAAAGTGCAGTCGGTTTGTGGTTTTTAAGCCATTAATGTTAAGTAATCCAAGATGCTGAATATTGCCCTGCACCCAGCGTCTGTCGCGAATAGCATAATCGACCAAATTGCCCGGCACCTCTTCATAGGAGCCATCTGTATCAGTAATCAAATAGCATTCCCAGCCAGCCCGACGGAGTAGAGCGGCCTCAACAAAATCGTGGCTAAGCACGTCACCACCAAAGGGGGCTCGCCCCTTTAATGTGGGCAAGCCGCAATGCTGCATAAAAGGGGCTACACGAATAATCGCATTGTGACCCCAATAGTTAGCACTGTCTGTCTGCCAGAATGACAACCCCGTGGCCAGCATAGGACTGTACAAATGAGCAGCAAATTGCACAAAACGTCCGAAGAAGGTGTCCTGGCGCACAGGCATTGGGATGGTTTGAATCATCGCAGCCTCGGTATTCGCTTCAAGGCGGCGGGTTAAATCCAGTATACGCTCAGCCGACATCACACTATCAGCATCAAGTACCAGCATAGATTCGTACTGACTACCCCAGCGCTCACAGAAATCGGTAATGTTGCCGACTTTCCGTCCCCAATTGTCTTCTCGACGACGATAGAAAGTGGCAGGTGCTGTCCCACCTAAGCGTTGCTGCAGGCGTTTCCACGCGCGCAACTCTGCGGAGGCTTTCTGTTCATCCTGTGTATCACTGAGCATATAAAAGTCGTAGTGTTCTGCCGCATCAGTCTTCATCACCTCTCTGACACAGGCTTCAAAGCCAACCATAATGTGTTTGGTGTCTTCGTTGTACACTGGCATAACGATGGCATGTCGTTGACGTACCGGCAACGCACTATCACCTTCGGTGATTTCCCGTTTTAACGACAAGGGGTCGATGCGAAAAACCTTGAGCAAAAAGCCAATAACTGCCGTCCAAAAAGACATAGTAAGCCAGAGAAATAACACCATGCTCAGGCCCAACTGAATCATTTCAAGTTCGGTAAATCGATTGGGTCGGAATATTTCAAATAAACTGTATCCAGCCAGGGCTGTAGATATCAACACCAGACACGCCATGAGTGAGAGTCGCCAGGCCTTGCCGGTTACACGCAGTACATAAGGCTTTGCCCGGACCCCGTCATTGATCACTGTTTGCGTTTGTTCATTGCAGCGGCGCATACACATAGCTCCATATTTCGCTCATTTGCGTTTCGTTTTGGTTTAAGAACATTCGCATGTCCACCACGGCGTCTGAGTCTGGTATCACCAAAAACGTCACCCGAATCTCCTGCGCGCCATTGACTGCATATACTCTGGCCTGCTCCACACGACCATTGGTTGCATCCAGGATCAGATCTACATCGTCGGGGGTAAGCTCCATGCCCTTGGGTACGGCAAAGTCGACAACAAAGCGCCGTACGTTTCGCTCTTCAGTGGTTTCGAAACCTGGCAACTGGCTTATACCCTGACGTGTTCTGACCACCGTCGCCACTCCATAACGCATGGGCTTCTCTTCTACTGTTTTCACTTCGTATTCAAAATAGCGACTTTCACCAGCCAAAAAGGGCTTATCAGGCACCCAATACGCTACGATGTTGTCATGTACTTCTGCGTCTGTGGGTATTTCAACAATCTCCAATTTACCTTTGTTAAAACCCTGCGCTGGCGTTACCCATAAACTGGGACGTAGATGATAATTCGCTTCCGCATCGAGATAGTGTTGAAATTCCGTGTCGCGCTGCAGCATGCCGAACCCTTGGGGACTGTCATCACTTAACGATGTTATTTGTAATCTGGAGGGGTTGGTTAGTGGGCGCCACAATATTTCACCCGCGCTGTTTAACAACATCACACCGTCGCTGTCGTGAACTTCAGGGCGATAATCATCATGACGCTTTTGCGAGTTTTCACCATAGAGAAACATACTTGTGAAAGGCGCTACACCCAACTTGTCAACGTCATCCCTAGCGAACAACCAACTCTTTACCTGCATAGTAGTATCATTTCCGGGCATGATCTCGAAACTGTAAGCCCCTGACACTGAGGGACTTTCCAGGCGAGCATAGATTTTTATAGGCTGACCTTCCCTCGGTTCAATTATCCAAAACCTGGTAAAATGTGGAAATTCTTCTCCCTCAGGCATAGCCGTGTTTAGTGCAAGCCCCCGTGCAGAAATACCATATACCTGATCCTTTCCCACCAAACGAAAATAAGATGCGCCGAGAAACACGGCAAACTCGTCTTTATATTCGCTGTTTTTTATCGGGTAATGAATGCGAAACCCCGCATAGCCAGATTGAGCATCAGTAAGGCCTGCCAAAGCTTCTGCGTTCTTTTCATAAATGAATTTAGCGCTGTCGAAGGCCAGTGATTTCTCGCTGTTGTCCGGTGCTACCGTAACTACGGTGACAGGCTGTTGATATAAAAATCCCGGATGAAAAAACTGAACTTCATAGTCGTTCTGTTTATGCCAAAGCGCTTGCTCCGGATTGAAGCGAATTTGTCGATACGTCTCATAATCCATTTCTTTCAATTCTGCGGCCAGGTCGTGATCGTTTACTTCATAGGCCCGCTGTGCGTTAGTTTGCGCAGCTTCAATAATACGATTCAAAATGGGTTTGCCTGATGGCAGGTTGTTTTTATTCACTTCATCGGCAAGGCTTAGCGTGCTAAAGCCAATGCACATACAATATATAATGGCGCGTAGTACGGCCGGACTAATGGAAAATATCGTACTAAATGAGGTAATGAACGGTAATTTAAAATCCGTGTTTGTCGCTAACTGATTTCGCGGCAACATAATTCCTGGCTCCGATTAACAATCACGTGTTGGATCCTCAGACAGGATCGCGTTTTAGACTTTAGTCGTGTTTTTGCAAAAGGCGATCCATATTTACTTCCCGTAAACTTTTCCATTAACTCAATACATTACAAGTACTTGCATACATCGCAATAGATAGATACATCTACCCTATTGGAAAAAATTACAGGCTGTTGGGAAAAGACGTCGCAGTGTTGCTCAGCGCAGACATCCAGGTAGAGATGCACGCAAGGTAAAACCTATTTACATAGGGTAGTGGCCTTAAGACTTACATTAACCCCTTTCGAAAACAGGTTTAAAAGCATAAATATCATATAGATACATATAAAATAGCGTCTTCAAGGAAGGATGGGCAGACTTTGAAGGTAGCAGCTCAACGCCCGCTACACCTTCTGATTCACAGAAAAAAAGCCTGACGATGTCAGGCTCACTCTCCTTCTGCAGAGAAGGCTTCTCCCTGTTCGTAATCGTCTTTTCGATGAATATTTACCGAGTCATGTAACTCAGAGTAAACCAACACAGTTTCGCCGCTGCGCAACGACGCCATCACTTCCTTTACTTTGTCATCGAAACTCACTTCCACTTCACCATAGTCGGTGCCCTCGCGCAGCACGAAGGATTCTGCAACATTTCGCAGGGTGTCAGTTTCCAGCGTATGAATAGGAATAATCATTCTGTTACCTTCATGGGTAAATAGGCATTAAAAAATTCAATGGCACGGGATTGCAACCAAATTGTAGGCGCAGTGACATTGCCCTGCACAAATCCTACATGGCCTCCGTACTCACTTAACTCAAGGGTTACTGCTCGGGCCAGATCTTTTTCTTCTGGCACCACAGAAGGGTGCATAAATGGATCGTCTAAGCTGTGCAAAATAAGTGTGGGGCAATGAATAGCACTTAGAAATGGATAAGCACTACACTTTTCATAATAGTCGGTTGCGTCAGTAAAGCCATGCAATGGTGCGGTAACGCTCTCATCGAAAGCCTTGAAGGAGTCAAGTTGCTTGACCTCCTGCATTGAAATGTCGATGATGCCACCATAATCAATGCGCTGCATTTTTTTGAGCAACGTACTTTTCATACTTTTTAGCAGATAATTTTGGTATAACTTGGAAAAGCCCTGATTGATGCTGTCACTGCACGCCGCTAATTTCATGGGCGCAGACACAGCGATGGCCGCTTGCAACCAGGGTTGAGAAGGATGCTCTCCCAGCAGCTTCAACAGCATGTTCCCCCCCAGCGAAAAGCCGATAGCAACTTTTGGTATGCCTGGATGTCGCTTCTCAAGCCACGTAAGAAAAAATGCAGGGTCGGAAGTTTCACCTGAATGGTAGGCTCGGGGCTGACGATTTATTTCGCCGCTACACCCTCTGAAATGCATCATCACCACCTGCCAACCCCGTTGACTCAATGCCGCCATCATATCATTGGCATAGTGGGAACGAATGGAACCTTCAAGTCCGTGAAACATCACCGCGATACCCGTTACTTCGACGGGTTTCGGTCCCCAGGCAATATCGAGAAAATCGTCGTCAGGTGTTATCAACCTTTCCCAAGTGTACTTCACCGGTTGGCGCTTTTGGATAAATCTGGGCCAAATGGTTTGCACATGCCGATTTCTGGCCCAGCGAGCGGGTGTAAAACGACTTCGCGTTATTCGCCCATGACCTGTGGATGGTTGAGAACAAATTGACTGCATAAAGGTTTAAAGTTGCTTGATCACTGCCGTGATCCTGCTCACCGCATCTGGTTGTTGGCGAAGGTTAAAAACATTTACAAAACTGGCAATACTGCCATTCACGCCAGAGAGTGATACGTATTCCACGTTAAGCCGATTGAACATGGTGGTCAGCGCTTCTTGTTGTTCCAACTCTAACGCCAATTCCTGTTTCTTAAGCGCTTCATAGGCAGAGGCATCCTCAGGTCTGGCTACTTTCGCCCGTTTGCGCTGCCGACGGTGAGCAATGAGCTTTCGTTCCGTTTCTTCTATTGCAGCCAGTAAAACCTGCCACTGGTTCAACGTTATTACCGCGCCGTTTTGCAGACACCAGCACAACAGTAACAGCATGTTTACGTTCACCTTGAAATGGTCTTGCAACGCAAGCGCGTTCTCAGACACCGCCGGGCGGCCATAGATCTCCAAACTGTACTGCCAAAAAGTATCTGCGTTAAGATTCATATTCAGTCCTTGCCATTTCCATTGCTTCCTGTGCTTCCAACCAAGCCATCTCATGCTCCTCAATAGCCTGCTTAAGAGATGCCTGCTCCTCAAGCAACGCCAGAAGCGTTGCTTTGTTTTCTTCGGCATACAAATCTGCGTCACCGAGACGGGTTTCCACCTCTGCCAGTGCCGCCGATTTATTTTCCATCGCTTTCTCGTGTTTTTCCAACGCTTTCTTGAGCGGAGCGACCGATTGTCTGAATGCAGCTTCTCGTCGCTTTTCTTCCTTGCGATCAATTTTTGGTTTATCTTCTTTAACCGGTTTTTCCTCAGTTTGCTGTGTCAGTATCCACTGTCTGTAGTCATCCAGATCACCAGTAAAGGGTTCCACTGTTCCGCGGTCAACAAGATAGAAATCTTCGCATACCGATGATAAAAGGAAGCGGTCGTGGGACACCAATACCATGGCACCGCTAAACCCCTGTAACGCCATGTTCAGAGCGTGACGCATTTCCAGATCCAGATGGTTAGTGGGCTCATCCAGCAACAATAAATTAGGTTTTTGATAAACAATTAACGCCAACACTAACCGAGCCTTTTCACCACCCGACATAGGAGCCACCGGGCTAAGCGCTTGATCACCGTGAAATCCGAATCCACCGAGAAAATCTCTCAGCGATTGTTCCGTCGCCTTTTTATCAATACGTTGCAAGTGCAGTAAGCCAGAAGCTTTGGGATCAAGCGTTTCCAACTGGTGCTGTGCAAAGTAGCCCACATTGAGCCCTTTGGCTGTTGTAAACGTACCCTGCATTGGTTCGTGTACACACGCGAGCAACTTGATGAGCGTAGATTTACCCTGCCCGTTGCGACCAAGTAAACCAATGCGGCTACCGGGCACCAGATTCAACTTAACATCGGTTAAAATAACCTTGTCGTCGTAGCCCAAACGAATATCCCGCATCTGCACCAACGGATTTGGCAGCCCTGTGGGTTCGGCAAATGAAAAGTTAAATTCACTGGCGATATGAGCTGGTAGCAACTGCTCCATGCGTTCGAGTTGCTTAATGCGACTTTGCGCTTGTTTGGCCTTACTGGCTTTGGCCTTGAAACGGGTAATAAACGATTCCAAATGTGCAATTTTGTCTTGTTGCTTTTGGTAATCAATATTTTGCAGGCGAATTCGCTCTGCCCGTTGTTTTTCGTAAGAAGAATAGTTTCCGGTGTACGCCACCAGTTTTTGTTGTTCCACACTGATGATATTCGCCACAGTGTTGTCGATAAACGCCTTGTCGTGACTGATTAGCAGTAAGGTACCCGCATAGCGCTGCAGCCACTTTTCGAGCCAGATAACAGCGTCTAAATCGAGGTGATTAGTGGGTTCGTCAAGCAGTAGCAAATCCGACGGGCACAACAGAGCCTGCGCCAGATTCAAACGCATCCGCCAGCCACCGGAAAAATCGGTTACCGGCGACGATAACTGTGCCGTCGTAAAGCCCAAACCGGCCAAAATAGTCGCCGCCCTTGCTTCCACATCATATGCACCGGCCTGTTCGAGCTGGCCGTGAATTTGACCTATGGCTTCACCGTCCTGACGTCTTTCTGCGTCTGCCAGGTTTGCCTGTAGCTCTCTTAAGTGTTTGTCGCCGTCGATAACATACGCCAAGGCCGACCGTTCTACCGCCGGCGTTTCCTGAGCCACACTTACAATACGCCAGTGTTCTGGCACCTTGCAATCGCCAGCGTCTACCGTCAACTCGTTGCGCAATAACGCAAATAAACTGGATTTACCACAGCCATTACTGCCAATAAGGGCTGTTTTATGACCAGGAAAAAGTTGTGCCGACGCATGCTCTAAAAGCACTTTGCTGCCGCGCATCAGGGAAACGTCAGATAAGGTAATCATGCCCGGGAAGTTGTCCTCCAAATTCAGCCGCGTATGATAACAAACTCCATCGGCGATGGCTTGTTTTTCACAGCCATGGCACCATGTTCTGCGTTGTACAACGCACCATTGAGGTCAGGGGTTCAGAATGACTGAAAGAAAGAAAAAACGATTTATTGCCGGAGCGACGTGTCCGAAGTGCCAGGCAATGGATTCCATCATGCTGTTTTTCGAAAACAATGTAGAAAAACTGGAGTGCGTAAAATGTGGGTATTCACAATCGCAAACCGACGAAAATGTGGGAGCAAAAGTTCGCGCTGACGAAAACGTTATCGGCGTATTTAAACCTCACTAAATTGTTACCTCTGCATCGTCTTTCCCTTTTGTTACTTTTACTGGCAAGCGGGTAAGACGTGCACGGGCTGAATTCAAGTCAGCCTCATTCTGGCAGTCTCACGTTCAAAACAAAAATCACTCCCAATAAAATCAAACCCTTACCCACTAAAAGATGTGCTTTTTTAGATCCCTTTACTGGCACGGGAATTGATGTGTTTATCTATAAATTTACCACATAGCACGCGGGCGGATCTTCGATGAACGGAAAAACATTAACTGTCTATAAATTAGCATTGTTTACCCTCGCATTTATTTTTTTACTGCGCCTCATACTTCCTTTTGCCGTGCAGTGGTACATCAACGACACACTGGATAATGGCAGGACATATACCGGTAGCGTGGGTGATGTGGACATCATGCTTTGGAGGGGGGCATATCGAGTTGAAGATATCTTCATATTCAAACGCTCAGGTGAAATAGAACAGCCATTTTTTAGTGCCAAAAAGGTGGATATCAGTGTGTTGTGGTCAGCAATTATGGACCGCACCGTGGTTGCTACTGTATTAGTAACAGCGCCTTCAATAAATGTTGTCGATGGCACTTCCACCTCGCGCAGCCAGTCAGGAGAGAATGAAAACTGGTTATATCTGGCTGATCAACTGATGCCTTTAAAAGTGGACCAATTGACTGTTCAGCGCGGTGCGGTGCGATTTCTTAATCCCAGTGCCGGTGTAGATGTGTCGTTACACCACCTTGACGCTACCGCTATCAACTTAGTTAACAGCCGGGATTTATCAAAAAACCTGGTTGCAACTCTCAACGCGACGGGAAAAACCACCCAACAGGGAACACTCATACTCACCGCATCGCTTAATCCGGCCACCCCATTGCCAACGTTCGACATCAACTTGCAAGTCAGTGATGTTGCACTGGTGAACTTTAAAAGCCTGTTGGACACCTATGCTCCTTTTGATTTAGAAGCAGGACACCTTGAGATGGCTATGGAACTTGCCTGCGACAATGGCACCATTGAAGGCTATGCAAAACCTATCCTTCACAATGTAGACGTATTCTCGTGGAAAGGCGATATAGAGCGAGATGACGATGGCATTGTTCGCGGAATGACTGAAGCCCTATCAGGGTTTGTCGCAGAACTTTTTGAGAACCAGGAAAAAGACCAAATTGCTACACGTATTCCTATTTCTGGCTCGTTGGACGATGTAAACACGCCCGTTCTCTCTGCCTTAGGCGGCATTCTTCGCAATGCGTTTATCAAAGCCATAAACAGCGACCTTGAAGACAGCGTAGAATGGGAAGACATCAATAAGACAGAACCATCAACACAAGCTAAAAAGGACGACCTCGCGACAAAGCACTAGATTTGCACAGCGGGAGGGTATTTTCGCGGCCTGCCCCGCTTTCCTTCGGTTAATCGCCTGCCGGTTACCTGTTCTATGCGTCGTATAAAACCTTCATCACCCATGGCTAACCCCATGCGCAATGCCTTTTCGATGGCGCGGTCGGCTTCTGGGTTGTCGTCGTGTAACCTCTGCAGATGCAAACGCTGCCGAACCACAGGCTCCGCCGCTGTTCGAAGAAACGCATTGTGGGGTTGAACAGTGGGATGCGCGGCATTCAAAGCATTAACGCCAGCACTTGACCAGGCATAATACTCAGGTGCTTCACAAAGCCCTTCAGTCACAGGTTTCTGTTCTACATAGCGGTAAACCTCCAACAGAAGGTGATCATCCAGAACCAGCGCAGACTTGTATCTGTCGCGCCAGATACTACCCTGGGTGCCGTGTCGCTGATGGTAGAACTGGGCATACAAACGACCGGTAGCCTGAAGCGTTAACGAAATACTGTCGCTTTCAGACGGGGTACACAATAACAGAATGCTGTTTTTAGCTGCACACCAGCTATGCATCGCTACCCCGTAGCGGGATGCATAGCGTGAGAGATAATCCAGATAGGTGAGTTTGTCTGTATCGTCAATGAAGGGCGATACGTCGTCGCGCCCCAAACGCTGGATGAGTTGAGGTACGCCTGCCACAGAGGTTCTGAGTTTTCTGGCCATAAGGATGCCGTCCGGTTCGCGGTTCCAGTGAGGCAAACACCAAAGCGATTGCCCGAAACTATTCATAGTTACAGCGTAGTCAAAGAACGTGTTTTTTTCTAAATTAATGCTGCCGAAGCCCCATTTAGTAGCGCCATCGTCCAGGCTCTAATAATGAGGTGGAGGCATTTCCTCTGAGAGTTTCGCTATGTTTGAAGGTTCAAAGCCTTTCACTTTCTCCATAACGTGACGAAGTTGCACCTGGAGCTTTTCAATTTGATATTGTTGCTCAGTCAGTGCTTCGTTAAGGGAGTCGATAGTGTGCTCCTGAAACGCAACTTTTGTTTGTAATTCTTCGATGGCCATTACGGCTTCATCAATTGTCATATTGTCCTGCATTAATCCACTGCCCATAATTCTGCTAAGCCGCTGCTGCTCTCGGATAAAATTTTTCCGTCAGACGTGAAACTCACCCCATACACCACCGCAGTCGCAGGGCGGGATCCAACTTTGGCAGCCACTTTCCATTCACCTTGCAGTTCACCGGTTCTAACGTCCCACAGATATATTCTTCTAGACGGAGCCCCGGTAAGCAAGTACTTACCATCATCGGAGAAAACAGCATCGGTAAATATTTTCTGCCGTGCAATATACTTGAGGTTGCTAACCGGTGCACCCGTTTGTGCATTCCATATTTTAGAATCGTGTTTGCTATCTGCGGTAAACACGTATCTACCGGCATCGTCCAGTGCAACTTTTGTCACTCTACTGGAATGGGTAAACGTATGAATAATTTGGCCCGTTTTCGTGTTCCAAAGATAAGCCACATAGTCGTTACTGCCCGTTAAGGCGTACTGACCATTGGGCGAAATATCCACACTATTGATGCGCTCCTGATGGCCTAAAAACTCCAAACGACGCCCGGTTTCCGGTTCAAAATACATAACCTTACCGTTGCTTCTGCCCACTAAAATACCCTTGCCATTATTGCTAACAGCAACGTCGCGAATGGTAGATTCGTCAATACGCCAAAATCCTTCTGGTTCGCCACTGTCGATACTCCACAGTGCAAAGGCATCTTTGTCTGTTGTCACCACGTAGCGACTGTCTGCAGAAATATGAATGGCAAGTACAAGGTTGTTGCCTTCGCTTTGGTGTTGCCAGTGATAGAGGATTTTTTCGTCGTTGTTATGCCAGACACTAATGCCATTATCTACGCCGGACACCACGCTCAGCTTTCCGTCTACAGAAATATCTGCAGCAAAGGTGCCATCTTTTCCATGTTGCCACTTTTCCACTGGATGGGAATCGGGTACCGTACACCCTTGTGAAAAAAGCAAGACAGTGGTCAGTGATAGTATTCTTTGGAACAATCGTCGATGAATCATGTCTACAGGTTTCGCTTTATCTACGGCTGTGTTTACCATAGCATGGATAGTTGATGAACAATTTAGCAAAATGATTTTACCATTGATCCTTTTTCTAAGTTTATTAGTTAACGTTAAAACACCCGTGCCAGCGCACGGTTTTTATTTTTTAAATGGAGAAGTTTATGCGTAAGTCGCTCGTCGCCTTATCAACCGTAGCCGCCTTGGGTTTGTTTGCGTGTCAGCCAAATACCGACCAGGTCAGCGAAACAAAAGAAGCAAAAGACACTGCCACACAAAGTGCTGCGGCAGCAGATATGACTGATGCACAAAAACAAGCCTATGCCATGGGAGCGAGCATGGGTCTATTTGTTGCCAACCGCGCCAAGCAACAGGAACAGTTGGGAATGCCTCTTGATCAGGATGCGCTTCAACAAGGCTTCGAAGACGCATTGAATAATGATACAAAATTATCACAAGGTGATATTCAGAAGTTTGCTCAAGCTGGCGAACAACAAATGCGTGAGAAGCAACAGGAAATGGCGGCGAAAGCCGCAGAAGAAAATGTCAAAATTGGCGCTGACTACCTTGCTCAAAATGCAGAAAAAGAAGGCGTAACAGTTACCGATTCAGGCTTGCAGTATGAAGTTATTGAGGAAGGCGAGGGCGCCAGCCCGGACGCGTCTGATACCGTTAAAGTACATTATCACGGCACTTTGATCGATGGCACTGTTTTCGACTCGTCCTATGAAAGAAAAGAGCCGGTTATTTTCCCACTCAACCGCGTTATTCCAGGATGGACAGAAGGCGTTCAACTGATGAAGGAAGGCGCTAAATACCGCTTCGTTATTCCTGCAGAACTGGCCTATGGAGAGCGCTCCACGGGATTAATTACACCAAACTCCACACTGATTTTCGACGTTGAGTTACTAGAAGTCATTAAAGACGATGAAGAGGCAGCAGAATAATTCAGCGCCTGTGCAACAAAAAGCCGACGAAAACGTCGGCTTTTCTTTTGGGTATCTCCGTACCTGCAAAATGTCCCTACGTGCATATCGCCTGTTTAGGTTCAAGCGCGTGCCCGGATAAGAATTCGGGCTTAACTGTTTATGCAGCAATCGTTTGCTTCATCTATAATTTAGAGGGAATACCATGAACCTGCCAGTATTTTTATGGAACAATTGGCGATAAAAAAAGACTGTTTATGCGGTAGCGTTTTAACTGTTGTCTGACAGCAAAAGTCTCCTGCGCTCAGGACGCACTTTCAGTGTCGCGCAGTGGCGAATCATAATATGACCAACTTTATAAGATAACAGGCCTCCGACAATGAGTGCAGCCGTTTTAACACTGTCGATTTGAACCAGCACATCTATAATGCCTATGGCAAACAAAGTGACACCTGAAAGGAACAGTAAAAAGCCCACTATCGTGATGCTATTAGTTACACCACTGGCGGTGGCTGACACCCCCTCTTTTTTCTGCTTACAATGCTGTTGACTGTCCATTGGTTTACTCACAGTTTGTCTCCACATTAAGTATGGATTGTTATATGACATTTGTGCCAGGTTTTTGTTCAAATATTATGCGTCAAAAATGCAATAATGTTAAAATTCATATTCAAAATCATCACGATATCCTTTGCTTATCGGCACAATTTCATTTTTTATTATCAGATAAATCGTACAAATAGTGAATTTTTAGTATGCGAACGCCGTTGATCACGCGAAATGGATATAAGAAGTTACAAGATGAACTCGACCATTTGTGGCGGGTAGAGCGCCCTGAGACCACAAAAAAAGTAGCTTGGGCCGCCAGTCTGGGTGACAGAAGTGAAAACGCCGATTACCAGTACAACAAAAAAAGGCTCCGGGAAATAGACAGACGAGTGCGCTACATACGCAAGTGCCTCGAACGACTCAAAGTTGTAGACTACTCCCCGGAACAAGAAGGCAAAGTATTTTTTGGCGCCTGGGTTGAGATTGAAAACGACGAGGGTAAAGTCATGACCCTTCGCATTGTCGGATATGACGAAATTTTTGGGCAAAAGGACTTCATCTCTGTGGATGCGCCCATGGCCCGCGCTTTAATTGGAAAAACTGTAGAGGACGATGTGGAAGTTAAAACAGAAGCCGGCCACTTTACCTGGTGGATAAATAAAATATGGTACGACACAAACGACCGCATTAAATAATTGACTGACGACCAAAATCAAAAGTTGCAAGAGCGTGTATCCACCTCTGAAATCCGAGTAAAGTGAGACGAACGCCATTCTACTGCTTTTCATCAGTGCTATACTTGCGCCACTTTTTATGACACGAACCATGCCCGACCCATGAGCGCGGGCCAGACCTATCAGGAACGCAACAGAGTTCATTATGATCATCAACAAAATTGCCGAAGAACTAGCCGTCAACGCCAATCAGGTGCAGGCCGCAGTTACATTGCTTGACGAAGGGGCAACAGTGCCGTTTATCGCGAGATACCGAAAAGAAGTTACCCAGGGTCTGGATGATACTCAGCTTCGCACACTGGAACAGCGCCTTACGTACCTTCGGGACCTAGAAGATCGCCGGGCAGTGATACTGAAGTCCATTGACGAGCAGGGCAAACTCACTGATTCCCTGCGCAGAGATATTCAATCGGCAGACAGCAAAACCACGCTCGAAGATCTGTATTTACCTTACAAGCCACGACGGCGAACCAAGGGCCAGATTGCCATTGAAGCCGGCTTAGAACCGCTGGCGGACGCTCTGTTTAAAGACCCAACACTAACTCCTGAAAATGAAGCAAAGGCCTTTATATCTGCGGACAAAGGGGTAGCCGATGAGAAGTCGGCGTTAGAAGGCGCGCGCTATATTCTGATGGAGCGTTTCGCAGAAGATGCAGCCCTGCTGGCAAAAATCAGACGCTACCTCAACGACAATGCCTTTGTAAGCAGCACTGTTGCGCCTGGAAAAGAGCAGGAAGCAATAAAGTATAAAGATTACTTTGACCACCACGAAAAGCTCAAAACAGTTCCCTCACATCGCGCTCTGGCCATGTTCCGCGGGCGCAATGAAGGCATGTTGCACATTCAGTTAAATGCCGACCCGCAAAACGAAGATCCACTTGCCCCTTCACACTGTGAGCACATTATTGCCGACCATTTCATGATTGCCGATAAAGGTCGCCCCGGCGATGTATTCTTAAAACAGGTGGTGCAATGGACGTGGAAAATTAAAATTGGCCTGCACATGGAAACCGAGTTGTTTGCCGGCCTGCGTGAGCGAGCAGAAGAAGAAGCTATTAGCGTTTTTGCCAAAAACCTCAACGATTTGCTCATGGCTGCACCTGCCGGTGCCAAAACCACTATGGGCCTCGATCCCGGCTTGCGTACAGGGGTGAAAGTTGCCGTGGTGGATAAAACCGGCAAAGTTGTCGCGACTAACACAATTTTCCCTCATGCACCGCAAAACGCATGGGACAAGTCCCTGCGCACTTTGATCAATGTGTGTAAACAACACAAGGTTGAACTCATCAGTATTGGCAACGGTACTGGGTCGAGAGAAACCGACAAGCTTGTATCTGAAATGCTTAAAGTTGCACCAGAGCTTGGGGCGCAGAAAATTATGGTAAGTGAGGCCGGGGCATCAGTTTATTCAGCTTCAGAACTGGCTTCGAAAGAGCTGCCCGACTTGGATGTGTCACTGCGAGGCGCGGTGTCCATAGCACGCCGGCTACAAGACCCGCTGGCAGAACTGGTAAAAATTGAACCGAAAGCCATTGGCGTGGGACAGTATCAGCACGACGTAAGTCAGAGCCAATTGGGCAAATCCCTTGATCGCGTCATCGAAGACTGTGTAAACGCCGTGGGGGTTGATTTAAATACCGCATCGCCAGCCTTGTTGTCTTATGTATCGGGATTAAATAAAACCCTGGCCCAAAACATCGTTGCCTTCCGCGACAATAACGGCGCATTTGCCGATCGCAAATCCCTGTTAAAAGTGGAACGGCTAGGGCCTAAGGCATTTGAACAGGCCGCAGGTTTCCTGCGAATTACAGCCGGCACAAACCCGTTGGACGGCTCCGCCGTTCACCCTGAGGCATACCCGGTGGTAGATAGTATTGTTGACCGCACACAGGTAGCCGTGAATGATTTAATAGGCAACACCGAACTACTGCGCAAGTTATCACCAGATGACTTCACCAGCGATGCTTTTGGTTTGCCCACTGTGAAAGACATACTGAAGGAATTAGATAAACCAGGCCGCGACCCCCGCCCGGAATTTAAAACCGCCACCTTTAAAGAAGGTGTGGAAACTATCAAGGATCTCAAACCCGGCATGGTCCTGGAGGGAGTGGTGAGCAACGTAGCTAACTTTGGTGCCTTCGTGGATGTTGGCGTACACCAAGACGGGCTGGTACACATCTCCGCCCTGACCAACAAATTTATCAGCGATCCGCGGGAAGTTGTTAAAGCCGGCGACATTGTGAAGGTGAAAGTGCTGGAAGTAGATGTTCAGCGCAAACGCATATCTTTTACCATGCGACTGGACGACACACCAGCGCCGGCTTCAGATAAACGTTCCCAGGGCGGCAAAGCGAAAAGCAATAAACCCCGGCAAGGCAACCGCAATAGCGGCAGCAGGCAGTCGTCTTCGCCATCAAATGCGGCGATGGGAAATGCTTTTGCCGATGCTTTCGCTAAGGCCAAGCAAAAATAAGGCGCTTTCAAAATATCTTATTATTGACATTCAAAGCGGCCCAAACGGGTCGCTTTTTTAATTTAAAGACATTTATACACGACTCTGGTAGCTTTAAATAAATCGAACTTCCTGCTTGTAATTTGTGCTTTCCATTACCCAGGAACATAATGTTTTAATAATAAAAAGTATCGAGCAACATTGTGTGTTATTCCTATTTAGCTAGTTTCCGCCTTATTTTCTGCTTTGTAGCTATCGTGTTTCCCGCTTTTAGCTATGCAACTCTCACTGGCGAACTAAAAGAGTTAGCGCAAAGAATGCAAACGGAAATACCGGCACCTGTGGGTGAAATCATTCGGGATCTTGAACATCGGTTGCAGTCTGATGCCTATACGGCCCCGGAAAAAGCCCAGATAGCAGCAGAATACGTGTTGTATTTGGTAAGAATGCATCAAACCAGTGCAACTCCGATAACCGGCATTCTTGAATCGTTAAAGCACGACAGCGAAAATGGAGCAGCCATTAAAATAGGTTTAGCGAGAATGTACGGCATTGATGCGCGGTATGATCTCGCCCACCCCTTGTTTGACGAGCTATTGGCCTCACCCTCGCTCTCCCCCAGGTTACAGGTACTTACTTATATCTATTTAATGATAACGAATAGCGAGAATCAGGTATTTGTGCAAAATGCCAGCCTGCTCGAGTCGTTAAATACACTGATGCGAGAGCACGACCTTCCCAATCTTGACCCATTATACCACTATGCCGTGGCGGACTATTACCACGCTATACGCTCGCTGGACATCGCTCTAGAGCACTATTTACTATCACTACCTCAAGCACAGGCTCGTAACGACTGGATACTCGCCAGTGACAATCTCTACTCTATCGGCATTCTGTACCGAAACAAGCAAGACTATGCCAAGGCCATTGATTATTTCGAAAGAACGGCGAACACAGACAGTAAGCTAGATTCTCATTATGGCGAATACATTGCCATGTATGGAAAGGCCACAGTATTTTTTCGCTGGAAGAAATTCGACGAAGCACTGGCAATATCAGAAGATGTGCTGAAACATCCTTATGCAGCCTCTTACTTTGAAAGCGAGTTATACAAATACCGGGCAAAAGCCTTCCTCTCGCTACAGCAATTCAAAAATGCACGGATAGCTCTGGAAAATGCCCGCAGGGTTTTTGATGAAAATCGAACCGACGAAGTAACAACATGGCGTGCAGAATTGCAGCAAATCGCTTCTGAAATTACCGCTGCACAGGGAGATTTCAAAACCGCCTTTGAGCAATATGTACAATTTCATCAAGACTATATAGAAGCTAAAAAATACGAAGACTTAGAACTTCTTGAAAGCTCAAAGCTGGTTAATGAGATTGCATTGGAGAAGCAACGGGCAGCGGAATTGGAAGCAAAAAATGAAGCCGTATCCAACCTTCTTTACGCGACAGAAGCGGCGGAGGAGAGTCACCGAAAGTATAACCAATGGTTAGTAATTTTTATCATCATGGCTTTTATCACGGTTGTGATTATGCTCACTCAGCTGCGAAAGATCCGTGCAACTAACCGTTTGTATGCAGAAGCCAAAGAAAAAGCAGAGTTACACAATCAGCTTAAATCCGCGTTCATTTCCAACATTAGCCACGAAATACGTACCCCTCTCAACGCTATCATTGGTTTTGGGCAGGTACTCACAGAAAAACTCGAGAACACTCCCCACCAACGCCTGACGTCTCAAATTGTAAACTCCTCTGATATGCTACTTCAGCTTATAAACGACTTGCTCGATTTTTCAAAAATTGAAGCCGGCAAACTGGAGCTTGATGAAAATCCCTGCAAGATTCGACATAGCTTGAGAAAACTCGGCGATATTTTCCACGCCCAGGCGACAGCGAAAAAGCTAAAGTTTACCTTTACCATCGATAGTGACATTCCCCCCATAATGATCTTCGATGAATTGCGCGTTAAACAGGTGCTCGCCAACCTTATCGCCAATGCAATAAAATTTTCCAACGAAGGCGACATTCACATAACACTGACGACACTGGCACTCACAGACAATTATTGCCGGTTGAGGGTGAGTGTAGCTGATACGGGTATTGGCATTACAACAGAGCAACAACGACGTCTGTTTGAACCCTTTATGCAGGCTGAATCCTCCACAGCCCGTAAGTTTGGAGGCTCTGGCCTGGGGCTTCACATTTGTCAGCAGTTACTTGCTCTAATGGGGTCAAAGCTCAGAGTAAACAGTGAGCCAGGGAAAGGAGCTACATTCTATTTCGAACTGAATTTACCCGTTGCCAACACCCTCATAGTTACACCGTCCGCGCCAGCACAGATATCCTCATTTGAGAAAACAAATGTGTTGCTGGTGGAAGACAACGACATCAATGTTGAAGTGATTCAGGCGATGCTGAGTACGACAAATTTAACCATAACCCGAGTAGAAAACGGTCGAAAAGCACTGCAAAGGTTGTCCCGGCAAACCTTTGATCTAGTCATGATGGATATTCAGATGCCGGAAATGGACGGCTATGAAGCCACGCAAATTATCAGAGAGAGTTTACAGTTAAACGTACCTATTGTTGCGCTTACGGCTAACGCAATGCAACAGGATATCGATGCATGTGAAAAGGCAGGGATGAATGCTCATGTGGGTAAACCTATTGAGAAACAACAATTGATAAAAGTACTGAGTGAGTACCTCGGTGTTGCGCCACAGGAAACGCCCATTTAAGTCTCTAAGCCAACAAAGACTGCTAATCAGCTTTTCCCTGACACAGGCAAAATGAAAGACGAGCACAAACTAAACAGCCAAATTCAAAAATGTATTGCATTACGCCGAGACGGAAAAACCACCGACTTTAGGTGAAACCTGATCCTGATAGAACTGTTGAATAACGCCAATACGATTTTGGTAAACCTCATCCTGGATCTCTAACTGCCGAGCCCCAGTTCCTTCAACGGAAAAAGCATCATCGACAGTGGCTTGGGAGGCTTCGCCGATACCGCCTTCATTTGAAGATAATTCAGCCCGAGCTTCCGCAGCCTTACGACTCGCCTCGCCAGCAACTTTCAAATCCTGGGCCGATGGTTCCGCTGGCGCTAGTGCAGCGGCGCGAACCTGCTCCATTTTTCGAACAGTTTGCTCAGGAGAGTCGGCTTCAGAAACATCGATGCTCACTTCACCGTCAGTGACATAGCGTTTTCCGTCGGGGCCGGTGTCATACTCATACTGAGGAGAACCTGCGTATTGTCCGCCGGCTGCAGCGTGAGCCTGTTCGTGCTGACGTACTTCCTGATCGCGGGCTTCGAGGGATTCTATTTCTTTCTGCTGCGCTTGCTGTTGCTGCTTTTCTTCTGCTGAACCTTTGCCAGCACTTTCTTTATCTCCGTTGTCTGTATCACTACTTTGGGCTTCGTTGCTCTCGTTTTGCAAAACGTCAGGACGGCTATCAACCTGTACCTGGGGACGCTCATAGGTTACAGGAGCAGGTTTTTGCCCCGGTGATTTTGCGCGATCAGACTCTGACCCAAGGCCTTGTTCCGACGTGCCTTGTTCAGCCTCTTTAGAAGGAGGAATAGTATCTTTCAGCAAGTTTTCCCGACGGGCAGCCTCAGTGCTCACATTCGCCGTAGTGAACACTAATGAAGTGGGGACTGGCGTAACGATATTCATGTTGTCAGGTGAGCGTATCTATGATGGTACCGACTGTATCGAAAGCAGTATCTACTACTTTCGCTGACGCTAACGCATTGTTGCTGTTTAACTGCAACGAGACTAAATCTGACGTAAGGCTATCTCCACCAGAAGGCAAAGTGTTTCTCACATTGGTGAGGTTTTGTAGCGATGCATTAACCAATACATCACCGGTGCCATTATTTTCTACGCTGTTTTGTGCAGCCCGCTGTGCAATATTAACCGACGCCAAGGTCATACCTTGGTAGGCGTTTTGCAGACCGCTCATACCCGACACGATGGCCGAATTAATACTATTGCCAACAATACTCGACATAAAATAGACCTCTACTCTCTCATGGTTAATTATTAACCAAAAAGAAAAAAAGGAGAAGCCTTTAACCCATTTTTTTTACGCGCCTTGCTTCAAAGGCAGACTCCCTCGACAATGTGTACAAAAAAACATTCATAACATCAGCAACCTACGCGGAATAAGCAAATTGCCGAATAATGTCCGCCGACTGCTGAGGGTGAGAAATAAACGGCGCGTGTGAGGCGTGAGGCAATACGACTGTATCACTCTGAGGATGTAATTCGCAGATCCTGTCGATACCGCTGGTGGGGACTAAACTGTCTAATCGCCCATAAATGCGAAGCGTGGGCTGCTTAATTTTTCCGACTTGATGCCTGAGATCTTCTGTCGATAACAAATTCAAGGCCGATTTTAACGCTGCTTCTGATGGTGATGGGAAAGCGCTGATACTTTGTTTTATTGCTTTCATGTCTTGTTTGGCGGTAGCGCTACCCATTGCCTGGATAGCGAGAAAGCGCTCCAGAGTTTTATGATAATTACGGGCAAGTTCTGCCTCAAATTGTGCCAACAGTTCAGCTTGAATACCTGGCCAACAAGGACCGTTCACAAAGCGCGGCGTCGATGCAATAGTAACCAGCGCCGCCACCCGTTCGGGATAGTCCATAGCAAGTTGTTGCGCAACCATACCACCCAGAGACCAGCCAGCCACAATACTCTGATGTGGCAGTATGTCATGAATGGCATGGGCCAAGGCGCCTACAGAATAGGTATCGGGCAAATAGCTGTTGTTTTCGCCGAACCCGGGCAGGTCGATAGTGGTAATGCGAAAATCTTGCTCCAACAACGGAATAAAGTGTTCAAAGACCCCACTGTTCATTCCCCAGCCGTGCAGTAAAACCAGATCCTTTCCTGTACCCGTGGTACGGCTGACGAGTTGCTCTGACACATTTACATTTAACACTAACGTGACTCCTCATTCTCTTGCTGTAAGAAGCGCAAACACAAAGTGGAAAGTATGGTCCAAATTATGCGAGTTCCCAATCTAGCCTGTTTACTTTGTCACCAGTACAGCCCGGCGACCGTGTGTGACTTTTGCAAATTTGATACCCGCTTTATATTACAGCTTAATTATTACGGTAATCTACTTCGCTATCCAGTCATCAGCAAACAGTTTCGTCACACTGCCTACGATGGCTTGCTGGCTTTAGGAGAATACGCATGGCCTTTCGACGAACTTATTCACAGAATGAAGTTTCACCGCTGCTTGGCAAGCATAGATCTTCTCGCCAACTGGTTTGTCGAACAGTGTATGGACGAAGAGACACTTTTGCCCGACTGCCTGCTACCCGTTCCTGTTCATTTTCAACGCTTCCTACACAGGCGATTTAACCAGTCAGCTCAACTCGCCAAACGCATCGGCGCGAAAATTCAGCGGCCGGTCTTTTACGACTGGGCAAGCCGAAAATACGGCAAAGCACAACACACCTTGTCAAAAGCAGATCGCTTGCTCAATTTGCGCAGTGCATTTTCAGTTGCTCTACCAGCGTCATTTCATCACGTTGCCATTGTCGACGACGTAATGACAACAGGCGTCACCGCAGATGTACTGGCTAAACAGTTACGCGCTCAACACCCCGATCTCATCGTTGATATTTGGGTTATGGCGCTTACCTGTAAAACGCCTTTGCGCTACCGCACCAGGTGCGTCGACTGATAAATAACATTCCCCATCAACTTACCCGTGCCATACCAATACCCCCTAAAAAGGGGGTTATCAACAAACCCTATTACTACACCTTTCCCTTTTTGCTGCACCAACACTGCGGCAGAATCGGCAATCATATTTTGCAATTGACTCGCGCTGAATCCAGCCATTAGAGGTTTGTCGGTATAATATGCCGGCTGAGTGAAAGGGCTTTTTTCGGCCCTGACAATCATGTTACTCGTTTTAAATAGCGGCAGAGTATCACCGGAATAACCAAAAAACAGAGGATGGGTGGGGTCGATGTGCGCATTATACACGGCACCAGCGATGATCTTACTTGCCGCCAAAGCGGCTTTATCTTCGTACCCCATCGAATCGGTAGGAAACGCGCGATCAATGGTTTCTCTGGCAACCACTTCCGCATCTAACAAGTTTCTGCCCACGAAGAATCGCAACGCCGTTTTCTGTCCGATGAGCACCCCGCCTTTTCGCACCCATTCACTCAAATGACTTACCACGTCATCTGCTATATCGCTGTAGCTACCGCTGACGAAAATAATATGGCTGTAATCGGCGAAGTCCACATCTGCTAAGCGGGCTTTTTCAACAATTGATGGAGAAAAACCTACCCGTGTATCTAAGTAGTGCCACACTTCACCGGCTTCCGATGACGAGGTTCCTTCCCCTCCCACAAGTAAAACACTGGGCTGCGAAATCGCCGACATTGTGCGACTCCCTAAATCCGCTCCCTTCGGAGTGAAGCCGCTGCCAATGCTGTAAACCTTAACACCAGTTAAGAGAGAAGCTTCCTGGATGTGCGAAACGAGACTATGAGGCTGCGACAGGGGCGTGGGCACAACTATAGTGCCAGCGGCGAACTCCACAACGCTGCCATTAGTTAATGTTGCACTAAACGGCGCCTCAGCACTGCGCACAGCTACGCCGGCCTTAAGCAACTGCTGAAGCATGGCTGGTGCAAAGTAATTATTCCACTCAAAGGCATAAGCATAGGCATCTTCGGAGACAACTGGTTTTGTTGTCTTTTGAACAGGTGAGCCATACTTTAACGCGCGGCCATCGCGCTTGCTCAGCACGGCATAATCAAGATTAAAAGCCAGTGCAATATTCCAGTTGGAAACATCGTAAAAAGTGTTTTCTGCGAACGATTGGCGGATTGAAAACAAGCTTTTCACCAAACGATATTTGGGTTGATCAAACGGCACCACGAGACTTCCTGCGGGGAACGTCTGCTCATCTCCCTTAAAAGCTTTACTGATGTAGCGATAGTCAATGTCGTGCTGTTCAAAAATGTCTGTTAGTGCCTGCAAACGACCGTTGTCCCGGGGTAAAGCAATAATGCCACCAAAATCAGTGTCGTTTTTAATCGCGTTCTTTGTGTCATCGTAAAACGTGTTTTGGTACGTCAATATAGCGGGCTTGTTCGCAAGAGCCCCTTTGATAGTACTTAGTGTAGTAGTGACCTGGTTTTGAATCGTTTGCGCAAACGCCAGTTCTCCGTTCATGGTGTTTTGCAGGTGCCCGCGACTGCTGGCCTGCTCAAACAGAATACCGATACTTCCCAGCGCGTCTGGGTAAGACGAACCTTTGCCGTAGTAAAAATCGTCGAACGCCTCTTCGGAAAAATACAATTGGCCCGCCTCATCAAATGCTCTGGCGTGATAGGCGGCCAGTGCCTCGGTCAGACGGACGTTGCCATCAGGCGTATTCGGGTTTTTCCTGGACGGCACCCCAGGCTGGAAGAAGTACGTACTATTTGAGCCCATCTCATGGTGATCAGTGAGAATATGAGGCCGCCATTTTTGGAAGCTTTTAATTCTGGCTCGCGACTCCGGATGAGTGAGCAGTAGCCAGTCACGATTCAAATCGAACCAATAGTGATTGGTCCTGCCTTTTGGCCACACTTCCACGTGTTCGCGGGTCAGCGGGTCTGCAACCAGATTCTTGCCTTTATGCATGTTGGCCCAGTGAGCAAATCGCGACATCCCGTCGGGGTTTAGGGCAGGATCGAGCAACACCACGTTTTCATTGAGTAATTCGGCTACAGTATCATCGTCACCCGCTGCCAAATAATAGGCCATAATCAGGGCGGCATTGCTGCCAGAAGGCTCATTACCGTGGATACTGTACCCGAGATAAAAAAACAAGGGCGCATCTCTTTCGGTCTTTGCTCCCTGGTTTACAGTGTCGAGATGAGCTTTCCGCCAGTCGGCAAGCTTGGGGCGATTTTTCGGGTCGGTAATGGTTAATAGTAACAGCGGTCGATTTTCGTGCGTATACCCAGTTACTTCAAGCGTCACGCGGTCAGATGCGTCAGCCAGGGCGTACATGTAAGCTACCAGTTGATCATGACGAACATGCCAAGTCCCCACTTCGGCCCCCAAGAAGGATGCCGGTGTAGGAATAGCCGGGTTGTAGTTAACCCCCTCAGGAAGGTAAGCGCTTGCTGGTTTTCCTCCCGAGTCTTTAAATACCGGGGCCGCAGTAGCTGACATACTGAACAGCAACATGGAAGCAACGATTCTGATCGTGGAAATTATTTGTAAAGCCATTTTCCTTTCCTGTTGTTTTTTGTACTTTCGACCATACTTCTAACCGTGTTAAACAAATACCCGACTGTTTTGCTCAGGTAAATTTGTTATTATAGGCGCAATAAAGATGCAACGTAGGATTTGTTAATGATTACTATATCAGAAGAAGCACAGGCTCACTTTGCAAAACTGTTGGAAAAACAAGATGCTGGGACGAACATCCGTGTGTTCGTCGTAAACCCCGGTACATCCACAGCGGAGTGTGGTGTTTCTTATTGTCCTCCGACAGCGGTTGAACCTGAAGATATTCGCATACCGTTCAATGGTTTTGATGCGGTAGTCGATGCTGAAAGCGCCCCTTTTCTGGAAGACGCAGAAATTGATTACGTCACGGATCAAATGGGGTCACAGTTAACGCTGAAAGCACCGAATGCAAAAGCGCGAAAAGTAGCTGATGATGCGCCCTTGGTCGAACGTGTGAGCTATGTGATTGAAGCCGAAGTAAACCCTCAATTGGCCAGTCACGGCGGCAAGGTGGTACTGCTGGAAATAACCGAAGACGGCTACGCTATTCTGCAGTTTGGCGGTGGATGTAACGGTTGTTCAATGGTAGATGTCACCCTGCAGGACGGTATTGAAAAGCAATTACTGGAACAATTTCCCGGGGAGCTTGTGGGTGTGCGAGACGCGACCAAACACGAATCTGGCGAACATTCATATTACTAGCTGCGATGAAGAAACGCGCTGTCACGTCTTCAGGTCTGTTAAACAGTTGGCGTCGATTCAAACTCGGCCTAGGACTCTTCGTTGCAGGCGCGTTTTCGTTGCTGTTGTTAAGCCATATTCACCGGTTTTTGTATTATTTTTCACTCGGCGTCCTACTGATTGGGTTTGTTATAGCAATATCCGGTTATCTGATGTTGCTGTGGCACAGGCTTAAGGTAATTAACCCGCGTGCCCGGCCGCCCTCTGCCGACGAATAATAGCAATGAACACTGCACCTAGAGTTGCGCCTCTGGCGAACAAAAACGCCAATAATGCATACCACAGCGCTTTATTCCCCGCAGATTGAGTAAGCCACCATACCGGGAAATACACGCAAAATGCACTGATCACCATAGTGTTGCGCATGGCTGAAGAGCGGGTGAGCCCCACGAAGACCCCGTCAAATAGAAAGCACCAGTGACCGAGAAGCGGCAACAATACCATCAGTGGCAAATAGGCTTGCGCAGCTTTAGCTAAGGTTGGAAGATCAGTAAGTAAAGCAATTATGTGGCCGCCAAAAAAACCGAATACCACAGCATAGACAACGGCAAAAGCCGATGACCACATGAGCCCCCGTCGGGTATGTGCAAGAATATGTGAGGCTTTTTTACCACCAGCAGCCTCTCCAACCAGGGCTTCTACAGCATAAGCTATGCCGTCCAGGCCAAGGGCAATCAGTACAAAAAACTGCATCAGTATGGCATTTACAGCCGCAGAGGTTTCACCTAAGCGAGCCCCTTGAAGTGTCAAAAATGCCAGGCATAGCTGCAGCGCCAAGTTGCGAATCAACATATCACTATTTAGCTTGAGCAGGACTTTCCTCGCCGCACTGTTAAACCACATCAACGATGGGCGAATTAACCTCGTTAGTCTTAGTGCAATGAATAGGCTCATGACTGTCATACTGTATTCAGCTATGACACTGGCCAGCGCTACGCCTTTCACCGACATGTCCAAGCCGTAGACAAAAGCAAAATCCAGCCCGCCGTTAAGTAGATTCCCCACAACCTGAATCCACAGGACCCAGCGTGTTTGCTGCTGTCCCACCAGCCAACCTATGAGGGCAAGGTTTAGCATAGCGGCAGGGGCTCCCCACACTCGCACATGAAAATACGCCTCGGTATACATTGCTACGTTAGTCGAGGAATTCGCCAAAAACTGACCGGCCGACAAGACAGGAGCTTGCAGTGCAAAAATAATCAGGCCAAGCAACAGCGCCGTCATGGCCGTTTGCCAAAGCACTTTGGCTGACAGGAGCACACTATCACTGACGTCGCCTTTAGCCTGCGCACTCAACCCAGTAGAGGACATTCTTAAAAACCCGCACACCCAGTAGATTTGGGTAAGGATCAATGTTCCAATAGATGCGCCGGCCAACATAGCAGATGAATCCATGTGCCCCATGACCGCCGTATCAACCAAGCCGAGTAAAGGCGTGGTAACATTGGCCAGAATCATGGGTATGGCCAGTACTAATAACTGTTTATGGGCGGACCAATTGATTGCTTCAGTTTTGCTCAATGACGTATTTTAATGAAGAGGATGGTGAATGAAGTTTACCAGAAGGCACATAGCTGCGCTGAACTACGCAACGCTTATTTCTAGTTTCATATTGATTTCACTGTTTCAGGCTGCGCCTGCTAATGCCCAGACAAAAAACCAAAGTAATGCAGTAATTTTGCTATACCACCATGTGTCTGCAAGCACGCCAGCGAGCACCAGTGTGCCGCCTGAAATATTTAAAGAGCACATGACATACTTGGCCGAGCACTACTCGGTATTGCCTTTACCAGTTATTGTAAACGCCATTAAAAATAGCAAGCCGTTACCAGACAAGGCCATTGCAGTTACCTTCGACGATGGCTTTGAAAACATTCTGACCAATGGCCATAGCGTAATGAACGCATTGTCGCTGCCGTACACAATTTTCATCAACCCTGCGGAAATTGGCCGACAAAAAAGCCAGTTAAACTGGGAGCAAGTGAAAAAGCTGCATGAGGAGGGCGTGGATTTTGCCAATCATACCCTTGACCATTTGCACATGCTCGATCGCCTGAACGGAGAGAGCGAAGCAGCATGGTTAGACAGGGTGTGGAAAAATGTAGAGGAAGCCGAAGCACAAATACGCGAGCACACTGGTGAATCGCTTAAATACCTGGCCTACCCCTTTGGGGAATTCAATCAACAGTTAGCCAATCGGGTAAAGCAGGCGGGATACATCGGATTTGGTCAACATTCAGGTGGCGTCGGTCCCCACAGTGATTTTGCCGCGTTACCTCGCTTCCCCGCCGCCGGTCCCTACGCCAGAATGTCATCGTTAAAAGTAAAAATGGCGAGTCTGGCCATGCCAGTGCTATCGCAAACTCTCCAGAACCCCGAGTTTGCGGCCAATACACTTGTGGGGAAGCAAAGCATCACAGTCAGGCAAGAAGATGTGCGATTAAAACAGGCCGCATGTTACTTTCAGGGCGAAACCCTTCCGGTTGATTTTAGCGATAATACTCTCAGCTATACATTGGACAAGGCATTGCCTATTGGGCGTTCAAGAGTAAATTGCACTGCGCCCTCTGCCTCCAAGCCGGGTCGATATTACTGGTACTCTCAACCGTTTTTTGTTGCCAGAGAAAATGGCACGTATCCGGACTAGTACAGCAAACTCCGAGAAACAGGACTAAAATAAGTAGACGGTTGATGCCACGAATTAAAGTGGTGCCACCCCCTTTTTCATCGTGATAAACGGTGCAAAACTCTGTTGTCCAACAAAACCCAAAGCCTCGTAAAAGCGCAGCGCGCCCAGGTTTTGCGCTTCTACATCTAAAACCAGTGACAATTTGCCCAGCTTTCTCGCTTTGCATTCCATATAGCGAACTAAGGCCGTGCCAACACCGCTTCGTCTGGCTCCAGCGGCAACAGCGAGATGACCTATTCCCATCTCGAGTACAAGTGGAGAGTGAAGCGCAATCGCGTGTTCCTGACTCCGTATTACCACTTCCAAGGCTTCATCGATACCGAAGTAGTCGGTGATAGCATTCAGGGTGTCTCTATCAAAATGCTCTGGTAACGCATCATGCCAACAGGATGCGATACCAACAATATTGTCGTCTACACACGCCAGCCAGTGGTTTTCAAAGCCATACTGTCCCGTCCCCCTGAGCCAAGCGGCAAAGAGAAAGGCAAACGCTTCATCGCGATTTCCATTTCCAAAAATACTGGTTAATAAACGTTCCGCTGCATCCAGTAATAACGGCACCGCTACTTCCACATCCCTCGCGGTTGCCTGTCTTACAACAACTGTCATTACAACTATTGAAGTTTCACAATTTCCGGCATATCGACAAGGATTTGCTCGACATCACTGATTGCTAACTTTCCTGGCTCCATTATTGGCTTGAATCGTCCAATGACTTCGGCATTGGGGTTAATAAGAACAACAGACGCACTATGATCGACCAAATAGTCAGGATTTTCTGTATCTCCTGCTATTGCATACATCAAACCTAAATTTCTTACAAGCGGAAACAGATCTTTGTGTGGGCCCGTGGCCGCGATAAACTCTTCGTTGAAATACCCGATATAGCTTTCAAGCCGTTGAATGGTATCTCTTTTAGGGTCAACGGACAAAAATAATACCTGAGTAGGATACTCGGACTTTATAGACGAAAGTTCAGGCCATATTTTATTCAGTGATGCCATCGTTGTTGGACAAATATCCGGGCAATAGGTATATCCTACGAAAACCAGTGTCCAGGCGTTTTGAAGGTTTTTCTTGGTAAACGGATGGCCATTGGCTTGAGTTAGGTCGAAAGGCTTAATCGGTCTTGAAGCCGGATAAAAAGTAAAATACTTTACCTCGACACTTTCTGAGGCAGAGGGTGGCGCAAGGTTAACGGCCCCCCAAATACCGGCGATCAACGCCACAACAGCGACAATGCCGGTTACTATTCTTTGATTCATAAGCTAACAGGTACGTAGTGGTCAACAAGCAGTACTACGAACAATACCATGAGATGCAATATTGAATAGCGAAATGTTTTAATGGCCGTATCTTCTTTGCAGGCAAATTTCAGTTTGTAAGCCCATACCACAAATCCGGCGTTGAGTATCAGAGAACCGGCTAAATAGATCACGCCGGACATCCCAACTAAATAAGGCAGTAAACACACCAGTACGAGTAAAATGGTATAAGCTAAAACCGAGGTTTTTGTAAACCCTTCGCCATGGGTGACGGGTAACATGGGCACATTAGCTCGGGCATAATCTTTTCGGCGGTGGATGGCCAGTGCCCAGAAATGCGGTGGTGTCCAGGTAAAAATAATTAACACCAGTAACAGGGCATGAGCGTGAACGCTACCAGTCACGGCTGTCCATCCGAGCAGGGGTGGCGCGGCTCCGGCTAAACCACCTATGACAATATTTTGCGGCGTAGCTCGCTTTAGAAACATCGTGTAAACAACGGCGTACCCCACTAAGCTTGCTAACGTTAGCAACGCAGTAAGGGCATTTACCCAAAACCACAGCAAGGCGTACCCTGCAACACCGAGGAAGGCAGCAAAACACAGAGCTTGCGTCGCAGATACCTTACCCCTGACCACGGGCCTGTTAATAGTGCGAGCCATCATGCCATCAATTCGGTGATCAACCACATGGTTAATCACCGCCGCTGACGATGCCAACATACCTATCCCTAACATACCTGCCGATAATACCTGCCATTTTACCCAACCATCTGTGGCAAGACACATCCCCACCAATGCTGTTAGCAATAAGAGCAGGACGACTTTGGGTTTAGTAAGCTCATAATAATCACGCCAGGTTGTGCGCTGCCTTGCCCGTGAAGGACTTGTAGAAAGAGCGACAGATTTATCCATGAATTTCTCCCTGCACGCGGGACACCTGATAGGTAATCCACACCATGACCAACAACAAACAGGCCGCAACCAGGTTGTGTGCCACTGCAACAAACACCGGCAAGCTCAACACGATATTACTTACCCCAAGGGTTACTTGAAGCATCAGAATAGCAATTAACATTGTACCCGCCGTTTTCATTGACGACGATACGTCCTGACGCCATAACCTGAACCCCAGCCACAGTAAATACAGGAACGTTACAACTGCGCCAGCCCGATGAACAATGTGCATTGTCATGCGTTCGCCATACCCATGGGCTCCAAATTCGTAAGTTTCTGCATAGGGAACACTAAAAGCACCAGAGAAATCCAAGCGTTCCGCCCAGCCATCTTCACAAACCGGAAAATCGGTACACGCCAGTGCCGCGTAATTGGCAGAAGTCCATCCCCCCAAGCCAATTTGCATTAGTAAAATCGCCATTCCCACCAATGCGCATTTGGTCAGCATATTTATACGCCTTGGTCGACGTACTGGCTCTCTCAGCTTTAAATGATAGAGGAACAAGCAGGCGAGAATACTGAAGCCCCCTAATAAGTGGGCCATTACAACCACGGGCAATAAATTAAGGGTAACTGTCCACATGCCCAATGCAGCTTGAAACAATACCAGCCCCACCAGAAACAACGGCAATCGCACAGACTGACCGGCACGGCGATTTTTAACAGCTAAGATGGCTATGGTAAAAATGCATACACCCAACGCACCGGCAAAATAACGATGAATCATTTCATTCCATGCTTTAGCCGCCTCAACCGGTCTTTCAGGGAATGCCAAGTTTGCCGTATCCACGTGTTCTGCTTTGGTAGGCACAGTAAGCAAGCCGTAACAACCTGGCCAATCAGGGCAGCCGAGACCAGCGTCCGTTAAACGGGTATACGCCCCCAGCACAATAACAACCACCGCAAGGATCAAACTAAACAGTACAAGTTTTCTCATCACTTGCTCCTTAACCAATACGGGACAATTTTAAGAGTTTCTTCACATCGGCGAGAATGTCGCGACTACTTTGCACAGCTGCGTTTTTATCCTCAAATGTGGGATAGCGAAGCATGGCGTTATTCAGTGTATCCACTAACATAATTGAGCCGCTATCCTGCGGTAGCATGGCGTTTGATGCCGTATCATCAGACACCCTGAGTACGTGCAAGTTATGCTCATTTTCCAGACTTTTCAGCACAGTTTGATCACTGGTATCTGTGAGTATAACGGTCGCCTCAGCGCGGTCAGTTTCCCGTCCAAGGGCTATCCATACCTGATGTATGCTGTAAATGGCATTTTTGCACGCAGCATCACATGTTTCTGGCACAGAATAAACAATACGCCACTTGGGCTCTTGTTTGGCGAGTACTGTTGAAAAATCTCTCACCGGCTGCAGTAACTCGCCTTTATTTGTGGCGCCACTGTTAAACCACCTGTTGTCCAGCGCCAGCTTGGCAGCCATAACCGGAAGAACAAAAACAAGAAGTAAGCCTATTAAGGTAAATTTATTGCTTTTCTCAGACATCATTTATCCTTTGTTGTTGGCCCTGAACGAAAAATAACTCACCACCGCCGCTGCCACTGCCAACCCAAACCACTGGATGGCATAACCGAGATGTTTTTGTGGAGGCATTACCACAGGTTGCCAGTTTCTGACAAAATTGCTTTGCGCCGGCGCCGTCAACTCAACCACAAATGGCGCCACTTTCATCTGAGTTAAGCGCGAAATAAATCCAATATCCAGCGCCTGAATAACCGCCGGGAAGGGAGCCTCCAGCGAGAGTGTTTCCCGTACGACTGGGTTCTCTGATGGCACATTGATACGGCCATGGAAATGCTGGAAACCTGGGGCAATATCAACCGCTGGCAGAGTCCCCCGGAACAAAGGTGCTTTTACCCAGCCATAGTTGACCAGCACAATACCTTCATTGCTGACAACAGGAACTATAACGTCGTAACCAACCTGACCATTCTCAACCTGGTTGTCCAGGTACAACAATTTCTCTGTATCCGCTTTTCCGTTGAAACCCACCAGAAAGTCCCGAATGTCTTCTCGTCGGGGATCTAACTCGCGTAAAGTCATTGCCCCATCGGCACTTTTTTGCGCTATGCTAGCCAGACGTTGTTCTTTTTCATGCATGCGGTCTAACTGCCAAAATCCCAGCATGACCATACAAATAACAGCAGCGCACACCACGACTGCAATGGGGAGAGTGAGTAGCCTACGGGTAATTTTCATCATTAACTGCCCCCGCAATAGGAGAAAAAAATGGTTATAAAAATAATCCTGGTTTGTCTGCTGATTTACATGATTATCAATTTATTCATGGCCATGCGTGTAATGATGAAAGGCAACAATAACGGCGAGCCGATGAGCAAGTTCATTGGTCGCCGAGTCATGACGTCAGTCATTATTGTTGTGCTCATTCTCATTGGCATTGCCACCGGGTTGATCACGCCCAACCCAAGGCCGTATTAACCGTAATTTTCCCGTTTACAACACATACACAAACATGTAGAGCATGACCCACACAACATCAACGAAGTGCCAGTACCAGCTGCCAGCTTGAAACGCAAAGTGATTGTCCGGTGTAAAATGCCCTTTTAATACTCGGAAAAACAACACGATGAGGATCAGCGTTCCCAGTGTTACGTGCATCCCGTGAAAGCCCGTCAACATAAAAAATGTATTACCGTACACGCCCGACTGCAGCGTTAAACCCAGTTCCTGGTATGCATGGATATACTCCTCAACCTGCAAAAAGAGGAAACCAATACCCAGTAAAATAGTTACCCCTAGCATGGTCGTGAGTTGTCTACGCTTACCCTGTTCCAAACCCACATGTGCAAAATGCAGGGTGACGGATGAGATCAGTAAGATAATAGTGTTGATAGTGGGTAAACCCGCTGGACTCATTTCCTGTGTTGTGGTTCCCCCAGGTGTAGTCACAAGGGGCCACATGGCCTGAAAGCCCGGCCATAGCACTTCATTGGTCATCGCGTTATTAGACGCCCCGCCGAGCCAGGGGACCGATATCATTCGGGCGTAAAATAAAGCTCCGAAAAAAGCCGCAAAGAACATCACTTCGGAGAAAATAAACCAACTCATCCCTTGTCGATAGGAACGCCCGAGCTGGTCGCTGTATAGCCCCCCCATGGATTCGTCGATTTGGTTTTTAAACCAACCGACTAACATGACCAGCAGGGTTAGCAAACCCAGAGCAAGGATATGTACACCGTAACCCGATTCATTGTTGCTGTTTTCAATTACAGTATTGGCTGCGCCAACGGCAATGAGAAATAAAGCCACTGCACCCACAATAGGCCACGGACTTTGAGCAGGGACGTAATAACGCTGATACTCTTGTTGCATCATAACTCTCCTTTCTGCTTGCCTAGCGACTGCCGCTGGCAGGCTGACGTAAATAAGGGTTCTCTTTCTCGGCGAGATCAGCCGCGCGGGCTGTCACGTCATAAAGGGTGTACTGCAAAGTAAAATAGCTGATGTCTTGAGGCAAGTTTGCATCGACGTAGAAGGACATAGGCATCCATGCTTCCTGCCCTGCTTGCAGGGGCTGCTGATTAAAGCAAAAACACTCTGTTTTATTGAGATAGAGTGCTGCCTGCCCGGGGCTCACCGACGGAATTGCCTGAGCAATGATCTCGCTACTCGCGGGGTTTCTCACGTAAAACGACACGGTATTTATCTCTCCTGGGTGTACTTTTACGCGCCTTGTTTCTGCGCGAAACTCCCAGGGCATCCCAGTGTTGGTACGCGTAATAAACTCCACCGTCACTGTTCTACTCTCGTCTACTGCCACATCTTGCCAAACCGCCGCCTGATTTTCTGTTTTACCGTTAATACCGGTAATGTCACAAAACACGTCATAGAGCGGAACCAGCGCAAAACCAAACCCAAACATAGCTACGACGACCAAAAGAAGCCGAAGGGTTAAAGATTGATTTCGCGCCGATTGCGTACTCATTTCTTACTTCACAACCGGTGGTGTCTCAAACGTGTGGTAAGGAGCAGGAGAGGGAATTTCCCACTCCAAGCCTTCTGCGCCTTCCCACACACGGTCAGAAACGGGTTCGCCTACTTTTTTACAGGCTTTGATAACTAGCGCCAAAAATATGAGTTGCGATAACCCAAATGCAAAACCGCCAATACTGATCCACTGGTTATAATCTGCAAATTGCAGTGAGTAATCTGGTATGCGCCGTGGCATACCGGCCAAGCCCACAAAATGCATAGGGAAGAACAACACATTAACCGACACCAGCGAACACCAGAAATGCCACTTGGCCAGGGTAATGTCGAACATTTTTCCGGTCCACTTTGGCAACCAGTAATACACCGCCGCCATGATGGAAAATATGGCGCCCGTTACCAGCACATAGTGAAAATGCGCTACCACAAAATATGTATCGTGATACTGGAAATCTACCGGTGTGATGGCGAGCATTAATCCCGACAACCCGCCAATAGTAAACAGAACAATAAAAGCGAGGGCGAACATCATGGGGATCTCAAAAGTCATCGAGCCACGCCACATAGTGGCCACCCAATTAAACACTTTTACGCCCGTTGGCACTGAAATAAGCATAGTGGCAAACATAAAAAACATTTCAGCAAATACCGGCATACCTGTAGTGAACATGTGATGCGCCCATACAATGAATGACAGTAAAGCGATGGAGGCAGTGGCGTAAACCATAGAGGCGTAACCAAACAGACGCTTACGCGCAAAAGTAGGCACGATCTGAGAGATAATGCCAAATGCTGGCAGAATCATGATGTACACTTCCGGGTGTCCGAAGAACCAGAAGATGTGCTGGAACATCACTGGGTCGCCGCCACCCGCAGCATCAAAGAAGCTGGTACCAAAAAACTTGTCTGTGAGCACCATGGTCACCGCACCAGCCAGCACAGGCATTACCGCAATAAGTAAGAACGCGGTAATGAGCCAGGTCCATACAAACAAAGGCATTTTCATCCAGGTCATACCTGGGGCCCGCATATTAAAAATAGTAACGATGACGTTAATCGCCCCCATAATGGAAGAAATCCCCATTATGTGCACCGAGAATACAAATAATCCTGTGCTGTCGCTGCTATACGTTGTTGACAAGGGCGCGTAAAACGTCCAGCCGAATGCCGGGCCTCCGCCTTCAACAAATAGCGACCCCAGCAGAATCGCAAAGGCAAAGGGCAGGATCCAGAAGCTCCAGTTGTTCATTCGCGGCAACGCCATATCCGGTGCGCCAATCATCATGGGAATAAGCCAGTTTGCCAACCCGGTAAAAGCAGGCATCACCGCGCCAAAAACCATAATAAGTCCATGAACGGTGGTCATCTGATTAAAGAAATTGGGGTCGACAATTTGCAATCCGGGCTGAAATAGTTCCGCGCGAATAACCATGGCCATGGCACCACCAACCAGAAACATGATGAAAGCAAACCATAAATACAAGGTGCCAATGTCTTTGTGGTTTGTCGTGAGCACCCAGCGCATCAACCCCTTGGGCGCGCCGTGATGATGGTCGTCATGAACAGCGTCGCTGTCTGCTACTAACGTATCTGTCGCTTTACTCATAGCTCGCTCCTACTTACCCGTGGCCACTGCGTTGACGTCTTTCGGCTGAACAATGTCACCGGTGTTGTTTCCCCACGCGTTTCGCTCATAAGTTACAACGGCGGCGATGTCTTTCAACGACAGCATTTTTCCAAATGCCTGCATAGCCGTACCAGCTTTTCCGTTTAGTACAATGTTGATGTGTGCAGCTTGATCTTCCAGCACCATGGGACTTGCTTTCAGTGCAGGGAATACGCCGGGCAAGCCTTCGCCATTGGGCATGTGACAGGCAGCACAGGTGCTGTTGTATACCTTTTCTCCTGCAGTCATTAGCTCGTCCATACTCATGTTCATCGCCAATAAACGCTGCTCTTCTTTTTTCGCTTTTCTCACGATCTCTTCCTGAGCAGTCATCCAGGCTTCATACTCAACCGGTGTTTTGGCAACCACAACGACCGGCATAAAACCGTGATCCTTACCGCACAACTCCGCACACTGGCCACGGTAGATACCTGGCTCATTAACTTTGGTCCAGGCTTCGTTGATAAAACCGGGGTTCGCGTCTTTCTTGACTGCAAAATCTGGAACCCACCAAGAATGTATGACATCGTCTGATGTAATCAGGAACCGGACCTTCTGCCCCGTGGGAATAACCAAAGGACGGTCAACTTCAAGTAAATAGTTCTCCCCTTTCTCGTACTTGTTTTCGATTTGCTCTCTTTGGGTAGCCATAACCGAATAAAACGAGACATTGCTGTCCATGTACTGGTAGTGCCATTTCCACTGCGAACCGGTAACTAACACCGTCATGTCAGGTTCGTCGGTATCTTCCATGGCAATGAGCGTTTTGGCAGCCGGTACCGCCATGAAGATTAGAATGAGAAAGGGGATAACAGTCCAAGCAATTTCCACTTTCACGTTTTCGTGAAAATGGGCCGGTTTTACGCCTCTTGATTTTCGGTGCTTCACGATGGAATAGAACATGACACCAAAAACAGCCACAGCAATGGCCACGCAAATCGAAAACATCAGCATGTGCAGGTCGTATACCTGCCCGCTGATATCGGTGACTCCTTGACGCAGATTTAATTCACCTGCGCGCTCTGTTGTCGACGCCGTTTGAGCAAAGATTTGCAAAGGCAGCAGTGCAGCTGCCATTCCCCACACCCTTATTGCGTTACTTCTGCGTTTTCTCACTCAACACCTCCGCGATGGAGGATCATGTGTATTGCCATTTCACAAGACCCTGACATTGAGACCATCCTGGTTGTTAATTTTTATCCTGCATTGTTATTTTATTGTTAATAACGGTATAAGAATTAAACAGATTTGATGGTTTGTCTAGTCTTTCATTGAGAAATTAATGATTAATCTGCACTTGTCTTATTCCAAGACAGCGCGGTGACAGTGCTTGCAACTGTATTTTACCGATTGAATTCTGATTTATAGAATATTTTGTTTACTTTTTATACAAAACAGTAACATCATTGCGTTGCTAAATGTCGTGATAGGCAAATCACCATCTTTGCGAAAAGAGACAGGAATATGAAAGATTTACTATTAAAAAGCGCAATGCGGCTTTAGTTTTGTTGGCAATAGCCTGTTTTAGTACATTGACTAATAAGAGCCTGTTGGTTTTGCATTTTGTTATGGCTGCTGTAGGCTACTACTTTCCCCTATAAGGACAAGGCTTTTGAAACCGTTACTTTTCTTAATTGTTGCTATTGCGCCCCTACTTTCTTTTTCAGGCATTGCAGATGATGCGGTTAATCAAGAGCTCGATACTTTATTCAAGCGCGCCGTGGCCCATGATACAGTGCCAGGTATAACCGTTGCGGTAGGCGATAATTCCGGGCACTTGTTCATCGGGGCATATGGCTTTGCCGATGTTGAAAACAATATCCCCATGACGCCGCTGCACAAGGTGAGAATTGGCAGTGTCTCAAAGCTCATTGCTACTGCCGGACTGATGCGGCTAAAAGAACAAAACAAGATTGACTTAGACGCTCCAATAAGAGGCTATGCACCAGCTTGGCCAGAGAATAAACCCACTATCACGCTTCGGCAACTTACCTCTCATACTGCTGGTATTCGTCACTATAAAGAGGGAGCCAATGAATTCATGCTAAATAAACAGTTTGACAGTATCAATGACGCTTTGGCCCTTTTCAAGAACGATCCGCTCTTGTTCTTCCCAGGCAACGACCACTCCTATTCTACCTTTAGCTGGACACTGGTAAGCGCCGCAATGGAAGGTGCAGACAAAGGGCGTAATTTCAGACAAATCATCGAGCAGGAAGTGTTTTCTCCGCTGAAACTTGAGAACACGGCGTTTGATGATCAGTATTCGATTATCCCGCATCGTGCCAGGCCCTATATCGTCGATGACAACTCGTTAATGAACGCGCCCCAAACCGATCACAGCTACAAATGGGCCGGAGGCGGCTTTATTTCTACGCCCTCAGATATCGTAAAATTTGCCGTTGCTCATGTAGTTACCGATTACCTGTCTATGGAAACGACATCAGAAATGTTCACCAAAGCGAAGTTAAATAGTGGAGAAAACGTTAATTTTGGTATTGGTTGGGTTGTGGGTTTTGACGACTACATAAAACGGGAAAAATATCAGCAGAATTCGCGGGCACAAGCACTCATGGCTGCTATGCCCCGGGCTGTTATGCACTCCGGCGGCAGCATGGGAGGAACCACGATGACAATCTTATGCACAGAACACAATCGCGCAGTGACTGTGGTTAAAAACGTTAGTGGTGACGACAAGGCCGATATATTTTTACTGGCGCTGGAAGCCCTTAGTGCTTACCACCGACTATCTTCTAGCTATTAAAAAAGACAGCGTATGCTGCCTTTTTTCGAGTTGCTTACCAAGACATAGATTGCTACATCCAGTCGGCATTGCGAATAACGCCTACAGCCAACCCTTCGATGTTAAAAGGCTCAGAGGCTAAATCGACTTTAATGGTATTGAACTCGTCATTTTCAGCATGTAACCACACTTCACGGCCTTTTTTCTCCAGACGCTTCACGGTGACGTCTTCATCTACCCGAGCCACAACAACCTGTCCGTTGTGAACATCGGTTGTTCTGTGCACTGCCAACAAATCACCATCAAGGATGCCGATATCTTTCATACTCATGCCATTTACTCGCAAAAGGAAATCTGCACGCGGATGGAAGAGATCAGGATCAACTTTATAGTGCATCTCTACGTGTTCCTGAGCCAGGATCGGCTCACCTGCCGCTACCCTGCCAATAAGTGGCAAGCCTGCATCGTCGTCGTTATCAGCCTCTAATGGAATATTGAGTTTAATACCGCGGGATGTACCGGCAAGGATCTCAATAACCCCTTTTCTGGCTAGTGCTTTCAAATGCTCTTCTGCAGCATTAGCAGAACGAAAACCTAATTGTTTGGCGATTTCAGCACGGGTGGGCGGCATGCCCGTTTCCAGCATGGTGGTTTTAATGAGTTCTAAAACTTCCGTTTGTCGAGGAGTAAGTGGACGCATAAACAGCCTGTTTTTCTATACAGTTTCTGTAAGTATATACAGTTCAGTGTTTTACACAAGCAAAAAACCAGTTAAGTCTGCCGTAAGGCCCCGCTAGACCTCATCATCAGAGTCATTACTTTTTTTTGCGCCCGGTGGTGCAACAATATGGTGCGACGTAACTCCGGCAGGATACAACCAACTGCGCCGAAAGGTGGTTTTTACTTCAGCAGAAGAAAAACCCGCATTGTATACAATGTGTTTTAGTGATCGGTGGGAGTAGCATCGCAAGTTAGAGACGAAGCCGTCCCACAGCAACATAACCGGAACAATGGGAATAAGATACGTAAATACTGCGGTTATCAGCAATTGCCTGCGCTCTGTAATAAAGGGCAGTAGTATCATCGCAATCAAAGGGCCAAACAACATGGAAAGGTAACTCACAAAAGCGTTGTCACAATACTCTAGTACCAAGATGTCGTCACCATGAGACAAATTAAGTTTGCAGATTTGTGCCACCTGCTCGTCATCGAAGTGATGAAAGGCATTGATAAAGATTTTCGGGCAACGGAAATCGGGGTTGTCCATGAGCACATCAATAGACTGCTCCAGGTAGTGGATACGCGGGTCGCCAAGGCTATTAATGTGTTCCCTGAATTCCGGATTTTTGTGGATCATAAAATCCGAAAGGTAGAACTTGATATCCCGCTGCTGCATTTCCTTTATTAATAGCGCGTCTACATAACCGCTTCCAGCGCAGGGGTCGAGCACTTTTCCGCCGGACTTCTCAACAAAGGCATTGAGTTCCGGCAGCCAGAGTTTGTGGTAGCCAAAGATTTTATACAACGCCCCCATGAAGCGGCGCAGAAACGCATGGTAAAATTCGGGCACCCAGAATAAATCGCCGAATTCGAATAGTTTTTTTTGCATACTGACCCCGTTTTATCCTTTTTACCGTTTACCACCGCCCGGTGATCGCGGTCGGGAATAATTCAATTATGGTCCAAGTTTGAGACAAAGCACGATATCCTTGCAACTAAACTGAACTTTTGTTGTGTATTGCGCGTTTCTTTATGAACATATCTGTTAAAGCTAATCTCGCTGCTTATTTTGTTGTACTGGCTCTGTTCGCTGTTCTCGACGGCTTTTGGCTGGGCGTTCTCGCTATGCCCTGGTATCAGACAGCCTTTGATGGGTTGCTGAGGGAAGAGTTCATAACATGGCCATGGCTTGTATTCTACTTGCTTTATTGCGCGTCTATCGTCTTTCTTGCTATACGTCCTTATGCGGGGCAAAACCTGATCCGCACCTGCGAGGCGGGGTTCGTGTTAGGTGCTACCGCCTATGGAACTTATAACCTCACCTGCTACTCTATACTGATTCATTGGCCATTGACGATGACAATCATTGACTGGATATGGGGAACATGCGCAACTACGGTACTGGCCGCTGCCGGCGGGTGGACGATGAAAAAAATTCATCGAACTGTCACGTTACCATCGTGACAGTTCCTTGCGTAAACACTATCATTACTTCCCCATCTAAGATCAACGGGATCGTCGTAGATTTGTGTTAAACTACGCCGGTTATCACAATACAGGATTCTTTTTACATGTCGTGGATGCGCAAAACGCTTTTGTCGGTGTTTCATTATCCCGTAAAGCTTTTAGTCAAAGACCACAGTATTCCAGCCAACGTCGAGTCTGAGCTGGGTATAGACAGAAGTAAGCCTATTATTTATCTGTTACCGACTAATTCCGTCACTGATCAACTTGCCTTGCGTATGGCAACACAAAGGTTAGGATTACCCAGCCCTACAGCAGAGATCTCGGTTGCAGGGAAAACTTATCCCAGTAGTCTGTTTTTACGTAAAACAGAACCCCTGTTTGTGAAAACTGCCTCTCATACCGATGTGGATGCTGTGTTTTCCAGTTTATTCCACCTCCATCGAGACCATGACGATGTCGACGTTCAAGTAGTGCCTGTATTTGTCTCTTGGGGCCGGGCCCCAGGCAAAGGCACTCCGGGTTTAAGTGATCTGATTGCCCATCACGCCTCACCAAGTTGGCTGAGAAAATTGTTTATTGTTCTGTTTTTGGGACGTGACAATTTCATCAACTTTAGCAAAGCAGTCTCTGCTCGTGAAATGTCAACCCAACGGGGTAGTGACGAATCTATCGCGCACAAACTCGTACGCGTAGCAAGCACTCACTTTCATAGGAAGCGCCAGAGTATGACTGGCCCAACGTTGCTCGAACGCCAAGAATTGTACAACGCCATCCTCGGTTCAGAGAGCGTGAAGGAAGCTATGTATGAATCACAGCATTCGAAGAGAGGCAAAAAGAAGGGCGAGGACCCTAGGGAAACAGCTAAGGTCTACATCAACGAAATTGCTGCCGACTATCGCGAAGGGTTAATTCGCTTCGGCGATCGCATCCTAACACGTATCTGGAATAAAATTTACAACGGCATTAGCGTTGGTCACGCCGAGCGCATTCGCGAATTAGCCGCCAATGGCCACGAAATTATTTATGTCCCCTGCCATCGCAGCCATATGGACTATATGCTGCTGACCTATGTAATTTATCACGAAGGCATGGTAACCCCCCATATCGCTGCCGGAATCAATCTTAACTTTTGGCCAGCAGGCCCTATTTTTCGTCGCAGTGGCGCATTTTTCCTACGACGTAGTTTTGCCGGAAACCAGCTGTATACAGCCGTGTTCAGAGAATATCTGGAATTGCTGTTTAACAAGGGCTACTCGGTAAAGTATTACCCCGAAGGCGGACGCAGCAGAACAGGGCGTTTGATACCGCCGAAAACCGGTATGCTGGCGATGACCATGCAAGCCGTGCTCAAAGGCGTAAAGCGCCCGGTGAGTATCGTGCCCGTATACATTGGTTATGAAAACGTTATGGAGGTGAAAAGCTATTTAAGCGAACTGAAAGGCAGTGGAAAGAAAAAAGAGTCGAATCTTCAGGTTTTCTCCGCGATTAGAAAATTGCGCGATTATGGACATGGTTATGTCAACTTCGGCGCACCTATTCACTTAAATCAGTTCCTTGAACAAAGCGTGCCAAACTGGCGGGAAACACTACCTGCCGATATGGATAAAAAACCTGCGTGGCTGACACCTATGGTTAATGAACTCGCCAATGAGGTGATGTTACGCATTAATCGCAATGCTGCAATTAATGGCATGGCATTGGTGTCTTTATGTCTGTTGTCGTCTAAAACGCAAACCATGACGGAAAAAGAACTCATCCGTGCCATGGGAAATTATTTGACATTGCTCAAGCAAGCACCTTATTCCGAGGACGCCACAATCCCCGACGTGAACGCCAAAACCATGCTTGAGGAAACTTTGGCGCTAAAACGATTCAACGTATCTCAGGACGGTTACGGAACATTGGTAGCGCCGTTAAAAGACGCAGCAGTTTATTTAACGTATTACCGCAACAACATTCTGCATTTATTTGCGTTGCCAGGGGTTATTCAGGCTGCGGTTTTCTCTCGTCCAAGCATACATCGCCACGAAGTATTACGACTAATGGCAGCGCTATACCCGCTGTTGCAAAAAGAGTTGTTTATCTACATGACACAAGATGCCGCGCTTACTTATACCGATGAACTCATCAATACCATGATAGAACAGGGTTTATTAATATGTCAGGACAGCGGTGAACTGTTCCCGCCACCATCTTCAGAAAGGGCATTCCACTCTGCATGGTTGCTAAGCCGGTGCATGCAGGAAACCTTTCAACGCTACGCCGTTGTACTGACTATCATGGCTCGTGAACGAGTGATCAGTCGCAATAACCTTGAAAGAACGAGTCGTCAGGTAGCAGAGCGTTTATCTACCCTCTATGGTATGAACTCGCCGGAGTTCTTCGACAAAAACGTACTATCCAGTTTTATTTCTGCATTGCGAGAAAACCACTGGATTGATTCTACCGAAGACGGCAGTTTAAAGTACTGTGAAGAGTCAGATGCACTACGACAGGATGTTTTGACACTGGTATGGCCTGAAATTACCCAACATCTGCAAAATGTAGACGCTCAGTGCTAGTTCGTTAAGAGCCAGACAACTTTCACTTATATAAGGAATAATTGTGTTTAAAGGAATAATTAAAGTAGCCGCAACCTTAACAACGATATTTGGGTTTCTGATTGGTACCAGCGGATGTTCCAGCACCGCAACCAAGTCTATGGATTCATCAAGTCAGGTACTAAAGTTAGAATACCCCCGTTATGCTGCTGGTGTTACAGCCGATACCCAAGCAATCTATGCTTTCGGCGGCAGCAATGAAAATGGACTGCGTGACGATATAGAAATAATTGATCTGGCAACTAATAATAGTCAGGTACTTAAAGGGCATATATTGCCCCGGCGATACTTTTCTGCTGTCGCTGACGGCAACAATCGTATATTCCTGATAGGTGGCGTTTCCCGCTCTGGCATTCGGGCAAAATACGAAAACCGCGTGGAAATATTCAACACCGAAACCCGCGTTGTGTCTGAAGCGGCTCCCTTGCCATACCCAACTCGCATCAATACTGCGGTGCGTTTAGGAGATAAAATTTACGTGATGGGTGGGTCTCACTGGGATTGGCAGACGAAAGCGTTAAAACGAACCAATCTTATGTCGGTATACGATATCAATGCCGACACCTGGTCGTTTGCACCACCTATGCCCACCGGCAAAGCCACCAGCGCAGTAACCTATGAAGGAAAAATCTATGTCGCAGGAGGCTATACTGGCGAAGAAAAACTCGATGTATTTGAGCAGTTCGACCCTGTAACCAACAGTTGGACAAGCCTGCCTGCCATGCCGATGAAACTCAGTGCTCACACAACAACAGTTTGGCGCAACTATCTTTTATCTTTTGGGGACTTCGATGCACAAGATATTGTATGGGCGTATAACTTCACCACTAAACAGTGGCGTGAAATTGAGTTACCCGTAATGGGTGTGCGTCATAGCAAAGCAGTTTCCATAGGAGATACGGTTTACTTGGTAGGCGGAACACAAGGCACAAAAGGACCGGTTAAAGATACCATTCAGGTATTTACTGCAAAGCAATTAGCTGACGCGCTGAAGTAATCAGCTAATCGCCGCCTTACCGTGTGAAAAAGGGCGCTAATGCGCCCCCTTTTTCACACTCGTTAGCATCAACCTGCTTAAGACAAAAAGAAACGATAAGCCGGGTTTTGTGTTACGTCCTGATGTTGGTAATTCAATTGCTTCAAGTGCGTGTCGAAGGCCTCTCGACTTTCTGGCGGAATATCAAAACCAGCCAGAACCAACCCTTCAGCAGCCCCGTGATTGCGGTAGTGAAACAGCGTAATATTCCAGCGTTCCCCCAAGGTGTTTAAAAACTTCAATAACGCGCCAGGGTGCTCTGGGAACTCAAAGGTGAACATCACTTCATTGAGCAACGCAGGCGGCCTGCCTCCCACCATATGACGAACGTGCAACTTCGCCAACTCGTTATCAGACATGTCAAAGCAATCGTAGCCTTGGTCAGTCAAAGAAGCATTGAGTTCAGCAAATTCAGGCTTACCACCTTTGAGATTCACCCCCACAAAAATGTGGGCGTCGGAATCATTGGCGTAGCGATAATTAAACTCAGTGATAGCTTTTCCACCGAGCACCTCGCAGAACTGTTTAAACGCACCGCGCCGCTCGGGAATTTTTACGGCGAACACGGCTTCTTTTTGCTCACCTAATTCACAACGCTCAGACACATACCGCAAGGTATGGAAATTGATATTGGCACCACACAGAATGCCCCCCAGCTTTTTGCCTTTTATGCCGTGTTGCTTGGTGTATTTCTTAATTGCCGCAATAGACATTGCTCCGGCAGGCTCAGCAATCACCCGGGTATCATCAAAGATATCCTTAATGGCAGCGCAAATTTCATCGTTGGTCACCGTCATGGTTTCATCGACAAGGGTTTTACAAAGCCTGAACGTTTCGGTACCCATGGTTTTTACTGCCACACCATCGGCAAAAATACCAACGGAAGGCAGGGTAACAATACTCCCGGCTTCCATGGCAGCTTTGAAACACGCCGATTCCTCCGATTCAACGCCGATGATCCTAATATCTGGTTTTAACTGTTTTAAATAAACAGCTATACCTGCTGCCAAACCACCGCCCCCAATAGCAACAAAAACGATATCCAAGTTGGGATTTTGTTCAAGTAACTCTCGGGCAATAGTGCCTTGTCCCGCAATAACATCCGGATCGTCAAACGGAGGAATAAACGTGTAGCCCTGGGTTTCTGCTAGCATTTGCGCATGTTTACTGGCGGCATCGAAGTTGGTGCCGTGTAGCACAATATTTACGAAGGTACCACCAAAGCGCCGCACTGCATCAACTTTAATATCAGGCGTGGTTTCCGGCATCACAATGGTAGCGTGGATCCCTTTCTTGCGCGCGCCAAAGGCCAGCCCTTGTGCATGGTTACCCGCAGAAGCTGCAATTACGCCACTTTCTAGCTGCGCCGATGTCAACGTAGATAAACGGTTATACGCACCACGTAATTTAAACGACTTAACCGGCTGCTGATCTTCCCGCTTCAGGTATATGTCATTTCCCAGCAACTGAGACAACCTGGACATGGCAGACAATTCACTGTGAACGGCCACATCATAAACCGGTGCCAGTAATATCTTTTTTAAATAGTCGTGTTGGCTAACGGTCATATATCTTCCAGTTTTGACGGATCACGCACCGCACCTTTGTCTGCACTGGTGGCTAACAAGGCAAAGTTTTTCAGCGATAAAGACACCTCGCGTTGACGATTCTTCGGACGCCACGGCTTATCACTGGCCTCCATTGTGGCGCGACGATGAGCAAGCTCTTCGTCAGAAATAGCGATATTGATAGTACGGTTTGGAATGTCGATTTCAATTTTATCACCGTCTTCCACTAACCCAATACCGCCACCGCTGGCTGCTTCTGGTGAACAGTGGCCAATTGACAAGCCGCTGGTACCGCCGGAGAAACGGCCATCGGTGATCAGCGCGCAGGCTTTACCTAACCCTTTCGATTTAAGATAAGACGTTGGGTACAGCATTTCCTGCATTCCAGGTCCACCACGTGGCCCTTCGTACCGAATAATGACAACGTCTCCGGCCTTCACTTCATCACCGAGGATACCTGCCACCGCATCATCCTGGCTTTCATAGATTTTTGCCGTTCCGGTGAACTTCAGAATAGATTCATCCACGCCCGCCGTTTTAACAATACAGCCATCAGTAGCCAGGTTACCGTACAGCACTGCCAGCCCACCGTCTTGGCTGTAAGCGTGTTCAATGCTGCGAATACAGCCGTCTTTGCGATCAGCGTCGGCCTCATCCCAGCGACAATCCTGACTAAACGCCTGGGTTGTGCGAATGCCCGCAGGGCCGGCGCGGTAAAAAGTATTGGCTTTGTCGTTATCTGCTTTAGTAATATCCCACTCGTCAATCACCTCAGGGAGACTTTTACCTAACACGTGATGGACATCTTTGTTCAGCAGACCAGCTTTATTCAATTCGCCCAAAATACCCAGTACACCACCGGCGCGATGAACATCTTCCATGTGGTATTTGGGTGTAGACGGCGCCACTTTGCACAAATGGGGAACTTTGCGTGACAAGCGATCAATATCAGCCATGGTGAAAGGTACTTCACCTTCCATGGCTGCCGCCAACAAGTGCAGAATGGTATTTGTGGATCCCCCCATGGCGATATCCAGGCTCATGGCATTTTCAAACGCCTTAAGTGTAGCGATATTTCGGGGCAACGCAGTTTCATCGTCATTTTTATACCACCGCTCACACAGTTCAACCGCCAATGCGCCGGCTTGTTTGAAAAGGTTTTCGCGGTCAGCGTGGGTAGCCAGTAGTGAGCCATTGCCCGGCAAAGACAAGCCAAGCGCTTCTGTTAGACAGTTCATAGAGTTAGCGGTAAACATCCCGGAACAAGAACCACAGGTTGGACATGCGGAACGCTCTATTTTATCAGTGTCATCATCGCTAACACGGTCGTCGGCAGCTGCAACCATGGCGTCAACCAAATCCAATTTGATTAACTGATCAGACAACTTGGTTTTACCCGCTTCCATCGGGCCGCCCGACACGAAGACCACTGGCACATTCAAGCGCATTGCCGCCATTAGCATTCCCGGCGTAATCTTGTCGCAGTTTGAAATACAAACAATGGCATCGGCACAGTGTGCATTTACCATATATTCTACGGAATCGGCGATAATTTCCCGAGAAGGCAAACTGTAAAGCATACCACTGTGGCCCATGGCAATACCGTCATCCACAGCGATGGTGTTAAATTCTTTAGCCACACCGCCAGCAGCCTCTACACTGCGCGCCACTAGCTGCCCCATGTCTTTTAGGTGCACATGCCCAGGCACAAACTGCGTGAAAGAGTTGGCAATTGCAATAATGGGTTTCCCAAAATCGTTGTCTTTCATCCCGGTTGCACGCCAGAGCGCACGCGCGCCGGCCATATTTCTTCCCTGGGTAGAGGTTGCAGATCGTAACTTGGGCATAATACTTTCCCGTTTTTAAATTAATTGCTAGAAAATTACTTATAAACCGGTGTTAACCAGTTCCATTTGTCTTCAGTTTTACCGTTGAACAGCCCGAAGAACATATCTTGTACTTTTTCAGTAATAGGACCGCGGGCGCCATTACCTACTGAAATGCCGTCCACACTGCGAACTGGTGTTACTTCAGCTGCGGTACCGCACATTAGAATTTCGTCAGCTAAGTACATGGCTTCGCGGGGAATATTTTCCTCCCGAACCTCGTAACCCATTTCTTTTAACAGCGTAATGACGGTGTCTCGTGTAATACCTGGCAAGATAGCAGCGGTTTTAGGCGTGGTGGATACAATACCGTTTCTGATCACAAAAATATTCTCACCGGCACCTTCAGAAATGTAACCGTTGCGGTCAAGGGCAATGCCTTCACCGTAGCCGTGACGGCGGGCTTCCATTGAAATAAGCTGTGATGACAAATAGTTGCCGCCTGCTTTAGCACCTGTAGGAATGGTGTTCGCCGCCAACCGGTTCCAGGACGAGATCCCAGCATCAACACCACTTTTCAACGCCTCTTCACCCAGGTAAGCGCCCCATTCAAATGCTGCTATTGCCACTTCGGTTTCGGTACCAAAAGGAACGGCCAACCCCATGCCAATATCGCCGTAGTAGGCGATAGGACGGATGTACGCAGACTTGAGCTCATTCTTGCGGATGATATCCATGGTGGCTTCATTAATTTGTTCCAACGTGTATGGAATGGTCATACGATAAATTTTAGCGGAATCGAATAAACGCTTATTGTGCTCATCCAAACGGAATACACAGGTTCCTTTATCTGGAGTGTTGTACGCGCGGATCCCTTCGAAAACTGACGACCCGTAATGAATGGCGTGGGTCATTACGTGAACGGTAGCCTCTTTCCAGTGTTTAATTTCACCGTTGAACCAAATATATTCTGCTGGTTGCTTAGCCATGATTATTCCTTTTGCGTAGCAGGCGGCACTTTCGCCTGACACCGTTGAATTGGTAGTTAAATAAATGACAAGACATTTGCCTGAAACGAATGATACATGACAGTGGGGAACTGCCCAACTGAGCATCAGGGTCGCAATCTCAACTGGACAGGAATATTTACAGTGATGTCAGCATACTGACACACCTGCCCACACAAGGTATTGTCACTCTAATCGTCGACACAGAAGAGGGTAGCACTGCGTGCACGTTTTTTGACTGGATTTTTGATAGTTTCGGAATTTTTTGTTGTGCGTATGCACGGCGAAAACCGGCTGGCTGACCAGAATTCAGTATATGGAGGAAGAAATAGCATGAAACAGCGGAAAGAATCAAGTAATTTGCGTTGTGAAAGACAAGTTTTCTGAGCTTCGTCGCAAGGGGTCTTCACAAAAAAATCGGAATGTTGTAATGAGTGACTGGTTTCATTGGATAAATTTAGCAGGTGTAGCTGTCTGTGCAATTTCGGGCACGCTCATGGCATATCAAAAAAAAATGGATGGCTTCGGCGTGGTCGTACTGGCTTCAGTTACCGCCATCGGCGGCGGAACGCTTCGCGATATCGTATTAGACATTCCGGTATTTTGGGTTCAGGACACAGACTACCTTTTCTCTACCCTGGGCGCAGCCGCGGCAACCATTGCCTGGCTAAGGATAAGCCCGCGATTCCCCTACCACTACCTGCTGATTGCCGATGCTTTCGGCCTTGCTTTGTTTAATGTAGTAGGCATGGAAAAGGCACTTATTCACAGTGCTCCCATGTCGGTCGCCATTGCCATGGGCACCATTACAGGCGTATTTGGAGGGTTGCTGCGAGACGTTATTTGCCGGGAGGTACCACTGGTATTAAATGGTGAACTATACGCCATTACCTGTATTTTGGGTGGGTTGGCCTATGCGTGCCTGCATTACAGCGGCCTGGACAGCCAATTCTGTGCCTTGGTATCTGTAGCTGTGACGGTAGTAGTAAGACTAGGTGCATTGCGATGGCATTGGCAACTACCTGTTTTTAAGTCTGAATAACCCGACTTGCGACCAGTATTTCCGTTTTAGGCTCTCCTTTACACTATCCCCGCACTGGGAAGGAAAGTGTACAGAGTTTCAGTGAGCCATAGGGAAGGAGGGTAAGATGGGAATGGCTGTTGTCAATACTCGGGCAGGAAGCGGTATGGAGGCACCCTTGGTTCGGGTGGAAGTGCACCTGGCAAACGGTCTACCGTCCTTTCAGCTTGTAGGTATGGCGGAAACATCTGTCAAAGAAGCAAGAGACAGAGTGCGAAGCGCATTGATTAACAGCGGGTTTGAATTCCCTGCCAAAAGAATTACGGTCAACCTGTCTCCGGCAAGTATTGCAAAACAGGGCGGACAATACGATCTGGCCATCGCTATCGGTATTTTAGTGGCTCACGGCACACTCGCCGAAGCCGCTGTTGGCCGTTGTGAGTTTTTAGGAGAGCTCGCCCTTACCGGAGAACTGCGTGGCATTAGCGGCATCATTCCCGCGGTAATAGCCTGTCGAAACCATGGCAATACCCTTTTCCATCCACTGGAAAACCGGCGTGAATCAGCCATCGTCGAAGGCGCAACGCGCTACGCCGCTGACTCTCTCTTGGCTGTATATCTGCATTTATCCGGAACAGAACCCTTGGTTCAGGATGAAAACGCGCCGCTAGTCTGCCCGACAACGGCAAGGCAGGATGTATGGCACGGCATTCACGGCCAACATCAAGCCAAACGCGCGCTAATGATAGCCGCAGCCGGTGCTCACAACTTACTTTTTACCGGCCCGCCAGGCACAGGCAAAAGTCTGCTCGCCAGCCGTTTATTGCACATGCTGCCCCCTCTTTCTCCCGAAGAAGCGCTGGAGGTTGCCGCATTACATTCTTTAAAGCAAGGCGGTGCAGCGTTACAAATTCAAGCCACCCGTCCCTTTCGATCGCCCCATCACACAGCATCGGCGGCGGCCTTAACCGGAGGGGGCGCAAATCCGCAGCCTGGCGAAGTGTCTCTTGCGCATCACGGCGTGTTGTTTCTCGATGAGTTGCCCGAGTTTGGTCGCCGCACCCTCGACGTCCTCAGAGAGCCTTTGGAAACCGGCGAAGTGCATATTTCCCGCGCCTCAGCCAACGCTGTGTATCCTGCCCGGTTTCAACTCATCGCAGCAATGAACCCCAGTCCCACTGGGGATATTCACGACTGGCGCACACCACCGGATCAAATTCTTCGCTACTTGTCCAGGGTGTCAGGCCCCCTTCTCGATCGCATTGACATTCAAGTTGAGGTGCCTCGATTACCGGAATATCAGTTAAGTTTATGGCAAGATAAAGATGAACCCGATGACATTAAAAAACCGGGAGAAAAAGCGATGGAGGCGCGCAATAGACAATTACAGAGACAAGGCGTACTGAATGCGCATATTCCGGTTACACAACTGGCGGATTGCTGTCAACTGACAGAACAAGACCTCGACTTTATTCAACTGGCAGCGGAAAAACTCAGTTTGTCCATGCGAGCTTTTCACCGTACTTTAAAAGTCGCTCGCACCATTGCTGATCTAGCCGGTGAGGATCACGTGAATCGACACCACCTGGCCGAGGCGCTTGGCTACCGCGCCTTGGACAGTCTTATACAACAGCTGAGCTCAGGCTAAATAACGCATCTATAAGGGGTTCGTGCCGGCGAGCGCGCAAGCAGCTCAAGCCTAATTCGTAGGCTTCAATATCTGCCACCTGGATTTTAGACACACTGGAAGCCATCGTTGAATGATCCAGCACAACTTGGGGGACATAACCCACACCGCATTCAAGTGCAACCATACTGACAATAGCTTCATTTCCACCCACCGATGCGTACACGTTTGGCCGGATCCCATGCTCAGCAAACCAGTGATAGGCAATCCGCCTGGTAGGACCGTGTTCAGGCATAATCACCTGATGTTTGCGCCAATCAATTTGAGATAACTCAGACAACCGCCAGTCTCTGGGTGCGATAAGCACAAGTGGTACTTTGTCCAAAGGCGTAAACGTCATATCCGTAGGAAAATCCGGCGCATTTATAGCTATGGCAACATCGCATTCCTGTAATTTAACTTTCGTGTTTGCCAGGGCAGGGTCTCCGGTAACCAGACGTATATCCACCCCTGGGTAACGGGCGCGAAACGCTTTGAGTAGCGCAGGCAGATGGCTCTGGCTCGCGGTTACTGAACAAAAAACACTGAGCTCTCCTTGTAGCGCCTCGTTGTCTTCTTTTAATTCCCGGCGAATTTCGTCCCATTGTTTAAGTACTTCCGTGCTGAAAGACAACATTTTATGACCGGCATGAGTTAACACCACCGAACGATTATTCCGCTTTAAAAGTGTTACGCCACACTCATCTTCAAGCCTTTGAATGGCGCGGCTAAGCGTGGAGGGCGACACATACATAGCCTCTGCAGTTTCACCGAAGTGCAGACTGGAGGCCAAATGATTGAATAATTGTAGTGAACGAAAATCCATAACATTGCAAAAAATGAAATACTGTTTTGCGAATATATCATTTTTCAAAACAAATGTGTTCACGTATTATTCACATCAAGTCGTCATCGACGAGGTCATCGACTGGCTTTGCGCCCGTCGATAATGACTAGATTAATGATGTTCGGAATTTTTTATGGCTAATTATTTTAATACTCTGTCTCTACGTCAGCAATTGGACCAACTGGGTCGCTGTCGTTTTATGGCACGCAGCGAATTCACAGATGGTTGTGAATTCTTGAAAGGCAAAAAAGTCGTTATCGTTGGCTGTGGTGCTCAGGGCCTGAATCAGGGTCTGAATATGAGAGACTCGGGGTTAGACGTGGCTTACGCTTTGCGTCAGGCTGCTATCGACGAAAAACGTGACTCTTTTCAGCGGGCATCTGGTAACGGTTTCAAAGTGGGTACCTATCAGGAACTTATTCCTGATGCAGATCTGGTATACAACTTAACGCCTGATAAACAGCACGCCAGCGTAGTTGAGGCGGTCATGCCGCTGATGAAAGAAGGATCTGCACTGGGCTATTCTCACGGTTTTAATATTGTGGAAGAAGGCCAGCAAATTCGCAAAGACATTACTGTTGTAATGTGTGCACCTAAGTGCCCCGGTACTGAAGTACGCGAAGAATACAAGCGCGGTTTTGGTGTTCCTACACTGATAGCCGTTCACCCTGAGAACGATCCCAAAGGCGAAGGCTGGGATATTGCCAAAGCACTGGCTAGCGCTACGGGCGGTGATCGTGCGGGTGTTTTGGAATCTTCCTTTGTAGCAGAAGTTAAATCAGACCTTATGGGCGAGCAAACCATCTTATGTGGTATGCAACAAGCTGCAGCCATCTTGGCATTTGAAAAAATGACTGCCGAAGGAATGGACGCGGGCTATGCTGCGGCACTTATTCAATTTGGTTTGGAAACCATCACCGAAGCGTTGAAAATCGGTGGTGTCACAAACATGATGGACAGACTGTCCAACCCTGCAAAAATCAAAGCATTTGATTTGGCGGAAGAGTTGACAGATTTACTTCGCCCTCTGTTTGAAAAGCATCAGGATGACATTATCAGCGGTGAATTTTCCCGTACGATGATGGAAGACTGGGCAAATGGTGATGCAAATCTTCTGAAGTGGCGTGAAGAAACTGGTCAGTCTGGTTTTGAAAACGCACCGAAGTATGATGGAAAAATCACCGAACAAGAATTTTTTGATAATGGCATTTTGCTAGTCGCCATGATCAAGTGCGGTGTAGAAGTAGCCTTCGACGTAATGGTTGAAGCAGGCATTCTGCCTGAGTCTGCTTACTATGAATCACTGCACGAAACACCGTTGATTTCAAACACAATCGCGCGCAAACGCCTGTATGAAATGAACGTGGTTATTTCCGATACTGCAGAGTACGGTAACTACCTGTTCGCAAATGCAGCTGTTCCCCTGTTGCGTGAGAAATTTATGCCGTCAATTGATACCAGCGTAATAGGTAAAGGGTTAGGCGAAACGTCTAATCAGGTTGACAACCGCCGTTTGGTAGAAGTGAATGAAGCTATTCGCAACACTGGTGTAGAAGCCATTGGTAAAGAGTTGCGTGGCTATATGACGGACATGAAAGCCATCATTGGTGTGTAACGATTTCTGTCGTTAGGTGCTTAACCAAGCCCTCTTGCCCGACCATTTTGGTCGGGCTTTTTTGATCTCAGTTGGTGAGTAAAAGCAGAGGAATGAATTTACTGCATAGCAACTCCCACAGAGATTAGGCTTATTTGTATTTTCCCGCTTTCTCCATATTCTTTGTCTATAGTTTATTTGTCTTCTTTTAATGGCGCTAATCCCATGAGAATTCATAAATACTATTTTTCCTTTATTTTTTTTAAAACCGGCAGATAAAAAGAATAGGATGCAAGTCCACATTTGGAATCGCTGCGTTCAATAGCCATTTTCCTGTAATCAGAGTACATTCAAAATAGGCTAATGAATCGAAGCGTTCGCCACCAAAATGGTATTGATGGAATGGTCCCAATAGGCTTACCCACGGCTAAATGCCAACTTTATTTTTTGCTTTGTAGAGCCCCAAAAAACTGAATTACAATATGAAAAACAGAATTTTAAAGTATATCGATCCTGCCGAACCTGGTCTTGAAATTGGCGGTGGTTTTTACCCAAAGGTCTTTAAAAAAGACGGTGTAAATCTGGAAATTTTGAATCTGCTCACCCGTGATGAATTAGTCGCGCAAATTACCGAAAAAAAGCGTAAATTAAACTTAACAGGCGGTGTCTTCGACGACTTATCACTTGTCGAAGAAGTTGATCATGTATGGAAAGGCGAATCTTATGCCGAGTTAACAGGCAAGCCTAATCATTATCATTGGATAATAGCGTCTCATGTTATTGAGCATGTACCAGATTTGATTGGTTTTATTAACGACTGCGCGAGCGTGTTAAACAAAGAAAAAGGCGTCCTTTCTCTGGCTATTCCTGACAAGCGATTTTTGTTTGATCGGTTTAGAGCCCTTTCTGGTATTGGCTTTGTTATCGACAGCCATCTGAATGCATGTAAGACAAGTACACTGGGTTCGGTTATCGAAGCCGATCTTTATAGTGTCTTGCACAATGGTTCATCTGTTTGGCGCGGTGATCTCGCCGACGAGCAGAAAACATTCGAGCTTAGAACCCATTTTGACAAACCCAAAATGGAAGGGTTTGTTAGCTATATGCAGGAACAGGTACGTACTTGTTATGTCGACAGACACCGTTGGTGTTTTACCCCTACCTCGTTTCGCCTACTCATTGAAGATCTCTATCAACTCGGATTTATTGAGCTAAGAGAAATTGACTTTCAACACACCGTAGGTTGTGAGTTTTTTATGACCTTAGGTTTCAATGGCGAAGGCTTCAACACACCCAGACTAGATGCACTAAAAGCCATTGAAAAGGAACAGGCCGACTTCAGCTTACAAGACTATTTTCCCGGTGTGAAAAGGCTCGTCGACCAAGTGAATGAGAAGTGTATTGAATCTGTAAGTATATATGGCGCTGGTGTAATCGGCGACTCTGTAATTAACTACATAAGTTCCAACACAAATATCAAAATATCCAAGGTTTTTGACAGAGATAAAACAGGTAATTTGTACGGTTACACAATTGAACCCACTGAAGCGATCAGCAATTTGCCTGATGGACACTGCATTCTTATTGCAAGTCAAAGCTTTAAGGAACAAATATTACAGTTCTTTGCTTCACATTATGAAGAGAAAAACTTTGATTTAATGTGCTTTCATGAAGAGTAGTTCCGACTACTCTTCTGAAGACGCAATGCGCTGAGTCTGTTGTGCAAACTTGACACAACCAGCCGCTAGGGCGAAGAAAAACAAAAATCCCAGCCCGATGGGATACAAATTACCAGCGAGGAAGCTGTCTATGGTTAGGGCAATGGGCACTGAGAAAATACTCGACAAAGACCCAATAATAGCAGCGCCAAGGCCCGCCATATTCCCCAACGGTTGCATAGCCAGTGAATTTAAATTGCCAAACAGTATCCCGACAAAGAAAAAACCTGTAAACAATTCTGCAACCAGCAAAGTTAACGGAGGTAAACCATCGAAAGCAAAAAGCGTGGCAACGAATACAGCTGCGAAGCCAACTGCGCCCACTAAGGCTGCATTTACTAATCGGGTCATGCCAAACCGAATCACCATTGTGCCGTTAAAAAAAGACGCCAAGCCAATTGAAAACGCCAGTAACGCAAAAATAAGTGGGAAAAAATGACCAGTGTCGTAGTACTCCTGAAAAATGGTTTGAGATGCGCTCAGATAACTCAAAAAAGCACCGAAAATAAAGGCCATGGCAAACGTATAGCCCATAACGCTTCCATGAGTAAGTATGAACCGGCTGGATTCAAACAGTTTCGACCAGGTAAATGGGTTGCGTTTGTGCGCCGGCAGCGTCTCTGGCTGTCGGGATGTAAACCACACAGCAATACACAGCGACACTACCAAAAAAAGAGAAAAAATATGCTGCCAGTGTAAAAACAGCAGCACTGCCTGGCCTACCATGGGAGCAATCATTGGCACAAGAATAAAGACCATCATAATAAATGACATTACCTTTGCCATACCGTCACCCACGTACAAATCACGGATAATAGCCATCGCTGCAATTCTCGGCCCCGAAACCCCAAAGGCCTGGATGAGTCTGCCAATGAGCATACTAGTCATGTCTTCTGCAAGCATACAAACAACCGAACCACACGCAAAAATTACCAACCCGAGTAAAATGGCCTGTCGACGGCCACGAGTGTCAGAATACGGCCCAAAGAACAGTTGCCCAAACGCCATGCCGCCGAAAAATATTGAAACAATGAGGTGGGCGTCATGGGGGCTATCTGCATGCAAATCCTGTCCGATTTGATTTAACGCAGGCAACATGGCGTCTATACTCAACGCAACGAGTGACGTCATGAGCGCCATTAAAGCAACAAACTCCACAAGTCCCAGAGTGGGCTGTGACGTTGTATTCATGTTTCCTTTTTGCATGTAAGAGTTGGATGTCCGGTTGAAGGCAAGTTTAAGTAAGCCGCATTATAACTTACTCAGTGCCCAAATGGGGGGAAAAGCAGTGCGGTTTACCCTGTATTGTGTATTATTGGTGGCGCATTCCTACTGATCGTTTTGCATCGTTCTTACGAATACGATTATCATAGTTATCGCGGCGTGTTGATCTTTCCAGTACATTTTTTGTAGTGAAGTAACAGAGAATCAAACAAGGACGTGCAAGTGCAGTTCCGTTTTACAATTGTGCAAGCGATTACCGCAAAAAGAACGCAAAATACCACTGCCTGAAAGGTTTATCTGTTGAATAAAACCAATAACCGTGACGTTGCAATTATCAAACGGACACTATGAAACTGACGCATAAACTCCACACAATCTATGCAGCTACTTTCTCATTGATACTACTTTGCTTTATCCCGGTGGCGCTGTCCGTCGAAGTTGAAGTCGAGGGGGTAGAAGAGTCAGCCATAGAAAATAATATCAAGTTACATATGAACAACTTGGAAGTCACTGAAGCGCTGCTTTCTGACCCTTTCTGGCAAGACGAAATAGCTAGAACCGTCGCTACCGCCGTTGAGCCTTTTGGCTATTACAACAGCGAAACCCGCGTCGAGAACAATGAAGGAGACATTATCCTCCACATTGAATTAAATACCCCGTTAACAGTGGCCAATGTTACCCGGGAAATTATTGGTCAAGGCCGGGCAGATCCGGGGTTTCGAGAACGCTTCAACGGATTTTCCCTAAAAAGAGGTGATGTGCTGAATCAACCTGTGTACGAAGGGTTCAAATCATCCATGTTTAACTACGCCTTGTCTCACGGTTATTTTGATTTTAACTGGCAGGTAACGCGTCTTGACTTAGTAAGGGAAGAGCGCGAGGCCAATATCGTACTCATTGCCCAAAGTGGTCGCCGGTATCAGTTCGGCGACATTACGATTATCGGCGATGACAAATCGGCCGCTATACTCAAGCGATTAAACCCGTTCTCCGTAGGAGAGCCCTATTCCTCGGCGAAATTAACTGAATTTAACCGCAGGCTGAATCAATCCGGATACTTCTCACGAGTGATCGCCAGACCAGTGGTAAGCAAAGCAAATGATCTACTCGTCCCCATTGAAATAACCTTGATACACAAGCCCAAGGACAGTTTCAACGTTGGCGTGGGTGCCGCAACAGATACAGGGCCCAGGTTGCGACTCAGATGGGATCGCCCATGGATTAATAGCCGTGGTCACTCGGTTTCTTCAGAGCTTTTTGTCTCTTCGCCCGAGCAGTCGCTGACGGTAGACTACCGTATTCCCATGCAAGATATCACCAACGACTACCTCAGCATTGAAGCTGGTTATCAGTTTATTGACTACACCAATACCGACACAGAAGCAGAAACCCTATCTATAGCAGCCCACCGCTACTGGCAAGATACAGATTCATTCTGGCGGCAGGACGGTTCACTGACATATTTGAGAGAAAAATATCTTCAGGGCGCAGAACCAGAGCAAACGACACAGTTGCTAATGCCGGGCTATGCCATTCGTTACCTCAATCGAGATGATCCGTTGAATATTACCAGTGGCGCCTATTTTCAGGCATTTGTGCAGGTAGGCCGTGCCCATGCGGGCTCAGACATTGACTATGCAAAATCGGTGATAGAAGGCGCGATGATTCGCACCGCTGATAAACACTGGCTAATGGTCAGGGCGGAAGGTGGCGCTATCGAAACCTCAGATTTCTCGCGCGTTCCCGCATCGTTGCGGTTCTTTGCCGGTGGCGATCAGAGTATTCGAGGTTTTGCCTATCGGGATATCTCGCCCAAAGAAGACGTAGTTATCGACCCAGAAACTGGTGAAGAGCAAAACAACGTCTCTGTGGGTGGTCAATACCTTTTTACCACCAGCGCCGAATATGCCTATCGCGTTGCTGATAACTGGCGAGCCGCGGTATTCGCCGACGCGGGTACCGCAACCAACGACTTCGATGAAGATCTAGCCATGGGGTTTGGCGTAGGCTTTCACTGGTTGTCACCCATCGGACCAGTCAGAGTATACGGGGCCAGAGGCTTATCTGATTTTGAAAACAGCTTGCGTCTTCACTTCGTTTTGGGGCCAGAGCTATGATCAAACGCATTGCCTTGTATGGCATTGTGGTGCCACTTTTCATTATTCTCGGCCTGCTGGCACTTATTGTCAGCCCGTTAGGCAACCCCTTGGTTCGATATAGTGCCCAGTGGGCAATAGATGGATTGACCATCGCCAATATTGAAGGCTCGGTGCTGAGCGATTATGCCGTTAAGGGGTTGTACTGGGAAGATGACTACTGGTTGGTGTCTGTCGACACTGTCCAGTTGAATGTTGTGCTGGGTTGTAGCCTGGGTAAAACCTTCTGCATTGAGTACATCAACCTAGATGGCGTCCGTGTGAAGCAGAAAACCCCCTTGCCTGAATCTGAAGAACCTGGGAGCAGCACCGACCCGTTTGTGATGCCGCTGCCAGTTAAAATCGCTGACTTCAGTTTAACTAATTTGCAGGTGGACACGCCGTCGGCCGCAGTTAAACTGGCATCGTTTAAAGCGAAACTCGAGGCCGACAAAAAAATAACAATACCGTCACTCAAGGCGGCCGGACTCATCGTCGCATTGGTGGAAACCGAAACTCAGGCTCCTTCGAAACCAAAGGGTAAAGTAAGCTACGCCATGGGTTACCATGCTCCGGATTTACCTGAAATTCAGTCACCTATTCCAGTTGAAGTTAGCAATTTTGAGTTTCAGGGCATACAGATAAACCCCAATAGCGACGACACTCAGAACATTGCCGACTTTCGGTGGCAGGAGCTTGCTATCACCGGTAGCAAACTTAGCTGGGAAAAGCTCCACGTGGAACACACCCAAGCTGTACTTGATTCGTCCGGTGAGGTGGTACTCAGTGACAAATACCCTCTGCAAATAGACAGCAGAGCAACAATACAAACCGAAGAGATTGACGAAGTCGTAACCCTCACCGGTAGTGGTAGCCTTGCTGATCTTACCTTATCAATAACCGCTGAAGGTACCTTCAACCTCAATACTACAGGCCAGGCAAACCTGCTTTCCGATATGCTTCCGGTTTCCTTGACAGTGCGCTGGCCAGAACAAGCCTTGATCGGCATAGACGACAGTACACTGTGGCAGGGCGATTTAAGCCTGGAAGGACAAATGGGCAGCTACACCTTTACTGCGGACAGCGGTGCGACGTTAAAAGACATCGGGCCGGTGCCGGTTAATGCCAACGTGACCTTAAACACCGATAAAATATCGGTGAATACACTTACTGTTGCCATTCTCGATGGCAAAATAACCAATTCGGGCGATCTGTTTTTGAACGAAACCGTGAGTTGGTTCGGTAAAACCGCCCTTGCCGACATATCGTCCAAACGCCTATCGAGTGCTGGTCCCGAAAATATTAACGGCGGCTTTACCAGCTTGATGCAACTCACCGACGATGGAATAGAAGTGAGTGTTACCGACCTCGATATTACCGGAGAAAGGGAAGGGGCCCCGCTGTCAGCCAAGGGCTTTGTTGTTTATTCGCAGAGCAACGACATTGTTGTAACCAACCTGGCGATTAAACAACAGCGCAATTTTATTCGCGTGCTGGCACAAATTTACAACACGCGGTATATAAACGCGGATATAGATATAGATGTTCCAGAAGCGAGTACTTTGTATCCAGACGTTGCCGGCGCTATCACGGGAAAAATTAAAGCGGCAGGCCCATGGCAGGATCCCATTGCCGACGGGAATATCAGCTTACGGGAAATAGCAGTGTCGCCAGCGCTGAACTCGACAATAGCTGAACAAGGTAAAATTGATGGTGATATTGCGATAAGTGGCTCGCTTACTAACCATGAGCTATCCATTGATATGGCGCTTCCCGAACACTTCATCAATCTGACCATGCACGGAAGCTGGCTTGAGGAACGATACAACGCCAGTATTAATACCAGTGAGTTAGGTATTCTCACTACGCGCTGGCAACTGAATAGTCCATTTAGTGTTACCGCACACACAACGCCTTTTAACGTGAAAGTATCACAGCATTGCTGGGAAGCCAGGGCACAAGGCCAACTGTGTATAGATAATATCGTGCACAAAGATGAACGCACGACATGGGAGGTGAATGGCAAAGCGCTTCCCGCAGGATTGTGGGTTCACGAGCTTTTCCCCGATACCTTCACCGACAACTCAAACGCCAAGCTCGCTTTTAAAACCGCGGGAGAGTTCAGCGCAAATGCACCTATGAAGGCCGACTTTGACCTTAGCGTATCGCCCGCGACCTGGACGCTTGGGCCAAATCATGAATTAAAGCTTTCCTCAGACACACTGTCGGCTACGGGGACTTTTAATAACGATGTACTGGACGCAGATGTGCATTTACAAAGTGAGCAGCTTGGGGCAATTAGTGCCAACTTGAACGTTGACTCAAAATCATCATCGTACCCATTAACAGGTAATATTCAAGTAGACAATGTGCGCATTGCTCCCCTTAAACCTATGTCAAAAGCCATACGAGAACTGGCAGGTAATTTAAATGGTCAATTGGCAGTGAAAGGAACGCTGACCTCGCCGTATCTCAGCGGTGAACTGTCACTAAAGAACGGTACTATCGATATTGAGGATGCCCCGGTAAACGTGGCCGACTGGCAACAAGTTATTCACTTTACCGGTCAGCAAGCAAACTTTAATGGCACCTTTCTCCTTGGCGAGGGAAAAGGGTCTTTAGAAGGAGACGTATCATGGGATACTCGCTTGACTTCACGAGTGAAACTGAAGGGACAGCAATTTCAAATTAACCAGCCTGACATACGCATGCGGGTATCACCGAATTTATCGGCAGAGCTGGCCTTAAACAGCGTAAAAGTCGAAGGTGAAATAGACATCCCATGGGCCAGGATAGAAATTGAAGCCTTACCGGAAAATGCGGTGTCACCATCGAAAGACGTGCATTTGCGAGGCGAGCCTCCGCCAGAAGATCCGCTGGATATTGTCGATGCTACTGTTATGGTGAATATTGACAAACAAAAACAACGCGAAGTAAAGCTGGAAGCCTTTGGTCTAACCGCAAATTTGCATGGCGGTATAGAAGTGCGTACACATCCTGCATTAGTTGGGTATGGAGACCTTCAAATTCTAGATGGTCGCTACCAGGCATACGGTCAGGATTTAGTGATCCAAACAGGAGAAGTGCAGTTTAACGGTCCTCTCGACCAACCCATGCTGTTAGTGGAAGCTATAAGAGATCCGGATAAAACCGAAGACGGCGTTATCGCCGGTATTCGCATTGATGGCGCAGCCGATAGCCCCAATATCAACTTATTCTCAGAACCTGCCATGAACCAAAGCAACAGCCTGTCTTACTTGTTAACCGGACGAGGGCCTGGGGCAAGCTCTTCTGAGCCCAATTACAACGCACTGTTACTTGGCTTTGGGTTATCCAGTACAGAGAAAATTCAGGGGCAGTTGGGAAATGCGTTGGGTATTGAAGACTTTAGTGTTGGAACCACCAGCAGCACTGGTGGTGGATCAACAAAATTATCGGTGAGTGGACGCATTAATGACAGGTTAACCGTGCAGTACAATGTGGACGTAGGGTTGAGCAGTAACAGCAATACCACACAAACCCTGAGGCGCAGGCAGGAACCACCGGATTTGGCTCTTCGATATCGCTTGTTGCCCAAACTGTTTGTAGAGGCCGTACAAACCACCATAGAAGAGCAATCCGAATTTGCCATAGACTTTTATTACGAGTTTTTTCTAGGCGGACAAAGCGACGACGCCGACGAGAACAATAAGTCTGACAATTAGCTATTCATGGGTAACGTGCGCCAGTTCATGCTGGCGCGCGACAAAGCGTTTTTCACGCTTGCCTGCCCATATATAAAATGCCAGGCAGACCCCGCAACCTGTGGCCATCCACCACCAGAATACGGAAAGGGAAAACGACGGATTGCTATCGAAATCACCATTGAGTAACCGACCAACATTGACCGTCACCAAAACCAAGGCTGAGATCCAGCTTAAATGCTTAGTGTACCGCGCAATTTTGACATTGTTTGCTAACTGTCGTTGCAAAAGATCAATATGCTGAGTCGTACTATCACCTTTTGGAAATGCGGCATGTCGTCGCAGCCAGGTAAAATAACCGATATAAGGCACGCTCACCACAATCGCTACCACACATGTCCAAAACGAAAAATTCGATAACTCGTCTTTCATAAAGATCAGCATAAGAATAAAAGGTAGCGGAGAGAGTACATCAACCGCGATATACAAGCGTTGCTTCCACTGCTGTTTTAAAAATTCACGCTGAATTTTCAGTATGTCCAGCTGTTCGACAGACTGGTTCTGCCATAGTGATGCTAATTTTTCATCGGAATTATGCATTTTCCATTCTCCTTACCACTTCCGATTTTGTGCGCTTTAATATCACACCAACATGATTGCGGGTTAACCCACTGATATCGGCGATCTCCTCGTAAGACAACCCTTCCAGCGATAGCGTCAGAACTTGCCTTCCCGGCAACGGAAGTTGTCTAACAATGCTAAGCAGAGCATTCAGGGAACTATCTTGGACCGTTTGTTGTTCGGGTGATGACGAAGCGACTGAAGCGGGTACAATATGATCTTCCAGCGGTTCCAAAGCCGGTACCCTGGCATTCGCTGCGATATGCGATACAGCGCGGTTATGGGCAATTTTAAGTATGTACGTTTTCAGGCTGCTTTTGCCTTCAAATCGCTTCAGCCCTTGCCATACCGCAATGGCAATTTCCTGCAATAGTTCCTGGCGCAATGCGTCGTTTGCTTCGTAGCCGCTGGCAACCCTTGCTAACAAAGCGCTGTGTTGCTTGAGGGTTTGCGTAAAATCCGTTTTCAATACGGCTCCTGTTTAGTCAATTGTGCAATAGGAATACAGCTACAGTCACAGTTACTCAAAAAAAATTACAGCGAGAGTGTAATTTTCTTCAGAAAAGTTCGACTACCTGTGTAACGCCGCTTTGTGAGGCGGCCTCATGACTTGTTTGTTAACCTGGAGAAATATATGTCCGTTACTGCTGTTATTATTCTGGCCAGCGTGACCACTCTGTCACTGCTCGTTTGTTACCTCGACGCCCGGTATAACCTCAAGCTGGCCGGTTGGCTTAGCGGAAACGTAAGCAACCCCTTTACCGACGCGCGTTTTTCCTCTTTTTCTTCATCCCAAGAGAAGCAACCTGAAGACTACGAAGCCCTAAAGCGCCGGATCGAAACCCTCGAGGCCATCGTTACTGAACCTAGCTACGAGCTCAACAAGAAAATTAACGACTTATAGGGCGCCGATTTGAGCAAGAAAGTCCGCCAGCTGTTTAGCCGCAATATTCACCAGACGCTGGCGGGCTTCTGCTGCAACCCAAGCGGAATGCGGCGTTATGAGTAGATTCGACAACCCGGTATTTAACAGGGGATGATCTCGCGGCGGCGGCTCTGCTGATAACCCATCCAGCCCGGCTCCACCGATGGTGCCACTTTTAAGGGCAACCAGCAGTGCATGTTCATCTATCAACGCCCCCCGGGCTGTGTTTATCAAAAGCGCGGTGGGTTTCATTAGCGACAAGCGCGTTTTGTCTATCAAGTGATATGTATCGTCGCTGAGTAAACAGTGCAACGATACAACATCAGCCTCGGGTAACAACTTGTCCAGTGTCGGTCTGCAATCATCGGCCTTTCCCGGCCTTGCGGCAACGGAAACGCGCATCCCCAGAGCGCGTGCTAATTCGGCAAAACGACGCCCGAGTTCTCCATAGCCAACAATAACAAGGTGTTTTCCAGCCAGTTCATAAACCGGGTGGTTGAGTAAGCAGAAGTGTGGTCCGTCTGACCAAACCCCCTGATTGACATCCCGCTGATAGGCATTAAAAGAGGTTGTTAAATTCAGCAGCAACATGAGGGCATGCTGGGCTACTGCATCGGTTCCGTAACCTTCAACATTAGCCACTGTGATACCATGAGACTGGCAATAAGCCTTATCGATATTATTGGTTCCCGTTGCCATGACACCGATGTATTGGCATTTGTGCGCATGGGATAGCAGTTTTTCGTTTAGTATAACCTTGTTCGTTAAAATAATATCGGCATCAGCAATGCGTTCAGCGCATTCTGCCATAGAGGTCTGGGCATATTGGGTAAGCGTGATGGGTAAGTCGGTTAGACGACGCAGATCCAGTGTCGTCGGATGCAGCGTGTCGGCATCAAGCAATACCGCTTTCATCAGAACGCTTCCGTAATGGCATTTAGCGATTCTCGCACAGAGGCTGGAACAGGCACCGCACTGTTGGTTTTTCTATCCACATAAACGTACACAAACTGCCCGTGCGCAACCCGTCTTTTCGATTCACCGGCATAAACTGTCAGACCATAAGTAACCGAGCTTCTGCCCACTTTAACGACCCGTAAACCTACGAAAATAGATTCTGGATAAGAGGCAGGTGCGATATATTGACACTGCGAGCTCACTACATAGGTGACGACATTTGACGACCGCAGCGGTGTATCACAGTGGGCTTTTAAAAACCGGCTTACCGCTGTGTCGAAGTAACTGTAAAAGGCAACGTTATTTATGTTGCCGTTTTCGTCATTGTCTTGTAGTCGACTAGATAGCTCTACTGTGTAGGGATAATCACTAAGCGACGGCACAAAATCGGTCATGCAAGTTCCAGTATAATCGACATAGGATCAGCATACCCATTTGCTCAGTGCATTGCCAGAACGGGATTGGAACTGGCGTCTCGGCACTATAGCATCGGGTTGTCAAGCAATACCAGGTTGTCGCGGTGCACCACTTCTTCACCACTGTCATAGCCGAGTACCGCGGAAATATCTTTGCTTTTTTTTCCTTTAATGCGCTTAAGCTCAACGCTGTCATACTGCACCAGCCCTTTGGCAATAGCCACGCCCGCATGGACTATTTCAATAGCATCGCCGGCTCTAAATCGGCCCGAAAGATCCGTAATACCCGATGGAAGTAACGACGCACCCCTTTCGACAATGGCATTTCTTGCACCTTCATCAATACTGACGACGCCTCGGGTTGAAAGGGTATGGGTAAGCCATAGCGATCGCGCTTTATTTCGGGATTGGGTAGGGGCAAATAAGGTTCCCGGACAGCGACCATTAATGAGGGAATCGAATACCGCACCGTCACGACCATTTACAATCAGGGTTTGAATACCACTTTGGCTGCACTTATCCGCGGCCTCGATTTTTGTTTTCATTCCCCCGGTACCCACAGCTGTGCCAGCGCCTCCTGCTAACGCGTAAATATCAGGGGTAATAGCATCAACATAGGGAATAAAAGATGCAGAGAGATCTTTACGCGGATCTGCAGTATACAACCCATTAATGTCAGAACAGATAATCAGCGTATCGGCTTCCGCTACTATGGCCGTGTAAGCGCCGAGATTGTCATTATCGCCAACTTTGAGTTCGGCAACCGCGACCGTGTCGTTTTCATTCACTACCGGCAACGCATGGTGAGCCAATAATTCCCGCAGGGTATTTTGGATGTTCACATAGCGAGTGCGGTCATGTAGATCATCAGCGGTAAGTAGTACCTGGGCACAGGGGAAATCAAAAAAACGCTGCCAGTTAGCCATCATTTGCATTTGACCAATGGCGGCCATTGCCTGTTTCTCAGCAATAGATGGAGAGTGATTCACCGGGATCCGGCTACGCCCCGCCGCTACACTTCCAGATGACACCACTATCACTTCTTTACCCGCAGCACGGCTTTCCACTATAAAACGGGCAATGGGAAGCACGTACTTAGCGCTTACATGTTCACCGTCGGGTGCGATTAACGCACTGCCAACCTTAATTACGGCTCTCTGCCAGGTAAAGTCTTTCATGAGGAATTGAGATAGCACACAGAAGACGTTGAGAATACTGCAAATAATAAAAGAAAAACATCCTAAAAATGCACTTTTACTCTCCTACAAGCGCTTTTCATCACGCCGGGAGGTCGTTGTTCAACTTCCTGTAATTTGCGGTGAGGTAAAAATTATGCACGGTTAAAAAACTGGCAGCCATGGGCACAAGCGTTATATTATTACAACTTCGACAGAGAGATAATTATAAGGAAAAAATAAATGAGCACGGGGAACAAACGCATGCTTTGGCTGGTTTCTGCACTAACTCTATTAGTTCAGACTCCAGTTACTCAAGCAGCGATAAAACAAACTAAAGGTGACTTCGAAGACAAGTTCAGACAACTCGACGAAGTATTACCCACTCCTAATGTGTACCGCAATGCTGCAGGAGAGCCCGGTCATCACTACTGGCAACAAAAAGTAGACTACACCATTGAAGCCAGGCTCGACGAAGAAAAGCGCCGCATCGACGCCAGCGAAACCATTACCTACTACAACAACTCACCGGATACGCTTAAATATCTCTGGGTGCAGCTTGATCAAAACAAATTCCGCAATGACTCAATGTCAGCACTTACTACCACCTTCGGTGGCATTGGCAACAGGGGGCCTGCGACACAATCGGCCAACGGTAGCAGCCCGGCAAAGTTAAGCATGGGCGCACTGCGTCGCCAGCAATTTGTTGATGACAACGAACTCGGTTATCAAATTAACTCGGTTAAAGATGCCCGAGGTAAATCCCTTCACTACGTCGTTGTAGGTACCCTGATGCGGGTGGATTTGGCTACCCCGCTCAAGCCAAAAGCCAGCACAGAGTTCGCTATAGACTTCGGCTTTAACATTGTGGAAGAAGATGCCGTCTCTGCTCGTTCAGGGTACGAGCACTTCCCCGATGACGAGCGAGAAGGCGGCAACGACATTTTCCTTTTGGCACAATGGTTTCCCCGTTTGGCGGCGTACACCGATTACGAAGCCTGGACCAACAAAGAGTTTATCGGACGTGGTGAATTCACCCTGGAGTTTGGTAACTACGACGTCAAAATGACGGTCCCGGCTGACCACATAGTGTCATCTACTGGTGTACTACAAAACCCGAAAGACGTACTCACCCGTGAACAGCGCAACCGTTTGGAAAAAGCCAAAAATGCTGACCGCCCAGTGTTCATTGTTACCGCTGAAGAAGCGCTAGAAAATGAAAAAGAAGGCACGTCGAAAACTAAAACCTGGCACTTCAAAGCAGAAAATGTTCGTGATTTTGCCTGGGCATCCTCGAGAAAATTCATGTGGGATGCACGTGGTTATGAGCAAAAAGGTGACGTAAAACACGTTATGGCCATGTCTTTCTATCCGAAAGAGGGTGGTGACCTATGGAAGAAGTATTCTACTGAGTCTGTAATCCACACACTTGACGTATACAATCGTTTTACCTTTGAATATCCCTATCCAACTGCGCAATCAGTCAATGGTCCTGTAGGGGGCATGGAATATCCCATGATCACGTTTAACGGCCCGCGCACTGAGTTACAAGACGATGGCTCCCGCACCTATTCACTGGCTGAAAAACGGTTCCTTATTGGTGTTGTGATCCACGAAATTGGCCACAATTACTTCCCTATGGTTGTCAACTCAGACGAGCGTCAATGGACCTGGATGGACGAAGGTCTGAACAGCTTCCTGGATGGCGTTGCCGGACGTGAGTGGGATCCAAATATCCCATGGGGCGTAGAGCCGCGGGATGTTACCGGCTACATGAAGTCTTCATCTCAGGTTCCCATTATGACCCAGTCAGATTCAGTGCTGCACTTAGGTCCAAATGCCTACACCAAGCCTGCTGCTGCACTGAACATTCTTCGTGAAACCATTCTCGGCCGTGAGTTATTCGACTTTGCGTTTAAAGAGTACGCGCAGCGCTGGATGTTTAAGCGTCCTACTCCCGCAGATTTCTTCCGCACCATGGAGGAAGCTTCCGGTGTCGATCTCGACTGGTTCTGGCGTGGCTGGTTTTACTCCACAGACCATGTTGATATCTCTATTGATCGAGTATACAAGCTTCGCCTCGACACTAAAGATCCTGACATTGACCTTGCCCGTCAGCGTGAAGCTGAGCTTGACAAACCCATTTCCCTCACCGTTGAACGCAATGAACAGGAGGGCCGTAAGCTGTGGGTTGAACGCTTTGATGACATCAGTGACTACTACGACGAAAACGATCAGTACACACCGACCAATAAAGACCGCAACAAATACCGCGATTTTCTGAAAAAGCTGGAACCGTGGGAGCGCACTGCGTTTGAGCGTGCGGTTCGCGAAGACAAGAATTACTATGTAATGGACTTCTCAAACCTGGGAGGCCTGGTAATGCCGATTATTCTGGAAATGGAATTTGCTGATGGCAGCAAGGAAATGATGCGCATTCCTGCTGAAATTTGGCGCCGTACTCCCAAAGCGGTATCCAAACTGGTTGTTACTGACAAAGACAAGGAACTGATTAGTGTCACCGTTGATCCTCGCTGGGAAACGGCGGATGTTGACGTGGAAAACAACTATTATCCCCGTCGCATTATTCCGTCTCGCGTTGAAGCGTATAAGTCTAAGAAAAGCACATCCCGTGTGTCTATGGACTTAATGCAAGACAGCAAAGCGGAATTGAAATCTGACGACGAGGGCGAAGATGACAACTAAGTCTTTTCGCCCTCTACAGTGGGGCCTTATGGCCCTGCTGCTCATCGCCACTCAAGTTGTTCACGCCCATCAGATTAAAGCCGCTATCACGACTGTATTGTTTAACCCGCGTACGGAAAACATTGAAGTGATGCACCGGTTTAACCTACACGATGCTGAGCACGCAGTAAAAGCTCTGTTTGATAAAAGCGCCGATATTCTGGACGATACCGCCACACAGCAGGCATTTGCCGACTATGTAGCTCTCCGTTTTGACTTATTAGACGCCGACGATAGCCCATTGTCTTTAAAAACACTGGGATACGAAGTGGAAGGTAAGTTTTTCTGGGTCTATCAGGAAACCGCTCAGCCACCGGTACTGGGAGGTCTTAAAATACGCCATGACGCACTCCGGGATTTGTGGCCAGCACAAATCAATACTCTAAATGTAGAAGGTCAGGGTGACATAAAAACCCTCACCTTCCGCGACAATGTGGAATTGCTGAGCGTAGAATTCGGCCACCACCACTAAAGTCTTATATTCTTGTATTGACCCACTCGCCTGCCATAACGCATAGTTAACCAAACCATGCTAAGGCGAGTGTTATGTCTCAAACAACTCCTCAGGACAGCTTTTCCAATCGTAGAAACATCATGTGGGTATTGTTGTCAGGCGCGATGGCGCTGTTGTTTATTGTGATGTTATTCCTACCCGGTGCCAGCCAATCAGACAGCATGTTATCTGTTTACAGCGCAATGATTTGGTGTGGCCTGTTTGGCGCTACACTCTTTCGTTATTGGAATAAAAACGGATGGGTCGGCTTCGCGGCTGGTAGCGTAGTGGGATTAGTCATACAATTTACATCGCAAATGTTCACGTAATCTAATAGCTCGCCTGAAATATGTGAGCATTTTGTGCTGATCACGCTGATACCACGGCTATTCGAACTCAATAACCCAGGGCGTATATACTGGCGAAACGCCCAGATGTTGAGACGGATCTCAGGGACATTGCATTACCATCGCTTTAATATGGCAACGTCATGCTAAATGGCAACGCCGTGGCCTGCAAAGCTTTAGGTGGGTTACCAATCATTTCATCATAGGGTGTATCGTGCTTCATCACGGATTTTTCCACCTGACAATGTGAAAATGCCTCGCGAATGTGCCCTGCGCTGAAAAATCGCATGGGTTTGTCGCTGCCATGATACACAAGGCCGGCGTTATCACCGATGATGAGGAAAACGAGATACATATTCATCTCGTAAGATTGTACTTCCAGGTAGTCGATGTTAACGGGCCGGCTGGTAATGTCGCGATAGTGAAATTTGTACATGGTATCAAGGTCTCCGATAGCATTGAGTGTAAAAACATGTTGAGCCTTTTGCCAGCACAACAGAGTGAATAAAGATTAAGTTCTTGTAATACATTTGCCTTATTTCTCAGTTATTACCTGAAAAAAGCGATCAAAAAACGACTTTTGCGAGTAGAAAACTGTTAAAAAAGAGGAATTTGTTGGGTCAATGGAACAAATTGTTCCAATTGCCCCTCAAAACAGAAAGCATATCTCTGGTAGTATGTGGACGAATGGGACTGAAACAGGGTGAAAAGAGAATGAGTGACAATTCAGAGAAGAAAACACTGGCACCGCATTTCTTAATTATTGCGGTTATCGTGGTGGTAATTATTGCTGTGTTATTGTGGCCGTCGAAGGAAACGCCTGCGCCTGCTGTTGAAGAAACGCAACCGGTAGACACACAACCTGTCGTTGAAGAACCGGATACCTTCATACCAGCCCCTGCCCCAGAGCCTGTTGAAATCGAGCCCGTCGAGGAAGTGGCCCCCTTGCCGGAGCCGGTAGAACCGGAACCCCTCGACGTATCAGATGAAGGGCTCGAAAAGGCCTTGTCCGACATTTCAGATTCTGAAGATGTAAACCGTTTGATTGTTAATGAAGGCCTTATTCAGCGCTTCGTAGTAACTGTTACTAACGTGGCCAATGATCAAATGGCGCCAGCCCAGCAAGTGCCTCTTGCCGCCCCGGAGCAAAGCTTCCGCATCTATCGCCAAGCAGATAAAGAATGGATAGATGCGGCAAGTTACAAGCGGTATACGCCTTACGTAGCCATGTTGGAATCTTTTGACAATGAGGCCTTGGTGACATTGTTCGACAAATACAAAGATGAGATACAGGCAAAGTACGACGAAATCGGCGATCCAGGTCAACCGTTCTCATCCGTAATGGTAGACGCCATTGACCAGCTGTTAGATACGCCCGAAGTCCCGGTTCCCGTTGAGGTATACTCAGATTCTGTGGCCTACAAATTTGCCGATCCTAAATTGGAAAATCTGAGCGCCCCACAGAAACAGCTACTGAGAACGGGGCCGGACAACATGCGACGGGTGAAAGCTAAGCTAAGAGAGCTCAAATCCCTGCTTGTCGACAATGGATATTAACCGACTACAGAAACAGCTTGGTTCGCGTACTGACAAAGTACGCGAACTCCCCCCAGTTGAAAACTGGAACCCGCCATTTTGCGGCGACATCGATATTGTCATTGACCGATCCGGGCAGTGGCATTACAACCAAAGCCCCATATCCCGCGCATCTCTCGTCAATCTGTTTTCATCTGTACTTAAAAAAGAAGGTAATGATTACTTCCTGGTCACGCCAGTGGAGAAAGTTGGCATCCGAGTGCAAGACGTCCCCTTTATTATTGCTGGTTGGCAATGGGAAGACAAGAAACTAGTACTAAACACCCTGCAGGACGACCGCGTAGTAGTTGGCAACAATCATCCCGTTGAATTGAGATTTTCCGCGTCGGACAACAGTGCCATCCCATACGTTAATGTCAGGCGAAATTTATGGGCACGCCTGCATCAAAATGTTTACTATCAGCTACTGTCCGAAGCGACAGAAACCAAAACCCGAACCGGAACCCTTCGCTTCACGTTGCAAAGTGGAGACTACACAGTACTGCTTGGAGAAGTCTCTTCCTGATTTAAGGTCGTTAAAAAAACTTGTACGGAAATATTGATTTGTATCCTCAACATTGTCCTTTGCATCAACAATAGGGGATACGACCGTTGATCCACTTCACCTTCTCCAGGACGTATAAAGGGAATGTCAGCATGACTTCATATTTCTGTCGGGTCATCGTGGATGACCAACCTTATTATTAGTGACGGTAAAGTTGCAGAGCACCAGCAGGAAAAAATGGGCATATCGAAAAAGCTTAAGCACACCACCAGCAAAATGGTGGATTCAAAACACATGTTAAAAGGCATCACATTGGCGTCTTTTCTTGAATCCACCATTGTTCCCATTCCATTGGAAGCTGTATTGATTCCACTAATGCAGGCCCGCCGGGAAAAACTGTGGTCGATTGCACTCATGGCCACACTCGGCTGTGTTGTTGGTGCGCTTTTTGGCTATGCCCTGGGTTACTACCTCTTTGATATAGTCGGCGACTGGATTATCCAAACTTTCGCTTCACCAGAACAATTTGAAAGTGTTAAAAGTAAAATGGAGAGCCAGGGGTTTTGGTTTGTCATGACATTAGGCGTGGCGCCTATTCCATTTCAAATCGCCATGTTAGCCGCTGGTGCCACCCAATACTCCCTTTTACTCTTTCTGCTGGCCACGGTCATTGCCAGATCGTTACGCTATTTTGGTCTGGCTCTCGCTGTCTATTACGGTGGCGATCGCGCCGAATCACTAATCAGACGCTACAAAGCCAAAGCCATCGTCGCCCTTACACTGCTCATTGTGCTTTTATGGTTTATCTCCGACCAATTTTAAAACGCGAATCGGATAACGCAATTTTATTTGATAATAATTATCATTTGCATTATTTTGATGATCAGGAGGTGCGTAAGATGAAAACAGAATATTTATGTCCAGTATACAGAAAGTGGCTTCAACTTCACCCCGAACAAGCAAGACAACACCGGCTTCAACAAGTTGAGGCAGCACTGCAATACGCTGGCGAAGGGCTGCATCAAAAAGCCCTGGAAGCCAGTAAGCAAGCCTTTGAAATAGCCCATGCTGTGGTTTTGTCGCTTCAAAAGCCGGATCAATCTGAGGTTGTTACCAAGCAGGATCTCAGTATTTTTGGCAACATTGCCATGCATCTGGCCAATCACTTTGCCAGCAATGCAGAGTGTGCAGAAGCTGCAAATTGCCTGAATGGCGCACAACAGCAACTGCGAGGCATTGCACCGTTATTTGCTTGTCACTACGATATTCTGATGTTGATCCATACCATAGACAACACACTCGCCCATGCGGCAGCCTGCTACGAACGCGAAACCTACCGCCACCGGCAACTACACTAATGCATGGTTCAATGAATAAAACCAGAATTGCCGTTCAGTTGGACGAAGATATGATCAAACAAATGCTGCGCCGGAAAGTACTGCATATCAGTGATATTCACGGTGTGGATGTAAAGGACAAAGCCAGGTTACAGCGATTGCTGATCCAAGCACTAACGGAGCGGAATTAAGAACTAATTCCGCCCTTTTTTGATCAGATACCAATAGGGCATGTTGTCGGTTTGTGAAGCGACAAGGGTATGCTCCATAAACCGACAGAAGCTGGGAATATCCCGGGCAGTAGAAGGGTCGTCGGCAGTCACTAACAGAGTTTCGCCCTCTGCCATTTTACGAACCTGTAACCTTATCATCATCACAGGCTCAGGACACCGCAAACCAAGGGCGTCGAGCTCATGATCAGCGGTTCCTTCTTTATTCAACATCTCAGATGCCATATTGCTCACGATAAGCTTTGATATCTGCCATATGCTCACCATGGGTACCACTTTCCTCGAGGTACTCAATAACATCCGTCAGCGACACAATGCTTACCACCTGGGTATTAAAGTCTCGCTCAACTTCTTGTATGGCTGACAACTCACCTTTACCCCGTTCCTGACGGTCGAGTGCAATTAATACACCTGCAAGAATGGCATTGTTTTGCTCTATTAATGCCATTGACTCGCGGATAGCGGTACCTGCCGTAATCACGTCATCTACCAGCATGATCCGCCCGTTTAGCGGGCTGCCAACAAGATTGCCGCCTTCTCCATGATCTTTGGCTTCTTTGCGATTAAAGCAATAAGGCATATCCATATCATGATGATCGGCGAGGGCCACAGCGGTTGTTGTTGCAATGGGGATACCTTTGTAAGCAGGTCCAAACAGCACGTCAAACGGAATGGCGGCATCTGCCAATGCAGCAGCGTAATAACGCCCTAATTTAGCCAGGTCTCCACCGCGGTTGAACAACCCTGCATTAAAAAAATACGGACTGGTGCGCCCGCTTTTCAGCGTAAATTCGCCAAACCTGAGTACGCCCCTGGCTATCGCGAATTCAATAAATTCTCGCTTAAATGGTTTCATAAGGGCCTCTTATGCCAACGCCGCTTTTTGAATATCAAATAATTCACGCAGGCCGTGTTTGGCAATGTCCAGCATTTCATTCATTTCATCAAAGGTGAAGGGGTCGCCTTCTGCCGTTCCCTGAACTTCAATAAGTTGCCCGGTTTCAGTCATGACCACATTCATATCGGTTTCTGCAGTAGAATCTTCCGTGTACTCCAAGTCAGCGATAGGCGTGCCTTCGTGGATCCCCACAGATAGCGCCGCGACCATAAATTTCAACGGGTTAGTTTTGATGATGCCTTTACTTCTCATATGAGTAAGCGCATCGACCAGGGCCACACATGCACCCGTAATAGACGCGGTACGCGTTCCACCGTCGGCCTGAATCACGTCACAATCGAGAGTAATCGTGTTCTCACCAAGAAGTTTTAGATCTACGGCTGCGCGCAAAGAGCGCGCGATAAGGCGTTGAATTTCCAGCGTGCGCCCCCCTTGTTTACCCCGCGCGGCTTCCCGAGCACTACGTGTATGCGTTGCCCGCGGCAACATACTGTACTCAGCGGTAATCCACCCCTTTCCTTGCCCTTTCATAAAACGGGGAACACCTTCTTCCACTGTCGCGTTGCACAGCACTTTGGTGTTTCCAAATTCTACTAGTACCGAACCTTCTGCATGACATGTGTAGTTACGGGTAATAGTAACAGGGCGAATTTGACTGGCGGTTCTGCCGCTTGGACGCATAGGAGTCTCCTGAAAGGGTAAAATAACTGCATCAATTAAACAGCGGCAATTATAACGCAAACAAGAAGAGAAATTGAATGTTAGTGAGCGGCGTTCTTAAAAACTTAAAGGAAAAACGCCGCAGAAGCGGCGTTTGACCAACTAGTTCAAGTTGCTTCGCAAGAAATTCACCACTGTCTGGTAATATCTAGCCCGATTATCTTCATCGTAGAAACCGTGGGTTTCGGTATCTTCAACAAACCACTGATACGGTTTTCCTGCCGCTTTAAGGGCGTCTCTTAATTTCTCCGCATGTTCAACAGGAACCCTGCGGTCACGCGACCCGTGAGCAATTAATACAGGTCCTGACAATTTTTGCACATGTGTGACAGGGGAGAATGCAGTAAGTTGAGCGTGATCAGTACCTAGCACTTTTTCCAGGTAAGCATCACCAGAAAGAAATTCGGTGATATCTCCGGTAGTAAGCATAAGGTTTAAGTCGTATACGCCTGCAGTAGCAACGGCACACTTAAACAAATCAGGTGCCATTGTGGCAGACATCACAGAGGCATAACCACCAAAGCTGGCCCCCATAATACACACTTTACTTCCATCTACCTTACCCTGTTCAATGATAAATCGCGTACCTTCAATAATGTCTTGCTGAATTCTATCACCCCAGTGCTTGTAACCCGATTCCTGGTATTCGGCTCCATAACCACCAGAACCACGGTAGTTAACCTGTAATACTGCGTATCCTTGATTGGCCAGTAATTGTACTTCACGGTCGAATGCCCAGTAGTCTCTAACGCCATGGGGTCCGCCGTGAACCAAAGTCACCAAAGGCACTTTTTCCCCTTCTTTCATGCTGACCGGGTAAGTCACAAAGCCGTGAATCGTTTTATCGTCCGACGCGGTAAAGCTGATTGGTGTAGATTCAGAGAAATCATCAATTGAGATATGATCCATATTGGCAAACAACTGGCTTATTTTGTTTTTCTTTTTGTCATACAGGTAAAACGTACCGGCATCGATATCGTTGGTAGCGTATATAATCCACAAATTGCCATCTTCAGATCGACTGGCAATATGTACGCTGTAACCCGGAAGCGTGCCCAACAAGCTCTTAAATATTTTCGCTTCTTCACCAGCACTGTCGAATACTAAATAAGCAGGACGTCCGTCATCAACCCGAATAGCGTAGGCAGATGTTTTATCTGTGGTTACGTTTACCTGCTGCAAGGACACCACTTCATCGGTGTAAATCTCTTTTCGTTCACCGGTTTTGAGATCCATGCTGAACAAACCAATTTTGTCCTGCCTGTAGTTATCCAGATAAATTGCTGAACTGGCGTCATCGGTTAATGCCACTGGCCAAAAGCCTTCGCCAAATTCATTGGATACCTCTACCCACTCATCGCCTTGTCGGCGAAACACCAATTCATCATCGTTCGCGTTGATACCCGTCGCCATAACGAGATTACCGGCTTTATCTGTAAAAAAAGAAGCCCGCTGCGCTGGCGCTTTGGTGATTTGTGCCCGCAATGAGCCCGTGTAGATATCCAGCTTATGTACCGAAGCGAAACGTTCGCCCCCTCGAGAATGCGGCTCTGAAGAAATGAGAATTTCCCGGTCATTGCCAGGTAATGTGCTAATAATTCTCGCCCAACCATCGGTTTGTTTTTTACGTTGAATTTTTGTGTCTGAGCGTTCAGCTACCGAGAAACCGTATATCAGCTCACCACGTGAACCATCGTAGTTCACGGCATACAGTTCGCCGTAAAAGGAGGGTTCAGCCTGCCAAGGTGCGCGACGCCAAATTTCCAACACGATGCGCTCGTTATTACCCCAGTAAAAATCACCGACCTCACCACGTGAACCAAGGCCGAGGCCTCCTATTGAGGAAAAATCTGACATGTTAAACACCATGAGGTTGCGAACCCCATTGTGAATAACAGCAACAGCCATTTTGGTTCCGTCGGGCGACAGTTTTGCTTGTTGATAAGTGTATTTTTGGGCAATGTCCTGAACGGAAAAATCAGCCTGGACAGAAAATGAAAGGCTTAACAGCGAAAATAACGCGACTAGCGAACGGATTAACATACACACGTCCTTGAGTTACTTCTCCAGCACCACTCAATGTACTGGACTACAAATTAAATTCTATGAAAGCATAAACGTGTTAAATAAGGTGTTCAATGGCTATGTGCATATATTTAATCAAGCCGATCCTAATGCCAGGTTTATCTTTCGTCATCGACGGCGCTACTCGTTGTCCAGTGCATCCTCAACAGGTTAACGCTGACAACTGGCGGTTATCTGCGTAAACTAGACATAAATCCGTTAGGAGGATGTGTATGATTTATAGTATGACGGCGTTCGCCCGCAACGAAGTGAAAAAAGATTGGGGTACGGCAGTTTGGGAAGTGCGTTCGGTGAACCAGCGCTTTTTAGAAACCTATTTTCGCCTGCCGGAGCAATTTCGCTCTTTAGAACCTGTTTTACGGGAACGTTTTCGCAAGAAATTACAGCGTGGAAAAGTAGAGTGCGCCTTGCGCTTTAACGCTAACGATGCCGCCGTTACCAAGTTGAATTTAAATGAAACGCTGGCCAAAGAAGTCATGCATGCCGCCGATTGGGTACAGTCTCATGGACAGTCTACTGGCGTGAACCCATTAGATGTACTGCGCTGGCCGGGCGTGATTGCCGCCGAAGAAGCCGACATGGATGCCATTCAAGGTGATATGCTTGCCGCCTTTGACGAAACCTTACGCCAATTTATTGAAGCAAGAGCCACTGAAGGCGATGCGTTAAAAGCGATGATTGAACAGCGTCTTGACGGTATCGAAAAAGAAGTGGCTTTTGTTGGCGAGAAGATGCCCGCCATTATGGAATGGCAACGAGAAAAAATTCAAAGCCGTTTTGAAGAAGCGAAAGTTGAACTGGATGCCGGTCGTTTTGAGCAAGAAATGGTAATGCTGGCACAAAAAATTGATGTAGCAGAAGAACTCGACCGCCTAAATGCCCACGTAAAAGAAACCCGTAACATCCTCAAAAAAGGCGGTGCGTGCGGCCGTAGACTCGATTTTATGATGCAGGAATTTAACCGCGAATCGAATACTTTGGGCTCAAAATCCATCAACAGTGAAATTACCCAATCGGCAGTTGAACTGAAAGTGTTGATTGAGCAGATGAGAGAGCAGATCCAAAACATCGAATAGTTTTTTTACCCGTCCAAGAATGTCTTAGAAGCCCTGTTATTTGCTTGTAAATACAGGGCTTTTTTATTTTTCCCGTCCAAATCGGTTTGCAGATGTCCGTTACCAACTACCTGTTTAGTGGTGGGCAGAATGGTGGGCAGTCCCCTCATTTTTGCTCAATAAGCATTTTGCGGTGAGCAAATTGGTGGGCAGTAAGTTACCCAATTTTCGCATTTAACTCGCCACCACAACAGGTTAGCTGCTGATTCAATAAGCAAATCGGTGGTGGGCAGCCATTATTGCCCCCTCCATTATTTCAGCAACTATGGAGTAAACATGGGAAAACTCACAGCAAAACAGGTTATTGCATACAGCAAAGCCGACCCCAAAAAATATTCAGATGGTGAAGGGCTATACTTTTGCGTCCGCAAACAGGGCTCGCCTTATTGGATGATCCGCTACACCACAGCCAAAGGAAGACGAGAAGCAACCTTGGGGCAATTTCCTTTGATGTCGTTGGCAGACGCTCGAATTGCCGCGGCTTATTTTCGAAAAGAAGTACGTGACGGCATGATCCTCTTCTAGAAAAACAGAAAATCGAGTTACCTGACATTGAAACCGTGGATCAACTGTTCCATGACTGGTATCGAACCGATCTGAGTAGACGACTAAAGCATCCCAAGATTCCGTATCGGGTTTACACCAAAGACATAAGCCCTGTCATTGGCATTAAGTGTATTGCTGAGGTGACTGCACGTGACGTACGCGAAGTATTAGAGCGCATTCGAGAAAGTAACCGCCCTACCATTGCCAACGATACCTTGATGTACATGAAGCAGCTGTTTCGACATGCGATAAAGCTCGACTTAACGCTGAACAACCCAGCCGCAGCATTTACCGTGGACGATGCCGGTGGCGTGGAGTCCAGTAAAGACAGGATGCTCAGCAAAGAGGAAATTCACTACGCCTTTAGCGTGTTTCATACCCAGATCAATAGCTTTGGCCGCGACAACTACCTCGCTTGCTGCCTGTTTTTGGTGTTGGGCGTGCGCAAAAGCGAACTATGTGAAGCCATGTGGCGTGAAATGGACTTAACCACGGGCGTATGGGACCTACCCAAAGAACGTAGTAAAACTGGCGTGCCGATCAGCATCCCCTTACCGCGCCAAGCCATTACCTGGTTTAACGAGCTGCAAATCCGTGCTTGTGGATCGCCTTATGTTTTCCCAGCCAGACGAGCAAGCCACCGTCCACATATGGGGCCAGATACACTGAACCGCGCCATTTCTAAGTTGTTTGGTCGCGAGCCTGGGCGCAAAAAGCAGCCACCCAATAAAATGGGCAAGCTTGAACACTTCACCGTACACGATTTGCGCCGCACCTTTCGCAGCCTTGCCGCCTCTTTGGGCATTGCAGGCAACGTGGCCGAACGCTGTCTTAACCATAAGCTAAAAGGCGTTGAGGGCATCTACGACCGACACGATTACTTTGAAGAGCGCCGTATTGCCCATCAAACCGTAGCTGATGTGGTTGAACCGCTGGTGAACTTTGAGCACCCTTCACAGCACAACACAGGAGGGCGTTAACATGCAACTGATGATGCGACTCGCCCCCATTACCTTTCCAATAGCCATGCTGGCAGGCCTTGGCTGGTGTATTGGCATTGCCCTACTCGAACAGCCTCATGGCATAGGCTACGCACTTACTCGATATTGCCTGACGACATTGGTGGTTCTCGCCCCGTGGCTGACGCTAAAACTCACGTTCTACGTGATTGTCAGCCTAGGACGTAAACTAGGGCTCATCCCGCCAGCACGCCCAACGCATAGCCTAGGTTATGAAGAATCACTCTATTGGTTCAGGGTATTGGCCTTCTTCGATGGCAAACGCAGCCGCATGCCGAAAAGGCCCATCAGGCGAAACTAACAATCCCCCATTTGCTCACTTACCGTGGGCAGTTGGGACAATGGGGCAACACTTGATATGACGAGCATTAGAGGGTGAATAAGAGGAAATTACACTGCCCCAAGGAATGGGGCAATTGGGGGCAGCGACTTTACCCTTCGTTTTTTATGCTGATATTTCAATCAAATCGCTTTGATTAGTTCTAACGTCAACATTGAAACAGGTTAAATGTAATTGACAAATAATCTGATCGAACCTACACTTGCTAACAATATGACCGGCGCCACTGCATTTTTGTACGCGTCGGTTCTCATTTCTACCCCCGAAGTAACCATTTCTCCCAATCACTGATTACTCCAAAATCATCTAACGTTAAAATGCCGTTTCTCGATGCTGGGCAAGCTTTAAGTAACTCGACAAGTCTAGGTAACCAAGTTGAGTTTGGGCAAATGACTCCCATGAGTTGAGCCATGATAGCAAAGTACAAAAATGGCTTTGTATTTTTAATATCTGGCCAATGATCAGGGCATGGGGAAGGTTCCAACACGTTGATATTCCATAAGCGACTATGGTGAGCAGATACGTTGCGAATAAAGTTTAGACTGCGAATCCATTTTGCCATTGTATCGCCGTCAGCAAGCCCATATTTTTTTGCAATATGGTTTTTATCTTTGAATTGCAAACCTTCAAATAAGCGTGATAACAACCCAAAATCCCAGACTTCAATAGCAACCCAAACAGGTAGCCTACCATCATATTTGCTTTTATGGTGAGTAATGAATGGTTCACGGCGAGATCGACGTAACATCGAGTTATACTTTTCAAGCCAAACTTGGTGCTCAGTTTTACCTTTGTTAGGCCCTTTTTTAATTAGCTTTTTCGTGAAATTCCCGTGTAAACACTCCGGATTCTCATGCGCACAAGGTTCTTTCTCACCCAGTAAATGAGCTACATCAACTCTGACAGCCATTTCAATCCGCTCTAATGCATCAAGAGCAAGCAATCTCAATTTTTTATCAAAGACATATAAATTAACAACATCCTCGAAATGACTATCTTGGTAAAAGTGATCAAATCTAATAGGGCACTTTTGTTCGGCTGAAGACATTACGTCTATTTCTCTAAGTGGATACCAGTAGCCACTCAAGCGGTAATAACCTATGCGTGAAAGGTAATTCATTGCGGCATGCTCATTATCAATAAGCAGGCCGCGTGACTTTAGCAGTGAAAGCTGCTTTTCCATTGATATCCAAGGTTTAACGTCGGCCATTTAACACTCCATAAAATCTAACATTTGACGCTGCTTATGCAATGCCATTACTGACATCTGTAACAGCTCAGCGGCTTTCGATTCACTAACAATTCCCTCTGCCAATGCACGATAAACCAACTGCTCAAACAATAATGTCTGTTCTTGTGGATAAGGATTCCCAGGCTCTTGCTTGCGCCAACCGTTTTTTGAGAACTGTATAAATATTTGGCGTTTTTTCTCTTCGGTGATCACACCAAGGTCGGCACTGCGATACAAACAAGCTGCCATGCTTAAGCCATATTCGTGTTTCAGGAAATATAGCTCTTTGGGGTCTACGTTCGAACGTCGCTCTCCTAGATGCTGAAAAAGGCCTACTTCGGGCAATAAAAACGCAGAAGCAAAGCGGTTGCAGGCCATCTCTTCGTCAATGGATTCATCGAGTAAGCCATGTAAAACAAGGTGGCCAAGCTCATGCGCCAATGTGAACCGCTGGCGGCAACCAGGCCAATGAGAGGACACAACAACAATTGGCTGCCCTGATATTTTGGCTTGTAACCCATCAAATTTATCGGCTTGGGGTACGTTACTGACAATCACCAGAATACCTTTAGACTCAAGCAAGTCTATTAAGTCTGGCAATGGATTCATACCCAACTGCCAATCAGTACGGACTTTAGCAGCAACCTGTTCTACTGCGTCTAAAGTGCTTACAACAGGAACGTCGGGGTGGTAGTTAAAACTCGCTATCGGGAAGTTTGGCCATACATTTTTAAGCGCTAACCAGCGCTCAGCTTGGTCAACCACATCAGACTCAATCTTCTTTAGCAACTTAGCTGAAGCTGAGGCTTTTTTACGATACTCCACCTCACCCAAAGTCACCTGTGCTGGGCGAAAGAAGTATTCAGTACGAACCGACAAAGCCGTCGCCAATTTAAGTAAAACTCCCGACGAAGGCATACTCTGGTCGTGCTCGTATTTTTTAACCATGTTGGCACTAATACCAACTTGCTTACCCAAGGCCTGCATCGACAGGCCAGCGGCTGCACGGGCTCGTTTTATGCGCTCTCCAATCATACAGACCTCTGGTTTATAGAAACTAAAATTATTTTAAAAATATAAACCAAGATGGCGTTTTTGTCGATTGGTTTTGCAGGGCAATCATTCGCGTGTTCGCAAACACACTTCCCCATGGCTTTACCCCCTTACGCCAAAACCACTATCCGTTTGGCTTTTGGATCGAAACGCCAAACAGGGAAATTAGCCCATTTACTGTTTGGCGTCTCGATTGAAATCCAACGCTGCTAGGCCTTGCCGGTACTGGCACAAAGCAAGATTTGGCACTTTTTGCACTCTAAACCAACCTCGACTCCAACGTACAAACCGTTTGATTTTTTAAACCCAGAATGCAAACGATCGTTTGGCGTCTCGATTTTTTTGCACTAGCCCAATGCCGCCAAACAGCGCTGTATTGGACGATGTATTTCAAACAGTTAGCCGCGCACAGGTCAATCAGGACAAACCGATTTGACTGGTTAGTTTGATGGCCATTTCTTTTATCTAATTCACCACCGAGTCTGCGTCCGAGCACTGAAAATAGACGGCATGATGAACCAAAAGGTGATAAGTGACGTGTTATGGGCAAGTGCTAACGATTGGGATAGAGAATGGATACAGCAGGTGGTCGCGTTACTGATTGGGCATGGCGCGTTTACCCTCTACCCGGCACTAAGCCAGTGCGATAATGCCGCCGAACGCTTAACCCGCTGGCTGACCTATCAGTTACCGCGCGTTAAACAAGCACACCCTGGCTGCCCCATTCACCAATGGCTGAACAGCATTGGCGCGCAAGTGATCGTAGAAAAATGGCAAAGCCCCGAGCAATGGCCAAACCTGTATTGGCTGCCTTTACCTGAGATTGATGGCCATGCGCAAGGCGGGTTGGTTTTGTTACCGGCACATTTTTTACCGGTATATATGAACGGCACAATACAAACCAGAACATTGCAAGCAAACACACCGGCCAATGCCTGTATTTTTTGGTGCATTACGCCTTTATCTAAAACAGGAAAGCGCGCTACCTTGCACCCCAAACAGCAAAACCGCGCCTTTTGCCTGCCCAGTTCGCCGGAGCAAATGGGCAAATCATGCACGGGGTTATTAATGAGCGGTTTAAGAAAAACCAACGGAAAACTAAACGGCAACGTGATCAGCCACCAGATCAACCTAGCGCTGCTGCACCACCTTTGTGGACCGGAGAATGATGTGTGGTTTAGAGCGAATTTTGGTGCCGTAACTCATTACGATTCCAATGAATAGCACCTACTATCCCAAATCAAAAGCAAGTTCTCAGTGAATTACCAGAACAGTTCATGCGCTAGTTAGGTGTGGTATGGAGAGCTGCGATTAATTGAACCTGTAATGTGAAGAATCAGCAAAATTCCTGCAAGGAAACACTCCATTATAACGGCAAAATAAGTTAGTATAATCCTTTATATACACTGCATTTGGATTTTTTATATATGGGGAAAATGAGTAATTTGGCAGAAAATGCATTAAATGCTGTCTGCCCCTATTTCACAATGTTTCCCTTGGAATATCCGACCAGAATTCTGAAGAAGCTCAAATCAGAATCACCGGTTGTAATGGACCCCTTCTGCGGAAGAGGAACTTCACTGTTTGCTGCAAGAAAGTTTGGAATTGATGCGTGGGGAGTAGACTCTTCCCCAGTTGCTGTTGCGATAGCAAGAGCAAAACTAGCAAGTTGCAAGAGCGATGAGGTTATTGAACTTGCTCAGAAGTTGCTCTCCACGGCGCGAGATACTCAGCTACCTACAACTGATTTTTTTAAGTGGGCATATCACAAAGATACTCTTTCGCAGGTCTGTAAAATCAGAAATGGACTCCTAAACATCCAACGCGAGACCGATGCCTCTGTTGTCTTAAGGGCTGTCTGTTTAGGAGCGCTGCATGGTCCTCTCACTAAATCTATTGATACTGCTTCCTACTTCTCAAATCAGATGCCGCGCACGTTTTCGTCGAAGCCAGACTACTCCGTTAGGTATTGGAAAGAGCGCAATATGAAGCCACCAAAGATCGATGTTTTAACGGTCATAAGCAAACGAACCCTGCGTCTTCATGGTCTTGGCGATAAAGTTTCAGGAAGCTTTCAGCAAATTTTGAATGGTGATTCTCGACTTGCCGAGTCATTTAACGGTTCAAGAAGAGATTTCACCACAGTTATTACTTCTCCGCCTTACTATGGCATGCGTACATATGTGCAGGACCAGTGGTTAAGAAACTGGTTTTTGGGTGGTCCTGACTATGTTGATTATAGTGTCGATGAACAATTGGATCATGGTGGCCAAGCTGTATTCGCCGCATCGCTAGGGAAAGTATGGAGCAACATGGCACTGTCGACGTCTGATCAGCTCAGAATGTTTGTTCGTTTTGGCATCATTCCTTCCGCCAAAGTCGACGCAAAAAAACTTTTTTTGGAATCACTCGAATCCTCAGGCGCCAACTGGAAAGTCGTATCAGTCAGAAACGCAAAAACAGCTGATGAAGGAAAGCGTCAAGCAGAACAAATGAGGTCGAACTCAACAGCATCCTCTGAGTTCGACTTTCACGTTCTAAGGGTTTAGTTCATAGCTCTCAATGCCATCTCAGCTCAAACTCTCTAGGTCCACTAGATAACGGATGAACATACTTACAGGAACTTGAGCAAAACTCGTCAAGATAAGACTTCAATGCAACTGCCGAGTGTGCAACTTTTTTGTCGCTTGGCAAATGATAGGCGAGTGACTTTGGCATAATCATGATGCATTTGGCCATAGCGCGCGATACCGCAACATTGGTCCGCTCTAGTTGCATCAAGAACTCTTCCTCGGACTCCACAATTTCTGAATCACCAACGCCAAATGAAACAATAATTGTGTGTCGCTGGCCACCTTGAAATCGTTCAACAGTGTCGACCGCAGAAAATATCTTTTCTTTATCTGCGCTTGGGAACAGTTGATTTAGCTTCGAAATTATCAGCGATTTCTGGGCCTTATGAGGCGTTACTATTCCCACGCATTTTTCGAAAAACTCATCCTCGTTTGCAGGTCTGTGGTGAACTGTCTGCTTCGTTCCGTCGAGGAAATAGCTGGCGCTGTTAAATAAGTGCCAAATCAAAGTAACTACTAATTCTGCCTCTTCGGGATTTGCTTGAGATGAAGCGATATCTTCATGAATTAAACTGATTACCGATTTGTTCGGCGCTAATGTTTCACCAATCAGAGGAGAATAAGAAATTCCGGTCGCAGCCGGAGCACTGCTAGGCGCATTGATTTGATGTATTCGCAAATCTGGAAATTCGGGAACCAAAGCCTGAGGGTAGTCCAGGCTTCGTGCGTAAGCGACGATATCTGCACCTGAACGATAGTTGACCAGCAGGGGGAATGGCTTCAAGTTGAACCGTTGCAATAGATATGTCTGGATACTCCCAACCAGATACTCTGCGCCAACTGGAGCATCTAGGCTCGCAATTGGCGGCATTTGCATGTGGTCTCCTGCGATCACCAACTGAGATGAATCCTTAAGAACTGCTAAGGCGCGTAGTGCCAGCGTTACGGGAACCTGCGAGCTCTCATCAATAATCGTTAAATCGAATATGGGTGCCAATGAGCTTTGGTAGCCCAGCAGTTGAACCATCGATGGCAGGGCATGTGCAGCGGTACCAACAATTGTCACCCTGTTGACATCCTGCATGCTTTGCAAAAATGCTCCGTACAGCGGATCGCTGTTTGTAAACCTTAATGCACCTCCACCCAAATGGGCTGCATTAAGATTCAGAGGTACAGGCTCTCTTGATCGAGAAAAGCCGCTAAATACGTCGAGCGCGCAGGATGCGTCGTTTTCAATACTACTGATTGTTCTGTCTATTAATTCTTGAACAGCGCGATAGTTAGGGCCGGTTAGCAGAATTTTTAGACCGGAACCTTTCGCAATAGCTTCTGAAGCTAGCGCATGAATCAATGCCGACAACGTATCGGTTTTGCCAGTACCAGGAGGCCCCCAGATAATACTGAGGCTCTGTTTCGCACAACCTTTAATAGCATCGATTTGGCTTGGATTAAGGGGATGCCGGTTTAAGCTCTTAGCTTTTGAAACAATTGCTGTGACCTCTGAATGATTCCGGACAGCCTGCTTTGCTAGCTTATTAGCCTCCCAAAGTACAGCAGACGCGGGCGTTGCCGTATCAGTACCTGCTTTACTCGATGGTGCGCGTCGACCTAAAGCAATGACTGCATTCCTGTCTGCTTTCGAGTTAACAGGGTGGCCAATAGCTTCGAGGATATCGATTGTATTGTCGGAATCATCGTATGGTGCTGACTCCATTAGAAATACCGGTGATGCGCAGTTGTTAATCGGGGCACTACTCATTGCAGATTGAAATAAAGCATCAAACGCTGCCGGGTTAAAACGAGGTCTAAATTCCACTTCTGCCAGCCGATTTACCCTATCAAATCGAATCAGCGAGGCTGCGATAAATTTGTGAGTAGGCACTCTAAGCTGGTCAGCAACCGGATATGGAAATGACGGTGTGATGCCCAAGGAAAACCCGTTTTGAAGCAGAAATCCAGGAGTGCTAATTGAGCCTAGGGAAAGAAAATTATTACCTTCCTCTAGTTTCGACTCTGTTGAGTCTGGGCTTACTTCAAATTCAAAATGGTACGGGCCTAGCACACGAATAATGCGTGTTAGTACTATCGCCTTAAAAGACGATTCCAGTCTTTCTCCGGGCATAGTGAACTCAGAAACCCGTTCAACCTTGCTCGTAGCGGCATTGACCAACTCCCATTGTGCCCACAACTTCGAATCGTCAGCTACACCTCTTTTCCCTGAAACACCTTGCAAACGAAGAACACGCGCCGAGCCTTTTAACTTGCCTCTAAAGTCATGTCGCAATCTAGCGGTAATAGTCGCTAGGGAATATGCCTGAGCCCTGAGCGCCTTGCCGTAATCGGCGATAGCATCATGAACCATAATGGTCCTGGAACCACGCATGAATACACCTGCTGGGGATTTCCATATCTCGTAGATACGCTCGCGTGGAATGCTGTTGCCAAGCGGTTCTTGATAATAGTTGTCCACATTTTGCGGTGGCATTTGGGCTAGATGGTATTCTTCTGCCACCCTTAAAAGGGTAAGCGCAAAGGGAATTGGTGTATTCACAATTCGCTGAATAATATCTTGGATGAACACAATTGCAGGACTTATTTCACCGTCCTCTTTTTCAATCAGTTCATCCGGTGGAAATACCCAAGCTAGGCTTTTCTGCTTGGCCGTAGGCAGAGCAAGAATTGCTCCCAAATGACGACTGAAGGCTTTGCAAAGCTCTTCATACTGGCGAACCTCCCAAAAGTAAATTTGCGTCTTGGGACTGCCAAGATTCTGTGCGCCAAATTTGTCAACAGCCGAATCAACAACTCGGACAAATTCCTCAATGAAGTTCTGGACCACACCCCACTCAGATACCACCTCGTCTTTAGGGTTTATGAAACTTGTAAGGCTTAAGCGCTCCGGAGCACTCGCTGAACCATACGGATATAGCAGGTTTGCTCTAAAGCCAATGCCAGTTAAGTATCCTGAGGATGCATCAAAATTAACCGTAATATCGATCTCCAAATTTATATCCCGGGCAAGCCCAGCGACAATTGCGTTGGCGTCGGTCGTTAGGCTATTGGTCAATAAAGCCTGGGCTTTACCTTCGATTGAATTTCGTTCGCGCTTCAAAAAGGTATGCTTGCCAAGTATGGCGGGTGAGGTGCTTGGCACCTGAGCCAGTGCATTAACAGTGCTCACACCGTTATTGGACAGAATTTGTCGTGCACCTTTGCTTAAGCCAGGAAGTCTACAAAGATGGTCCTGTGTTTCAGCAGCTCTGGAGCAATAGTTTTCTGGATTATGTTGGAAGAAAATTTTATCTGTTGGATTAAGCCATTTCTCTACACCAAGCCAATCGCAAGCATTGCATTTTCCAGAGACATGGTAATCGACGGATTTCCAACCGCTGGAGTCGCCAATAGTAATTACCCGAATTAGATCTTCCCTGAAAAACTTGAGCACGCTTGGCATGTAAAGCAGGTAATTAACTGGCTCCCAGTCATACCGCAATGCATCGATTTTCTCCAATGGGGTTTTCATCGGCTTGGCAATCAATGCTTGGCTGAAATTGAATAGTTCTGCGTTACTCCAAAGAAAGCACTGGTGCGAGACGTAATATTGATCGTCTAGATTGTTAACGCTCAAATAGTTAGATAGGAATATTGAGTACAGGCACACTTCTGCTGCATAGCTGGCATTGCCCTCCTGAACATTTTTTAGGTCGATAACAGATAACGCAATACGGCCGTCGCTACCATCTATATGCGATCGTCTTCCGTCGGGCAACACCTCCCAATCGGGTTCCGGATTTGCCCATGCATAGACAAGGTCGGGGCGCATTCCACTCAGGGGCGGAATCAAGGACTGCTCGGTATGAGTGAGCCCAAGGTTGCCAAGAACGGTGTCGCGAAAGGTTTCGGGTTCTATAGCAGGCTGAATTATGAGCGTATTAGCAACGTGCGCCGATAGGGTTTTCAGCAAGTCGACATCGTTAAACGATGGCTCGAATACAACGTTGCCTGGCAGCTCCCTCACTAACATCTCATACTGCCCGCGCTCAAAATCATTGCCTGCTTTGGTAATGATCTGAACGCCTGGGCGGGACTTAAGCGGTACTGAAAGTCCGGCGGCCTCGATGTTCTCTTTTTTACCAGTATGCAAAGATAGATAGAGCTCACGGTCACATGCTGTTCTAAAGAACATCGACATAGTACTTTTGGAAATTCTTTTTTTGACAGTCATTCATCTTTCCCTGTTAGTAATGTTCTTCGATGTAAGCATACGCCTTAGCAAAAAGCTCTTTATCTTTACCAAGACCAAACTGAGCCAGTGTCACCAGCAGCGCCTTTTGAATCTCTCTTGGGCCACTGTTGGAGTTTTGCCAACCTTCAAAACGGGTGGCTTTAACGATTTTGTCGATTTGCTCTACCACATCACCGATTAGCTTGGGCGTGGTTTCGGGGCGAGTTTCCAGGAAGAGTTTGGTTAAGGCCTGCTTGTTGTCCTCTTCGGTCACCACATGATCACCGGTTTCGCGCTCAGCTTGCACCGTGTCTTTAGCGGCATCTAACAGGCCTTTTAACCAGTCGATGGCTTTGATGACGCCGGCTTCGTAGTCTTGGCGCAGTTTTTCTAAGCGTTCACCTAACTCGACAAACTTAGGATCGTTACTGCCACGCAGGCGGCCCATCAAGTCAATTTCCAGTCGTTTCGCGCGCTGCTCTTGCTCTTTGTCTGTCAGGGTGAAAATGGCGTGTTCATCCATGATCAGCTCGTCGATATCGTCGCGGATGCGATTGATGTCGGTATGCTCGTGGATCATCTTGATGGTTTCAGGGCCTAGCGCGGCCCACACCAAAGCGCCGGTTTGGCCGACGGGGCGCACGGATTCATAAATCTGTGCCAGCCATTTATAGTCTTTGCGATACGGGGCTAAGAAGGTGTCTGGGTTAATGGCCGACCATAGCTTGGCTAACACGCCAAAGCTGGCTGCAAATTCATCGCGCTTTTCATTGGTTGGCAAGCACTCTTGCGCCGCCATAATGCCTTCGAAACCTTCTAAGGTGCGGTCCACATTGGGGAAGAAGGACAAACACTTATCTAACTGGGCCGGTAATAATTCTTTAAAAGCCTCAATGCCTTCTACCACGCCATCGATTTCTTCCGGGTTGTAGGCCAGTGCTGTGCGCAGATTTTCAAACACGCCAAGGTAATCAATGATCAGACCCATGTCTTTGCGCACATCGTCTGTTTCGTACAAACGGTTGGTGCGGCACATGGCCTGTAAAAGCGTGTGGTCGCGCAGCGGTTTATCTAAGTACATGCAATAGCAGATCGGCGCATCAAATCCGGTGAGCAACTTGGCAGTCACGATAATAAGTTGTAACGGATGCTTGGGATCTTTAAAGCTTTCGATTAAGTCTTTCTGGGTTTGGTCTTCGGCATCTATGTGCTGCCAGCGCTCAAAATCTGCTTGTTTAATCGGCAGTTCTAAATCGTCGTGCCATTTACGCCAGTCTTTATTGAGCTTGTCTTTTTTACCGCCTTCTTCGGCTTTTACGGGTGCCTGGTCGACGTTCATCACCACTTCAACGGCATCAAAGCCGAGTTTTTCACCTAGCAAGTAGTACATCTGCACGCAGGCATCGCGGTCGTACACCACCACCATGCCTTTCATCTTTTTCGGCTTTACGTGGCTGGTAAAGTGCTCGGCAATATCATTGCTAACGGCAGCCATGCGCTTGGGGGCTTTGAGCATTACTGCCAATTTGCCCGCACGTTTTGATAGCGCGGCTTTTTCTTCGTCGTCGAGATTATTGTCTTTGGCAAGCTGCTCAAATTCTTGGTTGATGGCATCACGGTCTACCCGTAGTTCCGCCAAGCGTGGTTCAAACTTCACCGGGTTAGTAGCGCCATCGCGGATCGACTGCTTGTAGCTGTAGCGGTTCATGTAGCGGCCGGGGTCTTCTTCGGCACCGAATAGCTTGAAGGTATTGCGGTCAATACCGGAAATCGGTGTGCCGGTTAACCCATAGAAGTGCGCTTGTGGCAGGGCCCAGCGCATTTTCTCACCCAAGCCGCCTTCCTGCGTGCGGTGGGCTTCGTCCACTAACACAATAATGTTGTCGCGGTTGTTCAGGCCGTTAGGGTTGCCTTCATCAATCTCGACATCTTTAAACTTAAAGATGGTGGTAATCAAAATGCCACGGCTGTCTTGCTCGATATGTTGACCGAGCTTTTTGCAGCTTTGTACCTTGATAAGGTTTTTAACATCCGCTCCACCAAAGGTTTCGCTAATTTGCGTGTCTAGGTCGCGGCGGTCTACCACGATCAATACGGTGGGGTTTTTCAGGGCATTATCGCTACGCAGCATTTTGGCGGCGTAGAGCATGAGTAAGGATTTACCCGAACCTTGGAAATGCCAGATCAGGCCTTTTTTCGGGTAGCCTTTGCGTACTCGCTCAACAATCTGTTTGGCCGCTTCAAACTGCGGGTAGCGTGGCAGAATTTTAATGCGCTTAGGTGACGTGTTTTTACCGGTTTTCACCGTTGAAAACAGCGCGAAAGATTCTAGCAACTGCAATAAGGTTTGCGGGTTTAACAAGCCCTCACAGCTGTCCAGCACCGATGCCAAACCGGGCAAAATATCATCGCGCAGGTCAGTATTGTGCCAAGGGCCCCAATCTTTTACCCGGGCGTTGATGGCGCCATAAGCAAAGGTTTTTCCTTCACTGGCAAAACACAGCAGGTTGGGCACAAAGAAGGGTTCAACGTTTTTCCAGTAGTGCTTTTTACCGCCCATAAAATCGGCGGCGCCGTCTTGCCAGGTCACACTCGGGCGGGTAGCGGTTTTCACTTCGCCCACCACCAAGGGAATACCGTTCACATAGAGCACAATATCAAAATAAACTTCAGTCGCCGCGATATAGTGCACCTGCTGCGACACCACAAAGTGGTTGTTGTTGATATTGTCGAAATCTATCAGGTTGATGGTGATATGGTCGCCATTCTCACCAAAGGGCAAGGTCTTCTCGGCCATTAACCATTCATGAAAATTTTCATTGGCTTTCACCAGACCGGTATGGCGTGCTTCTAGCACCACACCACGCAACTTATAAATCACCTCATCGGCATAATCAGGCTGTTTGGCGATATCGGGGTTTAACGAACAAAGCGCATCTTTCAGCCATTCATCGACGAAGATATCCTGCGCTTTCTTGGGCAGGCTGTCGCCGTGGCAGTAAGTCCAATTTACCCCGCCTAAACCTTTTAAGCGGTCGATAATTCCATTTTCTGTGACGGTTTGTTCGTTAAACATATCTACCGAATCCTAAAAATTGCTTTTTTAACTGTCTTTATCTGCACATCTTTGTCGGCTAACGAAATCAAAATTGGCTTTATCCGACCGTGTAATTCAACAATCTCTTTTTGATTTTTGATTGACGGGTACTTAAAAGGCATGTCTTCAATTTGTTTTGCGTTAACATTTGGTTGAGCTCCGCCCCTGGCTGCTCCACTTAGCCAGCTTTTATACGCGCTCGAAAAAGTGAAAATTTGAAAGAACTCTGGTAACACTAGCTCTGGATTTAGTCGAACCCTAATTAAATATCCAGCGAACACAGCATGTCCAAACTCTTTCTTGTAGAGCAACGTCTTACCGACAGTGTTTCCACTTCGTGCTATTAGAAAGTCATCGTCATTTAGCCCAAACTTGGTTTCAAAACTACTGTCTACGCCTACGACATCTGATTGATCCAAAACGCCAGATTCAGATATGTCAGTCACACGTATATATCTTGGCCGCCCTTGATCATAAGGAACTGCTTTCGCTGCGGCTCCATACTCAGGCTTTCCAAGTAATACATCTCTCAAATTGCAACTAGACCAGTCTAACGAGTTATTCCATTGATCTTCAAAGAACGACGTAAATAGCTGGCGGGTTGATTGGAGGCTCTGTTCAAGCTCTCTCAATACCATTTCAGAACCATTTAATATCTTCAACAGCCTTGACTGGTTATCTATATCTGGGAGCGGGAAATTTTGCTCAGCTAAAACCTTCCATTTAATTGTTGGTGAAAGCGACCCCTCAGAAACTGCCACTGCCCGATTCATAAACACATCAGACTGCATAAAGAACGGTAAAAATTCAGGTATAACATTCTTGGGGTTCGCCTCAAGCACCATGGCATGTGCCGAACAAATACAGTCCCAGTCTGCCACGGCGACCTTGCGCTGATAGGCACGACGCTTACCAAAAATGATTTGCCCTTTCTTCACCAAAAGTTTTTGGCCTGCTATATCACTGGGCACACCATGACGTTTAATTTTCAAGCTGTCTGGGTCCAAATGTTCTAGACCGACATAGATTTCAAGGTCGGTTTCACTGGGCTCGACACGCTTGGAGATATGTTTGGCAATATCGCCAAACTTCACCATTTGCCAGCCTTCGGGTAATTGTTGCTCAGTCATTTACTGCTCCACCTTGCTAACTTCAGTCTCAAATCCCAGCTCAGCAAGGCTTTGGAATAACTTATTGGTCTGTTTTTTCAATTGCACCCGGCTAACTTTCCATGCCTCGATGGCATGCTCAATATCGTGCACTTCGCCATTGGTTTGTGCCTGCACATAGAGCGGGATAGAAAGGTTGTAGAGGTTGTCTTTGATGGTTTCGATATCGACCAAAGCGGTGATGTCGCTTTGCCGCTCAGGTTCAAAGTAAGCTTCACAGAGCACAGCCAAATCCTCATCCGATAAGCGGCTGTGGGCGCGCTCGCGGGTTACGTTCTCCACACCATTGATAAACAACACCTTGTTTTTGCGCTCGGCGGATTTATTGCAATTGAGCACCACCACGCAGGATTCCATCGGCGAGTTGTAAAACAGGTTTGGCCCAAGGCCAATCACCGCTTCGATAATGTCGGACTCAATCACTTGTTTGCGAATGCTCTGCTCGGAGTCGCGGAACAATACGCCGTGTGGCCAGAGCATAGCAGCGCGGCCAGTGTCGGGTTTCAGGCTTTTAATGATATGAGTATAAAACGCATAGTCGGCGCAGCCCTGCGGCGGTACGCCGTAGAGGTTGCGGCCGTATGGGTCGGCAGCGAACTTATCGCGGTTCCACTTTTTAATCGAATATGGCGGGTTAGCGAATATCACATCAAACTGCTTGAGCTGATCGTTTTCAATAAACTTGGGCTCAGCCAAGGTATCGCCGCGCAGTACATCGAACTCTTCAATGTCGTGCAGGAACATATTCATTCGGGCGATGGCTGAGGTGAGCAGGTTTACTTCTTGCCCATAGAGGTGCACCGAGCGCCATTGCTGTTGATCCGCTGAAGGCCCTCCCTGCGAACGCAAGTCCATCACCGCATTCAGCAACATACCGCCGGTGCCGCAGGTTGGGTCGTAAGCCGTTTCACCCGGTTTTAAGCCCATGATACGCGTCATCAGATGCACCACAGTGCGGTTGGTATAAAACTCAGCAGCAGTGTGGCCGGAGTCGTCGGCGAATTTTTTGATTAGGTATTCGTAAGCCTCACCCAGATCATCCTGAGCAACCGATTTAATCCCCAGCGGTATTTTACTGAAGTGCTCAATCAGATCAGCCAATAGGTGGTCAGGTAACCGCTCTTTATTGGTCCATTGGGCATCACCAAACACCCCATGTAAACGCGGGTTGTTGGCTTCAATTAAACGCAGCGCATTCTGAATGGCCTCACCAATGTTTTTACTGGTGTGGCGCACTTTTTCCCAGCGGGCTTCTTGTGGAATGTCAAAACGGTGGAACATGGGCATGGCGGCGTATTCGGCATCGCCTTCATGGATCTCCAAGGCTTCGGTGTATTCTTCCAAATACACGTCCGACAGGCGCTTATAAAACAGCAGCGGGAAGATGTACTGCTTGTAGTCTGAGGCGTCGATTTGGCCGCGCAAAAACTCGGCGGCGCCCCAGAGTAAATCTTCTAATTTTTTCTTATTTAATGCGCTCATGATGTCTTCTTATCGCTTAGTTGCTGCTGTACTTGTTGCTTTAGCTGCTGGCCAAGCGCGGTTAAACGGTATTTTTGGTTACGGCTGGTTGGCTTGTCTGGAATGGTCATTTCCACCAAGGCTGGGGTTATCTCCAGCGCCGGTTTTAAGTAATGCTTACGGAAATGCTCGGCGTTTTTCAGTGCCATTAATGCCATTAATTCGTCGCGGCTATGCTCTTGGCTCATCAGGCTGATCATCCGTGTAACTTCCGTGGTGACTTCCGTGGTGACTTCCGTGGTGACTTCCGTGGTGACTTCCGTGGTGACTTCCGTGGCGAACAGGGTCAAAGTCACACCGGAGCTGCTGTCGGAGTGCCATTGCGGCGCGGGTAGGCCCGCTGCTTTACAAGCATCTTGGATCACCACACTGCCGCGGCCAAGCTTTTCCATATAGCCTTGCAGGTATAAGCCGTGGGCGATGTCTGGGTTACGCAGTACCGAGATATGGCCTTGCTGAATCTTGTGCTCGTCGATGCCTTGCGGAAAAGCACCGGCGTTCCATATTTTTAGGTGCGCTGGGCTAACTTCAACCTTAATGCCCCCGGCAAAGTTGCTGTAATCACGGTGGGCAAAGGCATTTACAATGGCTTCGCGTACCGCTTGTTCTGGGTACATGGGGATGTCTTCACGCTGATTATTAGCGCTGCTAAAGCGTGCGCGCGATGGCGTATTGCGCATCACAAAGGTAATCAGCTGCTCGATCACCTCGACCATTGGACCATCGAGGTGCTGTAAATCCTGATATTCGTCGTCGGCCTTATGGCGATAACACACAGCACGCACGCGGGCTTGCGGATGGCGTTTACCCGGCGCACTGGCCAATAATACATCGGCGGCGTTGGTTAAGCGGCCGTATTTGGCCAAAGATAACAATTGCAACTGGTGCAGTAGGCCTTGTTCGGCTTGCGCGACCTCTTTGGGAATGCGTTTGGCGGATAGCAGTTTTTTACAAGCGCTGGCTGATAAACCTTGTTCATCGAGTTCAGACGAGAACAAACGCTCCCAGCGGGTAGGCTCTACTTGCTTGCGCATGACCATGTCGCGGATGGTATCGACATCGGCTTTTTGGGTTTGTTCGCCGGCACGTATGTAGATGTCACTGTTAAAGGCGTAAGGGATGTCTTTGCCGGCACGTATGTAGATGTCACTGTTAAAGGCGTAAGGGATGTCTTTGCCGGCCGGCACTTCAACCACTAATAACTGTTTATTTTCAACTTGCTGTACTTCTACCGAAAACAGCACTGGCGGTTGAATGGCCGATTTAAGCTGGCTTTCGAGCTGTTCAGCTACCTGTTCGGCCTGTTCTACGCCCTTGATTTGGCCGTTGTCATCGACTCCACATAGCAGGTATCCGCCTTGGGTATTTAAAAAGGCACAAACTTGCGGGCCGCAGTGTTTTAATTCGCAGCTGGTAAGATATTCAAGGGTTTGGTTTTCGCCCAGCGACAGTAGTTGCTTGAGTTGTGAGGCCGTTTTACTCATGGCTTGCTCCTACTGAGGCGCTCACTTGACTGACATTTTGAAAATGTTCGGTCAGGCGCTGCTCTACGTCTTGATAGCGAGAGAATTGCGCGACCACAAAAAGGTTGGCGTCGTCGTCCTGCTCATATTTTTGTACCCAGTTTCCAACACGCTCTATAACAGCCTTATCATCTAACTCAGGAGTACGAATTGCATCTTCATACATTTCTAGTACTCGGAGGTCTTCAATAGATTTTGAGCCCTTTTTTAATTCTAGCTTTGAACGAGCATCTCTATCAGGATAGCCAAGGTCCGTTAGTAATCTTCGAGCAAATACAACCTGGTCATGGGCTAAGAACCAACGTGGTTTGTTGAGTTCAATTGCCTTTTTAATCTCTTTGTGTGTGATAGATAATTCCGTTTTATCTTTTTCCTTACCACTACCATATTGCGGTGTGATAATACCCAAAAATAAGTCACACTTTTCAACTGCGGCAATACAAGACTCAAAAGCTGATTGATTCGAAAAAACCGGTACTGTACCTTTATGCGACATCCAAACTTCATAACCAAAGGCGGTGAGTAGTGAATACACGCGGTCTAGCAGCTCTTCTACGCCATAAACGGTGGATGACACCATCACAGTGAGCTTCTTACTCATAGTTTAAACCCTTCCTTGATCAGCAGTGCTTCCAGTTCATTTTCAGCCTGCTCTAGGGCGGCCAGTTTTTGCTGGAAGTCTTTTAGCGCCTCTTCCACTGTGATGGTTTCTTCTTCCAGTGGTTTTTGTACATAACGTGCGATATTGAGGTTGAAGTCGTTTTCTTCAATCTCAGTTAACGCGACCCAGCGGGCAACGCCTTCGATTTCTTCGGCTTTAGGGCCTAAAGTTTCTTGCTTACGATAGATGTTAAAAATTTCGTCGGCTTGATCATTAGACAAGGTATTTTGCGCACGGCCTTTGGTGAAGATTTCTTCTGCGTTAATGATCAGCACGTGATCTTGATGATCGGCTGGGCGTGATTTGCGCAGTACTAAAATGCAGGCCGGAATACCTGTGCCATAGAACAGGTTTGACGCTACGCCAATGATGGCTTCGATACGGCTTTCTTTTAACAGTTGTGTACGAATTTTACCTTCTGCCCCACCACGAAATAGCACGCCATGGGGCAATACCACTGCCATGCGCCCTTGCTCGTTTAATGAGGCAAACATATGTTGCACCCAGGCAAAATCACCGTTGGTTTTAGGCGCTAAACCATATTGTTTACGGCCATAAGGGTCGGCAGACCAGAGATCATAGCCCCATTCTTTGAGGCTGAATGGCGGGTTGGCGATTACACAATCAAAGGTTTCTAAGCGATCATTCACTAAAAACTTCGGTTCGCGCAGGGTGTCGCCACGAACAATGTCGAAATCTTCCTGGCCATGCAGAAACAGGTTCATGCGGGCAATGGCTTCGGTGGTTAGGTTCTTCTCCTGGCCTTTGATTTTTAACAGACGTGGGTCGCCACCGTTTTCTTTCACGTGGTGGATGGTTTCAAGCAACATGCCGCCAGTACCACAGGCCGGGTCGTATACGCTTTCTCCTGCTTGTGGGTCTAGGATGTTAACCATTAGGCGAACAATGGTGCGCGGGGTGTAGAACTCACCAGCCTTTTTGTTGGCCTTATCGGCAAAGCGTTTGATGAGGTATTCGTAGGCTCGGCCCATATCGTCGTCACGAACAGATGCCACACCTAGATTTACTTTGTTGAAATGGTTAAGCAAGGTAGATAAGAGTTCATCCGACAGGCGCTCTTTGTTGGTCCAGCTGGCATCGCCGAATATGCCGTGTAGATTTGGGTTGGCCAGTTCAATACCGCGAAACGCATCTTTTAAGGCTTGGCCTATGTCTTTGGTTTCGGCAAAAACGTCTTTCCAGTGGCACTCTTGTGGAATTTGAATGCGGTGAAACATATCGCCTTTGGCAAGCTCTTCATCACCCACTTGTTCCATGGCGTCGATAAATTCCTCGTCATACACATCGCAAATGCGCTTAAAAAAGAGGATCGGGAAAATATAAGTCTTGTAGTCCGATGCATCGATAGGCCCGGTAATGATGTGAGCTGCATGCCAGAGGTGTGCTTCGAGGTCTTTGATGTTAATTAGGGTCATTTTGTATTCTCATTCACAGCGGAGGCCGCAGGCGATTTTTCGAGTAGTTCGTGTATATCGCAGTTAAACAAATCGCACAGCTTATCTAATGCCTCTAAGTCCACCTTAAGCGCCGTTTCTTTGTAAAGTAGCGTGACGGTGGTACGGCTTAGGCCGGTTTCACGCATCACGTCGCTAATGCGCATTTTTCTCTCACCCATTAATCGGGCTAGGTGGCAGCGGATCATGCTCTCTCCACGGTGTTTTTAACCATAAAATTGGGGATTTTTCACTGTTGCTTAACCGTAGCACGATTATGATTTTTCTCAACTTATTTGAGTTAAAACCAAATAATTGAGCGTATTTGTTATTCGTTCAGTGCTGGTTGTTGGTACGCTAGCGGTTCACGGGAATGCCTCTAGCGGTATTGTCTGCGTTGGACTTCAAGCATCGATAGCTATTTATGTTGACTGGCAGTTCACCACAAGGCGACAAGCCCACATAGTGTTTATCGCCTTTTTAATCATCTAAGATACTGCCTTTCACGCAGTACATGCGTGGACGGGTGTTGTCGGGCAGGCTGACCTTGCGCTGTGGTCGGTTGCCATCGGGGATTAAGTAGCCTGCGGCCATCAGTGCTTTGGCAGCGCGATCTGGGCTTAGGCCTTCGGTAGCTTCACGCCAGCCTGTTGGGTAAAACAGGTAGAGGGTTTGTGGGCCGGTGACATCTATCCACCCTGCGCGTTGGCGTACTTGGCTGCTGTAACCGGTTTGTTTGAGCGTAAAGCGGCTTTCGCCATGTTGCTCAATAAAACTGCGCACCTGGCGAATGGCTTGTTGGTCTTCATTGGCAGCCACACCACCGCGAGCGAGTATCCATTGGTTAAGCTGGCTTAAACAGGCGGCTTCGACACTTTGGGTTGGCCAATCAAGTACTTTGGCTTGAATGGCTAACAGGCCAGCGCTGGCCAGTAAGGCAAATTTTTCGGCGACTCGGCGCACTTGGCCGTCTGCATCAGTGGGTAAGCTGGCTAAAAAGCATTGCCGTACGTTTTGGAAAACGGGTCGCACCTGCGCGCTGTGCTGCGTTAAATACCGCAACCAATCCAAGGCCAAGCTGCCGTAATGTTGGCGACTTTGTTGTTTTAGGTGGTCGGCTAAATCGGCGGCGTTCATGCCATGGCTATGGTTAAACACACCCATTTGCTCTCCGGCATCGGCACTGAGATCAATCACGCGCACTTGCTGCCCCGCTTTCACGCGCTTGCCGATACTAGCAAGGTGGCTTTCGAGCGTCACTTCGCCAGTAGATAAAAACACCAAACGCCAACGGGCGGGTAAGCGCATTTCACCGTATTTGCCTGCGCGTGTTTTACCCTGACCATTGGCAAGCATGTAAGCGACATCGCCCGCCTCTTTTGGGTCAACTTCGCCCATTTCATCGAGCGCCAGCAAGGCATCGTTATGCGCTAATGCTGTGCCTTCTAAACCGTTGGCCGTGGCACGCCAACTGTGGCGCAGTTGATTAGGCTCGCCCCACACCGATAATGCCGGATACAGCGCTGCGGTTTTACCAGTACTGCTGGCACCGTAGAGGTGTAAACCAAAACCATCCACCCCGCACAAGTGCAACAAAGGGGCAGCCAGTGCAGCGCAGACACCAACAATTAATAGCGGGTTATCCAGACAATAACGGCCAACGTGCTGCCGCCAACTGTTGCTACTACCTTGTTGAATAAAGCCTTCTATCGGGTTCATGGTTTGTAACACCATGCGCGGGTTGTTGCTGTGTTCACTAGGGTAAAAGGTGAGGCGCGGATGCACATAAGCATGGTGATGCCAGCCAATGCTGTTCACACTAATAGCCTTTTGCGTAGCCAGTTCGCCCATTTGTTGAATAAACAGCGAGAGCAACTGCCGCGCTTTGACACTGTTGCTTAGCCGCATACCTCGGCTGAGTAGGATTCGGCGGTACTCGCTGCCGTCTCCGGCCAATAGTTCTGCTGGCATAGCCCAGTAGCGATGGCGATTGTCATCGTCTAACCAGTGTAATAAATAGCCGCCCTTTGTTTTCAAGAGAAGAGTCCCCTTGCGGATCGCGGGTGCGAGCAGCCACTTGCAGCCAAGAGCAGATTTTGACTGGGCTATCTTGCCCCGCTGGTTGCATCACCAGCCAGTTTTGCGCGTTATAGGCAAAACCAGCTGGTAATTTTGGCTCGTTGCTATGCATATCACTGGCAGGTAATTGGTTTGATGCTGATGGTTTATCCACGGCCATAAGCAGCACCGATACGGCGGGTTTCAATCCACTGGTCGATATCGCTTTCTAACCAGCCCACGGCACGCGCACCAATTCGAATAGAACGTGGAAATTCACCGCTGGCCATCAGGGCATAAATGGTACTGCGGCCAAAGCCTGTTTTGGCCTTTACCTCGGGCAAGCGCAAAATCCGCTGCTGACGCGCTGGGTGTACTGAGTTTGTGGGTAATTGTGTGGTTGGGTTCATCGTTTGCTTCCTCACTGATCTGTTAAGTTCTCTTAGGAGTTTGTCCCCACTAGTATTAAAGAGTTAAACGGACGCAGTAGGCAGATAAATGCTCAGATCGTGCAGCTTTCTGAGGGTACAGGTCGCTACTTGCCCCAGTTTGTAGCTAGTGCCCAAAACAATAAATGCTCTGTGGGCAGGGTTAGTGTGTGCCTAAGTGGCGTGAACTAAGGCTTTGCCCAAACTGCCCCAAAAGCCCAAAGGGTAAGTGTCCAAAGCCATCTCAAAAGGGAAAGCCTTGCCCAACGATAACGCCATAACACTTTTATGCGCATAAAAATGTAAAATTCCACACTTTTCTGCGCGTAAAGGTGTGCAATGCAAGTTGAGTCCTCTATGCGTTTTACCGAACGGGAAAATCCAGCGGTTAGAGGTCTACACAAAGTGACTTTATGGGTAACAATCTGTAGACCTAAAGGCGGACATACAAGCTTTCAACCAATCAAAACTGGACGATATTTTTTGCTAACAACATTTGACCTGTCTATAACTTCATAGTTTATCGTCATTCGTGTTCTGGTCTGTTTGAGCCAGCCGCGCCATTATTAAAAAGAACTGAAAGGACGTTTTATCTGTGTATCGCATTTCTGAGTTAGCTGAAAAAGTCGGGCTGTCACGGTCAACCTTGCTCTACTACGAAAAGCTAGGTTTGTTGCAGGGTGTTCGCCAAACCAACGGCTATCGGCTGTATTCAGATAAAGATGTTCAGCGGTTGCGCTTGTTGCAACAACTGCAAGCGGGCGGTTTAACACTTAAGGAATGTAAATCCTTTTTGGACAGCAAGGTGCAGCGCACTGTACTTGAAAAGCGCTTGCAGCAGCTGGACGAAGATATCGCTAAAAAGCAACAAGCTCGCGCGTTACTTGCCGCCATGCTTGGTGAAGGTTCGCTTCGTCTTTGGCACCAACAGACCGATAAATTTGCACCAGATGCCCATCTGGAGTGGTTAAAGCAGCAAGGCTTTAATGAACAACAAGCCCTGCATTTGAAATGGTTATCAAAAGATATGAACGCACACGAGAAATACATGGCTGACTTTATGACGGTATTCCAACGCTTAGAACGCTGGGGACCAAGTTCTGATGCCGATACACTAAAAGCCTTGGCAACGCTGCCAACAATACCCACCAAGATCATTGATATTGGCTGCGGCAAAGGCTTTTCAACCCGGTTATTGGCAAAGCACACCCAAGCCGAGATTGTGGCAGTGGATAATGAGCAAAGTGCGCTGGATGAACTCGGTGAACGCCTCACTGAGCAGGGATTAGATACCCGCGTTAGCTTAAGCTGCGCCAGTATGACGAATCTGCCTTTTGCACCTAAAAGCTTTGATTGCATCTGGCCTGAAGCAGCGGCTTACATAATGGGTGTCGAGCAAGCGTTAGCTCAGTGGCGTAAACTACTGACTGATAGCGGCTTCATAGTAATCAGTGACCTAGTATGGTTAACCGACAACCCAAGCCAAGAGGCGGTTGCATTCTGGGAAGGTGAATACCCAGATATGCAAACCATCGAAAAGCGCTTAAGCCAAATGCGCCAAGCAGGCTTTGAAGTGATTGATCATTTCACCTTAAGGGAACAAGCATGGCACGATTACTATCAACCACTCAAAGCGCGAGTGGCAGAAGTAAAAGCAAGCATGCCAAATTCAAACGCCATCGCAGATATCGAGCGAGAAATTGCGATTTATGAACGCTACCTAGGCGAGTTTGGGTACCAGATGTTTGTGCTGCGCAAAGGAGCGTAAAACAGGAGCGTAAAAACGCCCCTGCCACAAACACCGTTTAACTAAGCATTAGGATGAGCCTTAGCGACAATAAAGCGCTGCATTTTCTTGTTTGCGCAGCTCCAATGTCTTAGCAATCGCAGACACTGTTGTTTTACTGATCCCTTGCTGCTGTGCCAGATACGTAAATTGGCTGATCGCTTCTGCGACTTCTTCAATGACTTGCCTTGCATCATGCCAATTCGCAAAGCCAGCACTGATCGCAAGTTTTTGCATCACCTTAAGCGGTGGCGCCTTGCCATAACCGCCGAACGCAGTGGCGTGTTCGTTGAATGGATGTGGGCTGTAGGTAACATCGTAAAAAGGGGCAGGATCCCATTGACCGTCATCCGCTTGCAAAAACGCCCAGTTTTTACTGTGGTCGTCTTGATTAGACGACAGCAGGTTAAAAATGGCGCGGCGAAATTGCAGTTGTCCAGCAGCTGGCGATTTACACAACTGACGGCTGGCTTTAATCAAATCAATGTAATCTAAACTTGGCGTTCGAAAGTCTGCATCCAGTAGCCCGCAAGCGCTGTGCATATGCAATCGATCTGCACTGCGCTTTCTGCCTAAGTCGGCCTGTTCAGTGACATAATCAAAACGCTTAAGCACCAACCAAGCAGACGCACCGCTTGTAGGTGGTGCTTCAATGAGTTGCCATTGCGGCGGTTGACACTTAGCAAGTTCTGCCATTTGTAAATAAACCGCCTCACACAAACCTTCTTCATGGCCAAGTGCGAGATTTTTAGAGGTAAACTTCACCAGCCAAGCCTCATCTCCAAGCTGAGCGAAGGTTCGACAATGCTGAGTTTCCCCAGCAGGCATATAAATTTGTGCCTTAGGTCTGGCCCCGCCCGAACTACCTCCGGCGACTAATGCGGCCAACACCTGTTGCGTATGCCCATCTAACTCATCGTGATTATCATCCATATAATCTGACATCGAAGAATCGAACAGCGTTTGTGCTTCTAAGCCTAACGTCGCTAAATCAATATCCGCGTGCGTGGTGGCTGAAAACTCAGACACCGGAGAAAAAGACAATGCTCCCATGCCTTTATCACCGACAAAGGCTAACCTATCCATCGCCGTTAATTGATTAGGCAGGATGCCCTGTTGCCGGAAAATACGATCTTGTAACAGCATGCCCCAGCCATCGGGTAAACAATCTCCAAATACGCCATGTACACCTTGGTGCGGCGCTTTAGGAGCGACTTGAACTTGCGCGTTCGCATGCAAGGTAAAAGGTGATAAGTTGCCAAACTGCTGCAAATAGCTGTCTGCATACTGAAAAAAAACGCCTTGCCGATTCTGCGCCAAGACCCCTACAGCAACCTGCTCACCTGAGCTTAACGTGCGAGTCACGGCGAGTTTTTGAATGGGTTTAAAACTCATCTTTTAGCACCTCATCAATACTCGTGGGCATAGCAGCGCGTTCTTTGCTAGGTTGTGTGAGTTGATAGAGCCTCTCTAGCGAATCAAGGGTCTGCCATAGCAACAGCAATTGGCGAAATGAAATTTGCCCGGTCAGCTCAAATTTCTTAATGGTGGCCGCAGGTACACAGCTTCGCTCAGCAAGCGCCGATCGTGACAGCTTTGCCTGCTTTCGTAACTCACGTAAATAAGCCGCATAGGCTTGGCTTACATCGGTATCATCAAGTAAGGTAAAATTCATCCGCACAGACCAGGTGGATACAGTTATATCCATTATAGCGAAATAAAACAGAAATTGGATACTATTGTATCCGCTAACGGATGAGGTGTTGAAAAATCACTCGATAAAGCCCTTCAAAACTGCTATGTTTTAGCTCTAACAGCAGCATAAAAACGGCACTGTTTTTCCATTGCTAACCACTAAGATTTCGTAAAAGCCATAGGCAAGTGGTGGGCAGTTTGGTGGGCAAACAGGCATTTTTGAGCGGTTTCTTTTCGATAACTCATTGAGTTTGTTAGGTTCTATCCCGCTGTTCAATGAGCAGATTCAGAATATAGAATAAACTAGGTGAGGAAAGCACTGCGCCTTCCACATAGGCAGAAGGGAATTTAGAAATAAAAAAGCTACCAAAAGAGGTAGCTTTTTTAGTTTACATAAGACGCTTTACAGCTGTGGTCCTAACAGTTCAAATTCAGCTACTTGCATCAAGCTGTCATCACCTTTGTTTTTGGTAATGTTGATGCGATATTGGCTGAATGCCCTGCCGTTTGTAGTAGAGAATACTTTGCGCTCAAAGCGTTCATCAAAGCTCTCCCCAGCCCAGGCGCCCAGTTCCTGCCAGTTTTCACCGTCGTTAGAACCAAGTAACACAAAGTTCTCAGGATCCCGTGATGGTGCATCGTTCGCGCTGGTCATTGCAAACTGGTTCACAACCACTGGCTCCGGAAGTACAATTTCTACCCAAGATGGATCATCAGTAGTTGGAATACCTGCGTTGTCTAACCACTTGGTGGCAATACTGTTGTCAAACACCATTTCGCCGGCTTCTGCGTCACTGATCGCCGCTCTTGCAGTAACAACTTTAGCGCTGTTATCACTGTGATCTACTGCCGCATAGTCAGTTCCGTACAAGCCAAATTCGGCAACCTGCATTAAAGAATCATCGCCTTTGTTTTTGCTAATTTGTACTTCGTAACGGCTGAATGCGCGCATATTGGATAGCGCAAAAGTTTGCGTTTCAAAACGCTCATCAAAGCTAAGACCTGCCCACTCACCCAATACAAACCAGTCTTCGCCGTCATCTGAGCCCAGCAGAGCTACATTTTCCGGGTCGCGACTTGGTGCGTCGTTAGCGCTGGTAATCGTAAAGGTAGTCACGGCTTTTGCTTCAGGCAATGTTACTGTTGCAAAACTAGGGTCTTCAGCGGTTGGAATACCTGTATCGTCGAGCCACTTCGTATTGGCATCTCCATCAAAGGCCATTGCGCCAGCTTCTGCCTCACTAATTGCACCTCTGGCCTCAACAACAACGCCACTTGCGGCACCAAGGTTCTCAGGAGCACTAGCTGGGCCAATAAGTGAAAGTTCAGCTACCTGCATCAGGCTATCATCGCCCGCATTTTTGGTAATATTAATGCGATATAGACTGAATGACTTCGCATTCTGGAAACTAAACGACTTGCGCTCAAAGCGCTCGTCGAAGGTTTCGCCTACCCAACTGGCCAACGTCGTCCAGGTTTCCCCATCGTCATTAGACCCCAACACTGAGAAATTCTCAGGGTCGCGGGACGGCGCGTCATTGGCGCTGATCATCGCCAACGTATTAACGTTAACCGGCGATGCAAACGCAAGGTCTACCCAGGAAGGATCGGTTTCCGACGGCACACCAGAATCGTCAAGCCATTTAGTTTCACTGCTGCCATCAAAAGCCATTTCCGGCGCTTCACCATCGCTGATAAAACCTCGGGCTGTGATTTCACTCGCACTATCTGAATGCACAACCGCCGCTTCAAGTGGTCCGCTAAGCTCAACCTCAGCAATTTGCATCAAGCTGGTATCACCTTTGTTTTTGGTGACGTTCATACGGTAGTGAGTATAAGCCAGACTATTATCCACAGGCAGATCCAGTGTCTGGAAGCGGTCATCAAAAGACAAGCCAGCCCATTCGCCTAAGGTTATCCATTGCTCCCCATCATTAGACGCTTCCAGCGACACATTTTCCGGGTCGCGGTCTGGTGCGTCATTAGCACTGGTGATCGAAAGTGTATTTACCGGAATGGCTTGCTCAAACGCGATGCTAATCCAGGACGGTTCTTCGGCGGAAGGAATTGCTGCATTGTCGAGCCATTTGGTGTTGTTGTCATTGTCAAATACCTTGTCACCAGATTCACCTTCACTGATCTCCGCCCGCCACTCAATAGCAGCAGAAGCAATGTTTTGCGCAGTAGTATATTCCACTACAGGACCTGAAGCCTGGGATTCCACCACTACAGGTAAAGTCAGATCCACAATAGTAGCCGGGTCGATAGCCAACTCATTGACAACAGGGTGTGCTGTTAACGCAGCTAATAACTGCGTACGAATTTGCGTAATTGCGTCTTCGTCACCGGCTGCAGCCAATTTTACAAGGGCGGTTAATGCATTGATGTGTGCCGCAATTGTCACGTCTTCAGTTGTGTTAGCAAGCGCCGCGTTTATCAATGATGCAGTAAGCGCATTTCCACTCAAATCTGCTACGCTGTCTACCGAATCAACACTTACCAAAGGCATGGAGAACACGTCTACATTTGAGGCATCTACACCTAATATACGCATTAACAATACGCTGTATTCACTTTGCGCTGGTAACAAGGTTGCTTGTGCAGAAATATTACGTCCTTCTGCAATAGCTTGTTCAACTAATACTGTTGCAAATGTCGTTAATGCATTGGCCTGGAATTCAGCTTCTGCCGTGCCATCGGCTTGGCTTCCCAATGGGGATTCAACCCAAGTTAACGTAGAAAGCGTCACGCCATCGAGCTGCGTCGCATCTACAGTTTCCCCCAGACCAACTGCGCCGCATGCACTGGCGTCACAGATCATGGTTGTGTCGTTATCTGCAGTAGCATCAATGCGATAGAGGCCTTTAAAAGCGAAACCGGGCTTAGAATTGACGGTAAAAAATGCAGTGCCGTTGCTGTCTGTTTCCGCACCACTTGAGCTGGCTTCTCCGCCAACCAGAGCTGTTGCAGAAAGGTTAGCCCCTATCATTGTGCCTTTAATGACACTTCCGGATAACTCAGCCTGTGTTGATGGCGGCTGCGGCGCGTCTTGTGGATCCGGCTCATTGCTGCTGCCGCCACAGCCCGACAATAAACCCAGTACAGCTGCTACACACAGAGACACTTTTGTTTTCTTGATATTGTTCATAATCGTTCCTATTCGTTTTTATTCTGTGACACCCTGCATTAGAAGTTGTAGGTAACACCTACGTAATAACGCTTACCTGAGTAACTGGTGTTGTATATTCGCGACGAAACGTCGTCGCCCACACGTGACGTGGCTTCTTCTCCGGTCACGTTGACCACAGACGCGTTCACCACGATGTCTTCATTGATCGAATAGGACGCATTTAAATCAATTTGATCATACGGGTCTTGGTAAACGTTGAAGCCGCTATTAAGGCCCAGAACAGTATCACCACGCTTATTCCATGACGCACGCAAGCTGTAATCATCGGTTTCGTAGTAAGCCGACAGGTTGTACTGATACTTCGCACTGCCAACAAGAGGAGACTGCCCCTCTAACACGCCATCTACGGTTATATCCGCCTTGTTGGTGATATTGCGGGTGTAGTTCGCATATAACCCAAAGCCGTTTTCAAAGGCATGCTGGATAAATACTTCCATACCTTTTGACTTGGCATCAGAACCGTTACCCGAAGTAGAGTAGGGTGATATGGTAATTTCACCGGCAGGTACAATATCGCCAAAACCAGCGAAGTCAGTGGTTCGATCTATAACTAATGGAACAATGAAGTTATCTACTTTTTTATAGAAAACAGCTGTACCGACGGCAGACCCTTCACCGTAATAGTACTCTAGTGACAAATCGAATTGGTCAGAAAGATACGGTTCGAGATTTTTGTTACCACCACTGCCTCTAAAGCCCGGTAGCTCGTTAAATTCTGCACGGTCAGACGCCCACTCATCAGACACAAAGGAAATTCTTTCCTGAGAACCTAATGCGCTATAGCCAGGCCGAGACATTACCCTGGCAGCAGCAGCCCGAACCACCAAGTTTTCACCAGCATCCCACACAATGTTCAAGCTGGGTAACACTTCAGTGTAGGTATTTTCCGATTCAATAAGATCAAACGATTCAACAAACCGATCATCACCAGTAACGGGTTCACCTGTTTCATCATCGACATTATCAAGGAAATAAGTATACAAATCAGTAGATGCAGCAGTGGTTGTCGTGCGTACTACGCGAACACCCACGTTACCGCGAAAATCAGAGTATTGGAATTCACCTTGTACGTATGCCGCTTGGATTTCTTCTTCAATGTCGTATACAAACTGATCTTCAATACGCGTGTAAGGAACGTAATTCGACGTAATGATATCGCGGTACTTATCCCAGTTTATTGTTGGCATCAAATTAATGTCGAAGCCACCTGCGATATTGTCTTCACCTGATGAATTAAGCACATCAGCAGCGGCTGGCATACCGTCATTCCACTGGTAGCTATCAAATACGTCGATACCGTCTTCAGTGGCCTCTGCTGCTGCAATGTCAAAGTCAGGGTCGAGGAAGAAGTTATTGCCGGTTTCGCGATGCAGCTCTCCTTTGCGATATTTCATACCGGTTTTAACTGTATGGAACATGCCCCAATCTACAAATATATCCAAATCGATTTGCGCATAATCCTCTTCCAGTTCACTGTTTACAAAGCTCGAACCTGAAGAACCAGGATCGGCCGCACCACCCACGCCAGAAAGTAAAGCGTTGAGGGTGTTAGGGTCCATATACATACTAAGTCTGTCGGAACCCAGTGACCAACCGGCATATTGCGCAGCATTTTCAATGAAGTCATCGCCCTGACCCCAGTTAGAACTCTTGTAAGCCGCTTCCCAATTTTCTGTAGGTCCGCCTTCCGCTTCGGTATGCCCTACCACAACGGTGGCAGAAAAGTCATCGCCATCGTATGAAAAGCTAAAATCGAAAGTATCTGAAGTTGACTCTTCCCGTGTATAAGTTCCTCTAATCCATGGAAACTGCATGTCTTTCTCAACACCACCAGCACCGACGACATAGTCAACGCCAATCACGTTTAACCCCGCATCATCAAGAGTTACGTTGGAGAGAAAATTAGGACTTAACGACCATTCCGGAATATCAACTACTGACAAGGTTCTATCCTGACCTAGTTCAAAACCAAAATAGTTTGCGGTTATTTCAATACGATCTGTTGGTCGCCATTGACCGGTTAACTGAACACCCTGACGCTGGCGGTCTTCTTCTATAACAGAGGTTCTCGCTACCTGAGGAAAATACACATCGCTATATGTATTGCCGTTGGCATCGTTTAGTGCCGCCCAAGGGTTGTTGTTGTCGATGGGATTGCCATTGGCATCCACAGCACTGCCGGCTTCGCCGGTCCAACGCCATATGTTGGCATCAGTTCCCCCCGACAAAGTACGGTTAGTTCTGTCTTGCTTCGTATAACCAACTAAAAAGCCAAGTGTTTCGTCTTCATTTTTCCACGAATACAACGCCGTACCCTGTGGTTCATAATCTTCCGTTACATCTGCATAGGTAGCTTCTAAATTCAGTACTCCGGAATTCGCTTCCATTTCAAACGGCTTACGGGTATGCAGAAGAACCGAACCACCCACGCCGCCTTCATCCAGGCGCGCTTCTGATGATTTGAATACTTCGACTTTTTTGATCATAGCTGAAGGCAGTAACGTATAATCAAATGACCGGGAAGGTTCACCGGGAGAGGAGGCAATAAAGTTACCGTTCAACTGGGTAAAGGTAAGATCTGAACTCAAACCGCGAATACTTACTCGTGCACCTTCACCACCATCCCGTGCGATAACAACACCAGGTACGCGTTGCAGCGAGTCAGCTACGTTCTTATCAGGGAATTTACCAATATCTTCAGCAGTAATGGCGTCAACCACCGCTTGCGACATTCGCTTGGTTGCAAGGTTTTCCGCCATACTTGAGCGAATGCCTTTAATTTCTATAATTTCCAGTGCGTCGTCAGCTTGGGCGGTCTGTTGATCTGTCTGCTCTTGTGCATGAGCGGCGCCAAAGGCGGAAAGAACTGATAAACACATCAGTGACTTCTGAAACCTCGTCACTTTTCTTGTTTGTCCCGGTTTTTTGTGCGTAGTCATGTGTTGCCTCCATTAGATATGTAATCGAAATCACAATCACATACAGGAATATCAAATTGGTTTTTATTTATAAATTTTTCAGATGGATACATGCACTAAAGCATGGTTAGTGTAAAAACGTTCTCTGAAATCTTTATGAAATCGTTTACAGTAACAAGTCGATATTATGACTGACAATCAAGGTTGTCAACAAAGAAACCTAAAAATTATTTACAAATCATTAACTGCTGGTACTTCGGGATACAAATTAGGTTGCTAGGTAGTCTTTGCCGGACCTGAACTTTCGCGTTCAAGCAGCTGAAATGGAAGAATTTCCCGTTTCCTCGCTAAGGGCTCGTTTTTAATCATTTTAATTAACACATTCACCGCGCGCTGACCCATGTCGAACGCGGGTTGGTCAACAGTTGTTAAAGGTGGATTAACATACCCTGACACGCGAACGTTATCAAAACCCGTAATTGATATATCGTTAGGCACAGACAAACCACACCGAGTTAATTCGTACAATGCGCCCATGGCAATATCGTCATTAAAACAACAAATTGCGGTAGGCTGTTCTGACTTGGCTAGTAATTCTTTCGCACCTGACACGCCGGTATCCAAGTCATAACTTGCGCCAACCAGGTAGGACTCGTCGAAGGGGATCCCTTCCTCAGCCATAGCGCTTTTCATACCGGCGAGGCGATCTTGAAATATCAGCGATGACCGCTGGCCAGCAATAAATCCAAACTTTTTATGACCATAGCTTATAAGGTGATTCATAACCGCACGGCCTGCTGCGTAATTATCAAGTTCTATGTAGGGGTAAGGTTTATCCACTATGCGCTCACACACACTGACCATAGGTACTTTTTCGGCCAACTCGGCGTCGGCTTCTGAGAACGGAAAGGAGTGATCCAGCTGTATTAAACCATCAGCTCGATTAGACAATACCATGCTGGCGTATTCATTTTCTCTTTGCTGATCACCCTGAGTATCACCCAGTAACACTGTGTATCCACGCTCTTGAGCGGCATTCTCGATGCCCTCAATAATACGCATGAAAAACGGGTTTACCAGGTTGGGGACTAACACAACAATGGAGTTAGACTTACCACTTTTAACGCTACTGGCAAGCCAGTTTGGTCGGTAGCCAGCCTGTTTAACTGCAATCATCACCTTCTCACGGGTCTTAACATTTACCAGCGAGGGCGTTTTAAGGGTACGGGAAACCGTTGCGGTCGATACCCCAGCAAGTTCACTAACTTTCTTAATGTTTGTCATGGAATCCCTTGCCTCTCGTCAATCAACGCTGAGGCGTAAAATTACTTTAATCCTGAAACCTTATAATAGCGGGAATAATGCAGAAATAGCAACAAACGCCAAGTAAACGTTTACATTTTTACTTATTTATGTTCATTTCTTGATACATTAAGGCTGAAAGGGAAGTTTATCGACAAATTCCAGGATTTATTCCGTTTATTTATCCAGCCATGGATGTAATCGATTACACCCCAAAAACACGACTGTTGCGTTTAACAGCTGAGAAAAAGAGGGAGTAAAAGCTCCGGGAATACTTGTTTGAGAAGAGGCGGCACGAGCACCTAGTCTGATAAAACTGATGCGTGCCGCTTAAATAAATAAACGTATTGCTCTTATTTTTACCAGCATATAAGCCAGTCATTATCGAATATCTACTTGGTGTGCACACCGCAGCCGGAGCGATAGCTTGTGTGAATGTCACTCCTTTTTCAGCCAGCTCATCAATAGCAGGTGTTTGTACGTCAGCGCCATAACGACTGATATGGTGAAAGCCTTCATCGTCAGTCACAAACACGATTATGTTCGGTTTTTTCTGAACATGTCCTTCGGCGCGAAGTTGAACCGAAAACCCCAGTAGCACTAAAGTGAGTAATACACATATTTTCATCGCAGTCTCTTCATGTGATAAGTGGAGAACGCCAGCCGCTAATAAACTATTGCGAGCAAATTAACAACGACAGCTAACGAGTAAAGACGAGCGATAACAGAAAATAACGTAAAAAAACGCCATGACAACATGGCGTTTCACAACAAGCAGTAAATTTACAAACGGTCCGTCTATTCGTCTTTTGACGGTTTACCCGTCTGGGTATTTACCACCAGATAGTGTAGAGAAGTATCAGGATTACCGTTACGCCAAGGGCAGCTAAATTGAACCCCCGTTGGGTCTGGAAGCTGATATCTGACATATCTACGGAACAGTCGGACTGCGGCTTACCCCCGTTTAGCGACACCAGAACGGACAATCCTATACAAAGAATAAATACGATGCCGATCCGGTCCATGAAGGGCAAGGTTGGCCACAAAAACATAAAAGCGAATGAAAACACTGCCGATCCCAAAGCTGATGCTAGTGCGCCCGCCGATGTCGTGCGTTTCCAAAACATCCCCATCAGAAATATGGCCGTAATCCCTGGCGAGAAGAGTCCGGTAAACTCCTGGATATACTGAAAAGCCTGATCAAATTTACCGAGTAGAGGCTCAGCCATTAGTAGCGCAATACCAAGAGACACCAAGGTAGAAATTCTGCCAATGTGAACATAGTGGCGCTGACTTCTATCAGGCACGATATTGCGATAAATATCCATAGTGAAGATAGTAGAAATACTATTAGTCATAGAAGCTAAAGAGGAAACAATAGCGGCAACCAAGGCGGCGAACACCAACCCTTTAATGCCGACTGGCATCAAGCTCATCATAGACGGATAAGCCTGATCCGGCGCCGTCAAATCAGGATATAGAATCAACGCGGCAATTCCAGGTAACACGACAATAATAGGCATAAGCAACTTGAGATAAGCCGCAAACGCGATGCCTTTCTGCGCTTCCTGTATGCTTTTCGCTGCCAGTGCGCGCTGAATAATGTATTGATTAAAGCCCCAGTAGCCAACGTTCATAACCCATAGGCCGCCAATGAGTACTGAAATACCAGGCAGACTCATATAATTGGGGTTGTCCCTGGATAAAATCATATCGAAGTGACCCGGCGCTTTTTCAGTCAGCGTTTGAAAACCGGCCAAAACACCCTCGCCACCAGCAATAGTGTCAAGAGCCAAATAGCTCAAAAACAAGCCCCCGAATACCAGTAACACCACTTGTATAATATCCGTATAGGCAACCGCTTTTAACCCGCCATACAGTGAATAAGCTACCGACAGCACGGCCAAAAAAATCATACCGAACATCCAGTCAACACCCGCTACGGTTTGAATAGCTAAGCCGCCTAGCCATAGCACGGAGGTCAGATTGACAAAAATAAAAACCGCCAGCCAAAACAGTGCAAGGGTTGTTTTTACGCGACTGTCGAAGCGCTGCTCCAAGTATTGAGGCATAGTGAAAATGTTGTTTTTGAGAAAAATTGGCAGTAGATACTTACCAACCAAAATTAAGGTAATGGCAGCCATCCATTCGTAAGATGCAATGGCCAAACCAATAGCATATCCCGACCCAGACATACCTATGATCTGTTCAGCTGAAATATTTGAGGCAATAAGTGAGGCACCGATTGCCCACCAGGGCAATGCTTTGCTGGCCAAAAAATAGTCTTCGGTATTCCGATCCCCCTTGTGATCGTTCCTTGAAATCCATAGAGCAATACACAATAGGCCTATGACGTAGGCGATAAATACAGTAATGTCGAGCTGTTCCAGTTTCATTTCTCTTACCTTTTTATAATTTTCATCTTTGCTCACCTGCTAGTTAAATAGTGGTCGCTATGAAGCCAACCTAATTTGAGCATTATTAAAATTCAATAACTGTTAGCCTAAGCGCGAAAAATATTAAATATTTGTTTTTATTGTTAACATTACGTATTTATCGGAGCCACGACAGAAGCAATTTACAATGGTTACCACGATAGTTTCACAACGGAAAAGTAAATAAAAAGAAAATAACACGTATTAACCCAACGCCAAATAAATTTTTAAAACACTGAAAAAAAAGAATTTATCAACACAAATCCGTATATCAACAGCCCAAAAAAACTACACAAATAAATACAAAATATTTACAAAATGATTGCATGATGATGTTTCTTGCTGAAATCCTGTTAGTTTTTACACGTGCTCCTACATAGCATTGGTTGCTACGCGTGATGCGCTGAATGCAAGCCATTACTGTAATCAAAGCCAGGAGACGAGAAATGAAATTTAGCGGAAGATTCAAACTTCTCACCGTTAGTATGGCGGTGTCTGCCGCCTTTGGGTCGGGCCACGTTCTTGCCCAAGCACCACAACCCGCTGCTGACAATAGTGTTGAAGTCATTCAGGTGAGAGGTATTCGAAGCAGCTTGAATGAATCCATGTCATTGAAAAAAGACGCATCTTCTATACAAGACAGTATTGTCGCTGAAGATATTGGAAAATTCCCCGATCAAAACGTAGCGGAGTCGCTCCAACGGATCAGCGGAGTGATGATTTCTCGTACCAATGGAGAAGGCACCGCGATAACAGTAAGGGGGTTAGGTCCCAAATTCAACACTGTTAAACTTAATGATCGAACTTTGGCAACCTCAGAGAGAGGGAGAGAATTTGATTTCCAGGTGCTGCCCTCAGAATTAATAGCGGGTGCCGATGTAATAAAAGCGTCCCGCGCTAATATTGCAGAAGGCGGTATCGGTTCCTACGTTACAATTAACACGGCTCGTCCATTAAATAGCCCAGGTGAGCATATAGCCGGTTCGGTAAATGTAAAATACAATGACCTGGCTGACGCCTACACTCCTAATTTTTCGGGTATTTATAGCAATACGTACAGCAATGACAATATTGGCGTGCTGCTCGGTTTTGCCCATACTAAAACAGAAAACCGTATTGATGCCCACGAAACCGCGTTTTGGGACAACGTACAGGCTGATGATGTACAACGCGCTCCAGGGCCTATTGTAGATGAAAGCGGCAGTGTCATTACCGGTGGAACGCTATGGTACCCGGGCCGAGCTCAATATATGTCAGATATTGAAGATCGCACCCGAACCAGTGCCAACGTAACACTACAATTTGCGCAGAGTGATGACATAACTCACACTCTTGACGCTTTTTATACCGATTTTGAACGGGATGCATTTAGCAACGGCATGCAAGCGCCTTTACATCGCGACGGCTTCGAAGATGTTATCGTCTCGCAAAACAGTACCATTTTGTCAGCCAGAAAGAATGCCGATCCTTTAGATGGTTTATTTCAAACCCGAGGAGAGTCTTCTAAAACCTATGCGATTGGCTATAATTTTTCAGCGTATAAGGGAAACTGGCACTATGAAGCCGATGTTTCTTATTCAAAGGCAGAGTCCGAGCCGAGGCTGGAGCAGTATGTTCCCAATATAATCAATGCAGATGGATTAACCGACAGCGATTACATCTCTTTTGACAGTCGCGGAGCGGATATTATTAACATCGATTCCAGTATTCAGTGGAATGACCCGGCAGGCGTTAAGGCTCACTGGAACAGACGCTCACGGGATGAGCGGGAAGACGAGGTACTCGAAGTCAAATTCGACGCTACTTATGCCGTCGACGCAGGTACCCTATACAGTGTAGATATGGGTATCGCGTACACTGACAGGGAAAAATCACTCAACCAATACAACTCAGACAATACTCAGTGTGGATCTGCGGCAGTAAATACCTGCGGTGCACTCATTGACTTAGACGACGACTTATTTTCCGTGAGATCCGGGGGAGATTTTCTAACAGATGTAGACGGTAACTTCCCTCGTAATTTCATTTCAATTAATAGTTTATCCGACTATATTGCCGCAATGAAAGCCATTACACAGGATGAAAACTGGGGTGCAAATGAACTCGTCCCCAATGCATCAGTAGAAAACACCGAAGAAATTTTAGCGTTGTATACACAGCTAAACTTTGAAGGTGACTTCAATACCGTCAGTTGGACGGGCAACGTGGGTGTTCGCTATATTGATTCTGAAAATACCTCTCAGGGTTTTGCGATACAAGTACTCGATATACGCATGGATGAAGTAGGTCGGGATGATGGTGAGAAAATTGTTGTTACCACCTCCGACCCCGTGTACACAGATGCCGCTACCTCTTACAGCGATTTTCTTCCCAGCGCCAACCTAAACTTTAACTTTAACAACGGGTTCTATATTAAAGCCTCGGCAGCCAAAGTAATGACACGAGCACCGCTGGAAGACGTGGGCGTAAATATGTCAGTGTCAGGGGTACGCCTCACAGAATACGCAAGAAATCAGGGCAACCCGTATCTGGAACCCTATCAGGCCACCCAGTTTGACGTAGCTTTGGAGTATTACCAAGACAACGGAAACAGCTACAGTATTAACTTTTTCACTAAAGATTTCAGCAGTTGGATTGCTACCCAAACCTTTGTACAGGATTCCGGTTTCGACGTTGACAGAAACTTTGATGGTACAGATGACTGGGATGTAAGAGAAACCGTTACGCAAAAGAGTAACCGCAGTGGTGTTTCTTTAAGTGGAGTAGAACTGGCGGCTTTGCACTTCTTTGATTATTTACCCGGATGGCTTGACGGCTTTGGGGTACAAGCAAACTATACGTACACAGACAGCAGTGATGATGAAGCCGACGTATTTGAGCAGGAAGGGGTGCTGTCGCCGGGCAGTGGTGTGGAAGGCTTCTCTCAAAACGCTTACAACCTCATTGCGTTTTACGACAAAGACGGGTTTCAGGCACGTCTGGCATATAACTGGCGCGAAGCTTTTCTCATTCAGCGCCAAAGTGAGGTGGGCGGAGGCTTACCAAAACACGCCGAGGACTATGGTCAATTCGATTTTAGTACATCCTGGGACATTGACGACAACTTTACCCTTAAGGCTGAGGTTATAAACTTAACAGATGAAAACATTCTTGAATACGCAGACGTAAGAGAACGCGTTACGCGCTTACAGTATTCAGGGCGTCGTTTCCAGGTAGGGGTATCGGCCACATTCTGATTTAAAAAGGCAGCCAAAACTGTGTGACCCCATACGCGCTGCCCAATCATCAGCGCGTATTTTCCATCATATCTGTGATAGCAGACTCAATTATCAACAAAAATAAAAAACTGTTTGTCTCTCAAACTATATTATCAACTTTAAAAAAATCCATAAACTGGCTTATATCGTGTAAATCGTTATCGGAGCCATACCATGTCACAGCAAATCATTACTGATCTCAACAAGCGTTATACTGCGAAAAAGTACGACGCATCGAAACGAATTTCCGACACTGATCTTGAAATAATAAAAGAGGCCTTGCGGTTATCAGCTTCCTCTATTAATTCTCAGCCGTGGAAATTTATCATCATAGAAAGCGATGACGCCAAGCAGCGTTTTTCTGATTCTTTTGCCAATAAACATCAGTTTAATCAACCTCATGCCAAGGAAGCTTCACATATCATTCTGTTCGCCTACGACCCGTTCTTTACCAGAGATAAATTTCGCGAAAGGGTAGACGCAGAAGTTGCTTCAGGCCACTTACCAGCTGAGATGTACGACAACTTTATGGGTGCCTACGCATTTGCAGAGGCCAATACCGACGAGCAAGGCTATAACGGTCACTGGACTAAAGCGCAACTATATCTGGCATTGGGTAACGTATTGCACACGCTGGCTCGTTTGGGAATTGCATCAACCCCTATGGAAGGTGTTGACTCAGAATTGCTTGGCGAGATATTCGAAACAGAATTAGACGGTCACGTGTGTGAAGTGGCATTAGCCATGGGCTATCACAAAGAAGGTGAAGACTGGAACTACGGATTACCAAAAGCCAGGCTACCCCAAGAAAAAATTATACAGACACTTTAGAAAAGGAAAACGCCGCATTGCGGCGTTTCTTTTTTACATCGTAAACAACACTTTCACAGAGTCATTCACAGCGCCGGCATCGACAAAACCGATTGCACCTGTATCTGACGATACCTGATTGAGTACGTCAGCATCACTCCCTAACTCTTTTGGTGGACGTCCACCACCGGTAAAAGACAGCTTTGCCCAGTAGGCTTTAAACTGGCCAGAATTTCGCGACAGTACTTTGTCGATAAACTCATCGGCCACCGCGCCTTTTTGCATGAAGGGCGTTAACGATTTATCTTTACCTAGGAAGATTTGAGATACCACTTCCTTATCAGCACTTCCTGCATAAGACGGGTTCACAATAACGGCCACGTCTGCCAGAGCCTGACTACTCACTAACAGCCCAAACGCCACAGCTTTTAACGTCACTTTAGTAATTTTCATAGCAGCTCCTTAAAATACAGTAACCAAAGCAACCTGGAACAGGCCGGCATCACCACCCTCAGCCAGATCTGTATGCGTATACTCAGCTTTAAAGGCAGCAGAATCGTGAAAATCCCAGCGCAAACCTACAGTGTAAAACATGTTTTCATAGGTGTTCCTGTCTATCACCCCTTCTGTGGTCGCAATTAATGCATCTAAAGCAGGATCAACGCCCACTGGCACACCGTTTACTGAGGTTGCAGATTCAACAACATCTTCGCCCACCGTGCCGTGTATCATGTATTTCCCTTCACCGAAACGCTTACCAACAGAAACCATCCACGGTTCGTAGTCACCAATTACGGAATTTTCCAATGTAGACGGAATATATTCGGCAAGGAATAGCCAATCCTGATTATCGAAGATTACGCCCACTTCGAAGCCGGTCAGACGGTCTTCATTTATGGCAAGATCGTCACCCACACTGCCGTAAGGCGTTTGCTTCCACGCATTTACCAGCTCGCCCAGGCCGATGTTACCTGTCATATCAAATTGGATATAACTGGTACGAAATGTCCACCAGCCGTAGTTCACGCTGGCAACCACACTGAATACATCATCCAGCTCCAGTTCATCACCATCTGCATTGGTATAATCTTCCTGCCCGTAATAAGCACGCAGGTTAACCATGGCATCACCCACACTAAAATCGTGAATAGAGGAAATACCATCGATGGAGTCAAAAGTCGCTTTGTATACTTCGCTCGGCGGCGCTATCCAGTGATAAGCATAAGACACATCCAGATAGTCGGAATACAAATAAATGGGAATACGCTGGCGACCCACCTGGATCCGCCAATTCGTGTCGACTTCGTAAGACAGGTAAGCCCAGGTAAACTCGGGTTCCCAGTCGTCTAGACCACGCGCGCGAACTTGCACCGTGGCGCTTAAACCGTCACTTAAGTCAGAATAAGCCTGTAAGGCAAAGAAAGAGCCTTGTTTTATTTCCACGCTGTCTTCATAGCCGCGAACAATTGCGTCGCTTTCTGTGGAAATTCCTCCAACTACGCTGCCAAAGCCACTCAGGTTAACTTCAGCAAACGCGTTGAAAGGCGCGGCTGACGCTAGTAAACAAGCTGGAATAATAAGGTTTTTCATAGTGATTTCTCTGGTAAAGGTTGTTCGATTCGAAGGCGAGCCATACCCGTCACACGCTCTGCCCTTCGTGATTTCAAGTTTTCGTAGCTGTAGCTACTGTTGTTGTTAAAATTAGACTTTAAATTGTCGCGCTATCGACTCAAGGGTACTCGCCAGCCCGGCTAATTCATTGCTTGCTGAGGCCAGCCGAACTGAGTTTTTCGAGGTTTCATCAGTGCGCGCGTAGATTTCGTCAACATAACCCACAATTTCAGTGGCGACTGCCTGCTGCTCATCGGTTGAGCTGGCAATTTGCCCGTTCATTGCACTTATCCGACTGATGGTTTCGGTGATGACTGTCAAACTTTCACCTGCTTTTGTCGCTTCTACCACACTTGCATCAGCTTGTGATGTACCTGAAGCCATCACAGTGACCGCCGATCGAGCGGCGTTTTGAAGTTGTTCAATAGTTGATTGAATTTCTTCCGTAGATTGTTGAGTTTTAGAAGCCAGGGTACGTACTTCGTCGGCTACAACGGCAAATCCACGGCCCTGCTCTCCGGCGCGAGCCGCCTCAATTGCGGCATTAAGTGCCAATAAATTTGTTTGCTCTGCAATGCCTTTAATCACATCCAAAACAACGCCCACTTGATTAGAATCGTTTTCAAGCTGACGAATCACTTCAGCAGTGTCACTGACATTTTTTGCCAAAGACTGAATGCTGGAAACTGTACTGTTTACCACCTGCTGACCATTTGTAGACGCTGAAGATGCTTCGTCAGCAGCGGTAGCAGCTTCCGCCGCACTTGCCGCAACGGCACCTACAGATTCATTCATATTATCTACTGCACTTTTTGCTTTCGTAGCAGCCCCCTGCTGGACTTCAATAGTCTGATTTGTGACATCTGTCAGCTGACTGAGGTTTTGCGCGAGATCTGCCAGTGGCAACGAAGTATTAACGATGTCTTTAACCACCGTCTGTAATTTTTCCATAAAACGGTTGAAGTACTTCACCAGTTCACCCACTTCGTCTTGTGATTTTGCCTCCAAACGAATAGTGAGATCCCCGTCTTCTTCTGCTAAATCCTTGAGCGAACCCACAACCCTTAATAAATTTCCTCTGATCTCATTGATAATAGGTAACGCTGTCGCAAACAAAATGAACGTCGTTATTACACCCATAATAATTCCCAACCAAAACAAAAAATCTTGGGCAGAATTATATTCTGCAAAAGCGCGCTCAAAAGTAGCCTGCCTTTCGCTTTTAAAGGTGTTCAGCGTACTGATACTTTGATCGTATTTTTGATTCATTTGTTCGAGCTGCTCACCAAGCGAGTTGTAATCCACCGTGTCTGTCATCATGCCGGTTGTCAGAGATTCTGCTTGAGAAAAATAGCTATTGAAGTCATCCAAAATGCGTTTGACTGAATGACTTAAACTCGGGTCAATTTGTTTTATATCAGATAGCTCGTCACGTACTTGTCCGGCAAACTGCACGGCTTGATCAATCGCATCTGTGTCGCCAGTAGTTACTGCCGAAGCTAGTGCGTCACGAACCTTTTCCATATTTGTGGAAGCCGATGTGCTAAGTTGTAACGCTGGGAAGTCAATAAGTTCCGCAGCTTGCAACTGTCTGGCATTTTGCGCAGATACAATACTATTGATAATAACGAAAGCCACGAAACTCACAGCCCCAATAATAGGAATAAGATAGATTTTCTGAGCAACTGATAAGCGAAGTAAAAAGTTCATGTGTGTCCTATCAAGGCAGACAAATGTCTGTTTCAAAATTACTAACGAACATTAAAAAAATAGTTCACACTTTTCAGAAAGCAAATTTCCAACGTAATTTTTTAAGAAAGTTAGTTCTTATAGAATGCACTGAATTTTATAGTAAAAAGTACTGTCAGCAAGGCTGTACATTCGTCTAACCTTATACTTTAGAGAACTGTAGAATGACCAGGAATACCTTAGATATTAAGAATATAGACAAAAGTTGAATTGACCGGTTAAGGTCTCCAAACTATCGGAATGGAATGAAGGAAGAAAAGGGGGGCTCCCCCCTTTTTTGAATCTATCGCGCAGTATTGCTTTGCGTCAAGGGTTGGATTTTTAGTTCCACTCGTCTGTTCATTTGCCTGTTATCGGCAGACGTATTTGGTACTTTTGGTTGATATTCACCCAACCCCACAGTGGTAACCCGTGTTGGATTTACGCTGAATGTCACCAGCAAATTTTTTACTGATTGTGCCCGCTGTTCAGACAACGTTTGGTTATAAGCCGCCGTTCCCGTATCGTCTGTATGCCCTTCAATCAGCAGTACTGTTTTCTCATACTGATTAACCACTGTTGCTACGTCTTGTAACACGGGATTGAAATTGGGACTAATTGCAGCACTGTTAGTCGCAAACGTGATATCCCCAGGCATAATTAACCGCAAATTATCGCCTTCCCGCACAACCTGTACGCCAGTATCAGCTAGTTGCTCTCGCAGTGCATCTTCTTGCCTATCCATATAGTTGCCAATTGCACCACCAGCAATAGCACCAACTGCAGCCCCCCAAGCGTAGCGACTTTTATCATTGTCACCGGTAGCTTTACCTAAAAGCGCCCCCACCACTGCACCAATAGCGGCGCCTTTCTGCGTGTTGTTAGGGTTATTTGCACATCCCGCCGCCGTAAGCGCGGCAGTCATTAAGCCCACTGCCAAAATTTTTCTCATACTTACCTCAGAGACCTTATTCGATGATGAAAACACTAACAGCAAATACCATTCCATTTCTGATTTGCTCAAGAATAAGGATAGGTGAACCTCGATGAACGCTGGCTGAATGCATGTTCGGCATGAGAGAGTGGCTTGTTTACTACTTATTGTTACGATGGGCAGATGGGAAATATTTTCCCATCTGTCTTTATTTTGCTACAACGCTTACAGGGAAATGTGTTGTGAAAAGTACTGATTAAAATCGATCTTGAAATCGCTCGCTTTCACCGCTTTTTCAACTTTTATACGTGAATCCTGCACTAGATTAATATCTTTAGCCGGAACGTAATGATTGCCTTTCACTGAGTAAAAAACCTTGACCACTGGCTTAAGGGGGTTATCAGTTTGTTCCAATACCATGGCAAGCCTATCATTCGACAACTGAACCAAACTGCCCACGGGAAATATCCCCATACTTTTGATGAACTGTTGTACAAGCGCGGTATCAAGCTTATTGGGACAATCACTCATTAGGATCTTAAACGCTTTTTGTGATGGCATACCAGGTTTGTAACAACGGTCAGCCGTCAACGCATCGTACATGTCAGCAATGGCAAGCATACGTCCCGCAACGCTGATATCGTCCCCTTTTGTTCCTGCAGGGTAGCCAAGGCCATCTAATCGTTCGTGATGCTCACTTACCGTTCTAATCAGCGCCTTGTCCAATTCAACGTCCATCAGCGCTTCTACTCCGTATTCAACGTGTCTGCGCATCACCTCCATTTCATCGTCAGTAAGCCGAGCTGGTTTGTGTAAAATTTCGTCCGGAATGCGTATTTTCCCTAAGTCGTGGAGAAATCCAGCACAGGCTAAATCTTGTACTGCGTCATCATCCATTCCCATGTGACGGGCAAAATTTGCTAACAGGATGGCCACGTTCAACGAATGTTCCAGTAAATAATCGTCTTTTTCTCGAATTCGAGTAAGGCAGAGTAGGGCGTCGGGGTTTCTGTCCACTGACTCAATCAGACTATGGGAAAATGCACTGGGTATGCGGTCATCAAAAGGTAAACCTTGCTTTACCGCATTCAACAAGGCTTTCTGAATACTCTTACCCTGTTTGTAAATGGTTTCCGCTTTAACGAGCTCAGTATTGAAATTCGCTTTTGTTTTTTTTTCTTTTTTTGAGATGGTGGCATCCGATTGCTCGGTCTTTGCAGATTCGTCTTCCGGATCAAACTGTTTAGATAAATCAATAATAAGTTTTAGCACACCCCGCTTGCGAAGAGCCGTCACAACATTCTGACTAGTCACTCGCCCCTGGCTTTTTAACTTCACCTTACCAGACTGCTCAACAATGTCACTGACGTACATCCCTGGTGTCAACTCACTAATTGTTATGGTTTTAAAATTCTCGTCCGTCACTTTTCACACCAAAATAGCTGCTAGTTGTTAATCTACATAAAACCGCATTAATCAACTTTCAAGAGAGGCTTGCCAAAATACTAATATTTCAAAGTGTGGAGTATCTCTGCTAGATCCGGCTGCCATTGAAAACGTTTCATAGAAATCCGGTTGTTGCGGACAACAACACCTTCAGCAATCAACCTTTGTCTTTGCTCTTCCGCTTTTTCACTGCCAACAGGAAATGCTATTTTTCCATCTGAACGCACAATGCGGTGCCAAGGGATCGCTGCGCCCTCAAACGTATTAGTAAGCTGTTTCCCCACCAGCCTGGCGCGCCCGGGTAAACCAGAAAGATCGGCTACTTGACCATAACTGGCAACAAAACCAGGTGGCACCACTTTTACAGTATTTAGGATTCGCGCAATAATGCTAACATTCGTCATGGTTTTTCACGCTATAGTATTTATTATGCGCGCCGTCTGTAAACAGTGTCTATATCCACTAACTACCTGCCTGTGCTCTGACGTTGCGCCCGTAATGTCGCCAATCCCCATACTTATACTCCAACACAAAAAAGAAGTCGGTCATGCAAAGAATACCGTGCGGTTGCTATCACTGTCGCTGAAAAACCTCACAGTTATTACCCACGACAATCACGCTGTGGCTAGCCAGGCTCTCAGCGCTCTACTGTCTAAGTATCGCAACCCAGCTGTAGTCTACCCTACTATTGGAAGCTTACCCATAGAGCAATTAAAAGGCCACTCGAAACACGATGCGTATATTTTGCTCGATGGCAGTTGGCGGCAATCACGTGGCATGTGGCTGGCCTACCCAGATCTTCACCCTTTACCACATTATCATTTCACAGACGCAGGTAGTTCAAACTACGTAATTAGGCATACGAAAATGGAACAGGGGCTATCGACACTAGAAGCCGTCGCTTATACATTAACTCAAACCACCACAGTTGATACATCTATTCTTTATCGCTTACAGGCCGCCATGCAAAAAAACTGGCGAGGCCCTCAACACCACTTGCGAAAACGAAAAGATAAATAACCCACTCCGTTTTTAGCTAATACTGCATAGGTACGTAACCTTTCTGGTCGGCAATCCGCTCCAGCCAGTGCTGTATACCTGTATAGGAGACCAATTCAAAGCCACCTTCATGTGCAACATGAGTGTAGGCATACAAACTAATATCAGCAAGAGTAAGCTGCTCACCCACCAAAAAAGGTGTTTTCTCTAATTGTTGATTCATTACAGCCAGCGCCTTGTGTCCGCCAGCCTGTTTACTTTGATATTCGGCTTTGCGTTCTTCTGGCAAACCTAAATACAAATTAATATACCGGGCTACTGCAATAAAAGGTTCGTGGCTATATTGTTCAAAAAATTGCCATTGCAACATGGTGGCATAGTCAAAGGCCGATTGAGGAATAAGAGGGGATCCTTGAGCGAGAAAAGAAATAATAGCATTAGATTCAGCCAGTGTTCTGCCATCATTCATTTCCAAAAGCGGTATTTTGCCGTTGGGATTCTTCTGAAGAAATTCAGGTTGTTGTGTTGCACCATCTAATACGTTGATTTCTTCCCATCTACATTGCTTGCCAAGCAGCGCCAAAAGTAGTTGGATTTTGTAACAATTGCCCGATCGACTGTCTCCATACACAACCATATTAAACCTCGTTTCCATTATAAAACGACAGCTTACTGAGAATTTTTTCAGGCCACAAGTTGCTCCAGCTGCATTAAGATAAACCACGATAGCGGAATTGAAGACAGTACTAACAGTACCCGACGCAGTTGTTTGAAGCTCGTGGGTATAGATGATGTTGACGCAACAACTTCAATATCCTGTTGCGCGCTTACATTATTAATATCACTACCAGCGGAACAAGCCGGTGGTATCTTTTGATTAATCATTGACGAAAGCGATGCGAACATCGCGTGTTTTGTATTGCCGATAGCTCGGTATGCCTCGATTGCCGGCCATATTACATAAACAGTCAGAAAAGTGAAAAACACTATCACCATTACAATGTCCACAAATGGAATACTTCGGTTAAACCAAAACACCGGTGCTATGATAAGTGCGATCAATCCGTACATGGCATTTTCAATGGCAAGTGATGCTACTCTTCTAAGAGCTTTAAGCGCCGCCACATCAAGCACTACGGACTGAACAAAATGCGTTCTCATATAGCGTGTTGACGATACAATTTGAAATAGGAAAAGCCAGAAGAAAAACCAAAAGGGGTAGGAAATAAGATCTAAGACCAGGGTTTTCGGAGCGAGATCGATAGCCAGTAGCTCTTCACTAATGAGGTAAACTGAATTAAAAGAGATAGCAAACGTTGCAGCAGTAATGGTGTGCTGTCTTAGTTTCTCTGACAACCTGTCGCGATGCTCAGCGAACTCACACAACCGATTATTGTCTAGCAGATAGCGCATGATAGTGCTGGCAACATTTTGTTGCTGAGCTCTGATAGACATCCAACAAAATGCAGTCAAAATAGGCAAGCCCAATGCACAGTTGAAGTCTCTTTGATCCCGTTCACTTCTGATATTATAGTAGTCGAGGGCGCCAGTTAGGTAATTTGCCACAAAACACAGCGCTAGGTAGCACAGAGGCGCAAACCAAACGGAAGTAGTTGTAATTGTTGGATAGGGATAGCGGTTCTTCATTTCGGCCTTCACAAAACATCTAGCAAAGTCCTTCCCACTACTGTTTTACAGGTTTATTATTTTCAACGTAGTGTAATATTTTGACGTCGATTTACAAGGATCCAAATCAATTATTAACGCTTGTTGAACTTTTATTGTGTTTCTTCGTAGTTTTCTGACCACACAGCAAACTCTGAACCGCCAGGTTCGCGGAAATGAAAGCGGTAACCACCGGGAAAAGCGAAGATATTTACCGTGATTTGGCCCCCGGCACGACAAATTTCGTTTTTGATACTATTAAGATCATCACTATAGAACACAGGTAGTGCAGCTCCCAAAGCTGCATTGGAAGCTTTGTCACTGTGGTAAAAGCCACCGTCGATATTATCCAAAGTGAATGCTGTGTACTCTGGTCCGTAGTCGGTAAAAGACCAATTGAAAACAGAAGAAAAAAACGCTTTTGTTTTTTCCAAAGACAGCGAGGGAACCTCAATATAATTCATAGATTTGTTTTTCATTCAGGCGACTCTTTAGCAAACGCAGCAATGATTTCCGCCCCTGTCATTTTTTTGGTATCTGGGCTAAGCGGGTAATAACTGGCTTTTTCGTCAACAAAAATATCAGATTCCAATGTAAAGCTCGGTTCGTTAAACAAGCCAGCAGGAAGATAATACTCTTGTGTTTCCTTGTACAGATAAAACAAATGGGTCCCACAACGATGACAAAAACCCCGCTCTGCCCATTGAGACGAAGCAAAGCGTGTAATGGCATCTTCACCTTTGAAGGTTACTCCAGTGCCAGCCTGAACCGTGTACAGAGGTCCGCCTCCCCAGGTTCTGCACATTGCACAATGACAGGCGTGAATGTGACTTGTGTATTTGGCCAGTTGGACATTTACCTCACCACACAAACATTTACCGGATAGCATGAGTAATGCTCCTTTTTGCTGTTTAAATATACAGTACATGATTTTGTAGTAAAGTGAATAGGGAGGCGAAAAAAAATACAAAAAAACCCGGCGCAATAGCCGGGTCTTTCAAACAGCTAATATCTATTTGCGCAGTTTTTGAATTAGGCGCAATTGAGCAATGGCTTCTGCCAGCTCATGTGCCGCTTCTGCGTAATTGAAATCAGCGCCTGGGTTGGCGATGTGCTCTTCAGCTCGACGTTTCGATTCTTCTGCAGCCTGTTCGTCCAAATCTTCCGCACGAACGGCTGTATCAGCGAGAACGGTTACCGTGCCGGGTTGTACTTCAAGTACACCACCGGCAACGTAAATCATTTCTTCTTCGCCGTGCTGCTTAACCAAACGCACCATACCAGGTTTTATTGCAGTGATAAGTGGCGCGTGACCAGGGTGGATACCCAGCTCACCTTCACTTCCTGTTACCTGAACTGTTTCAACGAGACCAGAGAAAATCTCTTTTTCTGCGCTTACTACATCCAGGTGAACGGTCATAGCTGCCATTGTAAACTCCTTAGTAAGGAACGTGAATCAAGTGCAGACAGGGTTGTAACCTGCCTGGCTTCATTCTTATTTCTTGGCTTTTTCCAACGCTTCGTCGATAGAACCAACCATGTAGAAAGCTTGTTCTGGTAAGTGATCATATTCACCTTCCAAAATGCCTTTAAAGCCACTGATAGTGTCTTTCAGAGAAACATACTTACCAGGAGAACCGGTGAATACCTCTGCTACGAAGAAAGGTTGTGACAAGAAACGCTGAATCTTACGAGCACGGGATACGACTTGCTTATCTTCTTCTGACAGCTCGTCCATACCGAGGATCGCAATAATGTCTTTCAACTCTTTATAACGCTGAAGCACGGTTTGAACGCCACGCGCTGTGTCGTAGTGTTCTTGACCGATTACCAGAGGGTCCAACTGACGAGAGGTGGAATCCAGTGGGTCAACGGCAGGGTAGATACCCAGTGATGCAATATCACGGGAAAGTACCACTGTTGCGTCCAGGTGAGCAAACGTTGTTGCAGGTGATGGATCAGTCAAGTCATCCGCAGGTACGTATACCGCCTGAATTGACGTGATTGAACCCGTCTTCGTTGACGTAATACGTTCCTGAAGAACACCCATTTCCTCTGCCAGAGTAGGCTGATAACCTACCGCAGATGGCATACGGCCCAACAATGCAGATACTTCTGTACCAGCAAGAGTATAACGGTAAATATTATCTACGAAGAACAGTACATCACGACCTTCATCACGGAATTTTTCCGCCATAGTCAGACCCGTCAATGCGACGCGCAAACGGTTACCCGGTGGTTCGTTCATCTGACCGTATACCAGGGATACTTTATCAAGTACGTTTGATTCGTTCATTTCGTGGTAGAAATCGTTACCCTCACGAGTACGCTCACCCACACCAGCGAATACAGAGAAACCACTGTGTTCGATAGCGATGTTACGGATAAGCTCCATCATGTTTACGGTTTTACCTACACCGGCACCACCGAACAGACCAACTTTACCACCCTTAGCGAATGGGCATACCAGGTCAATAACCTTGATACCGGTTTCCAGCAATTCAACAGAGCTGGACTGGTCTTCATAGCTAGGCGCTTCGCGGTGAATAGACATACGCTCTTCTTCACCAATTGGGCCCGCTTCGTCGATTGGGTTACCCAATACGTCCATGATACGACCTAGTGTAGATGTACCTACTGGAACCATGATTGGGTTACCGGTATTTTCTACTGCCAGACCGCGTTTTAGTCCGTCAGTAGTACCCAGTGCGATGCCACGAACAACACCGCCACCTAATTGCTGTTGCACTTCCAGGGTTAATCCTGATAAGTCACCTTCGGTAACTCTTAGTGCGTCATACACTCTTGGTACCGCATCTTGTGGAAACTCGATGTCCACAACGGCGCCAATGATTTGGACGACCTTACCTTGACTCATAATTAGTCCTCGTTATTTCTTCTAAACCTTTGCCTACACCGCTGCGGCACCGCCAACAATCTCACTGATTTCTTGTGTGATTGCGGCCTGACGCGCTTTGTTATATACCAGTTGTAACTCATCAATGAGATTACCGGCATTGTCGGTTGCTGCCTTCATGGCAACCATTCTCGCAGCTTGTTCTGAAGCTGCGTTTTCTACAACACCCTGATACACCTGAGACTCAATGTAACGAACCATCAATGATTCCAAAATTTCTTTTGGATCGGGTTCGTAGATATAGTCCCAACGGTGTTGGTATTCTTCGTCTTCCGACTTTGGCAAAGGCAATAACTGATTGATCACAGGTTTCTGTGTCATGGTGTTAACGAAGTCATTGAAAACCAGGAAAACCCTGTCAATCTTGCCTTCGTCATACGCTTTAAGCATAACGCGTACAACACCTACTACATCAGCTACAGACGGTTTATCACCTAAACCTGATTCAGCAGCAAGTAAAGTGCCACCAAAACGGTTAAAGAAACCGCATGCTTTTGAACCTAATGCAGCAAAATCCACTTCTACACCCTGGTCACGCCATTTTTTGACGTCCTGGGTAACAAGCTTAAATTCGTTGGTGTTCAAACCACCACATAAGCCTCGGTCAGTGGAAATCACAATATAACCAACGCGCTTGATTTCACGCTCTTCCAAATAAGGATGGCGATATTCAAGGTTGCCGTTAGCAATGTGACCAATCACTTTAAGCATGTTTTGTGCATACGGACGGCCATGAGCCATACGTTCCTGCGCCTTTTTCATTTTTGACGCAGCAACCATTTCCATCGCACTGGTAATCTTTTGAGTATTTTTGATACTCCCAATTTTACCTTTTATCTCTTTACCGCTGGCCATGATTATCTCTCCGATTACTCAACGAATTGTGCTGACCTTTTGGGTCAGCACCATTGATTACCAAGTTTGTGTCGCTTTAAAGTTAGTTAAAGCGTCTTTCAACTGAGCATCAATATCATCGTTGTAGTTGCCGGTTTCATTGATAGTCTTCATTAGCTCAGCGTGTTCGCTGTTCATGTAAGCGTGCAATGCTGCTTCAAAATCAAGGATTTTGCCCAGCTCAACATCTTTCAAGAAGCCTTTCTCAACGGCGTACAAAGAGACACCCATATCAGCGATTGACAGAGGCGCATATTGCTTCTGCTTCATCAGTTCTGTTACGCGTTCACCGTGTTCCAGCTGTTCACGAGTTGCATCGTCAAGGTCAGAAGCGAACTGTGAGAACGCCGCCAATTCACGATACTGTGCAAGTGCCAGACGAATACCACCACCTAATTTTTTGATGATTTTAGTCTGAGCAGCACCACCAACACGAGATACTGAAATACCGGCGTTTACAGCAGGGCGAATACCAGCGTTAAACAAGTCAGTTTCCAAGAAGATCTGACCGTCGGTAATTGAAATAACGTTTGTCGGTACGAATGCTGATACGTCACCGGCTTGGGTTTCAATAATAGGGAGCGCAGTCAGTGAACCGGTTTTACCTTTCACTTCACCGTTAGTGTATCGCTCTACGTACTTGTCGTTTACACGAGCAGCACGTTCAAGCAAACGGGAGTGGAGATAGAAAACATCACCGGGATAAGCTTCACGGCCTGGAGGACGCTTCAGCAGCAATGAAATCTGACGATAAGCAACAGCTTGCTTAGACAGATCATCGTATACGATAAGCGCGTCTTCACCGCGGTCACGGAAGTATTCACCCATGGTACAGCCAGAGTACGGTGCCAGATACTGCAATGCTGCAGATTCAGACGCAGATGCTGCAACAACAATGGTATGAGCCATTGCGCCATGCTCTTCCAGCTTGCGAACCACGTTAGCAATGGTAGAGGCTTTTTGGCCTACCGCTACATAAACGCATTTAATGCCAGAATCTTTCTGCTTGATGATGGCATCAACAGCCATGGCTGTTTTACCACACTGACGGTCACCGATAATCAACTCGCGCTGACCACGACCAATTGGAATCATAGAGTCAACTGACTTATAACCCGTTTGTACTGGTTGATCGACTGATTGACGTTCAATAACGCCCGGTGCAATTTTTTCTACCGGTTCAAAACCGTCAGACTCAATAGCGCCTTTACCGTCAATCGCTTCACCCAGTGTGTTAACAACACGACCCAGCAAACCAGGACCAACAGGTACTTCCAAGATACGACCAGTAGACTGTACTTTTGTACCTTCTTGCAGGTCCGCATAGGGACCCATTACAACAGCACCAACTGAGTCACGCTCGAGGTTTAGTGCAATTGCGTAGCGACTACCAGGAAGCTCGATCATTTCACCTTGCATTACATCGGCCAGGCCGTGAATGCGGATAATACCGTCGGTTACTGCGACGATAGTCCCTTCGGTGCGTGCTTCACTGGTTACATTAAACTGTTCAATTCGCTTTTTGATCAGTTCTGCAATTTCAGTGGAATTAAGTTGCATACTCTTATCCCCGTTATGCTTGCAACGCGTCTGCGAGACGGTTCAATTTCGATTTTACGGAACCATCAATAACTGTATCACCGGCTTTTACTACAAAGCCTGCGACCAGAGCAGGGTCCACGTTACAATTAAGCTTCACTTTACGTGCCAAACGTTTTTCCAGCGATGCGCCAATAGCAGCCTTTTGCGCTTCGGACAAGGCAGAAGCGGAAGTTAAATCCACTTCAACTTCTTTGTCGTAATCTGCTTTTAAAGCAGAAAATTGCGCAAAAATCGCAGGTAGGGCGATCAAACGTTTATTTTCAGCCAATACTTTAATCAGGTTTTGGCCGTGATCGTCGAGCGTATCACCACATACATTGATAAACACTTCAGCAAGTTGCTCTGCGGCAATGGCACCGGTTAATAACTGATGCACATCTTCGTTTTTCGCAACTTCGCCAGCAAACATCAACATATCCTGCCATTTGGCAACGGCGTTGTGCTCAACGGCAAAATCGAAAGCTGCTTTAGCGTAGGGGCGAGCGACAGTTGTCAATTCAGACATGGCTCATCTCCCTCTTATAGCTCAGCGACAAGTTTTTCAACAATGTCGTTTTGGGCGTTTGCGTCGATTTCACGTTGAAGAATTTGCTCTGCACCAGCAACAGCCAAAGCGGCTACTTGTGCACGTAATTCTTCCTTGGCACGATTACGTTCAGATTCAATTTCGGCATAACCGGAAGCGATAATTTTCTCTCGCTCGGCATGACCTTTCTGCGTTTCATCTTCAACAAGTTGATTTGCACGCTTTTTGGCTTGCTCGATAATTTCAGCTGCTTGCGCTTTCGCGTCTTTCATTTGCTCAGTGGCTTTCGCCTGAGCAAGTTCTAAATCTTTTTCGGCTCGCTCGGAAGCTTCCAGCCCATCGGCTATCTTCTTCTGACGCTCCTCAATTGCTGCCATAATCGGTGGCCAGACTTTCGCCATACAGAACCACACGAAAATAATGAAAGCAATGAGTTCACCGATTAGAGTCAAGTTGATATTCACAACCGATCCCCTCTATTCGTTGATAAACTTAAACCCTGCTTATTAAACAGCAAACTTAGCGCTTTCAACGAACAGTAAGAATAAGGCAATAGCAACACCGATCATCGCGATAGCATCGATCAGACCTGCTACGATGAACATTTTTACTTGCAGAGTAGGAGCAAGCTCTGGTTGACGAGCAGCAGATTCAAGAAACTTGCCACCCAACAGACCGAAGCCGATCGCTGGACCCAATGCACACAGGCCGATCAGGATACCTACTGCAATGTACAGATTACCTAAAATTTCCATAGTTTTTTCACCTTTAGTTTTGAAGTTAAAAAATAAAAATTAAGAATTTAAAAATTAGTGTTCTTCACTGGCTAAACTCAGATACACGATGGTCAACATCATGAAAATGAAAGCCTGCAAAGGAATAACAAGTAAGTGGAACGCTGCCCAAATGAAGTGCAATGGAAGCTGCCATAAGCCCATTGTGCCTGCGATCAGAATGAAGATAAGCTCGCCTGCGTACAGGTTACCGAACAAACGAAGTGACAGAGACAACGGTTTCGCCAGCAACGACACCACTTCGAGAATAAAGTTAAACCAGTACAGCCACGGCGTATTAAATGGGTGCGCATAAAGCTCTTTTAAGAAGCCGCCCACACCTTTAATTTTAATCGAGTAGAAAATCATTAAGGCAAATACGCCCAATGACAAAGCAAACGTCATGTTTACGTCTGTCGTAGGTACGACTTTCATGTAAACATGGTCAGGATCATGCCCCATAGCGCCGCCAATTTGCTGTGCAATCCACGGCAAGAAATCCACCGGCACCAAGTCCATCAGGTTCATGAGCAATACCCATACGAAAATGGTCAGGGAAAGCGGTGCTATTAGTGGACTTTTCCCGTGATAGGTGCTTTTTACTGTGTTGTCGACAAACTCAACAATGATCTCAATAACGGCCTGAAATTTTCCAGGAACGCCACTGGTCATGCCGTTTGCTGCTTTTTTGAAGATATATAAGAATAATATTCCCAAACCCACAGACCAAGCCAACGTATCGACATGAACAGCCATAAAGCCTTCACCGACAGTAGCATTGGTCAAGTGGTGCTGAATATAACCGCTTATGGATTGTTCGCCACCAGTTGATGCCATGTTAATTCCCAAATTGTTTAAAGTTAAAAAATTCTGGCGCCTGAATTCGCTAACCTTTTTGGGGAAATCAGGCAAATTACACGCATATTTTTTTAGTTAGTCGTTTTTGTTCTGCGTGTAACAAATAATATTGCTGGCCACTGCGCTACCATGGCAGTGATGTATCCAATGAACAGCGGAAATACCAGCGCTGTAGTATGCTTAAAAACCAATGCAAAAAGCACCATGGTTAACAATAATTTTAAAACACTTCCCTTGCGAAAACTTTGCACAACCTGTTTGTTTTTTTGTGCACCGGCGTATCGGAACGCGAACAGCGCAAAAACAGCACTTGGCAAAATACAGATGCCGGCACCAATCAGCGCAAAAATACCGCCTTCCTGGCCCATAATTAGCGCAATAACGAGAGAACTAAACAAACCGGCGCAACCCTGAATTATGATTGTTTTTGCTGCTAACCGTTGCCCTTTTCGGGCGATACTATTTACCACGTTAACCCTAGGCTCTCGTCGCTAATTTAAAAGCGTCAGAAGTATACTGTTTTAACGATAATTTTCAACTATACATCGCATTTCGAAAGTTATTTTGAAAATTTACTTAAACAATAACAATCGACGCGCATTGTACGTTAAAAGTCAATCGATAACGACAGACATTAACAAATATTTTACGTTTGCAGAATGGTTGACTAATTTATTTTGGAGAGGATGCCATCAAGTTGATCTAAGTCATTAAAACTTATAACTATTTTACCTTTTCCACGAGCGTTATGATCTATGCTTACCTGGGTACCGAGGTTGTCAGACAAACGCGTCACAAGATTTTGAACATCGGGATCAATCTTCTTTTCCGGTTTAGGCTTCTCTGGCTCAAGATATTTGCGCACCAGCTTTTCAGTGTCTCTTACCGTTAACCCTTTACCTGATACTACTTGCGCAGCATCTGTTTGTTGCTCACCTTCTAATGCCAACAGCGCCCTTGCATGGCCCATTTCAATATCACCATGTTCAAGCAATAACTTGACATCTTCGTTTAAGTTATTAAGCCGCAGTAAATTGGTCACAGTAGCTCTGGATTTACCTACAGCCTCAGCAGTTTGAGCATGGGTAAGTTCAAACTCGTTCATCAAACGCTGTAATGCCTGTGCTTCTTCCATGGCGTTGAGATCTTCCCGCTGAATATTCTCTATCAGCGCAATAGCTACGGCAGCTTCATCGGGCACGTCTTTAATTAAACACGGAACCACGTCTAGCTTGGCAAGTTGCGCCGCACGCCACCGACGTTCACCAGCAATAATTTCATAGCTGTCTTTGGCCAGTGTTCTTACCACAATAGGCTGAATAACACCCTGAGAACGTATTGATGAAGCCAGTTCTTCCAAGGCCTCTGGAGACATGTCTTTACGAGGTTGATATTTTCCCGGCTTCAGAAACTCAATAGGCAACTTACTCAGTTCGCTTTTACTGGCCAACTGACTTTCTGTTTCCTGATCCTGACGGGCGGAAGAAGACTGACTGGTGGCAAGAAGCGCATCCAGACCGCGTCCTAGTCCTCTTTTTTTAGCAGACATAATTTCCTCAATGACTCGCACTATAGACTGACAAGGTAATGGCCTAGTTTAACAGATTAACTGGCTTTTGCAGGCTGAATAGATTTTTCCCGGCGTCGGAGAATTTCCCCAGCCAGGGACAGGTATGCTTTTGCGCCAGCAGATGATTTATCATAGTACATCGCCGGCATGCTGAAACTAGGAGCTTCGGCCAGTCGGACGTTGCGCGGAATAACTGTGCGATAAACCTGCTCGCCAAAATGCCGCTTTAGCTGTTCTGAAACGTCATTCGCCAAGCGGTTTCGCGGGTCATACATGGTGCGCAACACCCCTTCAATTTTTAAATCTGGATTCACCACTGATGCCAATTTCTGAATAGTATCCATAAGCGCGGTTAACCCTTCCAGTGCGTAGTATTCACACTGCATAGGTACGAGCACAGAATCCGCGGCTGCAAGCGCATTTACGGTGAGTTGGTTTAGCGAAGGAGGGCAATCGATGAAGACAAAATCGTAGTAATCCATTACCGGCTCGAGGGCGTTGCGCAAGCGCACTTCTCTGGCAAACATTTCCATAAGCTTGATTTCTGCAGCGGTAACATCTCCGTTCGCGGCTATGAGATCGTACTTACCCGACGTTTCTCTGAAGATAACCTCTTCAACGGGTTTTTCTTCAATGAGCAACTCAAAACAGGTTGCTTCTGCTTCATATTTATCCAACCCACTTGCCATCGTGGCATTGCCTTGGGGATCAAGATCAATAAGTAAAACTTTACGTTTAGTTGCTGCCATGGAAGCAGCAACATTAACAGCAGTGGTCGTTTTACCCACGCCGCCTTTTTGATTCGCTATTGCGATTACCTTCGCCACAATGTACCCGTTAAACTTTTCGAATAGTTACCAGATGGCGGTCGCCTTCCAGATCCGGTACTGACAGTTCAGTGACTGACTCGATCTGAAAGTGATCACTCACTTCATCTATTTCACTTTGAGGGAATTGCCCTTTCAATGCAAGGAAGACTCCTGATGAATCTACCAGATGCTGGCACCAGTGCAACATATCTTTCAGTGAAGCGAATGCCCGACTGAGTACAACATCGTATGGTTGCCCTGGCTGATGTGCTTCAACCCGGCTGTGAAGGGGTGACACATTTTGCAAACCCAATTCATAAGCACATTGCTTCATAAAACGCACCCGTTTGCCTAAGCTATCGAGTAATGTAAATTGGGTATCGGGCAACATGATAGCAAGCGGTACGCCAGGCAACCCAGGTCCGGTTCCCACGTCTATCACCCTTTTCCCTCCCACGTGTGGAGTAACAGCAATAGAATCGAGAATATGTTTAACCATCATTTGTTCCGGATCCCTAATTGAGGTGAGGTTATACGCTTTATTCCATTTGTGAATGCGCTCTACAAACCCTACCAGCTGTGTTGCTTGAGTATCAGAAACAGATAACTTAAGAGCGTCGGCACCTTGAGCCAACACCTGGTGAAGCTTAGTTGTATCTATATTACTCACGCTGTTTTGAGTTCCTGCTTACGTAACATACCGTGCTTCTTCAAATACACCAATAACAACGAGATAGCAGCCGGCGTAATACCTGAAATTCGCGATGCTTTACCGATGGTTTCTGGCCGTGCTTCTGTTAACTTGGCCACAACCTCATTAGACAACCCGGATATTTTACTGTAATCGAAGTCTGCGGGTAAAAGGGTATTTTCGTGTCGTTGTGACTTTGCAATTTCGTCCAACTGACGAGCAATGTACCCCGCATACTTAATTTGAATTTCAACCTGTTCAGCAGCGATGGGATCTTCTACGCCAGGTCCCAGTGAAGCAATTTGCATTAATGCCTTATAGGTCATTTCCGGACGTCGGATCAGTTCTTCAAGAGAATGTTCCCGACTTACCGGATTTTTTAACAGTGGATTTAATTCTGCGGTAGCAGCGTGATCCGGATGGATCCACTGACCTTTAAGCCTTTGCATTTCCCGTTCAACTGTTTCTTGTTTTTGATTGAACGAGGCCCATCGCTGTTCATCAACCAAACCGATCTGGTAACCCAGTTCGGTTAAACGACTGTCAGCGTTATCTTCACGCAGCAACAAGCGATACTCTGCTCGGCTGGTAAACATGCGATACGGTTCTTTCGTTCCCATTGTGGCAAGATCGTCTATAAGCACGCCCATGTAGGCTTGATCTCGTCGCAATATAAGCGGATCTTTTTCCTTCACTTGAAGCGCAGCGTTCGCTCCCGCCAGTAATCCCTGGGCACCGGCTTCTTCGTAGCCTGTTGTCCCATTGATTTGTCCGGCGAAGAAAAGCCCTCGAATGAATTTTGTTTCCAGTGTTTGTTTCAGATCCCGAGGATCGAAGAAATCGTACTCAATGGCATAACCAGGGCGAATAATATGAGCATTTTCAAAACCGCGAATGGAATGTATGAGTTGTTGTTGAACATCAAAAGGCAAGCTGGTTGAAATACCATTCGGGTATACCTCAATGCTGTTTAAACCCTCTGGTTCAACAAAAATTTGATGTGACGTTTTGTCTGCAAAACGAGTGATCTTATCTTCAATACTAGGGCAGTAGCGCGGGCCTACGCCTTCAATTACGCCTGTAAACATAGGTGAGCGATCTAAACCACCGCGAATGATGTCGTGGGTTTTTTCATTAGTATGAGTGATGTAGCAATTTATTTGCTCTGGATGCATTTTCCGTGAACCCATAAACGAAAACACCGGTGTAGGAGTATCGCCGGGTTGTGGCTGCATGACGCTGAAGTCCAGTGTTTTTGCGTCAAGGCGAGCAGGGGTACCGGTTTTTAACCGGTCGACTCTAAACGGCAAAGATCGTAATCGTTCTGCAAGGGCAATGGATGGCGGATCGCCTGCCCGGCCACCTCGATAATTTTCAAGGCCAATATGAATTGTACCGCCCAAAAAGGTTCCTACTGTCAGAACAACGGTTTTAGCCTTGAACTTGAGGCCCATCTGGGTAACCACACCCACTACACGATCGTTTTCAACGATCAAGTCATCACAACTTTGTTGAAAAACCGATAGATTTGATTGATTTTCTACAGTGTTTCGAATTGCTTGCCGATATAGGCTTCGATCGGCCTGGGCGCGAGTAGCACGTACTGCAGGCCCTTTACTTGAGTTCAGTGTGCGAAATTGGATCCCGCCCAGGTCGATCGCCAGTGCCATAGCGCCACCTAAAGCATCGATCTCTTTGACTAAATGCCCTTTTCCGATCCCACCAATGGCTGGATTGCAGGACATTTGCCCAATGGTTTCCATATTGTGAGTAAGCAATAGGGTTTTCACACCCATGCGTGCAGAAGCAAGTGCAGCTTCTGTACCTGCGTGTCCACCACCTACAACGATGACATCAAACGCTTCCTGATAAAACATGGTAAACCTCACAAATTACGGTACTTAACGTAGAACACCAAACTTTTTCAAATGAAAGACTATGTGAAAAAGGGCGCGTATTTTAGCTGACTTATTGGCTAATGAAAATGGTTAAATTTTCTTCAACGTCATTTAATTTTGGTTCTGTGAGTTTGCTTATTAAAAGTAAAGATCCCTTTTAAGATCTTTATATTTATATTTATTAGGATCCGAAAGATCTGTGAGTAAGTGACAATTCCAACTTTAGATCATGATCTTACGGAATTAATAACATTGGTACAGAGGGGATCATAACCCACCTGTGATCGTGTGTATAACCCCCTATATTATCCACAGGCGCGTTGATTGAGAAAGTTATGCTTTTTGTGATCAAAGCTTATGCACAGCGGTTTAGGGGATCCTATCCACAGCGGTGATCAAGATGTGATCCAATTGGGGATAACTTGTCGAGAACGATCAGATATGATCGCGCTGGCTCCGCGTTTTAATGGGCTTATAGTGCCGATCGGCCTGTGATTAGATCTTTTCCACATGATCCCCTGTTTTTCACGGCATCGTGATCCACAGTTTTTTTTAATTGTCGGTTTGTTTTGTTAAGTAGTCACAATTTTTTGCCAATGGCCTTGGCGTTTTTATTAAAATAAGCCCTGACAGACGTTGAATTGTGAAAATTTAAAGGAAATATTATGGCTACCTGCACAGTAACAAGTAGCCTGAAGTGGGGGGTTAACGCAACTGGTTGGGCGTGTAACGAGTGTTCTGTGTATCTGACTGGCTTTGCTCGTCTTGTCCGAGACTTTGCCTTCTGCTTGGCCCACTGAAGCGCACCTTGTAAGTGTCGTATTCCTTGATGGACTCAAAACAATATTTACCCAATGCTAACTCTAATTCACTGAGGTTGTGATTGGTAATGATAATACAGTTCTTTTTATTCACGAGGCGTTGTCTGAGTAGATTGCCCAACCAACTCTGCTGATTCTTCTTTAAAACGGTTTCATTTACACAAACTTCGTCGAGAATGAGAAGATCAACATCCAATAATTCCTGATGAGTTTCCCTAAAACGCTGGCCAATATTGTCCTGTGAACCAAAATCAAAGGAAAAATGGCGCATTTCCATAAGTGTAGAAAGCTGTCTATATAGTACGGTTATCTCGTATTGCTCAATTAATTCGTGAGCAATGGCACCTGCTATATGGGATTTTCCACGCCCATAGTCACCGTAAAAGAGCATCATATGAGATCCGGCCTGACGCCATTCTTTGTCGCTGTGAGCAGCAATAAAAGACTGCGCAATACTCACCGCTTCGATAACGTCTTCACTGTCTTCTACCAGTGTAGAAAAGGTCCAGCGTGGGTTGAGATCTGAGCGCCCGTGAATATCAGTGATCCGCTTTTTCTTGCTTTGTCGCTGTAGTTGCCGTACTTCTTCATTAGCCTTTTTCTCGAATTCTTTTCGCAGTGTGTCGTAGTCAGTATAGCCTTCCTGAACGGGGGGCTTACCCATTGCCTGAGCGAGTGCGTTGAGTTTGTCTTTCAGCGATTGCATTGTTGTTAACTCTTCTTTTTAGCTGCGTATTTTTCTACCAGTTTCCTGGCATTATCATCTGCTTCAATGCCTGGCGCAATGGGCACTTTCTGCGTACCTGTTTTTTTTGTCGCTGTGTAGCTTACAGTGGCGGTACGCTTGCGTTTCATGGCGTAGGCAAATTTTTGAGTCCATTGAAAGTAACTGAATATGGCGTCGGGGCGCCCCAGCCAGTAAGCGACGAATTCGCCAATGTCCTCATCGGTAATTTGCCGATCGATGAGACCAAGTAGATCTGCCATGTCGTTAAACAACGCCGGATCGGGACGCCAACGGCCGTGGATGGCCGCATGTTGTCGATGTAGATGGGTATAGTCATTCTGATTTTGACAGTACAAGGGGAGCAGCAGACGTTGTCCGCTCAAGGATTCACTTAGCCTGGTATTACCCTGCAATGCGATGAGGCCTTGCTGCTCCAGTTCAGACAGTACCGTATTTATTTGTTGTCCACGGGTAAACTTCTCTTCGCCTTCATGATTGCCGTTAAGGAGGGTGATGAGAAACTTGTAGTTCAGTGGTTCCGTTATACCCGATGTACCGTCTGCGGTAGGCCTAAGGCCCAGACAATAGAGTACCCGGCAATCGTTTGATATTGACGCAGTTAAAGCGTGATATTCGGCTTCGGTGAACATGCCTGTTAGTTTTGCAGCTGTTTGTTAAACCAGTCTACCGCAATATCTTCTGGAATGGGGTGATTTAGTACGTCGATGTGAAGCGGTTCGGCCAGTATTGTCGCCCCTGCCTTGAGAAGTTTTCGTTCCATGGCTATTGCGCCATGACAAAACGTGTCATAACTGCTGTCACCTAAACCTACCACATAGGCTTTAATACCTGATAGATCACAATTTTCCAGTGCTTCGGCGAAAGGTTGTATATTTTCTGGCAAATCGCCGGCACCGTGAGTAGAAGTACAAATTAGCCAGGTGCCCTTGAGCGGCAGGGTGTCGATATTGGGTTCAAACTGAATCTGTGTATCAAACCCCGCGTTTTTTCCTACTTGTTCCAGGGCTTCGCCCACGTACTCTGAAGCACCTAATACTGAACCGACAATGACAGATAGGGTGTTTGTCATAACTATTTCCCAATACAAAATGACGAGAAAATTCGTCCTAGTAGATCGTCAGAGGTGAATTCCCCTGTTATTTCAGTTAACGCCTGATGTGCTAAACGAAGCTCTTCAGCCAGTAGCTCTCCTGCGTGGTTTCCCAGCAGTTGCTGTTGTCCGCTTTCTACGTGTGCGTTAGCTTTTGTTAGGGCATCTAGGTGCCGTCGGCGAGCGATAAACTGACCTTCAGTTGTCGTGTCAAAGCCCATGGTGTCTGCGAGGTGCTGGCGAAGTAACTCGACGCCATTACCAGTATTAGCCGATAAAGCGATAACGGCAATATCACCATGTTGTGTGGCTATGGTTTGACTTTGCACTGGTTCTTCAGACAGGTCAGCCTTATTTCGAATAATAGTTGTTGGAATGGCGTCGGGTAATCGCGCCATAAATTCTGGCCAAATATCATAGGGATCAACCACATGGGTATCTGTGCTGTCTACAACGAAGAGTACCCTGTCGGCATCTTCGATTGCTTTCCATGCGCGCTCAATGCCGATTTGCTCAACTTTGTCAGGACTTTCCCGTAGCCCTGCCGTATCGATAATGTGGACAGGCATGCCGTTTATTTCAATATGCTCTTTGAGTACATCTCTGGTTGTGCCAGCGATGTCGGTGACAATGGCACTGTCCCGGCCAGCCAGGGCGTTGAGTAAACTGGATTTACCAGCATTGGGCTTACCGGCAATGACGACTTGCATGCCTTCGCGAAGTAAAGAACCCTGTTTTGCCTTTGCCCGTACTTGCGCGAGAGTATGCAGAATAACTGCGAGATCGCCTGCTACTTTGCCGTCGGAAAGAAAATCAATTTCTTCGTCCGGAAAGTCAATGGCTGCTTCGACATACATTCTTAAATGGATAATTTGCTCTGACAGGGCCGTTACGGTTTTGGAGAATTCTCCTTGCAAGGAACGAAGTGCACTTTTTGCGGCCTGTTTTGAACTGGCGTCAATGAGATCGGCAATGGCCTCTGCTTGTGCCAGATCGAGCTTATCGTTTAAGAATGCTTGTTCGCTAAACTCTCCCGGCTTCGCTAAGCGAACGTTTTCACAAGTAAGTACGGCGTCAATTAACATGTCCATTACTACCTGACCACCATGACCCTGAAGTTCTAGTACATCTTCACCTGTGAATGAATTAGGCCCTTTGAAGTAAAGCGCGATGCCCTGATCGATAACTTCACCGTGCTGACCGAGGAAGGGTGTATACATTGCCTGTCGGGGTGATAGTGTCTGCGGCACCATCTTTTTAGCCACTTCGCAGGCGGCAGGCCCTGATATTCTGACAATACCCACGCCACCGCGGCCTGGCGCTGTTGCTTGAGCAACTATCGTATCTTGTGCAAAAGACATGGCTAATCTTTCATATTCTTAAATTGAAATGGCTGGCCTAAATTGGCGCCACGCACCAGCGCGATAACTTGTTGCAAGTCATCCCGTTTCTTTCCTGTCACCCGTAGCTGATCACCTTGAATGGCTGTTTGCACTTTGATCTTGTTGTCTTTAATTAGCTTGACGATTTTTTTTGCTGTGGCTTGCTCAATACCTTCTTTAAAAGCAATGACTTGCGTACAGGTTTTACCCCGTTGATCGCACTCTTTTACGTCCAGAATACTGGTATCGAGGTTTCGTTTGGCACAGGCGTTTCGAAACATGGATTGTAGTTGTTGTAATTGGAACTCGCCTTCGGCTTTCATCACAACAGTTTTGTCTTTAAATTCAATGCTTGCATCCACTCCGCGAAAGTCAAAACGCGTAGCAAGCTCCCGTTCAGTGTTTTCCGTCGCGTTGCGGACTTCTTCAATGTTGATTTCAGAAACGATATCGAAAGATGGCATGATTTATATATCTCTTTGAAAAGTCAGCCCGCATGTGCGGGCTGAATGAGTGTTTTACTTGGAACTAATGCCTTTCTTTTCCATTGCGGCATAAATCAGCTTGGCCTGAATAAGCGTGATGATATTACTCACAAGCCAATACAGAACCAATCCTGCAGGGAACCACAGGAAGAATATACTCATTGCCACAGGCATGAACTGCATAATCTTCTGTTGCATAGGGTCGGTTACCGTTGTTGGCTGTAGCTTTTGCAACAGCCACATACTGGCTCCAGTAAGAATTGGCAATACAAACCAGGGATCTTTCACAGACAGATCGGTTATCCACAGGAAGAAGTCAGCATGGCGCAATTCAACACTTTCGAGTAATACCCAGTACAAAGCAAGGAAAATAGGCATTTGCAAAATGATGGGCAAACAACCGCCCATGGGATTTACTTTTTCCTTGCGATAGAGATCCATCATTGCTTGCGACATCTTTTGTCTGTCATCGCCGAAGCGGTCTTTTAGTTGTTGCATTTTGGGCGCTAGGTTGCGCATCCGAGCCATGGATTCATACTGCTTTTTAGTTAACGGGTACATGGCACCTTTCACTATTACAGTGATAAGAATAATTGCTACACCCCAGTTGCCCACTAAACTATGTAAAAATTGAAGCAGTGAAAACAACGGTTGCGACAGCCACCATAAAATACCGTAATCTACAGTTAGATCTAAGCCATTGGCGAGAGTAGCGAGACTGTCTTGATCTTTTGGCCCTAAATAGAGCTGGCTTCCAATTGTTGCTGTCTCTCCTGTCGCCACATTAATTGGCGTGCCGGTAAAGCCAATGATGGCGTATTGGTTTTGAGAAAACGTTGAGTACAGGTTGTTTATCTGTGTTGCTGGGGGGATCCAAGCGGCGACGAAATAATGCTCGAGCATACCAACCCAGCCACCTTCAGTAGACGTTTTTAGCTTTTTGTCTTCAATTTTGTCAAACGTGTATTTCTCGTAGCGCTCTTCATCTGTGCCGTACGCTGCGCCACGGTAGGTGGGCATGAACATGTTGCCACCATCAGGTACTTCTGTGGTTTGCTTTAGTTGTGCGTACTGCTGAAAAGTTGTGTTTTCATCACTGTTATTTACGATAGTGTAAGTCAAAGCTATGTCATGACTTCCCTTCGTGAAGTTGTAAGTTTTTGTAATACTAAGACCATCGGCATTTTGCCAGGTCAGGGGCACTGATAATGTATCACCCTTCATCACAAAATCTGTTTCAGTTACGGTGTAGCGCGGACGTCCGGCTTTATTCCCATCCGGGCCATTTCGACCTACAAGGCCACTTTGCGCTATGTATAAACCATTTATAGGCCGAAGTAAGCTGTAAGTTTCTTCTGACTCTTGGGTCAGCGGAAACTTGACTAAATTTGCCTTAACGACATCTCCACCTACCAAGTCAATGCGCAAATCGAGAGTGTCAGTTAGCACGTGAACAAAGCGGTTATCTGCAGACGTCGCTTCCTGAATTTGTGTTGGTACGTCTGCTTGTACACCTTCAGGCACATCGCCAGAAGCTGCAGTAGCAGAAGGTACGCCATTGTCTGCACCGCTTCCGGCAGACTGGCTTGTTGCTGGTTTTACAGGCTGCGGCCCATAATCTTGTTGCCATTGCTGCCAAAGTAAAAAACTTACTAAGGCGAGGCCAATTAACAGAAAACTACGTTGCGATTCCATATAGGTCTCTTTAATCTGAGTGTTTATTGTTCCGTGGTTCCGGAACGGGGTCTATTCCGCCCGGATTGAAAGGGTGGCATTTTAATATGCGTTTAATCGATAACCAACCGCCAATTAGCAATCCGTGCGTTTTTAATGCCTGAATTGTGTAATATGAACAGGTTGGGTGAAAACGACAACGTTGCCCGAGTATCGGTGATATGAACCACTGATAACACTTTACCAGTAAAAGCGGTATAGCGATGGTTATTTTGCGCAGCGTTTTGCGAGCTTTTTCCATTGCTTATCCAAAAGTGAAAATACCTGGTCATTTGTGAGGGCGTCTGCTCCTGATTTTCCGACAACGATAATATCAATGGCAGGCAGGACGTGCTGGTGATGACGAAAACTTTCTCTGATAAGGCGTTTAAGCCGGTTTCTTTCGTGTGCTTTCTTTATTCTTTTTTTGGCCAACGTAATGCCTAACCTGGGATGTGATAGGTCATTTTTTCTGGCTAAAAGGGTAAAAGCAGGGGATACAGCAGGAATTGCGTTATCAAACACATAGGTAAAGTGGGAGGGAGTTAACAGACGTAACTCCCTGGAAAACGTATTTTCACCCACTTTTGGGATAGTACTCTTAAGCAGAAAGGCGAGCGCGACCTTTAGCACGGCGAGCGGCTAGTATTTTACGACCGTTTTTAGTCGCCATACGAGCACGAAAACCGTGAGAACGCTTGCGCTTTAAGTTGCTCGGTTGAAATGTTCTTTTCATGACCAAAGTCTCACTTTCTAGTTAAATATCAGACGTTCAAAGTAACGCCCAGTTTGTTAAACCACAGTGGTTTTACAGGTGGTCGTTACGCCGCCCATCCAAAAGGACGCTGAATTCTAGAGATCTCGGGCTCTGGTGTCAATGTAATTCGGGCTTTTACCGCATATTTTTTTATCATTGCTCGTTCAATAATTCATCAGTCATATGGTTATATCCAATGCTATCTCTATGGATTGTGAATAAAATAATAGTTTATATTTACTTATCCACAATTATGACAGAGATTTGCATAGATCGCGATAAATGTCGTAGTGATCCCAGTGGCTGATCGTCTGTACAGTAGTTTTCTATTTATAAATTTCAATCTAATGGTGTTATTGAAATTTATAATAATTTCAATTGGTTGTGTTTTTGATCTAAAAGATGGGTGAAGATCCGGATTTACTTTTTAGCCAGAAGATCAGATAATCCACAACGATCAAAATATAAAATAAAATCATCGCTGTTACCCAGACACCAACTTCGCATTCCTCTCGTATTTCAGCAGGAACGGTCGTTCTTTCATTGTCTTTTACGTTTGGTCCTCAGCGTCTTTTGGAGCCAAAGATATTATGTCCTTATGGAATATGTGCTTAGAGCGCTTACGCCAGGAATTGCCGACTCAACAATTTAGCATGTGGATAAGACCGCTGACCGCTGAAGAAGAAGCTGGTGTACTCACCTTGTTTGCTCCAAACCGCTTTGTGCTAGATTGGGTTCGAGATAAATATCGTGACAAGATCACCGAATTATTCACCGAGTTTTGTGGGCAGGATTCGCCTCAGTTACATTTGGATGTAGCTGTTCGTTCAGCCCGACCTGTATTTCGAAGTACACCAATGACAGGTAGTAACCCGTTATCCGCTTCACCGGAACGGGGTGACCAAATAAACAGCCATTCTGCAGCACAGGCTGTGGCAGCGTTGCGGGACGCCCAGCAACGCAAGCAGCACGGAACTAATGTGCAGAGCGACGGCGGGTCTACTCGCGATGGTGAACAGCAGCCTGGCTCAAGAGCTGGATCGAGTGCCAATCCATCTGTGGTACCTATTCCAGAAGCAATGAAGCACAAAAGTAATATAAATCCTACGTACCAGTTTGAAAACTTTGTTGAAGGTAAATCGAACCAATTGGCCCGGGCGGCGGCAACCCAAGTCGCCAATAACCCAGGGGGTTCTTATAATCCGTTGTTCATTTACGGTGGTACGGGTTTGGGTAAAACTCACCTTCTTCACGCAGTTGGAAATGGCATCGTTGTAAACCGGCCGGGCGCGAAAATTGTGTATATGCATTCAGAGCGCTTCGTACAGGACATGGTGAAAGCACTGCAAAACAATGCTATCGAAGATTTTAAGCGTTTCTACCGCTCTGTCGATGCGCTTCTGATTGATGATATTCAGTTTTTCGCTAACAAAGAACGATCTCAAGAGGAATTTTTCCATACGTTTAATGCGCTACTGGAAGGCAATCAACAAATCATTCTTACGTCAGATCGCTACCCCAAAGAAATCGATGGGGTAGAGGATAGGTTGAAATCCCGTTTCGGCTGGGGTCTAACGATTGCTATTGAACCTCCAGAGCTTGAAACTCGTGTTGCTATTCTTATGCGCAAAGCGACTGAGAATCGCATTCATCTTCCCGACGAGGTTGCGTTTTTTATTGCTAAGCGATTGCGTTCTAACGTGCGTGAACTTGAAGGGGCATTGAATCGGGTTATCGCTAACGCCAATTTTACCGGCAGACCCATAACTATCGATTTTGTCAGGGAAGCACTGCGGGATTTACTCGCTTTGCAGGAAAAGTTAGTAACGGTAGATAACATCCAGAAAACTGTGGCAGATTATTATAAGATAAAGGTATCTGATATTTTGTCTAAGCGTCGCAGTCGCAGTGTTGCCCGCCCAAGACAGGTAGCTATGGCGTTAGCAAAAGAGCTAACGAATCACAGCTTGCCGGAGTTGGGGAATGCATTTGGTGGCAGGGATCACACAACGGTGTTACACGCTTGCCGAAAAATAGAGCAGCTTAGAGAAGAAAGTCATGATATAAAAGAGGACTATAAAAACCTGATTCGTACTCTATCCTCATAATATTTGGACATTCCGGGCGGGAAAGTAAATAAATGAAATTTACCATCAGTCGAGAAAATTTTCTGCAACCGTTGCAGTTGGTCTCCGGTGCAGTTGAGCGTCGTCATACTTTACCTATTTTATCTAACGTATTAATTAAAGTTAGTGAGGACGCACTATGGCTTACGGGTACTGACTTAGAGGTTGAACTCATTTCCAGTATGCACCTTGAAGGCGATTACGAAGAAGGTGAAATTACCGTTCCCGCAAAAAAACTATTCGATATCTGTCGAGGTATCGCTGATGGCACTGATATTCATTTTTCGTTGGATGGCAACAAGGCGCTAGTTCGCGCTGGCCGTGGGCGCTATACTTTGTCTACATTGTCGGCTAATGACTATCCTAATCTTGAAGATTGGGAAGGCGAAGTCGAGTTCGAAGTCCCATCTTCAGATTTAAAGCGCCTGATCAACAGTACGCATTTTTCCATGGCACAACAGGACGTTCGTTACTATTTGAATGGTATGTCTTTGGAAACGGAAGATAATATCATTCGTACGGTAGCAACTGATGGTCATAGACTGGCTTTGTGCAGATTAGATTATAGTGAAACATCGTTGCCGTCTCGCCAAGTGATTATCCCTAGAAAAGGGGTGCTTGAAATTTCCAGATTGATAGGCGATGAAGAGCGCTCAATTAAAGTGCAAATTGGTGCGAATCATATTCGAATGTTTTCTAATGAGTTTATTTTTACCAGTAAACTCGTCGATGGTCGCTTTCCAGACTATCGTCGTGTCTTACCTCGTGATGGTGATAAAACCATAATAGCAAGTAAGGCCGTGTTAAAAGATGCGTTTACACGGGCCGCAATATTGTCTAATGAGAAATTTAGAGGGGTTAGATTAAACCTTGCCAGTGGTGAATTAAAGATTACTGCAAATAACCCCGAACAAGAAGAAGCCGAAGAGATCGTCGATGTCAACTACGAAGGTGACGACTTGGAAATTGGTTTCAACGTTGCTTACCTTATTGATGTACTCAATGCGTTAACGACGGAGGAAGTGCAAATTCTTCTATCTGATTCTAATTCCAGTGCTCTTATTCAAAATTCCGGGGACGATTCTGCACTATATGTCATTATGCCTATGCGTTTGTAGTATCAGTGTTTGCTCGATAGCGATAGCAGCATCTGCTATCGAGCCGTTTCGAGAACGTTTACGAGTTATTTTATGAAACTGGACAATGTCCAGCTGTCTGATTTTCGAAATATCGCCAGCGCTTCTCTTCATCCTTCGCATTCCCTTACGCTTATAACTGGTAAGAATGGCAGTGGTAAGTCGTCTTTAATTGAATCGTTATTCTATCTTGGGTTTGGTCGGTCCTTTCGCACAGTGAAACACACGTCTGTGATCAGAAACAATTCAGACAAATTCAGTGTGTTTGCTAAGTGCATAACGGATATGGGGGAAGAGCTTAATGTCGGCTTGCAACGTAGTCGAAGTGAACAGTTTTTATGCTCAATAAACGGAGAGCATTCAAATCGTCTTACAGATTTAGTTAGCCGCATTCCATTGCAACTTTTTACACCCCAAAGTACCGACCTTATTATTGGCTCACCAGGTGAAAGACGTCGTTTTATAGATTGGGGCTTGTTCCACGTGGAACATAATTTTAATAAAGTGTTTCAAACTTATCATCGGCTGCTAAAAAATAGAAATGCATTGCTCAAACAAGGTGCATTACTGACTGCCAAAGAGAATGCCTACTGGGAGCAGCAACTGGCTGCTGTTGGGGAAGAGCTCAATGTAAGGCGAAAATCCTACGTAGATGAGCTACAGAGCGTATTTAATCACATTTCAAGTGAATTTCTACCTGAGTTTTGCCTCGAAATTTCGTATTATAAGGGGTGGGAAAAAGAGCTTTCACTGGCTGAAAGTTTAGTAAAAAAAAGTGCCTATGATATAAAAGTGGGTTTCACGTCATCAGGGCCACATAAGTCAGATTTGCGGTTTAAAGTAGATGGTACAATTGCCCAAGAGTTGCTTTCGAGAGGGCAGTTACGAATGGCCGTCGCAGCCCTACAGCTGGCGCAAACCAAGCTATTCCAGCAACAGACATCGAGAAAGAGTATATTCTTACTAGATGATGTTGGGGCGGAATTGGATATCGAAAAGCGAGAACGTTTTATAGATGGGTTACTTGCGATGGATACGCAGCTATTTGTAACAGCAATTGAGCGTGAGCAACTTGCATTTATAGACAAATATAAAGATAAAAAAATGTTTCACGTGGAACATGGCCGCGTGAACGAGGAGTAAAGGTTACAGTATGTCAGAGCAAAACAACTACGACTCGTCCAGTATTAAGGTATTGAAGGGACTGGATGCAGTACGCAAACGTCCTGGTATGTACATCGGCGACACCGATGATGGTACTGGTCTTCACCATATGGTTTTCGAAGTTGTAGATAACTCAATAGACGAAGCCCTGGCAGGCTATTGTTCTGAGATTTTTATACAAATCCATTCAGACGGATCAGTATCTGTATCTGACAATGGACGTGGAATTCCAACAGCTATTCACCCTGAAGAAGGCGTGTCCGCAGCTGAGGTTATCATGACAGTACTTCACGCTGGTGGTAAGTTCGATGATAACTCTTATAAAGTTTCAGGTGGATTGCACGGCGTAGGCGTTTCTGTTGTAAATGCGCTATCCAGTAAATTAAAACTCAAGATTCGTCGCGAAGGAAAAATACACGAACAAGAGTACCAACACGGGGTTCCACAAGAGCCACTTGCGGTTACAGGAGAAACAGACAAGTCGGGCACCTCTGTTAGATTCTGGCCAAGTAGTGATACATTTACAAACACTTTGTTCCATTATGAAATTCTCGCAAAACGGCTACGAGAGCTTTCGTTTTTGAACTCTGGTGTATCGATTAGGTTGAAAGACGAAAGAGATGGAAAGGAAGATCACTTCAAATATGAAGGTGGGATTCAAGCATTTGTCGAGTATTTAAACCAAAACAAAACACCGGTTCATCAAAAAGTATTTCATTTTACTTCTGAAAGAGAAGATGGCATTTCTGTTGAAGTAGCTATGCAGTGGAACGATGGTTTCCAAGAAAGTATATTTTGTTTTACCAACAATATTCCTCAACGTGACGGTGGTACTCACTTAGCTGGGTTTCGCGGTGCATTAACGCGTACGCTGAACAACTATATGGAAAAAGAAGGCTTAAATAAAAAAGCCAAAACCAATGCCAGTGGGGATGATGCGAGAGAAGGGCTAACAGCGGTAATTTCTGTAAAAGTACCTGATCCTAAGTTCTCCTCACAGACAAAGGACAAATTAGTATCATCTGAAGTACGTCATGCAGTAGAGTCAGCTATGAATGAAAAGTTAGCTGATTTTTTACTGGAAAACCCTCAGGAAAGTAAAATAATCGCGTCAAAAATAATTGACGCAGCCCGGGCGAGGGAAGCGGCTAGAAAAGCCAGAGAAATGACCCGAAGAAAAGGCGCATTAGATTTAGCGGGCTTACCAGGTAAACTTGCGGACTGTCAGGAAAAAGATCCTGCGCTTTCTGAACTCTATATTGTAGAGGGTGATTCTGCAGGCGGGTCTGCAAAGCAAGGGCGAAACAGGAAGAATCAAGCAATTTTGCCACTAAAAGGAAAGATTCTAAACGTTGAAAAGGCCCGCTTTGACAAAATGCTGTCATCACAAGAAGTAGCAACATTAATCACGGCCTTGGGTTGCGGTATTGGTAGAGATGAATACAATCCTGAAAAGCTTCGATATCACAGCATTATTATTATGACTGATGCTGATGTAGACGGTTCTCATATTCGTACATTACTTCTCACGTTTTTCTATCGTCAAATGCCTGAAATCATAGAACGGGGCTACGTTTATATTGCTCAACCACCTTTGTACAAAGTTAAGAAGGGTAAACAAGAGCAATATCTTAAAGATGATGAATCGCTAACGAACTATCTAACCTCCATCGCTGTTGATGGTGCAGCACTGTACACCAGTGAAGATGCGCCTGGAATTAGCGGTATTGCATTAGAAAATCTCGTTAAGCAATATCAAGGCGTAGAGAAGATGATAAAGCGTCTGCACCGCGTCATGCCACCAGCAATCCTTTACCGTTTAGTTTATTCGCCCACGCTAAATGTAGAAGATTTAAAAGATGCAGCCATCCTAAATGATGTAGCAGATAAATTTGTGGCCAGTCTGAATGAACGGGAAAATGACGGTGCCACCTATCGCTATGAAATTCAAAAAGATGATGAATTAAACGAATTCTATATCGAAATCATTATGCGAATGCACGGCATCGACTATTCATACAAGCTTAATCATGATTTCATTGAGTCTACCGACTACGGACGAATTAGAGATCTAAACGAAGCTATCAATGACATGATGAATGACACTGCATTCGTGCAACGAGGCGAGCGGAAGCAGCCTGTAGACTCATTTAAAGATGCACTTGAATGGTTGATGAGTGAAGCGAAAAGAGGACAGTATATCCAGCGCTACAAAGGGCTAGGAGAGATGAACCCTGATCAACTTTGGGAAACAACAATGGATCCAGAAGGTCGTCGTATGCTCCAGGTAACTATTGAGGATGCCATAGCTTGTGACCAATTGTTCACCACGCTAATGGGCGACCAGGTAGAGCCGCGTAGAAACTTTATTGAGCAAAATGCGCTGAAGGTTGAGAACCTCGACGTATAGATTGAATAAATGATCTAGATAGAAAAGCCGCCTTAAAATGAAGGCGGCTTTTTTTTAGCTAACTCATTCTATTTGTTAAGTAGAACAACAGAATGGATAGTAAAAAGCTAAATACCTAAAGTCCGACTGTAAGTAAAAATGACATTTATGGAAAACAATCTACAGAGATTTAAGACACTTTTGGTATTTTGCTGAGTGGAGAAACGGCCAGAAGGGTAAAGTAATTAATTGGTATTCGGATAACTTGAAATCTAAGTTGTTAACGTTGTAAAAAAATCCCCCGGTAAGTATTCACTTACAAATATAGTTAGTTCTTTCTGTCGGAAAAAGTGGAAACAATAGTAAAGCAATAAAAAAGCCCGTTGCGAATACAAGGGCTTGAAATACAGCGTTATGGATTAACTAGACCTAGCTTGTCTTTGGCGTTACGGTGAGCATGACTTCTCCGCCACTGGCCGGGTTAAAGGTGAATCTATAAACCCCTGTTTTTTCTGGGGTAAATTGCAGGTTCTCTGATTCTGTACCGCAAACCATATACATGGTTGTCTGGATCAGCACTATTTGTCCGCGATAACGAGCGCCACAAGTCTGATCTGGCGTCCAAAAGCCATCTGACAAGCGAAAGTCGTAGGGTTGACCGTCTGCAATAAGCTCAACATCAACAAACCACCCCTGTTTGTTTTGCTTTAGTTGATAAGCAGCAGTGGCTTCCCACCAGTTGAAAACACCTCGTAAGTACATGTTTTCAAACTTTAATTCCGGGCCGCTTGTTATGCCCGGAATGTCGACGACACTGGTGCTACTACAGCCCGAAAGCGTTATTGAAGCAAAAAAACCGAGGTTGAGTAGTTTCTTTTTCACATTGATCCTCGTCTGGTTTGCCCAGCGCAGGCTGGGCATGACATGGAAACCGGCACAGCAGTTATTTCGCGAGCAACGAGATATCGGCAGTACGCAGGAATTGCTGTCTCAACAAAGACAACAAAGCCAAGCGATTGTTCCTTATCGCATCGTCTTCTGCCATTACCATGACGCTATCGAAAAAGTTATCTACATCTGAACGCAAAGTCGATAACGCGCTAAGTACGGCTTTATAATCGCGGCTTTCAGACGCTTCAACCTGGCCGATAACATTCATTAAAGAGTAATACAACGACTTCTCTGCATCTTCTGTAAGCAGCTCAGCTTTAACTGATGTGCTTACTTCTGATTGCTGTTTAGCCAAAATGTTGGCAACGCGCTTGTTTCCAGCTGCCAGGGCTTCAGCCTCATCCTGTAACTTAAAAGCAGATACAGCATCAATTCGGGCTGCATAATCTGCAGGGCGAGTGGGGCGTCGAACTGCAACGGCCTGAATAACATCGATACTTACACCTTTGTCCTGCAGTAGCGCGACAAAACGACCGAGTATGAAGTCCACAACCTGTGTCTGGCAATCTACGTTGGTTAGCTTGTCACCGTATACTTCAACTGATTTTGCCACCAAGGTCTCAAGGTCAAGATCGAGATCTTTTTCGACGATTATACGAAGCACACCAATGGCTGCTCGACGCAATGCGAAAGGATCTTTGTCACCTTTTGGAAGCTGGCCAATGCCGAAAATACCAACCAACGTATCGAGCTTATCGGCTAGGGAGACGGCTGCGCTGACGCCCGTAGACGGTAATGTATCTCCGGCAAAGCGGGGCATATATTGCTCGTAGAGCGCTTCGGCAACAACAGCTGGCTCACCATCGTTCAACGCGTAGTATTTTCCCATAACGCCTTGTACATCGGGGAATTCCATGACCATGTTGGTCATCAGGTCTGTTTTTGCCAACAAACCAGCTCGAGCTGCTAAGGCATTGTCTGCTGATGTTTTCTCGGCTATGAATTCGGCCAACCGGGAAATACGAATAGACTTGTCTTTTAGCGTTCCCAATTGTTTCTGAAAAAGAACCGTGCTGAGACTATCAAGGCGACTTTCAAGCGTCGATTTTTTGTCTGTCGTAAAGAAAAACTCAGCGTCAGCTAAACGAGGGCGAATGACTTTTTCGTTTCCTGAGATAACCTGAATAGGATCCTGAGATTCAATATTGCTGACAAACAAAAAGCGGCTGTCTAGCTTATTGTCCGCAGTGAGCAGCGGCACGTACTTTTGGTCGTCCTTCATGGTGTAAATGAGTGCTTCTTTAGGTACCTCAAGAAATGCTTCATCAAAAGACGCTTGCATTACCACAGGCCATTCAACCAAAGAGGCTATTTCTTCCAGTAAGCTTTCGCTGTAGTCGGGCTTAAGGGAAAGGGCAGAAGCCGCTTTTTCTAATTCACTGCGTACATATTCTGCGCGTTCGTGAAAATCTGCAATAACGTAATGGGCTTTAAGTGCCGTTGCGTAATCGTCTGCATGAGCTAGCTCAAAGGTCGCCTCGCCATGGAATCTGTGGCCCTGAATAACACGGCTGCTGGTTTTTCCCAATACAGTAAGCGGTAACACATCTGCACCGTACAGCGCAGTGACGGTGTGTACAGGACGAATAAACTGGGTTGCAGAATTGCCCCAACGCATGGCTTTAGGTATGGGTAATTTTGCGATTGCCTGATTCACCAGCTCTTCAATAAGCGTGTTAATTGATTGACCTTTTACTTTGGCGCGATAGAGAAGCCATTCACCCTTGTCAGTAGAAAGTCGATCTGCATCGGCTATGTCAATGCCATTGCCGCGAGCCCATCCCATGGCTGCTTTCGTCGGGTTGCCGTTGCTGTCAAAAGCGGCTGAAACAGCAGGGCCACGCTTATCAACCACTTTGTCTTGCTGTGATTGCGCTAGTTGAGAAACTGACACCGCCAAACGTCTGGGAGCTGCGAACCAATGCACACTGTCATAAGCCAATTCAGCTTTATCCAAAGCGTATCTAAAGTGCTCAGCAAAGCTTTCACCCAAGTTTTTTAGTGCTTTAGGGGGTAATTCTTCAGTACCAATTTCTACCAGTAAATTTTCGCTGCGCACAACTACTGCTCCTTATTACACATAGGGAAACCTAACGCCTCACGCGCTTGGTAATAACTTTCTGCACATGCTTTTGCCAGTGTACGAACACGAAGTATGTATCGTTGGCGTTCTGTCACTGAGATCGCATGTCGCGCATCGAGCAGGTTGAAAGCGTGGGATGCTTTCATTACCTGCTCGTAAGCAGGAAGGGGGAGATTCTGTTCAATTAATAGCTGACTGGCCGCTTCGCATTCATCGAAAGTTTTGAATAAAAATGCCACGTTGGCGTGCTCAAAATTGTAAGCTGACTGCTCAACCTCATTTTGGTGGAATACATCACCATACGTTACCTTGCCCATCGGGCCGTCTGTCCAAACGAGATCGTAAATACTGTCTACGCCTTGCACATACATGGCCAAACGTTCGAGACCATAAGTAATTTCACCGGTAACAGGTTTGCATTCAAGACCGCCGACTTGTTGAAAGTACGTGAACTGGGTCACTTCCATACCGTTCAACCAAACTTCCCAGCCCAAGCCCCAAGCGCCAAGAGTAGGGGATTCCCAATTGTCTTCAACAAAGCGAATATCGTGTACCAACGGATCGAAACCAAGTTCTTTAAGCGAGCCTAAATACAACTCCTGTATATTGTCAGGGGAAGGCTTTAACATAACCTGAAACTGGTAATAGTGTTGCAGACGATTAGGGTTTTCGCCGTAACGGCCATCAGTGGGCCGACGGCAGGGCTGGACATACGCGCTGCTAATAGGCTCGGGCCCCAGCGAGCGTAGAAACGTCATTGGGTGGAATGTACCTGCGCCCACTTCCATATCAAGTGGTTGGATAATAACGCATCCCTGACGCGCCCAGTAATCCTGCAGTGCTAGGATCAAACCCTGGAAGGTTTTAATATCGTATTTCTGCATGTTCGCTACTTATAACTGACCAAAGTAAAGGTGGAGTAGTATACAATCTGTCAGCTAATGAATGTAGGCTGAAACACGGAAATCTGCTGAAAAAACGAATAAATAAGGGGCAATAAGCATGAATTTTCTCGACAGGCCCATTCGGTGTGGTTGGGTGTCAGATGATATTGAGTATCAAAGGTACCATGACACGGTGTGGGGAAGACCTGAACTCGACAGTAAAAAGTTGTTTGCCAAACTGTGTTTGGACGGTCAGCAGGCTGGATTGTCCTGGATAACGATTTTAAAGAAGCAAAAAAACTATGAACGGGCATTTTATCAGTTTGAGCCGGAAAAGATCGCCAGCATGACAGATAAAGACGTAGAAAGGCTGATGCAGGATAGTGGTATTGTAAGAAACAGGTTAAAAATACAAAGTATTATTACTAATGCACAAGCCTACTTGAATATCGCTTCTACAATGGCGTTTAGTGATTACATATGGCAATTTACTAACCATAAGACAATCACAAACGGGTGGAGTGATTACCGTGATGCTCCCGTGAGTACAGATGCATCTAAAGCGATGTCGAAATCATTAAAAAAAGATGGCTTTAAATTTGTGGGGGAAACGATCTGTTATGCTTTTATGCAGGCAGCGGGACTGGTGAACGACCACGCAACAAATTGTCACTGCTATGAATCTGTGCGATCTTTGGCGAGAAAATAAACCGTCATTAAAAAATATAACTACAAAAGGCCGGCAAACGTCATTTATTTACCGGCCTTTTGGCAATATTACGCAGCGGTTTTTGCTGCTAAGGCCTCACACCACCGACAGATATCGTCGAGCTCACGGAGAACCAATGATTCATAGTCTGATTCAATTTGTTCACGCGCGGTGTCCTGCTTTCTCTTTTCTGTTGCTGAAAGCTTCTTTCTCTCTTCTAAAATGGCAAACCCGCTAATTTCCACAAAGAGTTTGTGAATATGCGGGAAGTTGCCGCGGTAGTCTGGCGGTGATTGCAAAGGTAACGCATTGAGCAATTTACAAATTCGGATTGCGCCTTCTGACAAGTCACACTGTTGCTGCTGCATTGCCTTACCAATAACAATGATGCTCTCGGTGATATTTGCGATACGGGCATCACGGGCTGCTTTCTGTCGGTTGTTTTGTTGCTTCAACAAAAACAGCAATCTACCAGCATAAAAACCGAGCCCCAGAATAATCGCCAGGCCAACAATGACAGCAGTGGTTAACCACATAACGATAACGCCTTAATCTTTAAATTCGTCCAAACTAATAGCATCTAGGTCAGAAAGTGGGTCTTTGTCTTCATCAATGTCTTCGTCTTCTTCAACAATACCCAATAAATCACATAGCGTGCGGTGTCGCGCCATCTTTTCATCTACATAACGCTGCTCTTCTATGGAGATAGTCTTGCCATCGTCCAGCTTGTCTAATAACGTTGACAGCCTGTTGTCTGCTTCCAATGCCGCCAATTCCTCGGCTGGAGTGGCATATTTTTTTACCTCCGACTTTTTAAGAGGCGCCTTAATTAGCGCGACAGGCTTCTTACTGCCAAGACGAGGGTCTTCGACCACCTTTGCCTGTTTACTATTCCCTTTCTTAGATTCCACCGCGTTTCTAGAACCTGCTTTGTTCCCTTTATGACGTTTAGTCTTTGGCGGGTTTACCGGTGTTTTTGATTTTTTTTTCGGATTGTTAAAGTCGGGATCTTTGCGAACACCAATAACCCCAACTTTGCGTGTTTTCTTCGAACGAGACGACATATAGTCTCCCTTAAACATGTTAATGACACTAATTATACCGCGTATTTAAGGACGCTTCTTCAACAATACAACATCTTTACCACGGAAAGACACGTTAAATCCCATTCTGTCGCCAATGTAATAAAAGGTAGCGTCAGAAAAAAAGCTAACGTGAGTTAAATCGTTTTTGTAATGCCAGTTTGTAAAGCGGCTTTTGCTTTCAACCCGCTTTGTCATGACAACCAGTAAGCCGTTTTCTTTGAGGAGTGAACTAAAAAGTTTGAGCTCTTTTACCGGTTGATGAAAGTGTTCTATCGCTTCGGTGCAGGTAATGAAATCATAATAGTGTCGGCGATATAAAACTGGTTCTGAAGGCGCGTATATAGGGTCAAATACGTCCATGATAAACCCGTTATTCGTGAGCATATCAGCCAACACAGGTGCCGGACCACAGCCAAAATCCAATCCGCGAGCGCCTTTTTTCATGCTATTTACAACGGGATCACGTGCCCGTGACAGAAATTGCCGGTAGCCCTCATCTGCAGCGTGATTCTCGTGCAGATCGTATTCCTGTTTTTCCCGGGTGAGAGTAGGGAGTAAATCGGGGTGTACGAAAACGAGATAGCAATGTGTGCACTGAAAGTATTCTCTGCGTGTGTCCTGATGGTAAAATTCAGTATCGGCACAGTGGCATAGAGGACAAGAGAGTTTTTGCATTTATTGTGAGAGGCGCAGCGTGGTTTGTTGAATTATCTAATGATAAAAAAGAAAAAAGGCGATGGCTATTAACCATCACCTCATTTGTGAGTGCCTCTGATGACGACACCTCTCCCGATTTTGCACTTACATGCAAAGGGTAGCTCTACTTTTTGCTTTTATTAACAGAGCAAATATTAGTTCAAGGCCTTCCTGACACTTTATCCAATAATCCATTAATTCATTTCTTATTGTTATTATGTTTGTACTGTTACAGACACAGCACCAACTTGATGAAGCATATTACAGAAGAATTAATAAATTGCAAGGTGAAATTTACAATTAATTAACAACCTTTATACAACAACGACTTAGTGCAAGCCTGCCAAATAATTCGCCAGAATATCCATGTCTTCATCTGTGAGTTTCATTGCGATGTCACGCATCATGCCGTTCATGTCATTCGCGCGCTGACCGTCGCGGAAAGCCTTGAGTTGTGCGACTACGTAATCGGGATGCTGCCCGCTGATATCAGGAAAGCCGGCCAGACCCATGCCATTGCCGTCGGGGCCATGACAAGCTCCGCAGGAGGGGATACCCCGTGCTTCATCGCCACCGCGGTACAAGGCTTGTCCTGCTTCAACGTAATTTTCCGGTGTCTCACCGGGTTTGGCTTCCTGGCTGGCAAAGTATGCGGCTAAATCAGCCATATCCTGCTCTGAAAGGGGAGCAGCCATTCCATTCATAACTGCATTATTACGGCCTTCTTCACCGCCCGTTTGGGAAGCGAGTTTGAATTCTTTCAGTTGCTTTTCCAAATATCCCGCGTGTTGCCCTGCAATTTTGGGATTAATGGGGATCATAGAATTTCCATCCATGCCGTGACACGCTGCACAAACAGCTGACTTCGCTTTACCTGCTTCAGGATCGCCTTTAGCAGAGGCTGCCCCGGATAAACCTAACGACAGAAATACAAGCACACACAGTTTTTTCATAACTAATCTCTATAAAGGAGCAAACGGCTTTATCGATATACGTGATATGATCAATATTCTACACGTTTAACTCGTTAGAAAAACCTATTCCATAATAAAACTATGGTTTTATAACCTTTTCCTGACGAGAGTCAATTAAAATAAAGTTAAAACCCAGTATAGACGGATATTGAAATGACGTATTACACCAAAGCAAAATTTCTAATGAGCGCGCCGGATATCCGCCATTTGAAAGAAGATGAAGGTATTGAAGTTGCCTTTGCCGGGCGATCAAACGCGGGGAAATCCAGCGCACTTAATACACTGACCAGACAAAAAAACCTGGCCCGAACCAGTAAAACGCCAGGCCGAACGCAACTTATTAACATTTTTGAGTTGGATGAAAACCGAAGATTAGTGGACTTGCCGGGATATGGCTTTGCTCAGGTGCCGATTGCCATGAAAAAGAAGTGGCAACAATCGCTGGGCGAATATCTGCAAAAGAGAAAAAGTCTAAAGGGCCTGGTTGTTATGATGGATATACGTCACCCATTTAAGGATTTGGATCAGGATTTGATTTTCTGGGCTGTAGACGCGGGCTTACCGGTACTGGCGCTGCTGACAAAAGCAGACAAACTCAAATCGGGAAAGCGTAAAGAACAGCTTATGTTCGCCAAAAACGCGGCACTAGCATTTAACGGTGACGTGACTGTTCAGGCTTTTTCTTCATTGTCAAAAATTGGAGTCAATGAGGCTGCTACTGTATTGGATGCGTGGTTCGGGCTAAACAAGGATGACGAAGAAGAATAACTTTTCCAAGTCTAGAAAAGAAAAATCCCCATCCAAATGGATGGGGAAAAGGACTGAGAGAAAACACATAAAAACCGTAGATAAGAGCATCGCAAACGCACCAAAGTTCAAAATAAAATTCGATTTATTTAATTAAATTTTAAAACTTATATAAAACAGGTAGTTGGGTTGTTAATCGGCGTGCGATTAAGTCGTGATTAGTTGAACAGACATAAAAAAACCCCGGTAAAACTACCGGGGTTAAAGCAAAGGTTTGAAAACAGATTTCTCACCTCTGTACCCTACATGTACAGGGTACATCAGATCACTAAAAAGGCAAGAGTCTTTGTAATAAAATTACCAAATATTCGTATTAAACACGATAAACTGGCTAAAAATTGTAATCTTATTACTGATTAGTGGGCTTCATCCCAGTTTTCACCTATCCCTGCTTCTACCTGGAGGGGAACTGACAAGGTGGCAGCTTGCTCCATTAACGCGGTAATTTTTGCTACCGCTTCGTCTACTTTTGTTTCTCTTATCTCAAAAACCAATTCATCGTGCACCTGCATCATCATAAACACATCGTCACGGGCTTCTTTGTTTATCCAATCGTCAACTCGCAACATGGCCAGCTTGATAATGTCTGCTGCAGTACCTTGCATAGGCGCGTTAATGGCCGCTCTTTCTGCGCCTTTTCGTCGAGCTCCGTTGCTTGCCTTAATGTCTGGCAAATAGAGTCTGCGACCGAATACAGTTTCTACATACCCTTTTTCTTTTGCATGTTCGCGGGTTTTATCCATGTAGTGCAGTACGCCGGGATAACGCTCGAAATACAAATCCATATATGACTGTGCATCATAGCGAGGAATATTTAGTTGACGTGACAAACCAAACGCTGACATGCCGTAAATTAAGCCGAAGTTTATCGCTTTTGCACTTCGACGCTGTTGTGCGGAGACTTCTTCTAATGGTACCGAGAAAACTTCGGCAGCCGTCGCTTTGTGAATATCCTTACCCTGAGCAAATGCGCTGAGTAAACCTTCGTCTTTAGAGAGATGCGCCATAATACGAAGTTCAATTTGGGAATAGTCGGCGGCGACAATTTTGTATCCATTGCGAGGGACGAATGCCTGACGAACACGACGGCCTTCCTCGTTTCTAATGGGAATGTTTTGCAGATTCGGATCTGTGGATGACAAGCGTCCGGTAGCGGTTACCGCCTGATGGTAAGAAGTATGAACCCGGCCTGTACGATGGTTGATCATCTTGGGCAGTTTGTCTGTGTAGGTATTTTTTAACTTTGTTAGTCCGCGGTATTCCATGATCATTTTAGGAATAGGGTAGTCTAGCGCCAGTTCCTGTAACACTTCTTCTGAAGTTGATGGAGCACCTTTTGGTGTCTTTTTGATCACGGGTAACGACAGCTTTTCAAACAAAATGTGTTGCAACTGCTTAGTTGAGCCCAAATTAAATGTTTCTCCCGCAGCGTCATGAACATTGGCTTCGAGTTCTTTTATCCGTTTTGCAAGATCCTGACTTTGTTGGGCCAGTTGTTGTGAATCAATAAGTACGCCGAGTTGTTCCATACGCGCAAGTACACTGGCCAATGGCACTTCAACATTCAAGAGTAGCGCTTTGAGGGAATCGTGTTGCTGAAGTTTATCCCAAATCACACTGTGCAAACGAAGTGTAATATCGGCATCTTCACAGGCATAGGGAGCGGCTTCTTCTAATGCTATTTGGTTGAAAGTGAGTTGTTTCGCACCTTTCCCCGCGATATCTTCAAAATGAATGGTTTTGTGGTTGAGATAAGCCATGGCCAGAGAGTCCATATCGTGACGTGTGGCAGTGCTGTTGAGCACATACGATTCCAACATAGTGTCAAAGGCAATACCCGCCAGCGTGATCTCGTAGTTTGCCAGAACATTTTTGTCATACTTTAAGTGCTGTCCCACTTTTTTAATGGTGTCAGATTCAAGAATGGGCTTGAGCTTTTCCAGCACCCAATTGCGATCCAGCTGTTCTGGTGCGTCTGGATAGTCATGAGCAACAGGAATGTATGCTGCTTCACCAGGAGTTATACAAAAAGAAACCCCAACTATTTCCGCTTCCATGTAGTCGAGGCTGGTTGTTTCTGTATCAAACGCGAAAAGTGGTGCTGCTTTTAGCTTTTCGAGCCACTCTTTAAACGTTACCTCGGTGGTAATTGTAACGTAGCCATCTTTGTCTATCGCGGATAGCGGTGGACTTTCCTCCATTGACTTTTCGACCTTTTCTGCTGCGCTTTCAGATGATACTTCGGTAAACCATCGCTTGAATTCATACTCAGAAAATAGCGCTGCAAGTTTAGTGTTGTCTGCTTGTGTCGGCGTGAGGGACTCGGGAGAATAATCCATCTCTACATCAAGTTTTATGGTGGCCAGTTCATAGGATAAACGGGCTTGTTCTTCGTATTCCTGCATTTTTGCGGCCATTGTTTTACTGCCGCGAAAAGACAAACCTGCTATTTCATCGAGGTTATTGTATATGGCGTTTATACCACCGATGCCGTTTAGCAGGGCTTGTGCGCTTTTGTCGCCTACGCCGGGTACGCCAGGAATGTTATCGACTTTGTCGCCCTTTAACGCGAGAAAATCGATTACTAATTCTGGAGGAATCCCGAACTTTTCCTTAACTCCGTCTACATCCATGACCTGATTGGTCATTGTATTTATAAGCGTGACGTGTTGATTGACCAACTGTGCCATGTCCTTGTCGCCAGTACTTATTAGCGTATCAATACCTTTTTCAGAGGCTTGTTTTGACAGTGTCCCTATAACGTCATCGGCCTCTACCCCTTCTTCGACAATTATAGGTAAGCCCATGGCTCTGATAATCTCGTGAAGGGGTTTGATTTGAGAGCGCAGTTCATCCGGCATAGGAGGTCGGTTCGCTTTATATTCCTTGTACATATCATCGCGGAATGTTTTTCCTTTCGCGTCAAATACCACTGCGATATGGGTGGGGTTATACTGACGAATAAGGCTGCGAAGCATATTAATCACGCCGTATATTGCCCCGGTATCCTGCCCTTTTGAGTTGGTTAGAGGTGGTAATCCATGGAAAGCTCGGAATAAATATGAAGAGCCATCAACGAGAATAAATGGGGGCGTTTTGTTTTCAGACATACGTTACTAATCTTAGGGAAGGACAATGTGTGAAGGATGCCATAGGCTTGGCTTGAACGCCACAGAAGGGTAAATACCGGAAATGAGATCTTTCTGTGGATAACTTTGTGATCAATGAGCGGGCTGACAAGGATCACATTGCGCGATCTGGATCAAGGGGTATTGCCGCAGATCTTTAAAAACAAGGCATAGAAAGAATACGAAGTGATATCCGTACCTAGACAATAGCTTCCCTGAAAATGTGGATAACTTGGTGTATGGCGTTTTTAGTAGTTAACCAAGTTGGTCAGTTAATGTAGCATATGAATAACAAAAAACGACAGCAGTCTTTCATATTTTTTAATTTTAATGTTGGCCGTTTTTTAAGCACGATTAGCATAAGACAGAGATGGCATGGCCTAAAGAGCAACAGGAGCATAAAAAGTGAAAAGAGTCGCAGTGATATTAAGTGGAAGCGGGGTGTTTGACGGTACAGAAATACACGAAGCAGTAATATCCCTTTTAGCGATTCGGGAAAACGGCGCACAGTATGAATGCTTCGCTCCCGATATGACGCAATTGCATGTGATTAACCATCTTACCGGCGAGGTGGCCGACGGAGAATCTCGCAGTGTTTTGGTTGAGTCTGCCCGCATTGCCAGGGGGAGCGTCAAACCCGTTACCGCGTGTAAAGTGGAAGATTTTGATGCTCTTATTTTACCCGGTGGTTTTGGCGCAGCTAAGAATTTGTGTACATTCGCAATAGACGGTCCGGAATGTAAAATAAATGAGGATGTGTTAGCCGTGTGCAAGGCGTTTGCCAATGCCAAAAAGCCAGCAGGTTATGCGTGTATTGCTCCTGTTTTAGCCGCCGCAGTTTATGGCAGTGGTCACAAGGTAACTATTGGCAACGACAAGGACACAGCCGGTGGTGTAGAAGAACTGGGAGGCAGCCATGTTGATTGCCCGGTCACGGAAATAATTGTTGATGCGAACGCTAAATTAGTGACAACACCTGCGTACATGCTCGCGTCGGATATTCTCGAAGCGAAAGCAGGCATCGACAAAATGGTAGCTACTGTGCTGGCCATGGCGTAATGAGGATCTGGCGAAGGGGGGTTTCCCTTTCGCGATTGTCACCGCATAATGATAGCGAATAAGTAGTAATACAAAAACAAAAAGGCTTAACGGAACATGCACTATCGTGCGATCGTACGCATACTCGGGTTACTGGTAGCACTGTTTAGTGTCACAATGATCCCGCCAGCTTTTATTTCTCTTTTATTTGAAGATGGCAGTGGTTTGCCGTTTGTCATCGCGTTTGTTCTCTCTGTCATGATTGGCATGACCCTGTGGTATCCGAATCGCTATCACAAAAAAGACCTTCGTGCGAAAGAGGGCTTTCTTATTGTTGTGCTGTTTTGGACTGTGTTGGCGAGTGTCGGGGCTATTCCGTTTATTCTGCTTGAGCAACCAAGCATGACAGTAACCGATGCGTTCTTTGAATCCTTTTCCGGATTAACGACGACCGGTGCTACGGTAATTGAGGGTATTGAGTTTTTGCCTCACTCAATTCAATTTTATCGGCAACAATTGCAGTGGCTCGGCGGTATGGGAATTATCGTACTTGCTGTGGCCATTCTGCCAATACTGGGTGTTGGGGGCATGCAGTTGTACCGCGCTGAAACACCGGGGCCGGTAAAAGACTCGAAGATGACTCCCCGTATAGCAGATACGGCAAAGCACCTTTGGTATATCTACCTTTCACTGACAATAGCCTGCACGGGAGCTTATTTCATTGCTGGAATGGATTGGTTTGACGCGGTATGCCACGCCTTTGCCACGGTGGCTATTGGTGGTTTTTCGACCCACGATGCAAGTTTAGGCTATTTTAATAGCCCCATGGTGAATATGGTATGTTCCGTCTTTTTACTGATTTCAGCCCTAAATTTTTCGTTGCACTATGCTGCAGTGAGCTCTCGTTCCATACGCGGATATATTCGGGATCCAGAATTCAAAGCGTTTCTTTTTATTCAGTTCACCCTGATTATGATTTGCTTTTTGGTACTGTCATTAAGTGGCTACTACAGCTCTGCTGAAGAAGCGCTGGATCAAGCTATGATTCAGGCGGTATCAATAAGCACTACGGCGGGTTTCGCCACTACCGATTTCTCATCCTGGCCGGCGTTTTTACCCATACTGCTAATATTTTCCAGTTTTATTGGCGGCTGTGCGTCCTCTACGGGAGGAGGGCTTAAAGTCGTTCGGGTTTTGCTGCTTTTCCTACAAGGTAAACGAGAAGTTGACAGACTGATTCACCCTAAAGCCGTGTACTCAGTTAAACTTGGAGAACGGGCTATGCCAGACCGTGTGGTAGAGGCTGTTTGGGGATTCTTTTCTGCCTACGCAATTGTGTTTGTGTTAATAATGATAGGCATGATAGCCACTGGCCTTGATAACATTTCTGCCTTTACCGCCACAGCGGCAACGTTGAACAACCTCGGCCCTGGATTGGGGAGTGTGTCTGGAACTTATTCCGCAGTGAGCGATTCGGGTAAATGGTTACTTATTCTGGCAATGCTATTTGGTCGTCTGGAAGTGTTTTCACTACTCGTGTTGTTTTCACCTACGTTCTGGCGCAGTTAAGCCTGTTTTCTCACAGGATGAAATTTGGGTTTACGTCGGAAAAATTTATCCGAAGAAAAATGCGCTGGGCTGGAAGAGTTTTTCTACGTCACTGATGTATTTCTTATCCACCAGAAATAAAATAACGTGGTCGTTGGCTTCTATTTTTGTATCACTATGCGCAATGATAACGGAATCTTCACGCACCACTGCACCAATGGTTGTACCTGGAGGGAGCTTTATGTTGCCGATTTCCTTGCCTACCACCTTAGACGTGTTTTCATCTCCATGAGCTATGGCTTCGATAGCTTCTGCAGCCCCTCGGCGCAATGAGTAGACGTTCACAATATCACCCCGGCGAACGTGGGTCAGCAAGGCTGAAATCGTTGCTTGTTGGGGAGAAAAGGCGATGTCTATCTCGCCGCCTTGAACCAAATCCACATAGGCACTGCGCTGAATAAGCACCATGGCTTTTTGAGCGCCCATGCGTTTTGCCAGCATCGCTGACATGATATTTGCTTCATCGTCGTTAGTAACGGCGATAAATGCATCTACTTCATCGATGCTTTCTTCATTGAGTAGCTCTGGGTCGGAAGCATCACCACAAAATACAATGGTTCTATCCAGATTAGCCGACAGGTATTGTGCTCGTTCAGGACTAAATTCAATCAATTTCACGTTGTGCTTGTGCTCAAGCCTTTTCGCTAGCCCAGCACCGATTAGCCCTCCGCCTGCTATCATGATGCGCTTGTAACTCGATTCAAGTTTTTGCAGCTCACTCATCACTGCTCGAATATGTTTCGTGGCAGCAATGAAAAATACTTCGTCATCAGCTTCAATTACGGTAGTACCCAACGGGCGTATAGGACGACCCCGACGATATATGGCGGCAACCCGGGTTTCCACATTTGGCATGTGTTCTTTGAGTGCAGACAAAGCATGACCAACCAACAACCCGCCATAGTATGCTTTAACGGCTACCAGGCTTGCTTTACCATCTGCAAATTCAACAACTTGTAACGCCCCCGGGTAATCAATAAGACGTTTTATTGCCGTGGTTACAAGCTGTTCCGGTGCAATAATATGGTCGACAGGGATGTTTTGTTCTTTGTACAGTTGTTCCTGATAAATAATGTATTGCTCGCTTCGGACACGGGCAATTTTAGTGGGGGTCTTAAACAGACTGTAAGCAACCTGACACGCCAACATATTACTTTCGTCACTGTTGGTAACGGCGATGAGCATGTCGGCATCTTCTGCACCGGCTTTTTTTAGTGTGTCTGGGTGAGATCCTACGCCTTCAACAACCTGTAAATCCAGGCGGTCTTGTAGTGCCCGAAGAATGGAAGGGTCTGAATCAATGACTGTTATTTCGTTCTTTTCACCAACCAGATTTTCGGCGAGCGTTCCGCCCACCTGACCTGCGCCAAGAATGATAATTTTCATTGATTACTTTCAGACTCTTACCGTTGTTTATTCTCAGACTTTATCAGTCTCGCGTAGTAGAAACCATCCATTTGTTGTTCTCCGGGCAGGATCTGTCTGCCAGGATGGCTGTCGGTATCGCCATCGTTTAGTGGTAGCCGCAATGCGTCACTGTGACGCGTTAAAAAGGCGGTAATTTGGTTGACGTTTTCTTCAGGCAACATGGAACAGGTTGCATAAAGCAATGTTCCTCCCGGCTTTAGCAACAACCACATAACATCCAGAATGTTTGCTTGCAGCGCGCCGAGGGCGGCTATATCGCTCGCTTTGCGCAACCATCTGATATCCGGATGACGACGAATGACGCCGGTCGCTGAGCAAGGGGCATCGAGCAAAATGCGATCAAACAATTCGCCATCCCACCACTCCTCAGGCTGCAAAGCGTCACCTTGTTTAATGATGGGATTGTGTTGTAGCCGTTGCATATTTTCTTTTACTCGCAGCAAGCGAGTGTTGTCGCTGTCAATGGCCAAGCAAAGTTTCATATCAGGCTGCACTTCAAACAGATGGCCGGTTTTCCCCCCGGGGGCTGCACAGCAATCTAAAACCCGGTCGTTAGGTTCGGGTTGCAAGTAAACTGCTGCCAATTGTGCGGCACCGTCCTGCACAGAAAACCAACCCTGGCTGAAACCGGGGAGGGAAGTTATATCCGTTCTATCGGTCAGAATAACACCCGCTTTCTGTTCCTTTGGCAGGGTATAGCTTATTTGGTGTTCATTCAGCGATAGGCAAAATGATTCACGTGAAACCTTTTGTGTATTTACTCTAAGCCAAATTGGAGCAGGACTATTTGTGCTAGCAATGATGTCATTGGCTATGCTGGGGTAATGTTGGTTAAGCCGCTTGTAAAGCCATTTTGGTAGGCCTGAATTGACAATAGGATCGTTAATGGGCTGGTTGGCTAAGTCTTGACGTTGAAAATTTCGAAGTACAGCGTTTACCAGCCCCTTTAACGACATAGCGCCAAGGTAGGATGCCGCATTCACGGTTTCACTGACAGCAGCATGCGATGATACTCGTGAGAAGGCGAGTTGGTACATACCCAGTAAAATAAGGTGTTCAACTACTTTCTTTTTTCCTTTGAGGGGAGTATCGAGGAGCTTTCGCAACCAATATTGCAGCGTGGGGAGCTGTCGCATAACGCCTAAAGACATCTCCTGGATCCACGCATTGTCTTTACCTTCATGACGCCGTTGTACCTTATTCAGGCAATCACGGCTTGAGCGGCCTTCTTCCAGAATTTGATGGATCACCCAGGCGGTGTCAGAGCGAAGATTTTTCTGTTTGGGAAGCGGCGTTGCCATTAATAATTGCTGCCAATAACTTGCCCCACAATAAACCATTGTGGTCGGGCGTTTAACACATCAGCAGCGGGTAGCGATTTTTTACCCGGTATTTGCAACTGAGTAAGACATATATCACAACTGCCGGTAGAGACAACTATACCGTGTTTATCAGCTTTAACTACTACACCAGGTGTACTTGATGATGTACTTTCAAGTATGCGGGCATCCCACACTTTTACATTATCAACGCCAATTTTCATCCAGGCTACAGGCCAGGGATTAAATGCCCGAATATTTCGTTCTATTTGCTCAGACGGTTGTGACCAGTCAATCAATGCTTCTTCTTTACTCAATTTGTTGGCGTAAGTTGCCAGCCGGCTGTCCTGGGGTTCCGCTTGATCGGTAAAGCGAGGTAAATCATTTAACACTTCCAGCAATGCAGCAGGAGCGCAAGCTGCTAATTTTGTATAGAGAGAAGCGCTGGTTTCCGTGTCAGCAATGGGTACCTTAACAACATGTAACATATCACCGGTATCCAGTCCTGCATCCATCTGCATAATGGTGACACCCGTGTCTTTGTCGCCCGCCCAAATCGCTCGTTGTATTGGCGCAGCACCCCGCCACTTAGGCAGAATAGAACCATGAACATTTAAACAGCCATACTTAGGTGTATCTAATACCACCTGAGGTAAAATAAGTCCAAAGGCAACCACTACCATGATGTCTGCATCGATAGATGCCAGTTCATCCTGAGCCGCTTTTGTCTTCAGCGATTGTGGTTGATATACCGGGATGTGCTCCGCTTCAGCGAGTACCTTCACCGGACTGGCTGTGAGTTTTTTACCTCGTCCAGCTGGTCTGTCGGGTTGGGTGTATACCGCGACGACCTCATGAGCAGAATCCAGTAGAGCTTTGAGGTGATCTGCGGCGAAATCCGGCGTACCGGCAAATATTATTTTTAGTGGGCTCTTCACGGAAATTTTATACCTTCGCTGCGAGACGCGCTTCTTTCTCAAGTTTTTTGCGAATACGCTGACGCTTCAGGGGAGAAAGATAGTCGATGAAAAGCTTGCCCTTCAGGTGATCCAACTCATGCTGAATACAAACGGCCAGCAAGCCATCGGCTTCGAGCTCGAACGGGTTGCCTTCGCCATCGAGTGCTTTTACCGTTACTTTCTCCGCACGATCTACCTTGGCGTAGTTGCCAGGTACTGAAAGGCAGCCTTCTTCACTAATCGTAGAGCCTTCTTTGGCCGTAATTTCAGGGTTGATGAAAACCCTGGGCGTATCGTGGTTTTCCGATACATCCATTACGACGACTTGTACATGCCTGTCTACCTGGGTGGCTGCCAGGCCAATACCGTTCTCATCGCGCATGGTTTCGAACATGTCTGAAATGAGTTGTTTTATCTCATCATTAACCGATTCAACTGGCTTCGCTACAGTGCGTAGCCGCTCATCGGGAAAACTTAATACATTTAAAATAGCCATCTGTCGTTCAACTTAACTTGCTTGTATGAATTAATATACGATCCAATAACCAGCACTATTTACACCTTGGTTTCTGATACTATTCTATCGTATAACAGGTAATATCGTGCAGGTTTTTTGATTCAACGCGGTTTCCTTACGGAATATTGAATTTAATTAGGTCATGGCCGATATAGAGCCAATGTCGAAAATTTCAACAGGAGTGGTTGGCCTTATGACAACCAGAACAATGGGAAAGTGCCGATTAATGTGGTTAAAAATAGGCTTGCTGCTGTCTGGCTTTGCCATCAGCTTTTTTGTCAGTGCCGTTGCGCTGAAAGAAAGTGCGCCGCAAACTTATACTGTTAAACGTAATGATACCCTGTGGGACATTGCGAACCTGTTTCTAGATAAACCCTGGTTGTGGCCAGAGCTTTGGCGTAAAAATGCGCAAATTATAAATCCACATTTGATATATCCGGGTGACGTGCTGGTTATTCGTATGGTCAATGGCGAGCCAGTATTAACCGTACAGCGCGAAAAACAGCATATATCGCTGGGGCCGTCACTCAGAAAACAAAACAAACCCTCGCCAATTAGTATGTTGCCATGGTCGTCTATAGCTCCCTATGTCAATCAAAACGAATTACTCAACGAAGAAGTATACGAGAAATTGCCTCATATTCTGGGTAATCAAGCGGGGGATATACGCTTCGTGACCGACGACATTGTCATTAGCAGAAGTTATGGCCGATCTTCTGATCAGTATCGCGTATTGCGACGTCAGGCTACTATTAAAAACCTTGATGGCGACATATTGGGTGTACAGGTTCATCACGTGGCAGATGCTAGCATGATAGATGATTCAGTACCTTTTCAATGGCTGGTAAAAGTAACTAAGTCAAATTTTGAGGCTCGCCGCGGAGATCGTCTCTACGACGGCGTTTTTACCGACAGCGAAGATCTGATTCTACAGGCCGCCAACGAAGAACAGCGGGGTCATGTGGTGGGTAATCTACATCAGCATGAGTTGTTGGGAAAAAATGATGTAGTGATCGTCGATTTAGGGAAGGATGACGTCGCGCCAGGTACTGTTATGGGTATATATGCCCAAGGGCCGGACATTATTGATGGTGATCCGCCGAAGTACGCGGGTGAAAACAACGCGCTAAACAGCGTGTTTAATGATGGCAGTACGGTTCAACAGCCCGCAATCAAGATTGGAGAAATCGTCATATTCAAATCTTTTGAAAAAGCGAGTTACGGCATTATTACCCGTGCCCGTGCGCTGGTGGAAACCGGTGCTATAGTGGCCAACCCCTGAACCTGAGGTATGCCGTCTCGTCTGGAGTAACGGCATGCCTATTCCTCGAAATCACAACTACATTACAGCTTGTCTGGCGATGAGCTCTGTTTTTTCTGTGTCTCCAGTCAAATGGCGCGCTCTGCTGGGGATGCCTGGTGTTTCTGCGGAGTCGCTGATTTTTGGTTGTAGTGATGGGACGACCCTGGATTCATTGACAGCCCAACAGCAGGAATACGTTGTAACCCTGCAAAAAGCAATAGATTGGAAAGCGGTTGATAACGCTTTGCATTGGCTGGCTAAAAGCGATACTCATCACATCGTTACCGACAAGCACGAACACTGGCCAGAGAGTTTTGGATTGTTGCAAAGTGCGCCATTAGTCTTGTTTTGTAAGGGGGATACAGCCTTGTTGTCAAAACAACAAGTGGCTGTGGTGGGAAGTCGCCGAGCTTCGCCTGCCGGTTTGCAACACGCCTATGATTTCTCAGCCCAGTTGGCCGGTAGTGATATTGTCGTTACTAGCGGCCTCGCCTGCGGTGTCGACGGTGCGGCTCATAAAGGGGCTCTGTCTGAACAGGGCCATACTATAGCGTTTCTGGGCACTGGCCCTGATCGTACTTATCCCTATCGCAACCGGAAACTGCAAGAGCGGATTACACAGGAAGGCGGGCTGGTGGCCTCTGAATTTTTTCCCGGAACCCCGCCCAAACGTCACCACTTCCCACAGCGCAATCGTCTGATTGCCGCTATTGCAGAGGGAACGCTGGTGGTCGAAGCAACGACAAAAAGCGGCACCTTGATAACTGCAAATTTGGCCGCAGATATGGGGCGCGATGTTTTTGCAATACCGGGCAGTATCGACAATCCATTATACGAAGGTTGTCACGCACTCATTCAGCAAGGTGCTAAACTGGTAACAAACGCCGGTGAAATCGCGGAAGAGTTGACTGGTTCGTTTAATGCAGTCGGCATTGCTCAACAAACTAATGCTCAAAAAAGTGAAGATCAAAACTTGGCAACCGATAAATTATTAGATAATGTGGAATTTGATGTAACTAGCGTTGACATCATAACCGAACGCAGTGCCTTGCCTGTATCTGAAGTATTGGCAGCATTATTAGAATATGAACTGCGAGGTCTTGTGGCCGCCGTTCCTGGTGGTTACGTCAAATTGAGGGGGAAATAAACCATGTTCGACATCCTCATGTATCTGTTTGAGAACTTCATCCACAGTGAAACGGAAATTCGCGTAGATCAAGACGAGTTGACAGATGAGCTTATACGCGCTGGTTTTCATCATGATGAAATCTACAAGGCCTTGGCGTGGCTGGAGAAACTTGCTGCACTTCAAGAAACAGACGACAAACCTTATTTTTGCAAAGGCATTTCGTCAGGAGTAAGCAGAATATACACCCACGAGGAACAAATGCGCCTGGATGTTGAATGCCAGGGCTTTTTGTTATTTTTGGAACAGGTCGGTGTTTTGGATGCCTCAACTCGCGAAATGGTCATTGACCGGGTGATGGAAATAGATTCACCTGAGTTTTGTCTGGAAGATTTAAAGTGGGTTGTACTCATGGTACTTTTCAACGTACCAGGTAAAGAAAACGCGTACGCGCAAATGGAAGATCTTTTATTCGAAGAGTCTGACGGTACGCTGCACTAATCAGGAGCATCACCGGCATACTTTATGTCAAAAATTGATCATTCATTATTTAGTGCACATGAGCATGCTCTGGAGCACGACGTTGGTGATTGCCCGGAGTGTGGTAATCGCCTGCAAATACGCAATAGCAAATCGGGGCCCTTTATCGGGTGTTCTGCCTATCCAAATTGCCATTTCAGCAAGCCCTTACACGACCAACAGACTACCGTTCTAAAAGAGATTAAAGGTACACATTGCCCCGAATGCCAAAGTGTTTTGGCGATTAAGAAAGGGCGATATGGTATGTTCATCGGTTGTACTAACTTTCCTGCATGCCATCATATTGAGCCGATCAAAAAGCAAGAGGATACACAGTTACTGTGCCCGCAGTGTGAAGAAGGGCATATTACCGAGCGAACAAACAAATATGGGAAGCGATTTTATTCGTGTAATCGTTATCCTCAATGTCGATATGTGATAAATTCCGTGCCCGTTGTAGGCAAGTGCCCTCAGTGTGGTTGGGGCTTGCTAATTGAAAAGAAAGGGCGGGTATGTTGCCCACAACCAAAGTGCGATTATCAGGCAGAATCTCAGTAACGAATTAGCGTAACTATGACTTTAGAAAATGTGCAATCTGCTGATCTCATTAGACCGGCATTTGAACAGGGCGATCTTATTGTGTATCCCACCGAAGCGGTGATGGGAATCGGCTGTGACCCCGACAATGAAACAGCGGTTCTCAATCTCTTGAGTCTTAAGCAAAGGCCGCGAGAAAAAGGGGTGATACTAATAGCCGATTCGTACTCTCGTTTACTCAGATACGTCGATGACAAAGCGATCCCATCCCACCGACGCACAGAGGTTTTTTCATCTTGGCCCGGGCACATTACGTGGTTGCTGCCGAAATCGATGGATGCGCCTAATTGGATAACCGGTGAACACGACAAAATCGCCGTTCGCGTGACTGCTCATCCGGTAGTCATTTCGCTATGCCAAACACTTGGAAAACCATTGGTTTCAACAAGCGCGAATCCGTCAGGGGCGTCGCCGGCCCTGACAACTGAGGAAGCTAAGCAGTATTTTGGTGATAGGGTAATTTACGCATCAGGAGAAGTTACTTGCCCAGGCAAACCCAGTGTCATTAAAGACTGCGAAACAGGCCAGGTGATCCGAGGGTAGATATGGAAGACCATAACGTTATGCAAGATACACAGTTGGCCATCAATAAAGTTAAGGCTTTTCTTTTAACGCTTCAAGACGATATTTGCCACACATTGGAAATGTGCGATGGTTCAGGGCAGTTTGTTGAAGACAGTTGGGAGCGACAGCAGGGAGGAGGCGGACGGTCTCGCGTTATGAAAAACGGTGCGGTAATCGAGCAGGGTGGTGTGAATTTTAGTCACGTTTTTGGCGATGCCATGCCGGCTTCAGCAACCGCTTCACGTCCCGAGTTAGCTGGTCGAAGTTTCCAAGCCATGGGGGTTTCATTGGTTATTCACCCTCATAACCCTTATATCCCAACATCCCATGCAAATGTTCGTTTTTTTATAGCTGAAAAGAAAGGTGAAGCGCCTATTTGGTGGTTTGGAGGCGGTTTCGATCTCACGCCGTTTTACCCTTTCAAAGAAGACGTGGTGCACTGGCATAACACGGCGAAACGCATTTGTGCGCCCTTCGGCGATGATGTCTACGCCGAATACAAAAAATGGTGTGATGAATATTTTTACCTCAAGCACCGAGGTGAGACCCGAGGGGTTGGTGGGCTGTTTTTTGACGATTTAAATCAATGGGGGTTCGAAGACAGTTTTGCATTTATGCAGGCAGTTGGACACGGATATTTAGATGCCTACGTTCCCATAGTCGAGCGTAGAAAGAGCTTGTCTTTCACTCACAGAGAGCGGGAATTTCAACTTTACCGCCGGGGCCGGTATGTAGAATTCAACCTCGTATATGACCGGGGCACGCTATTTGGCTTGCAAACTGGTGGCAGAACTGAGTCTATTTTAATGAGTATGCCACCTTTGGCTAGATGGGAGTATGGGTATGAAGCTCCTCATGGCAGTGCAGAAGCCAAGCTGGTGGAGTGGTTAACACCTACAGACTGGTAATTGACGATGAGAATATTGACTTGGATCAAGAGCTTGTTTAGGCACCCGTTTCAGTATTTTCAACCTTGTTCCAGATCAACATTTTGATTCTCCACGGGCGTACAGTAGCGCCATCAACGTTAAATACACGAGAGAATCAACATGAAAAAGACTACTTTGGCTACAGTTATACTTGCCACACTGGTTACTGCTCCGGTTGTTCAGGCATACGAAAAGGGTGATTGGGTTGTCCGCGGAGGCTTTACAACGGTTGCTCCAGATGATGAAAGTTCCAACATCTTTGTCGGTGAAAGCGATCTTGGGGTAGATCTGACTGTTGATAGTAATACCCAGCTGGGTCTAAATGTCGCTTACTTTATTACTGACAACATAAATATTGAAGTGTTGGCCGCAACACCGTTTACTCATGATGTGGATTTCGGTGTTGAGGATCCTCTGGGAAGCGGCACTCAACTGGGTGAAGTGACGCACTTGCCGCCAACAATCACGGTTAATTATTACTTCAATGATCCTGCCGCAGCATTTCAGCCGTACGTAGGGGCAGGGTTAAACTATACGTTTATTTATGATGAAGCCTTCACTTCAGCGAATGATGACGCAGGGCTAACAGATTTGTCTCTCGATAATTCTTTTGGCGTGTCAGCACAATTTGGCGCTGATTTTATGATTGACGAAAAGTGGCATATTAACGGTTCTGTTCGTTGGATAGACATTGATACAGAAGCTACATTCAAACTAAACGGAGCAGAAGGTGAAGTAGCTGACATTCAAATCGATCCTTGGGTATACACCATCTCTATTGGTTACACTTTCTAACACTGAACTCCGCGTTTTCGCACTTGCTCATTGCCCTTCTTTTTAGAAGGGCTTTTTTATCACTCCTGGGGTACCTGTGAACGAGATTAATCGGTGTTGATCATGTGCTCAGCTAATTGATCTAGTGAATGAAGCAGTTTCTCCGCCAGACTTATATCGGTAACTGTGTCCATCATCGCCTTTCGCATGCAGTACATCCATTGTCTTTTCAGTTCTGGGGTGACCGAAAAGGGGAGGTGTCGGGCTCTTAGCCTGGGATGGCCGAACTGTAATTCGTAATTATTAGGGCCACCCAGCCACATGATCAAATAAAGCGTGAATACATGTCTAATTCTGTCCAATGGCTTCGGGTGCAACGCTAAAAGTTCAGCGGCAAAAGGATCTTGCTCCATGATGTCATAGAATTTATTGGCTAGTTGCGTTACTTTTGCGTCACCGCCTATTAACTCGTAGGGTGTGGTTGGCGTCTTGTAGCGCCGTTTTTTCTCTTTCATTTTATTAAAATAGCCTAAAATACTCATGAAAAAATTCGCTGTATTTGGAAATCCTATCGCACATAGTCTATCACCTGCCATCCACAAAATGTTTGCCGAAAATACTGGGGAAGAGATTGACTATGGCATTGTTGAATCAGACATCGATGCATTTGAATCGGACATTGAGACTTTTTTCACCCAAGATAACGTAGTGGGATGTAATGTAACTGCGCCCTTCAAAGGACGCGCGTATGAGCTAAGTAAAAATAATTGCAATGCAGAGGCAAAAACTGCAGAAGCGGTAAACACGCTATTTATGAAAGACGGGACCTTGCTTGGCTATACAACAGATGGCATGGGGCTCGTGGCTGACCTTCATTCTCAAGTTGGTTCTTTGGTCGGTCACACGGTTTTGCTATTAGGTGCGGGTGGCGCAACCCGCGGAGTGGTTGAGCCCCTGTTAGGAGCAAAGGTGAAAGGGCTGTACATTAATAACAGAACCGAAATAAAGGCCCAAGCTATTGTAGATGCCATAAAAAGTCCAGTCTTCGAATGCGTAAGCAAAAACGATCTTACTTCTCTGCAACCCGACATTGTAATTAACTGCACGTCTGCTAGCTTGACGGGAGATTTACCCCAGGTTTCTACTTCTGTGTTTAAAAGATGCTCTCTTGCATACGACATGGTGTATGGCAAAGGCGAAACGAGGTTTATGGAGTTTGCTAAAACTCATGGGGCAAAGAAGGTGAGTGACGGCTTTGGCATGCTCGTAGAGCAGGCGGCGGCCGCGTTTACTATATGGACAGGAAAGAAACCTGATACGGCCAAGGTAATTGAAGCCCTTAGACCGCGATGACAAAACTGATTATACTTGATTCAGATAGTCGTCTTTGAGCAAAACGTAGTTTTCAGCCGATTGTTTTAGAAACTGGCGTTCATTGTCTGTTATTGGCCGCTTTTCTGTCATTGGGTTACCAACGTAGAGGTAGCCGCTCCTTAGTACCTTATTAGGTGGTACCAAGGTACCTGCACCAATAAACACATCGTCTTCTACTATTGCACCGTCCATGATGATGGCTCCCATACCAACGAGAATGCGATTACCAAGTATACAACCATGCAACATACACTTGTGACCCACGGTAACATCATCTCCGATAATTAGCGGGAAGCCCTTGGGATGCTGAGGAGATTTTCTAGATACATGGAGCACAGTGCCATCCTGGATGTTAGTCCGGGCACCAATAGCTATTGAGTTGACATCTCCGCGGGCAGCAACCAATGGCCAAATACTCACATCTTCAGCCAGTGATATTTGTCCAACTAATACACTGGATGAATCGATGTAACAGCGAGGGCCAATTGAGGGACTGTGTTTGTGATAAGCTCTGATAGACATAAAAGATGCTCACTTGTTGAAAAGATAGTAGTGCAAATATTCCAAGATGATGGGGTATTAAACACATAAAATAAAGGTCGTTGTGTCCTGAAAGCTGATTCCCTATCTAAGATTAGTTATAAATGAGTCGATAAATGATTGGTTTTTGTACCGCAAAGGTTGAGAATTGACCGGTTAAACGAAATATGACAGTTTTTTTAAAATAGTTGTTGACGGTGAGATTTAAATCCCTAAAATGCGCATCCGCTTCGGCAGGAAAGCAAAACGACTTTCCGGCAAAAGCTAGTCAGCACTATCGCTAAAGCGTAAGTCTGGCGAGGTTTTCAAAGAAATGCTCTAGAAAATAAAATTTCAAAAAGTGTTGACAAGAGAATCGAAAGGCGTAAAATGCGCGCCTCGCTTGAGAGAGTTGGAAACAACACTGGAAAGCAAGTTTTTAGAGCTAGCAACGCTTCGAAATAAAATTTCAAAAAGTTGTTGACACTGAAAACGAAACGCGTAGAATGCGCGTCCCG
>NZ_JAHKQR010000005.1:900-1024 GCF_018860805.1 Aestuariibacter sp. A3R04 | reverse complement strand
TACAACCCTAAATAGCTTCGTGCTTGCTTCCTCCTCTTCGCTTCGCGTTGTCACTCAGTCAGTCACATACGATATGTATGCTCCTTCCTTCGTTCCTAGCTCAGCTCGATGAGAAACCAATCAC
>NZ_JAHKQR010000005.1:0-648 GCF_018860805.1 Aestuariibacter sp. A3R04 | reverse complement strand
TTCCAAATTGTTAAAGAACAGGTTTAGAGTAAAAAACCCTAATCAATACTCACTTAATAAGTGGTTATTCATTAGGATTTCAGTTCCTCACTTCGACCAATTTACATCATCAGCCAATTCGCTTGGTGAGATTAGTTTGAATGCGAGAAGCGCAGTGTGCGAACAGCACATGAGCATCACAGCGTTCAAAATAACGAAGCCAAGTAGAATTGGTAGGCTTGGGCAGACTTGAACTGCCGACCTCACCCTTATCAGGGGTGCGCTCTAACCAGCTGAGCTACAAGCCTGTTCTTGCTTCTGCTTTGGCTCGTATTGCCGCGCTTGGTTTCGTCGCTCTTCAGTCACATACTTATGTATGCTCCTTCATCACTCCTCAAGTTGCGCACCACTACAACCCAATTCATCGCAACAACTCACGTTGTCTGGATGACCCAAGCAAACTTGCCACTTTAGCGAGCTGGTAAATGGCCAGTCGATTTTACATCGACGATCAAGCCATTTAGCGCGGCACTTGCGAAGCAAGTATAAAAAGCAACTGGTGGAGCTAAGCAGGATCGAACTGCTGACCTCCTGAATGCAAATCAGGCGCTCTCCCAGCTGAGCTATAGCCCCATAATTGGTCGTTCTTTTAATAACAAAACAATCTGT
>NZ_JAHKQR010000006.1 GCF_018860805.1 Aestuariibacter sp. A3R04 | reverse complement strand
TTTTTAACGTAGTCAGCGTGTCCAGGACAGTCTACGTGCGCATAGTGGCGGGTAGGCGTGTCATATTCAACGTGTGAAGTGGAGATGGTGATACCACGTGCTTTTTCTTCAGGTGCATTATCGATTTGATCGAATGCCTGAGCTGAACCACCGTAAGTCTTTGCAAGAACAGTAGTGATTGCTGCAGTCAGAGTGGTTTTACCGTGGTCAACGTGGCCGATTGTACCCACGTTTACGTGGGGTTTCGTACGTTCAAACTTTTCTTTTGCCATTTTTCTAGTATCCCAGCAAAGTTACGTTAAAAATAAAATTAATAGTATCAAACTTAAACATGAGCTGGGGAGAAATGGTGCTGATAGGCAGATTTGAACTGCCGACCTCACCCTTACCAAGGGTGCGCTCTACCAACTGAGCTATATCAGCACTTAAATGGAGCGGGCAGCGGGAATCGAACCCGCATCATCAGCTTGGAAGGCTGAGGTAATAGCCATTATACGATGCCCGCAATCCTAATTCTCTGGCCACCTCATAGAAAAAAGTGGTGGAGGGGGCAGGATTCGAACCTGCGAAGGCTGAGCCGGCAGATTTACAGTCTGCTCCCGTTGACCGCTTGGGTACCCCTCCAGAGATTGATGGTGCCGACTGCCGGAGTCGAACTGGCGACCTACTGATTACAAGTCAGTTGCTCTACCAACTGAGCTAAGTCGGCACTGCATCAAGTGGGTGCGCATTCTAGAGTAAGTTATTACTCCGTGCAAGTGTCTTTTTTGATTTTTTTCGTTTTTTTGTTTGAGTGCTTACTCATTCAACTATAACGAAAAATTGTTACGCAAAAAGCTGACTTCTCGCGTAGCGGGCAAGACCCTGCACCACCAAATTCGCGGAACGGATAGTAACAGTGGCGTCGTTAATTGCAAGCATATTTTTATCTCCGCCGCCTATAATTACAGCGAACTCGGTTCGTTTGCTTGCCAAATAACCAATTGCGGTTAAATAAACACCATTTATAGCTGCGTGACACCCTTGTGTTACACATTTTTCTGTATCCTGACCCAAGGCAATTTCTCTTGGTTCGAAGTCGTCAGAGGTAACATTTGCCGTGTTTTTAACCAGTGACTCCTGCATTAACCGAAACCCAGGAGTGATCCAACCGCCTAAATGTTCGCCATCCACCACAAAATCACAAGTGATTGCTGTACCTAAATCAATAACGCAAAACGCCAGGCTGGTCATTTGTTGAGCAGCGACCATGGCAAGCCATCTGTCTACCCCCAATTTAGACACATTTTCGTAGCTGTTTTTCACACCAAAATTTTCTTTTTCTGTGTGTATTTGCTCGCACCTGATTTTTTTTTGTGCGCAAGTAGTGACTATCCGCTCAGCAATGTCTCGTCGACCGACGTTCGAAAACACAATATGAGTAACGTTTTCGCTAATGATATAGTCACACAGCGTATTTACATCTGGGTGTACCCGGATATTGTCCTGTTCGACCTCTGCTAAGGTCACAGATTTAATACGTGAATTACCCGCATCGACGAGTAACACAGTGGATTCACATACCACGTAAACTCACCTCTCCGCCGTGAAAACGGGTAATACCATCAATGGTTTCAACTAGCAGCGCACCACTTTGATCCACGCCGCGGTCAATACCGGAAAAACGTTTATCGCCCATTTGCAGCACTATCTTTTTATCTGCGTAGAGATCCAGCGCTTCCCAATAGGGCACAAATTTGCCAAAACCTCGCTGGGTAAACTCAGGCAACATCTCCCGCAACGCTTCAATAATCGCTGCCGCGAGAAGATTCCTGTCAGGCGTCTTCCCAAGGTATCCGGTGAGATCACTATGAGGCTGCCCCACATCATACTGGCTATCAGGTACATTGACATTTAAGCCAATGCCAATAACGCTGTGTGCGGTAGCGCCAATTTGCCCCTCTACTTCAATTAATACACCGGCTAGCTTTCTGCCGTTCAGGTAAATGTCATTTGGCCACTTGAGTTGGGCATCTTCAATATTGAATTTGCGCAGCCCTTCGCAAATTGCTACGCCAACCAACAAAGACAGCCCAGCCATACTTTGATACCCGTCGGGAAATGACCAGTACATAGACATGGTTAAACTGCCGCCTACCGGTGCCGTCCATTTACGGCCGTGGCGACCTTTACCGTCGGTTTGCACTTCTGCGAGAATAACATCACCGTCTGCAAGATCATGCCGAGCTGTAGCGATGCGCTTCTTCATTTCCACATTAGTCGAGGCCAATACTGGCTCTACGTGAATGGTGGATAGCCTGGGGTGGCGTAAATGTCGCTTGATTTGCTCCGCATTTAACATGGAAAACCCCTGATTCAATCGGTAGCCCTTACCTTTCACCTTGAAAACGTCCAACCCCCACTCTGATAACTGGGATATATGCCCAGCCACTGCAGTTCTGGACAAGCTAACCTGTTGGGCAATAACCTCACCCGAATGAAACTGCCCGTCGGCTAACAAAGACAGGATGTGTTGTCGAATAAGCTTAGATGCCTGTTTCATATTGAAATTATTCCTTCTTTACCCACTAAGCGTACTTCGGGTTCGAGCAGGACACTGAACTTACTATACACCTCTCCAATAATATCCTGCGCTAAACTAATTACATCGCTACCTGTGGCTTTACCCGTATTAGTAAGCACCAAGGGCTGGGTAGGGTGACACCTGACGCCCCCTTTACTTTTACCCTTAAAGCCACATTGATCAATCAGCCAGGCTGCGGGTATCTTTACGCCATTTGCTACCTGAAACCCCGGGATAACCGGCCACTTCGCCTTGAGCGAGTTAAACTGTGTATGTGAAACAACCGGGTTTTTATAAAAGCTTCCTGCATTGCCTAAAATCGAGGGATCAGGTAACTTTGATCTTCTGATTTCAATTACCTTGTCATAGATTTTCCGAGCAGTTGGTTTTTCCAGTTCACGTAATTCACCGTAAGTGCAAACCGGAACCCATTGCTTAGGCAAAGCAAAATGAACTTTGGTTATCAACACTGTGTCTGCCAGTGAATGCTTAAATACACTGTCCCGATAACCAAACTGACATTCAGCATTTGGCAATGTGTGTTGAGTACCTGTTGTCAAATCAATGTACTCAACTTCCGTGATAAATTCACACACCTCGACACCATAAGCGCCTATATTTTGAATAGGAGAAGCACCTACAGAGCCTGGTATCAGGGCAAGATTTTCAAGGCCATACCACCCCATATCCGTACATTTGGTGACAAAGTCATGCCAGCTCTCGCCCCCGGAGACACTAAGACGATGGTGATCTTCGGTCTCGTGGTGGCAGATGCCCCTCATGTCATTGATCAGTATATGGCCATCAAAGTCTTCGAGGAATATGGTATTGCTTCCACCACCGAGAATATAAGTGCTTTGTGACGGGTTATACCGGGCCATAAATGCTGCGGCAGAATTAAAATAAGTAATAGTCCGCCCGTAGGACGGCAGATGAAAGGTATGATGTTGAGCAAGTGACAGCAAGGTACGTTCTGATTTTTAGTTTTACTAGCCCGTCATGGTAGGCCAAGCAGCAAAACATTAAAAGCCATCAGGACTGAATCAGGCTGATTTATATCGATTCACAGGGCATCGAAAGGAATTATTAGCTGTGAGCCTGAAAAAAATGAGTCGTGACATCAATCAGCCGCTTACAACTGACGTACTCCGTTGTAGTACGCCTACTAGCAGCGTTTTCAGACACTTTATAGCATACCCTGAGACCCGCGCGCTTTCCCGCCTCCATGTCAGAGGTTTTATCGCCGACAATAATACTAGCTGGTAAACTGATGTCGTGTTGTGCGGCGGCTTTAAGCAACATACCAGGTCGGGGCTTTCTGCAATTACAATCAAGTAGGTACTTGCCGAACCCCTGTGTGGCGTGATGAGGACAGTAATAAACATCCAGTAAACTGACCCCCTGGTCAGCAAAGGTCGCCGTCATCCACGAGGTCAATGCAGCAAAATCCCGCTCTGTATAATATCCACGGGCAATACCCGATTGATTTGTTACTACTACAATGTGGTATCCATGCTGTGTAATAGTTCGGCAAGCGTCAAATACACCGGGAATGAATTCAAACTGTTCGGGCTTATATATATAGCCGTGATCAACGTTTATCACACCATCACGGTCGAGAAAGAAGACTTTTTTAGACATTTACCGGCCACAATACGCAAACAGCGGGCAGTATAAACCAATTCTTTAAGGATTTTTATACCAAGCTCCTCTGGCAATTGATTTTATGATGACAACGACTCCCACATGGGGGTGAAGCGCGCAAGCAAAAAGGCCACCCCGCTAGGGATGGCCTTTTTGTTTTAATTGGGAGCCTGGCG
>NZ_JAHKQR010000004.1 GCF_018860805.1 Aestuariibacter sp. A3R04 | reverse complement strand
GACATGTGATTGAAACCTATCAATTTTTTTGATATTTTTATTGTACCAATTCAGATATCAATTGAGGACCGATACTTAAGACCGATTGATCATATAAAAAGTCTGCTTAGACCAAAAGGTGATCAATAGTTTTCACACAGCCTGTACGTAAAGCGGAAGTTGAAACACTGAACACTGCGCGACGCAATGAGCGTCACTGAATTACATCTATTTATACTTCTGATATCTGCAATTACCCATCCAAACATTTTTTTATGGTATGGTCGAACACCGCTGAATTTTAACGTTTATCTCTACCTAATTATTACAAAGGATGTTGTAAATGAAGTTAGTTAATAGCTTAATTGTTTTTGGCTTTGCTACATTGTTGGTAGCCTGTTCTGATAGCCCTCAACAATCTGACCCTGACTTCAGACCTAAACATAGAGTTGCACACTTTTCCTCTGAGAATAGTCCACTTGTATTAATAGACGAAGCACATAATAACTTTTTGACGTTGAACGACAGATATAAGCCATTTGGTGAAGTTCTTGAAAGTGACGGATTCAGGGTCGGTTCGAATGATAAAGCAATTACAGAAAATCAGCTAAGGCAAGTGGATATTTTAGTAATTGCAAACGCGCTTGATAGAAAGCGACAGGACTGGCTTCCACCTTATGGAGAAGCGTTTGATGACAATGAAGTTGAAGTGCTCAAGAGTTGGATATTGAACGGTGGCTCACTTTTTTTTGTTGCTGACCATACACCGTTTCCCAAAGCTGTAGATAAGCTAGCACTTGCACTTGGTTTTCAGTTCATCAATGGACATGTTGGAAACGCAACCTTTAGCAAAGTAAACCATTCGCTTGCTGAACACGCGACAACTTACAATAAAGAGACTTCACAAAATATAGATGAAAAATCACAACCTCTTTTTCTGCAAAGTATTAACAATGTACCACCAGATATTTTACAGGTGAGATCGTTTGGTGGCTCAGCATTTAAGGCTCCCGAAAAAGCAATATCTCTATTGAATTTAGGGAACGGTATCACTGCTACAGAACCCAAAATACCGTTTCAAGTTAACGCGGATACACCAAAGGTTTCAATGTCAGGATGGAGTCAAGGTGCTGTTTTAGAGCTAGGTAAAGGACGTGTTGCAGTTTTTTCTGAAGGCATGATGTTCTCTTCGCAATTAGTAAAAAGTACAGGCAAAACGATGGGGTTACGCTCTGTTGGTGCGGAACAAAATGAAGAGTTTTTACTGAACATAATGCGCTGGCTAGCTGACTCGTAAGACTATTAATAGACTAGCTGTCTAAAGGTTTAAGTGATTTCTCGGCAGCCTATTACTTTGGGAAACGATTTTGCGTAAATAAATTCCGATTCTGGCTCATGCCAGAAAACTCAGAGCCACAAACCAAACAGTCTGCTCTTTGTCTTTTGTTGCCTGAAGAGGCAATTTAGCTTGGTATGTGTGCATATGATGCCAATAGTCTTGGCTTAATATGTTTCTCCTAAAATCAGGTGTATACTATCGATCTAGTTGTGAGAGGTATTTATGAATACAAAAATTGAAGTTTACGGTGTTAAAGCTGTTCAACGCCCCAAAATTCCAGCAAGAAAGAAACTTGACCTCTCTGGTGAGTTTGGGCAACAGATCGTGAAATCCGAAACTAAGCTAGTGCTAAGAACACACAAACGTACGTTCGAAAAACTCGCTTACATGTAATGGAGCTTATTTTTTTCCCCTTCGAGCGCGTTATAGAGATTAACGCCTATATTCTCGAAAACGAGCCTGGTATGAAGGGGACCGCTGATATCAATAAGCTTCAGGGGGCGCTAGGCAGGATTGATAATGCTATTGTTTATTTAGGCTTGAATGATGTTTTCGAAATAGCAGCAAAGTATGCTGCCTCTATTGCACTTTCTCATTCGCTTCCTGATGCAAATAAACGGACTGGTCTCGCTGTAGCTTTGTAATATTTATCTTTCAATGATTAAGAATTAATTGCTGATAACGAATTATTCGCAGATGCCATCAGAGATTTGGTTGTAGGCAAAATTGGCGAAGCGGATTTTGCTGACCTTCTTTATGCTCAGTATATTTCTGAACAAAATCAAAATAGTTAAAACTTCATGCAGTTTACTTTGGCCATACCTGCGCGATTAGGGTAAAGAAAGTCCAATATATAAGAAATCATATTGCTTCTCGGTCTGATGGTTGAGCAATGCTGAATTCCCGGTAAAAAAATCTGTCAGTACGATTATTCAAACCATAAACTTTGGCCGGACTGCCATAATTATGTTTCCTTTTAAACAGGAGACAAATTATGGCAATTCAAATCCATACACCTTGGAAAAAAAATCGTATTATCGGTCAGAAAAAGCCTCTTCAGATATTACATATATGGGGTATCCGGATTCGCTTATAGCTTGAAGGACGGACGCGTGATCTCGCATTGTTCAATCTTGGTCTTGATAGCAAACTACGAGGTTGTGACCTTGTTAAACTCAAGGTCTCAGATGTCGTTTGCGGACGATCAGCTCTTAGGCGCACGCATGTCGTTCAGCAAAAAACAGGTAGTCCTGTCCAATTTGAGATAACACCAAACACGGGAGAATCGATATTGGCTTGGGTAAAGAAAGCTGGATTAAAACCCTCTGATTATCTTTTTAAGTCCCGTATACATAGCGCTGAGCACATATCAACTAGACAATATAATCGCATTTTTCACGGATGGATTGAAAAACTTGGTCTAGATACATCTCTCTACAGCACCCATTCAATGCGCAGAACCAAGCCTTATCTGATTTACAAGAAGACTAAAAATCTCCGGGTAGTTCAACTCTTGCTGGGCCATAAAAAGTTAGAGAGCACTGTTCGCTACTTAGGCATTGAGGTGGACGACGCTTTGGAAATATCGGAATCTATAGAAGTTTAGGCTGTAAGGGGCTGCCTGTGCAGCCCTTGTGTACGTGAAGCGGAAGTTGGCGCATTAGTTACTTGAAGGCTTCAGCCAATGGTATAGATAATATTTATAAAGACTAAAATGGTAACTTCATAATAGAGGAAAGTAAGTTTGTTTCTGGCAGCCGCAATGCAAGGCTTTCTGGCCTAAGTTCCACAGCGGATGGTAGGCAGCTTACAAATGAATATATTTTCGGGCGAGGCAATAAAGGTGGCGCATTGTCTCGAACTTCAGGACTAAGTGATTTTGACAAGCAAAAGATTAGAGATGCTTATGACAGTGGGAAAGTTAAAACCCGTTACACTGTTGTGAAAGACAGGCATGCTGGCTCAGGGGCTCACAAAACACCCTGACCTCGGCGTTGGCGGGACTTCTCAAATTGGTGAAATAGTCATCATAGAGTTGCCTTTGAAAAACTAAGGCAGTCATTATTGAGGGCCTCGTGATAGGCCCCTTTTTAAGGAAAAAAATGAAACAGCTTCCAGACGATACTAAACAAGAGCTTTCACTTCAGTTGAAAGATGCCCTTCAAACCATCGAATGCTATAACCCTTCCACCGGGGCCAATAAGGCGTTGAGTTACTCTGGTACAGCCGGCACAAGCTTAGTGGCGGGGTTCAAAGCGAGCCTACTCGGTGACAGTCGGTTATCTGAACAGCTATTCGCACAAGTCATTCCAAATGCCAGAATGGCGGTTGCGGAAAATAAGATATCTCATGACAATAGGTATCAATACGCCTTGTTTTGTTACGCACTATTGCTCGGTTATCATGAACAGGTTAATGAGTCAGCCGCCGTGCTTTTAGTACTGGATATTGTCAAAGATATAAGGTTTGGAGCGCCGCCAGAATTCTTTACTCTGCTGGCCCATCTATGGCGCGGTGAAACCGATGCCGCTATACAAATGCTTAACGGTATAGAAAAGCTGGAAAACAAGAAAAGTGAATTCTATATTCAACCCGGGGTTAGCAAGCTTGTAAGAGGCGTTGTAAACAACGAGCCCAGTTTAATGAAAGAAGGTGCACGCCTTCTGTTTGACAAGCATTTACACACAACCAAGTACTTCAGAACGGCACTTGAAAATAATCATTACTTTTGTGAGCCAGTTACGTTATTGACCATAGTAGGTCGTAAACTGGGTGTTGATGTGAAAGCTAATATTGGCGATACAACCGCCTTGTTGAAAACCAGAACATTCAGCCCCGAAATACCCGCCAACAAGAAGTTCGAAGTACCCGTAGACCTAGTGCCCTCTTGCTTCCTGAAAACACGAGGATAATTCTATTACCTTTTGATTTGTGCATTAGCCTTAACAATTAATTCTTGGTATAACGCTCCAAACTGTTACTGCACGCTTTGGTAGATGCTCTTTATGATTGTTCTGTTTGTAGGGTATTTCGACAATGTCATAAAACGATGCATTACAGCGTTCAGATCGCTGAATGTCTCTTGTTTGTCTTTTTGAGCCAGCGATTTTGTGGGGCAGCTCCGTACGCAGGCTGTGTGAAAACTATTGATCACCTTTTGGTCTAAGCAGACTTTTTATATGATCAATCGGTCTTAAGTATCGGTCCTCAATTGATATCTGAATTGGTACAATAAAACTATCAAAAAATTTATAGGTTTCAATCACATGTC
>NZ_JAHKQR010000015.1 GCF_018860805.1 Aestuariibacter sp. A3R04 | reverse complement strand
GCCCGTTATTGAAAAGTTAGATTTAGGGAGGCTCTGTGCCAATTGAAATAAAAGAAAAAATAAGCTGGGTTCCCTTCAAAATTGAATTGAAATTTGATGGCATTGACTTAGGGATAGGCACAGCCTTTTTCTATTTGAGCGGGAACGATTCTTATATCATTACAAATTGGCACAATGTTACTGGTCGCCATCCAGAAACAGGAAAAATACTACATAAAGATTTGGCTGTTCCCAATAAGCTTGTCTTACATATTCCAATAGATCAGGCAAAGAAAAATGAGCTTCCATCCGGTGAATATAAAGCCGGCTGGGTTTCAAAGGAAATGGATTTGTATGAAAATGATGTTCCAGTATGGTATGAACATCCTGAGCACAAGGGTAGAGTAGACGCAGTAGCGATACCCGTTGGTATGGGCAATTGCATGTTAAAAGCCGCAAACTCGGACGAGCTAGACTTGGATAACGTGGTTGTGCGACCAAGCTTAGACGTCTTTGTGTTGGGTTACCCAAGAGGCCTTACCGGAGGTGCAAAATTCCCGATATGGAAAAGAGGGAGCATCGCCTCTGAGCCTGAAATAGATCTGGATAAAATGCCCAAACTATATATCGATACTGCCACAAGGGAGGGGATGTCGGGAGCCCCTGTATACGCACAGGACAAGGGATACGTAGTTCCAGAAGGTAAATCAGGGCCTAAAGATGCAATTTTTGGGCAATGCAGAAGGTTTATTGGAATCTATTCTGGTCGACTTGGTGCCGATGATGATTTCAAAGCTCAACTTGGTATTGTCTGGAAGGAAAAAGCGATTGTTCAAATTATTCAAGGCAAGACCTTGGGTGAGTCGTCGCTATAAATCTAACAAAGTTATTAACCATGACGCAATTAAGCTAAAAATTCGTTTCTAATTCGTCAGTAACTTCTCGCTATTCTTTTCAATTAACAGCGGTGGCGCTCAAACATTAGACTGCGTAAACAACACACTCTTTTCAGCCTTTCTTCGCGGATAATCCAAGAACGGCTACGACCAAGCAAGTGAAAGGTTATTTCCAATCCTACAGTTGCTACACAGTGGTTACTTGTAGCGGCAACTCTCTTTTAAGCGCCGCTTAATCTTAGTATGCGCCATGGCTGGCTGATAAAAACATCAAAAACAATTTCAAAGCCGCACTCTTTTCACTTGCAGCTTTGTCCATAAATCATTTATAACAAACAAATCAAGTTCGCCCACTATCGTGGGCTGGGACGCAAACATGTGGGCGGCTTCGCCATTATCGCCCACATGTCTGCGCCCCTTATTTGGAAGTTAGATGACCAGAGTAAAAATTAGTGGAAGATAAACTTAACAGCGCCTTCGAGAATGTGAATAACTGGCTTCGCTACGCCGAAACGAAGAGTGCAACTCTTTTGGCAGCTAACGGCGTTATGGTCTTTGGGATCATTAGATTTCTTACCGGAATCGAGAACGAAGCACTTGTATTGCTTCTATATCTTGTTGCCGTTATTTTCATGCTAATAGCAAGCATGGTTTTGCTGTTGATTTCATTTTCACCTTCGTTAGATATACCTTGGTTATTTAAGTTATCTTCTCCCGATGAAAAAACCGACAATCTTTTGTATTTTGATCATGTGAGCAAATACACACCAAAAAAGTACTTGGAAGCCCTAGCATGCGCTGCGGACATTCAAGATCATAAAAGTAATCAACTTGAACTTATGATAGCTAAACAGATAATTGCAAATTCAGTTATTGCCAGAAGAAAATTTATTATATTTAAAATTGCAAGTTGGCTGACGATTAGTGCTGTAATCACACCGATTTTAGCGTGGGCGATTAAGGATAGAACGCATTGAGTATGAAAAAAGATATAGAAAACAAAGCCTCGGAGGTTATAGACAATTCATTCGATGTTACCGATGTTTCGATAGTCCCTGATATTGAAGACTCTCGGCTTACTTTTGGGAATACAGGACTAAGATTCACCGCCACAGTACTATATATTGACATGAGAGGCTCAACCCGACTTCTTAGTAGTCATAATCGTGTCACGACAGCTAAGTTGCATATGGTTTACTTCCATACAATTGTCACCTTAGCCAACTCTTTAGGAGGAGCAGTTCGGAGTTTTAATGGAGATGGAATGCTGGTTTTCTTTCAGGGTAACACAAAAGAAAGTCTATCGACTGCGGTAAAATCGGCAATGCAAATGGTATATATGCTCACTCACTCGGATTCAAAAGTGCGACAAAAATTGGAAAAGTTCAGTGCGCTTGATTTCGGTATAGGCATAGATCACGGTAAAATACTTTGCACTAAAGCAGGTAAGTCTGGTAGTAATAATCGGGATCTCGTTTGGCTTGGCCATGGAGTCAACAAGTCAGTTAAAATCGGCGACGAACTATCCAGCCCTAATCGCATAGGGATTTCCAGTCATGTTTACAATAACTTAACAGACTGGGCAAAGTATTCGACACAAAAAGACTACTGGGGTAATGATCAAAAAGTTGATATGTGGACAGCGGGTAATCACATTTATAATGGCGAGTATAAAACTTACTACTACACCTCTTATCACTGGACGGTCATCTAACAATGCCATACACGCGGACCCTTCACTCGCTGCGCTCGCTCAGGGCCGGTGATGGCTAGCGTTAGGCCCCTTTGACAACTCCGCTCTTTGTACATACAGTGTGCATATGATTAAATTCGAATGGGATGAGGCTAAGGCTTCATCAAATCTTAAAAAACACGGCATCTCATTTCACGAGGCCAAATCCGTCTTTTATGATGAAAATGCGGTTCAATTCTACGACGATACGAACTCAATTCTATGTGAAGACAGGTTTCTCATGCTCGGAATGAGCTCTCATTCAAATGTTCTAACCGTTTGCCATTGCGAGCGCGAAGATGGTAGTAAAATCAGAATCATTTCCGCACGTAAGGCAACAAAGAAAGAACGTAACTATTACGGTGGCAAATAATGGATGCGGAATACGATTTTGGTAAACTTAAGTCTCGCAAAAACCCCTACGCCAGCAAACTAAAAAAGCCAGTCACAATGCGTTTGAGCGAGGATGTAATAAACTACTTCAAAGAAATGGCAGAAGAAGAGGGCGTTCCATATCAGAGCCTCATCAACCTCTATCTAAGAGATTGTGTTTCGCAACATAGGAAGATTGACATTTCGTGGAAGGGCCTAACAAAGCGCTAAACTCGCTCACTTCGTTCGCTGGGACAGTAACGCAGCGGCGCTTCGCGATTATGCCGCTACGTCACTGCCCGTTAGCTTAGCGTTAGGTACTACAAGGAGTGTTTGAGAATGAGCATTGAATTAACTATCAAATATACCGATGCAGAGTATAAGGCAGCTATCAAGGAAAAAATGGCAGTTATGCCAAACAAGAATCTTCATACCTACTTACCCTCGGGCATTTTATTTATCGTGGTTTCCGCACTTTACTACTTCAATTTCATTTTTAGCTGGTGGGGAATTGCTACTACGGTAATTCTTTCAATCTACGCTATCCCGTGTCTGCTTGGAGATTTTTTAATGCCAAGTATTGCGCTCGCTTTTGCCAAAAAGAAAAAGCTTCAAGACACTTATCACTTTAAAATCGATCAAGACAGAATTGAAAGAAGTTCAGAGAAAGGAGTTTTAACAACCAAATGGGAGGAATTAACATCGGTTGATTTCTTTCCTAGCAATGTATTCTTTAATTTGCCAAATGGGTCTATGCTCGTCCCTAACTCTTATTTATCCAGCGCGGAGTTAGAGGTTCTTAAATCTTATGCGGCACGTACCCAACAAAAAAATTAAGTCACTCACTGCGTTCGTTGGGACGCATACACGTGGGCTGCTTCGCATTATAGCCCACGCAAATGCGCCCCTTATTTAAAAGTTAGGTACTAAAAGGATGTATTTTGGCGGAAAAAACTAATTCACCGTATCTCAAGGCAGATCGTCTAAAAGATGTAATAGCCGCTATTCAAGTAACAGGAAAGTACGCATTTTACAAATTAAGTCCGTCTGATTGGTCCATGAGAATTTCCGGAGACAATAGCAAATCAGAATATTGGAAAAATGTATTTTCAGAGCATCCAGAATTTTTTCGTTTTAATGGAGCGGGTGATAAAGTTTCGCTTGCTTGGAGAAGAAGTTATCGAAAACGCTACTCTGTAGATGACGAAAGAAACTTAAGTTTTGAAGAGTTCAGTAATTTAAATGAAGAACAGAAAAAACGTATATCTAGAACCCCATTAACGGGAGATGAACTCTCCATATTGATTAACACCGCGATTAATTTGCATACTAGGGCTATAGAGCAAAATAAAGAACACCGATGGCTATCTTCTCCACTGTTTAGTTTGTTGGGGGTAGCGCTCGGTGCGTTTCTAGGTTGGCTGGCAAAGTGAAATCGTACCTAACAAACAAATTAAGTCACTCGCTCCGCTCGCTGGGACACAAACATGGTGGCTGTGTCACTTCGTTCCGATTATAGCCGCCATGTTTGCGCCCCTTATTTGGGTGTTATACGCTTCAAGGAAGTGACGCGATGAAAACCTTCTTTTATTGTTTTTTTTCTTTCGTTCTTGGTGTCATTGTTGTTGGTCTTATCGGTTGGCGCTTTTTCGTTGGTACTGTTCAAATGGCCGAACTTTCTAACATAAGAGTTCATTCGCAAACGCTAGAATTACTCGGCGAGAATAAGGTTGAAGAGCTTGCTCAAGTAAGCTGCTTTGCCATTAAGCATGCTGTTGAATATTATGAGAATGATCTTAGTAAATGGTTCTTAGCGATAGACAATGCTCATGGTTCACCAGAAATGACACAGCAGCTTTTGTTTCGGGCAAAGAACCAAATCAAAAACGAGGATGTTTGCGATCGCGTATAACAATCACATTAAGTCGGTCGCAAGCTCCCTGGGACAGTAACACGCGGGCTCTGTCGCTTCGCTCGGATTTTAGCCCACGTGTTACTGCCCCTTATGTGGGTGTTATAAACCATGGCGCAGTTAGGCTTTAACTCTTTTTCAGTCACCATTAGCTTCACGCTTTCCTTTTCAATGAACGGCGGTAGTACTCAAACATTAGACTGCGTAAACAACGCGCTCTTTTCGGCCTTTCTTCGCAGATAATTCAAGAGCGGCTACGACCAAGTAAGTGAAAGGTTATTTTCAATCCTACAGTTGCTACGTCACTGGTTGCTTGCGGCGACAAATCTCTTTTAAGCGCTTCGTAAACTCAGTATGCGCCATGGCTGGCTGATAAAAACATCAAAAACAATTTCAAAGCCGCACTCTTTTCACTTGCAGCTTTGTCCATAAATCATTTATAACAAACAAATCAAGTTCGCCCACTATCGTGGGCTGGGACGCAAACATGTGGGCGGCTTCGCCATTATCGCCCACATGTCTGCGCCCCTTATTTGGAAGTT
>NZ_JAHKQR010000012.1 GCF_018860805.1 Aestuariibacter sp. A3R04 | reverse complement strand
CGGCGATTACAGCTTACCTGAGCTAAACACGCCGTGGACCTTTTGGTGGAAACCCGGCAGTAAGTTCACCCCTTGAAAAAAAGTGGTTTTCCCCCACTTATTGAGTCATTAAGTTAAATAGTACGCTTTTGCGTATAACACCCACAAACGGGGAAACATTGTGACTACTATTGTATCTGTAAGACGTGACAATCAGGTGGTGATTGCCGGTGATGGACAGGTTTCACTGGGTAACACTGTAATGAAAGGGAACGCGAAAAAAGTTCGTCGGCTTTATAACAATAAAGTACTGGCTGGATTCGCGGGTGGTACAGCTGATGCTTTCACGTTGTTCGAACGGTTTGAATCGAAACTGGAAATTCACCAGGGGCATTTAACCCGTGCTGCGGTTGAACTTGCCAAAGACTGGCGTACGGACCGCATGTTGAGGAAGCTTGAAGCATTGCTTGCCGTTGCTGACGAAACTGCTTCTTTTATCATTACCGGGAACGGTGATGTAGTACAGCCTGAAAATGATTTAATTGCTATCGGTTCCGGTGGTGCTTACGCTCAGGCAGCGGCTACTGCATTGCTCGCCAATACGGAACTGTCTGCCACAGACATCGCTGAAAAGAGCTTAACGATTGCTGGTGATATTTGTGTTTACACCAATCACCATCAAACTGTAGAAGTACTGGATTATTAATCGGTTGCGTTGCAAATTCGCCAATGCAGTTGATAGCTGCCGAGGCAGCATTAGTGAGAAAAGGTTTAATTATGTCTGAAATGACACCCAGAGAAATTGTTCATGAGCTCGACCGCCATATTATTGGACAGCAAGGCGCGAAACGCGCTGTGTCTATTGCGTTGAGAAATCGCTGGCGTCGCATGCAATTGCCCGAAGAGTTGCGTCAGGAAGTTACACCAAAGAACATTCTGATGATCGGTCCCACAGGGGTTGGTAAAACAGAAATAGCCCGTCGTCTGGCCAAGTTAGCTCAGGCTCCGTTTATAAAAGTTGAGGCCACAAAGTTCACAGAAGTGGGGTATGTGGGTAAAGAAGTGGAGACTATCATCCGCGATTTGGCAGATATCTCGGTTAAAATGACCAAAGAGCGGGAAATGGCTAAAGTTAAGTTCCGCGCGGAAGAAGCGGCGGAAGAACGCATTCTCGATGCCTTGTTGCCGCCGCCAGAGGACGTCTGGGGTAAGAAAGAAGAGGTCGAAGATCGCGGCACCCGTCAGAATTTTCGCAAAAAACTGCGCGAAGGTAAGCTAGACGACAAAGAAATTGAAATTGACGTAGCCTTGCCTCAAATGGGCGTAGAAATAATGGCTCCGCCGGGCATGGAAGACATGACGAATCAGCTTCAATCAATGTTCCAGAATATGTCAGGCTCACAAAAGAAAAAGAAAAAGTTAAAAATTAAAGAGGCGATGAAACTGCTGATTGAAGAAGAAGCAGCTAGATTGGTCAATCAGGAAGACCTCAAAGATCGCGCAATCGAAGCGGTAGAACAAAATGGTATCGTGTTTATCGACGAAATTGACAAAATTTGTAAACGTGAAGGAAACACATCTGCCGATGTATCCCGTGAAGGGGTTCAGCGTGATCTCTTGCCACTGGTTGAGGGCTCAACGGTGTCGACGAAACACGGTATGATTAAAACAGATCATATTTTGTTTATTGCGTCAGGTGCGTTCCAAATGAGCAAACCGTCCGATCTTATTCCCGAGTTGCAAGGTCGTTTGCCCATTCGTGTAGAGTTGTCAGCCCTGAAAGTAGAAGATTTCAAGCGCATTCTTACCGAGCCTAACGCGTCACTGACGGAGCAGTATCGCGCACTGATGGCCACCGAAGGAGTGACCATCGATTTTGACGAATCGGGTATACAGCGGATTGCAGAAGCTGCCTGGCAAGTGAATGAGCGTTTGGAAAATATCGGCGCAAGGCGTTTACACACTGTGCTGGAGCGCCTAATGGAAGACATTTCCTTCGATGCTTCTGAAAAGTCTGGTGAAACCTTCACTATCGATGCTGCATATGTTGATGCACATCTCGAAACACTGGTAGATAACGAAGATCTAAGTCGTTTTATTCTATAGGTAACGTTCGTCGCTCACTATTGGAAAGCAGGCGGTGAATTCGCTTTAAAGCGCGCCGTGTCCATCCTTGGAGGCTCCTCTGCCGCACTCCTGCGGCAGAGGGCTTCGTCGCAAATCCACCTCATGTTTTCCCGCCTTTAACTTAATCGAACAAGCGCCGGCAAGCCTTTATCACCTGCTGGGCACTTCGGTTTATTCGCACTGTCGTTAGTTCACAACTACCACTGCTTTTTGTTTTTGAGTTTTTGAGAACTTTAGTGCATCGTTGAGTGCGTTGAACGAAAACACAGCAGGGGCTTCAATGCGAATTTGAGCTTCGACGATCTTTTCTAGCAGCGCTTCACCGTCAATGACAAGGCGGTCCCATTGGTACCGGTCACCATAGGTGTGCAGCGCGCCAAGCGCAACTTCGTGATAGGAAATAGTTCGGGTGAACGGTGCATCCACAGGGCGCTCTATACGCCCCAAAATGCTGACCACGTGACCATTTGATTGTAGCAGAGGCATCAGCGCTTTGGCTACGTCCGGTCCGTTGGCATCAAATAACGCGAAATAGTTACCCTGGGTGGGAAAGTTGCGGAATATCTTTGTAACCCCCAGGGTTTTAGCTTGTTTCGCTGTCAAACTCCCCGACAGTACATGAACATTAAAACCATGCGTCTTGAGTATTTGCACCAGCAATTTGTTAACTGCACCCATACCGGTTACCAGTACTGAGGCACCTTCCAGCGTCGGGATCTTGCTGAATGCAAGCCAAGCGGTGAGCAGCGGACAGGGCAGGGCAGCGGCCACTACCGCAGATAGTCCATCTGGCACCCGAAGTACTCGCTCTGGGTACAGTATAGTGTGTTTGGCGAAGCTACCGTTTTCAGCAAGGTTGTGATGGTATGCTACGGTTTGCCCTACGAGGGTCTCGTCTACACCTTCCCCGGTAGCACGTACGATCCCAGCCCCATCTACCCCAGGTGTGTGCCCGGCACACCAGTTAATAGGATTGTTGTCGATAAACTTCCAGTCGACCGGATTCACGCCAATTGCTTCATTGGCAACTAATATTTGGCCTGGGCCTGGCGCGGGCAGTTCTTTATCTGACAAATACAGTGGTTGACCTGCAGCGCTAAATTGCCAGGCTTGTGTCGATGACTGGCTCATTTTACTTGTCCCATTCAGGGGCAAAGTCGGGTGTCGCCTGACGATCGCCGCAATGAAGAGCATCTATTTGAGCAATGTCTGCTGCACTAAGCGTTAACCCCAGCGATTTTAAATTTGTGGCGAGGTTTTTGCGTTTCGTAGAAGACGGAATAGTGATGAGACCATGGGCTAATTCCCATGCGACAACCACTTCTGCAGCACTTGCTCCGTGGGCTTCAGCGATAGAAAGAATTGTTTTGTCTTTCAGTACTTTACCAACAGCGAAAGGCATGTAGCCTGTTACAGTAATACCGTGTTTTTTACAGTATGCACGTACTTTTTCGTTAGTCAGATAAGGATGTACTTCAATCTGGTGGTTGAAAAGCGAACCTTTCGGTAGAACATCCAGGGCTTCTTCCAACTGCGCTATGGTAAAGTTTGAGACTCCTATCTCTTTGGTCATTCCTGCTTCTTTCGCGTTTGCCAATTCCTTCAGATATGTATTCATACTTTCTCCTTTCGGTGGACTGGGCCAGTGCACAAGTAGCAGATCGACATACTCAAGTTGCAGCTTTTTAAGGCTTTCTTTCACACTGGGAAGAAAGTTACGTTGGTTTAGGTTGTCGTTCCATACTTTGGTGGTGACAAATAACTCATCTCGGGGAATATCTGCGTCTTTAATTGCCCGACCGACTGCTTCTTCATTGCCGTAGATTTGAGCCGTATCAATATGACGATAGCCCTCTTCGAGAGCCATCGTTACGCTTTGATAGGCGGCATCGTCTTCAAGTCTAAATGTGCCGACACCTAACTTAGGTATAATTGTTTGAGACATGGTGGTTTCCTATTGAATAAAAATTAGCAATATGTGTTTGCCGATGTGCTTGGGTACCCATTCCACCGGCATGGTGTTGCGCCTGAAATGGAAGCCTATGTGATAGATTCCAGCACGTCTTAACATGTGGCCTGGTTGCGCTTATCAAGGTAGCCGCTATAGCGCGTTGCCAAAAGTGCGGCCACTGAGATGAGAGCACCAACCCATGCTGTGTCCTTGAGGCTCATTCCTTCTACAATGGCACCGCCCAAAATGGAACCCACGGCAATGCCAATGTTAAAAGCTGCTATATTTAGGCCTGAGGCGACATCAACGGCGTTAGGGGTAAAACGCTCCGCTAGCTTAACTACATAAACTTGTAAACCCGGTACATTGCCAAAGGCAAAAGCGCCCCATATCAATACGGTTATCACAGCACCAATTTTTGACCCCATGGTAAACGTCAATGCGAATAGAATAACGGCCAGTGCACTAAAAATAAGGGTTAGTGCGCGAATAGGTCCTTTTCTATCGGCCAGTTTACCACCATAAATATTGCCCACCGCAACAGATATACCGTAAATCAGCATGATTACACTGATAGCCGATGGCGCGAAACCGGATTCTTTCTGCAGGATAGGAGCGAGATAGGTAAAGGCTGTGAAAGTACCCCCATAGCCGAGTATGGTCATCAGGTAAACCAATACTAAGCGGGGTTGGACCAACACCGCGAATTGTTCTTTCAGTTGTGCCGGGCGGCTTTGTTTCAGATCACCTGGCACCAGCAATGCACTGCCAATTAGCGCAATAAGGCCCAAGCCCGACACTACCAGGAATGTAGCGCGCCAACCAAAGCTTTGGCCAATCCAGGTACCCAGCGGCACACCAGTGACGAGTGCCACCGTTAAACCTGTAAACATAATTGCGATGGCGCTGGCTTCCTTCTCTTTACTCACCAGGCTAGTAGCAATGGTTGAACCAATGGAGAAAAACACGCCGTGGGCCAGACCTGTTAAGACCCTGGCTGCAATCAGACTTTCATAGCCAGGGGCTTGCCAGGCGAGCATGTTGCCTCCAACGAATAGTGCCATCAGGCTAAGTAACACGTGCTTGCGTTTCCAGCGTCCGGTTAGCGCTGTGAGTACCGGGGCGCCTACAGCCACGCCAAGGGCGTACAAGCTAACCAGTAAACCAGCACTGGGAAGGGTAACGTTTAGATCTTCAGCAATAGTGGGCACTAGGCCAACAATGACAAATTCTGTGGTGCCAATAGCAAAGGCACTTAGTGTTAAAGCAAATAATGCAATAGGCATTGCAGTTCCTCATTCATGGTGGTGACAATGTGAAACGTATTCTGAGTGCAAATTTAATTGCAAAAAATAGCAGTAGTGACAAAATACTTTTGCGGAAATTGTAAAGGCAATAGCATGCCAGTTAATTCGAAAACCGAAGATCTCGAAGCCTTTGTTACTGTTGTCGATACGGGGAGCTTCTCTGCTGCTGCGGCGTTGCTGGAACAGCAGGTGGCTAAAGTATCCCGTGCCGTTTCACGTTTGGAGCAAACGCTAAATGTGACATTACTCAATAGAACTACCCGAAGGCTCGAGTTAACAGAAGAAGGGGAATTGTTTTTAGATTATGCACGTGATGGCCTGAACATCTTGGAAAAAGGGGAAGAATCTTTGCGGCTGTTGGGGCGGACTCCCTCGGGTAAATTGCGGGTGGATGCTGCCAGTCCCTTTGTATTCCATCAACTCACGCCACTTATTGACGGTTTTTGCAAGGCTTATCCTGATATTACCCTGGAACTCACCAGTCACGACAGCATTATCGATTTGCTGGAACACAAAACTGATATTGCAATTCGTATTGGTGATTTAAGTGACTCCAACCTGCATGCCCGCCGACTGGGAAGCAGTAAATTACACATTGTTGTCAGTCCGCAGTATCTCGCCCAACATCCCATTGATGAGAATATCCTCACGCTTACCCAACAGCGCTTGATTGGATTTAGTGACGCTCCTCACTTGAACACCTGGCCGTTAAAAAGTGCGCTGCAATTGCGTTTTGCCATTAGTGCATCAAGTGGTGAAACGGTGCGCCAGTTGTGCCTGGCAGGTCAGGGAGTGGCATTGCTGTCTTACTTCATGGTGAAAGATGATCTCGAAGCAGGCCGTTTGGTCAGTGTGCTTAACAATCATATTTTAAGCCCTAATCGAAGAGAATCGGTGCAGGCGGTGTATTATCGCAATAGCGCGGTCTCATCGCGGATTCTAGCCTTTCTTGATTATATAGAGCCCCGCTTAGTCCTCTAATTTGCAAATATGACAAAAGTGTTTTTCATTTGTTGTACTTAATGGTGTCAATAAAGTGCGATAGCCTAGATGTATCAAAATACAGGAGGTTCTATGAATCCATTATTTACCACTGTGAAACTGGCGGGAAAAACGTTAAAAAATCGCATTGTTATGCCCCCAATGACCCGCTCTCGTTCTACCCAGCCTGGGGATATAGCCAATGAGCTCATGGCAAAGTATTACGCCCAGCGTGCCAGTGCTGGCCTGATCGTGAGTGAAGGTACACAAATCAGTGAATTGGGCAAAGGCTACGCGTGGACCCCGGGTATTTACACACGGGCTCAGGTAGCAGGTTGGAAAAAAGTCACAGACGCTGTGCACGCAAAAGGTGGGGTAATGTTTGCCCAGCTGTGGCACGTAGGCCGGGTCTCCCATGAAAGTAACACGGGTGGGAAGCAGCCTGTGTCATCCTCAGCCCTTCAGGCTGAAGGTGTCAAAGTCTTTATCGACGATAATAATTCGCCGGGTTTTGTGCAGTCTTCCATGCCAAGGGCGTTGGAAATTGCAGAGATAAAAGACGTTGTTGAAGAATACCGACACGCGGCTTTGTGTGCGAAAGAGGCCGGGTTTGATGGTATTGAACTGCATGCAGCCAATGGTTATCTGATAAATCAATTTTTAGATTCAAAGGCGAACAATCGTACAGATGAATACGGAGGCAGCGTGGAAAATCGCCTGCGTTTCTTACAAGAAGTTGTGGCGGCTGTATGCACAGTATTCGACAGTGATTCGGTGGGAGTTAGGCTTGCACCGTTGACGACGCTCAACGGTGCGGTGGATGAAAATCCCGAACTCACCTATGTGGAAGCTGTTCGGACACTGAATTCACTGAAGGTGGGTTATGTTCACATCGCTGAGGCAGATTGGGATGATGCGCCTGATATGCCACTTGAGTTTAAGCAAGCTATTCGAGATGCATTTGATGGTATTGTAATTTACGCTGGGAAATATACAGCAGATCGCGCGAAAATAGCGTTAGAGCAGGGCTGGGCTGACATGATCGGCTTTGGACGGCCATTTGTGGCCAACCCCGATTTGCCCGCACGACTGGCAAAGGACATTCCACTGGCCCAGCACGATCCTGATACTCTGTTTGGGGGCGGGCAGCGAGGTTACACTGATTACCCCGCTGCGGGCTGAACTAGCTGCTGGCGACAGACGTTAATGCAGTGCACAGTGCCTCTGAAATGGGGTGTTGTGTGTCGTGCTCGAATTTTAGAAACTGGGGGCAGGGGTTCGCCTCCAGAAAAACAAATTCGCCATTCTGTGTTCTTCGCCAATCAATGGCGCACCATTTCATTCCCAATTGTTGGCAAATAGCCATGCTCTGCTGTTTGATTATTTCAGGGGTGGGAATTCGCTCGGCAATGGCTGTTGTGTCTGTGCGGTAATCTGCCACCTCGGAATAGATGATCCCGCTAAATGCATCCTCATCGATAACGAAAGTGCGAACATCGTCTCCTTCAATGTAGTGTTGATACGTCAGAGGAAGTGTATTTTTCTCATTAAAGCATGGCAATTCGTTTAAGGAGGTAACGAGTTGAGTATGACAGCCGCCAAAAACCGGCTTAACCGCAACTTTCTTTACCTCCTGGAAAAACGGCGTTATATCACGTGGGCAGTTGGAAATAAGTGTGTTTGGAATGGTTACGCCGAGTTGTTGTACTTCCTGAAGCTGAACAGGCTTAGCCTGGTGGAAGCGAATCGCATCCAGCGTGTTATACCAGCGGTGTGGTGCGTAGTGGAAGAAACCAGATAGCGCACTAATTTGATTTTTTAAGGAGGCGCTGTCCACACTGGGCGGCGGGAAAAAACGCTGCCAATAAAACGCGCCTATTTGCTCTAGATCTAACCTAATATCGTCAAGCACAAGGGAAAGCGCCAGCGTGCCCGGCCAGTGAGATACACTGAGCAGCGGTGGCTGGGCCGAGGTATTTAGAACTAGTGCATCGTGATGCATATCGTTCAGCATCATGATGAGGTGGCGAATTTGCGGGTCATTGCCATCGCCAAGACAAAGGGTTAGCATGATGTTGCTTCCTGTTAAACGCAAAAAGCCGCTGGTGCAACAGCACACCAGGCGGCAAGGGGTCAACGAGAGTTAGAATATGGCTTCTTCAGGATAGTCACCGCCATTTTCACCCAGGGCCATGGTGTAGAAAACCGGTGGGCGAATGGGTAACGGTGATAACCTGGTGGCAAGTGGCGTAGGGCGCAAGCCACCTGACACCTGGGCTACCTCACTGGCACTAAGTAGGCGTTTCTCATTTAATTGTGCGGTGTAACGGGTTGTGTTTTGCATCGTGTTCTCCTTGAAAGTTAGTGGTTTCCCTGCCCTGTCAGTGCGTTATGACACAGGCTTCACGTTATACTCTAGTTGCTTCTCATAGCAGTGTAAGCTGGCTCAAAGGCCGGTTATTTCAGAAATACGTGTCCGCCAGGCTGATGAAATTCTCTGTAGTAGCTGGCCATCAGACTGGTGCGGTTTCGAATGTCCAGCTTGCGATAAATATTTGCACAGTGAAACTTAACCGTGCGTTCACTTATGAATAGCTGGGAGGCAATGCGTTTGTTTGGCAAACCCTCCATAATTTTATAAGCAACCTGAAGTTCCCGGCGAGAAAGCTGACTTAAACGCTCACTCATTGGCTTGTCGTTTTTTTCCATGTCGATTTCCTTGATGTAGTGGAATGAACCAGTTTTTCCGTGAAGTAAAATGCGACAGGCCCGCCGCTTACCCCTTCCGTGCTGGCGAAAAAATCCCTGGCATCACGTCCCTGACACCTCCGTTTTTTATCCTCGGGGGCCTGTCGACAAAATCAGCGTCCAGCTGACAATCACTACTGTAGAAAAAAAGTGAGACGCAGCTTCATTTGTTGTGTCATTGTCTATAAATGCGTGAAATATAGAACAATATGTCCTTTTACCGACATATATGTCCTGTGAGTGACACAAATTCTGTTGATACGTATAGAAGCGGTTTGTTATTTGTTCAGTAACAATGGGATTGAACTATTGCCCGTTGCGGCAGTGTCAGCGGCTTGAGTGTATAAGGCATGCCCGGGAATGCTCGCTCGGGCAGAATCTTGCGTGAGTGGCGTCGCCGCGCTGCCTGTCATGTCAACTTTGTACAGATCGCCGGGCATGTCGAAGACCATGTATTAACCATCGGGTGAGACATCCAGACCTGACCAGGTGGTTTTAGCACTTTCCACCCTTCTGTTTGGGTGCTTTCTGTAGCAGTGAAAAACCGTTCAAAGCTTTTCATAAGCAAGTACAGTGGCATAGCCAGATGTAAAAGTTAATGATATAAGTAATATCGATACAGGTATTTTTAACCCATAACTGAACAACAAGGATCGAGAAAAATGGATGAGTTTAAGCCCTGGGGAATGGAAGAAAAAACGTTTCTAATGCTTATGCACCTTAGTCAACTTGCTGGCTTTTTAGTGCCAGGAGCCGGCTTAGTGTTGCCTATTGTTATGTGGGCAACAAATAGAGAGCAGTCTGAGCGCATCGATGCCCATGGAAAGGTTATATTAAACTGGTTAATAAGCGTGATTATCTACGCCGTTATTTGCTTTATCCTCACTTTTATTGTAATTGGTGCGTTGTTGTTTGTTGCTCTTGGTATCACCAGCCTTGTTTTCATCATTATGGCAGCGTTGAAAGCAAACGAAGGCGTATTGTGGCCTTATCCTCTTAGTTTCAAGTTTATCAAATAGTCTTCTGGTAATTCATCGCAAGTCGGTTCTGTCGCTCTGTGGGCGATAGGACCGTTTTGTTAAATCTACAAAATGCCTGTCACTTAAAAGAACATAAAGATGCAGCAAATAGGTAAATATAGCGTTGGCGCTTGGCTTAGTTATATTAGGGCTACGCAGGAAGTGGGCAAAGTGATCTGATTGTATTTCATATGTTTTAAAACAAGCCGACTACCATGTCGGCTTTTTTTTGTGTTGAAAAAGCACATGCTGAGCGTTTCTTTGCGAGTGTTTACTTTTCAATTTCTGCTTTAGGTTGCCTTGTATTGATAAATACTTCGCCGGTGCGTTTGCGAATTATCCATGAGTGTCCATACTCAATTTGTGAAACTGCAGTTAATTGGCGTCTTATATCCGCAGTCCAGACCAATAATACAAGTTGAAACCACTATTTGCTCTGTTCGTATTATTAAACCCATTTTTTAGTCATATTGGTTGACCAATTTGTTGCGTTTTTATACATATTTGATCATTTCTTTTGTGAACATGAAGTATTCATTAGCTAAATAATAAGCGTGTATTCTCAAGCCAATCGCCTGTTTTATTACCATGTTGTATGTATAATTTTAATGATTACAATTAGTTAACGGTATCTTTTAGTGTTCTACAAAAATCTTTTCGTTGTTGTGATTACCAAAAATATCATTTGGTAAGTTTGGTTGAGGCTTATTTTTGCAAAATATTTTTACCAAATGGTTGACCTTTTGGTAATTCGTTGTAGTCTTGTGGTAAATGAAATGTAAAATACCGTGTCGGTGATGTTAAATGCGGTGAGGTTTGCATTCGTTGTACTGCTAAAAAACGGGTTACGTTTGCGGTAGTGATTTATGACCAGAGAAAACTTAAAGGCAAAAATATGGGACACAAATTTTCAAAAATCACCCTCGCAGTGCTATCTGCTACTACGCTTAGCACCGCAATATCACTAAATGCCCAGGAACTGCAAGACGAAAATGCAGATGTAGAAGTTATCGAGGTGTCGGGCATCAGACAATCGTTAACAAGTGCTCTGGCAGAGAAGCGCTCTTCAGACAACCTTATTGAAGTTATCCAAGCCGTCGACATTGGTAAATTGCCTGATCAAAATCTCGCCGAAGTGCTCGAGAATGTAACGGGTATTCAAATCACTCGGACTGCTGGCGTAGGTACAGGTGTCCAGATCCGTGGTACCAATGCAAACCGCACTGAAATTAATGGTGTGTCTACAGTGGGTTCGGGGTCGGGCCGCGGTGGTATCAGTTTTGAAGATGTTAACGCCTCAATTATTGCTGCTGTTGAAGTAACGAAATCTCCCGAGGCTAAAACCATCGAAGGCTCAGTGGGCGGTACGGTAAACCTGCGCACCATTCGCCCGCTTGAACTTACCGATACCTTGGGCAATATCCGTGTTCAGGCAGAAGATTCCAGTCTGACGACAGATGGCGCTCAGCCTCGTATTTCCGGTGCATTTGGCAAGAACTGGGAAACCGACAACGGCAAGTTTGGTTTTGTTATCAGTGGTAGTTATACAGAACAGGAAGCAACTTCGTTTCGCCCACGTGTAGACCGCGATGGTGGCCTGGTGGAGAATGTCAATGCAGATGTGTATCGCGGCGGTGAGTTGCAAAGTGTTGCTCCGGCGGCGCAAGAGTTTGATTTTGTGGGTGTTCAGTTCCTGAACCAGGAATTAGAAAATTATGAATACGAAACAAAAAACCTGGCGGCGAGTTTTGAGTGGGCGCCAACAGAAAATACCAAATTCTATTTTGATGCTATCTTAAATGACCAGGAACGCCGTCAGGACAGTTCTCGTGTTCAAGGCTCCGGTGTAAGCGCAGTATTGAACTACAATGTTCCCACTGCATTTGAAACGGTGAATTTTGGCAGCTTAGACGGCGTGGATTTAGGCAGCATCGCTGTGGCTACACAGGGCACCATTGAACCTAATCTGGGCGTGGACGACGATGACCCTAACCTGCGCTTCTCCAGTGACACAGGTGCACGTATTACGGATAGCAAAATTTTCCGTTTAGGTGGAGAGTGGCAGGGGGATAACTTGTTCGCCAGTGTAGAAATTGCAACGTCGACCTCAGATACGGTGAATCCGAATTTAAGTACAACACTGAATTTCATCAACCCTAATTGCCCCTTAGATGCTACCAGTAACGACAACTGTGTACCTTTCGCCTATGACCTAACTGGCGGTTCACTGGCATTTGGCGTTAACTTCGATTCGGCATATGCCCCGTCTGTCGCTGATTTGCTGGATCCAAATAATGTAGTGCTGGATGCGGTAACGGTAGGACGTGACACGACAGAAAATTCAGAAGATGCGTTTAGAGCTGATTTCACCTACTTTTTCGACTTTGAACATATTACGTCGGTAGATTTTGGCTATCGCTACAATAAAACCTCAAGTACCTTCAATGACGTTGGTTCGTCGTGGGGGCAGAGTCGTATGGCGAATAGCCCTAACGGTTCATTGTTTGCTGAGTTGCTAGTGGCAGGCCCGGATAATTTTGGCTCAGCTGATGGGCGTGAGCTGGCATTTAGAAATTTCCTCCTTGTGGACCCAGACAGATCGTTCAACGATCCCGATGGTACGTTTGCGATTTTACAACAAGCAGTCGAAGAGCACGGCGGTTCCGACCCATTGGACGCTGCTACCGTGAGCTCAAGTGCATTCTTTGATATTGAAGAGACAACTCATGCACTCTATGCGCAGGCTAACTTTGAGTACGGAATGTTCCGCGGTAACTTTGGTGCACGCTACCTGCAAACAGATATCGATTCCTTGGGTAACTCGGTTGCCGATGGTGAAGTGACTGAGGTAGTTACATCTGGTGACTACGACTATCTGCTTCCGCGTATCAACATTGTTGCAAATCCTCATGATGACGTACTTGTGCGTTTGGGTTGGGGTAAGGATATCCGCCGCCCGGACTTTAACGACTTGTCTACCTCAGTTTCATTTGGTACCGGCCCCAACACTGCGGTAAATATTGGTAACCCAGGCTTAGAACCAGAGGAAGTGACGTCCTTCGACATCGGGGTTGAGTGGTATTTCGCAGAAGCTGCCGTTGTTAGTGCTGGTTACTTCCACAAGAAGAGAACCAATCTTTTTGTAACCCAGATAGAAGATGCTGAAGTGGATGGCAACGGCTATCGCGACATCACGCCGCCGTGTGAAGGCGGTGGTATTTTTAACCCGTTACCCGATCGCAACGTGCTATCGGATGTAGATGGAAACGGATTGTGCGTGCCCATTTCAACCATCATTAACGATTCCGGTTCTACCACTCAGCAAGGTTTTGAATTTGCTGTTCAGTATGACCTGTCCAGCTTTGAAGATGACTTAGGTTGGGCGTCAGGATTTGGTATTTCCGCCAACTACACTATTCAGGAATTTTCTGGTGGTGACGCAACAAATACCTCAGCAACCCGTGGTACGGATATTTTTAATGCCATTAACGGTGTGTATGACGACAGCGAGTTTGTAACCTATGAAAGTGTTCAGGGTTTGTTAGATTTCTCTGAAAATGCTTACAACGTGACGGTATTTTACGAGAAATTTGGTTTATCGGCGAGAATGCGATACACCTGGAGAGATTCTTTCCGCACTCTGGATACCGCAGGTGGCGCAACGCTGAACAGTACTCTTGGCTTCCCGGTTGTGACTCATGATCGCGGTCAGCTCAATGCCAGCGTCAATTACGACGTTACTGATAAGTTAAACGTGGGAATTGAAGCTATTAACCTGACAAAATCAGACGTGACACAGTCGTGTGTTAACGAAGGTGCATTGCTTTGTTTCCAAGGCTTGACAGACCGACGTTTGACCCTGGGCGCAAGTTACAGGTTCTAAACACATGTTGATATCTGGCATCTGTGGTGCTTGATATCTCCAGTTCGTCCCCGCAAAAGCAAGCCTTCAGGCTTGCTTTTTTTCTGCGTTTTGAGCGGTGAATGTGTCTGCCAATACCCAATACATACAGCCTTGAAAAAGTGAAATCATCAACGCTGCAAAACCGCTCATGACCAGGTTAGCAGTAATCACGTAGGTGGCGAACAGCGCCAGTGTAAACAATAACGGGATGCGTATTACTTGTGACATTGTGGGAAAACCTTTAAGTGACTTGCGCCCAAGTATGGATGATGCAGGCTGACAAACGAAGTGAAACAAACTGATGGGGTTAATCTGAAAAATGAATTACTGGGCAAGTGAAAGGCAACTTAATCATGCGCACCCTGCAAGACCCGAGAGAAAAAGTGTGGCTTAAGGGGGTACGTATGTGTATAGAGTTTTGCACGACTGCGCTTTACTATCTTACTTTGTCCTGTTTCTTTCACGGACATACTCTCTTCAATACGATCGCGAAAATTCTTTTTGTGCAGTGGTTTGCCAAGTACAATCTCGTACACAGCCTGAAGCTCGGACAAGGTAAAGGGCGAGGTGAAAAAGTAGTTGGGTTCGGTGCTGTATTTTGCCCTGTGATATAAGCGCTGGAACGCTTTCTGAATCAGTTGTTGATGGTCGAACGGCAAGCTTACCGCCGTGGTTTCACCCAAAAACGACGACACTGATTGCCAGATAACATGAGGACGACAGGGAGCAGAATGATCCACCAGGCACAAATAGGGGCAGGTAATACTCCAACCTTCGGGATCGCGACAATGGTTTCCTTCAAATTCCAGTTTAGCAATATATGCAGGGTGTAGACCCACTTTTGCTTTGAGGTTACGCAGCAGGGTGTCGTGTAAATTTTGGTCGCTATTTACATGTACAAAACCACCGGGCAACGCCAGGGTATTTGCATACACACGGGCGTCGCTTGGTCGGCGAATAAGGGCAACCTGAAGTTCTGCATTGAAAATCCGAAACAAGATGGCATCAACGGTACAAACCGGGGTAGGGTGGGTTAAATCAGGCATATAGCTGGTGTTCCTGAATGTAACTCGCCACGCCTGGTGTCACTAAACGGCTAATCGATTCGCGATTCGCAATGGCGTTGCGTACTTGTGTTGAACGGATGCGTTTGCGCTCTGGCACGACCAATCGTTCCCATTTTTCATCAATTTCTCTGGCTTTATAAAATTTTGACCAGTTAGCCTGGTTATCCGGGCCCACGACAAACGTAAGGGCATCTGTGGCAAAATCCGACTGTTGCAGGTGCGCCAGTACATCGTAGGTATAAACCGGTGTGTCACCTTTGCAAATGGTATGTTCAATGGGTTTGGCGTGAACCCGGCTGTCTTTAATGTCGTCCACAAACCTCGCGAGCATGGCCACCCTGTGGGTGTAGGCCAGCATCGATTTAGCAAAGGCGTGGTGAAACGACGGGATAAGCACTACCTGATCGAACTGCGCATTGTGAGCTAACACAGATTCAATGGCGTCCAGATGCCCTCTGGTTGGAGGGTTGAACGCCGAGCCAAACACTGCCACTTTCATTGCGATTTCCTTTTAATGAGTATTTTAAAGATACTCTTTAGATGGTTGTTCTGCAACAATTGGTGTTCTGTAGTCACTTTTTAATTAAAAAATATGTTTATTTAGGTGGATGATTGAATACAATTTTGTTTGACATTAAAGGGTATTGATAGAATACTCTTTAATATAAAAGGAGCCAGCTATGAAAATTGCATCCGTTAATGTCGACCCTCAAAAAGGGTTCACACCTTTGTGCCCTGACGAATTGCCGGTTCCTGGCGGCGATGAAATAGTTCCGGCGCTGTTGGCACAAAATGCGCTGGCCGATTATATTGTTGGTTCAAGTGATGCCCACTGTGATGCTGCGTTATTTCGCGTAGACGATCCAAAAGCACAGTTTCAGCCCCTTGCACATCCAAATACTGATTGCACGTTTATCATGCATTGCAAACCAGGCACTAAAGGGTTCGAATTGCTCGACGGCTTACCGGCACCTACTGAGTACGATTTCTTTGTATGGAAAGGCGTGGCACCTGATTTACACCCTTATGGTGCGTGTTATCACGATTTGGCGGAAAAGCTGTCCACCGGTCTTATTGAGTTTCTCCGCTGCAATCAGGTATCGACAGTCATTGTTGGTGGTCTGGCCACCGATTTTTGCGTAGCCACCACCGCCAGACAATTACAACAGTCTGGTTACTTTAGGGTGGTACTGCATCTTGATGCGTGCAGGGGCATTGTAGCAGACGATGTAGCATCACAAATCGAATCCCTCAATCAATCAGGAGTTGTCATTGCCAGTACGCTGGACGATGTCAAAAAAGCCCTTGCTGCACAATCTTCGAAGGAATAAACCCATGTCACGCAATTCTCTGTTTAAAAACAGTTTGAATTTTTCGGCGCTGGACAATGACTTTTATAAAATGAATATGTGGCAGTGTTTTTTGCACCAATATCCATATGTAGAAGACGTGGAGTACCGCTTTGTGGTGCGAAGCGACGTAGATTTACGTCCGTATCGTGGAGAAATTCAGCAAGAACTGGCCAACATTGACGGGCTGCGCTTTACGCCCGATCAAATTCAGTGGCTTGAACGCATTCCCTGGTATACCAAAGACTTCATTGAGTGGGTGAGAATGTGGTCGTTTCAGAACCGGTTTTTACAAATTGGCGAAGAAGACGGACAGCTGGCTATTCGGGCAAAGGGGCCGCTGATGCACGTGCATAATTTTGAAATGCCGGTGCTTTCAACCGTGGCAGAAGTGTACAACCGGCGCAACTATCCCCATAAGCAATATGAAGATGTGCGCCAACCATTGTTTGAAAAAGTACAGTGGCTAAAAGATCAGCATCAGAAACACGACCTGACCGGATTACAGATAGCTGAATTCGGGACCCGACGCCGATTCAGTTACGAAGCACAATTTACCGTGGTTGATATGCTTCGCAATATGCTGCCCGAGTTTTTTGTGGGTACATCGAATATGCATTTGGCCAAAGAATTCGATATTTTGCCCATTGGCACCATGGCTCATGAAATCTTTATGTTGTCTCAGCAGGTGGGTGTGCAATTGATTAACTCGCAAAAACACACCCTGGAAACCTGGGTGAGAGAGTTCCGCGGCCAGTTGGGCTACGCTCTTACCGATACCATCGGAATGGAGGCTTTTGTTCGGGATTTCGACCTCTATTTCGCGAAACTGTTCGATGGCCTGAGACACGACTCCGGCGATCCGATAGAATTCGGTGAAAAGGCAATTCGCATGTATGAGAACCTGGGCATTGACCCCATGACGAAAACCATCATTTTCAGCGATGGGCTGGATTTTGAAATCATGGTGGCGTTGTTTCTGCATTTTCGCGGCCGTATAAAAACGTCTTTTGGCATAGGGACATTTTTGTCGAACGATGTGAAAGGCGTTACACCGCTGAATATTGTAATGAAACTGGTTCGTGTGAATGGTAAGCCGGTAGCGAAAATTTCTGATGCGCCGGGGAAAAATCTCTGTGAAGATCCTGATTTTGTGAGCTACCTGAAAAAGGTATTTGAAGTAGACTGGGCATAAGGTTACCTATGGCAAACTACACCCGAATTGGCACAGCGGCGCTGCGTCAGATCCCCTTCGATTTTAAAGGCAATGTGTCACGTGTTCTAAGCGCCATTGAGCGCGCAATGGACGCACATATTAATATATTGTTGATGCCGGAACTGGCGCTAACTGGCTATGGGTGTGAGGACAACTTTAGCTATCAGGAATTTAACCACGCAACAGAAGCTGCACTCAACGATGTACTGGCCGGCTTTCAAGCCCTGAGTCATCAGAGTGAGCATGCTAACAATATGCTTGTGGCCATGGGAATGCCGGTGATGTTTCCCGGCGGCCAGGTGTACAACACCACTGCATTCATCAGTGCAGAAGGTCTGCACGGCTTCAGTTGTAAGCAGTATTTGGCCCGCAATGGCCTGCACTACGAGCCCAGGTGGTTTGAAGCCTGGCCCCGGGGCAAAGTGATTAACCATCCCACGTTTAATGTGCCCTTTGGCGATGTTGTGGTGAATGCCGGAGGGCTTCGCATTGGCGTCGAAACTTGTGAGGATGCGTGGGTAGCCAACCGCCCGGGTCGTGATTTGTACCATCGAAATGTCGACGTGTTACTCAATCCCAGCGCTTCCCACTTTGCGGTGGGGAAAAACCTTACCCGAGAGCAATTTATCAAAGAAGGCTCCCGCGCATTTGGGGTCGTTTATGCGTATGCGAACCTAGCGGGGACCGAGAATGGCACCAGTATTTTCGACGGTGGGTCGGTCATTGCGTCTGAAGGTGACGTAGTTTCCCGCGGCGACAGGTTCAATGTGCGCGATGTGGTGATGAACCAGACGCTGGTAAATATAAGTGCAAACCGGGTTTCACGGGTGATCAGCAGCGAAACCATTGATATTGATGACACCAATGTAGTGAACATAGAACTGGCACTAACGCTGCCAAATGACGCCGTACTGGCAGCGCGTAAAAATGATACCGTGGATACTGCCAGTGATGAATTACCGGCGTTTTGGTCCGGGTTGTCGGGGGACGACTACGCTTTTACAGAAATTTGCTATGCCCTTGGAAATGGCCTTTGGGACTGGACGACCCGCACCCATACCGACGGCTACGTGGTGAGTTTATCTGGCGGTGCAGATTCTGCTTTAGTCGCGGCATCAGTGTATGTTTCTCACTTCGTGGCGCTAGAGCAACTGGGTATGACAGATTATCTTGCATCTCTGCCACAGGGGCTGCAACGGCAAATAGCGCCGCCAGTGCAGGGCGAGGACAAAATTACCTGGCTAAAAGAAAAAGCCATGCCCAAGGTTCTGATTTGTTTGTACCAGGGCACAGACAATTCCTCTGATACTACTTTTAACGCTGCCAGGCATCTTGCCGACGAGATAGGAGCCACCTTTCACAACTGGAACATCGAACCTGTCGTTCAGCAATACCATCGTCTGGTCAACGGCTTATACCCTGATAAGCCCCTGAGCTGGGAAAGCGACGATATCGCCTTGCAGAACATTCAGGCCCGTAGTCGGAGTCCCGGTGTGTGGATGCTGGCCAACCGGGAAAATAAACTGCTCATTGCCACCTCAAATTTGTCGGAATCAGCCCTTGGTTACGCCACCATGGACGGAGATACCTCTGGTGTTATTTCGGTTATTGCCGGTATCAATAAAACCACTATTCGCAAGGTAAACCGATGGTTGGAAGAGACCGGATTACCCTTATCTGTTGATGGTAAGAGCGCGCGTCATCAGCTTGTGGAAATGCATCGGGTAAATGTACAACAGCCTACCGCAGAACTGCGTCCGGAGGAGCAAACTGACGAGGCCGATCTCATGCCATATGTGGTGTGTGACTTTATTATGGACTGCTATTTGGCCAGGCAAATGTGGCCAAAGAGTATCTTAGTAGAACTGATGCTAAGTGGCTTTGATAAACAACACGATATACGCCAGCTGGCAGGCTATGTGGAACGTTGGTTCAAATTGTTTTGTCGCAATCCTTGGAAACGCTACGGTACGCGGGCGGGCTTTCACATTGAACAGGTCTCTCTCGATCCGAAAACCTTCCACCGTTTTCCATTGTTAAATTCGGGCTTTACCGAACAGTTGCAGCAAATGTGGGATTATGTTGAAGAAGTAGCAGGCAACTAGTTATAGAAATTGCATCGTGGTGGAGCAAGGAAGCTCTGCTTTATCAACTATCTGTATCCGCAAGATAAAACGTCATCTTCTTTTCATAAAAAATTCAAGTTAACTGCGTAGTGTAGATTCTTTTGTATCTAAATACGTCGCGTTGTTACTTACTTTGTGCCGCGCGCTTAACACTCCCTATTCTGAAAGGAATCACGTTATGCTAAAGAAAACACTTCTCGCCTTCACTTTGGCTGGAATTTTATCTGGTTGTTCACTGGACGGTGACGATGGTGACAATGGAACCAATGGTTCAAACGGTCTCAATAGCTTGATTGCGCACAATACGCTTGGCGTGGGCGATAGTCATTGCTTTTTTGGCGGTACCGTTATCACTTCCGGCCTTGATAGTAATGAAAACGGATCCCTGGACGACAGTGAAGTAACAGCTACCACCTATGACTGCGATGCCAACAACGTGGGGGTTACTGGCTCCCGCTTGCCTTATTCCGTGCTGCGAAATACTCTGGAGGATGGTGCGTCACCGGGCATGATGTTTGAAGTACGCAATGGTGGCTATGGCTCTGACATGGTTAAACACCCTACTGAAGCAAATCAGTTTTACGCACTAACCGACCGCGGTCCAAATGCTTCCTATACCGGCGATCAAGGGACGGGGAAAGTATTCCCCACGCCGGATTATACGCCGCGCATTGGATTGTTTGAATTACAGGCAAATGGCGACGTGAAAAAGCTCGCTGATATTTTATTAAAAGACACCGATGGCAACCCCATTACCGGCTTACCTAATTCATCGGCGCTTGGTGGAACCGGTGAAACACCGTATGCTGTGAATGACGATGGCTCGGTGGAAGTCATTCGGGAAGATATGTCACAGCCATATGATGAAACCACGAATCCAATCAAATTGGATGACTTTGGTTTGGACAGCGAAGGTTTAGTTGCTTTGTCTGATGGTACCTTCTGGGTAAGTGATGAATACGGCCCGCACATTGTGCATTTCGATGCCAGCGGCAAGGAGATTGGTCGGATCAATGCATTTGCTGATGATGAGCGAAATGTGTTTACCCTACCTGCAGAATACGCAAATCGTCGTGCCAACAGGGGGATGGAAGGTTTAGCGGTAACGCCAGATGAGAAAACGCTGGTGGGGATAATGCAATCCACCATGTACAACCCTGGCTCAGCAGTGAAAAACCTCGATGTGGTAAGAATCGTTGCTGTGAACCTGGAAGACGGCGCTGTTTCCCAATACCTCTATAAGCAGGAAAAAACTCAGAATTCACAGTCAGGCATTTTTGCTGTGAACGATACTAAGTTTGTCGTTATTGAACGTGACGGCGCATTTTACAATGACAACCCGGAAGCGATGAAGCATTTGTACGTAATTGATATCGCCAATGCTACTGATTTGGAAGCCGTGGATGAAGATGTAACCTGGGTGCAAGATGAAAGTCTTGGTTTAACGAAAAATGGGTCCACCGTTGAAGAAGTGGTGCTCAATGAAGGTTGGGAAGGACTTACTAACGCTGGCATTATGCCCGTGGAGAAGACATTTTTGGTAGATTTAGTCGCAGAAGTTGGCTATCCCCACGACAAGCTCGAAGGCATGTGGATGATCAACAACACCACTATTGGTGTGATTAATGACGATGACTTTGCAACCTGGTCCTCTTCCGGCGTGCTTGAGCAAAAATATCTAGATGCAGGGCAAAACACGATTGATGGTAATACGCTGTATATTATCGATGGACTAAACGACATTTCTCAGTAGTGTTGTTGGCGCGCTGCACCTGGCGGTTTTCGAATTGCTAGCCAGCGCGCTTCATCTGAATTACCAATTGTACTCAAGTACAAGTAGCATTTGCTGCTGTGTTGCACGTATGGCTTCATTGAGCTGCACGCGATTGTCCGCGCGGCTCGATACCAGGGAGTATTCTGCGCCAAGTTGCCAGTGTTCAGAAAGGTTGTAGCGCCAGTTCGCTGTAAGGGCGCTTCCGTGGCTGTTGTTTTGATCGTTGGGAAAAATATCGTCTTCCCTGACATCAAATACATCGCCCCGGGCACTGAACCGGTGCTGGCCAGCCTTGTGGCTTATCATGGCATAAAACGCCTGGAAATCGGTGTAAACAAACCGCTCTCCCATTAGCGTGTCGCCTAACATCCACTGTGCGATAATCCGGGTAGAGGATGAGATGTTATGCTGAAATGCCAGCGAGTGGAAACGGGTTCGCCAGGCGTAAAGACGTTGGTGGTTGACCGCGTTAGGATTTGCAAGATTATCGTAGTAGTAGTACCGCAACTTGGCTTGGCGCTGATAGTCGAGATGGGCCCCAATATAAATGCCCCATTTGGCATCAAGCTCGCTAAAAGGTTCTACCCAGCTGGGGTGCCAAATGCCGTTGCTGTCTGTTACGCTGGGGTAGGCTGCAAACTCCAGTCGTTCGTGATGCAGGCTTTGTCTGTCGTGTAATGCAAAACCTCTCCAGGTCAGTACTGTTCCCAAGGGGTCATTGCCTTTGTACGCGGCGGCGTGTAACTCCCAACTCCAGGGGCTTCTAGCGGCACGGCCCGGACGGTATAAGGTGAACTCGGCCCCGGCTACCCGAAGTTCTTCTCCAAGCCAACTATTAATGGCTGACTGGGTATAGGTGTAAGGCGAGAGCCACCCCTTATCTACGTTTTCAAGGGACATAGCCGGATAAAAAAAGCCGGCTCTGGCACGCCACTTTACGTTGCCTGATATCAAGGGTTTATAGCGTATTTGAAACTGAGTAAACCCCAGGTGCTGGTCGCCATCGGGGTAATAACTGGCATCGGCTTGTATGTCTGTACTCGGCGTTACTGACTGGTTGATTTGAATAATCGCCTGTTGAACATGAATACCCGAAGTGTCGAAACGGGTAACACCTGTACCTTTGTCGAGCCAGGTATTAGGAGATTCGGCGGAATAGATGCCCGCTTGTACTTTGCCACTGACGTCCAGGGCAAACCCGTGATGCGTCCAAAGCAATGTGGCGAAAAGCGCTGAAAAGCGGAGATAATGTATCATGGATTTATACATTTCCCCTCGTCGAGGCAGTCAGGAGTAAAGGCTCTTAACCAATCTGAAAACGCTTGTTCCGGTAATGGTTTGGCAATAAAGTAGCCTTGAGCTTTTGTGCACCCCACGCTGCGAAGGTATTGCAGCGATGCCCCGTCTTCGACGCCCTCCGCGACCACTTCTAACCCTAAATTCTTTGCCAGCGATACCATGGTATTTACAATCGTCTTGTCATCATTGTTGGTGGCCAGCGCAAGCACAAATGCTTTGTCAATTTTAAGCTCGTGTACCGGCATGTCTTTTAATTGAGCCATAGATGAATAACCGGTTCCAAAATCGTCAATAGATAACTTGATGCCCATTCGTTTTAAGGCATTTAACGCTCTGAGGGCATTTTGAGGGTCTGACATAATGGCACTTTCTGTTACCTCCAAAGTGAGGTATTCCGGTTCGGCATTGAACTCAGACAGCAAATCACTGACCAGTGTGGGGAGGGTCATATCGATAAGATCGACCGCAGAAATATTCACCGCAACGCTAATATTGTGCCCTTGCTCCCGCCACTGTTGCTGACGGGAAAGGGCAGTGCGTAAACCCCAGTTAGTCACATGCCTGATCGCGCCGGTTTGTTCTGCCAGTGGAATGAATTCATCCGGCGGAATAAAACCATGCACGGGGTGGATCCAACGCATGAGGCATTCGACGCTGGTAATGGACAATGTATCTATTTGCAGTTTTGGCTGGTAATAATATTGCAGTTGCCCCTCCTGCAATGCGCTTTTAAGCTCTGACATTAAATTCAGGCGCTGCACGGAATACTTGTTCAGCGATGCGGAGTATCTCGCGAAATTGTGGTGACCGTCTTTACAGCTGTAAAGGGCGATATCGGCACATTGCATGAGGCCCTGAGGGGTGGTGGCGTCAGCAGGGAAGCAAGCGGCACCAATGCTGCAATCAATATCCAGCACCAGCCCATCAATATTAAAGGGTTGATCAAATGCTGCCACAACTTGTCCTATCAATGGTTCCACATCGTTGTCATTGTTAACGGTGATGACCATGCCGTATTCATCGCCTCCCAATCGGGCCAGTAAGCCGGGAAGGCTGTCTTGTTGCTGAATACGCTTAGCGATGTGTTTAAGCAGAACATCGCCGGTTTCATGACCCACGGTATCGTTAATTTCTTTGAAGCGGTCAATGTCCATCATTAGCACCATTACTGTGTTATTTTCCTGGTTCGCAATGGCTTTGTTGAGATACGTCACAAACTGGTTGCGGTTCGGTAACCCGGTGAGGTCATCGAAATAGGCAAGGTGCTGAATTTGTTTCTCACGGCTTTCAATGCCGTCTTGCATGTCGCTCAAAGCCAGTGAAAGCGCATCGACTTCCAATGTACTGGAAGCGGGAAATTTAGCAACGTGACTACCCTGACGAATTTTGTTAGCTGCTTTTGCCAGCTTATTGAGTGGGCCGGTAACGCCTTTCGACAAAAACACTCCGCCGGCTAACGAAATGGTGCCGGCGACCAACAACAGGCCTATCAACTGACCAAGCATGCTGTTATAAGACAAATAGGCTTTGTCTTGGGGCGTAAGCATAACCAGTTCGACATCGTCGGAGGCAAGTCGTCCGATGGGTTTCAACGTATATAGATAGTCGACGCCTTCAAGGGTGGTGCGGTGCAACTCGTTTGCGGACATTTTTTCAGCTGGCGTGCTGTGTAAAAAAGCGGCAGCCAAGCGCGGAGGTAAGGTTGATCCCAGCATGCGATTTTCCGAGGGGAGGATCAGATTAACGTCCAGATCGGTTAACCGTCCAATATCGCTGTTAATCAGACTGTCTGCACGGTAACCAAGAAACACCCACGCGTCGGTATTGCGAGAGCGCTCGACAAATTTTACCGGTACTCCTTTTACCAGAAACACTCCCTCAGGGAGGGAAAGCCAGCTAATGCCCGGAGTTATGAAGGGGGTAATATTTGCAGGCGGATCAAGTGTCGCCGATGAGGCGGCAACAACATTTTTCTCTTTGTCGAGTACGAAGTAGATGTCTGCGGAAATGCGCGCCTGCTGATTTTGCATTGCGACATCCAGTGATGCTCTGTCGTCATTGGCAGCTGCAATGTATTGTTTTATCGTGAAATTCCCAGACAGGTTATCGGTAGCGCGAAGCAGTAACTCTGCGTGATTATTTAGTTTGTCTTCAATGACGCGTTCAGAAGTAATGATTTGCGCGAGTAGTTGACTGGTAGAGTGGGAATAAGTTGCAGAACGCACGAGCAGAAGTGTGAGCGCCACTACGCTTATTATCAGCACGAGAAAGAACAATTGCATCCTGTTCTTTAGCGATCGCATTGGTACCTGTAACCAGCTATTCATAATCTCCAAACTCGTCGTCTGATTCATAGCCCGCGTAATCGGGCAGTAAAGGGCGTTTCAGGGTAAAGACGAGGCGGGTATTTTGTGAGAGGGTTACCCGTTGCAGCAATACCTCTTTTGCTTCCTGCATGCGGGGGTGCCATACCGACACCTCAAAATCTCCGACAGGTAGTGCGATGTCTGCATTGCCCTTTGTGTTGGTACCTGTGAAATAAGGGGTGTCGACCACGTAAATATAACCAAGCATCCAGTCGTGCACATTGCATCCCAGCTCCACAATACCTGCCTGGTCAAACAACAACGGCGGTTGTTCAGCATTCTTATCCAACAGTAATTGAAATCGTTTCGCCGGTGAAAATGAGAATACGTGATGTTTAATAGAGTCTGAATTGGGGAACTGAACGTAGGTGCCTTTCTGTACCACCAGAAAGTGAGGCACAAACTGTCGATTAATTTGGTCCATTTCTGCACGCAGCGAGGAACTTCCCGCCACACCACTTAGAGGCCTGGCACTTACCACCATGTTGGATAAGGGAGAACCTTCGTGATTGAAAACAGACACACTCAGTGTTGCTCCATGTGCTCGGGCTGCCGTTATCAATAACAAAAATAGTAAGCATACCGACCGGCTACAATTATTGAGCCTGTTAAATAAGTACATGAGGTTTCCCAAAAAAACGCGCTAGTAAAGAGTAGCAGACCGGAGTATTGCGTCCAGCATTTCAGGGTATCTCTGTGAATACTTATTGAATTACCTTGTTGTTATAATATAACATTGCATTATGTTCGTAGCCATGGAATAGACAGATGAGACAAAAATACCTCGCAGTAGCGGTTTGTTGTGCCTTGCAGGTGCCCACCGTTGCGGCGGAAACAATAAGCGGCACCGTGCTTGATGACAAAGGTGTACCCGTGACGGGGGCCGTACTTCGCGTGGAGCAGAGTAGCACTCGTGTAAAAACGAATGAAAGTGGTGAGTTTTCAATAAATTCGGTAAAACCTGGCACCTATAGTGTGCATGTAATGGCTCCCGGTTTTGGCCATCTCCATCAAGATATTGTGGTTGACGACGGGCGGCATTTCACTGTGGATTTTGTCCTTACGCCATCATCCATTGAAGTGATAGATATCCTTGCAACCCCAATACACTTGTCGGTCATGGAGTCGGCATCGCCGGTTAGCGTATTGAGTGGAGAGACCCTTCGTCGTCAACAGGCCGGGACGTTGGGCGACAGTCTGGAAAAACTGCCTGGTGTGCAATCCAATTTCCACGGCAATGTCGCTAGCACGCCCATTATTCGAGGGTTGAGTGGTCCACGGGTTTTGGTCACCCAAAATGGTTTGGACGTGAGCGATGTATCGCGGGTTGGCCCAGATCACGCCGTTGCCTCAGAAGCGTCGACGTCTCAGCAGATTGAAGTATTACGGGGCCCGGCAACACTATTTTTTGGTAGTGGAGCAATTGGTGGCGTAGTCAATGTGGTAGACGGTCGTGTGCCCTCTGATAATACTACCCGTGGAGAGTGGACCCTGGAAGCCGATTCGGTGAACGACCAAAAACTCGCCGCGGTGAATGCGACAACCGGAGCGGGCAATCTGGGCTTTTATATTGATGGCTATTGGCGAGAAACTGATGACTACGATACTCCCGTGGCACCAGACAATGATGAAGAAGGCCAGAATGCGCCGCATGTAGTTAAAAACAGTGCATCTGATTCCAATGGCATCACGCTTGGTACCAGCTATATCTCAGATAACGGTTATGTTGGTATTGCCCTGGAGCGTTTTAACCGGGAATACGGCATACCGGGCCATTCGCACGGAGGTGAGGAAGCTGAAGAGGAGGTTTACGCCGATCTCTCGCAAACCAAAGTACAGATTCTGGGGGAGTATTCTTTCAATCACACATTACTACAACGTGTGCAATTTAAAGCCGGGCACACCAGTTACGAACACGCTGAAATTGAGCAGGACGTGACTGGCACCTTATTTGAAAATGACACCGATGAGCTGCGTGTCTCCCTTATGCATCAGCCACTGGCCGGGTGGAACGGTGGGGTAAGTTTACATTACAAAACCAGTGATGTTGCGGCCGTCGGCGAAGAAGCGTTCACTCCGCCCTCCACTGCAGACATGTTCGCCATAGGCATTATGGAGGAGCAGCGGTTTGGTAACGTATTGGTGCAATTGGGGGCACGGGTTGAGCGAGTTACGCTTGATGCCGCCAACACACTATTACCCGCTATTGCAGCACACGATCATGACGAAGAAGACGATGACGACCATGATCATGACCACGATCATGATGATGAGCATAGCGACGAAACTACGGTAACCCGTGTCTTCGATGTATCGCAGGAGTTTACGCCAGTTTCCTTTTCGGCGGGTGTAGTATGGGATTTCACCGAAGGCTATAACGTGGGGCTTTCCGTCTCTCGCGCTCAGCGGGCGCCTTCTGCCTCTGAGCTACTATCCTTTGGGCCTCACATTGGCACGCGTACTTATGAAGTAGGTGCGTTATTTGCGTTAACCGGTGATGAGGAAAGCGCACTTGGTCTTTCGCAACAAGCTGTGGATTTAGAAACGTCGAACAATATCGACCTGACGCTGCGCAAAACCACTGGTGATATTGGATTTGTTCTGAATGCCTTTTATAACCAGGTAGACAACTATTACTTTCAAAGTGAAACAGGTTTATTTGCGGAAAGCGGGCACGATCATGACCACGGTGATGAGCATGACCATGACGCAGAGGATGAGCATGATCACGACAGTGAACTACCAGTGTATCTGTTTTCTTCACACGATGCCGTTTTACATGGTTTCGAAGCACAAGCAGCCTGGCAGGTAAATGCAGAGTTTAATGCGCAGTTTTTTGCTGACTATGTCAGGGCTAAACTTAAAGACGGCGGTGATTTGCCCCGAACGCCACCGCTGAGAACCGGTCTGCAACTGAACTATCAGACTGAGAGCATAAGCGCTCATATTGATGTTACCCGCTATCACAAGCAAGACGACATTGCTGAGTATGAAACGGAAACTAACGGCTACACCCTGGTTGATGCCTTCGTTTCATATGATCTCAACGTTCTTTCTCAAGATGTATCTGTTTACCTCAAGGGAACAAACTTAACAGATACCGAAGCGCGGGTTCACTCTTCATTTCTCAAAGATTTAGCACCTCGCCCCGGTCGTAGTATCGGCGTAGGACTGCGTGGTTACTTCTAAGTCCACCACAACGGTATTTTAAGGAATTTATCATGACTAAAAACAATACACTCAGCATATTGGCTCTAGCCATCAGTGGCGCTTTACTCGGTGGATGTGGAGATGCGGAAACGAACATTATAGAAAAAGACCCCATTGTCGATGACCATGATCACGACGGTGGTGGCGAACACGACCACGATGATTTAACCATTGAGAGTGCAGGGCGTCTTGCTATTCTCAATGCAGATGCTAACGCGTTGGTTATTGTTGACCTGGACGATAATCAGGAACTTGATACCTTTCCGCTGGCAAGCGAAGGGAATACGCTTACGCATTCAGGCGGCTACCGTTACGTTGTAGTGAGTAACCGAGCTACTGGAGAAGTGACGTTTATTGATGGCGGTTTGTGGCGGGAAGATCACGTTGATCACTTGCACGATTACGAACAAGTTCCGGCAACCAGTGATTTGACACTTACTGGCAGTCGACCCACTCACCTTGTGAAGCACGATGGCCAGTTAGCCGTGTTTTACGATGGCGACAGCGATGCGGGTTTGCCTGCATCAGTGCAGGTGGTCAGCGACACGCATATTGCAGCGGAATCATCGGCAATTCCTACACTAGCTTATACAGTTAATATGCACGGCGTTGCTGAGCCTATGGACGACTACCTTATTGCTACGGTCAGACGCGATGATGCAGAAAGTACGTCGGCAAACACAATTCTGCCTGATAGCGTAGGTGTTTTCCATTTACATGACGATGAATACGAAGAAGAAGTGGTATTTGCAGGAGAGTGCCCGGATCTTCATGGTGCAGCGAGTTCTGAAACTTACTCCGTATTTGGTTGTAGCGATGGCGTGTTGATTGTTCACCAACACGATGGCGAATGGGAATCATCTAAAATTGACAATACCGATTCACTGTCAAGTGTCCGTGTGGGTTCTGTTTACGGTCATCATCACGGAGATTATTTCATTGGCGTTGCTTCCGGCCATGGCGGCGGTGAAGCGACCTTGGTCACTATCGACCCTGAAACCAATTCCATGCGTGACGTAGCACTTGAACTAGGCGATGACGCGGTCCCCGTTTCTTACGCCTTTAGTTACTCCGGCGAGTACTTCGTTGTACTGGATTCTTCCGGCAGGCTAACCGCACTTCACTCTCACGGAGAAGGAGATGCCCAGCATTGGGATACGGAAGTGTCGTTGGCTGTGACCAGTGGCAGTGCTGCTGATATGCCTGATGGGCTTTCTTTTACGATGGCTGTATCGGGCAATAGTGACCATGTGTACATTTCAAATCCTATTGATAAAACAATGGTACGAGTGGATTTGGATTCTGGCGTTATTGATGGCGAAGTGAGCCTCGACTATTTAGCTGAAACGGTGATTTGGTTGGGTATTGCTGAGACAGAACACGAGTAATATGCGATTGACATCACTGCGAGGTATTCTGGTAATGCCAGGCCGTGTTATACTATAACATTGTTTTGGGCCCATTTAACAGGTATAGCGCAGTGATGACACCAACAAAAAAAACGCAGATTCCAAGCAAGCTTTTTACGGGGGTAGTTGTCGCACTCTCGTCGTTATCTTGTGTGGCCGCAGAAAAACATGTTCACGGTCATGGCGAGCTGTTAATTGCTAAAGAGGGTAATGAAATGCAATTGCAATTCTCGTTACCCGCCGCTGATTTACTTGGCTTTGAGCATGCGCCAAAAACCAAAAGCGAGCGGATGCAACGGGTTAGGATACAGCATATTCTTACAAAATCGCAGAACGTGTTTACCACAGATGGCGCATGTTCGGTTGTCAGCCAGGAAACGGCATTGCCCGACTTGTTTCTGCACAGTGAAAGCGATCATGATGAACACGGCGAGCATCACGCTCATGATGAGCACGGCGAGCATCACGCTCATGATGAGAACGGCGAGCATCACGCACATGATGAGCACGACGAGCATCACGCTCACGATGACCATGACGAGCATGGTGAGCATGAGCGTCACACCAATATCGCATTAGACTATCAGTTGCAGTGTGCTGAGGATGTTGCAAGCATAACCGTGACCTTATTTAATCATGCGATATCACTGGAAGCCATCGAAGTACAATGGATTAGCGACAAAGGGCAAGGAATTAGCGCTGTTACTGCCACGCAACCTACGTTGGTTTGGTAGACACAACCTAGCCACTGTTTTATTTAGGAGTTGTTAAACTCTGTTACTCGTTAGGAGTATTCATGACACACATCCAGAAAGCTGGCGATAAAATGGCTATCTTTCTTTCTTCATTGTGCGTAATACATTGCCTTGTTACGCCAATAGCTATTATTGCTTTGCCCTCTATGGGAAGTATGTTTGCCGATAACCATGAGGTATTTCACAAAGTACTGCTGTTTTTTGTGTTGCCAGTGGGTTTGGTGGCATTGTATGCCGGTTACCGGCACCATCACAGCGCAAAAGTGTTTGCTATGGGTGTACTTGGACTGAGCTTGCTTACTTTTGCTGCATTTTTTGTTCATGAAAGATGGGGGGAAGTGGCCGAAACAGCGTTAACTGTGTTGGCTTCAATAGTCATTGTTGTTGCCCATCTGATGAACTTCAGGTTGCGCCAGCGGGCGGATAACAGCGAAAAAATTCCCTGTTAGTACTGCTGGAGGTCGTGACGGCGGACATCGTCGGGTGAACCGCTGAAATGCCTGATGTAAATGACATCCATGACGTAGGCCGATGTGCCCTGAATATCTTCAAATAGTGCGGTGTGAACTACCCCAGTGACCATAAAAGCCTGTTCAATATCGTCCAGCGTAAAACCTTGTGGGGTGCGCAGGTAAATCATCTGATTCGGCGCTGGCGGCGGGAAATGTATGCATGCACCGAAATAGGGTACGAGAAACGCAGTGAGGATTTCGCGTTCTTCTGAAACGCTCAGCGGTACAATATACCCTCCTATGCTAATGGTCTGTCCGTCTAAACTGGTCACAACTTGCGTAGAATTTAAAGTCGCTTGGTAGTCGCCATCGAAGGTGGCTTGCAGGGCACTGAACACTTGTTTATTAAGCGGTTGATTCGGTTCGGGTTGGTAGCGCTTAATTACTTCAAGTTCGTTTTCCGGCAGCAGGTTACTCCAGCCAACAGTTCGCGCACTTTGGGCTTTTTCCAGTAATGCGGCGGAAGTACTGATATAGCGTTGCTGTTTTGACGAAGACAGTGCCTGTTTGATGGTTGGCCAAAGTTTTACCGCCCCCATACCGGACAACAGACTCACTAAAATCAAGGCGATAAACCAGAAAGTACGGCTGGGTCTCATGCAGATTGGACAAATAAGGTTCGCTGTATGGTTATTGGATTTGGCCCTCTTTTGGCCACCAGAGTCACGACAATTTCGTGCTTACCGGGTTTTTCTATTACGAATCGCAACGCTTTTTTCTCTGACAGTCGAGAAAGGGCAAACGTAGGTTGCGAAAGCAAAGTGACGTTTTTGCTGCCTTCTATTTTCACTGTTGCATCGTAATAATCTGACGGCACAAAGAACGTGAAATTATGACTTTGCTCTTTGCCTTTAGCAACAACAGTGGCAGGTTGTTTGAATGAGATATCCAGTACACTGAATGACGTTTGCATATTGTGCTGTTGCATCAGCGGGTGGAACCGGGAAAAGCTGGCCATACTATCGCCGTGCAAACCACATGCTTGGGCAACAGAACTCAGCATCAGTGTACCTAATGCGGCTAAGCTAAAGATCAATGTGCGAATTTTCATTGGTACACCTCGTATCGATCTAACTTAAGCGCGTAAGCCGACGTTCCTAAATCCCGTTGTCGGGTTTCAATTTTCACCGTGCCTTCAAACCAGAAAGGCTGCTCCAAACTTTCCAACGTCAAACCGTTCTCATAGCTAACGTGAATGATTTGATTGGGCGGAGGCGGAGGCATGTGTAAACACGCACCGAAGTAAGGTACGATAAAAAACTCTGTCACGTTTTGTGCTTCGTTTTGTTGCAGTGGCACCACAAACCCGGGGATGCGAATAGCTTTGTTATCGAAAATGGGTATGGTTTTAACCGAGTTTAGCGCTTTGCGAAACCGTTCTACTTTTTCATCTTCAAAAGTGGCATCGTTAAATGCGCTAACAGAATCCTGATTTGAACCGTCTTTTACTTCATTTAGATACTCGGGCGGGTCGAGTAATGCAGCTAAATCGTCTTCTGGCATTAGTGCAGTCCACTCAAGTTCTTCATAATCTTTAGCCAGAGTGATGCCACTGAAAAGACAAGTCAGTAAGCTAAAAAACACCGCCTGGGCCGTTGGTCGTGAAAAATGTCTCATTAAAAGCGCCGTTGGTCTATAGGATAGTCATCAATGATATAACGTAGCAACACCGACGCCCAATAACAAGACATAAGCGATAAGTGAACCAAATGGGGAGAGAAGCTTTGCAACCCGCAATAGAATTGCACAACGTTGAACACCGTTACGAAAAGTCACATCGTGCTATGGGTATTTCGCACTGGCAGGTAAACAGTGGTGAACGCATTTTTTTGCACGGGCCATCAGGCTCTGGAAAAACCACCTTGTTGAACTTGTTGGCCGGAATACTTGAGCCCAATAGTGGAGAGATAAAACTGTTAGGCCAGGCTTTTTCCTCGTTGTCGTCCAAAAAGCGGGATAAGTTCAGGGCCAGGCACATTGGTGTGGTCTTTCAGCAATTCAATTTGGTGCCACATCTCAGTGTCGAGAAAAATGTCTCTTTAGCGGCCTATTTTGCAGGAAAAAAAACGCAAATAAACGAACGGTTGGATCACTATCTTACTCAGTTGCAGTTACCCTCTGATGTGGCCCATCAACAGGCTGGCCATTTGAGTGTAGGGCAGCAACAACGTGTCGCTATTGCCAGGGCGCTTATCAATAAGCCCGAGATACTATTGGTTGACGAACCCACGTCTGCACTGGACAACGACGCCCGCGACGCTTTTATGACTATGTTGATATCCCTGTGTAAGGAAGACAACACGACGTTATTGTTTGTCAGTCACGACCAGTCTTTGGCGCAATACCTCGACAGTGCCGTGTCGCTGTCGTCGCTGGGCAAATATAGGGAGGTGAGTTAATGTTATTGTCCTTTGCTACCAGTAGCCTTCGCAGCCGCAGCAAGTCTGTTGTTCTAACGTTTTTGTCGTTGTTGATCAGTGTTAGTGTGTTGCTCAGTGTTGAACATATCCGCATTCAGGCAGAAGACAGCTTTAAGCGCACCGTATCCGGTGTAGATCTTATCGTCGGGGCCCCTAGTGGGCAACTCAACTTAATGTTATACAGCGTTTTCCGCATGGGTAGCCCGACAAATAATATTAGCTATGACAGCTTTGAGATGCTGCAAAATGACGCACTGGTTGAATGGGCAATTCCCATCTCGCTGGGCGACTCACACCGCGGGTTTCGCGTAATGGGTACCAATGAAAGTTACTTTGCACATTATAAATACGGCGATAAACAGCTACTGACATTCTCAGACGGCGTGCCTTTTTCTGGTGTATTTGATGCCGTGATCGGTGCCGACGTAGCCGCTACGTTGAATTACAAAGTGGGAGACAAGGTCGTTATTGCGCACGGGCTTGGGGCCGTAAGCTTCAACAATCACGACGCGTCACCCTTTACTATTGTGGGTATTTTAGCGCCAACGGGCACACCGGTGGATAAAACCGTGCATGTGTCGCTGGCAGGCATTGAAGCAATGCATTTACCAAAAAAACAGCTAACCAGGGTACTACAAGCGCCTGACAATCTGAATAATCCTTTGGTACAGCCTGATAGTATTACCGCTGTAATGTTAGGGCTTAAATCGAAATTCGCTACGTTTAATCTGCAACGGGCCCTTAACAATTATGAAGACGACCGCCTAATGGCAATTTTGCCGGGTGTGGCCATGGCCGAACTTTGGCAAATGATGCGCTCAGTTGAAAATGTCTTAAGAGTAATAAGCGTGTTGGTACTGGTCTCTTCTTTGTTTGGTTTGGCCACTATGTTGCTGGCATCTATGCAGCAGCGGGAAAAAGAAATTGCTGTATTGCGTATACTAGGTGCAAGTGGCGGCGTGGTATTCACCCTTATCCTGGTGGAAGCATTACTCATTGCACTGGCTGCCAGTGCAGTATCCATTGGTGCATTAACCGTGGTATTTGCGTCGTTAAAAGGTTGGTTGGCAAGCCACTACGGCCTATTTATTTCCGCTAACCTAATGAACACCCATACTCTGATGATTACCGGAGCCATTTTAGTTGCCGCTATTGTGACCTCCATAATTCCCGCCGTTGATGCCTATCGCAGTGCCATTCACTCGCGGCTGTAGGCCGTTAGCAGGGCCGGAGCGCCGTCGCTCCGGCAAAACTCATTAGCGCCATCAGTAGCTGTTTTCCGGGCTCAATAAATCGTATATGCGTACTTGCGTAGCCAGGTTAATATGTATTGGTTCCAGTAGAGCTGAAAACTCATTAATGGCCACCACTTGCATTTTGCTGTCATCGATGTCTTTTAGCACCGATAACGAAGGAGCATTAGATGCTGTAGACAACCTTCGCAAGGTAAAAGTGTCACCGAGTTTTACACCGCTGTGCCTGCCGGCGCGAATCCAGGCGCCTTCAGGCCCCACTGACATGATGGGCAATAACACATCCCGGCACTGAATTTTTTCACTGATGTCGATGACTGCGCTGTTGAGTTTATTCAGCAAGCTTCTACCAAATTGAGATTGCCAGAACAGACTGCTGTTGAGATCCATTTCCTGGGTTAGAGAAAACGGCCATTCATTTTGTGTGTGATAGCTGCTTTCGAATACCACCTGCCTGCTGAAGTTATCCACAAGGTAGAGCCGCAGCGTGAAACTTCTGCGTTGGTATTCACTATCGGAAAAAAAACCTTCTTCAATTTGGTTTTGCATACTCAAATCGCGGATGGTGCCGTACAGAAGATATTGCGCGCCATAGGTCCTGGCGAGGTAATCTGCTTTAGAGGCAATTTCCTGCTGGCTGAGCCCCTGAACCGTCGGTTGTGCGGTAAAAGGTTGATTGATAATGCGTGTACTAATGCCAGGTAATTCAGCGCGGATCTGCTGCTCGATACGTTTACTGACGTGTTGTCCAAGTTCAAATAGGCTTCCCACGGCTGCCTGTTGAATATTTTGAACACTGATCTGACTAATGAGAAGACTCTGTTTGTAGGAAGATTGTTCACATTCGCCATAAGTGCTCAGGTCTGCTTTTACCCAAACGGTCAGTGTGTCGTTGTCGAGTTGTTCGTCCAGCACTTCAATTCGCTTGATTTCTCCGTGGGCTTTGAGAGACAAATTACTTTCAATCAGAAGGCCATTGAGCATAATGTCTTCTGTAGTGATCATCGCCCCTGCCTTATAAGCCGCATCGGCGATGGCATTTTTTATCGTCTGGGTGCGAACTTCATCCAATGGTGCATCACCGACAACCATACTCGCCTGACCATAACTCCAACCTGCCCATAGCGGCGTACTAAGCGTGTACAGGGCGATCATAAATATCAGCAAGGAATAGGATCTGTACATGCTACTTCCTAATTGAACAACGACAGAATTTTGTCGAACACGGATGGTGTCTGATTATCAGCCAATGAACCTGTACCGCTGTACTCAATCTGGGCATTGCCCACCAATAGTGAACTAATCTGATTGTTTTCGTTTATGTCATCACGGCGAATTTCGCCGCGCATGCGAATGTATTCATCGCCTTCATTCAGTTTTATCCATTTCTCCCCTGCGATGACGAGGTTTCCGTTTACCAGGATGTCTTTGACGAACACATTGATCACGCCGTCAAGGGTGTTGGACTGACGAGAGGTTGACGAGCTGCTAAACGCGCTTGACTGGTCATGGTTAATACTGATGTCACCGCGATTCACGCTCAGTGGCCCGGCGTTGAGTTCAAGCGGATCTACATTGAGCTCACTTGATTTGTCGCGTTGTAGGTCGAGGTTTTTAGATGCTGAGGTTCGTTCCTCTAAAATGACCTGTACCATGTCTCCCACCAGGAACCGCTTTTTGCGATGAAACAGGCCTTCATATTGGTCTGCGTGAAACAACGAGCCTGTCGGTACTTGTATTGGCGCATTCCCACCAGGTCTGAGCGGCTTGTAACGCGGGTCACCGGGTGTCGCACCGTCGAGAGTTTCCTCTACGGAAATGGGCAACAGGGTGCGCTCCGGATTAGTTGACAAATTGTCCACTACGGCCGTTTCCGCTGATTGGTCCCTGCTCTGACAGCCTGTTTGTGTTAGAACGATAAGCATACACAGGCCGACAGTACAGGCCAGCTTTTGCCATACGACACTGGTTATTCTGTGATGAAGGAACAACATGACGTTAAACTCCCTGTGAACCGGCATCACGGGAAACAAATTGATAGCCCGAAGCGCTATTGTTTGCGGCGGCATCGGTTACCGAAGCAGCAACACGAGTGGCAACATTTTCTACCGTATCTGCTGCTGACGATTCTTCGCCTATAAAGGAGCGTCCAATGCTGATCAGGTTGTCCAGAATGGAGCTGCCGGTCATTTCTTCAGTGACGACGTTAGCGGCTGAATACAGGGCTCCCACAGGGCCGGTAAACATGTAGCCGCCGGCGATTGCAGCAGCCGCATCCACACTGTCTTGGGAGGAAATGTCTGTGTAGATATCAGAAATTATCGGGATGTGGTTCAAAATGTTCACGGCATCAAATGCGTCGTCGAGACCTAACCCATCTTCGCCAAAACTAAGGGTATTCACTGAATCAACGAGTTCCCAAAAGGTTTCACTGGTTTCACTGGTGTTGCTGGTATCCCCATCAGTGACGGTTTCAGTGGTTGTGGTGGTTTCACCTTTTAAACTGGTTTTCTGTTGACTGAGTACGTCCGATGAATTGGCGTTATCGGTAAACAACGCTTGTTTAAGGGAGTTGAACAATGCATTTTGCATCGTCGTGATGTCTTCATCAGATGCATTTCCTGACAACAGGTTGTTGAACGATGATTGCAAGTCACTACTGTTTGTGGCGGCTTGCTGTTGTGTTTCACCGGCGTCGCTTTGTGCTTCCAGGGTTTGGGAAAATACCTCTGCGGTATTGTCTTTAGTGCTAAGGTTTTGGGCGCCAACGTTGGGATACTGCTGTGCATTCGAAATACTATTGGTTAAGTCTAACATGATATTTCCTCCATTAATTAACGGTTGATATGAAATAATCGTGCCAGATGAATTTCCAAGCCAGGCCTTAAATGAAAGCTTTATTAAACGATTGATATGAAATTAATTGGGAAGGATGACAAACAAAAAATACCGCGGAAGTGGCTTTTAAATGCCAGAGGGTGGCAAGATGTGATAGCTAGGTGGCAACGAATTGCATATTGGAGAAAATACAGCTGTTCTCAGGAATTTTTCTGTTGAATGAACGTGAAAAAGATGTCCTGTCTTGTGGGGATAATCCTGAGAAAAGCGTATTAAAGTAGACTGTCAACCAGTAGTGCGGATGTGTCAATGTGTCTGTTTATCAATGCCGTGTCAGATTTAGAGCGAATTAACATCGCCATTCCGTAAAGTTGAGTACATAAGAACTCACTGCATTGGGACAATTTTTTTTGATCCAGGCTATTGCTCTGCTGATTCAATAAGTCGCACCAGAACTGCTCAATTAGCTGACGGTGGCGCTGAACCCGAAAGGCGACATCCACATCTTCTGCTGCCACTTCTACAGCAGCATTACAAACCATGCATCCGGCATCGGCACATTTTTCATTCAGCGTGCAGGCAATGTGCTCAAACACAGACTTTACAACTGAGGGTATGTCTTGTGTCTCGTTTGAGTGGCTCAGCAGCGCTTCGACGTACAATTCTATGTACTTATCGAGAGCTTTCAAATAGATCCCCTTCTTGTCTCCCAACGCACTATAGAGGCCATAAAAATTAACCCCTGTGCTGGAGATCAAACTTCTGATCGATGTGTTTTCAAAACCGTTTTTCCAGAAATAGTACATCGCTTTTTCCAGCGCCATTTCCGGATTGAATTCTTTCTTCCTCGGCATAAAACCAACTCACACCAATTACTTGGTGCCCTCATACCCTCATTAACCTCGCTGAGAATGGTATCAGGTTTAATGTTAATTAGACATGCAAAAAAATAGGCTACTATGGCGTCGTGCAGAATACTCCCACCTCAGTTGTGACGCACATCATTGTAGTGACCGTCCGAACTTGCATATTGAATACCGTCAGTGAGTAGCCTTTTAACCGTTTTCAGGCTTAATGGGAAAGTTTTTGCACGTGTCATGTCGACCAGATATCACGATGACAGCCTGGAGCTGTATGAAATTCAAGCGGAAAAAATCTCTGGTTGGTCGAAATTGGAATTTAAGTGCTCAAAAGCGAGACAGTCAGGTCAAAGTCTCTCTCAATACTTTAGAACCTCTGCAGGGGATGTTTCGAGGGGAGGGTATATCGAGAGACATCAATGTCAAAATTGTCTGAATTAATGATAGGAAACGTCCTATCCCGATAAATAGGGCGCTATTTAACGGGAATAGTAAGGTTGTCAGTTCACACTAATCTATATTCTATGTTTCCGGATACATGGCTACATAGTAACAAACTCTTCAGAACTCGTGGGATGGATGGCCACACACGCATCGAAGTCGGCTTTGGTTGCGCCCATTTTTATCGCCACGGCAAAGCCTTGAAGCATTTCATCCATGCCCATACCAATACCGTGTAAGCCAACTATTTTTTCATCTTCCCCGGCACAAATGAGCTTCATTTTGGTTGCCTGGCGGTGACGGGTAACGGCAGTGTACATGGCCGAGAATGAAGAGGTGTACACTTTAATATTATCCGTGCCGTACTCTTCAATCGCCTCGGGTTCAGTGAGCCCAATAGTACCAATGGGCGGATGACTGAATACGACAGTGGGAATGAGGGAATAATCGAGGTGTGCTTCTTTCTGGCCATTAAACAGGCGTTCGCTCAGAAGTCGGCCCGCTTTAATGGCAACTGGCGTAAGCTCAACATGACCTGTAACATCACCTAAAGCGTACACGCCCTTGGCTGCGGTATTTTGAAACTTGTCTACCTTAATGTAACCCTTGTCATCGGTTTCGACCGCAGTGTTTTGCAAACCAATGTTACCGCTGGAAGGGGTTCTGCCAATGGCCCAAACCAGCACGTCAGTATCAATCACTTCACCGGTAGTCAGCGTAACTGTGAGAGTGCCGTCTTTGTGTTTTTCGACTTTTTCAACGCCCGATTGCTTGTGAAGGGTAGGCCCTTCGCGATCAATCAGTTCGGTTAAGGTGTCTGCAATGAGTGGGTCGAAATGACGAAGTGGGGTAGCGTGACGAATAACCAAATCAGTGTGCGTGCCTAAGCTACACAATACGCCGGCCAACTCAACGCCAATATAGCCAGCGCCTACTACCACTGCGCGTTTTGGCTGAGTGGCAAGTTCGAAAAAGCCGTCAGAGTCAATACCGTATTCGGCGCCTGGAATATCCGGAAGGCGAGGGCTGCCGCCCGTGGCAATGGTGATATGGGGCGCGGTAAATTGTTCGCCATTAACCTCAATCACGTTGTCACTGACGAATTTGGCAAAGCCTTTTACCCAGGTTATCTCGTTCTTGGCCAGTACTTTATCGTACGAAGCATGAATGCGCTGAATATAGGCCTGGCGGTTTGCAACCAGCACTTCCCAACTGAAGTTGTTTACGGTTACATCAAAGCCATAGTCTTCGCTGTACTTGTGAATAGCTTCGGCAACATTGGCACCAAACCACATGGCTTTTTTCGGAACACAACCCACGTTCACACAGGTGCCGCCGATGTCGCCGCCTTCTATCAGTGCCACTTTTTTACCGTGCTTCGCCGCGCGGTTTGCAGAGGCAATGCCGCCACTGCCGCCGCCCACACAAATATAATCGAATTCTTTCATTCTGCTCGCCTTGTTCAAAAATTCATGCTCATCTTGGCACGATTAAGTAAGTGACTCAAAACCTGTTGTTAACACCGCTTCAGGAAAATAACAGCCTGTGTACAGGCCCATTATCGTAAAAAGTAAAATAAGGGCGTTACAAATAAAGTCAAACCACTATGGGTTGAATGACCTTGTTTAAGGCAATGGACCGTATGGCGCAGAAAAGTCATTCATAGGAAATCCTACTTTCTTATTGCTGAAAAGTATAACTGAAAGTCTATGAGGTTCATTTCCCAGAGAGTAACTAAAACCGGGGAAACAGGTATTTCCCCGGGAACGCGGGTCACGCTTCTTCGGTTTGCTCCGGGCTTTCGGCCTGTTGCTTCTTGGCGGGTTTGATGGTTATTTCAAACTGGCGATTGTGATCATCTTCAAATTGCATCAGCTTTGCGATAGTGGCTTCTGTGAAAACATGGCCTTCAGGCAAGATGAGAATGTGACTGTCATTATATAAGTTGGCCGCCAGTACCATACCCGGAGCCAGTTCAGAGGCACCGAAGCTGTTATCCATGTGCTTGGGCATGCCTATGTCCTGAGCATCCAAAAGAATATCGAGAAAGGTCGCATCGTAACGGGTATTGCGGTGTTTTTTGAGTTCTTGTTTGGCCTCGTTAGGCGACAGGTTTTTCTCCTGCAAACGGCCGGTAACGAGTCGCCAGTAGTCCCGGCTGATAGCAAGGATGCGGGCACCATTGGGAATTTCCTTGGCAACTTTGTTGTAAAGCCCTGAACCGTTCCAATGCTCAAACTGAAACTCAATAATATCGGAAATGGGTTTCATGTGTTCAGCGGGCGCGAGGATGGTTACAGCCTGTTTGGTTTGCGAAAGAAATTTCTTTTGCTGCTCGTAATTTAGCTTACTAAAGGGCGGTGTAAAATCTGCTGACGTTAATCCCAAGCAGCCTAATTCACATATCAGGCTGGCGTAGCGGATAAGCCTGACTTCCTCTTCAGGCAACTGGGCTCTTTGCGCCAGCAAAGCGGCAAGCTCACTGATTTCAATAGCAAATTTGCCATCAATGTCCGGGTTGATGCTGATGACATTAAACAACACCTGTTCTATAGCCTGGTTCTGTTTTTGAATGCGGTTTAGCGCAAACTTAATTTGCTTGGTGCGTTTTACCACAGTTTGTTCCAAGGTGCTGTTTATGTCTTTGAGCTTTTTGTTTTGCAGGCGGGTGAGTTTTTGTAAGCGTTCATTTTCGTCTTTCAACTTTACTCTTTCCAGACCTTCTTCCAGGGTGTTTAATAATTCTTGGTTGTCCCAAGGCTTCTGCAAATAGCGGTGAATTTTGCCTTGGTTAACGGCTTTGATGGTGGAATCAATATCGGCAAAACCCGTCAACACAACCCGAAAGGTATGCGGATAGAGCCGGGCGACCTGTTCGAGTAGCTCTGCTCCGGACATGTGTGGCATCTTCATATCTGATACCACCACGTGAACCGTATTTTCGCTTAGTAATTCCAGTGCTTTTTGGCCGCTTTCAGCCAACAGCATATTTATATTGAATTTGAACAATGCGCGTTTGAGTGCGCGAAGAATATTAGGTTCATCATCAACAAATAATACGGTGTACTTCCTTTCCGCTTGCTTCTCTTCTGTCTCGCTCATAAGAACTCCTAAGGCCTGGGTACGGCCTGTTTAAATTTGTTACGCGAAGTCACACCACGACACTTAACGTGTAGCGCTCGGTTCTGGGCCATCGACGGGCAGCACCAAGGTAAATGTGGTGCCCTGGTTTTCTTTGCTTTCGACCAGTAATTCTCCCCCGTGCTCCAGGGCTATACCGTGTGAAATAGAAAGACCAAGTCCGGTTCCCAGACCTTCTGGTTTAGTGGTAAAGAAAGGGTTGAAGAGTTTGTCGATATGTTCACGCTTAACCCCGCACCCACTGTCTTTAATGCTCACGTGTACATCGCCGTTTTTCAGGTAGGTTGATATTGTAATTACCCCCTGCTTTTCCGTCGACTCAATGGCTTGGCCGGCATTGATAAGTAAATTCGTGAAAACCTGGGTTATCTTGCCCACATTTATGTACACCTTGGGTAGGTCGGCAAGACTCAGTGTCTGCTCACAGATGTACTTCAGCTTGTTGTTCACCATGCTTAGCGTGGTTTTCAGGCACTGATTAACGTCGTGCCATTGACGGTCTTCTGAATCGATACGAGAGTAGAGCCTCAGACCATTTACAATTTCACTCACGCGCTGTAAACCATCAACAGACTCGTCTATTAAAGAGCATATGTCTTCGTTGATAAACGCAATGTCGTGCTCTGCCCATGCTTTTTGCACGACCTCAGCGAGTGCAGGAGCGGATGACGTATCGTCTTCAAAAGCCGCCATTATTTTCGCCATGAGTTGTTGGTAGGCCGCTATGTAATCACGTAACGTAGCGATATTGCTCGATACAAAGCCGATAGGGTTATTTATTTCGTGTGCAACGCCGGCCGCTAGCTGGCCCACCGAAGCCATTTTTTCCGCCTGCAATAATTGCCGCTGTGCATCTTGCAGATCTTTGCGAAGTGCGCAGAGCAACAGTTCTTTGCGTTGCAGCTCTTTTTCGAGCCTGGCAGTGGAGGAAGGCTGATCGTTATTTATCATGCCCGCACTCTTCTATCGTGCATAGCGCTTGGGTTCTGATAGTATTTCATTGCTTTCTCAAAAAAATCTGTCCACCTTGATAAAGATAGACGGTTTTTTTCACAAAGCAGAAATTTGTTAATGGTTCAGCGTCGGGCAAACACTGAACCGTCGTCACGGGTGTTGAGGTAAACGTCGACCCATCGCTAGTTATTTCGTCAGTGGGAGCAGCCAGCACCACACATGTCATCAATACAAAGACAATGGCTCCCCATAATGGGGTTCGCCAAAGGAAAAGTTTGTGGTTTGTCATTGCGTACCCCCAGTGTCAGCGTTCAGGCTGACATATATTTATCCAGCAACGCGGTAAGATCGTGATTAGAGAAAGGTTTTGACAGAGCGGCATCTGCGCCAAGATCTAATGCCCGTTCTAAGCTGACATCGTCCAATGCTGAAATAACGATAATTTTTAGCCGTTTGTACCTCGCTTGCTCACGGGTGAACTGAATAACGCTATAGCCGTCCATTCCAGGCATGCTGAGGTCCAGCGTCATCAGTCTAGGGTTGTGTTGACTTAGCATAACGCCAGCCTGGAACCCGCCAGTCGCTATCAAGGTTTCATATCCAGCGCGACGTGCAACCCGTTGAATTGATTTGGCCACGGGGAGTTCGTCGTCGACAATTAAGATCCCCGGTGTCACTTCACCCTGAAGCTGATCGGGAACTGGCATGTTATGTTTTTCAAGAAACTCGATAAAGTCATCGATCAGAACCCGGTTGTTCCCCCTGCCAGGCAACTTGAAGCCCTTGAGCTTACCGCTCTCGATCCAACGAATAACAGTTCGCAAATTGACATCACAATACGACGCTATTTCGCCAGATGTGAGGGTTTTCATGTCGTTTGTCTCCAGAAGTGAATGTAGCAATGTTGGTGATATTTATAGCAGCGTTCGTAAATTATGACAATCCAGACTAAAGGATAATATGCGACATTAGTGACATTTTGGTTTAATTATATCGCTCACTAACTATACAGTGGAGTGCCAGGGATTAACCAGAACTTAGGTAATGATGCCTGGCAATATTAGACAAATTGACGAGTGTGAAAAAGGGAATTGCACACAAACTAAAACAATACGAATAATAGTAGTGCAGCGCTAGACAGTGTTTTTACTGTCCTGTGATGCTCTCAAGCGGAGAACACCATGTCTGCCTCGAATGCGACAGTAACCAGTTTACACCACCTAGAACTTCTTATTGTTGATGACGAGCCCGGAGTACTCAACGCCATCAGGCGCGCGCTGCGCCCTTCGGGCTACACCATACATACTGCAAAAAGTGGGCAACAGGCAATGGAGGTACTGGCAACAAATGCTATCGCTGTGGTGCTTACAGACCAAAGAATGCCGGGAATGAGCGGCGCGGATCTGCTCAAATACATCAATCAGTTCTACCCGCAAACCATCACAATGATGCTGAGTGGCGAAAACGACTTTGACACAGCGGTGGGGTTATTAAACAGCGGTCTGGTAAACAAATATCTCACTAAGCCGTGGTGTTCCAATCAGTTGGTTACGGAAATTGAGCAAGCCTTTGATTATTTTCGGGTGCGATCTGATCACAGCTGGCAAAAACGCATGGTGGAATTGAGTCATCAGGTGAGCGAAGACGATACTACGCTTCCCGATAATGTGGTGAATATAGAAGAGTCTGGTGCGTTAATAGCCGTGAAACTCATCAATATGGACGATGTTTCATACAGTCATGGTGAATCTACAATGACGATCTTGCTTGAGAAAGTTGAGCGCCACATTAGGGAAATTATTGGTGATTTTTGTCCTATTCAAAAAGATAAGTACGGGCTTTTTTCATTTCGGCTGGACGTGTCTGACGAAGCTGAATTGCAACAGTGGGGGGCAATACTTCGCAGAAAATTACAAAAAACCTATACCGTTGATAAACGCGCAGTGTATTGCCAGGTCGGAGTGGGCTTTCACGTGTTGGGATCGCCGAGCCTTGATGTTGATACACTCGCGAAAAACCTCGAACTCACGATCCTGAGGGAAATGCACTCCAGCCATGTTTCAAACCTCGATGACATGGCTATTGAGCGATTTCAGCGTCAGCAGCACATTCGTGCAGATGTACAAAGTGGGCTGGACAACAACCAGTTTACTTTGGCTTTTCAACCCAAGATAAATTTGAAATCCGGAAAGATACACAGTGCGGAGGTGTTACTTCGCTGGCAGCACCACCAGTTGGGCTGGGTCCCGCCGGCCGAGTTTGTTCGCCTGGCAGAATTAGACGGTCAAATTGAACTGATTGGTGAATGGGTGATTCGCCAGGGAGTGAGGGCGGTGTCGGAGCTGATGCGTGTCAGTGATGATGTGAAATGTGTATCCATGAATATTTCTGCAAAACAACTGCAGAATCATCGGATTGTACACATTTTAACCGAAGAAATTGGCCGCTATGCCGTTAACCCTGCTTGTATTGAACTGGAAGTAACGGAAACCGCAATAGCCACAGACTGCGAGTTTATGAACGGTTTACTTTGGCAATTGAAATTACTCGGCGTAAGAATATCTATTGACGACTTTGGCGCAGGCTTTACTTCTATGTCATATTTGTCCCGATTGCCCGTGGATGTGTTGAAGCTCGACCGTTCTTTAATTGACAACATTGATGCAGACACCAACAAAAGAGAATTAGTAAAAAGCCTGATACAAGCTTGCAGCCGGTTAAATATTCAAACGGTGGCTGAAGGCGTGGAAACCAAAGTCGTCGCGGATGTGCTCAAAGCGCTTGACTGTGACGAAGTGCAGGGCTTCTACTACAGCAAAGCTGTGCAGCGTGTCGACTTTGAAAAGCTAGTTGTGCAACAACCCTATATCGATTATTAGTTCGCCGTTTGTGTTGTCACGGTGAGTCGGAAAACGTTTCAGAACGAATCAAAAATCTCGCTTGCATTTGGGCATTATAACCCCAACATTCGTATCAGAAACTTCAAAAACAAGCGAGATCATTATGACAACATCTGCTATTGAGCACGTCGAAGGATTACCCTTGTTCTCCGGCATCAAACCCGAGGACATTAAACCGGCCATTGAGAAGGCCATTGCCCACTGTAAAGCGACCATTGAAGATGTTGTCTCGTCCCAGGAGATAAGCTACCAGGCCGTGGTGGCCACCATTGAGGAGGCGGATGACCGCCTTAGCAAAATGTGGTCGCCAGTGTCCCATATGAATTCCGTGGTTAGCAGTGATGCGCTGCGCGAAGCCCATGACGCGTGTTTACCCCTGCTGTCTGAGTACGGCACCTGGGTGGGGCAACACGAAGGGTTGTACAACGCTTATCGCGCACTAAGAGACAGTGACGAGTTTGCCACATTGGATGAGCAGCGCCAAAAACTAATCGACAACACGTTGCGGGACTTCACTCTCTCGGGTGTTGCCTTGCCCGACGACAAGAAAAAACGCTTTGCGGATATTCAGGCCCGGCTCAGCGAATTATCGTCCACCTTCAGCAACAATGTTATGGATGCCACCATGGGGTGGACCAAACACGTTACTGACGAATCCGATTTATCTGGTTTGCCGGAATCAGCCATGGCGGCAGCCGCGCAAGCGGCCCATCAAAAAGATTTACAAGGGTGGTTGTTCACCCTTGATATCCCCTCGTATTTACCGGTAATGATGTATGCAGATAACGCCGCATTGCGAGAGGAAATGTATCGGGCTTACACTACGCGGGCCTCCGAACAGGGGCCGAATGCCGGCAAATGGGACAACACGGCAATTATTCAGGAAACGCTGGCGCTGAGAAGAGAACTGGCTAATTTGTTGGGTTTCAACAGTTATGCAGAACGGTCCTTAGCAACCAAAATGGCTGACTCTACCGATCAGGTTATTGGCTTTTTACGGGATCTGGCGGCAAAGTCTCGCCCTCAAGCCGCTCAGGAATTGGACGAGGTGCGGGCTTTTGCGCAATCACGCTTTGGTGTAGACACCGTAAACGCGTGGGATTTACCCTACTACAGTGAAAAGTTAAAGCAGGAAAAATACACCATTTCCGACGAAATGTTACGCCCGTATTTTCCCGAAGACAAAGTGCTAAGCGGACTGTTTGAAGTTGTTCATCGTCTTTACGGCCTGAAGATCATTGAACAACCTGGTGTTGATGTGTGGCACGACGATGTGCGCTACTTTACCATTACCGATGACGCCGATGCTTTGCGTGGCAGTTTCTATCTCGATTTGTACGCCAGAGCCAAAAAACGCGGTGGTGCGTGGATGGACGAATGCCGGGTACGCCGGGCATTACCCGACGGCAGTATCCAGCTACCGGTTGCGTACCTCACCTGTAATTTTAATGGCCCTGTAGGTGACAAACCTGCGCTGTTTACCCACGATGAAGTGGTTACCCTGTTCCACGAATTCGGGCATGGTATTCACCATATGCTGACGAAAATGTCGGTAGCGGGTGTGTCTGGTATTAACGGTGTACCGTGGGATGCCGTTGAGCTGCCGAGTCAGTTTTTGGAAAACTGGTGTTGGGAGGAAGACGCGCTTAACTTTATTTCCGGCCATTACGAGACAGGCGAACCCTTGCCCAATGATTTGCTCGACAAAATGTTGGCTGCCCGCGATTACCACTCAGCCATGCAAATGGTAAGGCAGTTGGAATTCAGTTTGTTCGACTTCACACTACATCAGTGTACAGACGACAATGTAGATGTACAGGCTGTGTTGGACGATGTACGCGAACAGGTTGCGGTGATCACGCCCCCCTCGTTTAATCGTTTCCAGCACAGCTTCGGTCATATATTTGCCGGAGGCTACGCGGCGGGGTACTACAGCTACAAATGGGCTGAAGTACTATCGGCCGATGCGTTCAGCAAGTTTGAGGAAGACGGTATCTTTAACCGGGAAACCGGCAAGGCGTTTTTGCACAACATTCTTGAGATGGGTGGAAGCCGACCGCCCATGGATTTGTTTGTCGCCTTCAGAGGTCGTGAACCTAAGGTCGATGCCCTGTTACGTCATTCCGGGATCAAAGCCTGATGGCCGCAGAGCCCTTTTCGGTGATTTTCAACCGGGCGGTTAAGAGGAAGGGTGGGGAAGCCGCCCTTTCGCAAATGATAAGCCAGCCACTTACGCCCTTGGAGGTGGCGGCTATTCCCGACCACCGTTTTTTGGCTGAAATGACAAAGAAAGTGTTTCAGTCAGGGTTTGTATGGCGGGTTATTGAAGCCAAATGGCCGGATTTTGAAACGGTTTTCTTTGGTTTTGATATCGAAAAAGTGCTGTTGATGCCCGATGAAATGCTAGAGCAAAAAGCGACCGATAGACGCATTGTACGCAATTACAAAAAAGTCATGACGGTGAGAGAGAACGCCTTGATGATTCAGGATATACGCCATCATTATGACAACTTTGGTACATTTGTTGCCAGTTTTCCTTCCGAGCGTATTGTTGAGTTGTGGCTGTATCTGAAAAAGCACGGCGCGAGGCTAGGTGGGAATACCGGGCCTTATGTGCTGAGGTCGTGTGGCGTAGATACGTTTATTTTCTCCCGCGATACAGAAGATTACCTGCGCAAGCACGAGGTTATCGACGGTTCCCTAACCAGCCAGCGCTCGCTGAAAGCTGCCAACGCGTGTTTTGCGCAGTGGCAACAGCAAAGTGGTTTGACGCTACAGGAAATAAGCCAGATCCTGGCGTACAGTTGGGGGCCAAACGATCGACATCAGGCGTAACAGTTAGAAGCGAGCTAATTCAATGATTGGGCGGTAAAGCGCTGTTGCTCAACGCTGCTTTTGGGTACACTCACTGCATCAGAAACAAACCCTCAGGAATGTCATGAGCGATAACCAGACTTCTCCCGTTTTGCCGACAGAGCAAAGCGCGCAAAACGACAAAACCACCCATTTTGGCTACAAGCAGGTCGACAAATCTGAAAAGGCTTCATTGGTTGCGAATGTGTTCGATTCCGTAGCTGCCAAATACGATGTTATGAACGATTTAATGTCGCTGGGCATTCACAGGTTGTGGAAGCGTCATACCATTGATTGTTCCGGGGTGCGGGCAGGACACAAGGTTCTGGATATTGCTGGCGGAACAGGCGATCTCACTGCGAAATTCTCCCGTTTGGTTGGCGCCACAGGCTCAGTTACACTGGCTGATATTAACTTGTCGATGCTCAAAGTGGGTCGCGATAAACTCCGCGATCGCGGACTGGTGAGCAATATTGACTATGTACAGGCTGATGCCGAAGCATTGCCCTTTCCCGACAATACCTTCGACGTGGTAACCATGGCGTTTGGTTTGCGAAATGTCACAGAAAAACAAAACGCTCTGAATTCCATCTACCGGGTATTGAAGCCCGGCGGCCGTTTACTGGTTTTGGAATTTTCCAAACCCACCACAGCGCAGTTGAGCAAGGTTTACGATATTTACTCATTTCACATACTCCCAAAAATGGGGCAACTGGTGGCGAATGACGCTGAGAGTTACCAGTACCTGGCCGAGAGTATTCGCATGCACCCCGATCAGGAAACGCTCAAAAGTATGTTTGAAAGCGCGGGTTTTGAGCAGTGCGATTATCAAAATCTTACCGGCGGTATCGTAGCGTTACACCGGGGGTATAAATTCTGATGCCCGCTCAGGCACTTTTCACTGCCACACTTGAAACCGCAATGAATCAATTGCTGTCCCTTGATGAGGACAGTGATGACAGATTGCGTCAGTTAGCCGGCAAGACACTCATAGTGTATATTGCTGATACTCCTATTGCTCTGCGATTGGTGTTCGCCGACAACGTCAACGTACTGGCTGAGCAAAGTACGTTTTCCGAAACCGTGAAGGCGTTGGATAAACAAAGTTGCTGTATTCAGGTGTCGTTGGATGTTTTGCCGCAACTGAAACAAAGCAGTCGACTAACCGCGCTGATTCAGGAAGGCAAGTTAACCGTTGAAGGGGAGCTTGCTGTTGCGCAACAAGCCAGCGGCTTATTCCAGGGGCTTAGTATAGACTGGGAAGAGGTGGTGTCGCAGTATACGGGTGATGTGGTGGCCCACACGCTGTTTGCTTCTGCTAATCGGGTACACCAAACAATGCTGAGCGTAGTGAATAACGCTAAGGCCGGGCTGGGCAATGCACTGACCGAAGAAAAGCAGATTGCTGCGCCGGCGTTGGCGGTCACGCATTTTTGTGATCAAGTCAGTGATCTTCGTGACGATGTAGAGCGCTTACAGGCCAAACTCAACAAGCTGGAAGCCATATTACTGGTGAAGCAGGAAAAGACACAATAGCGGATTGACGACATGCGTTTAGGAAGACTGTACTTCATCAATAAAGTCCTTTTGCAGCATGGACTGGATGAATTGATACCCTCTCGCTGGCTGCCTTGGTACGTGCGGATAATGCGCAAACTGATTTTCTGGATCAGTAACGAACACAAAGAGAAGCCCGCCGGTGAGCGCATTACCCTTGCACTGCAAACCCTCGGGCCGGTATTTATAAAGTTTGGCCAAATGCTGTCAACACGTCGGGATTTACTGCCGCCGGCTATCGCCAATGAGTTGGCGCGTCTGCAGGATAACGTAGCACCGTTTTCCAGTGATGCCGCCAAAGCTATTATTCTCAAAAGCCTGAATATTCCGTCGTTGGATGTGGTGTTTTCGGCGTTTGAAGAAAAGCCACTGGCGTCTGCGTCCATTGCCCAGGTACACCCAGCAACGCTAAAAAGTAATGGCGAGAATGTGGTGGTTAAAGTACTTAGACCGGGGATCAGGAAAACCATCGACGCGGATATGGAACTGCTTTACACCTTGGCTGGGGTGCTGCAAAAATGGTTACCAGATGGAAAACGGCTCCGGCCGGTGGAAGTGGTGACTGAGTACCAGAAAACCCTGGTAGATGAGTTAGATCTGATGCGCGAATCGGCAAACGGCATTCAATTGCGACGGAATTTCGAAGGGTCGGAGAGTTTGTATGTTCCTCTAATGTACGGGGATTATTGTCGCCATGACGTATTGGTAATGGAACGTATCTATGGTATTCCAATTTCTAACCTGGATGCATTATTTGCTCAAAACACCAATATGAAAAAACTGGCTGAACGAGGGGTTGAAGTGTTTTTTACCCAGGTGTTCCGGGACAGCTTTTTTCATGCCGATATGCATCCTGGCAATATTTTTGTCTCTACAGAAAACCCGGCCAATCCCCAGTATATTGCCATTGATTTTGGCATTGTGGGCACGTTGAATCGCGAAGATAAGCGTTATCTGGCGGAAAATTTTATTGCCTTCTTTAACCGCGATTACAGGAAGGTGGCACAGTTACACGCCGATTCCGGTTGGGTACCCAGTGACACCAACATTGACGAATTCGAAATGGCTATTCGCACGGTGTGTGAACCGATATTCCAAAAGCCACTGGCGGAAATTTCATTTGGCAATGTGTTATTGCAACTGTTTAACACTGCCCGTCGGTTCAACATGGTTGTGCAGCCACAACTGGTGCTGTTACAAAAAACCTTGCTTTACATTGAGGGTCTGGGGCGCCAGCTTTACCCACAATTGGATTTATGGCAAACCGCTAAGCCTTTTCTGGAAAACTGGATGAAGCAACAAATTGGTGTCCAGGCCATGTATACAAAGGTGAAAGAGAATTTGCCATTCTGGTCTGAGAAGTTACCTGAGATGCCAGATCTCATCCACGACAGTTTGAAACAGATTAAAGGTTTGCCACTGGAGCTGCAACGAGGACAACAGGAAATTGCGCGACTTCAACTGGAAACGGCCAAGGCAAATCACTGGGTAGTGGTAGGTGCAACCTTCGTCATTGTGGCGGCTATTTTACCTCTTTACGCCCATTCTTGGGCGTACCCGGTATGCAGTGTAATAACGGGGTTAGGATGCTGGATACAGGGGTGGCGACACAGCCACCCCAACTAGTTGGGGCGGCGGGTAATCTGACACATTAGTTACGAAAATGTGATATTTTTCAGTTAGCGGTGAATTTTTGTATCATTTTTCGTATCAGCTGTTATAGTGGAAAAGGCTGAATTGCCAGCGGTCTTTTAAGACGAGTTTATTTTTGTTTCTACCACGATGTACAACGCTCTGGTTACACCTGTAATTGTAGTAAGTTGTTTGCCCATCCCATGTAAGACCCAAATAACCCGTTGTAATAAGGCCATGAGTAAAGCGCTTTGGCGCAGTTTTATAGAAAGTTTTGAGGTCTACATGTCTAAAGTTACAGGCACCGTTAAATGGTTTAACGCAGATAAAGGTTATGGATTCCTGACTCAGGATAGCGGCGATAAGGATGTTTTCGTACATTTCCGTGCTATCGTTTCTGAAGGGTATAAAACCCTGAACGAAGGTCAGCGAGTTGAGTTTGAAGTCGAGCAAGGTCAAAAAGGCCTACAGGCTGCCAACGTACAAGCTATCTGATTCCCAGAAAAACGGTGACAACAGTCACCGTTTTTTATCTCTTCAGCATTAATATCACCATTGTCAATGACGTGCAGTTACAATATGTAACGAATTCTTTGTTTGCTATTATTTCCAAATCTGTGTACATACGCTTATACCTTGCGCTGTTATCCGTCATAACGTTATAGGAGTTTTCATGCGTAGCTTGTTTAAACGGGTTTTCACATTATTTGCCGTGTTAACCATATTTTCTGCCAACCTGGTTTCCGCGCAAGATACAGTGCTCGCAGTGTTATTCAATGAACCTGTTACAGAAGCGGATGTCTCGCCAGATCCGGCGCAACTCAACACCTTGGCGAAAGCGTTGGGCGTGTCTCGTGAAATGGCAATGGCACATTTTCAGCATGGTAAGCTTACTGAGCTTATTGTGGACAAAGTGCTGGCTGACTACGCAACATCTCGAAATATCTCTCCCGATCCTGCCCTGGTTGCTCGGTTTATAGAGGTTTTCGGTGAGAGCCTCAATACCCAGAAAGCCAAGGAAGCAAAGGCACGCGCAGAAGCCAAGGCAAATGACGACGCCCTTCCTATGCCTAAGAGTACTGTGCAAAAATCTATTCAAACCATTGCCGAAGAACAGGTAAAACGCTGGTTAATCGATAAATCGCTGTACAATGAGTTTGGTGGTACAGTGATTTTCCGCTCTAATACGCCACAATATCCGGTAGGAGCGTATTACGCGTTGTTACAACAATATGCAAAGCAAGGAAAGTTGGTGATAAAGGAAGACGCGTTTGCCGGGTTATTCTGGAAAGGCTTTTCCGCGCCCTATACTGCTGTGATTGAACCTCAGTCCGTGGATTTCTCTTACCCCTGGTGGTATTAAAAAAACACACAGGCGGCACGCCGCCTGTTTGTCTCTCGTTATCGTTGCATCCGGCGTTGCTGCCACAACAATCCGGCAAGAGCTAAAAGTATCACTGAAAAGGTAGCAGGTTCGCTTGCCTGAACCTGACGGTAAGTACTGGTAAGTACATACTCTGTACCACCGAAGTCAAAGCCCTCATTGCCACCAACGGCCAGGGTGTACCATCCTGCAATTAAGTTACCGGTGTTTAGCGCGTTGTTTCCCGCCCCGGGAAAGAACGGGTTAGTGCCAGTGATATAGGCAAAGTTGTTACCCATAAAATCAATGAAATCACCGCTGTTGCTAAACAAAAAGCCCGGATCCGTTGTCATCTCGCCAGCGTACAGGCTCAGGCCAATAGAGGAAACTGCCGATACGGTGAAATCGAGCTCTGTATCGCTCATTAATTCGAAGGTATAGAAATCTATCGACATTGTGTCTTCCATGTTCCAGCCATCATTAGTGGCCAGCATACCCGTGTTGTCACCGGGCAAATTAAGTGTAAACAACCCAGCTTGGGCCATTGGAGCCAGCACAAGAGAGGCTGCGACTAAAAACCATTTCATTGTTTATTTCCTTTCTTTTTCGTTTGAACAAGGGGCCGGTATAGCCCCGTCATCTGTTTAAAGTGCGCCATTTTCCCAAGGACCGGTAATCGCAAAGGTAACACCTGGAGATTGTACGTTCACAAACAACCAGCGACCGTGGAAGCAAGCTCCAGCCCACTCTCGGCTTGAAAAGCTACGACGGTTCGAGCCATTCATGCTGGGTCCTACACTGTCCCAGAAATTTTCCGCGACACCTGGGTAAACCTGATCAATGGTTTGCACGTCACCCTGGTCCAGTGCAATATGGTTTTCACAGAACGTGAAGGTTTCACCGGCTTGTGTGAGGCCAACGAGGCGTTTGGGGTTTGAACCACCGTCTTCACACATCAAGATGCTGCCGCGTGGGCTAACAGCAATGTTGTCCGGACCATCGACTTCTGAATCACTGGTGGATTCAAATACTAATGTCAGTGTTTGCTTGCGAGGGTCGAAGCAGAATATTTGCCCAAGGTTTGCAGCGCCACCTGACGTGGAAACAAAGTAGATTTTTCCGTCGTCATACCAACAACCTTCACCGCGCTCGATAATTGCGGCGTCAGACGCTTGATCAAAGCAACGCTGATTGATGGCATCAGGGTCAGCCACTTCTTGCCAGCTCACGTCCCAGGTTGTGCCTTCTACCAGTCCGCCACGCAAATCTACCCGACTGGTATTGTTCAGTACCATAGCGTAAAGACGGCCACCAGATTTCAAATCGCCATAAGCGCCAGTTGGTTCGAATTTATAAAAACACGAAGAGCCAGCGTCTTCGGTTTCGTAAACAAAACCTGTGGCAGGATCCACGGCAACGGCTTCATGTGAGAAGCGGCCCATTTCGCGAATAGGCTTGCCATCAGAAATACCAAAGCCTGGCACTTCAAATACATAACCGTGGTAATAGCCACTGTTTTCCTGATACGTTTCTTCGCAAGACAGCCAGGTGCTCCATGGCGTCAGGCCACCTGCACAGTTGCGAATAGTGCCACCAAGACTATTATAAGAAGACAAGAAGCGGCCACTGTCAGCGTCAAACAAGATGTTAGTCGTGCCACCATACTGGGTCGGATTATAAATACCTCGCCCGCTCGCAGGGTCACATTTGGCACCTTCGCCTTGGCTGAGTTCGTGATTGCGAACCAGGCAGATTATATTTTGTTTGGCGGCTACCACCGCCATACCGTCGTGATCTGTAGGAGTGATAGTTCTGTCGGATTGTATTTGACCCGTCCACCCGTAAGAGGTGTATTCAAAGCCTTCTGGTAAGGCCAGCAGCGCTAAACCAGTCGCTTTACAAGTCTTCATACTCAGGGGGCCATAGCTGGCTGAGTATGGCAGTGTCGCTGCCTTTGTTGAAAGTGAAGTAAGGGCAGTGCTCGCGGCAATCACTGAACTGCCTTTTACAAAGTCCCGTCTGCTTACCTCTGGCTGAGCTGATTTCAGCGGTGAATTATCATGTGACATGTTTTGATACCTGTACGATTGTTTTATTAGTGAAAGTACTAGGAACCCGGTAAACCTCACGGTACGACTCCTTTTGGTCTTGCAGATAAAACATTACGCCAACTAAATGACGCTTATGCGCCACTTCTTTTACGCTTTCAATACAGGTGTGTTACACAGAGGCTGTTTCTTCGCTGCGCTTGCGGTTTTCACCCAAGGCGACCAGGAAAACCGATAACTCATACAGCAATATGATGGGCGTACCCAGTGCAACTTGTGAGATAAGATCAGGGGGAGTGATTACGGCAGCCACCAAAAAGATAATGACAATGGCGTGTCTGCGATAATGGCGTAACGATGTGGCGTTGACTAAATTCGCTTTTGCCAGTACCAACAGAAAAACAGGAAGCTCGAAAGACAAGCCAAATGCAATAATAAGTTTGAGTACCAGTGACAGGTATTCACTCATCTTTGCTTCAAGTTCAACCCGAATACCATCTTCGTTACCGAGTGACTCAAAGCTCACGAAGAATTCCCAGGCGGCAGGCATAACAACGTAAAACGCCAACGCTGCACCTGCGATAAACAAAACCGGAGTCATGATGAACATTGGCAACATACCGCTCTTCTCGTGAGAGTACATTCCGGGAGAAAGAAATCGCCATACCTGCATTAACATCACGGGAAGGGAAAAAAACAACGCGGTGAAAAATGCGACCTTCATGTAAGTAAAGAAAGCTTCCTGCAAACCCGTGTAAATCATACGTCGGTCTGATTGAGTGCTAAATTGCTCTACCAGGGGCTGTTGTAAGAAGCGGTAAATATCGGTGGCAAAGTAATAGGCCACACCAAACACGAGCAAAAAGAATACAAGGCAATAAATCAGGCGGGTGCGGAGCTCAATAAGGTGAGAAAGCAATGGCGCTTTGGATGCGATAATGTTGTCATCGTTCATTTGGCTCACCTTGGTTTGTCCCGTTGCTTTGTGCGTCTTTGATGCTGCGGGCCCGGGTTTGCGCTTGGCGTATCTGGGCATTCCTGGTGTTGTGTTCGTCACGAGACATTGACCCAGGAATGAAATCATCAGGTAAATTACTAATTTCAGGGGGAAGTAACTCGCGCCAACTTTCGTCTCCAGACTGCGCTTTACCAGACACGATATTTACTTCTTTTTGAAGTTGAGACATGCTGCCCTGCAGGTCGGCATACATTCTGCGAATTTTGGCCAGCAACTTTCCAAACAACTGAAACAGTTCCGGAAGATCTTTTGGGCCAATGATCAGCAATGCCAAAACACCAACAAAAAACAGTTCCGGCAAACTTAAATCAAACATGTTCCTGCTCACCTGATACAGCGCCCGTTGTATCAACTTTCTTTTGGTTTGAAGTATTTGAAATGTCGGTGTTGTCTTCTTTTACGCCGTGTTTAAAGCTCTTAATTCCAGCGGCGAGGTCGCCCATAATGGCGGGAATTCGCCCGCGACCAAATAAAAGTAAAGCGATGAGTAATACCAGTAATAATTGCCAGACGTTCAAGCCCATTTTTGTACACCCGTAATTTGCTATTACACTATGCTGGCGCGTGAGTATGACTCCTTCGTGAAACAAATGTGAACAAATAGTGTTCACAAATGAACACTTACTCAGATAATTGATCGTTCCGGTAACGAAGGGTTAAGCGCCTTGGCAATAATTTCCAGGCCGGTTTCCAATTTTTTTAACGGCATGTTTCCCAAGCACAGCCTGATGTGGGGGGAAGGTTTTTGGGTAATGTGAAAGAAAACAGAAGGAAGGGCATCAACGCCCAACTGATTTAAGCGCGCAATGACTTCTGCGTTTTCCAAGCGGGGCGAGTGTTTTACCCATAGGTGCTGATTAGCTGGGTCATATTGCATTCGCTTTTCGCCAAGGGTGCGCTTGGCCAGCGCAAGCCTGGTTTCAATATCGTGGCGTCGGGCGTGCTCTATTTCAGCGGCATCCCCACTGGTAATGAGCCTGGCTGCAATTTCCATCATCATAGATGGCATTACCCAACTTTGCGCTTGGACGATACGCGTCATGGCATCAGTGTATTGAGGTGGTGTAATCAGTGTGCCTACCCGCAGGGCTGGAGCAATCCGCTTAGACATACCGGATACGTAAAATGTTCGTTCTGGCGCCAAGGCCTGAAGTGGGGTGACTGGACGGTGGTGGAGATATAAATCGTCTTCGACGATGAATATGTCGTACTTCCTGGCTATTTTCACCAGTTTTTCGCGGCGGGCTAAAGACAGGGTTTTCCCGGTGGGGTTGTGGGCAGTGGGCAGTATCGCTAATACCTGACTGGTGGCGTGCTTACACAGTTGTCTGAAATGATTTACGTCGAAACCTTCGTCATCCATGGCTACCGGGTGAAGGTTTAAATCCAGCAGGGTGGCGATGGATCTGATCCCGGAAAACGTGGTTTCCTGTACCATGACAGTATCGCCCTTTTCACACAACAACATGAGTGACGACAACAGCCCCTGTTGTGCGCCGTTGAGTAAAAAGAGGTGGGCGGGATCTACTTCTGTTCCCCGTTCATTTAGCCAGCCTGCGAGCACTTCTCGATGGGAAAGCCACCCACGGGTATCACCGTACTGAGACCAAAGCGCGCTGTTTGCGCTTTCAGCTATGGCTTTAACGTGGCGACTGATAAGCGGGTCAATATCCAGTTGCGCCGGTTGATTTACTGTGAAGTCGTAAACATCGTTGCGACCTTCCACCATAGTAACGCTGATATTTCGGGCCTTTTTCTGGGCTTTTACAAAGGTGCCTTTGCCTTGAGTTTTATCTAGCAAGCCTTTTCCCGCCACCTCATCGAAGGCGCGATTGATGGTACCGGGCGTTACGTGAAGCGCGCTGGCAAGGGCTCTGACTGTGGGAAGCTGCTCACCCCTTTTCAGCTCGCCATTTAAAATAGCCTGAACAATGGCATCGCTTATTTGCTGGTAAAGCTTCTGGTCACTATTGTGATCAATTGTAGGGATCCACATAGTCATTTCCATAATTGATAGGGTAACAATTTAATTTTTTCAGAACGTTAATTGTTCTGACATTATGTGAATTATAGGCACAATTACGGGCAGTATTGAAATGGAGTGGCACAATTTAGGTTTGATGGTGGCGTTTGCCGCCAGCATGACGTTTTCTCCTGGACCGGCGAATCTCACTTTACTGGGAACCAGTGTTCAATTGGGGGTGAAAAGTACTGTTCCACTGCTATTTGGTATCGTGGCGGGTTTTCTGGCCAATGCGCTGGCTATTTGTATTGGCCTGGGGGGGCTATTTCAGCGTTTTCCTGCGGCAGTGTTGGCGATCAAAGTGCTTGGAACACTTTATATTCTCTATTTGGCGTGGGGTCTGTGGAAAGTGCGTTATGCAGAAGTGGGGAAAAGCCAGCCGTCTGCCCCGGGCTTTTTTAAAGGTTTACTTGTACACCCTCTCAATCCCAAGGCCTGGATGATGCTGATCACCGCTTATAGTCAGTTTGTGTCACCGGAGACCGTGGTAACAGACAGTGTACAGTTGATCGTTGTGTTTTGTGTGAGCGGCTTTCTGGCAAATGGTTCATGGATGGTGTTGGGCAGCGTCATTCATGAATATCTGCAGGTACCCCGAATGCGATATGGTATTTTTACTTCTCTTGCCATAATGCTCATAGGTTTATCTGTGGCGTTATGGCTGACGTAGTTGTGGCGCAAGTGATAACCTAGGGTGAAGTTCACGAGACATGGGAATAACATGCAAAGTGCAGGGCCGGATAAAACAGACAAAGCAATTCTTGCTATTTTACAACAAAACTCTGATACCCCAGTACAGGAAATTGCTGACGCTGTTGGTTTGACATCGACCCCTTGTTGGCGTCGGATACAGCGCCTGCAGGAAAGAGGCTATATTACCCGAAAGGTTGCGCTGTTAAGCGCCAGACAATTGGGGTTGGCCATGACAGTGTTTGTGCAGGTGAAAGCGGCAACACATCATGCTAACTGGCTCACAGAGTTTGCCAGACACGTATCGGCCTTTGAAGAAGTGGTGGAGTTTTACCGCATGTCCGGCGAATACGACTATCTGCTTAAAGTGTTGGTAACGGACATGGCCAGTTTCGATCACTTCTACAAGCGCTTAGTGTCAGGCATTGATTTAGGTGATGTCACGTCCAGTTTCGCCATGGAACAAATCAAGTACTCTACGGAAATGCCCCTGACCCATCTTTAAAGGATCGTTGACCTTGTCGCTTACTGGAGCATCGGGTGGGGAGGTGCTAAAAAACAACGATGAGACCTATGCGACCTGAAATAAAAATAGGCCTTAAAAATAAGGCCTATTTATCGGGTGTTTACGCTACTGATGTGAATCAGCGAGCAGCTTTGACTTTTTCTTGATCTTACAATCAAAAATTTTCTCAGCATTTTTCCTTCCAATATAGTATGCCACTGTATATGGATGGGCCCGCTCAAAAAACCGCGTAAATGACTTGGTTAGCGCATGCATAATAATGAACCCTCCTGTTGATTAACCCGCTTACTATCATAGTATTATGACAGTAATATGTCTAACGTGTTACATATCAAAAAAGTTCACCTAACGATAAATTCTTTTGATTTTAAAGTTAAGTGTTTGAGTTTTTTGGGTTTTATTTTTGTTTCGGCGAAAAAATAATTTGCGGGCATTACCACTGTTTAAGGATTTTTTTGTAAACTTCGCGGTCAAGAAAGCTCTCGGGTTCATCAGGGGCGGCTGAACCCAAAGCCATTTCGGCTTCTTCATAGGTGGTATATGCCACACCATTAACGTAAAAATACGAGGCATCACCGGGTTTGGTATCGTCCAAGGGAAAAGCATTTAAGAACGGTTGTTCAGCTGGCCGGTGATAGACCTTGCCGGAGGTAATAAAATCTGCTGTACCGTCGCCGTCAATATCCTTTTGTAGCCAGGTAACGCCCAGGTATTCATTGAAACTTCCGTCTTTCTGCATGTCGGCAATGACGGTATCAAATTGTTTTATCAATGTCTGGTTTTGGCTGGTTTTTGTTAACGCCAAGTGAAACCCTTTCGAGATCAAAGGCACTGGAGAGAGGAAAACCGGCTCTTCACTATCGGCTATCAGTAAACGGTTAAAATCTGCTAGTAATAGTTCTGTCGTCAGTATGAAAGGGGCCCGGTTGTCAGCGAATTGTTTAAACGTATCGTACGTTGTCGGGTTTCGAGACCATTTTATCTCGCGTATCTGACGGATGTCGTCGGTGTTGGCAAACCGGTTTTCAACGGCAATTCGGCTGTCTTGTAACTGCGCAATAAGGGAAATGTCAGCTACGTTCGGGCGTTTACTGCCTACAAATAGCCGAAGGGGTAAATAAGCTTTGGAATAATAGAGGTTGTCAGCCTGGTTATCTAAACTAATAAACGCGAATTCACCGTCTAACTGACCTGACGACAAAGCGCTGCCCAAAAAAGCGCGCCGCATCACGCTCAGTTCAACATCTTGATTCATTCGGGTAAAAGCTGCCTGCACAATGGTATTTAAGCGCGCAGGTTCACCGTCATTGTCTACGTAGGTAGCCAGAGGAGACGCGCCAAGTTTCACTGTGGCCATTGCAAATGGGCTGGCCACGCAAATACAAACACACAGGAAAAAACGAAACAGCTTAATCATCAAATACTTCCTTTGAGGCTTCTTTGATACCGTAGCGGTAAATGCCGCTAAAGTGTAGTGATATACGCGAAAAAGAAAAAAAAGAGTAACACCTGTCACTCTTTTAATGTGATGAAACAGATTTGTATTTTCTGTGCATATTAGTCGCCGAAGCTACCGGCCGGGCCAGGGTAGACCACGGGGCTCTCAATGCCATCTTTACTGACACTGGCAACACCAAAAAAGTAGTTATCAATAACTGTGTTTTCCAGGATCGCCTCGGTGACATTACCCACAAAGCGGCTAAACTGCCATTGCGGTGCGTCAGTATACCGCCAGTATACCTTATACCCTGCCAGTTGCGGGTTTTGTTTTTCATTGGCGGCTTTCCAGTTCAGTGTGGTGGAAGGTTGAACGGCGCCCGTTATTGTCACTTCTGCTGGTGGCGACGGAGCCCAGGACATAGCGGCTAAACTCACAGCATTCAGCCCCGTAAGCTTGGCTGCATATTCCATGTTCACACCGTCGATCGTATCACCGTATTGAATGCCGTTTTCGCTGCGCAAATCCTGATGTTGGCGGGTGTAATTTTCGTTGGTTTCCATAATCCGGATACCGGGGTACCCCAAATCGTTGAACGGGCGGTGGTGCCCGCCTCGACGAAAACGATCTAAGCGGTAAATCACCATGGTGTCGAGGTTTTCGATGTACTGATCTGCCAACTTGTCGATATACCGGGCGAGGTTTCTGCTGGGAGAGTCCACTTCGCCGCCGGTGAAACGTCGCAGACGAGCTTCATCACTGGTCTCTGTTACACGAGTGCCCTCGGCAAAAATTCGCGCAGTGGTGTTGTTAATTACCCCGTTTACACCTTCGATATTACCGATCATGTCGTTATTCAGCACGGCTTTAATCCGCCAGCCTTCCCGTTGGGCCTTTTCTGCCAGTATTTTGCCACCGAACAGACCTTGCTCTTCGCCTGACAGGGCAGCATACACTATGGTGCCATTGAAGGAGTACTTACTCAGTACCCGGGCGGCTTCTAAGGTACCAGCCACACCTGAGGCGTTGTCATTTGCCCCCGGACTGTCTGAAGTATAATCCATCACGTCAGATACCCGGGAGTCAATGTCGCCGGACATGATCACGTAACGCCCTGGATCTGTTGTTCCCCGTTGAATGGCAATAACATTTACCACTTCTACCGGATCCGGGATACGGGGTTCGCCGCTAATAACGCCTCTTACCGTAAAGACCTCAAGGCATCCCCCACAGTCATCAGAAATATGCTCAAATTCTGACTGAATCCAGCGTCGCGCAGCACCAATACCGCGGCTGTCAGATTTGGTATCAGATAAAGTGTGACGGGTTCCAAAGCCGACTAACGTGGTAATGTCTTTTTCAATGCGTTCGGCAGATACGGCCGAAGCGATATCATGGAGACGGGCGTCGTCGTGAAAAGCGGGGGCTGACAGTGCCGGCAACGACACTGCCCATGCCATCGCAAAGTACTTGCGCAGCATAATAAACTCTCCTTCTGTCTTTTATATTATTGCCGCGCTTTATGCATCCGCGGCTTTATATAAATGCGTAAGCGTCGCCAAATAGTGTGTCGGTGCTCAAACCACAGGTGGCAAAATCATCCCTGGCTACTTTAGCCATTTCGAAACGACCGGCAATATAAACGTGCTTGGATGACATCTCAGGGTGGTCACTCATCACTGCTTTATGAACCCAGCCTGTTTTGCCTTGCCAGCCATCTTCAGGAAATTCTACTACCGGTTTAAATTGGAAGTGGGGGTGTCTGGCTGCTAATGCTGTGAGTTCATCGAACAGGTAGAGGTCTTGTTTGTGTTTACCTCCCCAGTACAGAGTGACGCGGGCGTCGGGCTTTTCATGCAGCACTTGCTGAAGAATAGACCAGGTGTAGGAGAAACCAGTACCGCCGGCAATGAGGATAATATCGGCTTCAGCAGACTGTAAGCCGGCATTGCCATGGCCACCACTTAGGGTTATTTCACCCTCGGTACGCATTTTATCCAGAACTTCAGTGGCGTAGGTGTTTTTCTCGTCAGCGCCTATGTGCAATTCTATACGACCATTGTCATAAGCCGGATTTGCGATGGAAAACGGCCGCTGATCTTTCTCGCCCATATGAACCATGATGTACTGACCGGCCTTAAAATTCACAGGCTGCGCTGGCGTTAACTCAACTTTAAAAACGACCTCAGTCAACGGCGTGATTGCCGTAACCTTACACTGAAATTCCGACATATTTACTCTTTAATTGCTTGAAGTTATGACGCTTCTGCTTGTCGCCTGCGCCCTGTTCCTTACTCCATGATACCAAGACTGTCCCAGATGTCATCAACGCGCTGCTTCACGTGTTCATCCATAACAATAGGCGTACCCCATTCCCTGTCTGTCTCGCCGGGCATTTTATTGGTGGCGTCCATTCCCATTTTGGAACCCAAGCCAGATACAGGAGATGCAAAGTCGAGGTAGTCTATGGGGGTGTTTTCGATCATGACAGTGTCCCGTGCCGGGTCCATACGTGTCGTGATCGCCCATATCACATCTTCCCAGTTGCGAGCGTCTACATCATCGTCACACACAATGACAAATTTGGTGTACATAAATTGCCTGAGGAAAGACCATACTCCCATCATGACCCGCTTGGCGTGGCCGGGGTATTGTTTTTTCATGGTAACCACCGCCATGCGGTAAGAACAGCCCTCTGGCGGCAGGTAAAAATCGACAATTTCCGGGAATTGCTTCTGTAAAATCGGCACGAAAACTTCGTTTAATGCGACGCCAAGAATAGCCGGTTCGTCAGGCGGACGACCGGTATAGGTAGAGTGGTAAATGGGTTTTTTTCGGTGAGTAATGTGGGTCACAGTGAACACCGGAAAGTCATCTACTTCATTGTAGTATCCGGTGTGGTCGCCGTAAGGGCCTTCTGGCGCCAATTCGCCTTGTTCAATATAGCCTTCAAGGACAATTTCCGCACTGGCCGGTACTTGCAGTGAATTGGAAACTGATTTCACGACTTCAGTTTTGCCGCCCCTTAGTAAGCCGGCAAAAGCGTATTCAGAAAGGGTATCTGGCACAGGTGTTACCGCGCCTAAAATGGTGGCGGGATCGGCACCTAGTGCAACTGAAACCGGGTAGGGTTCGCCGGGATGTGTCTGGCACCACTCGCGAAAATCCAGAGCACCGCCCCGGTGAGACAACCAACGCATGATCACTTTGTTTTTGGCTATCACCTGCTGCCGGTAAATTCCCAAATTCTGGCGCTTCTTGTGAGGACCTTTTGAAACGGTTAACCCCCAGGTAATGAGTGGGGCTGCATCGCCTGGCCAGCATCGCTGGATGGGCAGGGCGGTTAAATCTACGTCGTCTCCCGAAATAATGACTTCCTGGCACGGGGCTTTTTTCACCTCCCTGACCGGCATATTCAGCACTTGTTTGAATACGGGGAGTTTTTCCCACAAGTCTTTTAACCCTTTTGGGGGTTCCGGTTCTTTTAAATATGCCAGCAGTTTACCTACTTCACGGAGTGCATGCACAGAGGTTTGGCCCATACCCAGCGCTACCCGTTCCGGGGTGCCGAACAGGTTTGCCAACACGGGGATAGTTGACCCCTTGGGATTCTCGAACAACAGTGCCGGTCCTTTAGCGCGAAGGGTGCGGTCAGCAATTTCTGTCATTTCAAGGTCAGTATCGATTTCCCTGGATATGCGTTTTAACTCACCCCGCGCTTCGAGTTGCTCAATAAAGTCTCGCAAATCTTTGTATTTCATCGTGTTCGTGTGCTATGCCTAAGTGATGTCGTAACGGGAAGTATATCATTGAATAGCACGGTCGTTTTAGCTCCGTGCATCTGTGTCATAAACTTAATTTTTGTCACCGGAGGGCAGGTGAAATCACCGCGTCAAATGCGCATGCGACCAATGACGAGGCATTTGAACCAAATTAATCTGGACAGTCAGGGCAAATGGTAGTGTTATACAGATACGCGCTGCACTCTGCCTGAAGAATCTTAAGTGAGTGGCGTGAATCAAACAATATAATCAGGAGAATGTGATGGTGTTAGTAGATCAGGACATGGTCGACGAGTTAAACCTTATTCTGAAGTTTCCCACCACCAGCCTTATGCAAGGGCTTAAAATCCATCATGACGCCAGCCAATCCGTGGTGCATGCAGCAGAGCGGCTCTACGCCAAGGGCGTAATTACTCAGCCCGATGGCGGTTATCTTACCGATTTGGGTATTGACCTGGCAGAACACGCCCGTCGTATTCAGTTAGCACTGTCAATGAAGCTCAACTAGCACCTGGCGCAAAGTTATGTCACAGAATGAAGCGCAAATTTTTCTGTGACATTTCAGAAATTGCGTTTTTGGTCGATACTAACAACAATGATGCAGTATCTTATTGCTTGTCACCTTGTTTTGGTAAATTCACGGGTCGTATCGATGAAAACACGTCTATCACTGCTGCTATGTTCTTTCGCCTGTCTGTTTGCGCCGGTATTTTCTGTCGCCCAGGAAATTAAAGCTGTTCAGTTGTACACCCAGGATGAACTGATTGGCATGATAAACAAAAACACCCATCTCACTCGCATGGTGACGGATCGTTGTCAGTTGGTGCAGGACGTAGAGGCCCATGCCGAAGTGCTCAAAGAGCCGGCCTTTCAATTTCTATGGGGCGACATGCTGGCATGGGGGGTGTGTGTCGATGCGAACCCTAAACGAGGCATTCGCTACATGCAGGAAGCGGCTGAACAAGGGTTGCCGGCGGCACTGGAACAGCTCGGGCGGTACTATTCAAAAGGTACCTTGGTGCAAACCGATAAAAAGCGCGCGGTGATTTATTTGCGCGAGGCTGCAGCCCTTGGCAATATTAACGCGCTATTGCAATTGGCACAGCTATTTGTTGATGGTTATGGCAGCCCTTACGATTACGAAGATACATACCATTGGTTGTACAATGCCATTACAGATGACAAGCAAATTCACGCCAAAATTGCCGGTTATCTGACGAAGCTGGAAAAGCTAATGCATCCCAGGGCCGTAAGAAAAGCCCGCCGGCCATTAAACAGCTAGCGGGCATTGGAAAATAGACCCGTTAGCCTAGTAACTCGTCGGCTGTGTAAGTTTCTGTGTGGACGTCTGCAATAGTGAATGTTTCTTCCGTGATTGTGCTGACGTAAATCCATTTCGCTTCTACATTTTCATGGGTAAAGCGCACCGTCATGTAGCCTCGCTGACGCAAATCACAGTAATGTAGATCTTTGACTATCAAGGGAAGCGCTTCCGACAATTGCCTGGCTTGTTGCTCATCCAGCTCTAAGTAGCTTTCCATGCCGGGGGACGACACACTGGACGTGCCCAATTCGACGCCTATTTTATTGCCGGCGTCGGTCGTGAGGTAGCTACCCCAGCCATTGTGGGTATCACCGGCAAACACGATGGCGGGTTTGCCCTTTTCGGCGAACTTGGTGTAAATCAATTCCCTTTCCTCGGGGTATCCATCCCATGCATCCAGGTTGTAAGCCATGGTGGTGTTCAACCGGTGCAACACGTCGTCGCCGACTGATTGCCCTGCCATCATTTGCTTGCGATAGCCCGCTAACTCAGCGATTTTTTCGCCAATTTTCTCGCGAGGCGTGCCGCTGAAGATTTCAGCGGGGAAGTGCATTTTTGCCATTAGTACCTGCTGGCCCAGTGCCTGCCAGGCAGACTGGCTATTGTCTATTTGTTCAAACAGCCATTGGCGTTGTTGGCTGCCGAGCAAGGTTCGGTTTGGGGCCATTAAATCTGAGGCAAACCCAATATTGTCAAACTCCCCGGTTTGCGGGTTGGTGTAGTCGGCGTAGCTGAGTTGTTTGTCTCGGCCTATAACCCGGGTGTCCAGCATATACAATGAGAGCAGATCGCCAAATTCGAATGTGCGATAAATAATGGGGTCTGTGTCACCCATTGGTGGACGAATGGGCATCCATTCGAAATAAGCCTGCACTGCTGCAGCCCGGCGGGCAAAGAAATCACCTTCATCTGGCTGGTGGTTTTCAGCGCCAGTGGTGTACACGTCATTGGTGATTTCGTGATCGTCCCATACCACAATGAAGGGTTTGCGTTGATGCAGTGCGCGGAGCCCCTTATCTGTGCGATAGACCGCATAGCGATTGCGGTAGTCAGCCAGGGTAACTATCTCCCCTGTGTTGTTATCTGCGAAGGTTCGGCCCAATGCTTCTGCGTGGTCGGTTGCCCATTCGCCAGCGCCGTACTCGTAGATGTAATCACCTAAGTGGAGAACAAAGTCGATACTGTCGTCGTTTGCTGCAGCCGTGTATGCATTAAAGAAGCCTGCTGGATAATTTGAGCAGGAAAACAGGGCCAGGTTGAGTTCGCTGACGTTGCCCGTTGGCAGTGTGCGGGTTTCCCCTGTATCTGAGACGTTTTCTGCGGTAAGGAAGCGATAGTAATAGCGCGTACCGGGCGATAACTCGCGCACATCCACCTTGACGGTATAATCGCGGTTTGCACTGGCCTTGGCATCACCACTTCTGATTACATCGGTAAACTCTTTATCTCGGGCCAGCTCCCAGCGGACATTTGCCACCGGTGAGTTAGTTTCAGGCAAGGCCCGGGTCCACAGCATAATGCTGGATTGCGATGGATCACCACTGGCGATGCCATGGCTGAACAGCACGGCATTTTGCGGCAGGTTGTTGCCAGAAGCACAGCCGGTGAGGTGTGTGGAGAGTACTACGCCCCCGCCTAATGCAGATGAGAGCTTGAGAAAGAGTCGACGATCCATAAGTTACCTTTTAATACTTCACATATCATGGACTACAAAAGTAAACCAGATATATGACGGATGCGTTTCAATGTTGCAGAGAAAACCGGGAACAATTCATTGTTTTGAGTGAATAACTGTTATACTGACGACAAAGAAATTTAATCAAGAGAGTTCATGAGCGACGATCCCCATTTCCAACGAGAAAAAGAAAAGTACGATAATCCGGTCGCGAGCCGGGAGTTTTTAATGTCTGTTATGAAAGAGCAGGGTAAACCACTGTCTTTTCTTGAAATCTGTTCGTTGGTCAACGCTTTCGAGGAGGACAGTCGTATAGGTATTCAGCGCCGGTTGCGCGCAATGGAGCGTCAGGGGCAGGTGCAGTTTACCAAGCACAAGAAATATGCTCTGCAAAACAAAGACGAGTTAATCCGGGGGCGAGTGATTGGCCATCGTGATGGCTATGGTTTTTTGCGACCTGAAGACAACAGCGGTGATTTATTTATTTCCGCCGGCCAGATGAACCTGTTCATGCACGACGATATTGTAGAGGCCAGAGAAAGTGGTACAGACCGTCGTGGTCGGCGCGAGGCTTTTATCAATCAGGTGATTGAACCTCGCAGTGAACCAATTGTTGGGCGCTTTTTCACCGAAAAAGGTTTAGCGGTAGTCGTGCCTGATGACAGCCGCTTGCAACACGAAATTATCATTCCGCCAGAAGCCACAAAAGGGGCGAGAATGGGGCAGGTTGTGGTGGTCGAAATTACACAAAGACCCCGTCGTCGCGTAAGTCCTGTGGGCAAAATTGTAGAAATTCTTGGCGAGCACATGGCGCCGGGAATGGAAATCGAAATGGCGTTGCGAACCTTTGATATTCCCCACGTGTGGCCAAACGCCGTCGAGCGCTATGTGAAGCGATTTGGTGAAACGGTACCGGAAGACGCGAAAAACGGCCGTATAGATTTACGTCAGCTCCCGTTGGTTACCATCGATGGTGAGGATGCCAGAGATTTCGATGATGCCGTTTTTTGTGAGCCTCTCGACAACGGCGGCTGGCAATTGTGGGTGGCTATTGCCGATGTCAGCAGCTACGTAAAGCTGGGCACCGCGTTAGATAATGAAGCGCAAAACCGGGGAAACTCGGTGTATTTTCCCGAACAGGTTATTCCCATGTTGCCGGAGGTACTGTCAAACGGATTGTGTTCGTTGAATCCCGAGGTTGACCGCTTGTGTATGGTATGCGAAATGACCATTTCCGAGCAGGGCAACCTGGACAGTTTCCAATTTTACGAAGCGGTAATGAATTCCCACGCCCGCTTAACTTACACCAAAGTGTGGCAGATTTTGCAGGGCGACAAAGCACTGCATCAGCGTTATGAAGCGCAGGTCCCTCACTTGCGCAACTTACACGATTTGTACCGGGCGTTGAAAAAGTCCCGGGCTCAGCGCGGCGCTATCGAATTTGAAACCCAGGAAAGCAAATTTGTTTTCAACGCCCAACGAAAAATTGAAAACATAGTGCCGGTGGTGCGCAACGATGCGCACAAGATGATTGAAGAGTGTATGATCATGGCAAATGTGAGTGCGGCACAGTTTCTCGAGCAGCATTCAATGCCAGCATTGTACCGCGTTCACGATAAACCAGACGCAGACCGGCTCACGGCATTTACCTCTTACTTAAAGGAAGTGGGCATTCCTCATCGCATTACTGAAGATGCCAGACCCGCGGATTTCACTGATGTCGTCTTAAAAACCCGTCAGCGACCTGATCAGGAGCTCATTCAAACCATGTTGCTGCGGTCAATGAAACAAGCGGTGTACGATGGTGATAACCTTGGGCACTTTGGCCTTGCACTCGATGCGTATGCGCACTTTACCTCTCCCATTCGTCGCTATCCCGACCTTGTGGTGCACCGCGCTATAAAAGCTATATTGAAGAAGCAAAAGCAGAAAGTGACCGGGGCAAAAGCCTACACCGACGAAGAAATTAGTCAGCTTGGCGAGCAATGCTCAATGACAGAGCGTCGGGCCGATGACGCTACTCGCGACGTCGCAGACTGGCTCAAATGCGAGTTTATGCAAGACCACGTTGGCAGTAGCTTTGAAGGCGTCGTGAGCTCTGTGACTAATTTTGGTTTGTTTGTTCGTATCACCGATTATCACATCGATGGTTTGGTACACATTACTTCGCTGGATGACGACTACTACCGTTACGATGACGTAAAGCAAACGCTAAACGGCGAATCTGGTGCGCGACAGTTTAGGCTGGGCGACACACTGACCGTTAAAGTCGCAGCGGTAAATTTAGACGAGCGAAAAATTGATCTGGTGCTCGATAGCACTGTGTTGCGTGGGCCTGGTGGTAAGAAGGTGCCGGTGAGAAGCGCGGCTAAAAAAGACAAACCCGGTGGCGATAAGCGGGGGCGCTCTGAATCACGAGGCAAGGGAAAGCCGCGGGCAGACAACAAAAGCAAAACGGAACGGGTTTCGAAGAGCCCGAAATCGAAATCCCGGGCAAATAAAGGCAGAAAGAAGTAAATGGCACAACAAGAGTGGCTATACGGTTTGCACGCCATGCAGGCCGTACTGGAAAATGAACCTGAGCGCGTATTAGAAGTACTGGTGTTAAAGGGCCGGGATGATGACAGGTTAAAGCAGGTTATAAACCAGGCCCGTCGATTTGGCATCAGCGTTCAGTTTTGTCAGCGCAAAGTGCTGGACGATAAGGTAAACGGCGAGCAACACCAGGGCGTGGTGGCAAGAGCCAAGCCAGGAAGAGTGATGGATGAAGCCGACCTTGATGCCATACTCGAACGGCACGATGAACCCTTTCTTTTAGTGCTCGATGGGGTCACCGACCCGCATAATATTGGTGCCTGTTTGCGTACTGCTGATGCTGCCGGCGTTCAGGCGCTAGTGGTGCCGAAAGATAAGTCCGCCGGGTTAACGGCGACGGCGAGAAAAGTAGCGTGTGGAGCGGCAGAGTCTGTGCCGCTTATTCAGGTTACCAATCTTTCCCGTACCTTGAAGCATTTGCAAGACAAAGGCGTGTGGGTAATCGGCACGGCCGGTGAAGCACAGCAGCTCATCTACGACGTAAAACTCACGGGGCCAACGGCGCTGGTGATGGGTGCAGAAGGCAAGGGCATGCGCAGATTAACTCGGGAAAATTGCGATGAGTTAGTGAAATTGCCGATGGCTGGTGCCGTTTCCTCACTCAACGTGTCAGTGGCCACAGGTGTTTGTCTTTACGAGATTGTTCGGCAACGCAGTCGCGGCTAATTTTCTACTGTCAGGTGCAAGCGCGCCTGCGGTGTTTCAGAAAACCCTTTCCAACTTCAGAGCACATAAATTAGGTACCTCTCGCTGACCCGTTACCAGAAATACGGCTGCGGGTGGCTGAGTATGATTTTTTTAGTGTCTAATTGCCCATTTTCAGCATTCCTTTACTTAAGTATTTTTAATTTAGCTTAAAAAGGTATTAAAAAAAACTTAAAAAATAATTGAGAATGGTTATTATTAGTACCTGCATTAGTGTAAATTCAATACAGGGCACACATTTTGAACAAATCAATACTCGCTTTAAGCGTGCTGACGGCGCTGGTTAACGGGCCGCTGGCAATGGCAGAAGATTCGTCCTCGGAAGAGGCTGTAGAGCGGATCACAATTCGCGGTGCATTTTTTGGTCAGCAAGTTGCTGATGCGGTAAAAACCCCCACTTTACTCATTAATGTCCCGCAGTCGGCATCTATTATTGGTGAACAACAAATAGAAGAGCAGGGAATGTTTAGCGTTGCCGACGCCATGCAGTATACGCCGGGTGTGAGTATTGGGTTAGGGGAAGATCACCGTGATCAAATTACCATTCGGGGACAAAATACCACGGCGGACTTCTTTGTGGATGGCCTCAGAGATGACGTACAGTACTTCAGGCCGCTGTACAACGTCGAGCGCATCGAAATTATGCGTGGCTCAAATGCGCTGTTGTTTGGACGTGGTGGGGGTGGTGGTATCGTCAACCGGGTTACTAAATCAGCCACTACCAAAACCAGTTTTACTTCGGTGAGTGGAAACACAGATACATTTGGTGCCGGTGGGGTATCGGTAGATTCCAATATTGCGATTGATGAAAATCACGCATTTCGGTTAAACGCAGCAGCAGACAATGTGGATAACCACCGCGACTTTAAAGACGGTGATCGCTTTGCCATTAATCCAACCTATGTCTGGACGTTCAATGACGACACACAATTCAATGCGTCCTATGAATACGTGAATGACGACCGGTTGGTAGACAGAGGTATTCCGTCCGTTAATGGCAAACCCCTCGATGCTGTGTATGACACGTTTTTCGGTGATGCCGGCTTTAACAATACCACCCTGGAAGCTCACATCTTTCGGGTGAAGGTTGATCATAGAATTTCTGAACACTGGTCGGTCAATACAACGTTGCAATCGGCAGATTACGACAAGGCCTATCAGAATTTGTACCCTACCGCGTTTAACGAAGAAACCCAGTTTGTTACCCTCGATGGTTATCGGGATACAACAGAGCGACAAAACCTGTTGTGGCAAGTAAATGCGATTGGACTATTCGATACGGGTCGCCTATCGCATACGGTACTGGCTGGCGCGGAATATGCGCAGCAGGATACAGATAACGCGAGAATGGACAACGTTTTTGAAGCGAACAACGATGATCAGTACGCGTTTCTATTTTCTGATCCGTTGGTAATTCCGTCCCGCTCACTGACCGATGCGGTAAGGGATCGGTCTTCTGATGTTACTGTATGGTCTGCATTTGTACAGGACGAGATCAGTCTCGGTGACCACTGGATATTGGTTGCCGGCTTGCGCTATGACGACTTCACAATTGACGTTACTGACAGAATTGAAGCCGCTAATGGCAGTGCGGATGGAAATAACGGCATGCTGAGCAGCAGTGATAGCGAGGTTTCACCCAGAATCGGTGTGATCTACAAACCCGTGGATGCGTTGTCGATTTACGCCAGCCACAGTGTGTCTTTCCTGCCGCGTTCGGGCGATCAGTTTCTGACTTTGTCGCTCACCACCGAAGCACTGGATGCCGAAGAATTTACTAATACCGAAATAGGGGCCAAATGGAACATAACTGATGGACTGAATGTGTCTGCCGCGTATTTTGATATAGAGCGTGAGAACGGTGCTACAGTAAACCCTGACAACCCGGAAGAATCTCTGTTATCAGGTACACAAACCGATGGTTTCGAAATTCAGTTAACAGGCAATATTACTAACCAGTGGTTATTCACCGGTGGTTACAGCTATTTGTCAGGGTATCAAACCACCCTTTCCGGCAATGGCGACGGCGAAGGACAGCGGTTAGCCCAACTTCCCAAACATATGTTTAGTATGTGGAACAAATACGCGCTAAACGACAAGTGGCAGTTAGGTGTAGGCTTGCTATATCAAGCTGAACAATATGCGTCGCTGAGCAATAACGTAACGTTGCCGTCGTTTACCCGGGTAGATGCGGCTGTGTTTTACGTTCACGACGAACAACTTTCTGTGCAATTAAACGTCAATAACCTGTTTGACCGCGATTATTTTCCCTCGGCGCACAACGACAACAACATCAGTACCGGCCAGCCTCTTAACGCCAGACTGGGTGTCACCTATCGCTTCTGATGTAAAACTACTACATCACCACAAAAGGCCGACATTGTTCGGTCTTTTTTGTGTTTAAAGTGTATCAATTTGTCAGAATATTCAGCGAAGTGTAAACAGTGTAAAGGTTGAGTAAAGCCGTGAACCTAAGTGCCGGTGATCGACCCTTAACGAAGTAAACTAGCCCCCGTTCCGTGGTTGGCCGGAACTCGACACATTACTTTTTTAAGGATATTGGTTTTTATGGTATTTCGAACTTTTACGTCGCTGATAAAATTAACAGGTTTGCTGTTATTAGCGACCGGGCTCACTGCCTGCGGTGGCTCTGACGATGACAATTCTGATTATACGTACTCGTATATTCAGTTTTACAACGCTTCTCCGAATAGTGCCACCGTAACCATGCGCGAAGTGGATGGTGACGCTTTTGGCTCTGCGCAATTTGGCGACTCTACGTCACTGATCTCAACTGATTCTGGTGAGCTTGAACTGGAATTTATCCGCACAGACTCTGACGATCAGGAAGTGGTTGTAGAAGAAATGACCATTGACCTGAGAGATGGTTATAAAACCCTTATCGTACTGACTGGTGACTTCAGTCAACCAGAATTCATTGAATTTGAGTTTGAACGGGAATCACTGGATGATCACTTCCGTTTAATGGTGATGAGTACAATGCTAGATGAAAGTCAGTACGATTTTTACCTGAGTGAAGATGGCGACCCCTTCGAAGCGGCAAACTTCTTAGGTACTATTTCTTATCAGGAGTTATCGGAACTTACTTTCTGGGATGGCGATGACGACAGTGACGATTTCGACTCCGGAGAATACACCATTTACCTGACCAACCCCGGCGAAACTGAAGTCCTCTTTGAATCGCAAACACTGTCTTTCAGTTACGATACGGAATATGTTTTAGCGCTAAGGGATATCAGTGGCGCCATTCAAAACGGCATGACTATTGATGCGGTGTTGAACTCTTCTTATGTCACTAACATTACCGACGTAGACGCTGATGCTCAATATCGCATTTACAACAGTTCAAACCTTGATACACCTCTGACGGTTACTTTCGGTGGCAACGACGGCGAAGATGACACGGTATTTACACTGAGTGCAGGTGAGCTATCTGAATTTACTCCCATCAAATACGGTGACTACCGCGTAACAGTGGAAGCGGATAATGGTGAGGTTGCTTCACTTAACAATAAGCTTATCACGTTGAATCAGGCCGAGAGCAAGGCCATTATGATCCACGTGGCTGACAACAAACTCGGTGCTGCTACATTCGTTGAAAGTGGCCTGCCCCAATCCTATGACAAAACCGTTAGTTTTATAAATCTGGTGGGCGAGTTTGAAGATGTTGATTTCTATCTCGTAAGAAGTGACGAAACGATCGATACTGCCGATTACTACACGTTGAATATGGAATTTGGTGAGAGCAATACTGTCGTGTTGCCATCAGATTACTATGAAGTGATTGCCGTCTATGAAGACGAAAACGATGAGCAGGTTCTGCTGGATCGCACGGCCCTGTATGGCTTTACCGAAGACGAAAACTACATCGTCACCGTAGAACCGGCTGAAGACAGCAGTACTGGTTATGAAATAAGAATCTTGTATTAATCCATTGCCCGGTTTGCTGCATGCCGGGTCTGTGTAAAAACGGCGGAAAATTTCTTGTGAATTTTCTGCCGTTTTTTGTTTTGCGTGTTATTCTTGTCACATTAGTACCAATTTGTTATACCAATTTAGTAACCAATTAGTGTAACCAATTTGGGGATAACTAGCTGTCAGTTTCTCTATGGGAAACGACACGACAGTGCTGTATCAGGTAACCGCATCCGCCGATATGAAACTACTCAAAGCGCTACATGCTATTTCTTCTGAAGCCAATACGTCGACCAGTGAAAAACTCCAGCGTCTGTTAAAACTGGGTATTGAAAACCTGGGGCTGGAAATGGGCGTGGTCAGCGATATTCAGGGCGAGATTTATCGCGTGGTAAGCGCGATAACGCCCGACAATAGCATTGAGGAAGGGGCGCAGTTTTCGGTGGGTGACACCTACTGCAAAGACACCTTGCAGGCTAACGCGATTACTGCGTACTACGACGCCAATACCAACCCGGGTAGCCACCATCCCTGTTATCAGAATTTTGAGTTGAAAGCCTATATTGGTATTCCTTACTTTGTGAACGGAAAACGAACCGGCACGGTGAATTTTTCCAGCCCATTGCCTCGCGATACCGACTTCACCCAAAGTGAACTCGACTACGTGGTATTACTCGCCGAGTGGGTGGGCAGTGAGTTGTCACGTCAGGAACAGCTAAACGACTTGCTGGCGTTGCAACACAAACTAGAATATCAGCACCGCTTACATACACATATGGCTGAACTGGCCAAAGTGGGAACCTGGGAAGTTGATTTGACCACAGACACTGTGTATTTGTCTGATACCTTATTGGCGTTGTATGAAGTGCCCGAAGGTTACCCGCTTACCCTTGCGTCCACAATGAAATTTGTCTTGCGCGAAGAGGATTCGGATGCCATTCACGCACTGTTCAGGCAAAGCAGTGAAACCGGGGAGTTGTGGTCGTATGAATTTGAAGCCATATCGCATTCCGGTCGAAGGTTTTGGGTGCAAACCCAGGGGATGCTGGACAAAGGCTACCAAGACGGCGTACGCTTTTTTGGCGCCACCCAGGACGTTACCGAACGGGTACTTGCATCCAAAGAGCTGGAGCGCCGTCATCAGTTCGCCGAACAAGCGTTGCAATCGAGAAGTTTGTTTTTGGCCAATATGAGCCACGAAATTCGCACACCTATCAACGGCGTACTGGGTATGCTGGATGTGCTGGAAAAAACCAGTCTCAAACCCCAACAACAAGAGTATTGCGCCCTCGCAAGGCAAAGTGCAGACAGTTTATTACAAATCATTAATGACGTTCTGGACTTTTCAAAAATTGACGCTGGTGAACTTGAGCTTGAGAGCATGCCAGTTACCATTAGCAGAATTGCTGAAGAACAGTACCGGTTGTTCAGTTTGGCAGCACAGAAAAAGTCGTTGATATTGCATGTGGATACGTCCGCAACAGACGGACTGACAGTAATGGGCGATGCGACCCGTATACGTCAGATCTTTACCAACCTTATCAGTAATGCCATCAAATTCACTGATAAGGGCACCGTGAATATAAAAACCCGAGCCATGCCTCAGGCCGACAACCATTTGCTGGTGCAAATAGTGGTACAAGATAGCGGTGTTGGCATCGCCCCGGAGCATCAATCTGTGATCTTTTCCCCGTTCAGGCAGGGAAATAGCGAAACCACCCGGCGATTTGGCGGCACAGGGTTAGGGCTATCCATTGTGTCGCAAATTGCAGAGCACATGAATGGCGGTATTAGGGTAAACAGCAAGCCGGGTGAGGGGTCTACGTTTATTGTGGCTCTGTCTCTGCCACAAGCTGACGGAGCAAGTGAAAATACCCGGGCAGAAGATAAACCCAACGAGCTAGTGCTCCCAAAAGATGATCTGAAGGGAAAACGCGTTCTTGTGGTAGAAGATAACGAAATAAATCAAATTGTTGTCTCCGAACACCTAAAAGGTTTCGGTATTGCACCTGACATAGCGCAACACGGTGCAGAAGCATTAGAACTGGTCATTCGCAGTCTGACAGTTAATTCGCCTTACGATTTGATACTCATGGATTGTCAGATGCCGGTTATGGACGGCTATGAAGCAGCCAGACAAATACGCAAGCTCGGTGATATTGCGCAGCTGATTCCGGTGATTGCGTTGACGGCAAACGTGTTGGTGGGGGAGCGGGAAAAGTGTATTTTAGCGGGTATGAACGATTATTTGACGAAACCACTTAATTCTATCCAATTTAAACGTTGCATTAATCGTTATTTACTGGCCTAATGCACAACCTGTGATACCGACCCCACGGACCGTGGTTCTTTCCGTGCTTTGGCAGGACAAACCCGACACAGTCTTTTCTTGTCCCGGCAATTTTTCGCTGTTTCCCCGTTCTGCAAATCGTCTAAAAATAATTCACTTTTAAGCTATCACTTGCCAATCTTTTCTGTTATCATTTCGCGCCCTTTTTATGGGGGTAAGTATATAAAAGCAGCAATATCTGTTGTTTTTAGCAGCTAAACGACTCAAATGAGTCTTAATTTTAGAGCGGAGCACTAACATGATCCAAATGCAAACTAACCTGGACGTTGCAGACAACAGCGGCGCTCGCAGGGTTCAGTGTATTAAGGTTCTTGGTGGCTCGCATCGCCGTTATGCACATATCGGTGACATCATCAAAGTTACTGTTAAGGAAGCAATTCCTCGCGGTAAAGTTAAAAAAGGTGACGTACTGAATGCAGTGGTGGTGCGTACTAGAAAAGGCGTTCGTCGTGCTGATGGTTCTACCATCCGTTTTGACGCAAACGCGGCTGTATTGTTGAACAACAATAAGCAACCTATTGGTACGCGTATCTTTGGACCGGTAACCCGTGAGTTGAGAAGTGATAACTTCATGAAAATCATCTCATTGGCCCCAGAGGTACTATAAGGAGTCACGATAATGGCTAGAAAAATTCGTCGTGATGATGAAGTAGTCGTATTAGCGGGTAAAGATAAAGGCAAACAAGGCAAAGTCCTGAAAGTGCTGGTATCTGAAGACCGTGTAGTTGTAGAAGGTGTAAACCTTGTCAAGAAACACCAAAAGCCAAACCCACAACTGGGCGAAGCTGGCGGTATTATTGAAAAAGAAGCATCTCTGCACGTTTCTAATGTAGCGGTAGTTAACCCGGCAACGGGCAAAGCTGATCGCGTTGGTTTCCGTAATGAAGACGGTAAGAAAGTTCGTTTCTTTAAGTCTAACGGCGAACTTGTTTAATTAATTGGAGAGTACGATGGCGAAACTGCATGATTTCTATAAAGAAACGGTAGTAGCTGACCTTGCTAAGCAGTTCAGTTACCAAAGCGTCATGCAAGTCCCTCGGATTGAAAAAATCACCTTAAACATGGGTTTAGGTGAAGCTGTAGCAGACAAAAAAGTTTTAGAAAACGCAACTGCTGATATGGAAGCAATTGCCGGCCAAAAGCCTATTGTAACTGTTGCGCGTAAATCTGTAGCGGGTTTTAAAATCCGTGAAGGTTATCCGATTGGCTGTAAAGTAACCCTGCGTGGCGAGCGTATGTGGGAATTTTTAGAGCGTTTGATTTCAATCGCAATTCCTCGTGTACGTGACTTCCGTGGCCTGAGTTCAAAATCTTTTGACGGTCGTGGAAACTACAGCATGGGCGTTCGTGAACAAATCATCTTCCCTGAAATCGATTTCGATAAAGTGGATAAAGTTCGCGGTATGGATATCACTATCACTACCAGCGCAAACACTGATGATGAAGCACGTGCTCTGTTGACCGCGTTCAACTTCCCATTCAAAAAATAAGGGGTGTAGGGTTATGGCAAAAGAATCAATGAAGGCACGCGAAGTAAAACGTACAAAGCTCGTTGCTAAGTACGCTGAAAAACGCGCCGCACTAAAAGCGATTATCAGCGATGTTAACGCCTCTGAAGAAGAGCGTTGGGATGCTGTACTGAAGCTACAACAACTGCCACGTGACAGCAGTAAAGCACGCCAGCAGAACCGCTGCCGCGTAACTGGTCGTCCACATGGTTACCTACGCAAATTTGGTCTGAGCCGTATTAAGCTTCGCGAAGCTGCAATGCGCGGTGAAGTCCCTGGCTTGAAAAAAGCCAGCTGGTAAGGAGTAGCTGAAAATGAGTATGCAAGATCCTATCGCGGATATGTTTACCCGCATCCGTAACGGCCAAATGGCAGAGAAAGTGTCTGTGACAATGCCTTCTTCAAAACTTCGCGTAGCAATTTGTGAAGTACTGAAAGCTGAAGGTTACATCACTGACTTCGCTGCATCTGGTGACGTTAAGCCTGTTTTGGAAGTTACGCTGAAGTACTTCGAAGGCAAGCAAGTAATCGACACAATTGAACGTGTAAGCCGTCCTGGTCTGCGCATCTATAAGAAAAAAGATGAGCTGCCAAAAGTAATGGGTGGTTTAGGCGTGGCTATCGTGTCAACTTCTAAAGGTGTGATGACTGACCGTGCTGCGCGTAAAGCTGGCATGGGCGGTGAGATCATCGGTTATGTAGCGTAATCGGAGGAGTTGAAATGTCACGAGTAGCAAAAGCCCCTGTGAACGTAGCTTCAGGCGTTGAGATTAAAATCAATGGCCAGGAAGTAAGTGTTAAGGGAAGTAAAGGCACACTGGTACGTGTATTCAACGACGCTGTTGAAGTTGTACAAGAAGAGAACCAACTGAAAGCTCTGCCTCGCGAAGGTTTTGCTGACGCTTGGGCTCAGGCTGGTACGGTTCGCGCTTTGTTGAACAGCATGGTTCAAGGTGTGTCACAAGGTTTCGAGAAAAAACTGCAATTACAAGGTGTTGGTTACCGTGCTCAGGCACAAGGTGCCAAACTGAACCTGACTTTAGGTTTTTCACACCCTGTAGTTTACGAAATGCCAGCAGGCATTACAGTTGAAACGCCTACACAAACTGAAATCGTCGTTAAAGGCGCCGATAAGCAGGTTGTAGGACAGGTTGCGGCGAACATCCGTGCTTACCGTCCACCAGAGCCTTATAAAGGTAAAGGTGTTCGCTATGCAGATGAACAAGTTCGTCGTAAAGAAGCTAAGAAAAAGTAGGTGGGTGATACGATGGATAAGAAAACATCACGCTTGCGTCGCGCAACTCGCGCACGCGCTAAAATCCGTGAATTGGCCGCGCATCGCCTGGTAGTAAACCGTACACCTCGCCACATCTATGCTCAGTTGATCGCGCCTAGCGGTTCTGAGGTGTTGGCAGCGGCTTCTACCGTTGAGAAAGATCTGGCCAAAGATCTGAAATCAACCGGTAACGCTGAAGCAGCAGCTATTGTTGGTAAAGCAATCGCTGAACGTGCAATCGAAAAAGGCATCAAAGATGTGGCTTTCGATCGCAGCGGTTTCAAATACCACGGTCGCGTAAAAGCATTAGCTGATGCAGCTCGCGAAGCTGGTCTTCAGTTCTAGGAGTGAAGAATAATGGCTAAACAAGAAGCTCAAAACGGTGAATTTTTAGAGAAATTGATTGCCGTTAACCGCGTATCTAAAGTGGTTAAAGGTGGTCGTATCTTTAGTTTCACTGCATTGACAGTAGTGGGTGACGGCAACGGCCGTGTTGGTTTTGGTTACGGTAAAGCGCGTGAAGTGCCAGCTGCAATCCAAAAAGCGATGGAAAAAGCCCGTCGCAACATGGTTAGTATTGACCTTAACGGTCATACGTTGCAACACCCAATCAAAGGTCGTCACTCTGGCTCGAAAGTTTACATGCAGCCAGCATCTGAAGGTACCGGTATTATTGCCGGTGGTGCGATGCGTGCAGTACTTGAAGTGGCTGGTGTGCAGAACGTACTTTCAAAATGCTACGGCTCTACAAACCCAATCAACGTTGTTCGTGCAACCGTTAACGCGCTGACTGAGATGAACTCTCCAGCGGGTATTGCAGCGAAGCGTGGATTGTCTGTAGATGAAATTTTGGGGTAATCAGACATGGCAACGATTAAAGTAAAGCAAACTAAAAGTGCAATTGGCCGCTTGCCAAAGCACAAAGCGACGCTTAAAGGCTTAGGTCTTCGTAAAATCAACCATGTCCGTGAACTGGAAGACACCCCAGCAGTACGTGGCATGATCAACCGTGTAAATTACATGGTTGAGATCGTGGAGGAGTAAGACATGCGTTTAAATACAATTTCTCCAGCAGAAGGTTCAAAACCAGCAGCTAAGCGCGTAGGTCGTGGTATCGGTTCTGGTCTGGGTAAAACGGGTGGACGTGGTCACAAAGGCCAAACCAGTCGTTCAGGCGGTTCCATTAAGCCAGGCTTTGAAGGCGGTCAAATGCCAATTCAGCGCCGTCTGCCTAAATTTGGTTTCACATCTCGTAAGAGCTTTGTTTCCGACCAGGTAACACTGACTGAAATCGCCAAGGTAGAGGGTGATACCGTTTCTCTGGATACTTTGAAAGCAGCCGGTCTTGTTAAGAAAGACGTGTTGTTCGTAAAAGTAGTTAAGAGTGGCGAAGTATCGCGCGCTGTTACAGTTAGCGGGTTAAAGGTTACTAAAGGCGCTCTTGCAGCGATTGAAGCCGCCGGCGGTAAAGTAGAGGAATAAGCTAGATGGCTAAACCAGGATTGGATTCAGGCGCGAAAAGCGGCTTGAGTGAGCTGAAGTCAAGGTTGTTGTTCGTACTCGGTGCGATCGTCGTATTCAGACTGGGCTCTTATGTGCCTATTCCTGGCATCGACGCAGCAGTACTTGCTGAGTTGTTTGAGCAACAAAAAGGTACCATCGTAGAGATGTTTAACATGTTCTCCGGTGGTGCGCTTGAGCGTGCATCCGTTCTGGCTTTGGGCATTATGCCATACATTACTGCATCCATTATTATGCAGTTGCTCACGGTGGTTCATCCACCGATGATGGAGCTTAAAAAAGAAGGCGAAGCAGGCCGCAAAAAGATCAGTCAGTACACGCGTTATTTAACGTTAGTGCTGGCTACTTTCCAATCTATTGGTATTGCGACAAACCTGCCTAACCTGATTAATGGTTTGGTTATAGACCCTGGCTTCGGATTCTACTTTACAGCGGTGGTCAGCTTAGTCACGGGAACCATGTTCCTGATGTGGTTAGGTGAGCAAATTACCGAAAGAGGTATCGGTAACGGTATCTCTATATTGATCTTTGCTGGAATTGTTGCCGGTTTGCCAACAGCGATTGGCCAAACTGCGGAACAGGCAAGACAGGGCGACATTAATCTGTTGTTCCTGATGTTGATTGGCGTCATTGTCGTCGGTCTGATTTACCTGGTTGTGTTCGTAGAGCGCGCCCAGCGTCGTATTGTTGTGAATTACGCGAAGCGTCAGCAGGGCCGTAAGGTTTATGCAGCGCAAAGCACACACTTACCGCTAAAGGTAAACATGGCTGGTGTTATTCCACCAATCTTTGCATCCAGCATCATTTTGTTCCCGTCAACCATTGCAGGTTGGTTTGGGCAGAATGAATCTACAGCGTGGCTACAGGACATCGCGTTAATGTTGTCTCCAGGCCAGCCGTTGTACGTGATGTTGTACGCAACCGCGATTATCTTCTTCTGCTTCTTCTACACGGCGTTGGTATTCAACCCACGTGAAACGGCAGACAATTTGAAGAAGTCTGGTGCGTTTATCCCTGGTATCCGTCCGGGTGAACAAACGTCGCGTTATATCGATAAGGTAATGACTCGTCTGACACTGGCAGGCGCACTTTACATAACCTTTATTTGTTTGGTGCCTGAATTCATGTTGATCGCGTGGAATGTGCCGTTCTACTTCGGTGGTACGTCGCTTCTGATAATCGTGGTTGTCATCATGGACTTTATGGCACAGGTGCAGACACATTTGATGAGTAGTCAGTATGAGTCTGTTCTGAAGAAAGCTAATCTAAAGGGCTACGGCCGCTAAGATTAGTGCACAACGGAGTGATGTAATGAAAGTTCGTGCATCAGTAAAGAAGATTTGCCGTAACTGCAAAATCATCAAGCGCAACGGTGTTGTGCGAGTAATTTGCAGCTCTGACCCTAAGCACAAGCAGCGTCAAGGCTAATCGAAAACGCGGTTTAAATTCGAAATGTAAGCTGAACCTCATACTGGGTTCAGCTTGCTCTATTTCGATATTATGAACCTTATGTTGCAATTTTGTCGTCGGGTAAGTATCCTATCGGGCTTTTTAGGTCGTCGACATTAAATTTAAGAGGAGTGCTGTTAATGGCCCGTATCGCTGGCATTAACATTCCTGAACACAAGCACACTGTCATCGCGCTTCAAGCGATATACGGTGTAGGCGCAACTCGTGCTAAAGAGATCTGTGCTAACGCTGGTGTTGCAGAATCAACAAAAGTAAAAGAGCTTGACGAAGCGACTGTAGAGAAGCTTCGTGAAGAAGTGGCAAAGTTCACCGTTGAAGGTGATCTGCGTCGTGAAGTGTCTATGAGCATCAAACGTTTGATGGACCTGGGTTGCTTCCGTGGTATTCGCCACCGTCGTAGCTTGCCTCTACGTGGACAGCGTACTAAAACTAATGCGCGTACCCGTAAAGGTCCTCGTAAGCCAATTAAGAAGTAAGCGGGGGAGATAAGTTATGGCAAAACAACCTACTCGTACTACGCGTAAACGCGCAAAACGTCAGGTTGCAGACGGTATGGCTCATATCCATGCGTCTTTCAACAACACAATTGTGACTATCACTGACCGTCAAGGCAATGCATTAGCATGGGCGACATCAGGTGGTTCAGGTTTCCGTGGTTCACGTAAATCAACCCCTTTTGCTGCACAGGTTGCTGCTGAGCGTGCTGGCGTAGCCGCACAAGACTACGGTCTGAAAAACCTTGAAGTTTTCGTTAAAGGTCCAGGTCCAGGCCGTGAGTCTGCGATCCGTGCACTTAACGCAACTGGTTACAAGATCACAAACATTACCGATGTGACGCCTATTCCTCACAACGGTTGTCGTCCACCGAAAAAACGTCGCGTTTAATCGCCGGACAGTTGGAGAAAGAACATGGCAAGATATTTGGGTCCAAAACTCAAACTTAGCCGTCGTGAAGGAACAGACCTGTTCCTGAAAAGCGGCGTTCGCGCAATCGATTCTAAATGTAAAATCGATAATGCGCCTGGTCAGCATGGTGCCCGTCGCGGCCGTTTGTCTGATTACGGTGTACAGCTGCGTGAAAAACAAAAAGTTCGTCGTATGTATGGCGTTCTGGAAAAGCAATTCCGTAACTACTATAAAGAAGCTGCACGTTTGAAAGGCAACACCGGTGAAAACCTGTTGCAATTGCTTGAGCAGCGTCTGGATAACGTAGTTTACCGGATGGGATTTGCCAGTACTCGTGCTGAAGCGCGTCAGCTGGTAAGCCACAAGGCGATCATGGTAAATGGTCAAGTTGTGAACATTCCATCTTTTAACGTTTCTGCCGAAGACGTGGTTTCTGTTCGTGAAAAGGCTAAGAAGCAAGCGCGTATCGTCGCTGCTTTGGAACTGGCTGACCAACGTGAGAAGCCAACCTGGATTGAAGTAGACAGCACTAAAATGGAAGGCACGTTTAAACGCGTTCCTGAAAGAACTGATTTGTCTGCTGAAATTAACGAACAGTTGATCGTCGAACTTTACTCTAAGTAAAGATAACTAAAGAGGAAGCATTGTGGGTTCTGTGACTGAATTCCTGAAACCGAGATTAGTTGAGATCGAAAACGTTTCTCCTACTCGTGCCAAAGTAACTTTGGAACCCCTGGAGCGAGGCTTTGGCCACACTCTGGGTAACGCCCTTCGCCGCATTTTGCTGTCATCCATGCCCGGATGTGCGGTAACAGAGGTTGAAATTGATGGCGTGTTACACGAGTACAGCACCAAAGAAGGTGTGCAGGAAGATGTCATCGAGATTCTTCTGAATCTGAAAGGTTTAGCGGTTCGCCTTGAAGGTAAAACTGAGGCAACCCTGACAATAGTGAAATCTGGCGCTGGCCCTGTTGTTGCTGGTGATATTCAGCATGACGGTGACGTAGAAATCGTCAATCCTGAGCATGTCATTTGTACTTTAACCGGCGAAACTGATATCAGTATGCGCATTAAAGTAGAAACGGCTCGCGGTTACGTTCCTGCTGCTACTCGTCGCTCCTCCGAGGAAGATGATCGTCCAATTGGTCGTTTGTTAGTTGATGCTTCATTCAGCCCAGTTGAACGTATTGCTTACTCTGTTGAGTCTGCTCGTGTTGAACAACGCACAGACCTAGACAAGCTAATCATTGACATGGAAACGAATGGTACTTTGGATCCTGAAGAAGCGATCCGCCGCGCAGCTACAATTTTAGCTGAGCAATTAGACGCCTTCGTTGACTTACGTGACGTTTCTGAACCTGTTCAGAAAGAAGAGAAGCCGGAGTTCGATCCGATTCTGTTGCGTCCTGTTGATGACCTGGAACTGACAGTACGTTCTGCTAACTGTTTGAAAGCAGAAGCTATCCAGTATATTGGTGACCTGGTACAGCGCACTGAGGTTGAGCTACTTAAAACGCCAAACCTCGGTAAGAAATCGCTAACTGAAATCAAAGACGTGTTAGCCTCTCGCGGTCTTTCTCTGGGCATGCGCCTGGAAAACTGGCCACCAGAGAGCATCGCTGAGAAAGATTAATCAGGTTTTTATCAAACTGATTTGTAGAGAAGGATAAAACTATGCGCCATCGTAAGAGTGGTCGTCAGTTGAATCGCAACAGCAGCCATCGTCAAGCTATGTTTAAAAACATGGCCGGCTCTTTGGTCAAGCACGAAGTGATCAAAACGACGTTACCAAAAGCGAAAGAATTACGTCGCGTAATCGAGCCTTTAATCACACTGGCTAAACAAGACAGCGTTGCAAACCGCCGTCTGGCTATGGCCCGCACAGGTGATAAAGAGGTAGTAGGTAAACTGTTCAACGAGCTTGGTCCTCGTTACGAAGCTCGCCCAGGCGGTTATACTCGCATTATGAAATGCGGTTTCCGTACTGGCGACAATGCGCCAATGGCGTTTGTTGAACTGGTAGACCGTCCTGTTGAAGAAGTTTCTGAAGAAGCTGAAGCAGCAGAAGAGTAAAAATATACTCAATTAGAAAAAGGCCGGTGTAAAACACCGGCCTTTTTATTTTCGGCCCTTTCAACTTACATAGTATAGCTGATTGCCTGAGAAGGTAGCAGCGAATACAAATTCCGGTAGTTCAATTGCGTTTGTCGTGTCCACCGTCTTACCGCTTCTTTAAACTGTGAGTGACATTCTTTAAGCCAACTTCTACAGATTTGCTGAGGTGCGTCTGATGCCAAGACTACAAGCCAGTGAGCGTTACAGTCAATGTACGGAATAGCATTGCAATTGATGTGATAAATAGCGCAAATGCTTAAACAACAAAATGAAAAGTGCTATTTCTATTGGATGAGGTTACGATGATAAAAAGAGAGGTAGTCAGTGCCGTAACTGCAATTGACGAGGTCAGCACTGACTGAGACTAGTTATTGATCTTCGGATGTGGTATCAGGGTAGTCGACACTAAAGCCGTCGAACGTTCTGATTTTCCAATACTCTGCCATATTCATCAATTTGCTGATTTCATCAACAAACAGCTCTTCATCGTATATTTGTGTTTTTTGGATGTACAGCCAATACATGTCACCGTTAACACTGCTTTCCAATGCCACCGGCCAGAACTCAAGCATATGTGCAGTTTGGGTGAAATCTTCAAGGGTAGACATCACCTTGGCAGTAAAGCGAAATTCCCATTTATACGGTTTCGTTAAATCAATGCCGCTTTCTTTGATTTTTGCAAACTGTTCGCGCAATTCGTCCTTTGTTAAATAGCCTTCCATTACATAGCGTACTTTACCGCTCTTGTCGTCTACTACCGCATTGGCTTTGGGTTCCTCAACCGCAGTAGCTTGTGAGGCCTCGCCTGCAGCGTTTTGGGATGGTTCGACCTGAATAGGTTCGACCTGAGTAGTATTGTCTGAGGCACAACCGCTAAGTAATAGGCTGGCAAGCGCCAGAGGTATCAAACGCATGTATATTTATCTCCACCATGTTGCGAAAAAATTAAAACACGAAAGTCGTTAAAATTACTCGTACATTATTTCTAATTGCTTTTTAAATGCCTCAGTGACGGCGTTAGCATCGTCATTGTCTTTAACAACATAAGGCGCAATCAGAACCATCAGCTCGGTTCTGTCTGATGTATCTTTTGTGTCTGTAAATAGTTTACCGACAATGGGTAGGTCACCGAAAAATGGCACTTTAGACCCACCGGATGTCTTTGTATTCTGAATAAGGCCTCCCACCAATACAGAGCCGCCGTCCTGAATACTGAGTGACGTTGACACTGAGCGGGAAGAAATTGTAGGTGTGGTGGTGCTACCAGTGGCACTACTTTGGCTTATTTCTTGTGTAAGGGTAATATTGACTTGCCCACCGGCAAACACGATAGGTTCTACTGATAAGTTGTTACCGGTTTTTCGATATTGAATTTCCTGGGTCACCGCGCCGCCTTCTGTACTCGTTTGGGAAGCGGTGAGAATGGGAATTTCGTCACCAACATTAATGGTGGCTATCTGGCCGCTGCGAACCAAAATGCGGGGTGTTTGCAAAATGTTTACCTTGCTGTCAGTGGCAAGCATTGACAACACGGCACGGGTATAGCCTGAAGAGCTTATTGGGTAAAACGATAAACCGGCTTCGGTAATAGATATGGAGTCGGGCGTAGTTGTGCCAAAAAGGTTGGAATTCACGTTGTTAATGGCCCAATCCACACCGAAGGTGAAGTCATCGCTTAAACGCACTTCTGCAACAATAACTTCTATTAACACCTGCAATGGCTTTTGATCTAGTCGCTCAATGGCGGGTAGCATGGTGACCCAGTCGCTGTTCGTTCCGTAAAACAACAAAGCATTGCGACTTTCATCAACAACCAGCCTGCCCCGTTGTGTCGTGGATGACTTTTTACCACCGTCTGCCTCACCATCTTCGTCTGAAGAGGCAAAGCCATTTGACAACAACTGATTCATTGATTCGGCGATGTCTTCTGCGGCTGTATTTTTCACCTGATAATAGAAAACGTTGTTCCCTTTTGTCTTTTTAAGCGGCTTGTCGAGATCTTCCACCCATTCTGCCACGTAAGAAAGAACCTGCTCATCGTTGGCAAAAACAATAATACTGTTGGTTTCTTCTATCGTGAACAGACTAATCGCGCCGGGCTTGCCTTCTCGGGCGTGGTAACCTTGGGCTCCCAACATTTCAGTCAGGCGTTTGGAAAGGGTATCTGCGCCCAGGTATTTAGGCTCGATTCGCATACTGTGCCGGCCGCGCATAAGTGGCTGATCGACCAGTCTAACCACTTCTGCAGCTTGTTTGACCACGTCCAAAGACCCTCTTAGCCACACTGCGTTGCGTTCAGGGTCAGAGCTAAATTTTGCGTTTTGCCCTTCAAATGCCTGTGCTAACCAACCCACGGCGCGCTGGGCTTCTACGACCTTTAAATCCATCAAAAAGAAAACCGGCCTGTGAGTGGTCGGCACTGTGGGAAGGGCTTCCCCGCTAATAAGAATAGGCGGCTCAGATGATGCGCCAGCGGGTGAAAACTCAACGTTTATCAGCCCGTCAACATTCTTGAGGGTTACGCCGTAGGCAGTTAGTACCGTTTGTACTGTTTTATAGAGTTCCCTTGGAGACAGAGGTTTCTCAATATTAAGTGTCACCAAATCGCTTTTGTTTTCGAGTTTAGGGTCAAGGTGATATGACAACCCCATACGACGGCCAAGCACTTCGTGTATAAATTCAGGCAAGGGAAGACCGGCTACATTAAGAGCAATGGGTTGCCCTTCAATATCCATCGCATCTTCAAAGCTCAAAGCCGAAGTCAGCGCTTCTTGTTGTGGCGGTTTGGGTAAGGAGCGGCTGATGCGTTGTTGATTTGAACTGCTGTTAACCTCCTCTGTGCCATCATTGCTACCGGAGGTATTACTCTTGTTAGTATTCACTTCCAGTGGGTTAGGTGAATTATCAAATTCACGCACGACTGAACATGACGAAAGTGAAATAGCGACGAATACGGTTAACAATTTGTTCAATTGCATAAGAGTTAATTTTCTACACTGCATTTGTTTTGGACTTCCATCACTGTATATGTATAGGGGTTTTAACGCTATTCATATAAGCGCTTTCTGTTAGTAACACCATTGAGTTCATACTCAACGTAATCTTTTGTTATCGCAATAAGCCTGGCCCCATTAGGTAAACTGTCGCCTTCGGCAAACCTGCCAAATCGGTCCTGAGTAACTTCTTTGGCCTCACTGTCTAAATCGATGATGGCTTCAAAAGTACCATTTTCAACAATGATGCCTTTCAATGACCAGGCCGTATCTTGTATCGCCTGCTCAGTAGGTTGTTTGGCTCCCCAGATGGAACCCTTCATGAGTTTTTCAATTTGTTTGTTGTCCAGATCTGCGAACCGAAAGGCAGATGCCTGCCAGGTGGACTCCCGTTCTTGCCACTCTACAGGTGAGATATCAGGTTTTTGCGTTACCGCTGCCAGAAAAGCAACCAGGCAGATGAAAATGCATGCGACCCAAAATAGCTTTGTTCGAAGTAGATGCGAAAATGACATTATTGGTTAGACCCATCTATTTTAAAATAGGAAGCAATCATAATTCGATGAACGGGCCTCGTTCTTTGACTTATCTCCATGCGTTCAACGATGACTTGCGGCGTATGAGTTTCCACATCACGCAGAAAATTCAAACTATTTTCAACATCAAACACAGTGTCAATTTGCCCTGCTATGCGGTACAGATTGCTCTGGCCCTCGACCGGTAGTGGGTCTTCGAGCCTTATTTGTACCTGATCTAACTCGTGCTTCTGAGACCAATCACTCAGCGTCTGGTAAAGCGTTGCTTTTGCGGTACCTGTGGTTGCGGCCAGCCAAAATGCGCTGTCGAGACGCTGTGACAGCGCAGTCAGCCCCTCTGCGCGATCAAACCACTGTTTCTCGCTCGCCGTTCTTACAATTTTTGATTCTCTTTCAAGGGCTGATGCAATATCTGACCTGATTTCCTGGTTGTATTCGCTAAGTACCAGCAGCGGATAGCAAACGAGTATCACCAGGATCAGCCACAAGCTAATTCTGAGTCTTTGATTGTTTCTGGTTTGTTCAACAGCTTGTTGCCATTGAGATATTAGTTCTCTTTTAAAATTGTCCATACCTGACTTATTGAGAGGGTGCTAATGTAAGCGTGAATTTATTTTGCTCATTTCTACGCAGGGCTGAAACAGAGACATTGGTAATCCAATTTAGTTCTTCCAGTTTTTTGACAACATTCAATGTGTTGACTTTGCCTTCAGTGGTAACTTCGAGTGTGGCTCCTTTAAAATCCCATTCTTTTAAGACTAAGTTAAAGGGTTTAAATACACTCTCGATATCGGCCATGAGCATCAATTGCTGCGGGTAATCAAGCAAAAGGAGTTGTTGTTTGCTTTGTTGATTTAAGCGCTCCGCTGTCGCTCTCGCATCTAAAACATCTTCTACACTCGCTTCTAACAACTTCGCACGGTCATTGACTTCGCTTAACGCCCGGGTAGCGACTACCGCCCCGGTAATTAACCAAACATATGCGCAAAGTACAAGAACGCCAGCGCCCAAGAGCATGGTTTGTTCCCAAGGGAGTTTTTGCAAAATAGACCAGGTTTTATTTTTTGCTCCCCAAGGTGTGGTTAATTTTTCTGGAACAGGGTTGTCTGCGGCTTTGTGACAAATTGCCTGAATTTCCTGCCAATTTAGTTTGCAACTGCCGGGAAGTTCAATAGATCTGATAAACAAGTCGAAACGTTTGGCGTCGGGCTTTTTGCCAAACCATTTTTCAATAAACAGAAAACCGTCAACCCACAATTGGAAGATAAATCCTTGTTCGGTGGCCGGCAGCCACACGGCAGCGGTATCTTCTTTGCGGGGAAGATAGACACTTTCGGGGAGAACGGAAATCGCCTGTACACCCACTTCTTCAATGCTGCTGTTAACCCGTTCTTCATCCCAGGCCCATACGCCGGCAATGCCGTTTCCCCAGACAATGTGAAAACCCGGAGTGGGAAAGGGGGCCCACCGTCTGATTTGCATGGTCAACGCGCTTTCTTTTTGTTTCGCGGGCAAACCCGATATGTCAAAAACGCGGTACAGACATAGATTTCTGCCAATAATCCACTGAGCACGCGTCGTTAACTTCTCTGGAAAGATAACATCCTGAGAAGCCTGCAAGTATTGGTTAGCGGAGAAGGTTTGTTTGAGGTTGTTTGGGTTCAGCAAGAGTATCAGATTCCGAAATAGGCACTATTAAATCTCGACTTACGATCCATGGCGTGTCGCCGACTCTAGTCGTTGGCAAAAAGTATACATCAATTTCTCTTTTGAGTCTTGCACCCTCGGGCCAAAATGAAAAGCGAAGGTACTGAGATGAAATCACTCTGATTTTATCCAGATGAGTAAAGAAATTGAGCCCCGTGCGTTGTGAAACATCCCTGAAGTTTTGGTAGGGGCCATTCTGTCTTTCTTCAATAAATTTTTCAGCGGCAGACTCATCTAAATCAAAAGCTATCTGCGCTACCAGCCTGGGCATCGCGTTAATATTGTATGGAACGACATTCGCGGTGGTTAGAGAAGACAATAGTTCAGTGTCAGACCACAGCGCTGACAGGTCTTTCCACCCGAGAACGTGCTGTAACTCGAATTCCGTAAAAAGGTTTGTATTGGGAGGCGGGGGCAATTTTCTTTGTTGATACTGGAATGTTTCGGCGCCATTAACCCTTAGTACGTCGTCTTTGTCGATGTAATCTTGCAACGTAGAGACCAAGCGATCTTTCGTGGCGGGGTCAGTATTGATAAAAGACAACAGTGACTCGGAATATTGCGTAGAAGGGGAGTTAACCGGTATTAGGCCGGCTAGATCCAGCGCTGAGAATTGCGAAACGCCCAGCCCTTTGTATACCGACGCGTCTATTGCCAATTCATTTCCCTTTACGGTAGTGGTTTTGGCACCCATGTCATCAATAATTGCGCCACCTAAGAAATCGTCCAGTGACATTCCATTGACTTGGGTGGCCGAACCAGCGTCGTCAGGCAGGTTGATGCCCGCGGTTGTGGCATGCTCTGTTGCAGCGATATACAACAGTATGTCACGGGTAGCAATGGCGTCGATATTTCCCCGGTGGTACTGGTCCTGCGTGATCGCCCTGTTAAGGCTGGTTTCCACCCATAGCGCGAACGCACTCACCATGAGGATCAACGCTGCCATCACCCAAATAGACGCCACCAGTATAAAGCCTCTTTGCGTACCTGTTGGTTTCATCATAGGGCAAAATCCGGTTCTTTAATGGCGTTACTTGTTATCGATACATACCAAAAGAATTGGCTGGTTTGACTGGTATCCATTATCACTACCCCCTTAGGCAGAGGGTGCGTTGTTGGCCCCGCGAAACTAAAAAGCAAACTGGCGTCATCTTCATCCTGGGGCCAGTTGGAAACAAATTCACCGTTGGTATTTAAATATCTGAATTCAGGTTGGACCTCGCGCCACTGTATGATGGGGACCGCCGGCTCAGCCGCTTGCTGATAATAAAGAATCGTTTGGTCGCCATCTTCCTGAAGCGACCACTTTACTTTGGTGGGGACGCCGGGCATACCGTTTAACGGCTGTAACACAAGACCGGATAATTCAGTAGGAGACCCTTTAAAATCGGCCCCGTCGGCATTGCGACTATAGTGAAATGAACGTGTCACCAATCGGAACCAATGCTCTTTGAGCTCGGTGTTTTGTATTTTTACCAATTGATTTCTCAGGCGTTCCTGTATGCCTATTACATAGCTGAACCCCTGCATAAGCAGCACGGAAATTAAGCTTACAAGCAGTAGCACTACCATCATTTCCAGTAGTGTAAATCCCGCCGACCTGTGTGAAGTTGTTGGTTTGAGCTTCATTGTCAGAAACTGCTGTCGGGCAGGGCGCGGTAGCCCACTTTTATCATGTCGAAGGTGACAGTGTCATTTTCTTCATCGACAACGGTGACAGCAACGTTATAAAGCCCAAGTTCAAAAGGCGTGGCGCCGCCATTCATATTTTTGCCTCGCTTTACTGGCTCTATTAACTCGGCGTTCCACGAAATAGTTAAGGTTGCAAATGTCTGACTACCAGATGGCCTTAACATCACGTTGATGTCGGATAAAAATTCCGTCACATTGCGTTCCAGGTAATTGTCATACGCGTTACTTTCGAGTTTGGTAACGGACAACAGCAGGTTATTGATCCACGCAAAGGACGTCATACTGAGCATGGTGACCAGCATCAGTGCAACAATCGCTTCGAGCAGAGAAAAACCCCTTTGCGATGAATTGAATGGACAGGTTCTCACGACTTACATTACTTTCGGTTGACACAACGGAGCGGTCAGTTTTAGCCTGACTTCTCTATCGCCCTTGGTAAATCTCGCTTCACCACCAGAGCAATATCCAAAAGGGCTGTATGTTACATCGTCAGCATAAACCGGGTCGAAGGCCCAACCTTCTGGCAGGGTTATTAAGTCTGACGCCGGTTCTTCGCTCAATTGAGACAACTTAAATGCTTCTCCCCGCTGGAATAAGGCAAAAGGGAGGCTCTCTAACTGAAATAAAATTTCATCGCGCTGGAGGGAAAAGCTGACTGATTCGTACAATTGCATCAGACGCGGTGTTGTCAAGCCCATCAATAGCCCCATCAACACCAAAACAATAATTAGTTCCAGTAGTGTATAGCCCAAATTACGTGTTTTCGATGACGCCAGCGTAGATATCATTGATTACGATTTATCCGCAATATAGCCAATGTCAGCATCGTAACCTTCGCCTCCCGGCTTGCCATCCGCGCCCAGCGAATAAAGCTCAAAAGGTTGATTTTTAGGCTTGTTCGTCGAATAGATGTAAGGTCTGTCCCAAGGGTCAATAGGTACTTCATCTTCCAGATATGGTCCGTCCCAATTAGGGTTTGCCGGGGTACTGTTGTTGATCAGCAGGTCCAGACCTTCTTCATTGGTGGGAAAACGACTGATATCCAGGCGCATGGTTTGCAGTGCGCCTTTAAGCATGACAATTTGCGCTTCTGCGGTTTGCACTTTTGCTTTATCAGCTTGTTTAAACACCCGCGGACCAACTAAGCCCATCAGTAAACCAATAATCACGAGCACAACAATCATTTCAAGCAGTGTAAAACCGCGATTTTTGGTATTTTGCATCAGAACCTCGTAGTTATAAGTGGTTTAGAAAAAAAATTAAATAGCGATATCATTGGCACTCGTTATGGCCAGTATGATACCCATAATTATTACACCTATCACTACGCCTATTACCAATATAGCAATGGGCTCGATGAGTGACAGAAGTGTTTGCATACGCTTTTTACTGGCCTGGTCGTATAGACGTGAAACCGAAGCCAGTGTGATGGACAAGTCTCCCGACTTTTCGCCTACCTTCACGAGATTAACCGTGGTAGGTGACACAACGTTTTCCTGTTGCAATGCAGCGGACAAGGCCACCCCCGATTTAACACTGGATTTCACCTGTGCCAGCCTGGCTTTTCGCCATGGAATACGGCTCGACTTAGCGGCAAGGGTTAACGCATCCAGCATGGGTACTTTACTGGCAAGCAGAATACTCAGCATTTTAGACCAAACAGCCATATCACTTTCGTTTAGCCAACTACCAACGACCGGCATTCTACTAAAAAAGTTTAGTAGAGGTATTTTAAATCGCTCCTGAGTGAAAACAAATACCGCCCCGGCAATGAGTGCTCCCAGGCCAATAAATACGCCTAATTTGTTTTCATTCACCCAAACGCCGGACGTTATCACCAACCATGCCAGCGTAGGCATTTCATCTGCACTGCTTAGTAGTGAAGCAAACTTTGGTACCACAAATAAAAACATGATGCCAACGGCAATGACGCCAGACAACACCAAAATACTGGGGTAGATTAAGGCGCTACGCGTTTCTGACTGTACCTTTAAATCGTATTCCATTTGCTCTACACCTTGCTCGATAGAAGCGGCAAGGCGACCGGTTATTTCGCCGGACTCGATGAGATGATGCATGTAATCCGGTACTTTAAGGGCAGTATTGCGCACCGCCGCAGAGAAGGCTGTACCGGTTTTCAACTGTTTCAGGAGTTTCTGGAAAATATCCAGTACCGCTTCGGAGTGGGCAGATTCGCATTGCGCTTCTATCGCTTCTTTAAGGCTAACCCCTGCCCGTAACATGGTCGCAATTTCGTAAAACACGAGGATAACGTCGTTTTTGGAGATTTTGTTGCTACGGCTTTTAACGGGTTTGTTGGTGTTTCCGTCGTCTATGTCTAACGCCGTTACACTTAAATTGCGCGCTTCCAACTGACGGGCGGCGGCACGAAAACTCTCGGCTGCAATCGTGCCGCTGATTTTTTCGCCGGATTTATCGATGCCTTCGTATACATACTGATTCATAACTCGCCTGCATCACCCGTACGACAAACCCGGAATACTTCTTCAACACTGGTTAAGCCCATGTAGGCTTTGAGCATGCCATCTTCGTATAAGTTCCGGTAACCCTGTGATTTTGCCAATTCGTACATTTCACTCACCGGCCGTTGCGCCAAAATAAGTGCACGCATTTTATCTTTAATTTCGATGAGTTCGTAAATACCTATTCGCCCCCGGTAACCCGTTCCCTGACACTCGCTACAGCCTTTTGCCACACGCCAGGCGGCGGGCTGCTGAAGCCCGCACTGTTGCGCCAGTTGCGCGATGTCCTGAGCGTCGGGGGGGAGCGTTGTCGCGGGCTCTGCACAGTGGTTGCACAGCTTGCGAACCAGGCGCTGGGCCTGAGTGGCAATAACCGGCGTCGCCGCCATAAAAGGTTCCACCCCCATGTCAATCAAACGGGCAAAGGCGCTGAGCGAGTCGTTGGTATGTAGCGTAGATAACACTAAGTGACCGGTAATAGAAGCTTGCATGGCAATTTCGGCTGTTTCTAAATCCCGTATTTCACCGATCATGATAACGTCCGGATCCTGACGCAATATAGTGCGTAAGCATGCGGCAAAGGTTAATCCGATCTCTTCGTTGGTTTGGGTTTGGGTAATGCCTTCCAGTTTAAATTCAACGGGGTTTTCAACGGTAATAATTTTTTTATCGTTTTCGTTTGACTCATCCAGCGCTGTATAAAGGGTGGTGGATTTTCCCGAACCGGTAGGCCCGGTAACCAATACAATACCGTGCGGCTGGCGAACGAGTTTTGACATCATCGCCATTTGATCCGGTGCCATGCCCAGTTTTTCCAGGCTCAACTGTTTTCTGTCTTTGGGGAGCAAGCGAAGTACCATTGATTCACCGAACACGCCCGGTAGCGCTGAAACCCGAATATCAATTTCCTGGCCGCCAGCCCGGGTAGAAATGCTGCCATCCTGAGGCAGGCGCCGTTCGGCAATGTCCATACCTGATATCAGTTTAATTCGCGACACCAGCGCATCAAACTTTTCCCGTCCCAGGGTTAACCTGGTGGTTAATACGCCATCGCTTCTGAAGCGAACCCGGAAACTGTGCTCTTCCGGTTCAAAGTGAATGTCTGACGCATTGGCGTCAACGGCTTGGGCAAACAGGTTATTCACCAGTTCAATGGTGGGGGCTTCTTCTGCCAGTTCCTTTAAATAGCTTTCGCTTTCAGATGCGGCAAAACTGTATTCGTTTTTGAACTTGTCGACACTGCGGGCGAGGGCATCATAATCCTGGGACAAGACAAAACCTGGCATTATCTCCATGGTGGGGCAAAGCATTTCCAGTGAAGATAGCAATCCATCTGCCAGGGGGTCACGAGACGCACAGATGAGTTTGTTGTCGGTAGATGCCGTTTGCCACACTAACACTTTCTGGTCGAGCATCCATTCGATATCTATGTTGTGTTCCCGGCAGCATTCTACGATGTGCAGAGGCTCGGGGGTATCGAGATTGTGACCTACCAGAGGTAAATCCAATTGTTCCGCAAGGGTGGTTAGTACCAAGGATTCCGACGCTGCGCCAATTCGAATGAGAATGGCACCAAGTTTGCCACCGATCTCCGACTGAATATTCAGGGCCTTTTGCAAATCGGCATCCGATAAAACACCTTTTGCCTGTAGGCGTGCCCCAATTGTATTAACCATTCATTTTACTCTAAAACAAGTGTGAACTATGTTGCGGGTAAGCATAGTAATGCATGGCAAATACTAACTCAACGTAACAGAGCGAATTGTTCTTCATCCAACTTCGCGCTGGTCGTTAAATGAACAACAAAAAACAGTAACGGGCTTTCGCGTATATCCACTAATAATTATGTATAGCGATTGCCGTGCGCAGGCCGTGGGGTGTCACCAAAAATTCATGCTAGCCGGTAATTTCGTCTGGTGTTGTTTTAAGTGTTTGTTTTGTAAGTGTAATATTGTATTATTTTGTGTCGGTTTCGGGCCAATAACAACGGTTGCAAAGTTCACAAACCGCTGCTATGTTATCGATATCACATCAATAACTAGACTATTTACCTGAAAATCATAGTTAAATTGATGTAGAGCATGAATGAGGGGGTTGACTTCTTGTAAGTTCAGAATAAACTCTTGGTGTGTGAAAGGCGCATCAATCACTCGGGTGCCCTATCTCAATTGATGCGTTTAGTAACTAGTTGAGGCATTTGTTATCAGTACGTGCGCTAACTGCAACAAAAACTATAGCAAATGATCGAAACGGCTTAAGCTTTATAACGATATTAAGGATTTAATAAATGAAACTATTTAAAAGAACAGCGCTCGCAGTTGCACTTTCTGCTGCAGCCACGGCTCCTGCTCTGGCCGTAGACGAAGTATTGGAATTCACTGGCGGCGGTAACGCTACAGTAGTTCTTGCCGACGTAATCTTCGGTAATGGTAAGCCAGGTACAGGTTCTGAAGAGACTCTGATCACTGCGCCTTCAGTTACTTTCGACCTGACTAACAGCGGTGCTAACTTAGGTGATGAAGGTACTGCTGCTTCTGTAGCAACAGTTAAGTTCACCCTTGGTGGTGGCGCTGTTTTTGGTGAAGATTTATCTACTACTACTCTGGTAGATGCTTCTAACGGTGGCGCTGGCGCATTCTCACTGACGAATACCGTTGCCGTAAACGATGTTGAATATCAAGTTGTTCAGGGTGGTGCTATCGGTGATAACACTATTACGTTCGAACTGACTTTTGATGCAGATGATGACGTACTGGAAACAGTAACGTTTGAAGGTTATGCTGTTAAAAACCTGACTTCTGCTCTGAACCCAGACAGCGCGTCTAAAGTGGTTAAGTTAGGTGTTGAATACGTTGAATCAGTCGATGGCGCTGTAGGCGACGATATCGCATCAACTGCAACTGACACGCCACTGGTAATCTTCGGTTCACAAGCACCTGTAGATTTGGAAGCAACCCCGGTTGACTTCACCAGCACTGTTCGCATTAACGTTGGTAACGGTGAAACGACTTTCACTGATGCAAACAGCAACTTCACTTCAGCAGAAGACGGTCGTTCAGACTTCGACCCTGCAGGTGACGTATCTCTGGTTAGCTTAGGTACACTGCAACTGTCTCTTGAAGACGTTGACACCACTGTTTTCACCACTGCACCTGTTGGTAAAGTGAAGAAAGAAAACGGCGACGACTTTGACTTCCAGGGCGGTGACGTTCACTCTCTGTCTTTCGCTGTTGGTTTAGGCGAGTTGCAAGAAGGTTCTACAGTATTCCTGAGCTCTTCAGCTGACTGTTCTACTACAGCTTTCACTGCAAACACTATTTCTGACGATGAACTGACTTCATTCGACATCGAAATTTCTGGTACAACTACTGAACTGACTTCACCTTACGAAGTTTGTTATCAGGTTAAAACTGGTACTGATGCAGACACCATCCCAGAAGTGGGTATGATTACCGCTACTTGGAACATCGATTTCTTCAACGCGCGTTATGACAACGTAGAAGAAACTGCTGGTGAGTTCGGTGACTTGCTGCGTAACGGTTGTATCGCTAGCTTCTTCAACGTACCTGCAGTTGGTAACTCAGACATGGCTTACATCCGTCTGACTAACACTTCTACTACTAACGAAGGTGACATCCGCGGTACTCTGTACGCACAAGATGGTACTGTACTTGGTCAGCAAGACCTGACAATTGCTCCGGACTTAGCCGTTCACGCAACGCAAATCTTCTCTACTGAAGGTGCGGACCGTACAACTGCTTCTGGTCAGGAAATCATCGATATCGAATCTGCATTCGGTGTAGACGGTGCTACTGAGTATAAAGGTCGTGCACGCTTGGTACTGAAAGGTGCTTTCGATACTTGTGAAGGTCAAGGCCTGATCCGTACTGCTGGTGGTTCACTGTTCAACATGACATCTACCACTCAAGGTAACGAAGCAGCATTGCCTAACGCTGGTAACAACGGTAACTAATCCGTTCTTACTCTTGTTAGAAAAAAAGGTGGCTTATGCCACCTTTTTTATTGCCTGCTGTACAGGCTCAATTACATCTGGTACACGGTAATGCGTTAATTTACGCTTCGTTACTGTATTTCAAACAGTGCATCGCATCACCACATAGCAAATCGATGGCGTATTTGTCTTCTTCAGTAATGTGGCTTTGTTGATTGTTGGTTCTTACCGTTGACAGTACTTTATTTGACAGCGGGCGCGCCTCAATATATCTGCTAACCGCACCCATGGTTTCCTTAGGGTTTGCGGTAAGATCTTCATAGCGCACCAGGTGAATGCGGTCTCTCACCCGCAAAATTGATTCCACTAAATAATTAAACAGGAGCGCTCTGCGAACGGGCAGATGGGTTTCTTTTGAAATAGCGTGTAATTGCTGCTTTTGCCAGGTTGCTAGCAGTGGGTCCTGCGTATCGGTAAAGGGGATAACCGAAAGGTCAACGTCTCGCAAATGAGGAAAGCTGGCCACCCAGGATGAAATAACCTTGTAAGGATGGCGAACCATTACAATTTTCGGTATGTGGGGAAGAGAGTGGCAAAGCACTTCCAACCGCGATAAATAGGCAAGGGGGTTTTTCGTTCCAAGGTGGAAGTGAGGGTGTGAAACACGGGGCCGATAAGCTGTGCGGCTGTCTGTAATACGTGTATCTTCAATAACCTTCCCTTGGGCGTCTACTTTGTTTTCAATGGGGCGATCTAATAAGATATCTGTTCGCAAGCGCCGGTAATACAGAGAAAGCGCGTGACCTGCCATGTGGTCTTTCAGGTGGGAGAAAATTTCCCGGGGTTCATTAATCACCACCATATCAGCGCTTTGATGCAGTAAATTACACAGCAAACTGGTTCCTGAACGGGGTAGGCCGGAGATCAAAAAATCTGTTTTTGCAGGCAGTTTTCCAGCTAAGCGGTTGACAAAGGAGAAGGGAAAACGCGCCGGCTTTTGCACGACGCTGTGGCGTTTCGCACGAACTAAAATGGCTTGCCAGGCTGTGTTTTCATGAATGAGCGCCTGAATATGCGGGTGTTTTTTCGACAGGGTTTCAACCAGCGTACAAAGTGCTGGCTCACTGGCAATCACATCTGGCGAGTGATAGTGACAAAACACGGGAAGGTGGGCTTCATTCAACGGTTTTAAGTGTGCCGGGAAATTCCAGTGTTCACTCAGCACGTCGAATTTGTACGAAAGCGCTTTTGCCGCCACTGGCAGGGTGATTTGATCGAGCCATGGGCGTTTATGGGTAACAGATGCACATGCGTCAACCAGCTTTGCTATTTCCAACCACTTTTTCGAAAATACCTCGCCATTTGCAACGCAAACCAGGCCAGCATTAAAGTAAGGCAAGGCAACGTCGCGAGACACCGTGGTGATCACCCGTTCTGATGGGAGCTCGGCATCTATCATCTGATAGATGGTTTGCCATTGGCTTGCACTGCCTTCAAAAGTAGACAAGTCAGCAGGCTTAGATTTTAAACCACGGGTTTGAAGGCTATCCACTGAAAATGCTGAAAGGCACAGAATATCGCTGTCGATAAATACTGTTACCGGCGCTTTGGTACCAACGCCAATAGCAGCTAATTTATTGCCAATGGGATATTCTTTGCCAAAAGGACAATCAATAACAACCTGGCGTACACCGAGTTCGTTGAGAAGCGCAGAAGTTTTGGCTGATATGTTTCCCCATAAGTCGGGATCCGGTATCGCAGCGACCATATCAATCGCCTGCTGTTCTGTAGCAGAATGATAACGCAGAGACGCGGCTAACAAGAGCGCTTTTAGCTCAAGCTCTCCCTTTTGGCAGACAAATACGATACACAATTCGGGGGCCATACGAATGAGTTCCTAAGGGTTATTGATCAGACGACAGGTTAAAAATGATAGCCAAAATATGCAATGTCTCTCGCGAAACGGGCTTCTACGAGCGACCGCGTGTTGACATTATAATATTCGCGATAACGCGCGTGACCTGATTTATTTACGTGTGGCAATGCGTGGTTTGTCTCAATGCACATAAGATCGCACATGCGTGTCACGTCGTTATTCAGATCTTCAAATCGGCCAATAAAATCAACGGCAACGTTGCCGTTCGCATCTAAAAGATAATCAAGCTGGTTGTACAAAAAAGGCTTCCAACCTGCGCGATCCTGGGCTTCACTGCAATTTTCAATAAATTCAGAAAAGGATGTGGACTGTTCAAGTACCTGTTGCCAAAGCAAATTATAGTTGGGGTTCTGGTCTTTTTCTGCGCGGGTAAGTACCCTGCCATGTTCGCGGATCATCGTGTACCAGGATACCAGACGGTCAAACGGATTCCTGACAAAAGCAATGGTTTTGTAATTGTTTATGCTGTTACCCAACAGGGCCTCGGCTCGTATGAAGGGGTCGTGGGGCCGGCCTAACTCTTCTAAATCCGGAATGGCCTGAGTGAGGAAGTGCGTTAGGCTGGTGCCCGCTGTCTTTTGAATGTGTATAAACAATAGCGAATGTGAATGGCTTATTAGCATGAGATATCAGTTGAGTTTATAGGTGAGTCGGCATAAACAAATTTACGATGTGATTTACGAATTTTGATAAGTCTGGCCATTATAATGTTAACCAACCCACACGGTTTTTATTTTCTTAAAAGTGAGCTTCGCCTTTTCACCCATAGTCAATTTTACGCTTGAAAGCAATACCTCGGCACCCGGAGAAGAGCGATTGTCCATTGCTTGTTTAATCAGCGTTGAATATAAAGCCTTATTTTTCGCTCTTACATACTTTAGCAGTTTCGTGAGATCTGCATCAACAGCTAAGTTATCGGCTTGTTTGGGGAGCCTATAGGCGCTAACCAGTTGCATTAGCTTTTCTAAATCGAGTGATTCGTTAATATTTGCAAGGTGGACTGCTTCATCCTCGATGATTTTATTCGCTTCTGCCAGTACCGTTTCCGACATACAGCTAAATGCTTCCTGGGTTTCACTATACTCTTGTAAAATGATATCCAGTCGACGCCTGACGTTAGCGTCTGCAAAACCGTTGCAAAGCCTCATCAGGAATAAGGCACCGGGGCTATACCGACGGTTCAACTGAAAGTCATTTTCTGCGGCATTTGCTAAATTCTCAATATTCAACTGGTGCAGAAAGTCAGACAATAAAGTGCCGCCGTAAAACAGTTTATTGTCGAAATAGGCATAATTTACTTTGCATTTAAATTCATTGGCAATATTTGACACGATTTCCAGAGCGTTGAAACGTATTTTCTCGGGGATGGAAAAAGGCGAAGTGCGTAAATGCCGTTTTACCTCTTGGTTGAATGCAGATTCGATAAGTGCCAGAGGATGCCTAATATAAAAAATAAAGGTCGCCTCTGGTAAGCGAGAGAAAAACCAAATCAGATAATAGTAAAAGTGCTCTGATGACAATAGTAAAGTACTCAAGTTACTGTTTTCAAATTTTCGAACAGTATCTCGTAACTTGGTGTCATCAAAGTAGTAATTGCCAGAGCTAGTATCGAGACTCAGAATGTGCTCAAAGTTCCCAGAGCTAACGCCATTTTCATCTGCAGTATGGCTGGGGTAGAAGATATCATGCTTATTGAGGCTTAACGCGTTTTGATTAAGCCAGGATTGAATCGCCGATGTCCCAGTTTTAGGTGGGCCGAGGTGAACAATTATTTTCTTATCTTTTGCTATATTGATCTGATTTTTTTGTTGGTATCGCTTCCATTTTTCCAAAAAGAGAGATTTTGCTTTCTCGTAAATCGCATAGTCATTCGCATACAATTCTCTGATATTGATACGGTCTTCATCGCTAATTTGACTAACGTCACAGATGTCGCTATCTGGCAAGGCACTGTATGGAATGCGATAGAGATCTACGTTTAGGTAGTCAGCGTACAAAAGCACCGATTTATGGAAACATTCGCGAATGCCAATAAAACCAAAATTACTGACCTCTGTACCATTTAATAGCTTACTATAGAAATTTAGGCGCTGCTTATTGGTATAGAACGCTTTAAACGTTGTCGAGGTATCGCTTTTTAACTGCTTCATTGTGCAATAGGCGGAGTACAGTCTTTGTGTGGGCTCCACCAACATAAAAGCCATGGCGCTGGTGGTAAAACCACATGACAGTTTGTCCCCGAGTTTTTCGTGATGAATGGTATTAATACCATCCACCCCTGAATATTCATCAAGTATTTTTTTTAATCTGCTCGTATCTGTATTTGGAATCATGACGAGAGATGTTGTCGCACTGTGCACTATTGCTACCTCAGTATGCTCTCACTGGTTTTCTTGTGCTTTATATTTTCTTGTTTGGAACAAAATCTGCGTGTTGACGTAGCGATGTACTTCAGTTTTAACTGCGAAATTATCCATTGAAAAATCTTAGTTGTAAAAGCTGCTAAAATGTTTATTTTTCAGAGAAATATGAATCAAAGAATATGTTCATTACATTTTCAACAGCTTCTGCCTGAACGTGTATTCCGTCTTCTTTAAAAGCTTTTTTATATTCAGTGTTGACAATGATTTCATATGACGGGAAATAGTCAACAAAGTCAAATTGACTCGCTAGATTTTCAGCAGCGCATCGCAAAGTGGACTTTGAAAATTGATTCGCAACGACTATGTGTTTTTCAGAAAAAGTAGCACTTAAGGGGACGGGTGAAACCGTATATATAATTTTAATTTCTTTGTTTATGGCGCGAAAGTTCTCAGTGGCCTGCACAAGCATATCGGTCACGTCATTTACATCTAGAATATGGAAATCAAAATCTTCAGCCAAGGGACGTAAATTAGGCTCGCCGGGTGATTGATTTACCCATGAATTCGCTGGCTTAAACCGCCACGCTTCGTTATAGCCAAGTGTAATGATGATGACATCAACCTTTGACAACCTGGAGTATGTTTCAATTAAGCCCTCTCTAATCGATATTGTGTCTTCTTTACTGATACCTTTTAGCCCGTGTGTTAACAGGTCATAGTACAAGCCTTTGACTTCTACAATACTGTGAAAAGGGTCGGGGTGGGAAATGAGTTTACTCATCTCCAGTACAGAGCCGGGCGTATATACATTTTGATAACCCGTTCGGTCAGGGCCTGGCACCTTGAAATATTCACCTTTGACATAGGGAACCTGGCTAAAGTAGCTTATTTTCTTTTTATTCAGGTAATTCTCGATATTGCGAGCGAAACAAGACCCAATAGTAAAAAAGGCAGTATCTTCGGATAAACTGAATTTCGGTGAGTGCACCAGGTTAGCGTAGCTCTCTTTGTTCGACACATACTTCACCATTGAGCGGTGTTTATTCTTTCTTGCAGCGGTTAACGCTGTTTGTGTTTCCATATTCGTTTGACCTTTAAAAATGTTTTCTTTCAAGATGGCGGTTAACTTTCAAAAAATTCATATTCCTTTTTAAAGCGCTGCTGGAGCTCCTGTACTTCCTGATGAACCTGCTCGTTGCTGGGTTGCGCCCATTTTGAAGATGCAATGAAACCTGAGCTATGTAGCTGTGCACGAAGTTTTTCAAAGTTGAGAATCGATTTTTGCGTTGCACTGCTATAATTATCACTTTTTAATGCGTAATACCCCTGTAAACACGGCTGTCCTTTTGTGTCTTTACCGGTGAAAGATCTTAATTGTTCATCAAATAATGCGTGTTTTTTTCTTCTCCAAACAACAAATACGTCCTGCTCCTGGTTTGCTACCAGTACAAATAGATGAAAAGCGGAGCCATCGGCAAATATTAACTTTTTCGCGTTCGCGTAGTAATGGAGCTGTTCGTCAATTGTCATTTCCTGAGGGTGAACAATAAGGTAGCCTTCTTTTTCTAACAGATTTTCCAGATATTTTTCATTTAGGAAAGCGCCTTCATGCCCCCTCAAATTAGAACGTGAAACATAGATTTTGTCTGCATAGGGGCGAGAGTGATCGCCACATGTTAAGTTGCGCAATATCTGAGCGTTATATCGATGGTTTAATATGTGACCGTGTTTTTCGTGGCCTAACTGGGATGGCACAATCAGTTCTTCTACTCTAGTGGGTTCAATAATATAGTGAACCTTAATGTTGCCAATGAGTTTTGTTGTTATTTTGTCAACAAACCCCGCTATCTTCGCTTCCGGAGAGCGTAAATAGAATAAGATCCCATCGATATTGGTACATTGCTTCACGGCCCATAACCTGGTGAGGCTTTCCGTTAGGAAGTGACCAAAATGCCTATTTTGCAACATGCCACAGAATAGCCAACGACCACGAAGGTGTTTAACCGGTTCCGCAGGTATTTTTGGGGGAATATTGCAAAAGTTAGTTTTCTTTTGTTCTGCGAGTTCGCACGGTACGCCTTCACGTGAAATGACGCCAGCATAAAACGTCTTTTTCCGGACATTAAAATTCTGTATTGGACAAACCACGGCGCTTTCTAAAAATTGTATTTCAGGTATGTTCATATTGGTTTACTAAAGAGGTATGGTGTTTCGCGAAAATGCAAACGTCATTTTGGGTATGGTTGGCTAATATCGGTACGAAAGTTATCAGCCTCTATGCAAGGAACGATGATACGCTCAATAGCATGCATAATTGTGCCATCTATTTGTCCACTTTCATCAGGAAAATCTTCGTAATCCCATTTCAAATCTGTGAGCTTTCTTATCGCTTTCGGTTTATACCAAAACATAGAGCCTGCGGCGAAATCAATATGATTTGTCGACAAACTTATATTCATTTTGGTCGCTAATTCGTCACACAATGGTTTGTTACTGCCCCAGCCAATATCACTCACGATGCCAGTGTGATAAGGAGGGGAGACAAGGCCGAGTTGAGGACAACGGATAAATTTATCAATTGTCTCTTCAATAATTGAACGACTGCCCAAAAGGCTCCAAATTAACTGTAATCTCCACCCCACCAAATGACTACTATGTGAAGATGACTTAGTGTGAAGTTTTAATACTAAATCGCAATCCTGTAGGAGTGGTACTGCATGTATTAACCAAGGTGCAATATCCCGGCCTCTATTCTGGGTGGGAATAAAGTGTGTGTTGGGAAAATGTGCCCTAATTGATTTTTTAGGTATTACAACGCCGGTTGGATAAGTCACGACCAGTGTAGGCGAGTATGGCAGGTTTGCTAAAAACTCAAGTATTTCGGCAAGTAACTCTACATAAAAAACGTGTATATGAACGCCTATCTTAACGTCGCTGTTAATCTGGTGAGACGTATCCAATGGATACGTTTCAAAAGCAGGCGCTGCCAATAATTCTGTTTGGAGCACTATCTGTGACCAGTACTTGGATAAGTGTGCAAGCATGTAGTCGATAAAACAAATTCTTGCAGACGGTGTTACGTCTTCCAGGCCCTTACTAAGCCATGACAGATTATTCCGGCTAACAAATGCACTTCTTACCACGTAGTCGTCCAGTAGCTTTCCTAGGTTGTAGTCTTTTGTCATTTCATCGACCACATCCTGGTAGTTGTGAATGACAGGCATAACCGCAGGGGAGGTAATTGCGTCTTTTTTTTCAGCGGTCGCTTGTTGTAACCTCTGTTTTGCTAAGTTTATGGCTGGTTTATTGGGGTCTAATGCAACGGCTTCATCTATTAATGCACGTGCTTTGAGAATATTCCCTTTGTAGATTTCAATGTCTGCCAGTCGAGCAAGAAATGTTGAATTTGTTGGCGCCATTTGACGTGCTTTCGAAAAGCATCGCTCTGCTTCCGGTATTAGTTTTCGCTTAACATATATATCGCCCAGATGCATCCAGCGCCACGCTGCCTCTTTGCGCTGTAACAATCTGAACACCGCGGCCTCTGCAGTGTCTAGTTGGCCATATTTCGTTGATATCACGAATATCGCTTCTAAGTCTTTAGCTGTGATGTCCTGTCTGCTCAGAAGTGATTGCCAGTTAAAACGTTGCCGTTCTTGTTCTGGCAATTGTTTAATCAGCTCAACTATTTCCGGAATAGAAAATTGCTCATAGTTTATTGCTGGGAAGAAAAATGGGCTGCAGTCTCTTTCATCTTGTTTGCTTATTTTTACATGTAACTCACGGGTCATCCCATGAACAGGGGTCAACTTGCATTGTTCATCTGAATGAAGGCCCTTGCTGTTGTCATACAAGGTGCTAAGCATCTCGTCACAGGCTTTTATCACAGAAGGGGATAGCATCTCTATAAACGACTGGGGGATTGATGATTGCAGCAGGCTATCTGAGTATGAGGAAGTGCGCTTAAAGATATCAGCGTTAAACCCTTTTGCATCTGCAATTTCAAATAGTGCGTCTTTTTGCTTTTGAAAGGCAGAAAAGGGAAGGATTAATGTGTCTTCAGGCGCGAAGCGATACCATGCTAAAATTGCTTTTGAGGAGGCCAGCCACATTTTGGCACCAAGGTCTGGATATTGCCAAAATGATAAATCGGTCTGCCGGTGCGCCATCTCGCTAGTGGTATTGAGTAAGTCTCTACTGTGGCGTTTGAGCAAAGAGGAAACTGAGTATCGCCAGTCTCTGACCAAAAAAATGGATTTTACACTCTGGTTTGTTGCTTTTAGCCATGAGTTGAGGAAATGGACCGCTCTTGGATCTTTCGCGCCAACCATTTTTCCATCGGCAATTCGGCTCTCCACATATTGGCGTAATCTAGTGGTTAAAAATTCCGGTGGAGAGAGTTGTACAGCATCGTGACACCGCCAGTCTTTACCACATGAGGCAAGCATTGCATCGTGGATATTGACTAAGGGGAGGTCTTCTACATGGCCGGCAGGATTGGCAAAACTTGCACCCATCAAGTTTTGCCCCATATCGACGCCGTTGTCAGATAGTGTTTTTGCAATGGCTGAGGTTCCACTGCGGTGAAACCCGCTGACGAGATAAAACGAGCTTGCTAAGTGTTTCACTATTAACTTACTAGAGATTGAAAATGGCTGGAGGGAGACAACCCATTATCTTCCACAAACTGGCGTGTTTTCTTTGCCAGATCCATACGGTTTGCATCGTATTGCTCCCAATCCCAGGTAGCAACAAGCTCCAACAGCTGGTCCATTGACGGCGCTTTTTGAAAATCGCGTGCCGGGATTGTCGGAATTTGCATTGTTTCGCATAGTTCTTTTGTTCTGGAGTCAATATGCAAGCATACCGCAGGTACACCGGCTTGAAGCGCAATTTGACAACCGTGAATACGCGTTCCAGTGACAAAGTCTGTTTTTGAAATATCGCGAAACCACTGTGGAATTGAAACGTAAGTATGTGCGTGTGAGCGGAACCACTGATGCATTTGACTTGAAGATGCGTTCGGGAAAAACCTTTCTTGCACCATGTTAATTTCATCTTCGGTTAAATCTGCCAGCCAATTTTCTGCCAAACAGATTAAGTCCTTGGGATGTTGAACAATATACATACCACCGAAGTTATTAATTTGTGAAATTAAAAATTGCTCAAGTTTGACCAGGTTCGCAATAGCCGGATTACCAGCAGTAATGCCTATTTTGTTCTCTATTCCATTTTGTAGGAGCGACTTGCTCTTTTCCTGCAATAACTGCCCTAAGTTTTTATTGTTGCTTAAAAAGTGAGATGGGCACCCAAGAGGAACTGCTTTGTGCCCCAGCCCCAGTTTTTCAAAAACACGGTGAGTCAATTTACCACGCACTGAAACATTGGCTTGGTTTGACTTACTGCAAAGTGTTTCGAGCCAGGTTTTAGACGAATCGGGGATGAGATTAAAAGCTTGTTCAAAATCAGCATCAAGGGGAAACTGGGCGCCGAGCCCCATAACGACTACCGGTACTTCAACATCTTTGATTTTGGGCCCTGATTTCTCAAGATCCATGTGTCTGCCGATATTGTTTGCCATTGGTATCAACAAGCTTTCACCCATTTGATTAATTTTTTCTGCTGGGGTGGACCATCTTACATCCGTTCCGCTTAGTTCAATTAATTGTTCTAAAGCGTAATTAAATAATAAATTACCAGTATTACTCGATGCCGATAAATAAAGTTCTTTGTAGTTTGTTACAAGTTTGTTGTTACCTGAGCCAAGTCCCATAAGTTTTGTCATTTGTTTATATCTCCGGGCTTGCTAGTTCGATCAGAGTGGTGTCGACAGGTAAATCATTGGCTTCGAGAAACGTTTTATAACTGGCTGCATTTTTTCCTCTGACTGAGTCATAGTGTTGCGCGTCAGCGTCATTCCAGCGACACCGTTCTATAAGTTCTTCTGCAGTTAAATGTTCCACTTCTTTGTAAGATAAAGTAGGAATACCCGTAGTCACAGAGAGCTCTTCAGTGCGGGAATCGATGAAGATAACTTTACCCGGAACACCAGCTTGTATTGGCAATGCAACGCCGTGATAGCGGGGGCCAATTGCTAATGTAAAGTGTTTTGAATAGTGCATCCAGTTCTGCGCATCGGCAAAGAACACGGCAAAACTCTCAAACCACGCTTTAATATCCTCCCAGTTGCCAATGCGAGAATACACTTTTTCATATCGCTTAATATGAGCCTCTTCAAACCCATCTGTTTCACCTAATGCTAGCTGAATAAGCGCTTTAGGGTGTTGCAATATGTAATCGCCCCGGTATTTTTCAACCATTTCCGTTAGCGTGTTTTCGAGGGTGAAAGACGGATGCCAAGGATTTCCCGCCGCCGTCATTATTCGCTCGTATTTAGCGCGCTTTTGGTGCGCTAAACATTTTTGACCGAGTTCGGTTTGCGTTGAAATGAATTGCGAAGGGCATCCATATGGGGAACTTTCCACACCATAATGTTCAAGGACCTGCGAACTAAAATTTCCCCGGGTGATGATATTCGGGGTGTTCGGATCTGGCCTGAGTTGCTTTGTCAATTCAAGAAAAGCTTTGCTGCCTGCAGGTATTTCTGGCATGTTGCCAATCTTGTCGCTTTGCGCTCCGAGCCCAATGAATACCGTGGGTAGATCAAAGTGCTTTAAACGGTCTGCCCAGCCGGCCAAATCTACGTGACTGCCAATCTGGTTTGCGCAACAAATTACGAGCATGTCGTAATGTGTATTTACTGCCTTTGGGTTGTCGCCCCAGTAAACAGTGCCAAAACTATCGCCAAGAATGTTCTTAATACCCTGAACAAACGCCACATTTCCCGTATTGCCGCCAGTAGCCGTCATCCATGCGTCAGTATCTGCTGTGGCCATCTCTTTTGCTACAAATTCGTCTATTTTCACCAAGTTGGTAATGACACCAATCTTCATATAGTACCGAGTCCTAAAATAGTAATTAATATCGCTGTTTAAAGCGCATTTAACAGAGCAACGTGCTCCTGAAACGCTGTTTCATTGGCGGAAAGTTTAGCCTGCCACTCATCGAATACGTCTGTTTCTATGGCGTTACAAATCGTACTTGCTAAAGATGATGGGCTGCGGGCTTCGAATGTCAGCCCGGCAATGTTTTCTATTTTTTCTTTCATGCCGCCAATATTGGAACCGATCAAGGGCCGTCCATGGGCAATCGCTTCTTGGATCACTACCGGAGAGTTTTCCCACCAGATAGAAGGGATAACTACCCAATCGCAATCTGCCAGCAGGCCAGGCAATTGTTCTGCTTCGTATGCGCCACGTAAAGTTACACAATCACTTAATCTATCCAGCTGTGCTTGAATACTCTTTTGGAAAGATACTTCCTGCTTATCCAGATTTGCACCGTGAATATCGAGGGAAATTTGTGACCTAACCGCTTCGGGTAAACTGTTCAGTGCAGAAAGTAAAATATTCAGCCCTTTGTACGGGTTTATCTGGCCAAAAAAGGCGAGTTTCGTTCGTTTTTCCCCCGGTGCCAGCGTGCGCGGAGGTATTGATTTTGTCTCGGGCAGCACATTCTCTATAACGTGCATTTTGCTTGCCGGTATTCCCCACTCAATGTAGCGTTGTGCTAAGAAGTGACTTGGGGAAACAAAACAATCAACGTAATTCAACTGATCCAATAAATACTGCTGACGAAGGAAAAAATCGCCGGGTGAATGTTGGGGGAAACACTGATGACAATCGGATGGCAGTGCTTTCTTACACAGTTTCAGCGAGCCTTTTTTCACCATTTGACCGTTGTGCATGCATATGGCCATAAATTCGTGGATGGTAAAGACAATTTTTGCTGTTGGGGCGGCTTGTCTGAGTGCGCAAAAAATTTCAAACCCCATATGCGCATAGTGATGTATGTGTATGATGTCAGGCGCATATTTTTTTACTAATTGCCCCAAATCGTCAAACAGGGGCTTTAATTGACTGGTACCAAGGGTAAACCAGTCATCCATTGAGGTGTGAAATAACAGTTCCTCGCCCCGAACGGAGAATGTTGAGCCACCGTGAGAACCGGGTTCAGTACGGGCAATATAGAGGCAATCGAAACCTTCGTCTTTTAATTGCTGATATAGATTCCAGGAGGCGACTTCTGCACCGCCTTTACTCATGTCCGGATGGCCGTGTGAGATAAACAGGACTTTTTTCATGCTACTTCTTCCGACTCACGTATTTTTTCAAGCTCTGCCTTCCATCTCTTGTTGTAAGTAATGGCATTGATGATGGTTACACTGTGTTTCCACTTTCCTTCGTCAACCAGGTTTTGTGATTGTCTTTCTAAGTGAAAAAGTACGGCATCGCGGCAAATGTAGTTCTTTTTGCCATTCTTAAGCATTTTCAGACACAAATCAGAATCTTCGAAATCACCTAATACATAAATTGGGTCAAAGCCACCCAGAGAAATAAAGTCTGCTTTTTTCACCGCCCAGCATGCAGCCGTAACCAGAGCGCACTCCGATAGTGTGCTGGCATGGGGAGACAGCTTTTCTGGCCAGCCTTTATAGGGGTGGTCGTTGAATAAAAGACCGGGATATTCACTGATAGTCATTGGCGCCATACCGTCGTGTTGTATAGCCCTGTCTTCAAAAAGCAGCCGTGCACCAACTATACCAGTGGTTTCGTCGTTTAACGGCGTTAACATGCGCTCAAACCAATCTGCCGAAGAGGGCAATACGTCGGAATTCATCAATATAAGCTTATCTGCTTTAGCGTGACGAACGCCGATGTTGTTAGCGGGGCCAAACCCAACGTTTTCCCCCAACACCAGAACACTAAATGATTGCTTAAACATTCTTGATAGTTTCTGAGCTAATCGCAGTGTTTTAGCTGCAATTTTAGGGTCATCTACAACGTAAATAATTTCGCAGTTCTGCGCGTAACCGGCGCGTTCAAAATGCGAAATTTGATATTGCATAAAGTCGAAGCGACCATAAAGCGGAATGACAAAAGAAACTTCAGGGTTATCTGTTGCAACGCCAAAGTCGTACCGCTGAGTGCTTACATTACGCTGTCGGGCGTACAAAGACTGAAGCGGTTTAGCTACAATATCACTGTTCTGTATATGGTGCGGGTTAAGCGGGTTCCAGCTATTTAAAATGCGCCTGGCGCTTTGCATCGGAGGTTCATCACAATAAATCTGGTCAACCTTTACTGATGTATCGCCATCCTTTAACGATATGTTGACGAACAACGGCTTCTCACTATCGAAAGTTGCGTCGTCACTGAGCTCACACAGCAGCAATATACCAGCGGAGTCAACATAGTTGCGTCCAAAGGGTTCCGCAACGTCTGCTCGTCTGAAGCGAAGGAACTGGTTTTTTGTTTTTACAATATTTGTGCGGCCATTGCTTATTACGAATTCTGTGGCTTGGCGATCGTCAATGAGCCATCCGGCCAAAAACAAATACTTCCCGGTAATCACGCCCAATTCAAAACAACCCGCGATGGAGCCCGTTGCCGTAGAGTGTATTGGCCCCAGGTGCTCATCAACCAAAGCGGACGTCAACGGAATGGTATAGATTTGACCATTTGTCTGTTTTGCCAGCAGATTGAGTTCACTAAGGGATTTATTCGTTTTAACCGTAAGTTGAAAACCCTTGGCACTCTGCCCCGTACTGGCCTCCACATCCTGGCGCTCAATGTCGATCTGTTTACCGGGAATTTCTATGCCTTCTTTGTCTGCGATAGCCAGCGAGCTTACCTCACTGGTAAAATACCAGCCGATCACACATTGTCCGTCTATCGTTGGTGTCACAATATCGATTGTCAGACTTTGCTGCTTGGATCTGCCGATGAGTTGGCGAAGCAAGGATTTCAGTTTTTTCATTATTTTATGGATAAAGGGCACGGGTGTTTCTTAACAGTGTGTGTCAGCTTACCGTTGCAGCGATAAAACAAACATCGGGTGGTATACGTTGCGGAAGCTTAACATAGCTGCGAAACCCAAGTCTAACGTTAGCAGGGCGAGTTTGAGAAAAGCGTTTGTGGTTTCCAAAGCCTCGTGTTGGGCTGCCTGAGCAAACGTGTTTGCTCTGCGGTTCAGTTGATATCCGTACTTATTAATTTCGCGATGGCGCGGGGTACGTGGTATTTGATAGTATTCATATTACTATTTCGTTTTCATCAAATTAAATGGTGAAAGGGTATTCACGAATGTTACTGCATCGTCAGTTGTTATTGAGTATAAAAGTATGAGAAAAGGAATAATACTAGCCGGTGGATCGGGCACGCGTCTTCACCCACTTACCAGGGTTGTAAGCAAGCAGCTAATGCCGGTTTACGACAAGCCCATGATTTATTATCCGTTGGCTACGCTGATGATGTCGGGCATACGTGACATCCTCATTATTACCACACCGGAAGAGCAGGCTCGTTTTACAGCCTTAATTGGCGACGGCAGTGAACTGGGCATTAATGTGCAATACGCGGTTCAACCTTCACCAGATGGTCTGGCTCAGGCTTTTCTTATTGGAGAAGCCTTCATAGGGAGCGATGCATGTACCCTTATTCTTGGCGACAACATTTACTACGGCCACGATTTGCGTCTGTCACTAAAAAATGCCTATGGTCAGGAAAAAGGCGCAACTGTTTTCGGCTACCACGTCACTGACCCGGAGCGTTATGGTGTGGTTGACTTCGACTCCGATTGGAACGCCTTGTCTATCGAAGAAAAACCCGTTGAACCCAAATCTAATTACGCAGTGACCGGTTTGTATTATTACGATAATCGGGTGGTAGATTTTGCCAAACAAGTGAAACCTTCTCATCGAGGTGAATTGGAAATTACCGACCTGAACAACCTGTATCTGCAAGACGGTAGTTTAAAGGTTGAACTGATGGGCCGAGGCTCGGCCTGGCTCGATACCGGTACCCTTGATTCTCTGCTGGACGCAGCCAATTTTGTGGCAGCCATTGAGAAACGTCAGGGGTTAAAAATCTGCTGCCCTGAAGAAGTGGCATTTCGAATGGGCTACATTGATGCAGCACAGCTTGAAAAGTTGGCTATGCCACTGAAGAAAAGCGGCTATGGTGACTACCTGTTGAAAGTCGTCAATGACAGGGTGAAATAGTCAACGCCACACCATGTGGTTTCGTTTCACGCACCAGCCAGTATTGTTAATTAACAGACGAAAAGAATTTTATGCAGGTTATTAAAACCGACATCCCCGATGTCAAAATTATCGAACCAAAAGTATTTGGTGATGAACGCGGCTTTTTTATGGAAACCTTCCGCACCGATTGGTTTAAACAAGCATGTGCCGACGTTGAATTTGTGCAAGACAACCATTCAAAATCAAAGCAGGGTATTTTACGTGGTCTTCACTATCAGCTTAAACAAACACAGGGCAAGCTGGTTCGAGTGGTCAGTGGGGAAGTGTTCGACGTCGCCGTAGACATGCGCAAAGCGTCTCCCACTTTTGGGAAATGGGTTGGTGTGTATTTGTCGGCAGAAAACAAGCGTCAGCTTTGGGTGCCCGCTGGCTTTGCTCACGGGTTTTATGTTACCAGTGAATCGGCGGAGTTCGTTTACAAATGTACCGATTACTACCATCCTGAATCAGAAGTGTCAGTAAAATATGATGACCCGGGCATCGGTATTCAATGGCCGTTAGTCAATGGTGAAGCGCCCTCACTGTCGGGCAAAGATGCCGACGGTATTGCCTTTGACAACGCACCCACATTCTGAGGTTTGCCATGAGTATTGTGGTTATTGGAAAATCCGGGCAGTTGTCTTTCGAACTTATGCGCATATTGGGCGACAATGGCGTGTGCCTGGGCCGTGGTGATATCGACATTACCCAGCCTCAAGCACTGGCAGAAAAGCTCGATGGCATAAAGCCCTCTGCAGTTATCAATGCGTCAGCGTACACCGCCGTTGATAAAGCCGAAACTGACGAAGCGGCGGCGGCACTGATCAACACTACCGGTGTGCAAAACCTGGCTGCGTATTGCAAGCAGGCAGGCTTGTTTTTGGTGCATGTATCAACTGATTACGTGTTCAATGGGTGTAAAGGTTCGCCCTACACTGTAAATGACGATATCCAGCCCCAGGGCGTGTACGGCAAAACTAAAGCTGACGGAGAAAAGGCTCTGCTGTCTTTATTGCCTGATGCAAGCTGTTTGATAAGAACTGCCTGGGTGTATTCTTCTCACGGCAATAATTTCGTGAAAACCATGCTGCGCTTAATGGCTGAAAAGCCCCAACTGGGAGTCATAGACGACCAGGTAGGCACCCCTACTTGGGCACGCGGGCTGGCTGAAGCCTGTGTGTTTGCCGCGCAAACCAAAACCAAGGGGGTGTTCCATTGGACAGACGAAGGCGTATGCAGTTGGTATGACTTTGCCCTGGCCATTCAGGAGCTGGGCATTGACAAGGGTTTACTTCAAAATGCTGTGCCCGTTAACCCTATTCCGTCGTCGCAGTACCCTACGCCTGCGAAACGGCCACATTACAGCGTGTTAGATAAAACCCTGACCCGCGAAACTTTTTCTTCACTGCATCTCACTCATTGGCGCAAGCAATTGTCCGCCATGATGGATGAGTTGAAAGCGTAAATTAGAGTATCCATCATGAGCAAAACCATATTAGTAACTGGCGGCGCAGGCTTTATTGGCTCTGCGGTAGTGCGCCACTTGATAAACGACACTCAGCACACGGTAATTAATCTGGATAAGCTGACTTACGCGGGTAACTTAGAATCGTTATCCAGTGTGGCCGACAGTCAACGTTACCACTTTGAAAAAGTGGATATATGTGATGGGGTTGAGGTAAAGCGCGTATTCGATACATACCAGCCCGACATTATTATGCACCTGGCTGCAGAGTCACACGTAGACCGTTCTATTGATGGTCCGGGGGAGTTTATTCAGACAAATGTGGTGGGAACGTACACATTGCTTGAGCAGGCCCGAGCGTATTGGTCATCGTTAAACGAAGAAAAAAAAGCGGGGTTTAAATTTCATCATATCTCTACAGATGAAGTGTACGGTGATTTACCCCATCCCGACGACGTCACTCCCGGTACTGAATTACCTTTGTTTACCGAAACTACGCCTTATGCACCAAGTTCGCCTTACTCGGCAAGTAAAGCCAGTTCCGATCAACTGGTACGCTCCTGGTTGCGCACCTATAAGTTGCCCACGCTGGTAACTAATTGTTCGAATAATTATGGGCCGTATCACTTTCCTGAGAAGCTCATTCCCTTAGTTATTTTAAATGCCTTGGCGGATAAACCATTGCCCGTGTATGGAAAGGGCAATCAAATTCGAGACTGGTTGTATGTGGAAGATCACGCCCGAGCGTTAGTGCTGGTGGCACTGGAAGGAAAAATTGGCGAAACGTATAACATTGGTGGTCACAACGAAAAGCAAAATATTGAAGTGGTGAAAACCATATGCGCTATTTTAGATGACGTGAAGCCGAAAGGTTCGTCTTATGCTGAGCAAATTACCTATGTGCAGGATCGCCCAGGCCACGACATGCGCTACGCCATTGATGCCAGCAAAATACAACGTGAACTGGGTTGGACGCCTGTGGAAACCTTCGAAAGTGGTATTCGCAAAACTGTTGAATGGTATCTGCAAAATGAGGCCTGGTGGAAAGCTGTGCTTGACGGCAGTTATCAGGGTGAGCGGTTGGGTACTGGCAACAGAGCCTGACTACCGACAATCGTGATAAGATGTAAAGGCCGCCCGTGTTTGCGGCCTTTTTTGTGGTATTTAGGATGCTATTCCCGGTATGAAAAAACTAGCGATGATGACAGTAAAAGGGGCGATTGGCCTGCTACCGTCATCTGTTAAAAGTAAACTTAAAAACAATCATAAGCTCACTGAGTTTTATAGTCGCTCATTACAGCGTTCGGGCTTGTTTTATGGCTTCCCATCAAAAAAGAAACGCAGGGCACTGTATGCTCATTATCTGAAACAGCAGCAGAAACAGCTGGAACAACTGGGAGTTGCTGGGATAGATACAAATAGCGTTGCAGTTGTGATTGTTGGTGAACGCGGAGCTGCACAAAGCATTGCCAGCCTGAACAAAGCGGGTATTAGTAAAAAACACATTTACATTGTTGGCAAAGAGAAACAAAACGGCGCAATTGAGCTTGCTGCGAGTTTGGGGGAGGTTGTTAAAGCCGTCAGCGGTTATACCTACCTTTTAGCTATAAATGGCGGCGATACAATTATGCCCGAAATGGTATCAGTGTTTCTAAAATGGAACACTCAGGCTTCAATGATTTACTGTGATACCGATAAATTTGACAAGAAAGGGAATCGGAAATCGCCTCATTTTTTTCCAGACTGGAATCCCGAGTTACAGTTTTCTTCAGCCTATATATCTACTGGCGTTCTGTTTTCAGTGCGTGCATTAGAACAAGTAGACTATAAAGCCGCGACCATTGCAGGAATGGCTTGTGCACTGTGGTTGTCAGATACAGCAAAACCTGTGGCCCATATACCCTTGACATTGCTTCACCGCAGTTCAAATAATAAGACCGGTGCAGACGAGCTTGAGGATATCGCCGATGTGCTGCAGCACTATACGCATGCGGTGTCCGCCTACAACAGAGAATTTGGCATACAACACATCCAATGGCCTATTTTGGATGAACCTTTGGTGTCGTTGATTATTCCCACCAAAAATGCAAAAGCGTTAGTACAAGCCTGTATTAACTCTATTTTGGAAAAAACTACCTATAAAAATTATGAAATATTACTGATTGATAATGGTTCCGATGAGCGAGAAAGTATCGCTTATTTTCAGCAGTTGACTGAGCACCCCAAAATACGGGTACTGGAATATCCCGGGCCATTTAATTACTCTGCCATCAATAATTTTGGCGTGCAACATGCAAAGGGTGACATTGTAGGCTTGGTTAACAATGATATTGAGGTGATAAAACCCGACTGGTTGACCTTTATGGTGGGCCATGCCTCGCGTCACGACGTGGGTTGTGTTGGGGCCAAGTTACTTTACTCAGATGATCGCGTGCAGCACGCAGGTGTGGTACTGGGGTACGGCGGTGGTGCAGGGCATGCACACAAATACTTCCCCAGATATCATCCCGGGTATTTGAAACGTCTGGTTGCTACACAAAATTACTCTGCGGTAACGGCGGCGTGTTTGTTGGTTAAAAAATCACTTTTTAACGCGGTGGGTGGGTTGAATGAAAAAGATCTCACCGTGGCATTTAACGATGTGGATTTTTGCCTGCGGGTTAGAGAGTGCGGTGTAAGAAACGTATATTGCGCAGAGGCGGAGCTCTATCACCACGAATCGGTTAGCCGAGGTCTGGATTTGTCGCCGGAAAAAGCGGCGAGGTTTAAGAAAGAACTCGATTATTTGCAGACGCATTGGGCCCACTACATTGCTCATGATCCGGCGTATAGTCCAAACCTCACGTTAAAACGGGAAAATTTTTCCGTGAAAACGAAGGAAGAGTTTGCAGCATTGCGCAAATAACGTAATTTACATTGTTAAGTTGGAGAGAGTCAGATAAATGGAAGCAACTATGAAGAATTTGAAAATAGCGGTAGCCGGCACAGGTTACGTTGGGTTGTCAAACGCGGTGTTACTGGCACAGCATAATGAAGTGGTTGCAGTTGATCTTGTTCCAGAAAAAGTTGAGTTGCTGAACGCGCGAAAATCGCCCATTGAAGACAAAGAAATATCTCAATACCTGAGCGGGAAAAATCTGAACCTAAGCGCTACTCTCATTGCAGAAGAAGCGTATAAGGATGCAGATTTTGTGGTAATCGCCACACCTACTGATTACGATCCGCAAACAAATTATTTTAACACTGGCAGTGTCGATGCTGTTATCAAGTCGGTTATGGCGGTGAATCCCAATGCCGTAATGGTGGTGAAATCGACCGTACCGGTGGGTTTTACCCAGCAAGCCAAACAGGAACACGGCACAGACAACCTCATATTTTCCCCTGAGTTTCTGCGAGAAGGTAAAGCGTTATACGACAATCTCTACCCCAGTAGAATTGTTATTGGTGAGCAAAGTGAGCGCGCCAAAACCTTCGCGGCATTGCTGCAACAAGGTGCGATCAAAGAAGATATTGATGTGTTGTTTACCGACAGTACCGAAGCAGAAGCGATTAAGTTGTTTGCTAACACCTACCTGGCTATGCGCGTGGCGTACTTCAACGAGCTTGACAGCTACGCGGAAGCGCATGGTTTAAACACCAAACAAATTATTGAAGGCGTTGGCTTAGACCCGCGCATTGGCAAACACTATAACAACCCGAGCTTTGGTTATGGCGGTTATTGCTTGCCTAAAGATACTAAACAATTACTGGCAAACTACAGTAATGTGCCAAATAATATGATTCAGGCCATTGTAGACGCCAACCGCACCCGTAAAGATTTCATCGCCGATTCTATCATTAACCGCAAGCCCAAAATTGTAGGTGTGTATCGCCTTATTATGAAAACGGGGTCTGATAATTTCCGAGCCAGCGCTATTCAGGGGATCATGAAGCGCATCAAAGCCAAGGGTATCGAAGTGGTGGTATACGAGCCGGTATTAAAGGAGGAGGAGTTCTTTAATTCCCGGGTAGTAAACGACCTGGATGCCTTTAAAGCCATGTCTGATGTCATTGTGGCAAACCGTATTACCGATGACATCACCGATGTCTTGGAAAAGGTGTATACCCGAGATCTGTTTGGCGCAGATTGATTGCCAACGTTTAGCAAGCTAGTTAGGGGCCATCGCATAAGTGGCCTTTTTTTTGTTTGTAATAAATGAATTCTGAGTTAGAGAAATACTGTGAAAGGTCTACAATTATAAGGTCATGCTGCTCAGGGTGCACAATGAGGTTCAATTTCTTTAAAAACTTTTCAGATTACGAGGTTCATGACCGGGACTATTGGCGCGCAAGACTGATTTTTCAGGCGCTTTTACTTATTGTCGTTACATTTGGCATCCTCTTCTGTGTTAACTGGTTTTTGCTGGACAATAAAACTGTTGCGTTTATTGACCTGATTGGCGTAATCATACCCGCTGTGCTGTACGTTTGGTTCCGAAAATCGGGTAACGTTCGCCTGTGCACCTGGGCCCTTTCGATCTTTGTAACCCTTTTGTTATCTGCCTATTTAATTGTCAGTCAGGGGTTACACTATTCTATGCTGTGGGCAACGACCCTTCCACCGCTAACATTCTTTTTATTGGGGCGGCGCGGCGGCACAATTTTCTCAGTGTATATTTTCTGCCTAACGGGCTATTTGGGCTGGCATCAGTATGCGCAGCAAGCAGTTCATATTTTTTCATACAAATCACTGATGAATATTGCGGAAATTGCCGTGGTGCACATACTCATTTTCAGGCTCTACGAGCGCACGCGAGAGTCTGCAAATCGTCAAATTCAGATCCAGCAAAATAGGTTATCGCTACTTGCGCTGACTGATCAGCTCACCGGTTTGTACAACCGAAGCAAGTTTGAATCAGCATTCGAAGACATGATGAAGCTTCACCGTCATGAAGTATGCGCTCTTGTCATTCTTGATATTGACCATTTTAAAACCGTTAATGACAAGTATGGACACAATGTGGGCGACAAAGTACTAAAGGGTTTTGGTGATATGATTCTTGCAGATATCCGACATTCTGATGTACTGGCAAGATGGGGTGGGGAAGAGTTTGTCGCCTTATTGCCATTTACGTCTATAGACAGCGCGTATGTTTTGGTTGAACGGTGGCGTAAAAAAATTGCGTGCGAGCCTATCGAAGGTGTAGCAATCACCATAAGTGCGGGGGTAACTGCATGCTACAAAGAGGAAACGCTAACTGCGACGATAGAACGGGCTGACGCCGCGCTCTATTTAGCAAAAGAGAAAGGGAGGAATAAAGTAGAAATTGCCGTTTAGTTGTCAATAACCTGGGCAATTTGCGCCTTTGTTAATCCAGCTGACGTACCGTATTGTTCAAGTTTGTCATCTGTCACGCCGTAACTTTGTGCAGTTTCGAGAATTCGCATGGCCTGTTCTTTTTCTGATGAAGTTTCTTTTAACGCTGTTGTAATCACTTCATCGCTTTGTGCCGGGAATACGGCTAACAGTGCGTCGACCACATATTCCCCGACATAGGGCACGGTATCCAACGCAGTTGTTAAGATCTCAATTACTTTGTTTGGGTGTTCTCTAGACAGCGTTTGCACAATACGGTCAGCTGAGTCAGGCTCGGTCTGCACGGCTATACGCACAATTTCATCTAGTTCATCTGGTGTAGCAAGGGCTGCAGCCTGAACCACAAAGTCGACATAACTGGGCTCAGCTTGAATGGCCAACTGAACAATGTTAGGGCATGAAGATACATCTTTCTCAATTGCCATTCTCACAATATCTTCTGTTGAAGCAGGTTGTGCAGAAATGGCAGCAAAAATAATTTCGCGGTACTTATCAGGGTAGGTATCGAGCGCAATGTCTACGATGGACACCACATCCTGAGGATAATGACTGGCGATAGAGCGAATAGCACGGCCAATAGACATGTTTTGATCAACCTGCCGTTTCAGGAATTTAACCTGAAACTCGTCAACCGGTTTTTCCTCTTTTACCGGCGAGGCAAAACTCAATGCAGGGAAACACATTGCTACCGCTAATATCCGCAAACTGTTTTTAGGAGACATCTGCTCCCCCTTTAATTGTTTTAGGTTTATCAGATTCATCATTATGAATACTTTATATGAACAAACGAATACACAATTAGTTCAAATTGTACAAAATTTGTATTGTTAGTTCGTAAAGTAACCACTTGAATCAATAAACGCAATTATTTTAATTATAAGTGTTGACGTTCTTTTAGAAATCCATACAATGCGCACCACTTCGACGGGGAACGTCAAACGGGATACGAAGAAGTAGTTATAACAGATGTTTCAAACAATTGTTATAGCAAGTTTTTAGCGCTAACAACGCTTCGAAATAAAATTTCAAAAAGTTGTTGACACTGAAAACGAAGCGCGTAGAATGCGCGTCCCG
>NZ_JAHKQR010000008.1 GCF_018860805.1 Aestuariibacter sp. A3R04 | reverse complement strand
AATAGCCACGATGGCATCCGTAAACATATTGAGTTCACGGCATATCAACACAAAGCGCTTACAGACTTGTTGTATCGCGTTGCCGTTGTCACGTCTGAAATCAGCAATCGTTTTAAAATCTGGGGTAAGACGCTCAACCAGCCACATCAACTCGACATTACGCTGCGTTTCTTTTTCTAAACGTCTGCTTGATTGAATGCGATTAAGATAACCATAAAGGTAAATCTTGAGCATGGTTGCCGGAGAATAGCTTGGCCTACCTGTTTTGGCTGGTTGGCAACGTGCAAAACCCAAGTCAGATAAATCTAATGAATTGATAAACATATCGACTGCACGAATCGGATTATTTTCATGGATGTAGTCATCTAAAACTTCGGGGAACAGCGTGCTTTGTGTTCGGCTTTGGCCTTCGATAAATCTCGACATGTGATTGAAACCTATAATTTTTTTATAGTTTATTGTACCAATTCAGATATCAATTGAGGACCGATACTTAAGACCGATTGATCATATAAAAAGTCTGCTTAGACCAAAAGGTGATCAATAGTTTTCACACAGCCTGTACGTAAACCGGACCTTGGAGCAATGAATTTTCCATCTCAAAGGCCAGTAGACTAACACGAAGATCGCCTGCACACTGATGTGCCAAAATTTGGTAAGGACACTATTGCTAGAAGCTCACTCTCATACATATAAACGACATCGGCCAGAGCAGACAATGCTGTATCAATTAGTCGAACGTCACTATCCTGAATTTCTGGAGCAGCTTTCACATCAAGGGAAGTCGCTGCCAAAGCACGTAGAAAAAGAGTTTGAAGAATTTCTTAAGTGCGGTCGCCTTGAACACGGATTTTTGCGCGTAGTATGCGATGACTGCAAGCATGAGAAGCTGGTCGCTTTTAGTTGCAAAAAACGTGGCTTTTGCCCAAGTTGCGGGGCAAGACGTATGGCTGAGAGCGCAAAATTGTTGGTAGATGACGTTTTAAGTGGCTATCCTGTTAGACAGTGGGTGTTGAGTTTACCCATCCCACTGCGTTTATTACTCGCTCGGTATCCAAAAGAGCTCAGCAAAGTCATGCAAATCATTCATCGCGCTATTGCGACAGATGTTATTCAACGAGCAGGCTATCTAAAAAAGCAAGCTAACACAGGTGCCGTGACTTACATTCAGCGATTTGGAAGTGCACTCAATCTCAATATTCATTTTCATATGCTCTTTTTAGAAGGCGTTATCACCCAAGAAGATGCGAAAGTAAAGTTCAGTCGGGTTAAAGCGCCTAGTCATGCTGACATGGAGCATCTTGTTCATGTCATCAGTCATAGGATAGCCGCATACTTGGAAAGAGCAGGTTTAATTGAGCGAGATGCAAACAGTGCTTTTTTGGATTTACCTCTAGAAGACGAAGATGGAATGTTGCACTTGCAAGCAGCCTCAGTGAACTATCGTATTGCTGTTGGGAAAGATATTGGCAAGAAAGTATTTACACTGCAAACTTTGCCTGCACAAGATGAAGATACCTATGGCCAATTGGCACAAATAGACGGGGTTAGTTTACATGCTGGAGTGTTCGCTGATACGCATCAAGCACAAAAACTAGAGCGCCTTTGCAGATATATCGCAAGGCCAGCAGTCAGCGAAAAACGATTAAGCTTAACCGCCACAGGCAATATCAGATACGAACTCAAGACGCCTTACAAAGACGGCACTACACATGTTTTCTTTTCACCATTTGACTTCATAAGTAAGCTCGCTGCACTGGTTCCACCGCCTAGACTCAACCTTACTCGTTTTTATGGCGTGTTTGCTCCTAACAGTAATGTAAGAGCGCGAGTCACCGCTTCCCAACGTGGAAAGAAAAGTCCTCGCTTAGCCGAGCAACTAAAAGACCCTGAGCAACCATACCATGCCCGTAGCATGCCGTGGGCGCAGAGGTTGAAGCGAGTGTTCAATATCGATATTACTGTATGCGAAGCGTGCAAAAAGACGAATGTTAAAATAATCGCATGCATTACAGAGGCTGCAATTATCCAAAAGATATTGACGCATTTGGATAAACAAGACTCACCGATTACCGCCAACTCATGCAGAGCGCCACCACTAAATGAGTCTATGCAACTAACGCGGCTTGATGATTTCGTCATTCAGCGTGATTTTGACTTTGGCGCTTAACAGCCTCACCACCAATATAGCTTGAACACTCATGTGTTGAGGCATCATGTTGCACATATCGAGACAATTTTTCAGTCCCAATGATCAGCCTATTTTCTTATCTTGACTACACTTAATTCGTAATTGCTTCCTGCTTTTGAACCTAAATCGCATGAAACAAGCCTTAAAGCCAGCTGTCACAGAGGATAGCAAATAGCGTTAATTCGTCTTATACTTTGACCCTCACCGCTGTAGATACCGTACGACGATAATATATGGCTGAGCTTTTCGTTATCGATGGGCTTTCTGATGAAATCTAATGCACCAAGCGCCAGCATTTTTTCTCGCGCTTGTGCCTGCACATCACCCGACACAACGATTACCAAACACGGTAAGTCGAATCTTCGGATGGCTTCCATCGTTTGATATCCATCCATAACCGGCATATTGAGATCTAAAAAAACTATATCTCCTTTACCTTGACGAATAAGCGTAAGCGCCTGTTCGCCATTTTCAGCAAAAGAAACATCTACATCCCAATTGTCAGGCAAACTACGTGCCATTTGATGCCTTGCGAAACCCGAGTCGTCGCAGACCAATATTGGAGTACTCATGGTAACGCCTTACACTGCGACGGGGGCTTTAATATGTGGATGTGACTGGTAGTTTTTATGCGTGAAGTCGTCAAAAGAAAACCCAAAGATGTCTTTTATTTCTGGGTTTATTTCCATTGTAGGGCGCGCAAACGGCTCGCGACTGAGCTGCAGCTCTACCTGTTCAAGATGATTTGAGTACAAGTGCGCATCACCCAGCGTATGTATGAAATCACCCGGCTCTAGATCGCAAACTTGGGCGATCATCATAGTGAGTAGTGCGTAGCTTGCAATATTAAAAGGTTTTGTTAGATCGGGGGCTATTTTCATATCACTACGCACAAACATTTCTTCATGGTCGCTCTTTCAAATCAAGAAGCATTGAGTTTTACTATTTCAAGTTTCGTCGCCTTTAACACGTAAACCCACTAAATAGAATACCATAACGTAACTCTGTAAACCTCAACCTCGCATAAAATCACGCCATTTCAATTTATATTGGCCTTTTTTAAATTGTAACTCATACAACCTTCACACTAACATTCGACTTCATGCTAGGTATTCCAAAAAAAAGCCGAGCATTATATGTCTCGGCTCTCATCCTAGTACAAGGTTCAGATTAATTTAATCTAACGGTGGTCGAACAGGCGTAATGTAGTATCTATCGTCTATCGGTTTGACCCCTACAATATCCTCACCAAGCTCTTGTGGGTCTGATATCACCGCAATTATGCCGTCTAGTTGAGCATTCAGTTTAGCAAGACCCAAATGCTCTTCCATGGGCTTTAAGCTTCTACCAATTAGCACTTGATTTTCACTTTTACTCTCTAGCTCCCGAGAAAAATCGCCAATCAGTTCAAAATGACCAAACTCATCCACAAAACTACCAATATCACTGTCCAGTGAATTCAAAGCGGTACTCGTGTTACTGGATGGAGGCATAATACCAAATACTTGGAATATCTGACTGGCTGTAAACTGACCACCTGTATCAAATTCAAATCGCTCAACCGTGTTAGCTTGAGTGAAGAACTTAGTAATCTTAACTTCGTCATTGCTATTGGCGATCCTCAAGATTAAATCGTCACCCGATTTCAAAAGACCTGACGCAACTTCAGAAAACGTAATACCTTCAACAAACCTAACAACATTTTGGCCAACGTTCTCTATGATGGTGTCTTTTCCGCTATTCCTCCCAATCAAGTAGGTATCATTGCCAGTTTCACCAAATAAGTAATCGTCTCCTTCATTTCCTGAAATAGTATCAGCACCAATATCACCTAGAATAATATCGGATGAAGCAGTACCCGCGAGGTTATTATCGTTACTGTCTCCTACTAAAATATCCTGTGCCGTCCCATTTTCACTTGGCGGTGATATTCCAAATGCACCGTATAATTGAGATGCGGTAATCTGACTACCATTCTCAAATTCTAGCCTCTCAATGGTATTTGCTAATGAGAAGAAGTTATTGATTTTCACTTCATCCAGGCCACCACTTATCCTCAAAATTAAATCATTGCCGGACCTGACCAATCCAGAAGCGACATCGTTAAAACCAATACCGTCCACAAAACGGATAACATTTTGACCTTCAACGTCTATTATGGAGTCCTTTCCAGAGCTAGTACCAATAATATACGTATCATTGCCCGCCCCACCAAAGAGGTAATCATCACCTTGTAATCCTGTTAAATGATCATCGCCATCACCTGATACCAGTACATCACCCCAATCCGTTCCAACCATATCATCATTGCCCGATAAGTCATTGGGGTTGGTACCTCCACCATTTGAACCATCGCCTGAGCCACCGTCACTACCACCAGAATCATCAGGCGACTGCACTAATAGCTGAAAACTTGAACTTGCCTGCTCTCCAAATGGGTCTGTCGCGGTAATCATAATATCAATTGCACCACTAACATCATCAGGTGGTGTACCAACTAAGTGGCCTGTATCACTATCAAAAACCATCCAAGCAGGTAAGGCTGAGCCATCAGAAAGTGTTGCGTTCAAACTCAACACATCACCATCTATATCGTTAAACGTATCTGTTGGTAAAAACCAGTCAATTGCTTCATTTTCAGCAACGGTTATGTCTTCAATTTGAACAGATACAACCGGCGCATCATTCACGTTTGAAATCTCAAGTGACATGGATGTAGATGTTTGAGCGCCATAATTATCCGTCGCAGTAATAACAAGGGTATAACTACCTACAGCAGAGTTATCACCCGTTCCGCGAAGACCATTTTCATCAAATGTGAGCCAGTCGGGTAATTCGGAACCATCTTCAAGCAACGCAGAAAAGCTTAACGTACTTCGATAATCCGAATCAGAGAAGATGCTAGATAATGGCAGGTCGATATCAAAAAACTGATCTTCATCATGCACTTGATCGTCAATGGATTGGTTTACTATTGGTGCGTTATTCGCTTCTGCAATAGCATTCACCAAACCCTCTTTATCTAAAGTAGTACCATCCGAAAACTCAAACGTGGATATGGTACTTGCCTCTAAAACAATACTCTGATCTTCGCCTAAGAAAATTTCCCAATATGACTGACCAACACCATCAATATACAAATCTGCGGGGCTTATGTCGTCAGAAAAGACAACGGTATTAATGTCATTATCGTCATAAATAATGTCTCTACCAGATTCACGGCCAATAACATAGCGGTCTTCTCCATCACCGCCATATAGCTTGTCATCGCCAGCACCACCAACGAGGACATCATCACCTTCGAACCCTCTTAACTCATCGTCCAACGCTTTCCCAACTAACACATCAGATTTGTCTGTCCCCCCGAGGTAATAACCTCTTTCTTCTCGCGTTACGCTATTGATAAAAATAGCTGCATTGCCCGTTTCATTGTTGCGGCCTTCGTTAGGGGAAGGCATAAAATTAATGCCAGCCCTATCCGCCTCTAGAAATACGCCAGCAGTGTTGATGGCTTCTAACATCGTCCCATCAGTGAATGTGATCTTATCGATGGGTCTGGATGCAATGAAATAATTATCTATTCGCAGTACATCTTCGTAATTTCCGTTGATATAAATGACTAAATCTTCGTTATATCTATGGAAGCTGATGTCTGAAGCAGTCAGGTCTCCAACCATTTCTATAATTGCACCCTCTTCTAGGCTACTCTCTTCGAAAATCCTGTCCTTACCATATCCAACGCCAAAACGATAAATATCCGCTCCATCGCCACCACTCAAGAAATCGTCTCCTTCTCCTCCATCTAGAATATCGTTTCCCGTCCCCCCATTAAGATTATCGTTACCTAATTCACCCAATAATGTGTCATTACCAGCTTGACCAATGATAGTGTCTCTTCCTTGACCACCCACTAACGTTTCATCAGTGGCATAACCGTAAATCCTGTCATCCCCATCAGTTGGCACTTGCACGAATGCTTTTACTTGTTCGAGGCCCCATGTGGTTCCATCGGTGAACGTGATTAAATCCAGACCGTATCCATTCCCACCATCATCAACGAAGAAGCTATCTACTGTCAGCGTTTCGCCGTTGTTAAAGTGAATGAGTAAATTATCTGACTCTCGAATAAGCGATACTTCATTGGGTAGTATTTGTGCGCCAAATTGGAGTGTGTCTATGCTTGACGCGTCTTCGTCCTTATTTGAAATTCTATCATTTCCATCCCCAAGGTTGTACACGTAGATATCTTGCCCATTACCCCCGATGAGTACATCGTCACCCTCACCACCTACAAGCGTATCATTCCCGCCATCGCCGCGAAGTTCATCAGAGCCAACCCCTCCGCTTATCCAATCGTCTCCGTCAGCGCCCTCAATTGTATCGTTGCCGTCTTCACCAGAGAGAGTATCGTCAATTGCATAGCCATATATGTGGTCGGCTTCATTTGTTGGCTGTTGAACCATCTCCTTAATTTGCTCAAGAGTCCATTCTGAGCCATTTGCAAATGATATAGCATCTAATCCGTAACCGTTTGCAGCATCATCAACAAAAAAGCTCTCAACTGTGATTGCGTCTCCGTTAACCAATCTAATTAACAGTGCATCATCTTGACGAGAAAGTGTTACATCTTCTGGCGCAATAGAATTGTCGAAATTCAACCGGTCGAAGCTATTTACATCTTCATCCTTGTTACGGATTCGATCATTACCATCCCCCAGTTTATACTCGTAAACATCTCTGCCTTCACCACCAATCAGAACGTCGTTCCCAGCTCCTCCAACAATAATATCGTCGCCGTCGCCACCAGAAAGTCGTTCATTTCCGTCACTACCTGTGATCGTATCACCATCTCTCAGAAGTTCTAACGCCGTATCTCTTACTAACCTGCTCGATGCAATAGCCCCTTGTTCAAATGATTCAATGAATGTTTGATACACATTTTTTTCGCCATATGGGCTCATACCTACAGCAAAGCCTTCAAACTCACGCCATAAATCAAGACTTGAAGCATCTTCTATAGCAAACAAATCGAAGAAATACTGATTTACCTGAGAAAAATCTGCTGTTTCAACGTTGCTAGCATCATCAAACACAACCAATTCAAACAGGTCAATGAAGTGGCTTTGTGCCATGAGTTGTGTGTACAAAGAGTCTTCCAGTCCTTGGTAAACTGTTTCTAATAATGCAGCGTATTCCCCCTGAGGCTGTTCAACCAACGCAGAATCACCCCAAAAGGCTTCGACAACACCGAGTTTTTGACCATCAATGCCATTTCCTCGGCTTAATGGGTCAGTATCAGTCTGACCAGACCAAGTAAGTATGATTTGAGTAAGTAAACTTTTTCTTTGAGCGGAGTCTGACTCAGTGACGAACTCACCAACCAAGCGTTGTAGCTCACCCGATTGGTCTAGTGACATCGCATGACGAAGCGAATAGACATTGCCAAATCCATAAGCATCGGGCAAAGCTGCAATATCTTCAGAGTATGAGATACCTTCACCATTGTGCACTTCAACAGGGATAGTGTCGCGAGAATCGAATTCAAACCACAAAGTGTTTGTTATTGCAGTTGTACCATCAGCATAAGTGAACGTGCTGTGCTCTCGATGTTGCACGTTATTAGCATCAGTAAATACATTTTCCGCGTAATTAACGCTGATTTCAGTAATGTTCAAATCGGACAAGCTCAATAATTCATTTGCTTCTGAAATACCGTTACTGTTTAAGTCACGCCACACAAGTAAATCTGAATAGATGCTATCTGCACTGCTAATTTTGCCATCTTCATTGTCATCAAGTTCGATAAGTGCCTCATAACCATTAGACGCATATTCACCATTTTCAAGCAGTGTTTCAGTACCGAATAGCTCATTACCCTCGGTAATAAGGCCATTTCCATCTTTGTCGAGTACAAGAAATCCATCATCAGAGGCTAACCATGCTGTTTTTTCTGAAAAGCCATTGTTGTTCAAATCGAAATTAACACCGTCTGCTAGCGATAAGGTGTCAATAACACCATCACCGTTTAAATCTAGTGTCAGCGGGTCACTGGGTGGAACGGGAGGTTTAGGTGGTGGAGGTGGTGGAGGTGGCGGTGGCGTTTTTTTAGGTGCACTCAGGGTAATACCCAGCATTCCATTAACAAAATTCTTGATTTCAGGTCCACCAACAACAAATAAGCTGCCGCTAACATCATCGTAAACATATTCCTGCCCATCATCACCTATATATCGACGAGTAATGGAGTTGCGAACGCGTTTACCACCTGTGAGTATATTCCCATTAAGTTCGACCCTGCCAATGCCATCACTATCTTGAATGATGTCTTCTGCATCAGTTATGTAGGTATCGTAGCCTTCGCCACCGTATAACTCATCTGCGCCCTGACCACCAATAAGAGTGTCACTATTGCCTCCACCGTAAATAGTGTCGTTTTCGCTTCCTCCATCGATAATATCAATTCCCTCACCGCCATAGATGGTGTCTGCTCCACCTTCGCCATTGATAGCAGCACCGACAGTAGCGGCATGAATGGTATTGTCGAGATTGTTACCTGAAAAATTATTAACAGCAGGGTCATCTAATAGAAAAATATTTTCGACATGAACATCATCGGCTAAATCATAGTTTGCTAGCACAAATAGGTTATCGTTGTCACCTTCATTACTTTTTTCAACAATAATGTCTCCTTGGTTGTCTACATAGTAGGAATCGTTACCTCCTTTTCCTTCCAGCCTGTCTGCTCCAGTGCCGCCATCAAGAAGATCATTTCCATTATCGCCATATAATTCGTCGTTACATTCTCCTCCATAGAGTTCATCCCTGTCTGTTGAAGAGAAATCGGATTCAGTTTGGGCATACAGTTTGTCATTGCCTTCTCCTCCATAAAGAATATCTTCACCGGACCAACCTGTAAGAATGTCGTTTCCACCTTCACCTATTAAGACATCATCGCCTTCCAATCCTCGCAAAGTGTCTATTTTCGCATTACCAATTAGTACATCATCGCCAAGGCCGCCCCCTATCTCACTATCAGCGTCATCAATATTAATCAAGAGGTCGTCTGTATCTGCAACTCTATGATTAAAAGCTGCAATTCTATTTGGCCTATCTTTATCTAAACCAATTAGGCCAAGGACGACTGCGTCGAAATTTCTAGATGATATAGAAGCTGCTACATTCGTGTCTGACACATAGCGCTCGATAATGACATCAGATATGGGCTTTAAATAATCAGTTGCTGTATAGTGAAGGGGCGGGGCAAATGAATTGACAATGCCTTGAAATTCTGAGTTTTGAGCAATCTCGTTTTTTGCTGCTGTAAAGTTTGCTGCCTCGTATATTCTGATATCTGCAATTTTACTTAAATAGAAATCAAGTGTGGCGTTGGCTTCAGTTGGACTTGGATTGTCCGAACTGAATAGCCCAAACATAGCCCCTTCTAAATAGCGCCTATTTGCAAAATTCCCCCCTTGACCATTCGAGTTATAAACAATCTCGAACCAAGCGGCAGCTCTGTCATTTGCAGCTAGCGCATTTTGCAATTTTGTCCCTAATAGTGGGCTAGGTGAACTATCATCTTGATTATACGCAAGCGACAGAAGTGCGAGACGTTCCCGTGATTCTCCCATAGGAGAGGGTAAAAAATTATCGAGTTTTGTCTCAAATACTGGCGTGAGAGCATCAAAAACATCTCTTGCCGCTGTCATCGAAGGAATTTGAAACGTTGCGCCAGCTACACCAGTATAGGCTTCGTAAAGACTATTTAGTTGCAACCTGACGTCAGTTTCAGATAATGAATTGTTCCTTGTAATCGTTAATACTGAATCTCTAAATGCTTCATCGCGAGCGAGAGATAGGTTCATACCAAACCCTTGCTCTAAAACCACATCTAAGATTCCCAGCTCTTCAATATTGAAGCCATAGCCAATGGTGACAATATTGGCCGAATCAATATACGGTTCTGGATCATAGTCTTCGAACGAAGTAATCTATGAAAACCGGAGAGTTTCATATTCTGCTGTTGTAAGTGACCTAAGATTTATCATAACTTTCCTCTATTGTGTTGGTCGATATGAACAAAGTCTAAGCCCGATTGAGACACCTGAAGTTTGCTTGTATGGAATGCTTGGTTTATGTACGTCTGCATAGATATCCGTTACCTTGACCACATAAAACGTTTTGTCAATAAAGAAAGGCATACCTGAAACATTGCCTTTAAACTGAATATTTAACGTATTGTCTTCTTTAAGCACATGGTACATATATGAAACTGTGTCAATGGATGTGTAAAATGTATTTTCGACACGCACCAAAACGCGCTCTGGTTTCGAGTCGTTATTTATATCCAAGTCAGCCGTATACAAGCGCGCTTCGTTTGCAAAAAACTGCTCTACATGTTCTTGCTCAGATTTAGGCTCATTCGGAAAAGGCTTTCTCCCAAATTCTTTTAAAGAAACTAACCACTTTTGGTGCAGTGCTACAGGGATATGTATAAAGTCTTCTTTTTTCACAGGGGTTAATACTGGAAGTGAAAAACCTGCGAATTCGGGGTCTGGTTGCAACCCAGTGGCATAGTAGAACACTGGTTTTCTATTTAGATAGTCGAGAAACCCCTCACACACCTCTGGTTCATTGTTTATTTCCATACTCCAATTTGGTTTTTGTTCTTTGCTATTTTTATGGTCTGACGCATAAAGCGAGGAAATAGGCATTGTCAAAAACGCAAATATGCAAAGCGTCGTAATTACAATATGTTGAAAACATAGCCTTACTGGAAATTTTAGCTCAATCATATTTGCTTACCTCTCTCTCATACTTTCGGCTTTATTTCTCAACAACGGCGACATAAAGAACTCAATCAGCCGGCGTTTCCCCGTCTTTATTTCAGCCGTCACCGACATACCCGGTTGTAGATTGACTCTTTTCTGGTTAACCATGATGTGCTGGCGAGAGAGTTTGACTCGTGCTGGAAATACCAAGCCTTTGTTTTCAATTTCTATCGCATCGTCTGAAATATGCTTAAGCTCGCCTTCAATCACGCCATACTTCGTAAAATTAAAGGTATTCACTTTTACTTCCACACTTTGGCCTTCATGCACAAAGCCGATATCTTTGTTTTCGATAAAGGCCTCTACTTCCATTTCATCCCCGGTAGGTACAATAGTCATGAGTTCATCTGCGGCGGTAACTACGGCGCCAATCGTGGTAATTGCCAAGTTTTTTACCACACCATTAACAGGGGAGCGAAGGGTTTGCTTGTCTAGCAAGTCTCTTGATTGGGTGAGCTGCTGGCTTAGCGAGGATTGTGTTGCCAATAAGTCCAATTTTTGTTGGCTTATATCGGTGAGCGTTTTCGACTTTAATGAAGCCAATTGCACTTTTATGGTGGAAAGTTCTGACTTTAATGCTGCGAGCGATTTTTGCTCGGTTTGCAAGTCTTGCTCTGCGGCAATGCGCTCTTGTTCAACCGCTAAAAAATCTAGCCGTGCCGCGACTTGTTTATCGCTCAGACTCTTAAGTGCTTGGGCCCTCTCAGTCATAATAGGGAGAAGCTGAGACAGCTTATTATTCGACGCTTCGGAGGCTGCAATTTTGTGTTGCTGCGTTGCAATTTGCTGTTCAAGGAGCTGCATTTGGTTGGTGTAATCGGCCCATTTGTTTACTACCCAGTAGTGATGTGCTGTTGCAATAGAAGACGTATCGAGCGCGGTTTGTGTCTTCAATTGAGAAACATGATTGGTCAACAAGTCGAAGCCATGTAGTCTTGCTTCTATATCAGCCAGTTGCTCCTCTAAACTAATTAGCTCTGCTTGTGCTTGTGTTGTTTCAAGTTCAATAAGCACTTCACCTGCTATTACGTGTTGACCTTCAACAACGTGCAACTTGTGAACACTGCCCAGCACCATGGGTTGGATAACTTTTAGCCTTGATTTAGGAATAAGCTGTCCTTCTGAGGTGGCAACAATATCTACCTCTCCAATGCAGGCCCAGATTACGCCAAAGCTAAATAAGGCCATTAACATACGCGCAATCAGTTTACTTTTGGGGTGAGGCGGCTTTTGTTGTATTTCTAGCGCAGCGGGCAAGAAGTAAAGCCTTAAGTCCGAAAAATGTTCATCACCCGTTTTTCCTCGTTCCTTCCAGCGCTTACTCAATCCCTTGATAAAATTCATACTTAGCTCACTTTACTGTTTGAGGTTTGTCGAACGATGGTGATTTTTTTCTGTTTTGGCGTCGGGGCTTGTTGTGCATTGAGCTTGGCATAGTAGCCGTTTAGTGCGATTAGAGAATCGTGTGTGCCTTGCTCCACTATGCGTCCTTTATCAACCACAATTATCCGATCGCATTGACGCACGGTAGAAAGTCGATGAGCAATAATAAACGTTGTTCGCCCTTGTTTAATTTGCGCCATGTTTTGCTGAATAATATGCTCTGATTCATAGTCCAGCGCACTGGTTGCTTCATCAAAAATCAAGATATTAGGATTAGTCAGCAATGCACGGGCAATGGCGATGCGTTGTCGTTGACCACCCGACAAATTACTCCCTTGCTCTCCTACTTGATTGTCATAGCCTTCTGATAATTCAACAATAAAGTCATGCGCACCTGCCATTTTGCTTACATTAACGATGTCATCGATACTGGCAGCAGGGTTAGCTAGCGCTATGTTTTCGCGAATTGTGCCAGTAAAAAGCATATTGTTTTGCAGGACGACACCAATATGTCTGCGCAACCAGCCAGTATCAACCATAGAAAGATCTATACCGTCAATTTTCACTCGTCCTTGAGTAGGCACATAGAGTCGTTGTATTAGTTTTGACAGTGTGCTTTTTCCTGAGCCAGAGCGTCCAACAATACCCACAGACTCACCCGCTGAAACGTTTAGATTGACCCCAGAAAGAATGTCTTGACCATTGGGACTATAACGAAAAGAGATATTGTCAAATTCAACCTTGCCTGCAATTGAAGGCAAGGTGGTGCGATTAGGGTCGTACCCCGGCTCGGTAGGCGTATTCAAAATATCACCGAGCCGTTTTACGGAAATAGCGGCTTGCTGAAAGTCTTGCCATAGTTGCACAATTTTAAGAATTGGGGCACTGACCCTTCCCGCAATCATGTTAAACGCAATTAATTGACCAACGGTCATCGCACCAGCAATAACTAAATGCGCCCCGACCCAAATAATCAGTAGCGTGACCACTTTGCTAATAAAACCTGCGCCTTGATTGGCTATGTTGGATAGGTGCCCTGAGCGAAATGATGCGGTAACGAAGTTAGAGAGTTGGTTTTCCCACTTGCGCTGCATTTGAGGCTCAACGGCCATGGATTTAACCGTTTCAATACCATTAATGGATTCCGTTAAAAACGCTTGATTTTCTGCGCCATATGCAAACTTTTGATTTAATCGATTTCTGAGTATGGGCGTAATGTAAAGCGATAAAAGAATGTAAAAGGGCAAAGAGCCAGCAACTATCGCAGTAAGAAGTGGGCTGTAGTAATACAGAACAATGAAGAAGACGATGGTAAACGCAACATCTATCAACAGCGTGAGTGCGGACCCAGTAATAAATTCTCTTATACTGTCTAACTCTCGCACCCGAGCAACCGTTTGACCCACTTGCCTGTTAGCAAAGAAATTCATAGGCAGTCCAACAAGATGTCGGTACAACTTAGCGCCCAGCTCAACATCTACTCGATTGGTAGTATGCATCAATAGATACTGGCGAATTCCGCCCAAAATCACATCAAAAATTGCTACAGCGAGAAACCCGATTGCGAGCACATCAAGGGTAGTAAAGCCTCTATGAACCAACACCTTATCCATCACAACTTGAAAGAAGAAAGGCGTTATCAACGCAAACAATTGAAGAAAAAATGAGGCGAGCAGTACTTCATAGAATAGTTTTTTGTATTTTTTTAAAGCAGGTATGAACCAACGAATATCAAACTTTTCTCTTAGTTTTTCTTTAACACCTTGTTGAAGAAATAAGCATTTCGTTGGGTTTAATGCTAGCAATTGTGTTTTGGTCAGCTGATTAGGCGATTGTTGGTCAGAGAATACAACGACAAACTGTTCACTCTCTTCAATCACTACAGCCTTTACAATCACGCAGCTTGTATTGTTCTCAAATGTGATAACAGCTGGACAGGGCATATCTAGACGCAATATACCCGACGAGAAATTTACTAGTCGCTGTTTGATGCCAAGTGAATTTGAAGCACGCTGCAATTCCTGAATGGAACAACTAACGCCATCTAAAGAAAACTGACGAATTAGGTCGTCCGGAGATACCGGAATTTTAAGAATTCGACACGCCAAAATAAATGATTGAAATACAGTATCCATCTGCCTGAGCTAAACCAGCTAAATTATCATCCATAAACATATGGTAAATGTTAGACAATTGTGCCAACAGGACAAGAAAAAACGAGCAAGAATAGGTATACCAAAAAATAAATAGTGTTGATTTTTATACCATGTTGTCTTCATTTCACTTAACAGAAATTTCGTCGAAAGCGAAACGAAGAAAAAACACGATGATCTTTGCAGTTCGAGTATATTAGTGAATATCAACCGCCTAAACCGCAGCAGGCGCTGAAATTGGAGGATGAGGACGTAGTCAAATAAAGAGGCTGGTTTGTGTTGAATATTTAAGGCAGGAAAAGCTTTAGGCTTTTTTCTTCGGTGCCACCGACTAAGCTGTCGTGCTGATGAATAAGGCGCATGGCAACGCGGATGTCGTCTCGACTTCCGCTTTCGTAATGGCGTGTGGAATTGGGGTAAGCTTCGCCCGCTAGCTCATTGATGAATTGTTGAGCCTGTTGGCGCTGTTCGCGTCTGTTCGACATAGCATTTTGGCCTTTTACGTTTAGGTTTAAAAATGCTTGTCAGGAGTGAAGGAGAATACAATGTGTGAGGTTAAAGGTTTTAACCCCGGCTTTACTCGAAAGTAATAAAAAATTGCGTGATGAGAGTTATCGTTGTTTTAGCCTAGATGTTTGCGCCCTTGTTTGCGCTCACTTTCTACACTTAATCTATCCTAACCTTCACATCGCTTGCTTTATTACCTATTCGAGCCACAGTGTTGCGCTTATTGTAAGCACTGTGTGCATTGTATTTTCTTGTTCCCTTCGCAGGTATTAGCCTGATCAGGTTCTACGGATCCCACTTTCGCGGTCTCAGCTTACTGGGTTACCAGTGAAGCACTCCGACAAGTAATTAATTTTTATTCGCGCTTTTAACAAGGTTTGGCCACTAAAAATAAGCGTTTCCAAGCGCAAATTAAGGGCACGAATTTATTGTTCCTTTTTACTATATCTTCAATTTTACGGTTAATACAAGTACTACCAGCTAGGTTAAATGAAATGGCTATTCATTCTAAGGATGGAAATTAGCCTTTCTGCCAAGGCAATGAAAAGGCTTAGTTGGTTGGAAGCTTAAGTATGAGGGGCGGCATTGTACGCAGACCGTGTGAAAACTCATATTTATGGTTGCTGTTTTTAAATTGAATAATACAGTAATTCTAAGTCCACTATAATTTTTGAAGGAGTGTTTCCACAACTCGCATGTCTTCATTGCAGATATGAGGCCGCTAACGCCCATGATATT
>NZ_JAHKQR010000007.1 GCF_018860805.1 Aestuariibacter sp. A3R04 | reverse complement strand
ATGTCTCGTGACGCATAACATTAAGCTAAGCGGCGCAGTTGCGTGGGGCATAATGGCGAAGCCGCCCCGCGTAAATGCGTCCGAGCGACCGAAGGGAGTGGACTTTAGCGCTTTGTTAGAAGCAGAGCCAGTTCCTTTGGTCTGTTTAAAAACTGATGAAGCCAGCATACGATTGATTGTTAACACAGACAAGAAAAACGACTGTGCATTGATGTTTTTGATTTGACTGAAGCTAGCCGCCATTTGAACTGTCTAACGCATTGGCGCTTGTTGACGTTGAATAATAACTTGACGATAAAGCGCCTAATGCGCAACCTTTGAATTGAAAGCGGCGGATTTAAACCTACCACAAGCCAGTACGATGCTAATGAGAACAGGAGAGGGTAGTTCCACTGGGATTTTCATTAAGCCAAACGCAGTTTAGGCTGACGCCTTATAACTTCCAAATAAGGGGCGCGGACATGTGGGCGAAAATGGCGAAGCCGCCCACATGTTTGCGTCCCAGCCTGCGCCAGCGGGCGAACTTGATTTGTTTGTTATGCCTTTAATTGCGATCCCTGATTTGAACTAAATTCGGAATTAGGTCAATAAAATATTTTTTCACATAACCTGTATCCTTACCCCATGCTTTAATTCTACTACGGTATTTACGTGAGTTGCATGTGAGCATTTCAGCCATAAAATAAAACGTAATACAAGCATCCCTTTGGGCTAAGATATCATCAACACTTGCTTCGATAATATAACGATCATTTGCGTTGCATTTTTTTACAAAATTATCACTCTGTTGAAGAGAGTTTTTCAAATGTTTCAGAATGCCTGCGCACGGTAGAAAGGGAGTATATGGAATAAGTTTTAGTATATATGCCACTCGATTATATGGATCGGGTTCTAAAATAGTAATTGAATTTAACTCGCGTCGATTTAATTTTGCTTTTAACAACGAGTCATAGTGTGAAACAACCTCAATAGCGTTTCTTTTTTCAATAAACAAAACTAAACATAAAATAAAAACTAACAGAAACACAATACTTAGTGTTGATAATACAGGCAGAAATATTGCATGGATGTCCATAGTTACTCTTTACAAAAGGCATAACTTCCAAATAAGGGGCGCGGACATGTGGGCGAAAATGGCGAAGCCGCCCACGTGTTTGCGTCCCAGCCCGCGCAGCGGGCGACTTAATTTGTTTGTTATAAATGATTTATGGACAAAGCTGCAAGTGAAAAGAGGGCAGCTTTGAAATTGTTTTTGATGTTTTTAACAGCCAGCCATGGCGCATGCTGAGCTTAAGCTGCGTTATAAAAGAGAGTTGCCGCTACAAGCAACCAGTGACGTAGCAACTGTAGGATTGAAAATAACCTTTCACTTGCCTGGTCGTAGCCGCTCTTGAATTGTCTGCGAAGAAAGGCCGAAAAGGGTGTGTTGTTTACGCAGTCTAATGTTCGAGCACCACCGCTGTTAATTGAAAAGAACAGTGAGAAGTTACTGATGAATTAGAAACGAATTTTACCTTAATTGCGCCATGGTTTATAACTTTTAAATAAGGGGCGCAGGCATGTGGGCTAAAATCCGAACGAAGTGAGCAGCCCACATGTTTGCGTCCCAGCCCGCGCAGCGGGCGAACTTAATTTGTTTGTTATAAATGATTTATGGACAAAGCTGCAAGTGAAAAGAGTGCGGCTTTGAAATTGTTTTTGATGTTTTTAACAGCCAGCCATGGCGCATACTGGACTTAAGCTGCGTTCAAAAGAGACTTACTACTGGAAGAAACCACCGATGTGGCAACTGTAGAACTGGAAATAACCTTTCACTTGCCTGGTCGTAGCCGTTTTTGAATTGTCCGCGAAGAAGGGCCGAAAAGAGTGGGTTGTTTACGCAGTCGAATGGTTGAGTGCAACCGCTGCTAATTGAAAAGCAAAGCGAGGAATAGCCGACGAATTAAAAATGAGTTTTAGCCCAAATTGCGCCATGGTTTATAACTTTTAAATAAGGGGCGCAGGCATGTGGGCTAAAATCCGAACGAAGTGAGCAGCCCACATGTTTGCGTCCCAGCCCGCGCAGCGGGCGAACTTAATTTTTTTGTTATGTCTCATTGGTAAAAAACTTCCTTGAATATGCTCGGAGCACAATAGTCATTCAAGCTGACCACTACGAAGTGCTTTCTCACAAGCCCCGCATCTATTTCATACCATGCCTTTGTTTGGTTATCTTCTTCATACAAGTCTAGAGGGAAGATGAATGTTGGTTCTTCAAGGCTGTCTGATACCAGCCGTACTGAATAAGAACTTTGACCTTCAATGCTCTCTGGCAATTTAATAGTTACAGAGAAGTTTGAATCTCTAAGGGTTGTATCAATAGCAACATCTTCGACATGTTTGGAATTGAACTGTTCGCGCATTTCATCGGTTACTATGCAGGATGAGGCAAGACAGCCAAAATTGACTAATAGAAGTAATAAAAAAATTAACCGCATTTATCAATTCCTTCTGAGACATAACGCTTCAATAACGGGCGCAGGCACGTAGGGCATAATGGCGAAGCCGCCCTGCGTGTATGCGTCCCAGCGAACGAAGTGAGTGCGTTAATTGACTTGTTAAGCACCATTCTCTCCGTTAGTTTCGCACTGGGTTATTTCTGCTTGAAGTTTTTCAACTAATTCATCTTCAATGTCATGACCATGATTATTTAGAAGTGATTTGTAAAAAGAAAAAACATCATCATCACAGAAGATCCAGTTTATCTGGCTATTTGAAAGACCAACCTGCGCAAGTTCGTTAGATTGTGACTTGTTGAATTCAGCATACTTTTGAAGTTTAGCTATTGCAGAGTGAGTTGAGGCAAAATTACTGCTATTAACCAGTTCATTTATAGCAAGCTCTTTTTCAAGTTCCGCAGCCAACTTGATGTCAGGATAGTGCTCTTTAAAAAATTGGGAAAGTCTTCTGTAGAATCTGACATCTGACTTGTTGTTAGAAGTCCATTCATCTATTAGAAAGTCTTTGAGAGCATTTTCATCCAATACCGAATAATAGTCCTTATCATCAGCGACTAAATGCAAGTCTTCGCCCATAGGAATATTAAGCAACAGGCTTTCCCAATTTATAGCATCACCTAGAGATCCATCCTTACCGGGAGGATTCCCAACTTCCATTCTGAGCTTTGCCTTCATAATCAGTTCAGCATCAGGGTTTATCAGTGACGCTTTTTCAAATAACTCAGATATTTTTTCATCAGCTTTTAAGCTTCTCTCGGCTATATCATCAGTAACTTTTTTTATAAGAGAGGATAATTTCTTTTCATACTGCTTTTGGTGCTCTCTTATTTCTTCGTACTCAGGGTAATCCTTACAAATTTGAGGGAATTGAGGTTTCTTTTGCTGTTCTTTTAGTTTCTTTAAAGCGTCAGCTATTTTATTTTCTCTATTACGTTGAAATTCATCCTTTACTTGGTTCGGAAGCCACAGTTTTATGTCCCCTTTATCAAGTAATACAACTAACTTATGTATTTCCTCTAAGTCGTCATTTGAAAGGTGGTAAAAAGAAAGAAATACGTTCGTGTCAATAAATAAATTCAAATGATACTCCTACCTGTCCATGGTGCTTAACATTAAGCTAAGCGGCGCAGTTGCGTGGGGCATAATGGCGAAGCCGCCCCGCGTAAATGCGTCCGAGCGACCGAAGGGAGTGGACTTTAGCGCTTTGTTAGAAGCAGAGCCAGTTCCTTTGGTCTGTTTAAAAACTGATGAAGCCAGCATACGATTGATTGTTAACACAAACAAGAAAAACGACTGTGCATTGATGTTTTTGGTTTGACTGAAGCTAGCCGCCACCTGAGCTACCGAGTGTAATGGCGCTTGCTGGCTGAAAATAAGAACTAGAAGGTAAAGCGCCTATTACACCACCTTTGAGTTGAACGCGGCGGATTTAAACCTACCACAAGCCAGAGCGATGCTAACGAAAACAGGTGAGGGCAGTTGCACTGGGATTTTTATAAAGCCAAACGAAGATTAGGCTGACGCCTTATAACACCCCACTAAGGGGCGATAACACATGGGCTAAAATTAGGAACGAAGTGACGCAGCCCATGTGTTAACGTCCCAGCGAGCGAAGCGAGAGCCTTGAGTGGTTTGTTATAAGCCATTACTTGAGACTACCTTTACCACCAGAATCAAACATTTGAAAAATGGTGGAAATATTTAACGCATAAAATATTACGACCAAAACAACTGACGACACATAAAAAAACGTCTTTGCATAATCAACGCTCCAAGAGAATAAAAGATACAAAATTACTGTACCGACAGCCATTCCCACTACGTTGTATGCTGGGTAAATTAGCAAATATTGAAGCAATAATTTTCTACGATTCATCTTGGCTTATAACGCTCCGCATAACGGGCAAAAACTCGTAGGCTACAATACCAAGCGAAGCGCAGGGAGCCTACGAGTTTTTGTCCCTAGCGAGCGCAGCGAGTGTTAATGCGTTTGTTAGGTGTTTTTAAACTCGCTTTCTAAGCCTGTTTCTAGAACTCTATGAATTATTTGACTACTTAACATTAAGTATTCTTCACCTATATCTAGATACTCTTGGTTTTCGCCTGTTTCAGACTCCCTGAACATTTCCAACTTAAAATCAGTTTTATCTTCATTTAATACAAAGAAGCGTTCAAACAGAGAGCGCTTATTGTTATGTGAGTGAGCACATAAGAAGTTGTATATGGAACGATATTCATCAGTCATTCCTGCTAAGTCAAATTTTTGAAATTGATTTAATTTGTTAGCACCATTTTCCTTCATTTTTACTAGTTCAGACTCCCATTCCTCGACTTGTTCTCCGAACTCTTTGGCTTCACCTATGTCTTTTAGAAATGGATTTTTCAATGTTCCTGCTTCTTTAGCAACTTTTAGCCATTCAGCTAAATAATTAACTTCTAGATTGTAACCGTATGCTTTATCTTCACTTAAGTTTTTCAGATCAACGTAAGCTTCTAGCAAACCTCTTGCTATTAAAGGTAACCCAATACTCTTATCTTCTTTATTCAATTTAAGTATCGTGTCTGAGTATTCAACAATTGAGCAATACAAAGTGACTAGCGTTAGATGCCAAGCGTGCTTTTTATCGAATTTCAAGTGTCTAAAGTTATCGAGAACTTTTACTACCAGGTTGTGATATGAATCCATTAAACACCTAACGCCTCAATAAGAGGCTAAAAATAGTGGGCTAAAATGGAGCGGAGCGAACAGCCCGCTTTTTTTAGTCCTTTTAATTGCCTTGTTAGGTAACCTGTACCCATAAGCTATGTTTGTGCATGCTTTTTAAATAGTAAAAACCCAATTATTAAACAATAAACAATTGGAATAACAAAGATTAACCCAAACCAAACCATAATTCCAAGTGACCAACCATCGACGATTTTAGCGCCGATGATTAGACCATGAATGTAGTCAAAAGCTTGTATGAATAAACTAGAAGTTAAAAACGTGATCAAATAAATTACAGCAAAGTAGATACTGCATTTTTTCATATAACCATTTATTCGAGAGCTATCCATGCTTTGGGTTACCTAACACCCGCATAAGGGGCAGTAACACGTGGGCTAAAATCCGAGCGAAGCGACAGAGCCCACGTGTTACTGTCCCAGCGAGCCTGCGAGCGGCTTAATGTGTTTGTTATGTGCCGCTTGCCCAGAAGAGTTTGTAGACTTCTAGTGCAAATGCTAGCAATGCAATTGCTACTGCGGCTAATGTCATTCGATTAAGACTTGACGCTAACCGCGTTGATGATGAACTTGCATTGGTTATTTCAACAGTTAAGTTCTCTATTTTATGAACAAGTTCTTCTTGAGCTGTCGCTGATTTATTGTGAGAAGAAAATACTCGGTTTGTAGCCAAAGTTTCGTAAAACGTCTTCTCAATATCAGCCAGCGATCTTTCCTTTGATTCGTTTTCCATAATTGATCCAAAATCACTTAGGCACATAACTTCCAAATAAGGGGCGCGGACATGTGGGCGAAAATGGCGAAGCCGCCCACGTGTTTGCGTCCCAGCCCACGATAGTGGGCGAACTTAATTTGTTTGTTATAAATGATTTATGGACAAAGCTGCAAGTGAAAAGAGTGCGGCTTTGAAATTGTTTTAGATGTTTTTAACAACCAACCATGGCGCATACTGAGCTTAAGCTGCGCTCAAAATAGATTTGCCGTCACAAATAACCACTTAAGTAGCAACTATAGAATTGAATACAACCTTTTACTGACTTGGTCGTAGCCGTTCTTGAATTAACTGCGAAGAAAGGCCGAAAAGAGCGCGTTGTTTACGCAGTCTAATGTTTGAGCGCCACCGCTGTTAATTGAAAAGAATAGCGAGAAGTTACTGACGAATTAGAAACGAATTTTTAGCTTAATTGCGCCATGGTTTATAACACCCTGCTTGCACTTGAAATGTTAGTGCAAACAAAGCTAAAAAAATGAATTTCATTATCAATTTCCCTTTGAAACATAACTTCCAAATAAGGGGCGCGGACATGTGGGCGAAAATGGCGAAGCCGCCCACATGTTTGCGTCCCAGCCCACGATAGTGGGCGAACTTGATTTGTTTGTTATATGCAAAAATACAGTCAATTGCTAGTAGTTGATTGGACATCGTTTTTTACCACTAGAGCAATTAAAAATATGAGTGCTACAGGCGGCAATAGTGCAGTGAAGAACGCGATGACCGCTGTAAGAATAGGTGTTTGAGTTTTTCTTTTGCCCAGATAGTAACCAAGTACAGCCATTATAACTGCCAGAACAATAACAACTTGGCCGAAGAGTGTTGCATTTATATTCATTGTACAAATTCCTTTTGCATATAACTTTTCAATAACGGGCG
>NZ_JAHKQR010000014.1 GCF_018860805.1 Aestuariibacter sp. A3R04 | reverse complement strand
CTACGTCACTGGTTGCTTGCGGCGACAAATCTCTTTTAAGCGCTTCGTAAACTCAGTATGCGCCATGGCTGGCTGATAAAAACATCAAAAACAATTTCAAAGCCGCACTCTTTTCACTTGCAGCTTTGTCCATAAATCATTTATAACAAACAAATCAAGTTCGCCCACTATCGTGGGCTGGGACGCAAACATGTGGGCGGCTTCGCCATTATCGCCCACATGTCTGCGCCCCTTATTTGGAAGTTAAATGCAATTTAGTTCAACGATGGAGAAAACGCGTTGGAATTACCTATCAGAGATTTGTTATCTCTAGAGTATCACGGTGATAAAGTTGCGAACGGGCAACTTCGAGCCAAAGATGTAGCAAAGTACATATCGGCTATTGATGACTTTATGGCTATCACCACCAAGCATGCATATGGAAAAGATGCCGAGCTTACTTTTGATGTCTCTGGCTTTAGAAATCAATCGTTCGATATTGATTTCGCTCTTCAAGTTATAAATTTAGGTGCTGCGGCGATGTTTGCATCGGGATCTCCAAAAGACCTGATTATGCTAGCAACCGACTGCATTAAAGCATGTATACACCTTCAAGGGCAGCAGCCGAAAGAAGTACAAAAAGACACAGTCGATAAGTCAGTCCATGTGACAAATCAACAAGGCGAGACACAAGTTTATCACATTGAAACTATTAATGTGATAGCTGATCCCAAAGCTGCTAACTCCTTAGATTGCTTCATTCGAGAACCGCTATCGAAAGGTTTAGAAGCAGTCAAAGTAAAGTCCTCGGTTCATAAAATTGAAGCTCATGCCGCAGCAAACGAATGTGATTATTTCAAACCTATAGATTTTGAAACACCTTTGTTCACTAACTCCATTAAAACTGGTTTGGTTATTGAGTCACCATCATTTAAAGATGGTAACAAGTGGAAGTTCAGCGATGGACAATCAAGCTTTTACGCTGAAATTACAGATGAGCAGTTTCTAGAGCGTGTTGATAATGGTGAGGAACGGTTCGGTAAAAATGACATATTGTTAGTAGAAATGGACGTGATTCAAACTCAAACACCAACGTGTTTGAAAGTAGAAAAAATCATAACCAAAGTCATTGACCATCAGTACGCGCAAAAACAAAACAGCATGTTTTAAAAATTGCATTTAACAAACGCTTTAAGACGGATTCGCAACGCTCGGCGGTTTTAGTGTGATTTAGCTTTTGTGTTTACGTTTTAATAATTGAGTGACGTGGTAGCGTTGCTCACCACTTAAGCGGGCGTTATGCATTACCGATAGAACTTTAGGCACTTAAACGACAAGGAATGTTTAAAAGCGTGTTTTCACTAAAAGCTCTTTTACCCGATTATTCATTCAATTGGTTTTGGATGTTTGTAAGCTTGTTTTTAGCAATATGGTTGGGACACCAAATATTTACCGCAGCTTTTCACCAAGAGATACTCAATCTACGAACTACCAATTCTGTTTCTCTAAAGGAGTCTCCCTTCTGGTTTTCTTTTGTAGTATTGTTTAAATTTACAGCTTGGTCGTTTGCTCTTTGGTATTTTGTCTCCAGCACCAGATATTTACTACAGAGGAAGTAATGCATAACAAATCAATAAACTCTCTCACTTCGTTCGCTGGGACGCATACACGCAGGGCGGCTTCGCCATTATGCCCTACGCGCATGCGCCCGTTATTGAAAAGTTAAGTTTCAAGGAGGAAATTTGAACATTTGCTTTTCTGTTTCAGAGATAAATTGGTCTCTGACAAAAGATATCATCAGCATACTAGGAACAATTGCCGCAGTAGGAATTGGGATTTATGGTCTTTCTACTTGGAAAAAGCAGCTTCGAGGTACAAGCGAGTACGAGCTTGCAAAGAAAGTTCTTGTTAAGTCCCATCAGGTAGCTCAAGCAATTCAAGCTGTACGCAGCCCAATGCTCTTTCTGAATAAAGAAGAAGTTGAAGCAGGTAATAGTTTAAAAGAAGAGCAAAGAATTTATGATGAGAGACTAAATCACCTCTTCTCAGAATGGTCTGAACTTGCAACTCTTAGATTAGAAACGAAGATTATTTGGGCGTCTGGAGCAGATCAAGCATTTGACGACTTAGAAAAAACTGTTAAAAAAATCAGGTCTGAAATTTGGCTTCATTTTTGGTTAAAAGGAGCTTACAGGAGTCCTGGCGCAACTGTCGACGATAATCCCGATAGAGTTGCCGCTAACGATGCAATTGTGTATTTAATTTCTGATGAAGATGATTTTAGTCAACAAATCTATGCCGCCGTGAAAAAAGTTGAACAGTATTTTCAAAACAAGGTTCGTTCGGAATGAAACTTAACAATCTGCTGTAGTCGCTCGCAGGCTCGCTGGGACGCAAACACATGGGCTGCGTCGCTTCGCTCCTAAATTTTAGCCCATGTGTTTCCGCCCCTAAGCAGGGCGTTATATGCAAAAGGAATTTCTACAATGAATATAAATGCAACACTCTTCGGCCAAGTTGTTATTGTTCTGGCAGTTATAATGGCTGTACTTGATTACTATTTGGGTAAAAGAAAAACTCAAACACCTATTCTTACAGCGGTCATCGCGTTCTTCACTGCACTATTGCCGCCTATAGCTCTCATATTTTTAATTGTTCTTGTGGTAAAAAACGATGTCCAATCTACTACTAGTAATTGACTGTATTTTTGCATATAACAAACAAATCAAGTTCGCCCACTATCGTGGGCTGGGACGCAAACATGTGGGCGGCTTCGCCATTTTCGCCCACATGTCCGCGCCCCTTATTTGGAAGTTATACACTTTTCAGGAAA
>NZ_JAHKQR010000017.1:19533-41839 GCF_018860805.1 Aestuariibacter sp. A3R04 | reverse complement strand
TCGCGCAAGCGGCCTTTTTTGTTTTTGCGCCTTTTGCTGCACCGACGAAAAAGCACACCGACTAATTGAGAAGAGCTGACTTTTTTGTACATTTGCAAAACTGTTTGCACACTAAATGACAATCCTAATCGGCAGGGCACATTGGCTTATAGTGTGTAAAAGAATAGTATTAACAAAACAGAAACATTTTCCGCGTACCACAATAGGCTTATCAAGGGGTCACTATGCAATCAGTTATGATCGTCATTCTCGGTATCATCGGTATGATGCTTGGTTGGTTTGTTTACTCAAAGTTTATTGCGACAAAAATCTTCAAGTTAGATGAGAAGTTTGTTACACCGGCCCACGAACTTGCCGATGGCGTAGATTTCGTACCCACCAACAAGGTTGTGTTATGGGGGCACCACTTTACCTCGGTAGCCGGCGCCGCGCCTATTGTCGGGCCGGCTATTGCCGTGTATTGGGGCTGGGTACCAGCTGTACTATGGGTTGTGCTGGGAACCATATTTTTTGCCGGTGTACACGACATGGGTGCGCTATGGGCCAGTAACCGACACAAAGGAAAATCCATGGGAGCCCTATCGGAAGGGGTCATTGGGAAACGATCCCGGGCCCTTTTTATGGTGGTAATATTCCTTGTTCTCCTCATGGTAAACGCTGTATTTGGTGTGGTGATAGCCAAGTCTTTTGTGAGTCAGCCGAACGCTGTCTTCCCGGCATGGACTGCCATTGTGGTCGCCCTCATTATAGGCCAACTATTGAAGCGTAATTTCAGCCTTATTCCCATGTGTATCGCGGGGATCATTGTTTTGTACGCCTCAGTCTACGCGGGTAGCTATATACCTTTGTCACTACCTGAAACCATGTTTGGCCTAACCGCCAATGCCAACTGGATAATTATATTGTTTATCTATGCAGCTATTGCGTCATTGTTACCGGTTTGGATGTTGCTGCAGCCGAGGGATTTTATCAATGGTATGCAATTGTTGGTAGGCTTGTTGCTGTTATACGGTGCCGTCTTCATGTCTATGCCGGACATTACAGCCCCGGCGTTCAATACTCAAACCGCAATTGATACGCCGAGTATTATACCTCTCTTGTTTGTTACTATTGCTTGCGGTGCGGTATCTGGTTTTCATGGTATCGTCGCATCGGGAACCAGCTCAAAGCAGTTAGACAAAGAAACAGACGCTCGTTTCGTCGGTTACTTAGGAGCTGTAGGTGAAGGTAGTCTAGCGTTAATTACCATTGTTGCGGTAAGTGGTGTAGCCCTTGCGGCATCACCTGAAGAGTGGCATGAAGTGTACAGTCATTTAGGCGATGGGAGTGTCGCCGCGTTTATCACAGGTGGCGCTAATCTCATTCAGCAAGGCTGGGGTTTGCCCGTTGATTTTTCGTCTACCATTCTTGCCGTTATGGTGGTGTTATTTGCCGGTACGACCATGGATTCCGGAGTAAGGCTACAGCGGTATATCATCCAGGAGTGGGGGGAGATTTATCATCTCAACATTCTTAAGAATGGCATTGTAGCCACGCTGGTTGCAGTAGCGACCTGTCTGCTACTGGCATTCGGTGCTGGCGGAGCGTCTGGATCCGGTGGAATGATTATCTGGCCATTGTTTGGCTCAACCAACCAGATCCTGGCATCCCTTACCTTATTGGTAATTTCGGTAATGCTAATTAAAATGAATAGACCGGCAATCTATACCCTGGTGCCCATGACCTTCGTGTTGGTTATGGCGTTTTTCGCAGGCGTCATTAAATTGCAGGAATACTGGATTGAGGAAAACTATTTACTGGTGTTTTTAGATGCCGTTGTATTGGTAGTGAGTGTAATGGTAATGCTTGAAGCCTGGTCGGTTATTGCCAGGTTTAAAAGAGAGAAAAAACTCAGTCAGTGATTTAAATCAAAGCCGTCGTTTTACAGGCGGTTATTTTGTGCATAGTGTTATGAACTTACCACTGCTGCCAACATTCTGTAAAACAGAGTGTCTCAAGGTGTGGTAAGGTGCTAGCGTTAAAATAACAACCAACCGGAACACATGTTTTTATTAATTGTATATGTGCTAATTGCACTGGGCTTTTCATTTCTCTGCTCCATAGCCGAAGCGGTGATCCTGAGCATTTCCTCTGCTTACATATCTGTTTTGGAAAAGGAAAAAAAGCCATCGGGTACTTTGTTGCGACATCTCACCGACGATATTAACAAACCTCTTTCTGCCATTCTCACGCTCAATACCATCGCTCACACTATGGGGGCAGCTGGTGCCGGCGCGCAAGCGGCGGTGGTATTTGGAGACGCCTACCTCGGCGTAATAAGTGCTATTCTCACGCTGTTGATTCTGGTGTTTTCTGAAATTATTCCCAAAACCCTTGGTGCTACCTACTGGCGGGTTCTGGCCGCACCTACGGCGTGGTTCCTGAAATATCTCACGTGGATTCTGGCTCCGTTTGTCTGGTTTTCAGAAAAGTTGACCAAGGGGTTCAAGGAAGAGAGTCCATTGCGGGGGTTAAGTCGCGACGAACTTCAGGCAATGGCTGAGTTATCAGGGCAAGAAGGGCAGTTGGCAGAAAAGGAAACCGCCTTTGTGCAAAACATGTTGAATATGCATCACGTGAGTGTGAGGGACGCTATGACCCACAGGACATCTATGTTTTCACTGTCCGAAAACATGACTGTTGAAGCATTTTTCCACAAACACTCCCATATGGAGTACTCACGAATTCCGGTATACACCGACGAGGAAAGCGAAAATATACACGGCTTCGTTATGCGGTCGGACTTACTACTGGCTTATGCCAGGGGTAACAAAGACAAGCAGCTCAAAGATTATCACCGCAATATGATAACTGTACTGAGCAGTATGCCGTTATCTAACGTGGTGGATTTGTTCATAGAAAAGCGCATTCATATATTTATGGTGGTCGATGAATACGGTGGGCTGGAAGGTATCGTAACATTGGAAGATGTATTGGAGCACTTGTTGGGTATCGAGATCGTCGACGAAAAAGACAACACCGTGAGTATTCGCCGCTACGCGCAAAATATGGCTCGACGCCGAGCAGCCATGCTGATGAAAAATGTGCCCGATGGCACTTTGCCTGACAAGGATTAGGACTGGCGAACCTTATTTACGAAGAAAGGGGGAGTTGGACTATTACGCACACACCGGTATTGTCGGGCAAGTTGGAAAGCTGGATGCTGCCTTTGTGATAGGCTGCAATCATATTAGCGATAAACAGGCCCAAGCCAAGATGAGGATGGGCCGATGATTTATGCCTGTCTTCATCCGGGCGTACTGATACCATTGACTGTAACAATTGATCTTTCATGCCCTCGGGAAGCGCCGGGCCCGGGTTGGTAACCGATAGTTTCATTATTTTGTTTTCCCCCCAGGCGTGCACAGTGATGGTGTCACTGTGATGACTAAATTCCACGGCATTGGCAATAATTTTATCCAGCATCTGCGCAAATAAATCGGGAGAGCCTTTAACAACAGCGTCCTGTAACGACAATGTGAGTTTGAAGTCTCTGTCGGTAAACACATGGGCGTAGCCGTCGATGCATCCTGCGATCACCTGTTTGGCGTCAAATGATTCTGGGTCTTCCTGAGCAATGGCGTGTTCGAGCCGTGTAGCCTCACTCATGCTGTTTAAAATGGTACTGAGTCGCGCGATACCACTTTGGGCACGCTCAATCAGCAAGCCCTGCTGGGCGGGGTCCTTAATTTCGCCAATGGTATCTAAGGATGATCGCACCACGGCAATTGGGGTTCTAAGTTCGTGAGAAAGCCGCGACGCCATATTCTCAAGATAAGAATTGTATTGCTGCAGGCGCGACAGAACATTGGAAAACGCATGATGTAAATCGTCAATTTCGTCTACCTGGCGTGTGTGTGGCAGACTGCCCACAATTTTGCCATTGTCGTCGATGATTGCTTCTGTATCGTCTCTCAGTTTACGTACCCTGCTGGAAATGCGGTTTGCAAACAAAAACAGACTAAGGCTACCCAATAGCATAACAGCCAAAATAACGTGAAATAACTGCTCTAGCGCTCTGTTCCTGAGAGTGCGAATACCATTTGTTGTTTGTTCCACTACCACCGCGCCCATCACATTATCGCCGATGAATATGGGGTAGGCGGCGGATAAAATGACCGCCTTACTGTCTGGCGTGAGTCGCCATAACGAGTCTGGCTCCCCGAGGAGGGCAGAGGTAATATCCTTGCCCGCCAACGCGTAAGCGCCTTTGAGTTCGTCAACGAAGTCTGCGGGCGGTTTAGTGAGAATATGGTAGTACAAAGGCAGTAGAAACTCCCTTTCTATGGTATTCCACCAGGAATAGTCAGAGGACGACGGTCGCCTTACTTTAAAGCCAGAGGCGGTTTGAATGTCACCGGCTTTAGCGAGTACCCGCTTGTGATTGTCTACCACCCATACTCTCGAATCGGCATACTTTAAGCCGGACAGGATCCGTTCAATCTCTGGGGAAGGCGTAAGGACAGTACCCAACGCGTCCGCCTGATTCGGGTCTGCGGTACCCACGGCATATTTTTTTGCCCGGGTCATCGGGTTATCAATATCTACCAAAGCAAAGGCCAGGGAGCCAGTGGTCATAGACAGCGGGAAACGCAATTCAATGCCATAACCGTTTTCGCTGACCTGCCAGCGCCCCTGGATTTGCAACTCGTTGCCAATAGCGCGGTAGCTGTCAATGTCGTTATCAAGCCGGTAAGCATTTACCCAGCCCGACTGATAAGGCGCAATAATAAAGCGCTCAAGGGAGCCGGATTCATCGAGTACGCTCACCAGAAGATGGTCACTCTGATCCACGGCAAGAGAATTTGGTGCGCGCCAAACCACGGTATCGTCCTGTACATCAAACATGGCATACAAGTACTTGCCATAACGACCCACCATATGTCGGAATGAGAGGCTGATATCATTGAAATAGGTGGGAGGGTTACCGTACCAATTGACGACTTGCGCCTTGTTGTAATTTTGGCTTAGCCCCACAACTGATTGCCAATCACTGAACTTGCCATCCAGTTGAATGGGTGTGGGGATTGGCGGCGCGTAAAGATCTGTGCCTGGCCTTACGTTTTTTAAATACGCAGATCGACTGTCGAACAGTGCCGGGCGCTCGTGAAGCGCAGTAGCTACCGAGCGGGCAGTGCCAATCATGGTTTGTTCCTGACCTGTCCGCAGGTATTGTTCCAGTTCCCATACATAGCGGTACCCCAGCCAGGGAATAGTAAACAGAAACAGGGATAGCACCAGTAATTGTAAGCGAATGGAAAAACGTAATTTCAACGGTGTTTATCCTTGCCAGCGATAGCCCATGCCATATACGGTATCAATATGGTCGAAGGTGACATCTAATTGTATGAACTTCTTCCGCATTCGCTTAATGTGAGAGGTAATAGTGGTGTCGTCAACCACCATACGAGATTCGTCCATTAATTGCTGACGACTTTTCACATGTCCAGGGTGCTTGATTAATGCGTGAAGCATCCAGAATTCCGTTACCGTCAGTGCCACAGGCTCATTTTTCCAGCTCACTGTCATGCGGCTGACATCCACTAGCAAATGGCCTAATTGAATTTGCTCACTTTGTTGTTTTGGGGACGAAAGTAAATCGGTTCTTCTGAACAATGCAGCAATGCGCGCGAGCAAATGCGCCATGCTGATGTCTTTTGTAAGGTAATCATCAGCCCCCATTCGCAAGCCACTAATGGTATCTACGTCATTGTCTCTGGCTGTAAAGAAGATGATAGGCAGACTCTGGGACAGTTGACGAAGCTGTTGGCAAAGCATAAATCCGCCTTCCATTTCTTCTTTCAGGCCTATGTCGATAACGGCTAAGTCTGGCAACGTTTGAGCAAAGGCTGCTGATGCAGATGGCCGATCAGCATACGCATTCACCTGATAGCCCTGAGCCTGAAGTGCTGCAATATAGTTTTCTCTGATAGCCGGGTCATCTTCAACAAGCGCGATAGTTCTTGGCATAGTGTTCACAACATGGGTTAATCGTTTCAACTTAGACATGACTATACACTAGGAAAACTTAACATTTCCTGATTCAGGCAAATTTCCCCAATAGCGCCATTTTTTAGCCATATTTACCTTATTTGCTTGGGCCGATGGCACGGGAAGGCCACTTTCTTCGAAGTTTGCCACTGTTTCTCACCACCTTTCCCCATTTTAACGGTTAACCAGACAGAATCTCTTTGTGTAATGGAATCATTAACAACGCACAGTGAAAGGAAAACATTATGAAACGAACAAAACAGCTCTCTTTGGTTCTGATGACTACACTCGTGATATCCAATATGGCTAGTGCAAAAAACTATCAGGCAGAAAAAGACAAAAATGTTGCTATAGGAATGGGCTCGGGCTTGGTCATAGGCGCATTGGTAGCCGGTCCGATTGGCGCAGGTGTCGCGGGAATCTTTGGCGCACTGATTGGCGATCACAAATCAACATCCGAAGAATTGAAAGACAAAGAGCGAGACTTGTTAGCAGCAAAGCACGCGTTAAACACAACACAGCAAAAATTGTTTGCTACCCGTGATGAGATGCGGGCTTTAAAAGAAAACGTCACTATGACGCCCGTTTCGCTTACTGCATACCCGGAGGAGCAGGTAATGGCCATGGAAAGTCACGTGCAATTTAAAACCGGTTCAGACGAGGTGGAATCTGTTTATGACGCCCAGCTTAATTTGTTGGCCAACGCGTTGAAGCAACATCGAGATTTGACGGTCCGCCTTATCGGTCATGCCGATAATCGGGGGGATACTACATTCAATCAAAGCCTATCAGAAAAGCGCGCGCGTGCTGTGAAAGAAACGCTATTGAGACGTGGCGTTGAGTCCGCCCAAATTGAAACCGTAGCAATGGGAGAGTCGGCGAGTTTGCATGACGACATGGAGAATGCGTTCTTCGATCGCAAGGTCGTAGTGCAGGTAATGCCCGGCAGTCCGTCTGCTACAGCGAAAAGATAACGTCTGACTTTTTAATTCCCCTCCCCAACGTTTCGCGCCCGCAACGGGCGCTTTTTTTGTGGTAACATTCACCGTCTTCGCAGTCCTTTTGACAAGGTTAATCTGCCTTGCTGAAAAACGCGTAATCCCTAACTATTCATCTTGACCTCATAAATGACACGTATTGACGTGCGATGTGTTATGAGAGGCACAACGAAATTGAGCAGGAAAAACATGAAAGCGCTGGATATAGCGGGTTTAAAAAAATTGTACAAAGGTGGCGTGCAGGCCTTACGTGGTGTTGACTTAACCGTAGAGGAGGGCGATTTTTTTGCGCTACTCGGCTCTAACGGTGCCGGTAAGTCAACAACCATAGGTATTATCAGCTCTTTAGTAAATGCCACCGAAGGCCGTGTACGAGTATTCGATTACGATCTGCAAACTCAAAAAGAAAAAGCCAAAGCATGTATTGGTTTGGTGCCACAAGAATTTAATTTTAACCAGTTTGAAACGGTATTGCAGATTGTTCTCAACCAGGCTGGGTACTACGGTGTGCCCCGGTCTGTAGCGAAAGAGCGAGCAGAAAAATACCTCAGGCAGCTCGATTTGTGGGGCAAAAAAGATATGGCTGCCCGCACGCTGTCCGGCGGAATGAAACGCCGTTTAATGATAGCCAGAGCCCTGATGCACGAGCCCCGGTTACTCATTCTCGATGAGCCCACTGCAGGCGTTGATATCGAAATACGTCGTTCAATGTGGGATTTCCTGAAAACCATTAATCAGCAGGGTATCACCATTATTCTCACCACCCATTATTTGGAAGAAGCAGAGATGTTGTGTCGCAATATTGCCATTATTGACAAAGGCACCATCGTCGAAAACACCAGTATGAAAGCGTTACTGGCCAAATTGAATATGGAAACATTTATTCTTGATTTAGGTGAGTACGCGGACGCGCCAGTTATCAATGGTTTTCCTTCTAGGCTTATTGACGCCACCACACTAGAAGTAGATGTGGAAAAAACCGCTGGCCTCAATCCGGTTTTTTCACAACTTACCGCGCAGGGGGTGCCTGTACTCAGCATGCGCAATAAGTCAAACCGTCTTGAGGAACTGTTTGTTACTTTGGTAGAAAACGGCCGTAAAGCCGCAGGAGATGCCTGACATGCACGAGCAAAACAACCTGATTGCACTCAGTACTATCTGGATAAAAGAATGCACCCGTTTTTTGCGTATATGGGTACAAACGTTAGTACCTCCTGCTATTACAATGACCTTGTATTTTGTTATTTTTGGTAGTCTCATCGGGAACCGAATTGGGCAAATGGGAGGCTTCACCTACATGGAATTTATTGTGCCGGGTCTCATTATGATGTCGGTGATAACTAATTCCTATGCCAATGTGTCGTCGTCCTTTTTCAGTGCCAAGTTTCAACGGAATATTGAAGAGTTGCTGGTAGCACCGGTTCCCACCTGGGTAATCATTTTTGGCTATGTGGGTGGTGGTGTCGCTCGGGCAATACTCATTGGTATTATCGTTACTTCGGTGTCTATGTTCTTTGTGGATGTGCAAATTCACAACATTGTCGCCATCGTGGTGACGCTTCTGCTCACCGCCACGTTATTCGCCACTGCGGGTTTGGTAAATGCTGTGTTCGCCCGCACCTTTGACGACATCAGTATGGTACCAACATTCGTATTAACGCCACTGACTTATTTAGGTGGTGTGTTCTACTCGTTATCATTGTTACCGGAGTTTTGGCAAGCAGTTAGTAAAGCGAACCCTATCGTCTATATGGTCAATGGTTTCCGCTACGGCTTTCTCGGTGTGTCTGACGTCAGCGTATCGCTGTCTATCGGTATTTTGGTGGCGTTTAATGTGGTGTTATACGCCATTGCCCACTACTTGCTTACCAAAGGGCGTGGTATACGGAGTTAAATTGACGTGTCAGGAAATTCACGGCTGGTGATCAGCAATCAGCAAGGTATTCACGAGAAGCTGGATACTTTGGTTGAACGCTATAAAAATACAGAGAACAAGCGCCCTGTCAGCGACCACACCAAGGCGGCTTTTGATGAGGTTTTGACGTGGCTCGGTAACTGGCAGGGCGATATCGTTCTCGATTCTTGTTGCGGCGTCGGCGAAAGTACCGCTAACCTCGCCCGCCAGTTCCCGGATTGCAAAGTTATCGGGTTAGACAAATCTGCGTTTCGTGTGGGCAAGCATGAACACTATCAATCCGGTGAAGACAACTATGCTGTATTCAGAGCTGACGTAAATGATTTTTGGCGGCTTGCGCAAACCCAGTCCTGGTCAATAAAAAAACATTTTTTACTTTATCCCAACCCATACCCTAAAAGCAGCCAAATTCAAAAGCGGTGGTACGCGAGCGCGGCTATGGTGGATCTCATGGCTCTGTGTCCACACATTGAAGTGCGCAGTAATTGGTTGTTGTATTTAATGGAGTTTAGTCAAGCGGTGCGGCACTACGGGTTGCAAGGCAATATGCGGGAACTGAGAAGTGCTGCTCCTATGACACCTTTTGAAAGGAAATATCAGGCCAGCGGTCAACCCTGTTGGCAGCTTATTATTACTTCCGATGAGATTGAATAGTTATTGTAAGTACTTACTGTTGCTGAGTCAGTGATTTATCGGTGATGGCGCGGGTTTACTGAATACATAGCCTTGGGCGTATTGAATGGGCAGCTGGCGGAGTCGTTCCAGCGTATCAACATCCTCTATGTGTTCAGCCACGATACTAATGTGCTTTTCGTAAGCGGTTTCACACAGGTTTAAAATAAAGTCTTCCACCTCGCTGTGGGTTTCAAGCCGTTTAAGCAGGCCGCCGTCGAGCTTAATGCCGCGAATAGGTAAGTTCAGCAGTTTTTTTATGTTCCCGGAGTGCTTGCCCAGATTGTCGATAAATACACCCATACCGCTGTGAATAGATTTGTCGATAAAGCGCTGTAAGGCCTGGTGGTGATGTATAGCTGCATCGGCACTGATTTCAACACTAACCCGCGCAGGGTTGGGGTAATTGGCGAGTTGGGTGATGAGTGAGTTCACGAGCTTGTCGTTTTGCAGATCTTCAGCATCGAGGTTGAAATTCCAGGGTACGTTACTCTCGGCAAAGTACACCGCGCTCTTGCAAAACATGGTTTCGGCCAGTTGTTGAATGTGATTATTACGTTCGATGAGATAGAGAAAATCACAGGGCAGGAATACTTTTTGTTCTGGTGTGATCAATCTCGCCAAGCATTCATAGCGCCATACCGTCTCAGTGTGAATGTCGACGATTGGCTGGAAATAAGGCACAATACTTTCCAGTGTGTAGCTTTCTGTTATTTCCCGTATTGGCATATCACTCGCCTTTTGCTGTTCCTGTTATATCACTATAGCAGAGGATGACAGAATACCAATTCTCTGTGAGCTACTGCTTTGTTGCAATTGCACTGTTGTCTTGTTGGCGAAAGTTAGCCCGTGTTAGCCGCCGTTTTGTGTGCAGTTCTACTTGGCTGCACCCCGATTCTGCGGTAAAGTTCGGCACTTTGTATGATGCGTGCTAAGTTTTCATAGTAACTGACGAAATCGTCGGGGTGCAGAGGGAGTTGTACTTTTGCCAGGGGCGAAGCGCGGTAAGCTCCAATTTTTAATAGAGGTGTGTGGAGTGGGTGAAGCTCAGGTCAGTCTGGAACATTTGTTTCGGGTCTTTACCAAACCGGAACACAAAGACTCAAAACTCGCACAAATCGAACAGCATTTGTCCGACAATATTCTTGATTTTCTTTCTCAACATGTCGTTACCAAGAAAACGTCGCTAGAAGAAATTGAACAAGATTTTTCCGATGCACTGGTGCCTGAATCACCAGAATTTGTATCGTCTCATGCGGAATCGCTACTGAATAAGCTTGTGGCTCATTCGGTGAATACCTATTCGCCCACGTTCATCGGGCACATGACGTCAGCACTGCCCTATTTTCATTTGCCCTTGGCGAAGTTGCTGGTGGGACTGAACCAAAACCTGGTGAAAATTGAAACGTCAAAAGCCTTCACGCCCCTCGAACGTCAGGTACTGGGAATGATGCACAATTTAGTCTACGGGCAGGACGAAAACTGGTATCAGCAATATCTGCACAGTGCTCGGCACGCACTTGGCGCGTTCTGCTCTGGCGGTACCGTGGCCAATATCACTGCATTGTGGGTTGCCAGAAACAAATTACTCGGTCCGCAAAAAGGGTTTGCTGGGGTCGCAAAAGCAGGTTTGGCTGCGGCGTATCGTCATTATGGCATTAACAACATGGGCGTGATGTGTTCCAAACGGGGTCACTATTCCCTGTCGAAAGCCGTAGATGTGTTGGGAATTGGTAGAGACAACCTGATAACTTTGCCCTGTCCACTGCAGACTTTGTCTCCGGAACTGGCTCTGGCGGAAGGAAAGCGGTATCAGGAGGAGGGCAACCGTCTTCTTGCGCTGGTGGGAGTGGGCGGAACCACAGAAACCGGCCATGTAGATCCACTCGATGAACTCGCCGATGTGGCACGGGAACTGGGTTGTTGGTTCCACGTTGATGCTGCTTGGGGGGGAGCCACCTTATTTTCGAAAACCCATCGAGCACACCTAAAAGGTATAGAGCGCGCTGATTCAGTGACCATTGACGCTCACAAACAAATGTATGTCCCTATGGGCGCTGGTATGGCATTGTTCAGGAACCCCCAGGACGCGAATACGGTACGCCATCACGCGCAATACATTTTGCGGCAAGGTTCAAAAGATCTTGGCGCAACCACTCTCGAAGGATCGAGGAATGGCATGGCCATGATGGTATATGCATCTCTGCACATTTTTGGTCGCCGGGGTTACGAACTACTTATTGATCAGAGTATCAGCAAGGCCAAAGCCTTTGCTAGTATGATTGACGCCCATCCCGATTTTGAACTGATTACCGCTCCGACATTGTCATTGTTGACCTACAGGGTATGCCCGGAAAATGTGCGACAAGTAATCAAAACCGCTAATCCGGAAACCCGTGCGCGGTTGAATAATAAAGTTGATGGTCTGGTGGTCAATGTACAAAAACTTCAGCGAGAAGCGGGTAAATCTTTCGTATCCCGAACTCGGTTAGAAAGCCCCGATTACGACGGCAGGTCCATCACCGTGTTCAGGGTGGTATTGGCAAACCCGCTCACCACAGAACAGGATTTGGCGAACATTCTCGATGAGCAGTCGCGTATTGCGCGCGACAGACATGCTTGGAAAGAATTGTCAAAAAGTGAAGACTTACTAACAGTATAGTGTATTTGTGTATTGCATATAAAAGCCGCCCTTGAGGCGGCTTTTATACATGGTGAAATGTTTGTTTACTCTGTTTCGGCGGCAGACAAATCTACGGTCAGGTTGTCAATAAGGCGGGTGCTGCCTAAATAGGCTGCTACCAGGATAACAAGTCGGGGTGTGTCCGCTTGGGGGAGCGATAAATCATCGGCATTCCTGATAACCAGGTAATCTGTTTTAAAGCCCGTTTCCTCAATTTGCGCAGCGAAGCGTGTTTCCAGCGACGTAAAGCTCCGTTCACCACTTGCAATTGCCTGACGCACCGAGAGCAGAATCTGGTGCAGGGCTGGCGCTATTTCTCGTTCTGATTTAGACAGGTATCCATTTCGTGAACTCATCGCCAGTCCATCTGATTCACGTTCGGTGGCAACGCCGACAATATTGAGATCCATCGACAAGTCCCTCGCCATTAACCGAATTACCTGTAATTGCTGGAAATCTTTCTCTCCGAAAAAGGCAATGTCCGGCGATACCATGTTGAATAACTTGCATACGATGGTCGCTACACCCCGAAAGTGTCCAGGTCTGCTTGCGCCACACAATATGGCGGAAATGTCCGGCACTTCTACAAATGTTTGTTGGGCAAGACCTCGGGGATACATTTCAGCTACAGAGGGGAGAAACAGCGCATCGACACCTAAGGAGCGAAGTTTTTCCTTATCGGCATCTAGAGTGCGCGGATAGTTGTCTAGATCTTCGTTCTCGCCAAACTGCATGGGGTTAACAAATATAGATACCACCACAACATCGCAGCGAGCCTTTGCCGCCCTAACTAACTGAAGATGCCCGTTGTGCAAGTTACCCATAGTGGGAACAAAGCCCACGGTTTTTTGATTTATAAGGCAGTCTTTGCGCAATGCACGCAAATTCTGAACAGTACTGATTGTTTTCATATGTTACTCAAAACTGTGGGCGGGACCGGGAAATGTACCGTTCTTTACGTCATCAATGTATTTTTTAACTGCTGAACGCATATCGCCGGTTTCCATCAAAAAATTCTTCGAAAACTTAGGCATATAGTTGGCACTGATACCAAACATGTCGTGCATTACCAGAATTTGCCCATCCGTTTCCGGTCCGGCACCAATCCCTATTACTGGTATGGTAAGTGCTTCTGAAACGGCCTTTCCAAGAGAAGTGGGTACACACTCCAGAACCAGCATTTGTGCGCCCGCTTGTTCCAGGGCAATGGCATCTTCAATGAGCTTTGTGGCTTTGTCGTTGTCTCTGCCCTGAACTTTAAAGCCGCCAAAAACATGCACTGACTGGGGCGTTAGCCCTAAATGACCACACACTGGGACACCCCGCTCAACCAATGCGGAAATGGTATCGCACAGCCATGCACCTCCTTCCATTTTAACCATACTGGCTCCAGCCGCCATCAGAGTTGCCGCATTGGTAAAAGTGTCTTGGGGGGTGGCGTAAGACATAAACGGCATATCAGCCAGTACAAAAGCATTCTGAGTGCCTTTTCGCACGGCCCGGGTGTGGTAGGCTACATCTGTTACCGTAACCGGCAAAGTATCATCTTCACCTTGTAACACCATACCCAGCGAATCACCAATGAGCAGCACATCGATGTGCTGCTCATCGAACATTTTCGCGAAGCTTGCGTCGTAGGCGGTGAGCGCGGTAATTTTAGTGCCTTCAGCCTTTTGAGCTATCAGACGTGATATGGTGACTTTTTTCATAGAACAACCTCAGTTGATCACTGGTAACACAGGGCCTTGTAAACTGCGAACTATACGGATTTTAGCGCTGATTGGAAGTAGGGAGGCGTTTTAAGCCGTCCAGGTTGCATTTTGCCACCCACAAAGCAAGGGGCTTTCCGTCAGGCATTATCATTGATGGTGCAATCTCAAACAGGGGGACGAGTACAAATTCTCTGTCGGCCATGCCGTAATGTGGAATAGTTAAGTCGGGAGTATCTATGTGCTGATTGCCGTATAGCAAGATATCGAGATCCAGTGTGCGTGGCCCCCATCGATCGGCTTTGCGCACGCGGCCATGGGCCTGTTCTATATCTTGTAATGCGCAGAGCAACTCAGCCGGCGGCAATGACGTCTCTGCAAGGCATACCGCATTGACGAAGTTAGGTTGGTCCTGTGGTCCCATAGGAGATGAGACATACAAGGAGGAACGGGCTAACAGCCGGCTGTTTTCCAATACGTCAATGTCAGCCATGGCTTGGGATAAAACTTCTTCGCTGTCGCCCTGATTACTGCCCAGGCCAATGTAGACGTGTTCCTTATGCATCGCCTTCACTCCGCTTGGCCGCAGGACGTTTTCTACGTCGTCGTGGTCGGGTGGCGCCACCTTCTTCCTGACGAAGCTGGGTGAGCATTTTCTTTTGTTTAGGAGCATCGGCGTGCTGGAACTGTGTCCACCAGTCTGCCAGCTCCATGGTATCTCCCCCTTCTATTTCTCCACGGACGGCCAGAAAATCGTAACCGGCACGAAATTTAGGGTGGGTGAGTAACTGGAATGCCCGGCGTCCAAATCGGCGTGGTAGCCGATGCTGCAGTACCCAGATGTCGCGGATCACCGTTGAAAAACGCTTGGGTATCATGATGCGCTGCACTTGACGGTGAATCACTTCCCCCGACGCAATATTAAATGCATCGTGGGGATTCAGACCGCTTTCAGCCTGTAGCTTTTGTGCGTGTTCTTCTAACGGATACCACAACAATGCCGCATAGAGAAATGCAGGAGTGACCCGCTGATTACTGTTAATACGGTGGTCAGTATTCTCCAGGACCCTGTAGATAAACTGGCATTCGCGGCTATCCGGCGCCTTGAGGATAGCGTCTAGCTGGGGGAATAACGGAGTAAGTAGTCCGTAAGATTGCAGTTGCTTAAACGTGTTTACGCCTGCACCACCGAGGAACAGCTTGAGCGTTTCCTCGAATAACCTGGCAGGTGGAATATTGGCCAGCAGATGAGCAAGTTTGGGAATAGGATCGCCAGTGCGCGGGGTAATCGTCATGTCGAGTTTGGCTGCAAAGCGCACGGCCCGCAACATTCTAACGGGATCTTCCCGGTAGCGGGTCTCGGGATCACCAATAAGCTCAACTTCGCGCTTTGCAATTGCTTCCCGGCCTTTGGCAAAGTCGGTTACGGTAAAGTCAGCAACACTGTAATACATGGCGTTAAAGGTGAAATCTCTTCGCTCGGCATCTTCTTCTATGGTGCCAAACACATTGTCGCGAACTAACTGACCTTCCGCATCCTGCTGCCCGAGTTTCTTTCCGCTTTCATCGTCGCTATGGTGGCCGCGAAAGGTGGCTACTTCAATGATCTCTCTACCAAACACGATGTGCGCAAGGCGGAAGCGCCGGCCAATAAGACGGCAATTCTTGAACAGCCCTTTTATTTGCTCCGGCGTAGCGTTTGTCACTACATCAAAGTCTTTTGGGGACTTTCCCAGCATGAGGTCACGGACACAGCCACCAACCAAATATGATTCAAACCCGGCATTATTCAGTCTATACATCACTTTCAGCGCGCTATCACTGATATCTTCCCTGGATATACCATGCTCGCCCCGAGGTAGGGTATAGGCCTGTATTGCTGCATCAGAGGCCGGGTCTTTCGTCAGTGCCCGTTTAACCGATTTAAATACGCGCGTAATAATGGTGTTGTCTCCGAATGATAGTTAACTACGTATGATAAGTGGATTCTTCGGCAGCGACAATAATTTCCATTTTTTGTGGGATCTTATTGATGTGCCAGTTATCAGTTGCCCATTGTAACACGTCATCAACACAACGGGGTGAAATGGAAGAGGGAAGGGGTAAATTGAGAAAGGCCAGTGCTTCACAAAGGTTGCGAACCGGCGTTTGCATGTTCAGCGCGGCGGCGTGGTTTTGTTTACTGAGCTTTCTTCCTTCTGCAACTGATGCTACCGGTATGTGCCCATAGCGGGGAGGCGCTTTGCCCAGCATGGTATAGAGACTCAAGTGTGTAGCGGTTGTGGTTAGTAAGTCACTACCGCGAATAATGTCAGTAACGCCTTGGTCGATATCGTCCAGTACCACAACCAGGTTATAAGAGAACAACCCGTCGCGGCGTTTTAATACTGTATCTTCCAGTGCGTGTGGGTCTGTTATTTCAACCTGTCCGAGTACGCGGTCTGTGAATGAAGTTATTGGATTTACCAGTTCAATTCTCACTGCAGCACCTTCAGCAGGACGGTTTTCATCGCGACACGTACCGGGGTATACACCACCGTGTTGCCGAATCATTGCCCGCGTGCAGTTGCAGTAGTAAGCCCGATGTTGTGTTAACAGTGCATTGAGTTGACGCTGATAGTATTGGTGTCTGCGGGATTGATAAACGACGTCGCCGTCCCAGGTTAGACCATGTAAAGCCAGGGTGTCGAGGATCATCTCATCGGCGTGCTTCATACAGCGAGGCTCATCGATATCTTCCATGCGAACCAGCCACTGCCCGCTATTGGCTTTGGCGTCAAGGTAGCTTGCCAGTGCGGCAATTAAGGACCCAAAATGTAACGGGCCAGAAGGCGTAGGAGCGAATCTGCCCACGTAGGGAGCTGCAATCATGATGAGCAAACGGAACTAAAAAGCCTGGCGCTGAATGGCTTCAGCGCCCAAAGTACTGCACAATGCCGTAAACTAGCCCTGCAGTTGTTTTTCTTTAATTTCAGCCATGGTTTTGCAGTCGATGCACAAATCTGCAGTGGGGCGGGCCTCGAGACGGCGAATGCCAATTTCGATACCACACTGATCACAAAAACCAAAGTCGTCGTCTTCAATGCGTTTAAGCGTTTTTTCAATTTTCTTGATCAGCTTGCGTTCGCGATCCCGGGTACGAAGTTCGAGGCTGAATTCTTCTTCCTGTGCTGCCCGGTCTACGGGGTCAGGAAAATTAGCGGCTTCGTCCTTCATATGGGTAACGGTTCTGTCGACTTCTTCGCGAAGTTGATCACGCCATGCTTTCAACAACAGACGGAAGTGTTCCATCTGTGCATCATTCATGTATTCTTCATCGGGCTTTGGCTGGTAAGGCTCAAGGCCGGCTAAGGCTAAAAGGCCCAGGGATTTCGTTTCTTTTCCTGTTGGCATGTGCCACATCTCCTACACTACGACACCCACATGTCCTGAATCAATCGAGTATCTATAGCAGAATCGCTATATTCAGGCAACGTTAAGCGTCAAAGTTACCCTTCCGTTATTTAATGCTTCCAGTGCTCTTTGATGCAATGCGCCGTTGGCACTAGTTGCACCACAACGGTAAAAAGCAAGCCGCAAATATGGCGTTCCTTCGCGAAAATGCAACCACTTTTTTACAAAATAACGGGTAGTGCTTGATTTATCGTTATATTTTGTTCGTTGATTTCGCACCCAAGAGCGATAATTTCCATTCCTTTATCGCGAGCTTCCCTTACGGCTTTGCCGTAGTCTGGATCAATATGCTCAGCAATGCTAACACTGTTGATGCCACTGTGCTGTATACAAAACGCCAGTGTGGTGGGCACTCCCTGGGCGGCGAGGTTGCCCAGCGTGTCGCAGTGTTTGGCGCCTCGGATTGTCACTGCGTCGGGAAAATAACCCCGACCGTGTTGCAAAAGCGTCACCGATTTCACTTCGAGATAGCGTGCCTGACCGTTACTGTGACGCAGGACAAAGTCAAACCGACTGTCTGATCCTGGCGGGGTTACTTCCCGTTTCCACTCAACCACTGGAGTAAACAGGTCAATCACTTTGTTGTCGATGGCCTCAGCCACCAACGCATTGGCGGCATGGGTATTGATGCCAATAAAATGGCCTTCATGGGTTTTGGCCAGTTCCCAGGTGTAAGCCAGCTTGCGTTTAGGGTTGTTCGAATGGCTTAACCAGACTTCATAGCCCGGCTCAGCGCAGCCAGTCATGCCTCCGGTATTCGGGCAATGTGCGGTCACTTCCGTGCCGTCGGGTAACTCTACATCGGCGAGAAACCGTTTGTATCGACGAATGAGTTTTCCGCGTAGTAATGGCGTAGTAAACTGCATAAAAACACCTATCGGATAATTTGCCGTAGTGTATCAACCAATAAAGGAATTGTTATGTCAATTTTTTCTGTCTCCTTAACCTCCGATAAAGCGCCAGCTGCGTGGGGCGAAAATGCCCGCCTGAGCATGACGGCAGATGGTGCTGTTATTCACACCCATGGCTGCAACGACACAGAACGGCAAATTCGTCAGGCAGCTCGTCGCATTGACGGCTTGGGGATTGCTGAGGTAGCACTGAAAGGACAGTGGCAAAAAGATCAGCAATGGGCCTTCGCACTAAGCTTCACCCGGGCGCGTAACCCTGGGCGCATTCACTGGGCTGACGACGAAAACAAATCTGAGCTGGAAAAAATGTACGCTGCTCTTCTGTTCACCCGTAATCTGGTAAATGACACGCCGGAAGATTTGTCACCGGAAAATTTGGCCCATCGCGCCGCCTCCTGGATTCAAACCCTTGCGGGAGAAAAGGTAACAGTGAAAACCGTCGTCGGTGAAGCGTTAAAAGAGGCCGGTTGGACTGGTATCTATAACGTGGGACGCGGTAGTGAACGTCCACCTGTGTTGCTTGAGCTTGACTATAACCCCACTGGCAATGCGGACGCGCCTGTAGATGCAGTACTTGTTGGAAAGGGCATTACTTTTGACAGCGGTGGCTATAGCATTAAGTCAAGCGAAGGTATGCTTGACATGAAATGTGATATGGGCGGCGCTGCCACTGTCACCGGCGCACTGGGACTGGCGATTAGTCAGGGGCTGGACAAGCGGGTAGTGTTGTTGTTGTGTTGTGCTGAGAACCTGATTAGTGGTCATGCTTATAAACTCGGTGATGTACTGACGTACAAAAACGGCCTAACGGTGGAAATTGTCAATACCGATGCCGAGGGACGCCTGGTATTAGCGGATGGCCTGTTGCGAGCCACTGAACTGGGTGCGCCACTCATCATTAACGCCGCTACGTTAACCGGCGCGGCAACGGTGGCTCTGGGCAATGACTATCACGCCGTGTTCAGCCTTGACGACAAAGCCAGGGACGCCATGTTGGCTGTCGGAAAAAAAGAAAAGGAAGGGTTCTGGCCGCTACCTTTGGCTGTTTGGCACCAGGACAAGTGTCCGTCGGCCTTCGCAGATACGGCTAACAGCCGACCACAAAAAGGCGGTGGCGGCGGTGGCGCATCTAACGCAGCCGGTTTTTTGTCGAGATTTGTGAACAACGAGGGCAAAGGATGGCTGCATTTGGATTTGGCTGCCGCATACAATGGCAATGCGACCACTGAAATGCCCGCGGGTGCTACTGGCATTGGTATTCGTTCCATTGCCAGCATGTTACAAAACTATCAGGGCGAATAAGCTGGTGCGGGGTGATGACATTCGATCGTTTCCCCGCCTTTGCCATGCTTCAAATGCCGCCTAGCCGCTCGGCCAGTTTTTTGTATTTTTCCACTTCTTGCTGATCGAACATAGGGTTGCCGTCTGCATCTTTTTCTTTCGCAATCAAAAGGTGCTCCCGCTCTAGGCGCTCGACCCGGATGGGTTGAACGTCAAGAAATTTGGCGACCTCGTCAATTGACATTAAACTCATAATTTTTCTTTCCTAGTATGAATAGTAAAATTGCCGTTTAAATGCGACAATCCTCGCTTTTACGCGACGTTGTGGGTGCATTTCTACGGTGACCGTTTTTAAACATAGCACTTAATCTTGATTTCGCTCAGTAAAGCCTGATTCACACACATAGAGAGGGAAAACATGGACACTTGGTCCGCTGCAGTCATGTTGTTTTTGATCATGGATCCGCTGGGGAATTTACCTGTGTTTATGTCCGTGCTGAAAACTATTGAGCCTAAGCGTCGTCGCATTATTCTCATGCGTGAATTGTGTTTTGCATTTGTGATTTTGCTGATATTTCTCTATAGCGGTCAGGCTGTGCTTGATTTCCTCAACGTACAACAGGAAACGGTGAGCATAGCTGGCGGCATCATTTTGTTCCTCATTGCTCTTAAGATGATTTTTCCTCAGTCGGGCAATCCACTTGGGCTTGCTGTGGGCGAAGAGCCCTTTCTGGTACCACTCGCTATTCCCATGATCGCTGGCCCATCAACACTTGCAGCGTTAATTTTGCTGGCGAATCAAAACCCAGATCGCATGATCGATTGGACTATCGCTCTTGCAGCGGCCTGGGTGGTCAGTGCTGTTATTCTGATGTTTTCTAATATATTTCACCGTTTATTGGGAGAACGCGGTCTGACGGCGATGGAGCGATTGATGGGGATGATTCTGGTGATGATCGCGATACAAATGTTACTCGATGGCATCAGTCATTATTTCATCCAGACCACAGGAAGCCAGTGAAATGAAAAAGTTATCCACCTTTGCCAGAGTACGTAATTTAGAAGGCTGGCGAGCGATTGCTTTTAGTGCCGCGCTGTTAGAGCGTATGCTGCCGAATTACGCCTTATTTAAAGAAGTTACCGGCTATGACGACGAAGGCGTTTGCCGCAACTGCCTGAATCTTTTATGGGAATCTGTTAAGAGTCCGAAAAGTAAAATTAACTTTTCGCTACAGCTGGAAAAAGTAGAGCTGGTGACGCCTGATACCGCTGATTACGATACATTTGGTGTTTACCCGGCAATTGATGCGAGTATTGCTCTGGCTGCGGCTATTAATTTGGTGCTAAAGCAGGATCTTCAGGGAGCCGTCGTGGTCAGTAAGTTGTCGCAAGGTAGTGTTGAGGCGTACTTATTGGCAAGTGATGTTGACGAAGACGAGGTGAAAACCCATCCGTTAATGGCCTTTGAAGTGGCATTGCAAAACGCCCTTTTGGATGTGGTGGAAAATGATAATTCACCGCAGCAGGTCTGTGAGGCGCTGTTATCACTGGCATTGGAAGAAGGAATCTCCAATATTGGTTTGGAGATCCAGGCTTAGCGGGCAAAATACATATACCTTGCAGTTGGTATCACAGCGTCATTCGGTACAAACGAACAACTGATAGTGCAGCAGGGCGAGACGCTTTTCTTTTAAAAGACTGAGTTTGGGGTTTGCTACCGAGGGTGCATCGTTTTCTTGTTCCACATATACCACGGTGCCAGATTTGATGAGCCCCTGGCTGAAAAGCGCGGTTAATGCAGGTGCCACTAGGCCTTGATTGAAGGGCGGGTCGAGAAAGACAATATCAAATGGGTCTGACAGTGTCGTGACGCACTTAAGGGCATCGCCCTGAAGCACGGTTGCATTGGCTTTCAATGTAAGAACATTTTTGTCCAATTGTGCTGCCACTGCCTTGTCTTTTTCCATAAAAACACAATGTGATGCATAGCGCGACAGTGCCTCGAGGCCAAGACTGCCGGAACCGGCAAACATATCCAGGCAACGTGCATCTGGCAACTCGTGCATAAGCCAGTTGAACAAGGTTTCTTTATTTCTGTCAGTGGTAGGACGAAGGCCTTCTGTATTGCCAACAGGCAATTTTCGACCGCGCCATTGTCCGGCAATAATTCTGACGCTGCCCGCTTTGGCCTTTTGAGCCTGAGGTTTTCTGGATACTCGCTTCATGAGGTCTGACAATGTATGATAACGCCAATTGAAAGTCGGCCAGTTTAGCCGAATTTTGCCGTTTAAATAAGGATTTGACCAAACAATGTCGAAACTTTTTGGCTGGTTCAAAAAGAACAAGCAACCTAAACAAGAAGAACACACTACTGAATCCCATGGCTCTGAAGAGGTTTCTCAAAGTCCGCTTGTACCAGATGCACAATCCGAAGATGTCTTGCAGGCCGATGCGGTAGACGAAGCAGATAGTGACGCTTTTGATTCACAATCTGAAAACACGCCGTCGACAACTTCGCCATCTCAACAAGACGGGCCTCACCCATCAATCGAAGATGCCGTTGTGGTGAGTGAAGCCACGCCCAAGGACGAAAAAACAACTGACATTTCAGATACCGCGGAAACACTTCGTGTAGAGCCAGAGCCAGAGCCAGA
>NZ_JAHKQR010000017.1:223-19474 GCF_018860805.1 Aestuariibacter sp. A3R04 | reverse complement strand
CAGAGCCAGAGCCAGAGCCAAAACAATCCTTGTTTAATCGTTTAAAGGCGAGTTTGTCGCGAACCAAAGCCAATTTGGGCAGCGGGATTGTCAGCCTGTTTAAGGGCAAAGCCATTGACGATGATTTGTATGAAGAACTCGAGACCCAATTGCTTGTGGCAGATGTGGGCATGGATACCACCCAGAAAATAATCGACAAGCTCACTGACAGTGCTAAGCGCTCCCAATTAAAAGATGCTGAAGCGCTGCTGGATATTCTCAAGCAGCAAATGCGGGATATGCTCAAGCAGGTTCAGCGTCCGTTGGCTGATGACATGGCGCAGCACGATACGCAGAATGGTCCGTATGTCATTCTTATGGTTGGTGTAAATGGTGTGGGGAAAACTACCACCATAGGCAAACTGGCCAAGCAGTTTCAACAGCAAGGTAAGAAAGTCATGCTGGCTGCTGGCGATACTTTCCGCGCAGCGGCTGTGGAACAACTGCAAGTGTGGGGAGAGCGAAACAACATACCGGTTATTGCCCAGCCCACAGGCTCAGACAGTGCTTCGGTATTGTATGACGCCCTTGAAGCAGCCAAATCCCGCGGTACGGATATTCTGATTGCCGACACCGCAGGGCGCTTGCAGAACAAAAATAACCTTATGGAAGAGCTTAAAAAAGTCGTTCGTGTGATGAAAAAACTCAACCCGGATGCGCCCCATGAAGTCATGTTGACGTTAGACGCCGGTACCGGGCAAAACGCTGTGAGTCAGGCAAAACTGTTTAATGAAGCTGTGGGTCTCACCGGTTTGACACTGACGAAGCTCGACGGTACTGCCAAAGGTGGCGTTATCTTTTCTATTGCTGATCAATTCGGTATTCCAATTCGGTATATTGGGGTCGGTGAGGGAATTGATGATCTGCGCACCTTCAATGGCGATGAGTTTATCGATGCGCTTTTCAGTGAGACTGAAAACGATTAGTGTAGGCGTTTCTCTTTATTCATCGTTGCGGGAAAACAGATGATCAAATTTGAGCAGGTCAGTAAAACCTACCCGGGTGGTCAGCGGGCTCTGTCGAAAGTGAGCTTTCACATTGAGCCCGGTGAAATGGCATTTCTTACTGGCCACTCCGGCGCAGGGAAAAGTACACTGCTCAAACTCATCAGTATTATGGAGCGTCCCAGTGTGGGAAAGGTACTGATCAACGGTCACGATCTCAACAACATAAAGCGTCGTCAAATTGCTTATATTCGCCGTGACATCGGCATGATTTTCCAAAGTCCCCGGTTGCTCGATTCGAAAACCGTGTTTGATAATGTGGCATTACCTCTTATTATCGAAGGTTACACCCGCAAGGAAACGGCCAAGCGGGTTCACGCCGCGTTGGATATGGTGGGCTTACGTGACAAAGCCCGCAGCATGCCAATGATGCTGTCAGGGGGAGAAGCCCAGCGCGTCGGTATAGCGAGAGCTGTGGTGAATAAACCCCCGCTTTTATTGGCTGACGAACCCACGGGAAATTTAGACCCCAAGTTATCCATGGAAATCATTCGTCTATTTGAAGATTTCAACCAAGCCGGGGTTTCTGTATTTGTGGCGACCCACGATTTGGGCCTGATTGCCCGAATGAAGTACCGCACGTTGACGCTGAGAAACGGGCAAATGATTACCGACGGCCTATCGGCTGAAGATGAGGAGGCCTGGCAATGAGTATTCTGTTTAAAGGTCGTTCCAAGGGAGCCAGTGATACGCGGGTTGGCTATCTACAAATGCTCAGTGCGTTTTTTATCAGTCATTTGCGTCAGGCTTTGGGCAGTTTAGGGGAGTTGTGGCGTCAGCCGGCGGCATCGCTGATGACAATTGCCGTGTTGGGCTTGAGTATTACGCTGCCCAGTACACTGTATATTTTAGTAAAAAATACAGAGAAGATTAGTGCTGGTTGGGACCAGGCCTCGGAAATTTCACTGTTTCTGAAAGAGGACACGTCAGCAGCAAGGGCACAGCAACTCATAGCCAGGCTTAACACCTGGCCGGAGATTGACGCCGTTACTTTTATTCCCTCAGACGATGCGTTGAAAGAGTTTCAGCATTTATCAGGCCTTGGCGATGCCATTGCCTACCTTGAATCAAATCCCTTGCCAGACGTTGTTCTGGTGTCGCCCTCAGAAAAGCATGCCAGCCCTACAGCGGCTGGAATCTTGCTCGAAAAGTTGAAAGATCAGCGCGAGGTTGATATTGGTAAACTGGATATCGAGTGGCTCGAACGTCTGTATGCTTTGCTGGACATAGCCAGAGAGTTGGTATCATTAATTGGCGTACTGTTGTTTGTCTCTGTGGTGCTGATTATTGGTAACACTATCAGGCTCAATATTCTCAGCAAGCGCGATGAAATTATTGTGATGAAGTTAGTGGGGGCCACCGACGCGTTTATTCACAGACCGTTCATGTACACCGGTTTCTGGTACGGTCTGCTCGGCGGATTAATCGCGTGGTTTGCAGTTATTTTGATCCTGTGGTGGATGGACTCCAGTATTCAGGCTTTCGCCAGTCTGTATCAAAAAGAGTTTAATATTACAGGGCTGTCTGGTAATGCATTGCTACTGATGCTGGGGCTGTCCATTTTATTAGGGTTGGTTGGTTCCATGATTTCCGTTCAGCGGCACGTCAGAGACATAGAGCCCCAGTAGCTATCCGTTTTCCAACGTGCAAAGGCGGCGGTTTGCGGTTGGTGTTTACTACCTGATTACAGGCCTTGGAAAATAGGCTGAAATGGTTGAACGTACGCCATTGCCCCACTGAATGGCCTGATTATAAAGGGCGTGCAGGCGTTTTTGATCAATATCCAATATTTTCGCCTGTTTAATTATATTCATCCACAAGGCCCCTTCGAAGGCTCTGGTCAGTGCCACGTAGCTGTTAAACTCGTCAGTTTTCCCTAGTAATGCATCGTTTACAGTGTCGCTGAGAGGGAGTTGCTTGAGCACATCGGGCATGTCCTGATCGAGCAAAGCATCAAGCATGGAAAATAATCCTACCAAAAAGCCAATGGGAGGGTCGGTATTTATGCCGCGCTGCTGGGATAATAAATCAAAAAATTTAGCCCGTACTAACGACATGTGGATGAGCTCCAGGGGTTTGTCGTCTCCGAGATTTGCCAGCGACAACAAGGCGATAAATTTCTTAATTTCCACTTCACCCATGTAGGTTAGCGCGTGCTTTAGCGACGTAATTTTGTAGCGCTTGTTCACCGTTGGATTGTTAATGAATTTCAGTAACAGGAAGCTTAGTGCTGCGTCTCGCTCAATAATTTGATTGATGCGGTTAATGCTAAAGTCGCCGCGAGCACTTTCACCCATCAAATCAACTAAATTCATTTTGGAGGCTGGTAAGTGTCGCTGAATACGCACTTCAGGGGTGGAGAAGAAGTAACCCTGAAAGAGGTCAAAACCCAGTGAGCGACAACTATCAAAATCTTCGTGCGTATTTACTTGCTCTGCCACCAGGCTGATATTGGCATCGAGGTAGCGGGGGATATTGCGCTCAATTAAATCGTATTTAGTTCTGGTAACATCTACCTTTAAGATATCAATAAGCGGAAAAATATCATGGCTTCCACTTACCATTAATGGATCGTCGACGGCAATTTTAAACCCCAGAGCTTTAATGTGTGCGCAGGCCTCCTGCAGCCCCGCTGTTGCCCTCATGGGTTCATTGAGTTGTACAACGACCAGGTCAGGATCCAGAGATGTGGGAAACCGGGAAATCAGTGTATCCGGATTGAAGTGGATAAAAGATTTTTTGTCGCCCGAAATATCGTCGAGTCCCAACGGATGGAAATGCTGTGCAATGTACTGGGCTTTTTCTGGTTCTAGCTCTGGATATGCGCCTCCTTTCCCATCGCGAAATTGCAGCTCGTAAGCGAAAACATCCTTTTCGCGATCGAGTATAGGCTGGCGAGCGATAAATGCGAACATACGTTCTGATATTCCCTTCAACTGGTGTTATGTACTTTCATGGCAGGTGCGACGCACAAGCCGCCGTATCAAACCTGTCATATAGTGTACTGTATCTCAAGGTTAATTGATTATCCATGTATTGAGATTAGTTTGCTCTTATACTTTTAGTGCTATTGCTGAATTCCGCCTTCAATGGCTTTGGCCCATTTCATCGCTTCGTTGTAAAAACCATGAATAAGCTGTTGTTTCACATTGTGTTTTTCTGAAAATCCTCTGACTGCTCCCCACCGCGCTATCTCCATTTGTTTAGCCAGAACCAGGCAATCGCGCAATTTACCACTCTTTCCGCACAAAGCGTCTTTCACCGATTCATCAATGGGTACCTTGGCGAGAAGTTCGGTCATGGGTTGATGCATCATTGCATCGAGGAGTGAAAGCAGGCCGGTAAGAAAGCCGGTGGGAGGGTTTTCCTGTTCGTGAAGGGTGATAGAAAGCAACTCGCAAAATTTGGCGCGTACAAGCGCCAACTGCAGTAATTCACTGGGGTTTCTGTCGTTGAGATTGGCCAGTGCCACCAAAGAAATAAATTTCTTAACTTCCACTTCGCCCAGATATGTCAGGGCGTGCTTTAGGGATTTAATTTGATATCGCTTGTTGTGAAGGGGGGTGTTGATAAAACGCAGCAACAGATAAGTGAGCGACACGTCTCTTTCAATTGCACTGTTTACCTTATCAAAATCAAAGCTACGTCCACTGCTAACGCTCATGAGTTCTAGCATGGTAAGTTTTGACACCCGTACGTCTTTGTGACGGACAATTTCCGGTTTTGCTAAAAAATAGCCCTGAAAGTAGTCAAAGCCCAAGTCACGGAAGCGCTCGAACTCCTCATATGTCTCCACCTTTTCTGCAACCAGCTTTACTTTATGTGCTTTCATTTCCGGCAGTAATGCGCGTATACGCGCTTCGGACATTTCCTGAACATCAAATTTCACCACGTTCACGAAAGGCAGGAAGGGGCGCCACTTTTCATCGGCATCAAAATCGTCTAAGGCGAGGGGATACCCCAGCCCACGAATGTGTTTACACGCTTTTATTAGCGCTTCATCCACCTCAACACCCTCCAGAATTTCAATGACGACTTTACTGGCATCCAGTGACGTGGGAAAGCGGTACATCAGGCTTTCCCGGTGGAAATTAATAAACGCGATCTTGCCTCCGGTAATTTCGTCCAACCCCACGGAGAGGTGAGTGGAGGTGAGTATTTTGGACGTCGCTTCGTCGGGGTTGATGTCTGGGAAGCAGTTTTTGTCGCCATCGCGAAAAAGCAATTCATAAGCGTAAACGTCTAAGTTCACGTCGAATATCGGTTGTCTCGCTACGTATGCAAACATGTCGACCTCCCTATGAGCATGTGCAATTTCCGGTCTGAACTAATCACTTTGATTAAGCCGTAGGCGCAGAGGTAACTGAACACGAGGTTCTCCCGCACGGCCCGTGGATTAGTTAAACGGTAACCTTGTTACGTTGAACAGCAGTGTATATTGTTATGAACAGTCTAAACTGAATTTCGTCTCTGATGGTAGTGTCTTTGTCGCCCTGGTGAAACTTTTTATAGAAAATCAGGTCTTGATCTTTAGAAAAGAGTCACTATATTTCCTACTTGGATTTATCTGCTGACGGTTTAGGACTCGTAAGGCATGCTGAACTTTGATAAAATAGCGTGCTTAGCAAATTGAGGTGAATATGAGCAATAACATGCAATCTATGGCCCTTTCGGTGCCCCACAGCGGTAGTATTGAAGGCTACATTCAGGCTGTGAGTAGTATTGACATGCTCTCGGCTGATGAAGAACGCAACCTGGCTATCCGCCTTCGCGAAGACGGTGATCTCGAGTCTGCGAGAAAACTGGTAATGTCTCACCTGCGTTTCGTTGTGCATATTGCCAAATCTTATTCCGGATATGGTTTGCCACAGGCTGATTTAATTCAGGAAGGCAATATCGGTCTGATGAAAGCTGTTAAAAGGTTTGATCCTACCGTGGGCGTTCGCTTAGTGTCTTTTGCCGTACATTGGATTAAAGCTGAGATTCACGAGTTTGTGCTGAAAAATTGGCGCATCGTGAAAGTGGCGACTACAAAAGCACAACGGAAACTTTTCTTTAATCTGCGCAAAGCCAAAAAGCGCCTTGGGTGGTTTACCCACGAAGAAGTGCAGACCGTTGCGAATGAGCTTGGTGTTAGCACCAAAGAAGTATTGCAAATGGAAGCGCGTATGAGCAGCCAGGACCAGGCCTTCGATTTGAGTGCGGACGATGATGAAAGCGGTAGTTTCGCGCCGGTACAGTTTTTAGAGGATAAAACGACTGACGTCGAAATGGACGTGATAAACAACGATTGGGATGCCAATGCTTCCAAACGTTTATATTCTGCCATTAAAACCCTTGATGAACGTTCACAGGACATCATTGAAACTCGCTGGTTGGCAGATAATAAGATCACTTTGCAGGATCTTGCCGATAAATATCAAGTCTCAGCTGAGCGTGTACGTCAAATAGAAAAGAACGCGATGAAAAAACTCCAGGCTGCAATGACTGCCTAAGGAGTAAGTATCATAAAAAAAGCGCCACACGGCGCTTTTTTTGTATCACTCTTCTTCGTCTTGCTTTTGTTGCGGGGGTAAAACCCAGAATATCCCTTTGAATTCGGCGACAGGAGTATCGTCGTCAAGAATGTCGACCTGAAGCGTAAAGCTACACTTTTTTCTTTTTTCTAAGGGCGCGAACTTTCCGCTCAAATTCTCTCTGTGGCAAACTGCTCGGGGCTTCATGGTAATAGGTTTGTGATAGTGAATGTCACCGTCACCAAGCACGATATCACCGCATAGTTGACGTTCTTTCAATTGAAGAAATATCATCCCCCAGCCTGTTAATGTAGCAAGAGAAAAAATACTGCCGGCAAACATAGTACCGTGAATATTGATGTTTTTATTCAAAGATGCCCGGGTTTCAAATGAGCGACCTGTGTATTGGTGTAGTTTTATTCCCATGTGTTCTGTAATGGGTATGGTTTCGCTCCAGGTGTTTTGAAGTTCTTTGCACCACTTAGGGTGCAACATGACGATGCTTGGGTCGGTTAGTTTTTTAACCATTTGCTGACGTTTGAGCATGCCAAGTTCATTGGGAGCTTCCCGCTCAATAACAAACCCACAAGAACTGAAAAAAGCGATGGAGGTTTCACGGCTGTTAGTCACTGCGCGAATAGCCCCAAGTTCTCGGGCAACGCCTTCCAAGGCACCTAAAATCATTTGCCCAAGCCCCCGCCGTTGATAATCGGCGTGAACAGCGATGTGGCGAATTTGCGCTTCCTCCGCGGTATTCAGATGCACGCGACCCGCAGCGACGATGTCACCCTGTCCGTTAACGATAACACGGTGCTCAGCGACCAGTTCATATTCGTCTTTCTCTGATCCCGGAGGAAAGTTCCACGGTTGACGAAGGTATGTCCATCGAAAGGTAAAGTACCTTTCTAATTCATCTTCTGTTTTTGGAGTGGCTACTCTAAACACGATACGCGCGCCTTGTGCTATTGCATTGACCACCATTTAAACCTATCGGACGTACCTTCCACAAGGGCAATCCGAAAAAGTCTGTAATTACGCCGGTGCAAGTGTTTGTTTGAGGTGGTTTTTGATACAAAGAAAAAAGAATAATACACATTAAAACAGACTGTTATACCTGAAAGTGGAACGTTACTGGCCCGTCGTTGACCAACGATACTTTCATATTTGCACCAAATTGGCCGGTGCTAACTTTCAGCCCCTTTTGTCGAAGTCGTTGAACAAATTGCTGGTATATTGCCTCGCCATGGGCGGGTGAAGCGCCTTTGGAAAAACCGGGGCGGTTTCCTTTTTGCGTATCGGCCACCAAGGTAAACTGCGACACGACCAATATCTCCCCTTCAACCTGCTGAATATTGAGGTTCATTTTATCGTTTTCATCGGCAAACATCCTGTAGCTAACAAGCTTGTTCGCCAGCTTCTCAATTTCAGCATCGCTATCGTCTTTTTCAATACCCAGTAACACAAGCATTCCCCGGGCTATATGACTTATTACTTCTCCCTCTACCGTTACTGACGCGTCAGTAACCCGTTGTACCAAACCTATCACTGTTGCTTTTCCTTTAAAAATTTAGACATATCACGAGTGGCGCGACAAAGGGCCAGGCCAATGCCGGGTTCAGACGTACTGTGGCCGGCTTCCTGTACAATCTGTAAGGTGCTGTTTCGCAGCGCCGTATGCAGTGTATACGCCCCTTTCGTGCTACAAATAACATCGTACCGACCGTGAACTATGGTAGTGGGGATATGACTAATTTTTTCAATGTTCTCGAGTATATATCCTTCTGGAATGAAACACTGATTGGCCAAATAGTGGCATTCCAGTTTGGCAAGACTGGTCATAAGGTTAATGGGATAATGACAAGTAACATCACCGGTACCGGGGGGCAGGGAGACCTTGGATAAACGCTCTTCCCATACATACCAGCGCTTTAGCGCGTCCATACGCTGAACCTCGTCTGCGGACTCAAAACACTTTTGGTAGTGTTCGCATACACTTTTGGTGGTGAAAGGCGGCGTAAGCCCCTGAGTAAATGTTGCGTAATGGTCAGGGAATAATGTGGCAGCTGCGCCGTTTTCTGACAAAAACCAGTCGCGATCGGATTGCCTGGCTAAGAAAACACCACGTAAAATCATGCCAGTCACAGATTGAGGCTCGGCAATGGCTGCGAGTAGGGCCAGGGTTGCCCCCCAGGAGCCGCCAAATAACAGCCATTGGTGAATACCCAATTGCTTGCGGAGCAGTGAAATGTCCCCAAGACTATGTTGAGTGGTGTTATTGTCCAGCGAACCGAAGGGTTTAGAGCGGCCACAACCCCGTTGGTCGAAACCAATAATTCTATAACGGTTGGCATCGAAAAAGCGGCGATAGCCGGTTGCAAGGCCTGCTCCTGGGCCCCCGTGTAAATAAAGCACGGGAAAACCGTCGGGATTGCCGCTTTCCTCGAAGTACAAACAGTGGCCATCCGGCGTCTCCAAATACCCACTGCTGTAACATCCTATGTCAGGGTAGAGTCGTTTCATTTTGTTTCGGCGCGTTGTGTCACTGGTTTTTTTAGTTTAGTTTAGCTACTAAAGCACATAATGACACAACATGCGAGGAAGTTTATATGGCAGGTCAGGGTTCAGGTGGTAACGTAATTGCAGCAATCTGCAACTTTTTTATTCCAGGGCTGGGGCATCTTGTCCAAGGGCGGATTTTAGGTGCACTGGTGTTTTTTGTAATCTGTGCGGCCTGTTATGGCCTAGCGGCGACGGTCATATTTTTCTTTCTTTGGCCGGTGGGTGCCATTTTTCACCTGTGGGCCATTATTGATGCAGCGCGATATCGCGGGGCTGGGGGGTAGGCCATGGCAGACGCAATGAAAACGGGTTTGTTGGCTATTGCCACTTGTCTGCTACTAAGCGGTTGCCAGTCTGCTTATTACTCAGCTTGGGAAAAGCTGGGCGTAGAGAAAAGGGATATCCTGGTAGACAGGGTGGAGAATGCGAAAGAGTCTCAGGAAGAGGCTCAGGCGCAGTTTGCAGATGCGTTGGAGGAGTTCAGCGCGCTCATCAATTTTGATGGTGGTGAGCTAGAAGATGTCTACGACGAGCTCAATGGCGAATTTTTGGACAGTCAGGCTGCGGCTCAAGATGTTACCGACCGGATAGACAAAGTAGAAAGTGTTGCTGAGGCGTTGTTTGCTGAATGGGAAGACGAACTGGAAAAATACGACAGTGCGACGCTCAAGCGTTCCAGTGAGCAAAAGTTACGTTCAACCCGTCGTCAGTACAGCAGTATGATAAAAGCCATGAGAAAAGCGGAAAGCCGGATGGATCCTATTCTCACAGCGTTGCAGGACAACGTGCTTTATCTCAAACACAACCTGAATGCCAATGCCATCGGCGCCTTAGATGGTGAACTGAAAGCGATCCAACAGGATGTGGCAAGGCTGATGTCAGAAATGAAAGCTGCAGTGGCGGAATCAGACGCGTTTATCCGCACCATGAGAAACTAATGCAAAAAGGGCCGCTGGCCCTTTTCTATTCTTTAGCGACTTTGCGCGGCGCCTCTGTAGTCCGGGTATCGCCGAATGCATCTTCAAGACTACAGGTAAATTCTGCGCCAATCAGTACGACCATCCAGGATACATACACCCACAAAAACAGAATGGGCAGCACGGCCAGTGCACCATAGATAACCTGATAGGAAGTAAAGTTTGTAATGTATAACGCAAAGCCTTTTTTGGTGAATTCAAAAAAGAGGGTAGCAACCAGGGCTCCAATTAAGGCATGTGAGTAGCGCACCCGGCGATTTGGGACTAACAGATACAAAATAACGAATGCTAATAGTGCGGCAAAGCTGGGTACAAGCTTTAGCATAAAGGTGCCGGCACCAGGTGTATACTCTTCTGCAAATTCTGCCACACCGACCAGGTATGAGCTGATTGCCACGCTCGACCCCATTAACATTGGCCCCAAAGTAATCACCATCCAGTAAATGGCAAACGTGTAAATTATCGGGCGTTCGCTTTGGGTTCGCCAAATGCGGTTGAGGGTTTTGTCCACATTTGAAATCAGCAGCAGGGCCACCACCAATAATGACAAAATACCCACAGCGCCCATCTCGGAGGCATTGGAGACGAAGTCCGACATGTACTGGTGAACGACATCACCGGCGGTGGGCACGAAATTGGAGAAGACAAATTGCTCCAGCTTGCTGCGCACAGAAGCAAAGGCGGGGAAGGCCGACATGACGGTGAAGGTTACCATGATGAACGGCACCAACGAGAGCAGGGTAACGTACGCCAGATGTCCGGCGGAAATGGTAATGTTATCTTGTCGGCATCGCTGCAAAAATATGTGAAAAAAGGCAATTAGCCCCGGTAGTTTTTCCTTTATGCCCTTTACCCAGCGGTTTTCTGTCAAAACAGACTCCTAAAAATAAACCAACTTCTGCTGGAACAGTGTACTGGCTCACTTGCGCTGGGCAAAATGCTTTTTTGGGGTTACAAAGGCTAGCCCGCTCGTACACCCAGTAAGTGACAGATAGCATAACTGAGTTCACAGCGGTTTAGAGTATAGAAGTGGAAGTGCTTCACACCTTCTTTAGCAAGTACTTTTACCTGCTCCATGGCTATGTTGGCACCAATTAGGTTGCGGGTGGCCTGATCATCAGCATCAAGACCTTCGTACATTTTGTGAAGCCAGCCCGGCACGTGCACGTTGGTGAAGCCTGCAAACTTAAGAAGGGTTTGATAATTAGTTACAGGCAGGATCCCGGGTACGATATCTAAATCAATACCCGCTGCGGCTGCTCGATCGCGAAATCTCAGGTACACACTGGTATCGAAGAAAAACTGGGTGATAGCTTCAGATGCCCCTGCCTCTGCTTTGCGTTTAAGATTGAGCAAATCGAACTGGGTATTGGGTGCCTCAGGGTGTTTTTCAGGATAAGCAGCCACAGAAATGTCAAAATCGGCCACATCTTTGAGTAAAGTAACTAAATCTGAAGCGTACATTTCTGTTTTATCAACGCCGGGGGGGAGGTCGCCGCGCAATGCAACAATACGGCGGATCCCTGAATCCCAGTACTCCTGTGCAATGTCTTTTAGTTCTTCGCGGCTGGCATCAACACAGGTAAGATGGGGGGCGGCCTGCACACCTGTTTGTTGTTGAATGCGCTTTACCACGTCATGGGTACGATCCCGCTCACCACTGTTGGCACCGTAAGTGACCGACATGTAAGAGGGTTTTAACGGGGCCAGGCGTTCTACTGATTTCCACAGCGTTTGCTCCATTTTTTCCGAGTTAGGCGGAAAAAACTCAAAAGATACATCGATGTCTCGCAGTTCAGACAGCGATTGATTTAATGCATCTATACCCTGTGCATAGGAAACCATTTTAGCTTACTCTCATGTATGGACGTTTAGACGTCTAAACTAAATAATATATGTCTGGACGTCAAGAGGTTTACACGGCTTAATTGACCTTTTCGCTACATTGTTTAGAATTTCCGCTCATAATATAAAATAACAGACAGTTTGAGAGTCAAAAATGGCAGAATGGAACGGTAAGTATATTCACCCTTATGCAGAACACGGGAAGAAGAGTGAGCAGGTTAAAAAAGTTACCGTCTCTATTCCAATCAATGTGTTAAAAGTGCTTACTGATGAACGAACGCGCCGACAAATTAACAATCTGCGCCACGCGACGAATTCAGAGCTACTTTGTGAAGCCTTTTTACACGCGTTTACCGGGCAACCTCTTCCCAATGACGACGACCTTCGCAAAGACAACCCTAATCGGGTACCCGCGGAGGCGCGAAAAATGATGGAAGAGATGGGCCTTGACCCTAGTGTAGACAACGAAGAAGCGTAAAGACAAAAAAGCCAGCAATTTTTTGCTGGCTTTTTTTCAAGTAGCTCAACGGTAGGACGGTGGCAAGGTTTCAATACCTGCAACACCAGAGTCAATCGCGGCTTGGGCGACGGCCCTGGCAATGCGTTGCCTGAGTCTCGGATCCATGGGTTTGGGAATGATGTAGTCTTTTCCAAACGTCAGACTTTGGGATTTACTGGCTGTGAGCACTTCCTCAGGCACGGGCTCTTTGGAAACTGAGCGCAGTGCCTCAACAGCAGCAACTTTCATTTCATCGTTTATTGCTGAAGCCCGAACATCCAGTGCGCCACGGAAAATAAATGGGAAGCAGAGCACATTGTTGACCTGGTTGGGGTAGTCTGAACGACCAGTGGCCATGATGAGATCGTTGCGCACTTCGTGGGCCAGCTCAGGTTTAATTTCCGGGTCAGGGTTGGAGCAGGCGAAGACAACGGGATTAGGAGCCATTAACGCCAAAGCTTCCGGTGGTAGTACATCGGGGCCAGAAACCCCAACAAAAATATCGGCTCCATCCATGACATCTTCCAACGTGCGCTTATCCGTATTGTTGGCAAATAGTTTCTTGTGCTCGGTTAAATCTTCCCGACGTGTGTGAATAACGCCCTTGCGGTCGAGCATGTAGATTTTTTCTCGCTGTGCGCCACATTTGATCAGCAGTTCCATACAAGCAACAGCAGCGGCGCCTGCACCCATACACACGATTTTCGCATCTTCAATTTCCTTGCCCTGGATTTCCAGAGCGTTAAGCATGCCGGCAGCAGTAACGATAGCCGTGCCGTGCTGATCGTCGTGAAAAACCGGAATTTTACAACGTTTGACTAATTCCTGCTCAATTTCAAAGCATTCGGGCGCTTTAATGTCTTCCAGGTTTATTCCACCAAAAGTGTCGGCTATATTCGCCACGGTATTAATGAATTCTTCGGTGGTTCTGTGCTTCACCTCAATATCGATGGCATCAAGGCCGGCAAAACGCTTAAAGAGTAGGGCTTTACCTTCCATCACGGGTTTTGATGCCAACGGTCCCAGGTTACCTAAACCCAGAATGGCTGTGCCGTTACTGATAACAGCAACCATATTGCCTTTGGCAGTGTATCGGTACGCAGCATCAGGGTCTTCAGCAATTTCTCTCACCGGCTCTGCAACGCCCGGACTATAAGCGAGTGCTAAATCATCTACGCTATCTGCGGGAGTCGACAGCTCTACTTTAATTTTGCCCGGAGTAGGGTACTCGTGATAATCCAGGGCGCGTTGTCGAAAATCTGACATTCTTTGGTGTGTCCTTATCGGGGTTGTTTCTGTAAACAATGGATTGTTAGCACTGTACTAATGTGTTTTTTTATTTATGGGGTACAGGCTTTAGCCAATGTAACACAACAATTTTCGCTGTACATATCTGATCAGGCGCTAATAGACAACTGCTGATGCAAAGCCCAATCAACGATGGTGACAACACTACTCTAGAGATAAATGGCACACAACACAAAGGGTGAATAGTAATGATCGGTATTTATTGTATTTATGTTTTTATATCTGTGTATCTGTCAATATTATAATGCTGAAAGAAGGTGTTCATCCGGTTTTGGGAGTTGTTCCATAGCGTGCGGTAAACATGGCAACGGTCTGCTCGACGATCATCGCTATTTCCTTGTCATCAGGAATATCGAATTGGTACAAATTAGGGTAGAAAATAAACGACTTTAACTGGTAGATAAACTGCTTGGCGGCAAAGGGGATATCGTGAATGATCAGGCTTTCGGCATTAACTGCATCTCGCAGAAATTCATCTAAGAAAGCAGCACATCCCATTTTGTTAGCCGTGAGTTTTTGCGCCAATGCTGGTTGCTGAAGCATATGCATAAACGCGACACGGGCGACCTTCAAGAGTGGAACGGAGGTTAAAAACGCCGCTTCCTGTTGGGCAATCGCATGCAGTTGTGTTTCAACGGGGAACGCCGGATCGTAAGTGATAACATGGCCGGTTCTCAGTTGATTTTGTAAGCGCAGGAGAATGGCGTGAAATAACGCATCTTTCGTTTCAAAATGATTGTACAGCGTGCGCTTCGATACCTTCGCTTCCTGCGCCACCAAATCCATGCTGGTATTCTCCATACCTTGCTCGAAAAACAGATTCTCCGCAGCTTGTAGTATTGATAGTTTTTTTTGTTCGCTTAACTTCATCATCGTCTCCTATCCCCAATTAGTGTAACGGGTTCTAACAAAAAGTGAACTGCATGGTTTACTTTCTTTCCACATTAAGTAAACTAAACGGTGTAGTTTACTTTTGGGGTGATCATGAAAACGATATGTTGGGTGGTCCTCGGTTTTGTTTTGTTCATATTGCTCGGGGGTATCATTGTGAATAGTCAGTTGGTGGCTGAAGGATTTAATAGTGTTCAGCGGGGAGCGCTTACTCAAGCTCCTAAAGAAAAAGGCCGGTTTGTTAATACATCCCCGGTTTCTCCTAATGGCTTGTTTAAAATGCTCGGTGTAATGAGCCGGTATATTACTGAACCACAAGTGGACAAAGTTCCTGAGGCGCAAATTCCTGTCGTTGAGTTAAACCGATCAGTGCTGGCGGCACTGGCGAACGACACTATTCACGTGGTGAAATTGGGCCATTCTTCTGTATTAATGAAAGTTCATGGCGAATACTGGTTATTTGACCCGGTGTTTTGCCAACGGGCTTCGCCTTTTAGCTTTGTTGGGCCGAAGCGTTTCCACCCTTCGCCTATTAGTGTTGACGCCCTGCCTGATATCGATAAAGTGTTTATTTCCCACAATCATTATGATCATCTGGATAAAAAGGCGATTAAGGCCCTAGCCGCGAAAACAGCAAGGTTCTATGTGCCACTGGGGGTGGATAATTCACTGGTCGAGTGGGGCGTGGGGCATGACAGAATTGCTTCCTTTGACTGGTGGCAGGAAGAGATCACGTCTGTTGGCATGGTGGCATTTACTCCGAGTCGCCATTTTTCAGGGCGAGGATTAACTGATGCTAATACGACCCTGTGGGGTTCGTGGGTAGTGAAAGCGTCATCAGGCGCTGTGTATTTCAGCGGCGATTCCGGCTACTTCGATGGCTTTACAACAATTGGTGAGCGCTATGGCCCTTTTGATGTCACGCTGATTGAAACCGGGGCTTACGACAAGGATTGGCCGGATATTCACATGTTGCCCGAAGAGAGTGTTAAAGCACATATCGATTTGCAAGGGAAAGTGATGATCCCGGTTCACAATGGTACATTCGATTTGGCTTTTCACAGTTGGTATGAACCGATGGAACGGGCTGTGGCTAGCGCTCAGAAGTCCGGGGTAGCACTGAGTACACCTGTGTTTGGTGACATCGTTTCTCTGGCATCTCCCATGCGGGAAAAACGCTGGTGGCGGGAAGTGCTGGAGTAGTTAGGCTGAATTAAAAAAAGCGCCGTAAAGGCGCTTTTTTTGTTTGGTGAGGACTTATTTTTTGCCCAGAGCACCAAAGCGTTTCTTGAAGCGATCAACACGACCACCGGTATCAACGTTACGTTGCTTACCAGTATAGAAAGGGTGGCAGTTTGAACATACGTCAAGGTTGATGTCTTTGCCCAACGTAGAACGTACTTTGATCACATTACCGCAAGAACACGTTGCAGTAATTTCTTTGTATTCAGGGTGGATACCTTGTTTCATGGGTTACCTCATTATTAAGGCCGTATCGCTATCCAGCCCGAAGCTGAACACCATACGCAACTATATTCAAATGCAAGACACAACTGGCCTTGCCGTAAAGAGCGGCGCATATTAATGTATGACGCCCGTTTGATCAAGAACGATGAACAAAAAAACGCAGAAAAAATAGTCAGGCAGTGTCCGCCAGGCCAGCGTTTATGATGGAAAACCGATGATTTTTGTAGAAGTGGCGGTGCCAGTGCCGTTACGGCAGGTATTTACTTATCAGTGTGAGCAACTTCCGGAGCCAGGCTGTCGCGTTGCTGTGCCTTTTGGCAACCGGCAGTTAGTAGGTATGGTTTTGGGGCCTGCAGAAACGCCGAATGATACCAGCAAAATTAAATTCGTCACTGACGTTATCGACCGTACCCCGCTGTTAAACGATACCATGCTCAGACTCTGTCACTGGTTATCTCAGTATTACTTGCATCCTATCGGTGAGGTAATTCACACGGCTTTACCCGTACTTTTGCGCAAAGGGGGATCAGCTGAGCCTGTAGAGGAAAAGTGGTGGCAGCCTGTTGGCGACATCGACGTGCATTTAGGTGCGCTAAAACGCTCCAAGCGCCAGGCAGAATGTTTACAACTCGTTGCCACCGAAGCATTGCGAGACAGCGAGTTGAAGACGGTGTTTTCCAGCACTGTGATACGTGAATTGGAGAAAAAGGGGTTTATTGCCCCCGATTATCGCAAGCCATCGTTGCAGCCAGCATTGTGGCTTGAACATTTTGCAGTGGGGAGCAAACCCTTACCGGATAGAGAGCAAAGTGTAGCGATTACGGCAATCAGTCAGGCGCGAGGACAATTCGCTCCTTTCTTGCTGGAAGGTGTTACGGGTAGCGGTAAAACAGAAGTTTATCTGCAGGCAATAGAAGATGTGCTGGCAGAAGGTAAGCAGGTATTGATCCTGGTGCCCGAAATAGGATTGACACCACAGACGGTGTCACGTTTCGCCCAACGCTTCGGGATTGACGTTGGGGTTTTGCATTCCCAGTTGAACGACAAAGATCGTTTAGCCGTGTGGCAACGCGCCCGGGCAGGTGAACTGGGTATTGTTATCGGTACCCGCTCGGCTATTTTTACCCCGTTAAGATTCCCCGGTATGATCATTGTGGATGAAGAGCACGATGAGTCATTTAAACAGCAGGACGGATTGCGCTATCACGCCCGCGATCTCGCCGTAATGCGGGCGAATAGTGAAAATGTGCCTTTGGTATTGGGCAGCGCTACGCCATCCCTTGAATCGCTGAACAATGCGCTAGCGAACAAGTATGGGCATTTGCATCTCACTCAGCGTGCTGGTGGCGCATCAAAGACCCTCCAACAGCTTCTCGACGTGCGTGATCAACGCATGCAATTCGGGTTGGCCGACGGCATGATTAACATTATGCGACAGCACCTTGCTATGGGTAATCAAGTGTTGGTATTTGTCAACAGGCGGGGATACGCCCCTGCGCTGCTTTGTCACCATTGTGGTCATTCTGTTGATTGTCATCGTTGCGAGCGCCCCTTTACTGTGCACCGTTCACAACACCGTTTACAATGCCACCATTGCGGTGCTGTGAAGCCCGTTCCTGCGCGCTGTGAACAGTGTGGAGAAACCAGTTTGATGACTGCGGGAGTTGGCACAGAGCAAATCGAAGAAGGACTCAGTCAGTTATTTCCCGACAAAAAGCAGATACGAATTGACAGTGATTCTGTCAGGGGAAAAGACAAGCTGCAACGAATGCTGAGTGATGTGAACGCCCAAAAATATCAACTCTTGGTGGGCACACAGATTTTATCAAAAGGGCACCACTTTCCCCATGTAACCCTTGTAGTCATCATGGATTGTGACGGCGCATTGTTCAGTGCCGATTTCCGTGCCAGCGAAAAGCTTGCCCAACTGGTGACACAACTGGCAGGCCGGGCAGGACGAGCCAGTAAACCCGGAGAAATGTGGCTGCAAACTCACAATCCGGGACATCCTTTGCTTCAGGACCTTATTCACAATGGTTATGACCATTTCGCTCGCCAACTACTGGATGAGCGTCAACTAGCCGGGTTGCCTCCGTATCAATCGCAAGCGGTTGTCAGGGCTGAAGCCGCGAACGGTGAATTGGCCTGGTCGTTTTTACAACAGGCGCGCCAGTTATTGTGCCATGACGCTGTGAGAACCCATGGCCCTCTTCCGTGCCTGATAGAAAAACGTCAGGGAAGGTTTAGATTTATGCTGGTTATGCAATCGACGCAAAGGAATGCCATAAACGCGCAGCTTCGTCATGCTTTGCCCAATATTACGGCTATGCCATTGGCATCGAAAGTACGCTGGTCGGTTGATGTGGATCCCTCCGACTTTAGTTAATTTCTTGTCGTTTGCCCAAGATTACGGCAGCAATATGAGATAAAAAACGCTACACTGCCACAATAATAAGGCGGTGTTGAGGCAGGCAGAAATCTGTTGCAACTCGCGATAATGAAAAACGTCAATTAGTATTTAATGGGGTTAGTTGCGACTTATGGCTCAGCGTGATTATGTTTCTCGTGGACGTTCGTCAACGAATAAAAAAAAGCAATCGAACAAACGCCAGTCTTCAGGGCCAGAAATGCAAAAGGGTAAAATCTGGGCACGCTTGGTGGTGGTGATTATTGCTATTTTGCTACTCATTTATTTTCTCTTCTCCATTAAAGATAACGTAGATGAAACAGCTGACGCGCCTATGGCTCCTTTACCACAACTGACTGAGGAAGAAGAGCTGCCAGAGCTGCCTGAAGAGGAATGGGATTACATCAAAACCTTGCCTGGCTACGAAGTAGAAGTTGAAGTGGCGGAGCAGCAAAAGTCAGACAAGCTCTATTTGTTGCAGTGCGGTTCGTTTAGAACCAGAGCCCAAGCTGAAGAAATGAAAGCTAAAATTGCATTTCAGGGGTTGGAAGCACAAGTTAGAGCCACCACTGGTTCTAATGGCGAATGGTTCCGTGTCATTATGGGGCCACTGCAAACCAAACGCGATGCAGAAAGGGCAAGACACAGCCTGCGAAAAGTGAATATTACTACGTGTATGATTCTCTACTGGAATCTTTAGTGCTTTGTCACGCCGCAGTTAAGCTTTCACCGCCTCTGC
>NZ_JAHKQR010000017.1:0-149 GCF_018860805.1 Aestuariibacter sp. A3R04 | reverse complement strand
GACGGTTTACCACAGATAAGCTTTCACCGCCTCTGCGTGTCTTAGCTTGTCGCAGTGACGGCGGTTACAGCTTACCTGCGCTAAACACGCCGTGAACCCATCCATGGGGGCTCGACAGCCGCATCCCTGCGGCTGACGGTTTACCACAG
>NZ_JAHKQR010000011.1:1483218-1557101 GCF_018860805.1 Aestuariibacter sp. A3R04 | reverse complement strand
CTTCACCCCCATGTGAGAGTAGTTCTCGTCACGAAGTGAATCGCCAGGCTCCCAATTACAGGAAAAAGCCCACTCAAATGAGTGGGCTTTTTTTTTACAAACGCAGCAAAGCTGCGGCCACAATCATAGAGAAACCCAACCTATCGATAGGGATTTACCTGCTGGGTTTACAAGACAGACAGGTAACATCCCATCCCCGGAGCAATGTCCACGGCAGCCTCCTTGCTGCCGGTTCTTCACTCTCGGCGTGCCACTGGCCCCCCTCGTTCGCTGCGCTCATCGAGCATCATGCAGCAGAGATTTTTTTCTTTAAGCGTTGAACAATACAGAATATGGCATGGTACGAGGGAAATGCGTCTTTTCCCTTATGTTGTATAACGTTTAGTAAATTTACACATAAAGGGTATTTCTATATAAAATGTTAAATAATTGTATTAGTCGGCTATATTGAGTGAAAGGCTAGCAAGGGTAGTTTGGTGCAATGGTATATGTATTTATTGGTATTTGTATTGTGGCAGTGATTCATATCGCTAGGTTATTTCATATGGAAGCTTGGCTAACTTCCCTTATGACAGTGCTGGTTACGTTTCTCTGTCTCTATTTCTTTAGACGAAATTCTTCCACTGAGATAAGTCCACAGGATGCTAATTACAATGACATTTACGATGATGCTGCAGCATCAATAAGCCACTCCGCCAGTAGCATCGCAATTGGTGGGGCTACCGTATCTCATTTTCTTGATAAGCTTGCTGACGTATTTAAACAGCAGGTTGAAAATGTGCATGAGATTGCCGAAAGTATTAAGCGTTTGGAGCATGGAAATCAACAGCTAGTCGACTTTTCTGTTTCTGCGCAGGATAAAATTCAAACTGCTGATGATAAAACACAGATGAGCAATCGGGCTCTTGAGCAAATTCGATTGCAACAAAAACAATTGAATCAGGAGATCGTTGCTTCAACCGATATGTTAAAAACTTTAAGAACGAAGGCCGACTCTATTACAGGAATTACAACTACGATTAGCCAACTTGCCGATCAAACCAATATGTTGGCTCTGAATGCAGCCATAGAGGCAGCTCGCGCTGGAGAGCAAGGACGAGGCTTTGCCGTAGTTGCGGATGAAGTTCGGGATTTAGCTCAGAAAACGACTAACGCCACTCAAGGCATCGACGACGTATTAAATGAAATTATCAAATATAGTCAATCTTCCGTTAATGCCATATCACAAGTTGCGAATGAAAGTGACAGTATGTCACAGCTAATTGATGAAGTTGCAGGTTTAATTGAAGAAACCAGTATTGTTTCTTCACAAGCGGCACGTTCTATGAGTGAAGTAAAATCTACTGTTGAGCTTCACGGCGATACAAATCGTGGGATTGGCGTCAATGCAACTCAGTTACATGAGCATACTAAGCATCTTGAGAGTGATTTAAAGGACGTCTCTTCTCAGGTGTTGGCATTGAGTTTCCAAACAGAAGATATTTTTAGGCAACTGCATAACTTTAATATAAACGACCGCAATAAACTTGTACAAAATATTGTCTTGCGTAAAGCTAAAGAAGTAGGTCATTTGTTTGAAGCGGCCATCGCAGATAATCGGATAAGCGAAGCCGATTTGTTTAACTTCAATTACAAACCAGTTCCGAATACCAAACCACAAAAGTATACGACTAGTTTTGATAAGTTTACCGACAGCTTACTTCCTGCTTTACAGGAACCTGTTCTCGAGGCAAATCAGTTCATAATTTATGCTGGAGCAGTGGACGTAAACGGATATTTCCCTACGCACAATAAAAAGTTTAGTCACCCAATCACAGGCGATTATGAGACCGATTTGGCGAATAGTCGGACTAAACGAATATTTGATGATCCTACTGGTGCGCGTTGCGGCAAGAGCACCGAATCTTTCCTACTACAAACCTATAAGCGAGATACGGGAGAAGTGATGCATGATTTATCCGCGCCTATTTTTGTCAACGGACGTCACTGGGGAGGGTTTAGAGTGGGATATCGCGCGGAATGAAGAAATAAATAGCATTAATTTATTATTATTTTGAAATAAAAAAATTCTTCGTCGGGTCTTTATAGACACAGTGTTGCTGAACACATTAGTCAATTCCCACTTGAAGGAAATTAAAATGCAAAATATGAAGAAACAGGCAATTGTAAGTACTATCGGTGCTGTAGTTATGAGTTCTACTGTGTTTTGTGGTGCAGCGAGCGCCAACCCATTCGGTATGAATACACTCGAATCCGGATACATGCAAATTGCAGCCGAAGGAAAGTGTGGTGAAGGAAAATGTGGTGGCGATAAAGCCAAAGCGGATGCCGAAGGAAAGTGTGGTGAAGGAAAATGTGGAGGCGATAAAGCCAAAGCGGATGCCGAAGGAAAGTGCGGTGAAGGAAAATGTGGTGGTGATAAAGCCAAAATGGATGCCGAAGGTAAGTGTGGTGAAGGAAAATGTGGTGGTGATAAAGCCAAAACCAAATCTGACGCTGAAGGAAAGTGCGGCGAAGGTAAGTGTGGTGGTAGTCACTAAACTTTGACAAATTACAAAATGGTTTCAAGAGGACCACAAGCAGGTGATATTATTCACCTGCATTCAAACTGAGGAATGAGGTAATAGTGATGTTAAAAGGAGCGGGGTTGGGATTACGAAGAGAGATGTTACCTTCCTTGCTACCCGATTTGCCCACAGAGGTCGATTTTTGGGAAGTCGCACCGGAAAATTGGATCCCAATGGGTGGGCGGTTTAAAAAACAACTCGAAATGTGCACCCGCCAGGCAACTTTCACTACTCACGGTTTATCGCTTTCTATCGGCAGCAGCGACGCGTTGGATGAAAAGTTTGTACGTGATGTTGGCCGCTTTTTAGATACCCACGGTATCGCTATGTATAGTGAACACCTTAGTTTTTGTTCTGGTCAAGGTCATATGTATGACCTACTGCCTGTCCCTTTTACAGAAGAGGCCATTAATCATGTGGCAAGCCGAATAAAACGGGTTCAGGATATTCTTGAGCGTCGCTTAGTAGTAGAAAATGTCTCTTACTACCTCACAACAGATAATGCGCTAACTGAACTCGAGTTCACGCTTGGCGTGCTTGAAGAAGCGGATTGTGACCTCTTGCTCGATGTCAACAATTTGTATGTTAACAGCATTAATCACAATTACGATGCAGAAACATTTCTAAACGCACTACCTTCACATCGAATCGTATATGGGCATGTTGCGGGGCATTTCGATGAGACTGATACACTTAAGGTTGATACTCACGGTAGTGATGTCATTGAACCTGTGTGGGCGCTGCTGGAAAAGGCTTACGAAAGGCATGGGGTTTTTCCAACCTTGTTGGAGCGAGATTTTAATATTCCGCCCATCGAAATACTGCTTAGTGAAGTACAAAGAATTAAAGATATTCAAAGCAAAGTTGTGACTGATTCCCAAAGGACAAGCGCATGAAAGGATTGTTGGAACGACAAAACGAATTAGTGTCAGCAGTGAGAGATCCACGACAATCATTTACCGGTTTGGAGGACGACGCCGTCAAGCGTTTGGCTATTTATCAATCTCTGTTTTTCAATAATTTAAACAATTTTTTGATAAATGGCTTTCCAGTTATCCATCAACTGTTAAATACTGAAAAATGGCTTGTACTGGTTCGACGTTTTTTCATAGAACATCAATGTGAAAGTCCTTATTTTTCTCAAATAAGCAAGGAATTTGTCACCTATCTCAGCGGGCAGCCTGACGTATTGGTGGACTATCCTCCATTCTTAGTAGAATTGGCGCACTATGAATGGATTGAGCTGGATGTGAGTATTCGGGATAATAAACCGGTAGTTTACAATACGCGGCCTTTATTACAGACTTATTCTCTTTCTTCACTGGCCAGTGTTGTGGAATATCGCTTTCCCGTGCATAGATTGTCGGTCAGTTTTCAGCCACAGAGTCCATCGGCGCAGCCACATTTTTTTGCTGTTTATCGTGATATAGATGATAAAGTAAATTTTGTGGAACTTCAGCCACTTACTGCATTGCTGTTATCGCAAATTGAGAACGCAGACTCCCCGTTGTCCGTCGCTAGCCTTGAAGCGCGACTCGCTGAGTATTTACCCATAGAACAACATCAGCAAGTGCGTCAGTTTTTACCGCAAACCCTAGACTCCCTCGTTGACCAAGGTATAGTAATTCAGCACTAACTTTACAGCACTTCTTTTAATCTTCACTATAATGCTGATTAGTACTGTCATTCGTGCATAGTTTCGATTAACATTTACGACCATTTTTTACTAAGTAATTTCAGGTATTGATTATGGCTGATAACGGCGAGTTTAAAGAGGTATTTAATTGGTGGTATTTTCTAGCAATAGTGGTGACGCTTATTGCTTTTCCCCTGTTGCATATCATTGCTGGCTGGTTCACTTTTTGGCTGTGATCTAAGGCAAAATAGTGACTGCTGAATATATAAAATCCGTTGTAAAATCCGTTCCCGACTATCCCAAACCGGGCATCATTTTTCGTGATGTCACCAGCGTACTTGAAGACCACAAAGCGTTTTCTTCGTGTATTGCACTTATGGTTGATAAATACAAGGGGTTAAATTTTGACAAAGTAGCCGGTACGGAGGCCAGAGGTTTCTTGTTTGGAGCGCCTTTAGCCATCGAATTGGGCATCGGCTTCATTCCCGTAAGAAAACCAAATAAATTGCCTCGTGAGGTCGTTAGTGAAAGTTACGAACTCGAGTATGGTATGGATACCCTTGAGATCCATAAGGATGCTGTTAAAGAAGGCGACCGAGTATTGCTGATTGATGATTTGTTAGCGACTGGTGGTACTATTGCGGCTTCTGCAAGCTTGCTCCGTTCTCTTGGTGGGATTGTTGATCATGCAGGTTTTGTTATTGGATTACCCGACCTAGGTGGGTATGAAAAGCTGTCGGCGTTGGACATTGCTTGCTACTCAATTTGCGAATTTGATGGTGAATAGGAAAGTGACAATATAATGAGTTATCAGGTACTGGCAAGGAAGTGGCGGCCCGGCAGGTTTAACGAACTGGTGGGTCAGGAGCACGTTGTCACCGCTATCTCTAATGCACTTGATAATAATCGTCTTCACCATGCGTATCTGTTTACCGGTACCCGTGGCGTCGGTAAAACCACGATCGCGCGAATTTTTTCCAAAAGTTTAAACTGTGAGAAAGGGCAGGGAGCCAATCCATGTGGTTTGTGTGACACCTGTAGAGAGATTGAGCACGGCAACTATGTCGATCTGCTCGAAATTGATGCAGCATCCAGAACGAAGGTAGAAGATACCCGGGAGTTACTGGACAACGTACAGTACAAGCCCACAAGGGGACGTTTTAAAGTGTACCTCATCGATGAGGTTCACATGCTCTCAAAGCACAGCTTTAATGCACTACTCAAAACGCTGGAAGAACCTCCTCCTCATGTAAAGTTTCTTTTGGCGACAACAGATCCTCAGAAATTACCGGTTACTATTCTTTCCCGCTGCTTACAGTTCAACCTAAAAGCACTGTCGCGAGAGCAAATTACCGGCCAACTTGCAACCATACTCGAACAAGAATCCGTGGTTTTTGAGCCCGCTGCGCTTGCACTTTTAGCCAGGGCAGCGCAAGGGAGTATGCGCGATGCGTTAAGCCTCACCGACCAAGCGATTGCTCAGGGCAATAATCAGGTTTTGGCCAGTGTCGTAACAGATATGCTGGGGTTGATGGATCGGCATCAAATTATTAAGTTGCTATACGCTATCGTTAAGAAATCGCCTCAAGATATGATGGCCATTGTCGATGACATGGCAGACCAGGCACCAGATTATGGTCAGGTATTGGCCGAATTATCCGGTTTGTTACATCAGGTTGCGCTCACTCAGTGGGTCCCCGAGGTTTGCAAACTGGAAACTACGTCTGCCAAGGCCATCTATCAGCTAGCGAAAGCAATGCCAGCTGAGCAAGTGCAATTGCTCTATCAAATTGTCCTGCAGGGAAAAAAAGATCTTCCTTACGCGGTTGATGGCAGAACAGCCCTTGAAATGACGTTGATAAGAATGCTGTCATTTTCACCGGCACCGCAAAGCGACAGAGCAGACGAGTTAATTTTGTCTTCACCTGATAGAGCGTCGCTACCGGTTGATGAAGCACCATTTTCAGAAACAACAAGAAATTCTGTCTCAGAGGCTGAACTGGGCCACCGTGATGTTGCAGGTGCCGCTGATTCTGTCGAATTCGATGATGAAGTTGCTGGCAATCACGCTTTGTCGGCAGAGCAGGCGGCCATTGAAGCAATGGCTGCGGAACACCGTCAGCCATTGTCGCAAGCGAGCAACAGCATAGGCGATACCGATGATTCGGACGCGCAGCATCCATGGCAGGAAGATATTCAATCAGCCGATGACTATCAGCGCGATTCTCAGTACCAAGACCCACAGTGGGCGCCTGCTTCTGATCCTCATAACCAGCCTGCAGAAGCCTTCCCTGAACAACGTAGCGGTGAGTCTTTTACGCCGCCAAATGACGGGCAACCGGAAGCGCACACATCGATAGAAGATATGCTGGCCTTGCGTCAACAACTTAAAACTGGCCGCCGGGAGGCTGAGGACTCACAGGAAAAAAAGTCCGTAAATCCTGATGCTGACACGGTAGAGCGGGTTAAATTACTGAGTCAACGCCGTCAGATAGATTCAGATAAAGCAACGGATAGCGCGCCAGATGTTGTTGAAAATGAATATTCTGTCCATGGCCCGTTAGGCGATACAGGGAATGCCTTTAATGGCGATGCACAATTTAAAGGTGAGCCTCCCCCCTGGATAAACGACCCCGAGCAAGCGCATCAATCTGACGCATTTTCACAAACAGTCTCTAGTGTGCAGATGCAGACTGAACAGATCGATAGTGTGCCCGAGTTTAGCGCATTACCAGTTGCAGAGCATGAAATTCAAACGGGTGATAGTTATGTACCTGACACAGGTGAAGCACAAGTCAGTCAACCCGTTTCTGCTGTTGCGACCTCAAAAGCGGAGTTAAAAGCGTTTCTGGACGACGGCACAAAGCTAACCCGTGGTCGCCAAATTGACCCCTGGAGTGAACTCGTCTCACGCTTGGGATTGGCAGGATTAACCAAGCAAATAGTGTTGAACGCGTCTTTTTTAAGGGAAGGAAACAGGGTGACCCTTGAATTAGACCGCACACAAGACCATTTACTTAATGATGCTGCGGTTTCACAATTAAAAGCGGCTATTTGTCGAACCCTAGAAGCCGATGTGGAAATAGATATCGTGCTGGGAGAACCGCACAAAACACCACTGTCTTTACAAGCCGACATAGACGCCATGCGACAACAGTATGCGCGCCAGGTTGTAAATGAAGACGAAATATTTATCAAGCTACGCGATGTGTTTTCAGCCCAAGTGCTGGAAGATACAATCCTTCCGCGTTAGCCTTCACGTAAAGAAAAAGAGAGAATTGACCATGTTTAAAGGTGGAATGGGAAACATTATGAAGCAGGCGCAACAAATGCAAGAGCGCATGCAAAAAACTCAGGAAGAGTTGGCCAAAATGGAAGTTGTCGGTGAAGCAGGCGCGGGTATGGTAAAAGTGACCATGACCTGCAACCACAATGTTCGTCGTGTTGAAATTGATGAGTCGTTGATGGATGACGACAAAGACATGATTGAAGATTTGGTCGCTGCTGCCTGCAACGATGCGGTTCGCCGCGTACAGGAAACCAGTAAAGAAAAAATGGGTGAAGTAACAGGCGGCATGCCGTTACCTCCTGGCTTCAAAATGCCGTTTTAAACGATGAAATTCAGTCCGCTGTTAGGTGAGCTTGTCGACGCGCTCACCGTGTTGCCCGGTGTTGGAGCAAAGAGTGCTCAGCGAATGGCTTTTCATTTGCTTGAACGCAACCGCAAAGGTGCATTGAAACTGAGTAGCGTACTTCACAATGCGATGGAGCATATTCAGCACTGCAGTATGTGCCGAACTTTCACTGAGGATGAGGTGTGTGAGATTTGTCGCTCTCCAAAACGGCAGAATGTTGGGATACTTTGCGTTGTGGAAAGTCCGCAAGACGTACTTGCCATTGAGCAAACCAATACGTTTAGCGGTACGTATTTTGTGTTGATGGGACACTTGTCACCCATCGATGGCATAGGGCCCGCTGATATTGGTTTGAATGAACTGGAAGCGCGACTTAAATCAGACTCAATCAGCGAGGTCATTCTTGCGACCAACCCAACGGTGGAAGGAGAAGCCACTGCGCACTATATTGGCCAGCTTTGTGCCGAGTTGAAGATAGAGGCGAGCAGAATTGCACACGGTGTTCCCGTCGGAGGCGAACTAGAGTATATCGATGGCAGCACCCTTACCCATGCATTCTCAGGACGGCGCAAGATCTAAATCAATAATGTGCTCTCAGTTGCCTTTTTACTGGTTGTATTTTAGACGTTTAACACTTTTCCGATAAAAACCCTGTTTTTAAGGTTGAATTTACTTTCGCTGACCCTACTTCCTAGTTTGAAAATTGATTCATTTTTCTAGGAGAATCTGGTTTATGGCTGAAGCAGCCCAACAAGAAAAACACGGTTTTCAGACAGAAGTAAAACAACTTCTGCATCTGATGATTCACTCCCTGTATTCAAACAAGGAGATCTTCCTTCGTGAACTGGTTTCAAACGCAGCGGATGCTGCCGACAAACTGCGTTTCCGTGCCCTGGAAAACGATGCCCTGTTTGAAGGTGATGGCGATCTACATGTAAAGATCAGTGTCGATAGCGACGCGGGTACGATTACCATTGCAGACAATGGCATTGGTATGACCCGAGAAGAAGTGATCACTAATTTGGGAACGATTGCCAAATCAGGTACCAAGGATTTCTTCAGTAAATTGTCTGGTGATGCTGCCAAAGACTCACAGTTGATAGGCCAATTCGGTGTAGGTTTTTACTCAGCCTTTATCATCGCTGACAAAGTCACAGTGCGAACGCGTGCCGCTGGTGTTGATGCTGCGCAAGGCGTTGAATGGGTTTCTGACGGGGAAGGCGAATTCACCGTTGCTGAACTGAACAAACCTTCCCGAGGTACGGAAATCATTCTGCACGTTCGGGATGACGAAAAAGAATTCCTCGACAATTGGCGTTTGCGTTCCATTATTGGCAAGTATTCTGACCATATTAGTATTCCTGTACAAATGTGGAAAGATGAAGTGCCTGAGCGCGATGGTCCGGATGGTGAGAAGATCCCGGCAGTCCCTGGTCAGTGGGAAGCGGTAAACAAGGCCACTGCACTATGGACGCGTGATAAGTCAGATATCTCTGACGAAGAGTACAAAGAATTCTACAAGCATGTCTCACACGACTTTGCAGACCCATTGATCTGGGCGCACAATAAAGTTGAAGGGAAGAGTGAATATACCAGCCTGTTGTATATCCCAAGTAAAGCGCCTTTTGATATGTGGAACCGCGATCAAAGCCACGGCCTGAAGTTATACGTTCAGCGCGTTTTCATTATGGATGACGCCGAACAGTTCATGCCTACTTACTTGCGTTTTGTTAAGGGCTTACTCGATTCAAACGACTTACCGTTAAATGTGTCCCGTGAAATCCTGCAAGATAATAAAGTCACCCAAACTCTGCGTCAGGGGTGTACTAAGCGCGTTTTACAAATGCTTGAAAAAATGGCTAAGAATGACAATGAGAAGTATCAGTCGTTCTGGTCTGAATTTGGAAATGTGCTGAAAGAAGGTCCTGCTGAAGATTTCAGTAACAAGGAGAAAATCGCCGGATTGCTGCGCTTCTCTTCTACCCACGACGAGTCTGATGTACAAACGGTATCGTTGGATGACTACATTAGTCGAATGAAAGAGGGGCAGGACAAGATTTACTTTGTAACTGCTGACAGTCTGCAGGCAGCGAAAACAAGTCCGCACCTGGAGATATTCCGCAAAAAAGGGATTGAAGTTCTGCTGATGGGCGAGCGCATTGACGAGTGGTTGATGTCGCACCTCACCGAATACAAAGAAAAATCTTTCCAATCTATTGCTAAGGGTGATGTAGACCTCGGCGATATGGATGACGAAGAAACCAAGAAAGCACAGGAAGAAGCCGAGAAAGAAGTTGAAGGCATACTTGAGCGTGCTAAAGCTGCGTTGGGTGAAAAGGTCATTGACGTGAAGTTTACCCACAAGTTAACGGAGTCCCCTGCGGTGATTACTGCTGATGAAAATGGGATGACTACGCAAATGATGAAACTCATGCAAGCGGCAGGTCAGACCGTCCCAGAGGTTAAGTATCACTTCGAGCTGAATCCGGAGCATCAATTGGTGAAGAAGCTGGCTGACGTGCAGGACGAAACCCTGTTCAATCAATGGGTAGGAGTATTATTCGACCAGGCGGCACTGTCTGAGCAAGGCAGCTTGAAAGACCCATCAACTTTTGTTCGAAATCTGAACGATCTACTTATGAGTATGGCAAAATAAGTCATATATCATAGAGTTTAAGTTTAAAAACGGGCCTTTATGGCCCGTTTTTATATTTACCATAAACAATATCATTATTACTCAATAAACCTGTTTGCCAACAGGAGGTTAATTCCTTTGCTCTCGCCGCTATAGCGGTATTTACTGAACCATGGCTTCGGTCTGTGTGGTAGGTCTTACTCACATTGTTCACAATCTATGCGACATAGGTCGTAGAATGGTTTACCGTTGTTGTTACGGGCTTGTTTCGAGGGTGTTTAGTGTGTAAAGTGCCGAACAGTTTAGAAAATAAAGCGGAGAGCGCACAATGCGAATTATTCTTCTCGGCGCACCTGGAGCCGGCAAAGGAACTCAGGCACAGTTTCTGATGGGAAAATATGGTATCCCTCAAATTTCCACCGGTGATATGCTGCGTGCTGCAATTAAAGCAGGAACGGAAATGGGCCTGGCGGCGAAGCGTGTGATGGACGAAGGTAAATTAGTATCTGATGATATCATTATTGGCTTGGTCAAAGAGCGTATTGCTCAGGATGACTGTAAGCAAGGCTTCTTACTGGATGGTTTCCCTCGTACGATTCCCCAAGCTGATGCAATGAAAGAGGCGGGCATTACCGTTGATCACTGCATTGAGTTCGATGTACCTGACGATGTAATCGTAGAACGTATGGGCGGTCGTCGCGTGCATCCGGCTTCCGGACGGGTTTATCACGTGGTGTATAATCCACCGAAGGTGGAAGGCAAAGATGACCAAACTGGCGAAGACCTCATCATTCGTGACGATGATAAAGAAGAAACTGTGCGTAAACGATTGGGCGTATATCACGACCAAACCAAGCCATTGGTAGATTATTATTCAACCGAAGCGAAAGCAGGCAATTGTAAGTACCATAAACTCGATGGCACTCAGCCGGTAGATAAGGTTAGCCAGCAATTGGAAGCGTTGCTGGGATAAACATCCTACATTGTTGATTGTCATATAAAAAGGTCGCTCTTTGCGGCCTTTTGTATATTTGGCGTAAAACACTTTGCTAGACAGACAATTCCTTGCAAGAATACGCCTTACTTATAAGTTACAAAGACATCGTTATTATGAGCCTTCCTATTACCGCATTTTATGCCAGTTTACTGGCGTTGTGTTATTTATATCTGTCTTTTTCTGTCATTGGCGTACGTAAAAGTGCCCGCATTGGTGTAGGGGACGGCGGCAATAGCGACCTGGCCAGAGCCATACGCGTACACGGAAATTTTAGTGAATACGTGCCCATAACGCTTATCTTACTTGCCTGTCTTGAGAGCTTGGGGCCGCAACAATGGGTTCTTCATTTAGGGGCTTGTGCGTTGTTATTTGGCAGAGTGTTTCACGCTTATGGACTACGACACCACGAAGGAAAGAGTTGGCAACGACTTGTCGGCATGTTGTTGACTTTTATTTCTATGCTTTTCCTCGCTGCTACTAATCTGTATATGATTCATTATATTATTTAAATATGTCTGACTTTTCGCACATAGTTACACCGGCTTGTCTCATAGACAAAGCAAAATTAGCTCACAATGCTAAACGCCTCCAAACTGTCTGTGAGGCGCAAAATATTAAACTCAGAGCCCACGTTAAGACACTTAAAAGTGTGGAAGCGGCCGCGCTTTACGCTCCATTGCCGTCACCCATTACTGTTTCTACGCTGGCGGAAGCTAGGTATTTTGCTGAGGCGGGGTATAAGGACATTCTTTACGCGGTAGGTCTGACCCCCAATAAATATGAAGCGGTCAACGGGCTCATGGAGCGGGGTGTTGACATCACCGTCATTATCGACAGTCTGGCGGCCGCTGAATCATTAACTTCCCATTCACGGCGGTTTATCGGGCCACTGAACGTATTGGTTGAAATAGATGTAGACAACCATCGGGCTGGAATTGCTGCGGATTCGGAACAATTGCTGAAGATAGTCACACAGTTGAACACAGATAACAACATCGTGTTTCGAGGCGTGATGACACATGCGGGCGCATCTTATGGCTGTTTTAAGAACGCAGACAGGGTTTCGATGGCTAAACAGGAATGCGCTGGCGTGATGGCCGCAGCCGCGATTCTCGGGCAGGCGGGTATCGAGTGTCACACTATTTCCGTGGGCTCTACTCCTACCGCGCTGGCGGGGTGTGAGCACTTTGGCGCAACGGAAATCCGAGCCGGTGTCTACGCTACATTTGACCTTGTCATGGCTGATCTCGGCGTGTGTCAGCGACAGGATATTGCGTTAACGGTACTCACCTCAGTTATTGGGCTTCAGCATGATAAAAACAGGGTAATTGTCGATGCTGGTTGGATGGCGTTGTCAAGGGATAAAGGCAACAACCTCCATGGTTACGGGTTGGTGGCTGACAGGGAAGGTAATGTGTTGGATGGCTGGTATGTCAGTCAGACTAATCAGGAACACGGTATTATTCGTCATAAAGAGGGGAAACCTATCCCTGCTGATAAGTTTGCCTACGGTAGCCTTCTGCGTATTTTACCCAACCACGCTTGCGCCACTGCAGGGCAATTCCGACATTATCAAGTTACCGAAGATAATTGCACGGTAAGTGAAACCTGGAAAAGCGCTGATGGATGGTAACACTGTATAAAAAAAGCGGCACGTTCGGTGCCGCTTTTTTATCTAATTTAAAACGCTTATGCTTTATTTTCTAGGGCCGGTTTGCCAATTTCAATACGTTTTGGCTTTTTCGCTTCAGGCACTATTCGCTCGAGATCAATATGTAACAGGCCATGGGCTAAATCCGCACCTGTTACGTTTACATGGTCTCCGAGTTGGAACTTGCGTTCGAAGTTTCTTTCTGAAATCCCCTTATGCAGAAATTTTCGTTCTGTGTCTTTGTCTTCTGGTTTACTGCCAGAGACACGGAGAGTATTCTCCTGTACTTCGATATTGATGTCGTCAATTGTAAAGCCCGCTACAGCCATTGATACTCGGTACTTGTTTTCCTCAAGTAACTCAATGTTGTAAGGAGGAAATGCGCTCTGACTTTCAAAGCGGCTTGCATTATCTATTAAGGAAGCCAAACGGTCAGAACCAATAAAAGAACGATAAAGGGGTGATAAATCAATAGTACGCATAGTCATATCCTTTCAATTAAGCAATATGGTTAAAAGTTGCCCCGTGTTACGGCGGCGATACACACGAGTTTGTGAGGTGCACAAACCCGCGAAAAATAGTTATTCGTTGCCAGAAACGTCGTTGTTGTTTACAGCCTTGTTACCGATGGCAATTCTGCGCGGTTTTTTCGCTTCGGGAACCACACGGGCAAGATCAATGTGAAGCAGGCCATTTTCTACGTCGGCACCGGTTACCTTCACGTGGTCTCCTAACTGAAACTTGCGCTCGAAGTTGCGCTCAGAAATGCCTCTATGTAGGAATTTCTTTTCATTTGTTTCATCGGAGCCAGGCTTTTTCCCACTTACTGTCAGTGCATTTTCCTGCGCGACAATTTCAATGTCGTCGGCTGTGAAACCAGCTATGGCCATGGTGACGCGATAATTATCATCGCCCAACAATTCGATGTTGTAAGGGGGATACGAAGTTTGAGTTTCAGGTCTGGAAGCCGCATCAATTAATGAAGCAAGGCGATCTGAGCCAATAAATGAACGGTAAAGTGGAGATAGATCAATAGTACGCATAGTCATATCCTTTCTATAAAGCAATATGGTTTTAAAATGTGCCCCGACAATTCGGCGGCGGTGTTGTCGGCCTTGCTATCAAGCGCCGACAATACAAATATAAGTTCGCTCAAAGTGTTTTCAAGTAAAAAAATAAAAAAAATTAAATTAATGTGTGGAATGTGCGCTGTAGTTTCGGCAAATAGTAATTTTGGTTGTCCAGGGAATACAGAACAGACGTAGCTTTGCCGATGATTTCTTCCTTTGGTACAAAGCCATACACACGTGAATCAGCACTGTTATTGCGGTTGTCCCCCATTACCAGTAAATGGCCTGTAGGGACGGTAATCTCTCTAAAAGAAGACAGAGGCGTTGGGTTGCCTGCAAGTTTTATTTCATGCAAATAGGCTGGAAGTTCTTCGAGCAGTTTGTCATTTTCACGTCGATAAGATAGGGATGCTCCGTTAATTATCAACCTGTTATTTATCAATGCTACGCGGTCGCCGGCCACGCCAATCACCCGTTTTATCAAGCGCTCTTGTGCAGCTTCACTATTAAATACGACTATATCACCCCGTTCAACCGCTGAGTGGGAGGTTAGGGTAATATTGCTAAAGGGAACCTTAATATCGTAAGCAATTTTATTTACCAGGATGCGGTCACCTACTTCGATGCTTGGCTCCATTGAACCGGTCGGCACATAGTACCAGTCTGCGACGCCAGCCCGAACAAATAACATCAATCCTACAAAGAGTAAAAAACCTTTATTCTCCTTCCACCAGGACTGTTTCGACTTAATGGGTGTCATTGTGTATTGCTCCTTGTTTGAGATAAACGGTGAGGGTCTATTAGCGTTTTAGATTGTGTCTTAATCTTTTGAGCCACGCTTGGCGAACAAATTCCCAGGTAAATGTAACAAATTACAACGATATAGGTTTAGCTAGGTAACAAAGGATGATAGTGTATGAAAAATAATCTTTTTGCGTGTTTGTATGCGTGTAGTTATCAGCACATTTTTCTTTTTTCTATTGTTTCCGTTTGCCGCAGTGAGTGATATAAGGCTCACAGTTGTTACTGAATCGTCTCCTCCTTATCACTTCCTAGACAGTACAGGGAACGTTACGGGCTCGGTTACCAAGAAAGTAAAAACACTGTTGGATTTAGCAGGTGTAAAAGCTGACATACAAATTTATCCTTGGGCCCGTGCCTATAAAATGGTGCTAGATAGTAGTCATACCCTGATTTTTTCTATGGCCGTTACGCCTGAGCGAAAAAACAACTTCCACTGGATTGCAGAGGTAGCGGAGTTTGAGCTTGCCGTGGTGGGGAAAAAAGATCAAAATGTGGAGAATTTACCTACTATTGAGTCTGTATTTCAGGGAAAAACTTTCGCTGTACAACGAGATGACATTGCTTATCATTGGTTGATAAACAAGGGCTTACGAGAAGGAAAAGAGCTACTTGTGTGTGCCGATATTCAGTGTTCGTGGAATTACTTGCTACGGGATGTGGTGGATTATATCATTGAAGATCCCGCACTTATTTCTCATACAGCAAAAATTATGAATGCTGACCCGGATTTAATTGAAGTAGTGGCACCTATACCGGAGTTATCAGTAACGGGGTATTTGGCTGGAAATGAAGCGCTGGACAGTGCTGTTGTGACGCGCTTAAAAAGCGCCGCACAACAGCTGGGTATGGCCGTTACTTTTGATGACGGCCTTGCAGTACAGCGATAACATCTTTCAGCGACATATCGCTGGCTTGTAGCAGCACGGTAAGGTGATAAAGTAAGTCTGCCGCTTCGTTTTTAAGCTCTTCTTTATCCTGAACTGTGGCAGCAAGCGCGGTTTCAACACCTTCCTCACCCACTTTTTGCGCAATGCGCTTAATGCCCTTGCTGTAGAGCGAAGCTGTATAACTGGAGTCTGGATCGGCAAACTTGCGATCAGCCAACACCCGTTCCAAATCGGCTAAAAAGGTGTAAGCGGGTACGCCGTTATCAAACCAGCAACTCTCAGCACCTGTATGACAGGTTGGGCCTTTGGGGCGTGCAAGCACTAGCAGTGAGTCATGGTCACAGTCACTGCTTACTTCCACTAGGTTGAGGGTGTTGCCAGATTCTTCCCCCTTTTGCCACAAACGTTGTTTTGAACGACTAAAAAACGTCACTCTTTTATCTGTAAGTGTGGTAGAGAGCGCGTCCTGGTTCATGTAGCCCTGCATGAGTACCTTTCCTGAAACAGCATCCTGTACAATGGCTGGCAGCAGGTTATCCATTTTTTCCCAGCTAAGCTGACTCATGTTTTTTTGAGTAATAATCATAATTTACTTTATCCCTTGTGACGTGTACGCATAGGAATACCTTGCCCGCGCAGCGTATCTTTAAGTTCTTGCATATTAATAATGCCTTTGTGGAATACCGATGCTGCCAGTGCCCCATCAACATCAGCCTGTTTAAAGACTGACGTAAAATGCTCGATGGCACCAGCGCCTCCAGACGCGATTAGCGGAACTTCACACACATCGCGCACCGTCTTTAACTGCTCGATATCATACCCTTTACGCACGCCATCCTGATTCATACAATTAAGTACAATTTCCCCAGCGCCACGCTGCTGCACTTCTTTTATCCAGTCAACCGTGTGCCACTGAGTCTGCTGGGTGCGGGTTTCATCGCCGGTAAATTTGTACACATCGTATCGACCGTTTGCTTCGTTGTAGAAGCTGTCGATGCCGATCACTACGCATTGTTGACCGTAAATGTCGTGAAGTTGGTTAATCAAATCCGGGTTGGTCAGAGCAGGGGAGTTAATGGATATTTTATCCGCGCCCATTTCCAGGATTCGGCCGGCATCTTCTACTGATTTAATGCCACCGGCAACACAAAACGGAATATCAATAACTTGTGCAATGCGGCTTACCCAGCTTTTGTCCACAACTCGTTGGTCGGAACTTGCCGTAATGTCATAGAACACCAGTTCGTCTGCCCCGGCTTTGGCATATTGCTCTGCCAACGGCACAATATCGCCAATGATCTCGTGGTTTCTGAATTGTACGCCTTTTACTACCTTTCCATCGCGAACATCCAGACAGGGTATTATCCGTTTTGCCAGCATGCGATTGCCTCCTCGACGGTGAATTTGCCTTCCAGTAACGCGCGTCCAAGAATAACGCCGCCTACGCCTGTAGGGCGCAAGGCACGAATGTCATCAAGACCACCAATGCCACCGGATGCCTGCCAGCTCACCTCGGGAAAAACGCCGCTGACATTGCTGTAAAGGGCTACGTTACTACCTTGAAGCGTGCCGTCACGACTAATATCGGTGCAAAGCACGTGCTTCACGCCAACTTCCTTAAATTCCGTAAGTAACGCTTCCAACGATATGCCGGAGTTTTCCTGCCAGCCATGGGTGGCAATCATTCGCTGGCCCTGATCATCGATGTTAACGTCCAAAGCAAGTACAATGCTTTCCGGGCCGTACTTGTTCATCCAGCCTTTTACCAATTCAGGTTCCTTCACTGCCAGTGAACCAATTACTACACGGCTTACACCGGCATCGAGCAGTTGTGCAACATCTGCTTCCGTGCGAATACCACCGCCAGCCTGAAACTTCATGCGCTGGGTATCTACCATTTGTTTGATCAGCGTTAGTTGACGTTTACTGGTATCTTTAGCACCGGTTAAATCGACAATATGCAGCCACTTTGCCCCCTGATCGGCATAGTCGTGTACCACGTCAACAGGTTTCTTTTCATATTGTGTTTTCTGATTGTAGTCGCCCTGATAAAGGCGAACTACGGCACCATCTATTAAATCTATGGCAGGAATAATCATTACATGTCTACAAAGTTGGTTAACAACTGCGCTCCGGCCTCACCGGAACGCTCGGGATGAAACTGCACACCAAAAAAATTATTCGAATGAAGGGCTGCAGAAAAGGGTTGTCCATAGGTACAGGATGCCAGCGTTTTTTCATAAACCGGTACTGCAAAGCTATGTACAAAATAGAAATACGTGCCTGCGGGGATCCCTTTAAACAGCGTGCTGTCACTCACGGGGGTGATGGTGTTCCACCCCATATGGGGAAGGCGTAATTCACCTGCTTGCATTCTGGCAACATGACCTGGCAAGAGCCCGAGACAGTTGATAACACCGGAGCGGGTTTCATCTGAGGTTTCTACCATGAGTTGCATCCCCAGGCATACACCCAGTACCGGCTGTGTTAAGCCTCGAAGTGTGTCAGATAACTGTTTAGCTTCAATACTTCGCATGGCAGCGAACGCACTGCCAACGCCGGGAAGAAAGACTTTGTCAGCGGCTTTTATGACATCCAGTTTGTCTGATACTTCTACCGACACACCCAGTCGCTCAAGTGCAAACCGAACGGATGAAATATTGGCACAACCGGTGTTAACAATAACAATTTTTTGTGCCATTACAGCGCCCCTTTACTACTTGGTAGAGCATCGCCTTGTCGTGTGATGGCTTGTCGCAACGCACGCCCGAATACTTTAAATAAACTTTCTACCTGATGGTGGGCGTTGCCCTCTGTGGTAGATAAATGCAGAGAGAGCCCCATACTTTGTGCCAAAGAGTAGAAAAAGTGAGGCACCATTTCTGTGGCCATTTCACCCACCTGGTCGCGGCTGAATACCGCATCCATTTTCAGGTAAGGGCGGTTAGAGATGTCCATGATACATTCTGCACGACATTCATCCATGGGCAAGGCAAAGCCAAAGCGACCAATTCCACGTTTATTCCCCAAGGCTTTTTTAAGCGCATCACCTAGTGCTAACGCGGTGTCCTCAACACTGTGGTGATCGTCGATGTGCAAATCGCCATCTACCGATACCTGCATTTCAAACCCACCATGGGTAGCGATTTGGTCCAGCATGTGGTCGAAAAAGCCCATGCCAGTGTGGATACTGGATTTCGCCGAGGAATCTAAATCCACTTTGACGCGGATATCCGTTTCAGAGGTTTTACGCACGATTTCCGCAATGCGGGACGACGCCAATAACAATTTTTCAATGGCGTCCCAGTTAGTTCCTGTTCGACTGTATTGAATGCCTTTAATGCCCATGTTCTCCGCTAACTGCATGTCTGTCATGCGATCGCCGATAACATAAGAGCGGGTGAAATCCACTCGACCTTGCTGCAGATATTCCTGCACTAAGCCAAGTTTCGGTTTGCGACAGGTACAGTTGTCTTCGTCGAAGTGAGGGCAAATCAGTACATCATCAAAGGTTACCCCTTGGCTTTCAAACACTGACATCATGGCGTTATGGGGTTTATCAAAGTCGTCCTGAGGAAAACTGTCAGTTCCCAAACCATCCTGATTGGACACCATCACCAGAGAAAAGCCCGCTGCCTTGAGTTTGAGAAGTACCGGAATTACGTTGGGTTCGAAAACCAGTTTTTCCAGGCTATCGAGTTGTTTATCAATGGCGGGTTCTTCTACCAGGGTGCCGTCCCGGTCAATAAATAATATCGCTTGTTGACTCACATTGAGGCTCCTGTTTCAGACATAAAAGTGTTTATTAGTGCCATGAGGCGGTCATTTTGCTCCGGGCTTCCTACTGTCGCGCGCAAACAGTGATTGAGGTTCATTTGCTTGGACTGATCGCGAATTAACATGCCCTGACTAACCAGATATGCCATTAATGCCGAACTTGCTTCATAGTGAAACAGTACGAAGTTGGCTTTTGTATCGCCAACCAGTGTGAACCCCTCTATAGCAGCTAAGGCGTCACGCAAGCGCTGTTTCTCAGTATTGAGGATATCAACTTGCGCGTGTAGACGGACAATATTTTCTTTGCTCAGGGCATTAGCGGCAATTTGCGCCACTGGTTCGGGAATGGGGTAGGGCGCAATAACTTTCATCATCGCACCAATGACATCTTCATTGGCCAGAGCAAAGCCACAGCGTAACCCCGCCAGGGCAAAGGCTTTTGACAAAGTACGCAGTATCACCAAATTGGAAAATTCATCAAGTTTACCTGCCCAGGTGCTACTGGCATCAAACTCGATGTAAGCTTCATCTACCACTACCAACGCTGAGTTGGTAAAGTGATTTAGCACACGAGTCAAATCTGCTTCATTAACGGATGTACCAGTGGGGTTGTTGGGGGCACAGATGAACACCAGGTTGACATCATCCGTGCTGCATATTGCATCCACATCCAGGCTGAAGTCAGCGTTTAAAGGCACCTTCTTAATGCCAATATCACAGGTTTCCGCACTGATGGCATACATGCCGTAGGTTGGCGGACATATCAGAATGTTGTCTTTCCCCGGTGTGCAAAATGTGCGGATCAGTAATTCAATGCCTTCATCTGCGCCACGGGTAACGATTAATTGCTTGTCTGCTACGCCGGCGTATTTCGCATAGTTACTGACTACAGCTTCAGGCTGACATGAGGGGTAGCGATTAAAATTACTGGCGTCTACATCATATGGGTTGGCAAAAGGCGATTCATTAGCATTTAACCAATCCTGGCCGCCAGCATATAAACGTCTGGCAGACTCGTAAGGCTTTAAGGGAATGAGATTGTCATTGATCAAACCATCAACTAAAGCACTCATGATGCATCTCCTGATAGTGCTGCCATTCTGAGTGCCACGGCTTGTTCGTGGGCGTCAAGGCCTTCGGCCGCTGCCAGTGTCATAATCGCAGGACCTAAATTTCGCATACCATCTTTGCTGAGTTCTTGCACAGTATAGCGACGCATAAAATCTAACAATCCAAGGCTTGAGTAATTTCGCGCGTAGCCATACGTAGGCAATACGTGATTGGTACCAGAAGCATAGTCGCCAGCAGATTCCGGTGACCATTGACCCACAAATATTGAACCGGCGTACTTTATCAGCGGTAAGAGGTCCCGAGGGGTATCTGTCTGTACAATCAGGTGTTCTGGTGCATAAAGGTTACTTACGCCAACGGCTTCATTCATGTTGCTGGTGATAATGTAGCGTGCGTTTTCCATCGCTTTTCCGGCAATGGAGTTTCGTGACAATCCTGCCAGTTGGGTTTCAACAGCCTGCATGGTTTCCACAACAAGTTGTTCGCTGTCGGTTACTAAGATAGCTTGTGAATCTGGGCCATGCTCAGCCTGAGATAACAAATCAGAAGCGACAAATGCCGCATTGGCGTTGCCATCAGCTAGTACCAGTACCTCAGAGGGGCCTGCAGGCATATCAATGGCAGCGCCATCGGCTCGTTGACTTACTTGTTGTTTGGCTTCGGTGACAAAGCTGTTCCCAGGACCAAAAATCTTATCTACCTTGGCAATGGTTTCCGTACCAAATGCCATGGCCGCGATGGCCTGGGCACCACCGCAGAGGTAAATCTCTTCAATACCGCAACAGGCGGCAGCAAAAGCAATTTCCGGTGCAATTTCGCCTGCTTGGTTGGGGGGCGTACAGAGCACTTTGCGTTCGCAACCGGCTACAAGGGCCGGCACACCGAGCATTAAAACGGTAGACGGCAGTGGAGCACTGCCTCCAGGTATGTATAGTCCCACGGCATCAAGGGCTGTAAAGCGTTGTTCACATACCACGCCCGGGGTTGTGGTAAGGCGAATATCTTGCGGTTTCTGCGCTTCGTGAAATTGCTTTACGTTTTGGAAGGCAACTGTAATCGCATTTTTCACTTTGTCGGTGACCTGCTCGGCAAGTGCGTTTCGTTTCTCAACTGGCAGGGGAAGTTGTTGCAGCGAAGTACAATCGAACTGACGAGTGTACGATAGCACGGCTTCATCGCCGCGATCGCGAATGGCACTCAGTATCTTTGCCACAGTGGTGCGAAGAGAATCTGAGTTTTTCATCACCGGCCGGGCGAGCGCTGCCTTTTTTTCGGATTCAGAAAGTGAAGACCAGGTAATCATGTTTATTAGCCCATCATTTTTTCAATTGGCATGACAAGAATAGAGCGGCAGCCCAGTGCCTTGAGTTTTTCCATGGTTTCCCAGAACAGATCTTCCGGGCTAACAACGTGAACGGCTACAGCATCATCGGTGCCGGCTAAGGGCAGGACAGTCGGATTTTCGGCACCAGGGAGCAGGCTTTTTACTTGCTCTAAATAAGCTTTGGGTGCATGCAACATAATGTACTTGCTTTCTTTAGCCTGAATGACGCCATCAATACGTGGAACTAAACGGCTAACCAAGGCCTGTTTCTCATCAGACAGCGCGTCGTCTGCACGTTGGATTAGTACGGCTTTTGAACGGAAAATGACTTCTTCTTCAACCAGGCCATTTGCTTCTAACGTGGCTCCGGTAGATACCAGGTCACAAATTGCGTCGGCAACGCCAGCGCGAGGGGCGACTTCGACAGAACCGGTTAGCATGACCGCTCTGGCGTTAACATTATTTTCTTTAAAGTAGCGCTCTAGCAGGTAAGGATAGGTGGTGGCAACTTTTTTACCCTCTAAAGAAGCAATTCCCTGATAATCTATTTCCTGTGGTACGGCTATCGACAATCGGCAACCGCCGTAATCTAATCGACGCAGCACTTCAAAATCAGACGCTTTATTGGCAGCCTGACGTTCGAGCATTTTCTCTTCCAACTCGTTTTCACCGATAAAACCTAAATCGACAATGCCATCCATCACTAATCCCGGAATGTCGTCATCTCGCACACGCAGTAAATCAATGGGTTCATTGGTTGAATGGGCGATAAGCAGTCGATCCCGAATGTATAGCTTGATACCAATAGCCTTCAATAGTGCAATGCTATCGTCGCTGAGTCGGCCTGACTTCTGAACTGCTATTCTCAGACGTTTAGTGTCACCCATGTGAAATTTCCTCTTTGTGAACCTGATTTAAGCTGCTAAAACGAAAAACCCCCGGAAGTGTCCTTCCGGGGGTCGAGAATTGTCTTATCTGCGCCACTGGAAGGAAACAATACCCTTCCAGCACGAACCTGAAAGGTTATGCTATATGATGGTGGTGATGGTTAGCAGCGCTAGAATACATGTAATACAATTTCCAAACTTTTTGACGCCGCAAACAGTAGCTAATTGAGTGACCTAAATCAACCCTCAAAACGCATTTTTAGGGAATTATTGTATCGATCCTTTGGTCATAAGTAATAATTTTGTGTTTTTAGCCGATAAAAAGGGCTAATGTGAAACTTTTGTAACATTAATTGCCCGTGGAGTTGTGCCATGACTAATGATTTACTTTTTCCCATATTGCCCCGCGACGGCAAGGTACCGGTGAATGCGGACGAACGGGTAAAGAAAGTAAGCAAAGGCACAAATACGAAGGGCCTGGGCGAAGAAGAGCGCTTTGAGCACGACGACGAACGGCGTGTTGCACGACAGCAAGAGCGCGAAGCCCACGAACAGCACGCAGGCGAAAAGCAGGATAAGCAAGAGAAAGGCAATCCGGCCGAGCCCGGGTCCGAAAAAACAGCGGACAAAAGCGGCTTAGAACCCAAAGGCAAAGGAGGCAAACACCTGGATATCTATATCTAAATTCAACTGTGGGGTCGCGATTCCAATGCTTCGGTTAACAGCGTGGAAATAACGTCTAGCTTCCGTTCTACCGCAATGTCTATAGGGGTTAGCTGTGGCGGTATATAATCTTCAGTTTTGAAGTTAGGCTCGTACCGCCACTTTAGGCGCGACGGCGCGCTCGTTGCCGCTGGGTTTGCCCCTCGTGCCAGCAAAGCGGCAACTAACTCAGTGCGATTGGCTATTACCGCAGCGTGCAATAGCTGATGCCCGTTCCGATCATAGGCATTGAGCGTCGCGGTTATAAATGCTGGTGACATCAGTACGTCCATTTGCGACGTCAACCACGTTAAAAACAGATAGTTTTTGCTGTATACCGCAAGTTGGGCCACTGTGGTGCCGTCTTTTGTCTGCGTATGAAGATTGGCGCCGCGGGAGATAAGCGTGCGGATAGCGTTTAAATTGTGACTCTTCACTGCAAAAAAGAGTGCACTAAAACCTTCCTCTGTTTGTTGGTTGATATCAGCGCCATGGTCGATAAGATAAGACATTACATCTGTCTTTCCAGCATTTGCCGCAAACATAAGTGGCGTTTGCCCGCGATTGTTTCCAATATGTACATTTGCCCCCCGACTGATCATGTCAGACAAAATGTCGGCCGTCGCTGTGCTTGCGCAGAGGTGAAACGCACTGGTGCCGTCCTCAATGGCGTTTAACGGTTTAGCACCGCTGTTGAGCAGCGCTGAAATAATGGAAGCGTTGCCATAACGACAGGCCAGGATAATCGGAGAGAAGCGATTTCCCTCTACGCCATTTGCATTTGCCCCTTCGTTGAGCAAGTCATTAACCATCCTTTCATTTTGCGTTTCAACGGCCCATGCCAAAAGACTGGAGTGATCCGCAAGGGGAGCATTGACATCGATTTGAGGGAGCAATATTTCAAGTCTTGCCTCGTCCAGAGCAAGGATCGCACTTTTGGCTTCGAGCATGCGTTTCTGTTGTGCTGCACTGCTTGATTTATGGGTCGTTACCGGTTCACTTTGACAAGCAATTAAGATAAATAGGGATAAACCCAACAGCAGCTTTTGGGTTACTTGTGATGGCGGCCGTGTTGACGGCTTACAGAGAGCACACAAGGGTGTAGAGAATCGTTTTGTCATTGGGGTTTCTTCAGGTAAAGAGCTCAGTCAAAGGGCCTGTACTGTCGCCAAAATGCTCGGCAGGGACGCCCATCTGTTGCATGACTGACAGCAGTAAATTACACATCGGTGTGTGTTTCTTGGCGGCGATATGGCGGTTTCCCTTTACGCCTCCGCCCGCCAGCATAACCGGTAGGTTCATATGATCGTGATCATTCGACTCACCAATACATGCGCCGCGCACAACAAAGGTGTTATCAAGCAAATGAGCCTCACCGTCGGGAATGGCGGCCATTTTCTGTAAATAGTCGGCAAATAACCCCATATGGTAGGCGTTAATTTGGACAAGTTTGTCTATTTTTACCGGGTCGTTGGCGTGATGGCTAAGCGCATGATGACCATCAGGGATCCCTAAGTTCGTATAAGCATGATTACTGAGCTCCCGCCCTAGCATGAAAGTGCTTACTCGGGTCATATCTGTTTGTAGTGCAAGCATCTGTAAATCGAGCATAATTTTAACGTGCTCTTCATACTCCAAAGGCATATTCGCCGGAACCGTAAAGCCTTCGAGATTCATTTGTATGCTAGCCTCTCTGGCCTTTGCAATCCGACGTTCTACATCGCGCACAGATTCGAGGTATTGGGCCATCTTATGGCGGTCGGTGACACCTAGCGTCTTGTTCAAGCGTTTGGCTTCGTCATTGATGAAATCGAGAATACTGCTCTTTTGTGCCAGCCTTTTCTGTCTGGTAGCCTCGTCAATTTTATCGCCTTCTCCAAAAAGATGCTCGAACACATCGCGGGGCGATACCATCGCCGGGAGCGCTTGAGTAGGGCTTTTCCACGAAATCGTGTTGGTGTAGGTACAACTGTAGTTAATGTCACAGCTTCCCAACAAGCTGGGAGGTTCGATGCCGAGTTCCAGTGAGCTCAACTGTGTGTCTTTGGCAAAATAATTAGCCACTACCTGGTCAGCTGAAATGCCACATCGAATGTCTGCGCCTTCGGTGGCCTTTACATGAACGCCGGTTAGAAAAGCGGGGCAACTTCTGCCATGTCCAGCAGGCGGAGCGCCAAAAGCGCTGGCCTGGTAGTGTGCTAACCCGGAAATGACGGAAAATTTGTCTTTCACTTTTTCTAACGGTTTCAACACGGGGGTTAGGGCATAGTTGCTTCCGTGGGTGGCTGGCGTGTAACTTTGCATTCTGACGCCGTTTGGCGAATAGAAAACCACCATGCGCTTAGGTCGCTTTTCCAGCGTATGCGCCATCGCTCTGGGGAGTAGCGATTCCATGGCGGGGAGGGCAACCAGTGTGCCTAGCCCCCGCAGAAAAGTGCGACGGGGCAATCCAGCGTTAGTGCGCGTGAGCGATGTGTGTTTTTTCATCTTTTGCCTCGTGAGCTTTTTTATAGTTAAACGTGGTGCTGTTGACGATGGCCTCAATGATACTGTGCATACGGTATGCATCTTCGCTAGCTTTACCGGTAATTGCTCTGACAACGGGTTGGTCATACGCTTCCAGACCCCTGCCAATCGCGTAGGTGAGCATACGTTCTACAAACGCATGGACAAAACGCTCTCGCCGGTCCCACAATACGGAATGTAGCCCTCGCAGCCCCACGAATTCTGTGCCGTCAGGCATTTTTGCGGTAACGTCGATGGGGTGGTCGGCATATTGGGTTCTAAATGCTCCCACAGCATCGTATTGTTCTAGCGCTAATCCCAGTGGATCCATGCGCACATGACACGCAGCGCAAACGGGATCTGCCCGGTGCCTTGCCAGTTGTTCTCTTGCCGTTAGAGCAACACCGTCGTGTTCTGCGACCAACGCAGGAACATCGGGAGGCGGGGGCGGCGGGCTCGCAGCCAGCAGATTATCGAGGATCCACTTCCCCCTTTTCACCGGCGACGTATGGTTTGGATTTGACGTTAGCGTAAGAATACTCGCCTGACCAAGCAAGCCTCCGCGAGGCACGGCACTATCGAGTGTGACTTTGCGAAACGCATAGCCTTTTACCCCGTCGATGCCGTAGTGCTCGGCCAATGGCTCATTCAAATAGGTATAGTTGGCGTTGAGAAAGTCAAAGATGGGTCGGTTGTCTTTTAAAATACGGGTAAAGAATAGCTCGGTTTCTTTTTTAATCGAATGTTTGAGAGGGACGTTAAAGTTTGGAAAAGCAAATACGTCAGGAAAATGATAGGGCAGGTTGCGCAAAAACAGCCATTGGCCGGCAAAATTGTTCGTGAGAGCCAGGGCTTTATCAGATTTCAGCATTCGCTGAATTTGTTGGTGAAGCACTTCAGGCTGCCTGAGTTGACCTGTCTCAGCAAGTTCCTTAAGTTCTTTGTCTGGCAGGCTGCTCCACAGAAAAAGTGCTAGGCGAGCAGCAAATTCCGAATCAGTAATCTTGTAAATATCACCTGCAGAAACCGCTTTAGGAGTAGGTTCCTGGAGATATAGAAAACCAGGAGAAACCAACAGTGCCTGAATGGACTGTGCTATTGCGCCACGAAAAGCTGTGGTCGTCCTTGCACGTCGGAAAACTTTGAGCAGCGGCGTTATGTCTTGTTCATTTAACGGCCGTCGATAAGCCTCTGTAGCGAGAGCCGATACAATCTTTCTGGCACAGGTTTGTTCAGATGCGGTTTGGTGTTCGTCGAGGTCTATTATCGCCGCTGTGTCAGGTATACAAGTAAATATTTTCCGTGTACTCGGGGTCTCTGAGTCTGTGAAAAAAACAACGGTATCCTGATTTTTCTCCTGGTTTAGTGGCCCGACAACCTCAATTTCCAGTACATCTCGTAAAAAAGCTGCTTGAGAAAAGCGGGCTGACATGTGATATGAGGGTACCTGAACTGAATGGACCCGAGCGCTATCAATCACAAAATCAAGATCCAGTTTAGTGGGGGGACGTTCGGGTAGCACAACGAAGTCGGTACCTTCCCGTACTGCAGGTACATGTTCCGTTAGAGCAAGCTGTTTTCGAAAAGCCAGACCCACGGTGTGTTTACCTGCGGGTAATGTAACGATATGGTGATACCGGTGAGTGTCTAACCGGTCTACTTCATTATTGGTGTTGGCATTGATAAACCCTGCGATTTCATACTGCCCCGTAACCGGAGCGTAAAACTGGAAGCTACCACCGCCCCGGGAGTCGATGGGCAGATCGTCATGCATGCGCAAATCAAAAGCGGGAATACCGCTGTTTTTAACCGAACCGTCTTTAGGTATAACAAAACGCGCTTTTGCAACCGAATCACCTGCTACGCCGGTGGCTAGCCGACTGACTTTACCTGCGACAGACAGGTAGCGTTCCAGCAGGGTAGTGGACATGCTGAGTACATCGGCATTGTTGTCAAAACCGTAGCCCGAATCATCGCCGGGGAGAGCGCGGGAAATGTCGACATCAAGGGCAAGTAAATCGCGCACAGAGCTAGCGTACTCATGGCGATTGAGCCTTCGAAGCGTAGCCCGCCCCGGATTAGGATGGTGTTCGCTGTAATTGTCTAGCCCTTGACGCAGCCATGATAATAAGCCGACTTTTTGCTCCTGAGTCAGAGGCTTTTTTTTCGCCGGTGGCATGTCGCCCATCGCAACTGATTTTAAGATCGATTCCCAACGGGCTTGATTTTTGCCCTGTTCAACATCACTGACGTGGATATCTTCAACAGACCAGTTACCATCGAAAATGAAGTCATTGTGGCAACCCTCACACCTGTCATATAACAAGGTTTCTGCCTGATTCGAAGTAAAACCCATGGAGTTGCTATGTGCATGGCCGCTGAGTGCAAGCACACATAAAGCCAGCCATGGTATACAACCAATATGTTTGAAGGAGCAGATCAATTTTGGTGAGCAGAAATGAAACATTTGCACTCTCTTTGCGCAACTGCGAGGAAAACAGCGCATATTTCGAGTAATGAGAGCGATAAAGCAGGGAATATGCCAAAGCGGTTCTTTTGCTGTGGTTGAGCAACGTATTTACCAACGTGATAACCTTTTGACTCAACAACATCTTATGGAGCATCTATGCAACGTTTATTGCTGTTAATCCTTCTTCTTTGCACTCATGCATTTGCCGTTGCAAGTGACGTCCCTGCCTACGACAAACGCCTTTCAAGGTTCACTTATCCATTCCCGGTGAAGACCTTCACAGTTAGTTCTCAGGGGATGAATCTGGCTATGACTTACATGTACTTGCAACCTAAGGACGATAAACCCGTGGTAACTCTGTTACACGGTAAGAATTTTAATGGGGCGTACTGGCACCAAACGGCGACTTTTTTACAGCAACAGGGGTTTGGGGTACTCATCCCGGACCAAATTGGTTTTGGCAAGTCTGCTAAGCCTGTCAGTTATCAATACAGTTTTGCAGCGCTGGCATCGAATACACGCACGCTATTGCAGGCATTAAACATTGACAACACGATTGTGGTTGGCCACTCCATGGGGGGGATGTTAGCGTCCCGTTTTGCATTGTTGTATCCGGAATTAACTCGTCGACTGGTACTGGTTAATCCCATTGGGTTAGAAAATTATCTGTTGTATGAACGTTATGTGGACGTAGAAAAGCGCTATCAAAACGAACTTAAAAAAACGCCGGATATGATTGTCAGTTATCAGAGAAAGAATTACTACGACGGGCATTGGAATAGTAATTTTTCCCAGCACGCCAGGTTCCTGCAAGGCTGGATAGCGGGGAAAGACTGGCCTCAACTGGCCCGAGTGAGTGCGCTAACCTACGACATGATTTTCACCCAGCCAGTTATTGACGACTTTCGCTACTTTGAGATGCCTGTCACCATATTGTTGGGCACCCGGGATCGCACGGCGCCAGGAAAAGCAAATCTGCGAGATGGTGTTGACAGAGAATTGGGCCGATATGACAGACTGGGAGCTGAAATAAAGCAGCACAATGCTGCCATTGACGTAATTGAACTATCGGGGCTGGGTCACTTACCGCACATCGAGGATTTTTCGCGGTTTGCTCCGGCTTTCCTCAGGGCACTGAGCAAGGACAAGTAATCATACCACCTAAGGGACGCAAGACGGTAACCCGAGTCAATGACCACCGTTTTGCGCCGAATTAGCACATTTTTCCCGCATTCTTGCAACTTGCCTTGGCATTAAAGTGTTGGGGTGAACCTCCATTTAATCCGCGCGTGCTCGTTACCGTCAATCAGCAAGGTCTGCAAGTTCGTGAAGGGAAATTGTTAAACGTTGAGATGCCTGCCATTCCCAGGATTAAAGCCTTACAGTTTTATATAAGGCTCAGTGTGATAACTCACTGAGCCTCAGTCACCGGGTAATTAACCAATGTGGGGTAGGGTTAGTTAAACCAATGTCGTGTACGGTTAGCAAACCATACCAGCGATAGCATAACCGGCACTTCTACCAGTACGCCTACCACAGTGGCCAATGCGGCACCTGAATGCAGTCCGAATAGTGAAATTGCTACAGCGACGGCTAACTCGAAGAAGTTAGACGTACCAATCATACAGGCTGGTGCTGCTACGTTGTGCTTTAGGCGCATTTTCTTTGCAATCCAGTAAGCTAGGAAAAAGATCCCGTAGGTTTGTATTAGCAAAGGAATGGCTATGAGCACAATGGCCTGAGGGTCGTCAATAATGGTTTGCGATTGAAAGCCAAACAGTAAGGTGACGGTCGCCAGCAAGCCCACAACAGACCAAGGCTTCATGCGGGCAAGAAACTGGTTCAGCCTAGAGTGATCGTCAGCCTTGTCGAGTTTACTGCGTGTAAATGCCCCAGCCACTAGGGGGATCACTACGTAAAGAACGACGGACAACAGCAATGTATCCCAAGGCACTGTGATGTCAGTTACGCCCAACAGCAATGCAGCCAGTGGAGCGAATGCAAATATCATGATGATGTCGTTGATAGATACTTGCACCAAGGTGTAGTTGGCGTCCCCTTTGGTGAGTTGACTCCATACAAATACCATTGCTGTGCAGGGGGCGACACCTAGTAAAATCATGCCGGCGATATACTCGGAAGCAGTCTGTGGATCTACCCAGTCAGCAAAAATCCCTTTGAAAAACAGCCAGCCGAGAAACGCCATGGAGAATGGCTTGAGAAGCCAGTTGATAACCAGAGTTAATACAAGACCTTTGGGTTTTTTACCCACGTCTTTGATAGAAGAAAAATCAACCTGCACCATCATTGGGTAAATCATTAGCCAAATAAGTACGGCAATGACTAAATTTACATGGGCGAATTCCAGGGCAGCAACCGCCTTAAATACGTCGGGAAATAGGTTACCGGTAATTAACCCTACAACGATTGCCAAACCAACCCATACTGATAAATAGCGCTCAAATAATCCCATTCCAAGGCTCCTAGATTGACTTTTGATTGACGCGTTTGCTAAGTGCTTCAGCACTTTCCACACGTTCTGAATAACGATCGACAAAGTAGTCTTTGTTGTCTCGCAATAACAGGGTGAATTTCATCAACTCTTCTACAACATCCACAATGCGATTGTAGAAAGGCGATGGTTTCATCCGGCCGTCTTCATCAAATTCCAAAAAGGCTTTCGGCACGGAAGATTGGTTTGGAATGGTGACCATACGCATCCAGCGGCCCAGAATTCGCATTTGATTTACGGTGTTGAATGACTGTGAACCACCACAGACTTGCATTAGGGCAAGGGTTTTCCCTTGAGTTGGTCTTACCCCCCCTAAACTCAAAGGCACCCAGTCAATCTGGCTCTTAAAAATACTGGTCATGGCACCGTGACGTTCGGGTGAACACCATACCTGGCCTTCTGACCAGATCACCAAATCACGCAATTCCTGTACCTTGGGATGACTGTCGTCTTCTGTATCTGTTTGGGGGAGTCCGCGAGGATCAAAAATACGCGTTTCGGCACCTAGCTTCTCAAGCAGTCTTGCCGCTTCTTCGACAACCAGACGGCTAAAGGAGCGTTCGCGTAAGGAGCCATACAGCAATAAAATGCGAGGCTTGTGCGGGGAAAGAGTCGGTATGAGTTTCTCCAGTTCAGGACGGCGGAACTGACTGTCATCAATATTAGGAGTAGTGGAGGTTGGTGCCGACATTATTGCGCCCCCAGTGCATTCAGCGCTTTTTTCAACGCGTCTGCATCAGGCGATTGCTGCGCGATTTCAACCATTTTAACGGCGCGGGAGCGAATGATGTCGATGGTGTTTAGAAAGGCTTTTTTAATTTCAGATTCTGTACCTTCTACCTTTGACGGGTCTTCCAGACCCCAGTGAACTTTGATGCTTTTGCCAAACCAAACTGGGCAGGCTTCACCAGCAGCTGAATCACAAACGGTAATGACGACGTCAGCATCGAAGTCTTCAAACTCGTCCCACGACTGGCTTTTAAGACCGTCAGTGTTGTATCCCTGTTCTCGCAGGTATTTTACAGACAGCGGATGAACTTGACCACTTGGCTGGCTGCCCGCACTTCTTGCTTCAATAATACCATCTGCAACACTGTTGGTAATGGCTTCGCTTAATATACTTCTACAACGGTTATGAGTACAAATAAAGAGTATTTTCATGAGTTTTCCTGTATTAACTAGCAGCAACGGCTGTTTTGAATCTGACAAGCCTGAAATCGTTTGGTAACGTCTGACAGTTCATCGCAATTGCCCACAGCAGTTTGTTCAATCACGTTTTTTGCCCATGCAGGAAGCTGAGGGTGCATTTTGTAGTACACCCACTTGCCTCGCCGCTCATCAAGCAGAATATTGCACTTTCTCAACGCAGCCAGATTGCGGGACACTTTGGGTTGGTCCATAAGTAGGGCCTCCATGAGTTCGCACACGCAGGCTTCCTGAAACTGATGAATTAACAGCACTGATTTCAAGCGCGTGTCGTCTGATAAGCATTTAAAAAGCTGTAACGCATTCATAAAGTCACATATGTTCAATTTGATATATGTGAATATTTGCATGTGTTTTGGGAGATGTCAAATACGGATTTTTGACATTGAAAGTGTTGACGGGAAAACAGTGCCGCCGGCAAGTGAATTGTCGGTTGTGGCGGTGGTGCCGGTTATGGCTGCCAAAGAATCCTTTTATTTATATTGCTCGCCTACAAATGGCAGGTTGCGGACCACCGCGAAGTAGTAATTTGACTGCTTAGTTGAGTTGAGGATCAATCCAAAACCGGGTTCCTTTTACCGTTGCCTGTAGAGCGAGTCCGCTTTCAGTCATGGTGTAGACAGTAACGTCGCCAAAGTAGCCTTCCCCAGTGTAGGTTACACCTTTTTGTCCGGCTTTTGCTGTTGCGTCTGCATTGCCACCGGCAGTCCATCCGTGGCTTACAAAGTAATCCATGGCTTCCAGGGTGTGAAACACCATTACAATGCGATAATCTTTGGCTCCAATGCCCAAGCCTACGCCGCCTTCAGCCATGTTCATATAAGTCTTACTCCCGGTTATCTGATTGTTTAGCACACCGTATCCGGTTCCGGCAGAAATAAAGATGACATTTACGTTGGCGTTACTAAAAACAGCGTAACCAGGGGCATTCTCCAGTTGTGCTTTGGTATCCGGTTTTTCGCGATACAATTGCGCGAGGGCAGTATCCTGCATGGTGAGAATGGCTTCCCGTTTCTCAGCTATGGTACCGGTTCCCATGGACGCACAACCAGAAAGTGCGATCAAAAGTAGTAAGGCGATAGTGGGACATGATCGGCGTAAATAATTTCGCATAGTGTACTCCATTAGCTGGATTCAATTAACTGCACGGCTCCTGTTGAATTACGGTTATGTGTAATAGAGGAAAACCGCAATGGGCGACGTTATCAGGGAGTGCAATAACCGTGCGCAAGCTGACTATTTTTTTTAAAACAAATGCTTACGATAGTTTTGTGACAGTGATGACATCGAAGAGAGAAGCGAGGTGTCGCAAATCGTGGACACCTCGCTAAGCGGTTGGTTCGCAAAAAAAAGCTAGTGAAACACTGAAACGCTGTAACCTTTTGCTTTTAGCATGGCCAGCACACCTTCTTCCCCGGCCATATGCATGGTACCAACCAGTACAAATTCAGTTTCAGGTGTCGCCAGGAAAGCTTCAATTTTCGGTAACCATGCCTTATTTCTATTCGTCAGCACGTCGTTATATACATCCGGATAGTCAGCTTTAAATTCAGCCATTGAAAAGTCGTATAGGCCAGTCATATCACCTGTGCGCCAGTATTTTTTCAGCGGACTGAGCAAATCAGGCATGGTCTTGAGTTCATCCAGCGTGTAGCGAATATACGCGTCCTCTTCACCACTACCGAGGTTAGCGAGAATAGTCAGTTGTTGTTCAGGGGTTTCGAACCAGTCAATACCCTTACCATCATTCCCAGCCTGTGTGAAAAAAAAGTTATCAACCCCCTGACTGGTAAGGCCTTGGCGCTGCATTTCCAACATCGATAGAGTAATGCCCAACATCGAAGGTTTCATGGCGCTGACCTGCTGAATGCTCAAGCCTCGGGATGCTAAAAATTCGCTGAGCTGTTTGTAGGTTTCTGCTGACAAATCGTCCTTAATTGTTCTGCCGTCCGAGTACATCATAAGTGCCATCATGCGCCGTGTGAATTCGGGAGAGTTCAATGCACCGAGGTCGGTTTCAAATACGATAGTATCGGCGTTTTCGTAAGCTTTGTTGTAGGGAGAGGGCAAGGGATAATCACTGGGGCTCAGAATGTGAAGGGTACCCCCTAAAAATACTGTATTTCCATTTTTTGATACTTCCCAAACAGAGGCGGCAAAGCCGTTGAACGAGATTAAACAAAACAGCATACCCGCAGCGGGTACCCTAGAGGTGAAAATGCGTAAAAGTTGTGTAAGCATGGTGGATCTCCGTAGCACCGAATCCTTGTTATAGTGATGTGCAATGTACTGAGATCTTTGTCAAATCACAATCGCCTTATGCATCGCAATAAGGTCAGTTGGGAAAATTTATCACACTCGTTGCACACAAGAGTGTTGTAAAATCTATTGTGTTTCTGGCAGAGTGCTGAGCACTATGTCCTTACGTGTGAAAGTCAGGTTGTGTTAAAGAAGTTTTCATTGTCCGCGCTACCTTTGGGTTTGGTTTTTCTATGGATGGCTGGTTTTATTAGCCTGGGAGCGTCAGTGTCACTGGTAGCAGAGTACAGTGTATTTAGTTTACTAGGTGTGGTGGGAGCAATTTTTGCCAATGCCACGGGAGCTGGTGGAGGTGTAGTCTTCGTACCTGTTTTTCAGCAAATTGGTTTCTCTCCGATAAATATTGTTGCTACGAGCTTTGCAATTCAGTGCTGCGGCATGACCGCAGGGGCGTGTAGTTGGTGGCAATTCTATCGCGCTGGTGGGAAATCTTCCGCCCAATGGCAGGCACTGCCATCTTCATTGGTTTTGTCGATACCGGCAGCGTGGTGTGGCCTTGTTATGGTGCAATTCGCCGGTGACGATATTCCGCTGCTAAACACCATTAGTGCGAGCCCGGATCAACTGCACGTAACGTTCGGTGTATTCTCAATCATACTGGGCGCCATGATTTTTGCCACAGTGCCGCTGATGAAACGGGTACCATCCTCGGGTACGCTTACCACGATAGATTTACTGGCCCTGCCTGTAGTGAGCTTTATCGGAGGAGCAATCACAGCCTGGTTGTCTGTCGGCGTGGGCGAACTTGTTGCAGTTTACCTCATCATGCGGGGGTTTAGTGTGACCATGTCAATTGCTTCCGCGGTCATCCTCAGTGCGTTTAGCGTATGGGCTGGGGTGATCTATCACGCATTTATTGCCTACTCTGTAGTATGGGAAGTGGTGTTATTTGCGGGTGCTGGTGCCATTGTCGGGGGGCGGTTAGCGCGCTATGTTGTGCTGGCTTTTTCCCCCGCTACGGTCAAAGTGTTCTTTGCGCTTTGGGTATTGGTATTGGGCGTTATTAGTCTGTTGTTTTAGATCAACAAACTATTTCTTTCGCTTCTTAGTATCTATAGACAATGCCCAGAGTTAACATAAGCTGAGGAAAGCGTTATGCCATCTGTAAACAGCGCCACTTCTAAATATCGGGTCGAGCAGCCGGAATGGTCAAAACACGCGGTGATATATCAGGTTAACACCCGGCAATTCAGCGAAGCTGGCGATTTTCGCAGCGTGCAAGAGCGGCTTCCAGAAATTCGCAATCTCGGGGTCGATATTTTGTGGTTAATGCCCATTCATCCAATTGGGGAGAAAAACCGCAAAGGCGAGTTAGGCAGCCCCTATGCGGTAAAAGATTATTTTGCGGTTAATCCAGAGTTTGGCACAAAGGACGACCTCGATGCCCTTGTAGACGCGGCACATTCTCAAAATATGAAGGTGCTCCTGGATTGGGTTCCCAACCACAGCGCTTGGGATAACCCTTTGGTTGCATCGCATCCAGAGTGGTACGCCCGTGACCACGAAGAGCAGTTTCGTCCGTCTCCCTGGTGGGATTGGGATGATATTATCGAATTTGACTACGATAACAAGGCACTGCGAAACTACATGATAACTGCAATGAAGTACTGGGTTGAGCAGCATGACATTGATGGTTATCGTTGCGACGTTGCCGGCTATGTGCCCATTGATTTTTGGGAGCAGGTACGCAGTGAACTCGATAGTATAAAGCCGGTATTCATGCTCGCCGAGTGGGAGAGCCGCGATTTACACGAATACGCATTTAATATGACCTATGCCTGGTCGTGGAATGAAGTGATGCACGATATCGCGCACCAGCGATGCGGATTGGACAAGTTGCGAAAATACTATTCGTGGAATGAGCGAAGCTGGCCGTCGTCTGCGTACAGGATGACCTTTGTGAGCAATCACGATAAAAATGCCTGGGACGGTACTCAATATGAGCAATTTGGCGAGGCACTTGAAGCGGCAATTGTGCTGTCTGTGATTGGCGAAGGCATGCCTCTCATTTACAACGGTCAGGAAGCGGGTGAGAGCAAGCGATTGGCTTTTTTTGAAAGGGATCCTATTGTGTGGCAGGCACACAGCATTGGGAATTTATATAAAGCGCTGATTAAATTTAAAAAGATCATTCCCGCACTGGGGAACGGCCCTTTCGGTGCGACCATGATTCAAGTGCCCAGTAACGACCTCAAAAGAGTATTTAGCTTTGTTAGAATGAAGGACAATCATAAAGTACTGGTTGTACTAAATTTGTCACCTGACACCGTAGCACCGACTTTTATGTCGTCGCTGTACGATGGGGTGTACCGGGAAGTGTTAAGTGGCATTGATGAAGTACTGCAATCGGAACAACCATTGATCCTGTCACCGTGGGCGTACCGTGTATTCTACGCGCTAACAGGCAAGTAAACAGGTCTTGGGTGCAGTGAAATCACCCTCCTTTTCGCGTAAGAATCTGGCATAATAACGCCTTTCGATTTGTAGTGGTTTTTTATGCCATCAGTTTCTGATCTTTTTACATCTGACGGGTTGCTCGCTAAGGCCATTCTAGGGTTTATGCCCCGTGATGCACAAACCAATATGGCGAAAGCGGTTAAATCAGCGTTGGATGACCAGCACAGTCTCATTGTGGAAGCCGGCACGGGCACGGGGAAAACATTTGCGTACTTGGGCCCGGCGCTTTTAGCCGAAGGCAAAGCTATTATCTCCACCGGAACGAAAAATCTGCAGGAGCAACTGTATCACCGTGATTTACCGGTAGTGAAAAAAGCCCTGGGGAGCCGGCGAAAAACAGCGCTGTTAAAAGGGCGGGCCAATTATCTGTGTTTGCATCGAATGGGGCAGCACGGAGGTAACTCAGTACTCGTAGAAAAAGAGGTTCTGGGCCAACTGACAACTGTTAGAAGTTGGGCCGAGACTACAAGAACCGGTGATATAGGCGAACTGAAAACCTTGCCGGAAGATGCCAAAGTACTGCCATTAGTAACCTCAACGGTAGACAATTGTCTGGGGCGGGATTGCCCCCAATACGAAGACTGCTACCTGGTTAAGGCGCGGCGAAAAGCTTTGGAGGCCGATATCATCGTGGTCAATCACCATCTTTTTTTCGCTGATATGGCGCTAAAAGATACTGGTTTTGGAGAGCTCATTCCGGAGGCGGACGCCATTATTTTCGACGAGGCACACCAAATTCCGGACATTGCCAGCGATTATTTCGGCGAGGCGGTGTCTACCCGTCAGATACAGGAGTTGGCGAAAGATATTAATGTGTTGTATCGCACGGTTTTAAAAGATGCAGAGCAACTGGATAAAACTGCAGAAAAGTGCAGAATAGCGGCTGCTGATCTGCGTTTATTGTTTCCCGACAACCCTGAACGAGGTAACTGGGCTGAAGCTTTGCAGCGAGACGATGTAAAAATCCAGATAGCACGGTTAACTGATGGCATCGGCGTGCTACACGAGGTCATAAAACTCCATATTGGCCGCGATAAAGATCTCGACAATATTTACGAAAGGGTGGTGCAGACGCGAGAGCAACTCGCAGCGTTGTGCGATGCGGAGCAACAAGGCGTAAGTCTGTGGTATGAAACCACACACAGGCACATGATTCTTCATCTTACACCTCTTTCCATTGCCGCAAAGTTCCGTCGTTTCATCAATGCGGTTTCCCGGGGGTGGGTATTTACTTCCGCAACGCTAACAGTAGATGGTGGTTTTACTCATTTCCAAAAACGTATGGGACTCGAAGATGCCCGTACATTAGAATTAGAAAGCCCTTTTGACTATCAGCAACAAGCCATGCTCTGCGTGCCCCGATACTTGCCTGAACCAAACAGTTATGCAATGAGAGAAACGCTGTTTGAGACCGCCAAGCGCTTGATCGTGGCTAGTCGAGGGCGCTGTTTTTTGCTCTTTACGAGTCACGCTATGTTAAGAGAGATTGCAAAGCGTTTAGAGGACGCAGTAGATAATACGCTACTGGTACAGGGAACCACGACCAAACAAGCTTTGCTTGACGCGTATTTAGCTGATGAGCGGGCGGTGTTACTGGGCACCGGTGCATTTTGGGAAGGGGTTGATGTGCGAGGCAGTGATCTCATATGCGTAATGATTGATAAACTACCTTTTGCTTCGCCGGACGATCCTCTGTTGCAAGCACGCATAGAAGATGTGAGAAAACGCGGGGCAAACCCCTTTGCAGCAATCCAAATACCGCAGGCAGTCATCACTTTGAAACAAGGCGCAGGGCGGCTCATCCGCGATCCGTCAGACAAAGGCGTACTTGTAATATGTGACAACCGGCTAGTGACGAAAAATTACGCTCAGACGTTTGTCTCCAGCCTGCCGAATATGAAACGAACCCGTTCTCTGGACGTGGTTGATGCTTTTTTAAAAGCTATTGAATAGCGAGAAATAACAATGAAACTCCTTGCAATAGATACCGCTACTGAAGCGTGCTCTGTGGCTGTGTACGCTGGCAGTAGTGTAATTGCCAATTTTGAGATTTGCCCACAGCAGCACAGTCAACGTTTGCTGCCTATGGTTGATGCACTACTAACAGAGGCCAGCCTATCACTGGCAGATTTAGACGGATTAATATACGGGCGAGGGCCCGGCAGTTTTACCGGCGTTAGAATTGCCACAGGTATGATTCAGGGGCTGTCTCTCGGTACAGGATTAAAGGTGGCAGGCGTCAGCACGTTAGCGGCTATGGCACAACAAGCACTAGATGATACGCAGACTTCATGTGTTGCCTGCGCTATTGATGCGAGAATGGGAGAGGTGTACTTCGCGGTTTACCAAAATGTAGATGGTGTGGCAACTTTGGTTGACCAAGAGATAGTTTGTCCGCCAGAGCAGGCCGCCGGCTTATTGCCCGCAGCGTATGTTGCCGTTGGCACTGGTTGGAAAGCGTATGAAGCGCTATCATCGCAGCTCGATAGCGCGCCACAAGTGTTGTACCCACGGGCTGAATTCATGCTGCCTCTGGGACGGGTTCTTTTTGAAACAGGGCGGGTGAGTCTCCCTGAGGAAGTTGAACCTGTTTACTTGCGCGACAAGGTTACCTGGAAAAAATTACCGGGTAGAGAATAATGGCGCCTAAATTGCTTGTATTTGGTGCAGTAGAATTGAGTCAACGTTCGTTCCGAGCAGTTCCCTGCCGAATACAGCGGTGAAGAGTAGTGGATAAGCGACGGGTAAAGGAAAAGCGATAGTTCGTGGAAATTCAGTCCGGGTTTAGTATTATCAGACCAGAGCAGGCGCCTCAGAAGAAGCAGCCTGAACGTATCGATGCCCGCAGTAGTGAGCCGTCGAGTGCAGCGACTGAGGCAGTAGAGTACGCCAATAGTATTCGCTCTAGCTCCTCTGATGCCGTGCTGAATTCGGCCCAGAAATTTCATCAGCAAACTGGCTACGATCAACCGGAAGGCCGAGGTCGGGGGGTTGTCGCAGCTTATCAGAGTCTTGAGCGCGAAACACAACGCGACAATATCCGGCAACTCCTTGGCGTGGATATATACGCGTAACACCTCTTGTCTATGCTAAATACTTTTAGGCGGTTGTATTCAGTTTCCATTCAGCTTACGTTAGCAATACTAAGTATGTAGAAATGTGTATTTTGAGGGGGCGACATGTTACGTAGTTTTGTCATGCTGGTGACAGTAGTGTTGATGGCAGGCTGCTCTATCATACCAGATGATATTGCCGTGCCAGAGGGAACCAATCTTGTAAGTTATAACAAGGCGGTGACAGGCGGAGAAATGGTACGAGGGCAAACTGCGCGCTGGGGTGGTGTGGTTGTCGGAGTTGAGAACAAAGATGATAAAACGTTTGTAGAAGTCGTCAATTTTCCACTCAATCACTATGGTAGACCCAATACCAGAGAAGAGACAATTGGGCGCTTTAAAGTTGAAATGGACGGGTTTGTAGACCCAATTAACTTTGAAGAAGGACGCGCAGTAACGTTTGTTGGTAAGGTTAAAGCGCCTATTGCTGGTATGGTGGGCGAACAACCTTACATGTACCCCAGGCTAGCGGGTAGTAACTTCCACTTTTGGCGGGTCAACTCGGTGAATTTTATTCACCCTATGTTTTTTGACTATCGACTAGGCTGGTATTCACCCTACTATTATTCGTTTTACCGACCTTATTATTCGCCATTTGCATTTGGCGCAGGTCTGGGGCCGGCATATTATTACAACAACCGGGTAGTAAGAAGTTATTCTCGTCCGATCGTGTCTCGCGGCAATGTGGGTGTTAGTCAGCCGACTACTCACCGTCCCCGAGCTGTGATCTCACGGCCCTCGGCTTCTACGCCTTCACCGGTGGCGGGTGGTGCCCGTACAAAAATAAAGTGATCAAGTGGCAAGCATTTTCCTTATAAAGCGGCACAGAGTTGCCGCTTTTTGCTAGTTATTGCCGCGTTGAGGAACCGTTATGATCGAAACCGCATTTTCACTTGGAAATACAACACTGTCTGCGCTGGATAACCAAGGTAGCGGGAGAGTGATTATCGGCTTACATGGTTTTTTGGACAATGCTGCGTCGTTAGCACCATTAGCGCCGTACCTACGTGACAGCCGCTTCATTGCACTGGATCTGCCCGGACATGGCCGCTCGTTTCATCGCCCTCACGGGGCGCATTATCATCAAATGGACTACTTGCAGGATATTTACACTTTCATTCAGAAGCAGGGCTTCGAGCACGTGATTATGTTGGGACACTCACTAGGGGGAGTTTTGGCAACCTTGTACGCTGCCGTATTTCCGGAGCAAGTGACAGGCGTTGTCAGTATTGACGCATGTGGACCACTGACGATGGCGGAATCATCCAGTGCTGAGCAGATAAATGCGTCTATTCGCAGCCGCTATAAGAAAGTTCGTAACAAGTTGCAGGTGGTTAACCTTAATGATGCAGTAAAGGCTCGCTGTGCTATCACCGATATTCAGGCTGAACACGCACGATTAATTATTGAACGAAATTTAACACAGGACGCTTCCGGACACTGTTTTTGGGCCAGCGATCCCAAATTGCGTACTCGTTCTACACTCAGGCTCACTGAAGCACAAGCAGAAGCGCTAATGCGCAACATAAATTGCCCTGTGTGGATTGGCGCAGCCAGTAAAAGCTTCAAAGAAATCAATGCGCTATATAAAAATAGAAAAACATGGTTCAGCAATAGTCAACGCCATACCTTTGAAGGTGGTCATCACATTCACATGGAGAAAACAGACGAAGTCGGCTCGTCGATTAGGCAATTTGTTGAACAATTGTAAACAGTGACGTTTATCTTTTCTTATTCATCCTATAATATACGTAACAAATCAGACCAGTTGTAAATAATTGGTTAAATCGTATTCTTTTTCTTCGAATAATAAGAAAAATGGCTTCCGGAGGGTGTGTGGAAAAAATTTGGCTTGAGCATTACGACCCCAGCGTATCGGCAGAAATCGATCCCGATCGCTACGCATCTGTCGTGGATATTTTCGAACAATCTGTGTCCGCCTATGGCGACAAAACAGCTTACATTAACATGGGGCAACGCCTGACGTTTAACGAACTGGATGCGCTGACCGAGCAATTCGCTGCATATTTGCAAAACAGCGGTTTGAAACGGGGTGACGCAGTAGCCATTATGATGCCCAATTTACTGCAGTATCCCGTGGCTATGTTCGGTATCCTTCGGGCTGGTATGACAGTAGTAAATGTAAATCCTTTGTATACTGCCCGGGAGCTAAAGCATCAACTGACCGATGCCAATGTTCAGGCCATCGTGATCGTGGATAATTTTGCTGCGACACTGGAGAGTGTTGTCGCTGACACACCAGTGAAAAAAGTACTTCGCACTGCGCTGGGCGATATGCTGCCAGCACCTAAACGCTGGGTAGTTAATTTTGTTGTTAAGTATGTAAAAAAACTGGTGCCAGATTTCGATTTGCCCGCAGCTGAATCATTTATGCAGGCGGTAAAAGCAGGAGCTAAACTGTCCTATGAAAGAGTGGATGTCAATGGGGATGATCTTGCTTTCCTACAGTATACCGGGGGAACAACCGGAGTATCGAAAGGCGCTATGCTTACTCATCGCAATATGATTGCCAACCTTGAGCAAGTATCGGGGATCCTCGAAATTGTGATTGAGCCGGGAGAGGACTTAGTCGTTACTGCACTGCCGCTCTACCATATTTTTGCGTTATTGGCCAACTGCTTACTGTTTCTCAAATTCGGATGTCCGAATTTGCTGATCACCAATCCACGGGATATGCCAGCATTTGTTAAAGAGTTATCCAAACACAATTTTGCTATTTTGCCCGGGGTGAATACCCTTTTCAATGGTTTACTTAATACGCCAGGGTTCAATGAGCTGGATTTCTCCAGGTTTAAGTTTGGCTTGGGCGGTGGTATGGCCGTGCAACGTCCGGTGGCAGAACGTTGGGAGCAAGTTACTGGCACTGTATTACTTGAAGGGTACGGTCTCACCGAATGTTCACCCGTCGTCACTGTTAATCCGCCTACTATAGAAGCATATAAAGGCGCAATTGGCATGCCTGTGCCATCAACGGGAATTCGCTTGCTGGACGATGACGGCAACGAGGTACCTCTCGGTGAAGCCGGGGAGATGTGGGTAAAAGGTCCTCAAGTCATGAAGGGCTATCTCAATCGTCCCGACGAAACAGACGAAATTCTGAAAGACGGATGGCTGGCTACCGGTGACATTGCCAAAGCAGATGAGCAAGGTTATTTGTATATTGTTGACCGTAAAAAAGATATGATTCTGGTTTCAGGCTTCAACGTGTTCCCTAACGAAATCGAAGAAGTCGCGGCTATGCATGAGGATGTAGTTGAAGCGGCGGCCATCGGTGTGCCTCATGAAGTTAGTGGTGAAGTTGTTAAACTGTTTATCGTGGCGAGAAATAGTAGCCTTACAGCGGAAACTGTCATAGCTCATTGTAGAAAGCATCTCACTGGCTACAAGGTACCAAAACACGTAGAATTTAAAAATGAGTTGCCAAAAACTAATGTTGGTAAAATTTTACGCAGGGAATTGCGCGACTAGCTCAAAACGCTCTGCTTAACTAATCAGGACAGCCGGCAAGATTGCCGGCTGTTTTATATAATGAATTACACATTAATCACAGACGAAAATGCACTAACGGCGCTATGCCAGCGAGCGGCCCGGGCCAAGGCTGTAGCCATTGATACAGAATTCGTACGCACGAGAACCCTCACACCTCAATTGGGCTTGTTGCAATTGTACGACGGAGAACAGCTCGCCCTTATCGACCCACTGGCCATTGATGACATGACATCCTTTGTGGCATTAATGGAAAACGAAAATGTGGTGAAAGTGCTGCATTCGTGCTCGGAAGATCTTGAAACATTTTTAACTGCCTTTAATTGTATTCCGTCGCCCATTTTTGATACTCAGGTTGCTGCCAGTGTACTAGGGCTTGGCCCCACACTGGGTTATGCAAAATTGGTGGAAATGCTGTGTGATAAAATCCTGGATAAAGGAGAGTCGCGGACCGACTGGTTGGCGAGACCGCTCAGGGATGCACAGTTGCACTATGCTGCTAATGACGTGCTTTACTTACTACCTGCTTATACCGTATTGGAAGCGCGAATTAATCAGATTGACAAATACCACTGGGTGACAGAAGAAATTGTAGGTTTGGCAGAAAAAAAACGCGCGCAAATTCCGCCGGAGTTTGCATATCTTCAGTTAAAAAATACTTGGCGTCTGAATGTAGAGCAGCTAACTGTCTTCAGGCACCTGGCTGCCTGGAGACTCACTGTTGCACGGCAGAAAAATATCGCCTTGAATTTTGTTGTGCGTGAAAGTCAACTGTTCGATATTGCGTTCAAATTGCCCGGAAGTCGAAATGCGCTGAGCAATGTGGGATTGCCTCCACAAACATTCAGACGTTACAGTGATACACTTCTTGCCTTAGTTCAGGAAGCCAGAGCACTTTTTGAAGATACCCCCCCACATTTGCGTTTAACTCGCATTAAGCGGCTCATAGATTTCCCTCAATATAAAAAGACAATGAGTGCTGTTAAAGCCGTTTGTTCTTTGGTAGCGCAGCAACAGGGCGTGGGAGAAGATGTCATTGCGTCTAAAAAACAAATTAATCAGGTGCTAAAATGGCAATGGTTCGACAATGATGAATATCGCGTTCAGGGCTTATTTCCCGATTTAGTGTCGGGGTGGCGCGCACCACTGCTGAAAGAGCAGATAGAAAATATTGTCGGTACCATTGAACCTGCAGAAAATCACCAGTAGCGAGACTTTGTATGCTTTGTGCAGTTTATAAAACACGTAAGAAAGAGGGAATGTATCTTTACGTGCCTGGAAAAAATGCCTTTGATGATGTTCCCGATGTGCTAATGGACAAATTTGGTAACCCGGAACTGGTGATGCTTGTTGCTTTAGACAAGCATCACCGGCTGGCGGGTGTAGATAAAAACGATGTTAAGGGTGCCATAGAAGAGAAAGGTTTTTATCTGCAGATGCCGCCAAAGCAAGAAGATTTGCTGGCATCTCACAGGCAATCGTTGGGAATGCCTCCTCACGTAGATAAAAAGTGCTGATGCGGGTATTGAACATGGGTAGGTTTATAGTGTTTTTCGGTGTGCTGGTGTTGGCTATTTTTACGCAGCCAATTGCGGCACAAGGTAGTAATACAGAGAAAAGCGAGCAGGGTTATCAACTGTACCTTCGACAATTAGCTTCAGAAGCTAAGGAAATGGGCTACGATCCGGCAGTGGTGGATGCTGCGATTGCCACTGCGACTTTTCGTCCTACGGTGGTTAAAGCGGACAAAAATCAGCCAGAAAAGAAAATTACGCTGGATGACTATCTCAATACTCGGGTTCCTGACTGGAAAGTTAAGCAGGCAGTAAGTTTATATGAACATCACAAAGCACTGTTGGACGAAATCAGTAACAAGTACGGTGTTCAGGCTCGCTTCATTGTCGCCTTATGGGGCAATGAATCGAATTTTGGTAAAATACAAGGGAGTTACCCTGTGTTTTCAGCCCTTACCTCTCTGGCGTATGAAGGTAGGCGTGAAGCATTGTTCAAAAAGCAATTTTTTGCCGCTCTTAGCATTGTACAAGAAGGCCATGTTCAGGTTGATGCACTTAAGGGCTCATGGGCAGGTGCGATGGGACAAAGTCAGTTTATGCCAACCTCATTTTTAACTTATGCAGTGGATTATGACGGCGATGGCAAAAAAGATATTTGGGGCACGCCTGCGGATGTATTTGCATCTATTGCCAATTTTTTGGCCAGCGAAGGCTGGGACGACAGTTACACCTGGGGCAGGCAGGTGAAATTTACTGCTCAGTACCATGGTGAACACAGCGGCTTGGACAAAGATAAATTTGTTCCACTGTCAACCTGGCAAGCCAGGGGAGTGCGAAAGTTTGATATGTCACCTTTACCCGCAGTAGATGTAAAAGCGTCGCTAATCATGCCGGATGGTCCCAGCGGGCGTTTGTACTTGGTATACAATAATTTTCATACCTTGATGAAGTGGAATCGCTCATCGTACTTTGGTCTTTCCGTTAGTTACTTAGCGGACCGAATAAACAAAGGTTATTGATATGTACCAACATCTCAATGAGCTCGCACAGCCCATAGGGTTGCCAGTAACCCGGGCGTTGTGTGTGGGTCGTAACTATCTCGACCATGTCCAGGAGTTAAATAACGAAGTGCCTGATGACGCCTTGTTGTTTATGAAGCCACAACCAGCATTGTGCCACATGTCAGAGCCTATCGTCATACCGGACGCGTTGGGAGCGTGTCACAATGAACTGGAGTTGACGGTTTTACTTAAAGCTCCTTTGTGCAAGGCTTCTAAAGATAATGTTCTCGCCGCGATATGGGGAGTGGGGCTGGGGCTGGATCTTACCCTTCGCGATGTGCAGTCGTCGCTGAAAGCCAAAGGTTATCCGTGGGAACGCGCGAAAGCTTTTGATTTTAGTTGTCCGCTTAGTTGTTTCATACCAGTGAGTCAGTTTAGCGATCTCCAGGACATTACATTCTCTTTGCATATCAATGGTGATACTCGTCAGCAAGGTAACAGTAAATTCATGATAAGGCCTATGGCCGAGCTTATCGCCGAGATGTCTCATGTCTTTTCTTTGCAAGCTGGAGATGTAATCTTAACAGGCACGCCCAAAGGCGTAGGGCCGTTGCACGCTGGTGATTCAATCACAGCGGCTCTTGGACAAAATCTATCCGTAACAACAAGTGTGGTGGTATGAGCGAACGATTTTGGGAAACCAAATCATTAGAGGCTATGACAGATGATGAGTGGGAGTCAGTTTGTGATGGCTGTGCCAAATGTTGTTTGCACAAGTTTATCGACGACGAAGAAGCTGACGAAGCTGCACCAACAGATGTGTTGCGCCAAGGTGAGGAAATTATCTACACCAATATTGCGTGTTCTTTGCTGAATACCAAAACGTGTGCTTGTACAAAATATAATGAACGCACGGTGTTAGTGCCAGATTGCGTGAAACTCACCAAAGAAAACCTGAAAGACATCTTTTTTATGCCCCCCAGTTGCAGTTATCGCCGGTTGCAAGAGGGACAGGGTTTGCCTTCCTGGCACCCTCTGTTAAACAAAGGGAAGAAAGCCAGAATGCACCAGTCCGGTATGTCAGTGAGAGGTAAAGCGGTGTTTGAAACAGATGTAGATCTGGAACATTTCGAAGACTACATTGCCAGTTGGCCGCTGGAAAACAAGGATTAGGCAGCCAATAGCTGGTTTATATACGTTAATTTGCTGTTAGCGCGTACAAGAGTGCATCGCGACCAAATATACGTTTGCGACAAAATCCTTCTTTTTCTGCGCCTATTTTCTCGGCAACCCGTAAGCTCGCCTTATTGTTCGGTTCAATAAAAAGTTCCAACCGATGTAAATCCATTTGTTGAAAAGCCAATTTTAACAGGGTTTCACATAATGCAACTGCTAAACCTTGCCCACAAGCTTCTGGTCTTATCCAGAAGCCTAGATTAGCGGATTTATGTATAGGGTGGATGTAATTGATAAAACCCATACCCAGACATTTTTCGTTCATCATTAGTAAATAGGTAATGCCGTAGCCCTCAGTGCGCTTTGCGTCGAGCTCTTGTATGCATTGTCGCGCCTGAGCCGGAGTTACCGGACACAGATGAATACCCAACCAGGGACGCACGTGCACAATGGATTTTTGCGCCGCTTCACTGAGTGCTTCAGCATGCCTTATGCTCGCACGCTCAACGACAATGGGCGCAGAGGTGGTAGCTATGGACGGTAACCGGGAAGGGAGAATGGTTAAATCAATCAAAAGGGTTTCTTATCTAAAATGCGGCAACCAAATACGACAATGAATAGTGTGGCATAGACCCCAAAGATGACCATCATCCACTCAGGCATACCCAAGCCCGCCACGCGCCAACCGTCGTCCAAGCAGTCTCCCTTGGCTTCAAACAGGGCAGGGAGCCAATTGTACAAGGGCATAAAAGACGGGAAGTTGGGAACTATTTCACAACTGGCGAACAGCGAGTTGCTGTGAATGATTTCATAGTGTTCCTGGGCAATCAGGAAACCCCACACAGACGATACAGCCCAACCGGCAAAGGCCAACATTCTGGTGATGCCGTTATTAACGAGAAGTACCAGAAGTGCAGACAACATGACGCCGATAACCGCAGTGCGTTGGTAAATACACATGACACATGGGTTCAGCCCATTTACATGTTGTAAAAACAATGCTGTAGCGAGTAACCCAAACGCAGATATAAATAGCAATAGCCAGGCAGCTCTGTGTTCTGCCTGGCCACTAATCCAATGAATAATACTCATAGTGAGCGATGTATCCTAGTGAGATTCGGCACCCGAGGCGGGTAATGCCGAGTGATGTTCAATAAGATGCATATCGTACAGTGTCTGCGTAGTGTCAACCAGTCCAAAATAGGTGGCTGCCAGACCCACTAAGGTGAGTACCACCGTATACGGCAGTGCCATCATCACCATTTTGCCATATGAGAGTCTCAACAGCGGTGCAATTGCAGAGGTTAACAGGAACAAGAATGCCGCCTGGCCGTTGGGTGTTGCCACTGACGGTAAGTTTGTACCTGTGTTGATGGCAACCGCAAGTAAGTCAAACTGGTCTCGGGTAATTTGCCCGTGCTCTAATGCTGCCATTACTTCCGTAATGTATACAGAACCCACAAAAACATTGTCACTGACCATTGATAGGACGCCATTGGCCAGGTAGAACATAACGAGTTGGGTTTCACCTTCGAAAGACAGCACCCACTGAATGACAGGCTGGAACAATTGCTGATCAATAATAACGGCTACGACACCGAAGAATACACAAAGTAACGCGGTAAAAGGCAATGCTTCTTCAAAGGCTTTACCTAGAGCATGTTCTTCTATGATACCACTTGCAGATGTAGCAAGAACAATCACTGATAACCCGATTAAACCTACGGAAGCGAAGTGACCAGCCAGACCAACCACAAGCCATACTCCTATGAGGGCCTGCACAGCTAAGCGAGCCTTATCGCGATTTGTGCGACCTTCGTCCATGTGTTTGTCGTAAGACACCAAAATCTCTCGGACTGCTGCAGGCAGTTGAGCGCCATAAGAAAATAGTTTTGTTTTCTCCAGTACTATCGTTGTGAGTAAACCAAATACAAACACCGGTACGGTGATGGGGGCCATACGGGTAGCAAACTCAACGAAGTCCCAGCCGGCCTTATCTGCAATAATCAGGTTTTGTGGCTCACCAACCATGGTCATTACTCCGCCCAATGCGGTACCAACAGCGGAATGCATCATCAGATTACGTAAAAATGCACGGAAGTTTTCTAAATCGTCTTTTCCCAATTGTTGAACATTGTTGTCGTCAGTGTGGTCGTGGTCGTGATGAAACTCTTTACCAGACGCCACCTTGTGATAAATGGTATAAAAGCCCAGACCCACTGCGATAATTACGGCTACCACTGTTAGCGCATCCAGGAACGCTGATAAAAAGGCCGATGCCGTAATAAAGGCCAGTGAAAGTACCATTTTGTTTTTCACCCTAATGACGAGCTTGGTGAACAGAAATAGCAGCAAATCTTTCATAAAGTGAATGCCGGCCACCATAAATACGAGCAACAGGAGCACTTCTAGGTTGACTTCTATCTCGTGCATCATATGACTCGGCGACGTCATGCCGATAAACATGGCCTCAATGAGAAGCAGGCCACCTGGCTGTAGTGGGTAACACTTTAGTGCCATGGCAAGAGTGAAGATAAATTGAATGACCAGAACCCAGCCCGCGATGTAGGTATCCACCATAAATAAAAAGGGGTTTGCAATAAGAAATGCCACAATGGTTTTCTTATACCAGTCCGGTGCATGTCCGAGAAAGTTCTTATATAACGCCATTGGCAGCGAGGTTTGCATGTTTACTTTTCCTTTAACAACGTGTTGGCGAAGAGTATGTCGTTTTTCTTCTGCGTTTCTTCCAGGAACGTCCCGAGGAAGTGCGACTTCATGATTTTAGACGACTTTTATGATTCTTTTATAGTAGATAGAGATTACCTGAAAATGAAATGATGAGAAAGACAGGAAATCTCTGGTAAGTATAAGCGCAAACACTTTTTTTTCATTTTTGATTAACAATTGTGCTGGGCGCTAGGAATAACAGTGCGCTTGCCGCTGCAGTGCTGTGCGAAAGTGCTCGACCAGAAGGGCCAGTTTTCTGTCTGGTTGCCGGGATTTAGGATACACGGCGAATATGCCCAGTCGTTTGGCGGTGTAAGTCGACAATACAGGGGAGAGTGTTTCCTCGTGCAAGGCATCATATACCAGTGCTTTGGGCAGGTAGGCGATACCCATCCCATCCAGTGCGAGTTGCTTGAGTGAGTCCAAGGTATTGGCGTAGAAACGTCCATTGACTGTTACGTGCATGTGTTTTTCTTCATCTTTGAAATACCAATCGCGAGTGTCGGTTCCCGGGGATTGGTAGATCAGGCATTCATGGGTTGATAAGGCGTCCGGATGTTCGGGAATACCCTTTGTTTTTAAATAGTGAGGGCTGGCACACACTACCCAGGAAGAGTCAATCAGACGACGTGCAACTAAGGATGAATCCTCTAAATGAGTAGTTCGAATTGCCAAATCAAAGCCTTCATCCACCAGATCAACGACGCGGTTTGAGACATGTAAGGAAACGCTGATATCCGGGTATTGTTCGCAAAATTCTGCTAATGCGCTGTTTAGAACCAGGTTGGCGGTAACTACTGGCATGGTTATATTAATTCGCCCTTTTACGTCAAGACCAAACCCGGATACCACATCCTGTGCGTCCTGAAAGGCCCGTTGCGCAATTTTCGCCTTTTTGTATAGCGCCTGACCGCCGTGAGTCAGAGACAGCTTTCTCGTTGTGCGGTATAGCAATGGAACATTCAAAGCTTTTTCAAGTCGGGAAATACGTTTACTGACCACCGACAAGGTGATGTTTTGTTTTTCCGATACCTTCGAGAATGAACCGGCTTCCACAACGGAAATAAATAGCAGAATATCGTCGGCCTTTACCATACCAGCTACCAAAGGTAATTTGTTCAAAAAAGGAAATAATCATATCACAAATTACTATATATTCATGGCCACTTGAAAGGTACAGTATGTTGCATTGTGCGGCGAACTTCGCAACTGACTCCCCGAAATTTTGTAGAAAATCCGCGAAGGCCAGCGCTTTGTAACATACACAGGCTATCGTTTGTATTGGAGTATATTCATGACTTGTCATCCTGTCGTAACACAACTTATCTCTGTGGTGTCTTCTCGTTTTGTCACAACTGGTGATAAGCAGACAGAACACTATCGGTCGGGTTGGCGCTCTGGTAAAGGCAGCGCGCTGGCGGTCGTGTTTCCTCAAACTCTGGTGCAGTACTGGCAAGTTTTGCAAGTATGTGTAAGCAATGATTGCATCGTTATTTTGCAGGCTGCAAAAACAGGGTTAACCGAGGGATCTACACCCTCGGGCAATGATTACGATCGCGAAGTTGTGGTAATCAACACACTGGCTATGGATAAGCTAATGATTCTGGGAGAGGGTGAGCAGGTAGTTTGCTTACCAGGCACGACGCTACACAAGCTTGAGAAGACACTGGCACCGCTCTCCCGAGCGCCACATTCGGTAATCGGCTCATCCAGTCTTGGTGCAACAGTAGTCGGGGGCATTGCAAATAATTCTGGTGGTGCATTAGTCAAACGGGGGCCTGCGTATACCGAATTATCCGTGTTTGCGTGGGTAAATGAGCGCGGTGAACTAGCGCTAGTAAATCACCTTGGTATTGACTTAGGCAGCACGCCTGAAGAAATTCTGAGTAACCTTGAAAGCCAAGCCTTTATTCTAGATGATCTGTCTACCGAAGCGAAAGCCAGTGCGTCTGATTACGAAGCTCTGCTTCGCGATGTTAACGCCGACACGCCGAGTCGTTACAACGCAGATACATCCAGGTTATTTGAAGCCAGTGGCTGCGCAGGAAAAATTGCGGTATTTGCGGTTCGTCTAGATACCTTTCCGGTAGCTGAGAAAGAGCAAACTTTTTACATTGGCACCAATAACCCAGCCACCCTGACTGCGCTTAGACGACATGTGTTGACTGAGTTTGAGTGCTTACCTGAAGTTGGGGAATATATGCACCGGGATATCTTTGATATTTCCAGGGATTACGGCAAAGATACCTTCCTGGCCGTAAAACATCTTGGAACGGATCGTTTACCCAGGATGTTCGCTATAAAAGGCCGTATCGACGCGGTGTTGAATAAGACCAAATTTGTTCCTCGTTTTCTCACCGACCGGGTGATGCAGGGCGTAGCAACATTATTTCCGTCTCATTTGCCCCATGCGCTGGAGACTTACAGAGCGCGTTACGAGCACCATTTGATTTTAAAAATGAGTGGTGAAGGTATTAAAGAAGCGCGGGATTACCTCACAGACTTTTTTTCAAACAACGCTGATGCAGGTGACTTCTTCGAGTGTAATAAGGAAGAAACCCAGGCCGCTTTTCTCAATCGTTTTGCTGCAGCGGGTGCAGCTATGCGTTATCAGCTATTACACGAAAAGGAAGTGGGAGATATGCTTGCGTTGGATATCGCATTGCGTCGAAATGAAATACATTGGGAAGAAACACTGCCAGCTCATATTGAAGACAAAATTGATAAAAAGTTGTACTACGGACATTTCTTTTGTCATGTCTTTCACCAGGATTATGTGCTAAAGAAAGGCGTGGATGCAAAGGACGTCAAAAGAGACATGTTGGCATTGCTGGATTCCCGGGGCGCAAAATATCCCGCCGAGCACAACGTAGGCCATTTGTATTCGGCAGAAGAAGGTTTGCGCAACTTTTACAAATCGCTGGATCCAACCAATACATTCAATCCAGGTATTGGACAGATGGAGAAAACTAAGCGTAATTGCGCGTGTTGTTTATAGTCTCAGGGCGGTGATGATTGTCGGTTAGTTTTGCAAGGTCGATAAGGTAACCTTTTCCCATCGCGGTCATCGCCTGGTCAGCCAATAATTTTTTACCGTCTGAGTTTAGTTGTTCGTCAACCTGTTTTTCAAGGGCTGAACCCGGGGCTTCTTCACCGGCAATTCAGTCTGCAGTGAACCAGGGTCATCATTATTCGGAACTGTTGAACAAGCCAGAGCCGAAACCAAACCCGCCAACACCTAAAACAAAACCAAAGTCGTACCAACCCCCATTGTTGTATATTGCGTAAATGGCGACATCGTCAAAAATGAGGGAAGCCAACCATGAAAAAATAATAATAAGGCCGTGCCATAAACCGTGAAAGAAGCCCACTTGTTCCGCCGATTGAGCTTGCTCGAAGGTCATATGATCTGCACAGCCTGCCAGCATAGTGACAAAAATAACGAGTAACCAGCATTGTGTTTTCTTCATGTGAATTCCTGTATTTGATCATTGTGTCTTTATAGGTGGAACAGTGACACTGGGGATGTCAGTAAACGGGCGAATACCGAATTCAGGATAAACCTCTGTGGGAAAGTAAAACTTGCCTTTGGTGGTTACCATTGAAATAGTTTTTATGGCTTTCAGATCGCGGGTAGGGTCACCTGGGACGAGGAAGAAATCTGCTTTTTTACCTGCTTCAATGATGCCGTAGTCGTCATGGCCCAAGTACTGCGCCATGTCAAAAGAGGCTCGTTTTAATACTTCTGCCGGATTCATTCCTATTTTTTCGAATAGCTCTAGTTCGCGGTGAAGATAGAACGCTCCGCCCATATCTGTACCGGGGACCAACATGATGCCGCGCTCATGCATTGACGACAGGGTTGACATGATTTTGTCAAAAGCTGCAAGGTAGGCGGCGTCTTCAGTGTCATCGGCAACATTTAACATGGCGGACTTTGCACTTCGTTGCACACTTATGGGCATGTGGTCAATGTAGTCGACAACAGCCCTGTTTGTTACGCCGTTCCGTCCGGTCATGGCATATTCATGGATAACGACCGTCGGATCGTGAACGACATTATTTTCGACCATGAGATCCAGTGTGTGTGTGACTTTATCACTGGATAAATCTAAGTCGACAAAGCGTTTCATACCTGTAATTCTAAATAGTGTCCGTGTGTCTTCTTCTGGCGCAAGCACCCAACCTAGCATGATTTGGTTAATATGCGTGAGTTCGTCATAGCCCCCTTCAATCATTTGATCAGCACGGTAGAATGCAGGTATATGGCCCGCAACTCTTAGGCCTAATTTGTGTGCTTCAGTAACAATGTCCGGTACCCACTCACCATTCATTGAATTGTAAATCTTAATTTGCCAATAACCTTTCTCAGCGTAGTTGCGCACTTGCGCAAGGGCCTCTTCTTTACTCGTAACCAGTTCGCCTGTAGCGGCGCTGTACTCACTTTTTCCTTCTATAAAGCCGCTCTTGGTGATCCTGGGACCAATGAGCACACCATCGTCGATTTTTTTAATAAGCGCGTTTAATACCTCATCTTCGTTACCCATATCACGGATACCCGTTACACCTGCCAACACATTCAATAGCGCTTGATCATCGCCAACATGTCCATGCATGTCGTAAAGCCCCGCTACTAAGGTACCGCCTTTGCCATCGATGACCACTTCAGCATCGGTATATGCAGATTGAACCGGTTCCACGGCGGTAATGGTATCGCCAGTGACAACCACCGATGCTGGTGGAGACAGCGCTAGCAGGGACGGGTTAAATATGCGTACGTTATTGATGCGAACCGGATGATCGTACGTATGGGTAACATTTGTTGCAATGTTTTCAAATCGTTCACTATTCAACGTAGCGGCCAACGCACGCAATCGTTTGTCTTCACCTGTGAGGTTTTTAGACAATATTGCTGCGTTTGGCCATAGCACGCCCAAGAATGCTTGTTCACTGTCCATCAACACGTAGGTTGGGTCGAGATCGATGCCGCCCACAGCGTATACGGTGGCAGTCATTTCGCCGTTATTGCCGGTTAAATTAACTTGACGTTTTGCTGTCACGGATACTTCGCCGGCCGGCAGGGCAGGATAGGGCTTTCCACCTGCATCTAAAACGGTTTTTGCATACACATAGTATGCATACGGGCTAGGATCCTGAGCGATGTAAAGCGGATTATCATCGTGACTAACCTGTCCAGTTCCCGCGGCTGACTGCCACGTTGCTTTCCCGTCCACAATTTCAAAATATTCGTCTACGTCATTGCCAAAAGTCGTTTTGCCTGTGATGCTCCAACTTACTGGCACGCCGGTTTCAGATAGAAGCAATGTTTCGGCACTCGTTGCACCTCGACCATTATTGCTAAAACCGTACTCTACCGACATTTTAGTCCCGTTGTCGGCAATAACTAAATCGCCAACGTCTGTGCCGCCGAAAAGTACGTCAAACGTCACATTCAAATTGGTAGTAGACTGTTGGCTATCGGAAGCATTGTTTTGTTCGTTTGGTACTTCTCCACTGCATGCTGTTAAGCACGTCAGTACAGCGGCGGTTGTGGTTAGTCGCATTTTGGTTTCCTTGTCCCGGGCGATTTATCTGGATTTGAACGTGTACTTAGGCTTAAGCGTACAGCATGAAATGTAGTAAAGCGACGCCCATATTCATAACCTTTTGTACTTTGGCGTTGCAAAGCACCGTAAATTCAACGGTACCCTGATTATCTTGTTTGGGTACAGCTCTTTATTTTTCCTACACTACTCGTTGTAGTTAAATGGCGCGGAGGAATAACAGTTAAACCTAATCCGAGTAATGTTGCCCGACGTTTTGCACGATATAAAAAGTAACCGTGCACGTAATCACTAATAGCATCATTGCGAGGGATGATTTCCCTCGTTTTTTAAACGGTTGCATTATTTTAGCTTTCTTAGTCATCGCCATAGCTATCTGAGGGTAAAGCCGATATATTGTTTGTGTTAATGAAAATGTATCTGGTACAATCAGTTCGACAATAATAAGCATATTCAGGCGAGTCAAATGATCTATAAAGCCCAGAGTCCAGCAGGTTTTGCCGAGGAGTACATCGTTGAGTCCATTTGGAGTGGCAGGTTTCCTCCCGGCACAATTTTGCCAGCCGAACGCGAGCTGTCTGAACTTATCGGAGTAACCAGAACGACACTCAGAGAAGTGTTGCAGCGTCTGGCGAGAGATGGATGGCTAACCATTCAACACGGTAAGCCCACGAAAGTTAATAATTTCTGGGAAACTTGCGGCTTGAATATACTTGAAACGCTGGCTAGATTAGACCAAGCGGGTATTCCTGAACTCGTTGATAATCTGCTTGCTGCGAGGACGAATTTGAGCGCAGTTTTTATTCGCGCTGCTATCAAAAATAACCCAGAATCTTCCATCGAAATCATTTCCAGATATAAGCATCTGGAAGAAGATGGCAAAGTGTTTGCTCACTTTGACTATCAGCTTAATCACGATCTTGCACTGGCCAGTGGAAACAAAGTATTTGTACTAATGATGAATGGATTCCGGGGGTTGTACTCTCGTATTGGCGGCTACTATTTCGCCGATCAGGCGGCCCGTGATGTGGCAAAAAACTTTTATAGTAAACTATTAAATGTGGCTGAAAACGGGCAATTCGAGAAGGTCCCCACTGTGATCCGCGAATACGGAATTGAGTCGGGTAAAGTTTGGGATCAGATTCGGGAAGACATGCCTAAAGATTTGGTTGATTGAACTCCAGCCCATAAACAAAGAGGCAGCAAGCCGGGCCTCTTTGTTTTGTGTAATTTACCTCTATACCTCTATACCTCTAAACCTGCTATTAATCGCTTCTTTTTTACCTCCTTTGATGTTGCCTAGGGAATATTCCTTTTTTGTTTGTTGAACCTGTAGTAGGTTAATAATTGGTCAGTTACAAGTGTGCGATTAACGGAGCTAAGATGAATCCTGTAGGTTGGTTTGAAATATACGTCGATGATTTACACCGGGCCGCGGCGTTTTACGAACAGGTGTTTAAGGTGAAGTTGGAACCTATCACAGACCCAAGCGACAGTGGTGTGCAAATGCTGGGTTTTCCCTCGGATATGGCGACGTACGGAAGCAGTGGAGCGTTGGTAAAAATGAGTGAAATGGCACCAGGAGGCAATGGTACTTTGGTGTATTTTTCCTGTGACGATTGTGCTGTCGAATTTACTCGAGCGAAAGCGGCAGGTGCCGGCGTTATACGTGAAAAGTTCTCTATAGGGCAATACGGCTTTATTGCCCTGATACATGATACCGAGGGGAACATGATAGGTTTACACTCGCTAAAATAATGTGTATCGAATGCTTATATGAGTTAGTTAGACGCGGCGACGGTCTCTAATCAATCGGCCCCTAAGAGCCCTGTTGAGAAGAAAGCACAAGGTCTACTTTTTCCAAGCGGACTGATGGCGCTTGTCTGAGAAAAAGTCAGATGGTTCCCAGAAAGCCGGTATAACTTTGTCCAGATCGTCTTCGTTAAAGTTATTTGTCATTTGGCCCATGATTTCGATAAGACGAGAGCGGTCTATTCTCATGAGCTTTTGTTTCGCAGCAGTGAAAAAAAGATTGCGCTCTTTCGGTATAGTCTCATCTTTACCGTTAGTTATGTAGGTCAGATTTCTCGTAACAATACGACACACCGGACTGACTGGTTTTGCGGGGTTGAGTTGCGAAACTATAGCGTATTCGTACTGATCTTTTTCGACACCTTTTTCATTCACCGGAATAAAGCACACCCCGAAGCCTTGAGGGAAGTAACCTACTAAACTAATAAAGTGTTCTGCCAATCGGCTATTCACGTTTCCTCGCTTAGCCATCTGCTCGATTATTATGTAACCTTTTGGTAAGTCAAGACGGCTGTAACCCGGTTTAGTAGAAAGTACGATGGACGCATAAACTTGCGGGATTTTAATAATATCACCAATGCCAGACTTGCCGGTAAACGTATCCTGAAGCATTTCTAGCAGAAAAGCTTCTGCCTTTTTGACCATGCCCTCATCGACGACATCTTCGTCCAAAGAAGCGAGTGATATTCCGTTCTTAGCGAATGTGAGCGTGGCTTGATAGTTGGTTTTTAACAGGGCTTTTCTATCGGTTTCGTCAAGCATGCGAAAGGGGTCTTTGCGCTTGTTATCGCCATTTAGAATGATGATGGCGTCAGGATGGTGTAAACCAATGTCTTGTAAAACGGCGGCCACGATCACTGGGCAAGCAATGTGTTCCAGCCACTCCTGTTTTCGTGCATCACTGTCATATCGGTCGGCCAGATGGGAAAACTCACCTAAATAAGAATGTGATACTGTGCCATCTGTCAGAAGTTTATCCGTCAAGCGCAACGCCAAAACCGCTTTGTAAAGCGGTTTAAGGCGTTGGTGAAGTTTTTGATAGGTTCCTCCGTTTCCACGGGTCATCATTACTATACAGCCCAAAAACTTTGCGCTGTTTTGCTGGGTTTCTTCCCAGGTATCACCCTCGCACAGTAAGACAAGACGTCCGACGATATCTCGTATGATTTTCTGTCGCTCAAAATGCTCGTTGTGGAGCCGCTCGATAATGTCGTCATATTTTTTCCTTATGGCAAGGATGTCTTTATCGTCGGCTTTTTCCTTTACCATTTGTCGCAATTCTGCAGCCAATTCAGTAGCGTGACTTTTCATCGGGGGAGTAAGCGTAAAATAGCGTTTAGCATACATGATCACTGACGTCATGCCCGATTCCGCAGGCTCGACCAAATCAATGAGTTGTTTTATCTGATTAACATATTGGCTATCAGCTTGGGCTGGCTTACGATTCACTTTTTTCCTTGAATGACAATAGACGATGCTGTTAATGGTCGTTTTAGCTATACTGCGGGTGAGTATGGTTCGCTTTGCAGTGCTTCTCTGGATCTAATTTAGACAAATACTTACGTAATGTCTCGCTGATTCTAGTATTTCTTTTAATATTGTTGAGGCGTCACTCGTGGACTTGTCGTATTGTCAGTGAATAGTGTTTAGCAGCAAAACGCTGTTGCGCTGATCTAAGTGGAAGTCGAAGCGTCGTAATATATTCATGCCCAACAAGCCATCTGTACCCTCTAGAGTGTTTTCCGGCATCACCATGATTGCAACATTTTTAAGGCTATGAGGTCCAAAATCTACGTTTTCCAGCAGTATCATGGTGGCTTCTACCTGTCCCCCAGCCGTGTTGACAGTAAACCTACCCAGGTTTTTTATCCCTCCAGAGCGCCGCAAGTGTTTGAATACGTCAAAAGTAACACTGGTTACAGACGCACCAGTATCGATGAGAAGCGAAGTGCTGTACGTATTTAATGAAATTGGTGCTAAGAAATGATCACCCTGACGGGTAACGGCCATTGTATAAGCACTGTTTGAAACCCGACGCTCTATGTCAGGAGTCGCAGGCGGTGTAAACGCAGGTGTAGCGTAGGCGGCTTTTCTGACACGCGCAGCGTTAATATCGTCGTCGGGCAGCGATGCCAATACGTTTTCCATCAATGTGAACTTACTTTGTTTTCCGTAAGCGTCGGCCAGTTGTATGGTCAGTATGCGATTGTCGGGGAGAAACTGGTATAAAGGTTCAATAAACACGGCCAGTGTTTCCCAATCTCCGGCGAGACGCAATTTCTGGATCGCCTCTTCGAGTAACGTATTTATCGTTGTGTTAATCGATGTTTGTAATTCAAAGGGAGGTCCTTTCTCCAGAATTTTATAGTACTGAATAATGGCGTCACTTAGGGTCGACTCCCGTTTAACCCACTCAGCTTCAAGTAACAGTAAATCCCAGTTGTCCGGGTAGGCTCGGAGTGCTTCTGTAAGCGCACTGTAAAACCGGGGGTCATTCGTGTTAAACCAACCCTTTAGCTGGGCACTTAGCACGGGCAGTGGAAGCTTGTTCCGGGTGTCTTCGCCCGGGGTCGTGGGTTCTCTTTTCCCTGCAGAGAGCAGACGCTGTTCAGCGACGTCAGTTTGTGCAGCGTAGCCATCTTCGCCAACGACGTCATACTGTTGGTGTAACTGATATATCAGCCAACCGTTTAAACCAACGGAGATGATGAGTGAGAATAGCAACACGTTTTTCATGGGCAGCATACAGCCTTGCCGTAAATTTCCTTAAAGGTCGCGGGCATTCTTGTCGGCGTACCGCTTTCCAGGCTTACGCATACGAATTGAGTATGGGCAGAGAATACGGTTTTCAGTCGCTGGATGCAGACAAACTGAAATTCCCGGGTGAGTGTAAGAGACTTGTGGCAGCCAGTTATCCAAGTTGCGCAGGCCAGCGTGTCGCCCAGGTGGGCCGGGAGCAAATAATCCAGCTCGTGACGACGTATAACCATGCCTTTACCGGCTTGTTGGTAATCGGCGAAGTGCAGCCCTAAATGATTACTGTGCTTCCACGCTAGCGATTCAACGCGAGAGAGGTAAGCTACGTTATTAACGTGACGATAATGATCTATCTCTTGTCTGGCGATGCACCAAAGATCCACAAAGGGATTCGGACGCCGCCATTTTATGGGGGGCAATAAGCAGTCAGACATGGGGTAAAGTGTTGTCCTGGTCTACATCGAATAGCTCTGCGAACAGTTTTATCATCAGTTACTGTTCGCGAGCAAGTACAGGGTTTTCAAATTAACAAACCTTCTACAAGCTCTCAAACACAATATCTGTTTGTTTTAAGTACTTGCGCTATTTCATTAGGGGACAGACGTGACGTTTACCACAGTACGCTTCCGAAGTTGTCCTGACAAAAGGCTTTTTGGTACTATGCGGCTTCAATAAGCTGGGTGGCTTAGTTGCCGCTTACCTGTACGGAAACCTTTGATTGTAAATGAATGTCGCAAAACCGTTAAACCTCGCTAAAGAACATCCTCCTGGTATCGATACCGACGCCGACGTAGATGCACTTATTGCACTTTTCCATCGCGTATTTTTCGAGAAATATAACACGCGGCTTGTTCGCGGTGATGATGAACCTGTTTATCTGCCAGCAAATCAACACACGCCATACCACCAAATTGTGTTTGCGCACGGTTTTTACGCCAGTGCACTGCACGAAATCGCACACTGGTGTATTGCTGGGCCCGCGCGACGTTTACAGGAGGACTATGGTTATTGGTATTGCCCTGATGGGCGTGATGCACAACAGCAACGGGCATTCGAACAGGTTGAAGTGAAACCTCAGGCACTGGAATGGGCGTTTACGCTTGCTTCAGGGCGTCGCTTTCGCGTCAGCACAGATAACTTAAACGGCGCAGAGCCTAACAGAGAAAGTTTTACCCGCACAGTACACAAGCAATTATTAGCTTATTGTATTGAAGGGTTTCCCTATCGAGCGCAATTACTGTTGACCCAATTGCACGGGCATTTTAAAACCCCACACATTACGCGAGTACTCGCAGAGGCTGAACTTTCATGAGTGCGTTCAAACTTGGTTTGGTGGTCAATCCGTATTCTGGAATTGGTGGTGCTCTTGCGCTGAAGGGCAGTGATGGCGAAGCAATTCGCACTCAAGCGTTACAGGCGGGGGCAGAGTTGCTGGCTGAAAAAAAAATGGCAAGGGCGTTGGAAAAGTTAATTCCCCTAAATGCGCAAATACACATTTATACAGCTACAGGGGCCATGGGAGAGGACATTTCTCGTTTACTGGGATTTTCCCACACTGTGGTGTACACCCCGCCTCGCGCGCAAACAGAAGGTGAAGACACCGAAGCAGCTGTAAATGCCATTCGCAAAGTTGGCGTCGATTTATTGTTGTTTGCCGGCGGAGATGGCACAGCCCGAAACGTGTGTCGCGTGATCAAAAACAGCCTTCCCGTGCTTGGCGTCCCCGCTGGATGTAAAATCCACTCAGGAGTGTATGCCGTCACACCACCTGCGGCGGGTGAAGTTGTGGCCATGATGGTAAAAGGTGAACTCGTTAGTGAGGTCGACGCTGAAGTACGTGACATAGACGAAGATGCGTTTCGAGCTGGGCGGGTGCTGGCCAAATCCTTCGGTGAGATGCGTGTACCCGATGAGCTCGGCTATGTTCAGGCTGTGAAAATGGGGGGCAAAGAGAGCGATGAACTGGTACTCGATGACATTGCTGCCCACATTCAGGATATTATGAATGAAGAGCCTAATACGCTTTTTGTCATGGGGTCCGGCTCTACCGTTGCTGGTATTATGGCGTCCCAACAATTACAGAATACGTTACTTGGAGTTGATGTGGTTCAGGGAGGATCGGTTATTGCCACCGACGTGACGGCCCGGCAACTTCTCGACATTACAGCAAACAAACCTTGCAAACTCGTTATTACCTTGATCGGTGGGCAAGGGCATATTTTTGGCCGGGGGAATCAGCAATTATCACCGACTTTTTTGCGTCAACTCAGCAAAGATGAGATGTTGATAGTGGCGACAAAAGCGAAACTCCGAGCGTTAGACGGCAGACCGTTGCGCTTGGACACCGGCGATACTGAACTGGATGAAGCGCTGACTGGCTATTTTTCAGTTATCACCGGGTACCGTGACAAGGTCTTGTACCCGGCAACTTGACAGGAATAAAGTATATGCATTATCCGGCGGCAGCCACATCTGCGTTTATCCATAGTATTGGCAAAATCGAAGCCGCGCTGGACAGCGTGGTTGATCAGGGAAGCGATGATGAGCTTTTCATTGCCAGTTATCTGCAAGGCCATTTTGCCGTTGTTGCAAGGCAACTGGAGATGGATCCTGACGCCTCCATAGCTAGTCTTGATGAAGCCATGAGGGGCAGCCTGACTTCTGCTTTTGATAACCAAGAACTCGATGAAGCTGATCAGCAAAGCGTAATATTGCTGTGGCAGCACCTTCTTTCCTCTGCAAAACAGGATTAAGAGAAAAGCGGCATTTCGTTGCCGCTTTTTCCTTGCTTTTTTCCGTTATAGGTAACAGTCGTTCGCTGTTTCTCTGGCAGTTCCTTGACGGTAATATGTGGTATGAAAATTGCGATAGCAATTGACATAGACGTAAATACTATCGGGAATGGACTGGTTTTATGACACACAGACAGGCAAAAACAAGGCGCTTGACCCTGACAACAGTGATAGGTTCATGCCTGCTATCCAGTTGTGCTAGTGAACCTCCAACTGCAGTCATGCAACAGGAAAATATGGCGTTGCCGGCCCTCGGTAACATGGAATACCACACCTATGTGTTGGCCAATGAGCTGTTTGCTCAGCTTCGACCATCCCGTCAGGCGAAATACGCGATCGTGGGTTTTGTCCCTGCAGATTCCCTTAAGTTTGCCCCAGAGATGCAGGATCCACTGATGATGTTGGGACATCAACTCGAAGAAGGACTTATAACGGAAGCAACAAAACGGGGTTATACCGCTCAAGAGTTTAAAATGACGGACGATATAATTATCAGTGAGTCAGCAGATCGTGTTCTCACCCGAGATATTGATCAGCTTCCCGGTATTGAACGGGTGGATTTTTACATTACGGGTACTATTGTGCGCCAGCAAGCCGGCGCCATGGTTAACGCCAGAATCGTCAACGCCAGAACGAAGGATGTGGTTGCAGCGGCTACCCGGTTCTTCCCGGAAGGGTTGTTTTGGAACGCGGAAAAAGTAACGTCGCGCAACGGGCGTCTTTACAGAGTAAAAGGGTAGGGGGATGACAATGCATTTTCAGGTTAAGTGGGTGACGGCGTTGATCGCAGTGACGGTATTGTCTGGCTGTGCGATGTGGCAGGAAGAATCAGCAGACGCTGCTGAACAAAGGCCGGTAGAACCCGTCATGAATGTTATGGACATACGGGCTGAAGAGCGCGCGCCGGTAGAGTCGGATGTCGAAGATGAGCCGGATAATTTTGGAGCGATGGCTCAGCCACAGTTGTACAGCAGTGTTCAGGGTGCTTATCAGGGGCGACCGCTGACAAAGCACGTGGGTGATTACGTTAAGAACATGGCCCAGGATCTTATTTCAAACATGGAGTATGTGACCAATAAAACTCCGGTTGCGGTTACCAACTTCGCTATGCTCGACTCCGATTTACAGGAAACCAATTTACTCGGGCACCAAATGGCTGAGTCGTTTATCCACGAACTCCACAAATACCGTATACCCGTAGTAGACTACAAAGCAACAGATTACATTCGCGTAACTGAAAAAGGCGATTTTCTTTTAAGTCGTGACTACCTCGATTTAAACAGCAGTCTGCCTATCGAGTACGTACTAACCGGCACAATGGCTAAGCATCAGGGCGGCGTGTTGGTAAACGCGCGCATATTAGGTATTGAAAGCCGGGCAGTGGTTGCATCAGCGCAACTGCTTATTCCCTTCTACGTAGTGGACGCACTTATTCCAAGTGACAGCAATGGCAAAGGTGGAATGCGAGACGGCGTTAAGTTGACACGAGGGTAAGTCTATGACGAAACGCAACTCGTTACTCCTTACACTGCTCGTAATGACAATGCTTGTGGGGTGTCAGGCCCTTGATGAGCAATTTCATGCGGTGATGGACGATGAAGAGATTGAGCAGCAAGCGACGATGCAGCCAGTGACGACACAGTTGATGGCAGAGCGCGGTTTGTCTTACCAACCGGATTCGCAAGACCGTATAAACGCAGTCCAGGCCCCGGTTCAGGGTAGTTGGCAGGATCCGCTTGTCACAGGCTATCAGCCTGACCGAACTCACAAAGGCCTTGCTGATTATGCTTCTCAGCTTGCCATGCAGTTGATGGATAATGCCAGCTCGATGAGCCGCAAGGATCTCATCGGTGTTACTAGCTTTGTCCGCTTGAATCGCTCTCTTCAGGAGCCTACCGTTATGGGAAATCAGCTTTCGGAACTGTTAATTGCAGAGCTTCAGCAATACGGTCTCGGAGTCGTTGACTTTAAGGTGACAGACGATCTGGTTATCACGCCCTATGGTGACATTGCTATGGGGCGGGAAGGGGACAAATTGGCGAGAAAAATGCATATGGATCACCTCCTTACTGGTACTCTTATCGAAGAAGCAAGAGGAGTCAGGGTAAACGCGCGCATTGTCTCAACACAAAATAAACAAGTTGTTGCCAGTACCAGTTTGTTGATCCCAGCGTTCATAGTGACACAATTAAACAGGCTCTCTCTATCTGTTCAAAATAATCGCCAATTAGACTAAAGCCTATATGGCTATTTAGTTATTTTCGTTTATACTTAAACAAGCTCCGTTTAGTGTAGCGAGCTTCGGGCTGAATTATTTGTTGTGATTAACCATCTCCATCAAGGTCAGCTCGAAGCGCTTCTCCTCTGATACACGCTCTTATTGCAAATCTAATTGGCGACACGGCCTGCAACAGCGTTTCACTCAATGGCAATGGTGTGTGTGTTAATTGCGCCGCCAAAACTTCTGCCATTAACGGTGCGGTCGTGAGACCCCTAGACCCTAAGCCTGTTAGCGTAAATACCTTACTGGGAGGAATTGTAGGCTGTGAGCTTAGCGGTTTGCCGCTGGCAAGGCCTTTGTAGCGGCGGGTCAGTGCAGATACGGGCAGGACCTGGCCAACAGCGGGCTGATGGTCGGGTAATGCTAGTCGCACAGAGCCTCGAGCCGTGCCATCATTGGAGAGAGTTTTCAGCCAGCTCGCCTGCGGAAGGGCGCGGTAGTGGGTGGCTAAGTTTGTTTGTGTATCTTCAACCCTGACATCACATCCGAGATCGTTCTTAGTGTACGTCGAGCCAAGTGCATGACGTTCAGCTTCTGCTGGTGTCATGTAGCCCTTGTGGCACAACACCGCTTTTAATTTTATTGATTCGAGTGAAGCAGGAATGGCTTCGACCTGGCCCCGAACCGGGCGCATGGGAAGACAATCCAATGCGTTCATGTGTACAGAGCCAGCGCCAGTGGCGATTACGACGTAATCGAAAGTATCTTCGTATTCTTCGGTGGACACCCGAACGCCATTTTCAACCTCGGTAATGCCTGTTACTCGAGTGTTATAGCGCACTTCTGTAAAATGCTCCGCTTCGCGAACCAGGGCTTGGACCAGTTGTGGCGGAGAAATCCATCCGCCCAAAGGAATGTACAAGCTTTGGGTGTCAATGGGCAGTCCAGCCAGTGCATTCGTGGTTTCTCTGTCAAGGGCACAAATTAACGAGGTTGGCCAAATATCGTTGGCGATAAGCTTTTCCTGGCGAACCCGTACTTTATCATTGAAACACAACTGCAATACGCCGCACCATTGGTGATCAAATGGGGCTGATACCTCATCGTAGTAGCGCCTGGCATATGTGAAACCATGTGCTTGTAACATACTGGCATGACTGGCTTCACTGTGAAGTTGCGGATAAAACCCTCCTCGCGGGTTTCCAGATGCGCCAGCAGCTAATTCGCTATCCGCGCACAATAGGGTACTGGCGACACCGTGTTTGGCTAGTGCCCGGGCAGTCATTGCTGCGGCCATCCCTCCACCAATAATACCCACCCTGTGATGTTCGTTTACTGGATCGCCAGTAAAGCGAGCGTAGGGAGGGGCATTTAATGGTGTGACTTCACCCTCATAGCGTCCGCTCAACATGTCACGCTTGCGCCCAAAACCCTTGCGTTTCTGGATCGCAAAGCCGGCGTTTTGCAAACCGCGCTTTACCACGCCGGCAGCGGTAAATGTGCCAAGGGTACAACCCTGACGGGATACCCTGCCCATTTGTGAAAATAATGCGTCTGTCCACATGTCAGGATTTTTACTCGGCGCAAAGCCATCGAGAAACCAAGCGTCCACAAGCCCGTGCTCAGGAACGTGCCACTGAGGCAAAACAGTGTGAACATCGCCTATCCATAAATCCAAGGTTGTCGCATAGGCATCAAAGTGTAGACGGTGGCATCCTTCAATAGCAATAGGATACTGGGCCAGCAACATTGATGCGGGCTCAGTCAGTTCGGAAAATGCAGTGAGTGCCTGCTGTAAATCCCGTTTACCCAGTGGAAATTTCTCAGTGCTTAAAACGTAAAGGCGTTTCAGTGGATGTGTGGGATTTTGTTGGCGAAACTGTTTAAACGCATCCATAACTACTAAACAATTCAGGCCTGTACCAAACCCGGTTTCGGCAATGATAAAATCCCTGCGGGTGTGGTTGAGCCAGCGATGGGGTAAATCGTTTCCGTCGATGAATACATGTCGCGTTTCGTGAATGCCACTGTCGTTTGAAAAGTAAACGTCATCAAAATGATCAGCAACAGGTGTACCCTGCTCGTTAAAATGGACTTGCGCGTGCTGTGGTTTCACGGTTTCATTAAGGTCAGTCTGTGGTTGGGAGATAATACCTTGCATGGTACAGTGAGCAAAGTTAACGATGAATTGAACGCTGGTTTATTAACCGGTGTCGAACTATTCATCGATTGTTTCAACGATGAAGTCATCGTTAGGTACTGTTTGAAAGGTTGAAAATGGGTAAAAAGAGCAGACCAGTTTGGCGATGAAAATCGTTAACATATGCCCCAATACTATAAAGGGTACACTATGAGAAGAGCAGTTATTACCGGTTTGGGCATTGTGTCCAGTATCGGTATCAATCAGCAGGAAGTACTGGCGTCATTGCGCGCTGGTAAGTCAGGGATTACATTTTCTGAACAATTTGCAGAAATGAAATTACGCAGCCAGGTATGGGGCAATATTGATATTGACTTGTCAGAGCATATCGACCGGAAAGTTATGCGCTTTATGGGCGATGCTGCTGCGTATGCTTATGTTGCTATGCAGCAGGCTATTGCCGACTCAGGCCTGGAAGAAAAAGATATTTCCAACGAACGTACGGGCATCATCGCTGGTTCAGGCGGCGCAAGCTCAATGAATCAGGTTTTGTCAGCGGATATTTTGCGGGAAAAAGGCGTCAAGCGCATGGGGCCATATATGGTTCCTCGCTGTATGGCGTCCACTGTGTCTGCATGTTTAGCTACGCCCTTCAAGATAAAGGGCGTAAACTATTCAATCGCTTCGGCCTGTGCAACCAGTGCTCACTGTATCGGCAATGCACTTGAACTTATTCAGTTAGGCAAACAGGATGTGGTATTTGCTGGTGGTGGTGAAGAACTGCACTGGACACTGTCCAGTCAATTCGATGCCATGGGGGCGTTGTCATCTAAATACAACGACAATCCTGCCGTAGCGTCGCGCACTTATGACGCTAACCGGGACGGGTTTGTCAGTTCTGGTGGTGGCGGAATGGTTGTCGTTGAAGAGCTTGAACACGCGCTGGCTCGCGGGGCAACCATCTATGGCGAAGTCGTCGGTTATGGTGCGACATCTGACGGGCACGATATGGTGGCTCCTTCAGGTGAAGGCGCAGTGCGGTGTATGAAAATGGCAATGCAAAATGTTACAGCGCCAATCGATTACTTAAATACCCATGGTACCTCCACACCGGTGGGTGATGTCAAAGAGTTGGCGGCTATTCAAGAGGTGTTCGGATCATCAGCTGTGCCCATTAGTGCGACTAAGTCGCTGACGGGCCATGCGTTAGGTGCGGCAGGTGTAAATGAAGCCATATACAGCTTATTGATGATGAAAAACAATTTCATCGCGCCGTCTATCAATGTGGAAACACTTGATGAGGCCGCCGCTGGTTTGGATATCGTAACCGAGACACGGGAAGCTACGTTAAATACCATTATGTCGAACAGTTTTGGCTTTGGTGGAACAAACGCTACATTGGTAATGCAACGATACAACGGTTAATTCCAGGTTCGTTGGAGCTTTAACAAAAAACACGCCCGGGAAACATCATGTTTCGCGGGCGTGTTTTTTGTGAAATGCAGTTGCATCCAGTATTATACGCGCCAAATCAACCCTCCACGACACGCCGAATGACACGAATATTATTTGAAGAGAGTATCCCTCAGGGGGAGGCATATTTTTCACAGCTTGGTGACGCATCTTCTTTCCATGGACCGGCACTGAGCGCCGGAGATCTGAAAGGGGTAGACTACCTGGCTGTAAGGTCTACTACCAAGGTGGATAGTGAACTGCTGGCCCAAGCGTCAGAACTAAAGCTGGTTACCACAGCAACTGCTGGTACTAATCATCTGGACCGTAGGGCGCTGAGTAACAAAGGCATTCCCTGGCGCTCTGCTGGCGGTTGCAATGCTGTCGCCGTGGCCGAGTACGTTATCAGCGTGTTAATGCTTGCACACAGAGCGGGTAAAGTGGATTTAAGCCGCATTACCGTGGGCGTTGTTGGTGCAGGTCACGTAGGGACGGTGCTGACAGAAAAATTGCGCGCCCTCGATATAGCTTTTAAACTGTGCGACCCACCGCTGCAGGAGCAAGGGGACAGCAGATATTTCGTCGAGATGGACGATATTATGACATGCGATGTTATTACTCTGCATGTGCCCTATGTGCAAGATGGTCCCCATGCCACAGAGCATCTAATTGACCGACACCGGCTGGCTGAAATGAAAGCCTCCCAATTACTCATTAATGCCTGCCGGGGAGAAGTGATTGACGAGCAGGCATTGTTGTTGCGGTTAACGGCGGCAAATGCGCCAACTGTAGTCTTGGATGTGTACTGGCAGGAGCCGCAGATCAATCAGACGCTGTTGCCCCTCGTTTGGTTAGCGACTCCCCACATTGCCGGACATACCGTAGAAGGCAAACTCAGGGGCACACAAATGGCCTATGAGCATATTTGTGAAGTGGCGGGTAAGCCGGTTCAGTTATCACTGGACGATTTTCTCAGCCAACCTCCGGCCCGTCGGTTTGCTCCTTCTGGTGCCACAGCAGAGGCCATGGACTGGGATGAGCTGTCAAATCTTTTGTTGGGGGTGTATGACATCGCGAAAGATGATGCACTATTTAGAAGAGATACCACTAAGGCTGGTTTTTTAGCGCTGCGGAAAAATTACCCGGAGCGTCGGGAAAACGCAGCACATGTATTGCGGCTAGCATCGCCAGTATCGGCGGGTATAACCCGTCAACTAAGCGAATTAGGCTTCACTCTCGAATTAATTTAAACGGTTGATGGCAGCGCATCAGCCGAGGCTTTTGGAGAATAACACCATGTCTCAGGCATTTAACGTGGCCGTATTAGGCGCCACAGGGTTGGTTGGACAAACCATGATTGAATTGCTCGAAGAGCGTCACTTCCCGGTTGGAGAATTGTTCCCTCTTGCCAGCGAACGTTCGGCGGGCACTACCGTCACTTTCAAAGGGGAAGAAATAGAAGTCCTCAATGCGGAGGATTTTGACTGGAGCTTGGTGCAGTTAGCGTTCTTTTCTGCGGGTGGTGAAATTTCAGCTAAATTCGCGCCGTTGGCTGCCGAAGCCGGCTGTGTCGTTATCGACAACACATCGACATTCCGATATGAGCCCGATGTGCCATTGGTTATTCCAGAGGTTAATGGTTTTGCTCTGGCGGATTTTCGCAATCGCAATATCATTGCAAACCCTAACTGCTCTACTATTCAAATGTTACTGGCGCTTAAACCTATTCACGAAGCGGCAGGCATTGAGCGGATTAACGTCAGTACGTATCAATCTGTTTCTGGTGCAGGCAAATCTGCGATGGAAGAACTGGCATTGCAAACCGCTAATTTGCTGAATACCCGCCCAGTGACCAACGAGGCATTTAGCCGCCAAATTGCTTTTAATTGCATTCCACAAATTGATGAGTTTACCGATAACGACTATACCAAAGAAGAAATGAAAATGGTGTGGGAAACTCAGAAAATACTGTGTGACAGTGACGTGATGGTTAACGCTACTGCCGTGAGAGTTCCGGTGTTTTATGGTCATGGGGAATCCATTCACTTAGAAACCCGCATGCCAATTGACGCTGAACAGACGCGTCAGTTACTTTCGTCTGCACCGGGTATTAAAGTCTATGAAGCTCGGGAGGACTTTCCTACGCAGGTGTCAAGTGCAAGTGGTAATGACTGGGTTCACGTGGGGCGTATTCGCGATGATATCTCCCATCCCAGCGGTCTCAATTTATGGGTGGTGTCGGACAATGTGCGCAAGGGCGCTGCAACAAACAGCATTCAAATTGCCGAAGTATTGGTAAAGGACTTCCTGTGAGTCCGCATTAATGGAAGAGTAAACTTATTCCCGCGTTGGCCGATACGTAGTGATATGTTTTAGTTTACAAAGGGCTATGGCTTTTTCTAGCCAGTTTTAACTAACTGGTTTATAGTTTTGTTAGTCATGGCTGACTTTTCCATAGTGGAGTGTTCTTTGCATGCTCCCGGTTAAAGTAATGTTTGGTTCAGCGTGTGACAGTTTTCTGACGCTAAAGGGTTGCGCGTGCAGGTACGCCAACACAAACACATAAATTTACGATTTTGAGATTAATAACAATAACAGGTAGCGGTGCGTCAGCGGGCTTGTTCTCTGACAAAACCCGGCTACTTTTGTCTTCCGCTCTTAGCCAGTGGAATCCTTGAGGGCATATAGGAACGCTATGAAATTGCATTTGACGGGCTTGCTCATCTTTTTGTTGTTACTGGTTGCAATACCCGTAACTGTAGAAGCGCAGGAAAGGGAAACGTCCATAAGAGGCCCTAAAAATGCCACTGATCAGTACGCTGGTAGTGTTTATGGTCCTATTGATGACAACGATACCCTATGGCGTATTGCCGATCGCTACCGTCAAAATAAAAACCTCACCGTGTATCAGGTAATGGTGGCCATTTATGAACTTAACCCTACTGCTTTTGAAGAACAAAATCTCAACTTACTGGTAGACGGCGCGATCTTAAAATTGCCTTCAGAGCGCTTTGTTGCTCGCATAGATGCGCAGCGCGCAAAACAGCGGGCTGAGCAAGATGATGCCGCGTTTGCCCGCTTGGCGAATAGGCCTGGATCGACAGTGGCCAATCTCAAGCCGCCGGTTCCGCTTGTGAATCAGCAAGACTTGAGCTCCACACGGGGTGCAATTGAAGACAAAATCACTCGCTTAGATACACAGCAAACTCAGCAGTTTGACGAATTGAGAACGCAGTTTGCCGCCTCTCTTGAAAACGTTCAGGCCATACTTGATGAAAACCGTAAACTCTATTCCCGGATAGAGAAGGTAAATGAAGATTTAGCTTCCCTTCGCGACCAGGTGGAAGGCGACGTGCAGAATCAGATGGATGAGCAAACTGCCTTGCAACGCCAGTTGCTCGATATGATGTTACAAGAACAAGCCGAACGGGAAGCTGCTAAAGAATCCTCGTTAATGAACACCCTGACGCAGCCTGTCAGCCTCATTATAGGTTCCGGTTTGCTAACCTTGCTATTAGTGGGGGGCTTAGTTACCTGGTTACTCAAGCGAAGCACCCAACAACAGCAAGATCCGGTACAGCCCGTTGCTCCCGTCACAACCGCTGATACGGCTCCGGTAACACAAGCGGCAGCCGTTGCCGCCACTGGGTTGGACGACACTCCTGAACTGTCCGGTGACGAACTCTTCAACGACGATGAACTTCTTGACGACGTGCTCTCGGATGAATTGGAAGAAGCACTGGATGAAGATCTTGAAAGCTTTGCTGATCTCGATGATGACATGTTGGTACCAGACGACGACTTTGCGTTTGAAGATGGAGAGTCAGAACTGGGTCAAGGTGACCTGGACAGTTTGTTTGAGGATGAGTCACTTTCAGACGACAGCTTGATAGACGAGGAAACGGATGAAAGCCTTCAGGGGATAGACTTGTCAGAAGCGTCTTTTGAAGACAGCGGCGAAAATGAAGCCGAAACCACCAGCGACGACGATAATACCGCGGTGGCAGAGGACGATATTGACGCCATTCTTTCGGCTTCACAAGAAGAAACGCCAGCCGATGAAACTGAAGCAGAGCCTGACGACATGGATATCGATGCACTGTTGGCAGAAAACGCCGCCGAGCCCGAGACGCCAGATGTTGACGAAGCGGAAGTTGACAATGATGAAAACGCGGATCCGGACGACATCCTGGCAGAGTTTGACTCGCCAGTTGATGATGAGGATGAAGTCCCGGAGATTAACATTGATGATTTACTGGCAGAAAACCAGCCTGACGACGAAGCAGAGCCTGTGGCTGACGGCGATGTTAACGCTGAGATGCTGGAAAAAATTGATCGGGAAATACACGACCAAAATCAAGAGTTAGACCGACTTACGGATAACATCCTCGGTGAAATGGATCAGCTTGATCAAATGGCCGATATGTTGGGTGATGACGAAGAAGAAGAGATTACGACAGATGCAACACCTTCGCCGCAGGCCATTCAGGACTTAGACAGCTTCAGTGAAGATTTAGAAGAAATTGATGTCGATGATATTGAAAATGCAGAAGAATTTGTGGATCCGCTGTCGGATGAATTGATTGCTGAATTACAAACGGATGTTGTGGATGATAACCTCCATCAGGCAGAATTGGACGCCTCTGAGGATGAGGCAATTCTGCCAGAAGACGAAGGCGATACCCTTAGTGACGAGTTACTCGCCGAGTTAGAAGCGGAGGAAGGTAAGCTCGATTCTTTATCTGATGAGCTACTTGCTGAGCTCGAAGCCGAGGAACTGGCGGATGCCAGATTACAGCCTGATGACTTATCAGACGATGCCTCTCTTGAGGTGCCAAGTGAAGATGATGCGCTTGCGACCGAAGAAGTGAATCATGCCGTGCCCTCGGAACAGGACGCACTGGCAGATGAACTGTTAGCTGAACTGGAAGATGAGGGCTTGCAATTTGAGAGTCGTGGATCAGAATCTGAAGAGCCAGAGCCAGAGCCAGA
>NZ_JAHKQR010000011.1:1483019-1483174 GCF_018860805.1 Aestuariibacter sp. A3R04 | reverse complement strand
GAGCCAGAGCCAGAGCCAGATGTGGATGCTATGGCTGATGAATTACTCGCTGAATTGTCTGAGGGTGAAACGTTTGACACAGGTGTAGTTTCTGACGAAAGTCTTGCCAACGAAGAAAACAACACACACACTCTTGCAGAAGCAGAAGCAGAAGC
>NZ_JAHKQR010000011.1:1336739-1482951 GCF_018860805.1 Aestuariibacter sp. A3R04 | reverse complement strand
GCAGAAGCAGAAGCAGAAGCCGCTATTGATGCGTCACAAAGTGATCCCCTTGACGATGCACTGGCAGAATTCGACAAGCAACTGATGGAAGATATTCCCTCTTTTGCCAATATGAATGACGCGCCAGAGCCGGTTTCCACCTTTGACGATAGTATGTTAAAAGAGGTGGAAAATTTTAGTCTTGAGCCGGAAGTTGACGGTGAGCTTCCGGCGGAGAATAACGCATCAAAAACCTTTGACGAGCTCGAAGACCTGCCTGGTCTTGACGATTGGTTATCGGAGGACAACAGCGATGACCACGCTTTGCTGGATGAACTGGAGCAAGCTGACTTTGACGATTTGCTCGGCAAACTTGACGACGGTGAAAGCAGCGGAGCGTTGAGTGAACCTGATATGTCATTTGGCAATCCTGATTTAGACCTCGCAGCACTGCTAACTGACCCTGAAGAAGCTAAAACGACTGGGCGAGAAACGGTATCTGAAGACGAGACCGGCCTTGATGCTGACGACGGTGACAGCGAAGAGTATCTGGATGTGGAAACCTTGATGGATGACGGTGGCGACGATGGTTATGTCGCTGACGACAATACGCCTCTTGATTTAGATGTGAGCCTGTCGGAATTTTCCGGTGTAAGTGACGATGAAGATGTTATTGATATCGACAAAGACGCTGGGCAAAGTGCAAACCTGGATCTGGCCAGAGTTTACATAGAAATGGACGACCACGGTGCCGCGAAGGAATTGCTTGAGGAAGTCATTGAAAAGGGCAGTGATGATCAGAAAGAAGAAGCAACGGCGTTGTTGAATCAACTTCAGGCAACGTGAATCCTGCTGTGGTTCTTGCATCTGACCGGGTGGCTGACTACACTTAGCCGATTTTTAGCAACAGGTGTAGGAAGTCATGGCAAGAATTGCCTTAGGCATAGAATACGACGGTTCGACCCATTTTGGTTGGCAACGTCAACGAAACGTGCCAAGCATTCAGGGCTATCTTGAAAATGCTCTGTCTGTGGTGGCGAATAAACCAATAGGTGTTCAATGCGCCGGGCGCACAGATGCTGGTGTTCACGCCACGGGGCAGGTGGTACATTTCGATTTTGACGATGAACGTCCTGAACGGGCATGGACAATGGGTGTAAACGCGAATCTACCTGATTCCGTTGCTGTTACCTGGTGTAAAACCGTAGACGATAACTTCCATGCGCGATTTTCTGCCACTCACAGGCGCTACCGATACATTATTAAAAACACGCGTTTGCGACCTGCAATTCTCTGTGGTGGGGTAACACATATTTATCAACCCTTGGATGAAAAGCGTATGCACGAAGCTGCCCAGGCGCTGCTGGGAGAGCAGGATTTCACGTCGTTTCGCGCAGCCTTATGCCAGTCGAAAACCCCCTTTCGCAACGTTACTCACGTGTCTGTAAGCCGGATGGGCGATTTTGTCATTGTTGATATTCGTGCCAATGCATTTTTGCATCATATGGTGCGAAATATTGTAGGGTCGCTGATAGAAATTGGTGCCGGAGAGCAGCCGGTGAGCTGGATAGCGGAGCTTCTTTTATTGAAGGACCGGACAAAGGCTGCGGCGACGGCGAAACCCAACGGACTTTATTTGGTTGATGTCACCTATCCGCAAGCGATGGGAATCCCCCAAAGTACCTTGGGACCGCTTTTTCTGCCTGATAATTAACCGCTCGGGTACAGTGTGATTCATTCTTTTAATATGTTAACTTCTTAGACCAGTTTTATTTTACGGAATCCCGGGTATTGTGGTCTAATACAGGGCTAATTTGCGTTCATTTAACACCGTGCACAAATAAACATCAATCAAGCATGGTTACCGATTAAAAGGATTCTCCTTAACATGAGCTGGATTCAAAAAATTCTTCCAAAAACCCAAACTTCCACGAAAGGCAATGTTCCGGAGGGGATTTGGACGAAGTGTTCCCAATGTCAGGCTGTGCTGTACAAGCAGGAGTTGGACAAACTCCTTGAAGTATGTCCAAAGTGTGGTAATCACATGCGTATTAATGCGAGAAAGCGAATTGATGCCTTTCTCGATGCTGGTGACAGAAAAGAATTGGGCAGTGATCTGGAACCACAGGACATTCTCAAATTTAAAGACTCCAAGCGCTACAAAGACAGAATTTCTGCCGCACAAAAGAGCACAAACGAAAAAGACGCACTCATCGTGATGCAAGGCAAGCTCAAAGGTATGCCAGTAGTTGTTGCCAGTTTTGAATTTGCATTTATGGGCGGCTCTATGGCATCGGTGGTTGGCGCGCGTTTTGTTGCTGCAGTGAATGCGTGTCTAGAGCACAAGATGCCGTTGGTCTGTTTTTCTGCTTCTGGGGGGGCGAGAATGCAGGAAGCATTAATGTCGCTGATGCAGATGGCGAAAACATCCGCCGCGCTGGCGAAAATGAGCGAAAAAGGCCTGCCTTACATTTCTGTACTCACTGATCCCACTATGGGAGGGGTATCTGCAAGTTTGGCAATGTTGGGCGATATTAATGTAGCGGAACCCAAAGCACTCATTGGTTTTGCCGGTCCCCGCGTGATTGAGCAAACGGTTCGCGAAACTCTTCCTGAAGGTTTCCAACGCAGTGAATTTCTGCTGGAAAAAGGGGCTATAGATATGATTGTTGACCGTCGCGAGATGCGTGATAAATTACACGGTCTGTTGGAAAAGCTACATCGACCAAATTAAGTGAACACACCTTCATATCAAACCGCTGCACCGAGCTCAAAGTCACTGGCGCAGTGGTTGTCTTATTTAGAATCTATTCATCCTACTCATATTGATTTGGGGCTTGCCCGGGTCAAACATGTGGCTGATGTCCTTGCCCTGAATTTCACGCAGCAAACTGTCATTACCGTTGCCGGTACCAATGGCAAGGGCACGACATGCCGTTTTATCGAACAGGCTTTGCTGGCGCAGGGCAAGACGACGGGTGTGTATGCCTCTCCTCATCTTCTCGATTATCGCGAGCGCATTCGAATTAACGGCGAAATGAAAGATGAGCAATACTATTGTGCGGCGTTTGAGAAAATAGAAAAAGCCCGGGGTGACACCACACTTACTTATTTCGAATTTGGCACACTGGCTGCTATGGTCATGATGGCTGAAGCCAGTGTTGAGTTTGTTATCTTGGAAGTTGGGCTTGGCGGCAGGCTTGATGCGACAAATATTATCGACCCGGACCTGGCGGTGATCACCACAATCGGTTTGGATCACATGGATTGGTTGGGCGACACCAGGGAAAAAATTGCCTTGGAGAAAGCGGGTATCATGCGCCAAAATGGCAGCGCGGTTATCGGTGAATTAGCGCCGCCTGATACACTGTCAGCTTATGTTGTGGAGCATAGCGTAGATACATGGTGGGCCAATAGCGAATTTGCTTATCAGTGCGAAAATGCTACCTGGCAATGGACGTGTCCTGATATGTCACTGGGAGATTTGCCGTTGCCTCGTATTCCTGTACAAAACGCGGCAACGGCTTTGGCTGTACTGAAACGCCTCGATTTACTGCCTTCAGAAACTATGTTGCACACATTACTAGAACAGGTCTCGGTAGCAGGAAGACGTCAAACTATTGCTTCGTCACCCGATGTGTTGCTTGATGTGGCCCACAATCCGCAAGCCTGTGCACTTATGAGAACGTGGGCTGAAACAGGGTTGTTGGGAAACCTTCACCTAGTCGTGGGCATGCTGGCTGACAAGTCCTTGTCCGAAACCCTGGCACAATTGTCCGATATTAATGCAAAGTGGTATGTTGCGAGTACAGAAGGGCAGCGCGGTTTACATGCTGATTCACTGGTGAAATATGTTCCGCAAGGGCAGCAGCAGGTAGAAACGTTTCCCTCTGTAACCGATGCGTATCTGGCAGCGCGTGAAAAGGCCGATACGAATGACCGCATTTTAGTATTTGGTTCTTTTCTTACTGTTACAGATGTATTAGCGTATCATCGGGACGACGTATCCAATAGGAGTGAACAGTGACCTCGGCGTTGCATAACCGACTGGTCGGAACCGTAATAGTGGTTGCACTGGCCGTCATTTTTCTGCCCGATTTTCTCGACAGAAAAAAAGAATCGAACAAAGACACTTTTGTTAGTGTGCCGGCGACACCGGCGAAAAAGCCAATTGTCGACCCTGAACCTTTTCCAGGCCAGCGAACGGCATCAATGACCCAAAGACCACTGCAAGTAGTGGATGAGCCAGTGGTTGACGATGAACAAGCCGTGCCGAAAGCTGATGTTACTGCCAGTGATAATCAAGAAAATAAACAAGACACAGAAGCAGGCGATGATCTGGCAAGACAAACGGTAATTCCAGCTCCACAGTCAGAACCAGAAGATGCGGGGTGGGTCGTGCAGCTAGGCAGTTTCCGTCATCAAAAAAACGTCAAACAGCTATTACAAAAACTAGAAGCTGCAGGATATCGTGCTTTTAGCAGACCTATTGAAACCCGCTCAGGTCCTTTGACGAAAGTGTTCGTAGGCCCCGATTTGGACAAAGTAAAGCTGCAAAAGGCTGTTCCCCATCTGCAGGAAATTACCGGTTTGAAAGGCAAGGTAACTACGTTCAGGGTAGAATAATTCTGGCATTAAACTAACTTAAATAGCATGTGCCTGCATCACGGTGTCAACTTATCGTGACCGGGTCACCTTTGGGATTGTGTTTGCAACACATTACAGATTGGTAATCTCAAGGGCTTCTGATAGAATGCGCGCCAACTCGCAGGAAGGCGTTACCAGAGTACGAGTGCGCGCGAACCACATACGGATTTTTACGATTGATGAACTGGGTCGACTTTTCCATTCTTGGTATAATCGTGGTCTCCACGTTAATCAGCCTCATGCGTGGCTTTGTAAAAGAAGCTATTTCTTTGGTGGTCTGGTTTGGTGCACTGTTTATTGCCAGTGAATTTCACGCCGATCTCGCGGTGTACTTTACGCAAATCAGTGACGAGGTACTGCGAAATGGCGCTGCCATTGTTGTTTTGTTTGTGATTACACTGGTACTTGGCGGTATGTTTAATCACGTGGTTGGACAATTAGTTCAGGCTTCTGGACTATCCAGTACTGACCGTGCGCTGGGTGCAATTTTTGGGAGTTTACGGGGTGTACTCATAGTCAGTGCCCTGCTGTTTTTCATGGACACATTTACAGAAGCAGCAAATTCAGCCTGGTGGAATCAGTCGCTGCTTATTCCCGAATTTGGTGTGATCATAGAGTGGTTTTTCACCTTTGTGAAAGACAGCTCCAGTTTTATAAAACCCGCTTGATATAGGTAACGCTAATGTGTGGTATTGTCGGAATTGTTGGTAAAACACCTGTCGCCCAGTCACTTTACGACGGACTTACAGTGTTACAGCACCGCGGTCAGGACGCTGCTGGGATAATAACGATTGACCAAAATCGCTTTAATCTTAGAAAGGGAAATGGCTTGGTGCGGGATGTGTTCCACACACGTCATATGAAGAGACTGACGGGCGCTATGGGAATTGGGCATTGTCGCTATCCAACAGCGGGAACCTCCAGCTCAGCAGAAGCTCAGCCGTTCTACGTTAATTCGCCCTTCGGTATTTCCTTTGCGCACAACGGTAATCTTACTAACTCACATGAATTACAGGATGAAGTGTTTCGAATTGCTCGTCGTCACATTAATACGTCCTCTGATTCTGAGCTGTTGTTGAATATTTTGGCTCATGAATTACAGCAATGTACTGATTTGACGGTAACTGCGAAAGACATTTTCAAAGTTGTCACCACGGTGCACGAGAAGATTCGAGGTGCTTATGCGGTAGTTGCTGCTATCATCGGTCAGGGATTAGTTGCATTTAGAGACCCACACGGCATTCGCCCGTTAGCTTTGGGTAAGCGCATTACTGAGATGGGCGAAGAATACATGGTGGCCTCAGAAAGTGTGGCATTGGATGCAGTAGGGTTTACCTTTATACGCGATGTAGCACCGGGAGAAGCCGTTTATATTACCGAGGCAGGCGAGTTACACACCCAGCAGTGTGCAGCCCAGCCAACCACGTCGCCGTGTATTTTTGAATTTGTTTATTTTGCTCGACCCGATTCGTTCATAGATGGCATTTCTGTTTACGCGTCCAGGGTTAATATGGGTCGTAAGTTAGGTGAGAAGATAGCCCGTGAATGGTCAGATTTAGACATTGACGTGGTTATCCCTATTCCCGAAACGTCCATGGACGTGGCGTTGCAAATTGCAAATACATTGGAATTGCCATATCGTCAGGGCTTTGTGAAAAACCGTTACATTGGACGGACATTTATTATGCCTGGGCAGACTATGCGTAAACAGTCTGTGAGACGGAAACTCAATGCCATCTCGTCGGAGTTTAAAGGCAAAAACGTGCTTCTTGTAGACGATTCCATCGTTCGCGGCACCACGTCTGGTCAAATTATCGAGATGGCCAGGGAATCGGGAGCGAAAAAAGTATATTTTGCTTCGGCTGCGCCAGAGATTCGTTTTCCCAATGTTTATGGTATTGATATGCCATCTGCCAATGAATTGATTGCCTATGGGCGTGAGATAGATCAAATTGCCGAACTCATTCAAGCTGACGGTTTGATTTTTCAAGATATCGACGACCTCGTCATGGCTGTACGGGAAGAAAATCCTGATATTCAGCGTTTTGAGACGTCAGTATTTGACGGAAACTATATTACTGCTGATGTTGACCAAGCCTACCTTGAACGCATTGATATTGCGAGGGGAGAAGCGGCAAAGAGTGCACCAGTGGTTCAGGCTGAACTATCGAACCTAGAAATGCACAACATGGATTCTGATCTCTGAACCAGTGATGTTATTGGTTCTTTTTTCCATATAAAAAGCCGCTCGTAAGAGCGGCTTTTGCTTTCGGATATGGAATGAAATGTGTGATTTAATGAACGTATACAGGGCCGAAGCCCATACTCCACATAATCACGGTGCTAGCCATTAAAATGGCCAATAACACCAGTCCGCACGTCACTACAGAACTGGCATATATGAAACCTTTCCCATCGGGTATGTGCATCATGATGGGCGTACCGGAGTACAGCAAATAAACAGAGTAAGACAGGCCGACCAGACCTATGAGCATGACAAACCATAGTTCAGGGTACAAACCTGCAACCCCGGTCATAAACAGCGGCGTTGCTGTATAGGCCGCCAGGTCGAGAGATTGAGTGAAATTAGGCTTTGCATCAAACGCATTAGCCAGTTCGTGAATCATATAAGACAGTACAAGTACACCGGCGATAAGGCCGAAGTACATACCTACACCTAACATTGCTGCGCTTTGATCAGTTAATTTAATTAGATCGCCTGCACCGATACTCCATCCAATGTGGGCCCCGGAATAATAAGTAACGATGGCTGGAATAAGGGCAATAATAGCAATGTGGCTCAGGGGGTAAAAATAGCTCTCATGCCTTTTATCAATATCCTGCCACTCTTCACGGGGATGAGTATAAATGCCGAGCAAGTGATTCAAAATCATACTTTCACCTTTATTCCTAATGACTACAATGTATTTTTAAATACCGCTTTTGTTATCAATTGTTTTAATTTTTAACATTTTCTTTACATTGAGTTTGTATGATGTTCAATGCTACGTCAATACAAAATTGATTAATAATTGCTCATATTGGTTGAGCGTTACCCAACGTTATGAATGTATTGAAGAATATTTACACAAAAAAGTTGTTGATAATTGATATGAGACGGCTAATAGATATGTTTTTGGCTTGATACTGAGGTATTGTTTTGCTTTTGTGCCACATGGGTTTCGTTGAGATGTAGCCGGAACTTCTGAAATCCAACCTCAGAATGAACTGTGTTATGATGGTGGTTTAACCAAGCGCTTTCTTCTCAGAGAAAGCGAAGTAACGTGTAGCTGAGTAACAGAGTTGGAAACATTATTAGCCCCTATTTTTGATTTTCTGGGTTGTGAAACGCCGGACGAATGGTTGCAGGAAGCCGTTAAAAAAGACAACCTGCCGGTTGTACTGTTAGATCACTTGGTGTGTGAGTTGAAGGCTGCCCAGTCTGCTATGTACCTTATCCGCAAGTACGCAGTTGACAAAGAAAGTGGCGACGCACTGTTGGCTTGGCTGAAGCCATTCGAAGATTTTACCTACAGAAAGGTCGGTGATTGGCGCGAACTCGCAAATCACCAAAAACTGAACAAATCTATGCTTCCCAGATCGGGTACGCCTTATGGGCAGGATTTAATCGACAAAATGGTGCTACTGATAAAAGAGGAATTACATCACTTTTATCAAGTATTAGAGATAATGGATATGTTTGGTATCGCTTACGAATCCATAGGTTCAAGTCGTTATGCCCGTGGCATGTTGCGCGAAGTTCGTACATATGAGCCAGAAGCATTGATTGACAAGTTGATATGCGGGGCTTTTATAGAAGCCCGTTCTTGTGAACGTTTTGCCAAATTGGCGCCTCACGTCGACAAGCGCCTGGGGGATTTTTACATTTCTCTGCTTCGTTCTGAGGCCAGGCATTACCAAGATTATTTAACTCTGGCAGGTGACATAGCCGGTGAGGATATTTCTCAACGTGTGCAGTATTTCTGCCGTGTTGAAGAAAATCTGATCTTATCACCCGATGACGATTTTAAATTTCACAGTGGGATCCCCTGTAACTAAAGGACTGGTTGTATGTCATCACCAGAAGAGACGGTAACGGCACCGTCGCGGTCTGCTATCCTCGAAAGTTTGCTGGCGTTGAGTACTGTCAGTATTTCTATCTCCGTTTGGTTCGCTTTTGCCGCCCGTGATATCAAACGTATTACTGGGCAGTCACTCACGCCTTTTCTGTGGTTTTTTGTTCCCTTATTTGCATTAGTCCAGCCCGTGGCTTTTCCACTTTTCTTTTCGAAACTGCGCGTTGCAGAGCAAAAAGTTAACCTTTCTGGATGGACGAGAGCACAGGAATACGCGTGGATGTTCCTCACCTTTGGTGTGGGGATGTACTTCATCGCGGTGGAGTTCATTGCTACCACTTTGGCTATCAACTTGTTTGTCTTTGTTATTTACATTTTACTGTACTTCCCTTTGTATCGGCGGTTGAACTCATTGCGTTCAAAGTTCAAACATCATAGCGCCATGTATCGTGCGTCGGGTTACAACGTTCCAGAATGGATTATCGTTACCGTGCTTTTACCGGTGATGGTTATCGTGTATGGCTACTTTATATGGCAAAGCCTAGATAGAGTTCTGGCCGAAAAAGTGCCGACGGGTGCAGTAGTCCATGACATCGACAACCGTTTTTCTCTGACGTTGACACAGTCAGACTGGGTGATTACGGACATTGGTACTCAGTCTGATGGCAGCGCGATTTTTGAATTAGATGGGCCATTAGACGACATGTGGTATAGCGTGTTTTATTACGATAGCGGCGACCATGAATTTAACGATATTGCCCAGTCAAGGCTGGAAGAGTTTACTGGCGCATTGATTGAACCTAGCTGTGAATCTCATACTTCTTTTTATCAGCAAACCTTGTTTTTACGGGCTGACATAGTGTGTGAAAGTAAGCAAGGGCTCGACGCAGAAGTTTATCTTGCAACTGTGATAGAGGGAGAGAATTCGCTGATAGAGGTAACGGGTTACCTGGCAATTACTACCATTGAACTTGACGACTATAAAAAGGCCTTCGTTAACGATGCACAGGGGCTTGTCAATCATGATCAATAAGCGCTTAGTTTGGGTTGCTTTGGTTTTTTATGGGTTACACGCCCATGTGTGTGCAATGCAACAGGATCCGTCTTTGGTAAACGATGCAATTGCGAGAATGGCTGCCCTGAAAACGAAGCCCGATTCGTTAACCAGTTTGCTGACCAAAACAGACATCCATGTTGGTCGAGATAAAGTCGTCACCACGGTAACGGATATCTGGTATTACCCCACTAAAACTCTGGTACAAGATAGCGGATACGAATCGATTTACTTTCGCCAGGGATTTGAGTTGCTAGAGGTCGTTTCTGCAGCATCAGTGTCTCCGGCAGGTGCTGTGCGGTGGGCCGAAGACAAACACGTAAAGATACTCGACACTGACGCATACAATTCTTTCTCCGACACCAAGCAAGTGGTGGTGTCTTACCCGGGGTTGGAAGAGGGCGGCGTCACCGTGATCAAGTATACAGTGGAAGAATCTCTCGCGGCGTTGGAAGGTGTCTGGTCATATATTAGTTACCCCCAGCGTCACGCGGATTTTCTTTCGTATCACTTTAGTATTTCATGGGAGGATGCCTCACCTGTATATCACAGTGTAAACAGTGAGTTTGTGCATTGTGACCAGGATAATCGGCGGGTTGTATGTACGGGTGAAAATATTCCACCGGTACACACTGATGATGTGGTGGAATGGGACGATGAGCTGGGTAGTGTCACGGTCAGTACCATTAACTCATGGGACAGGGTTCGCCAAGTCATCGCTAAAGGTTTCAAGCAGGCTCAAACCTCGGTGCCTGACATTCGACAACAGGTTGTGCAGCTTACAAAATATGACGAGACGATAGAACAAAAAATTGCCTCGGTATTTAGTTTCGTTGCCCAGGATATTCGGTATGTGTCTATGTCCGAAGCCGATCACGCCTATGTTCCTCACAGCGCAGCAAGTACGTTGGCTGAGCGCTATGGTGATTGCAAAGACAAAACCAGCCTTCTCATTGCGATGCTCAGTGAGTTGGGGATAACAGCGGAACCGGTATTGGTGAATACTGACAGGATGAGCGTAGAAAATGTGCTACTCCCTGCAGTTACGTTATTTGATCATGTTGTTGCGTGTTTCGCCTTAGATGGGAGTCAATATTGCCTTGACCCAACAGATGTGAGTACCGCCTGGGAGCAGGTATCAGATTGGATCCAAAATAAAGTGTCTTTACCGTTGTATAGTGATAGTTCACTGACTAACCTGCATGCCGACACATACCGTTACAAGCTTACCGTTACTTCGACCATTACTCTAACGGAAGACGGTGGGCAGCGTGAAGACCAAATTGTAGAGTACGGCGGTGAGTACGAATCTGAAATCAGAGATAGCTTGCTCGGTAAAAGCGAAGACGAACGTGAAGAGTGGGGAATCGAACTCTATGAAGATGTAGTGGGCAGCGGTGATGAGACAAGCGTTGTGTTCACGGGTTCAGACCAGCTATCTGCTGGGCTATCATCACAAACGCAAAGTGTGTTTCCATCCTATTTCGACCCTTCCCAGGAGATTGATTTGCAGGAGATTGATGCTTGGATCAGCTATGAGTTGGGCACTATCGATAATAATAACAGTGAATACGCGCACTTTTTTCCCGGTAGTAAGGTTGTAACAACCTATTCCTTTCAATGGCCTGCAGCGTGGGATATTAACCTGTATCCCGGCTCATTGAACTTGCAACACGAATTAGGACATTACACCCGTTCTGTCAGTCGTGGCGAAGTTGTTGATGGCATGGCATCAATGATTGTGGTTAGTGAAATGGCTATACCGGCCGGTTGGATATCTGCAAAACAGAACAAAATGTTACAACAATTGGTAGCGAAGTTTAAAGCTCAAACACCAATGTTTATAGGCAGAAAGAAGTAGGACGATACAGCAAAAAAGCAGCGCCAGTGCGCTGCTTTTTATTTACTTTATGTTCTGTTAAAAGGGGAATACTCAAGGGAGCTACTGATCTTTCCCTGGGCTAGGCGGGTTTTGCGTCTCGCTGTCTACGGATGTTGGGGTGAGTAAATCGCTTTGTCCTTTCACCAGGTCGGACAAGGTACCGGATTGCTTATCTACTAATCCCACTTCGCGAAGTAATGCATCAACAACCGGTGCGTTTGCGCGATAATTCAGTGCAGCCTGAGTTACCTGATCGGCCATGCTACCATTTCCGCTACTTATTGTACCGTCGGCAGAAGACAGATTGCCCGTGCCGTAGCCCTGTAGAATTTTAATTCCATCAATATTTTCCAGCGGTTTTACTGCATTGGCAATAATTTCTGGCAATACCTTGAGTATGGCCATGGATTTTTGCAAATCAATTTGCTCATTTTTTAGTGTGTTTTCCGCATCATAAAGCGCTTGTTTACCGGCGGCCTCAACGGCCAGTACTTTTTCATCGGCCTCAGCCTGCAGCATTTTGGCATCTGCAGTGGCTTTGGCTTCTGTGAGAATCGCTTCTGCAGCATTTTCCGCCGCTTCTCTTTTCGCTTGTGCTTCGACAGTGATCCCCACCGCTTCCCGCTCTGCTTCTTTGCGAGCGTCAATAACTTCGATTTCCATGCGACGTTTCGCATCTGCAACCTGTCTTGCAGTCGTCACCGCTTCTTCTTTCTCTACTTTGGTTTTCTCAGCTTCTGCAGCTTTGGCTCGGGCAGCAGACTCTTCTTCAGATTTTGTCGCAACGGCAATTTGTTTAATCTGTTCTGCAACTTCAATCTCTTGTTGCTGAAGAATTCGAGCTTGTTCTAAGGCCTTTCGCTTGGCGATTTCTTGTGTTTCTAGTTCTCTGGATTTTTCAATTTCCGCAGTTTCAATGGCCCGTTCTTTGGCAATAGCGGCTTCACGCTCTTCCTGCTCTTTTTGTTCCCGTTGTTTTGCAATCTCAGCTTTTTGTTCCTGACGTTTAAATTGTAAAACTTGCTCTTGTGTCAGACGGGCTTCTTCTTCTTCACGTCTGATGTTGAGGGATTCTTTCTCTGCGTCGAGGTTGCGGGTTTCGATTTTTATGCGGTTTTCTTGCTGAATGTCGTTGGTTTCTTTGCGCTTCTCCTCGATAATTTTAGCAAGTCTGGCGCGGCCCTCTGCGTCAAACGCGTTATTTTCGTTGAAGAATTCCAGGTCCGTCTGGTCAAAGCCCGTCAAACTGACTGATTCCAATTCCAGGCCGTTTTTCTCTAAGTCGTTTGCTACACTTTGCTGTACCTTTTGAACAAAGTCAGCCCGTTGTTCATGCATTTCCGTCATGGTCATTTCCGCTGCCACCGCGCGCAGAACATCAACAAATTTCGATTCCATGAGCTTCTTGACTTCTTCTGCTCGGGTGGTTCTGGTACCCAGGGTTTGTGCTGCCATTGATATACCGCTTTCATTTGGCGCAACCCGCAGATAGAAATCGGCTTTTACATCTACGCGCATGCGATCTTTGGTGATCAGTGCGTCTTTCTGGGTTTTTTCCACCTCAATACGAAGGGTATTCATATTTACCGGAATGATTTCATGCACCACAGGAAGGACAATTGCACCTCCATCCTTAATGACTTTTTCGCCCCCAAGCCCTGTTCTCACAAACGCGGTTTCCTTCGTGGCCCGTTTGTACAGTTTTGCGAATATCAAACCAATAGTCATGAGCGCAATCACCACAATTGCGGCAATAATTAGCACTACTGGCAGGTTATTATTTGTATAAGTTTCCATATCACTACTTCCTTTTTACTGCAGATTTACACGTAGCGTGTGGCGAGCCAGCTATGTTGTGTTTTCTTCACAAGGATAACCTTGTCGCCAGTGTTAAACGTATCGTGTGGTTCAAAGGGTTCAACCAGTACGTAATGCGGTTGAGCATGGTGGTCGGTAAATTTTGCCTCGGCGGGGCTACCCGATCTGGCGATGCCAATGGTAATTACGGCTACAGAGCCCGCAAATTCATCAGCCTTTAAAGCGGATGAATCATTTTTCGGAAGAAGCCTGGCCAGCAGCCCTCCTAACCTGCCAGTAAGGGGCAGAGCGGCAATCATCGCCAGCGGGACACCCAACACAGGGGGAATGAAACCGTCAGACACATAACTCGTATATGCCATATTAAAACCAATACCGGTAATACCAAATATGGTTAAAAACAGGATAAACCAAACCATAACCGGTAATTTGTTTAATGCTAACCAGTTCGTTAATGCAGATAGGCCTGTTAGCACTTCTGGATCGGTGTCGACTTCGGGGAGATCATCGAAAATGCCAAGAAAACTGGTGCCAAAAAGCAGGCCCGCGGCTTCTAATAAGAAAAGTAGCACTACAATGCAAAGTGCTGAGGTAAAAAGAAAGTTGGCATCATTGAGTAAGAAAACAGACATACGTTCACCGTCCGTGATGAAGAATCAGCCTAAGGTTTATACCACAACCCTAATCAATTGCAATCTGTAGGCCTGCTTCCTGTACTGATAAATTGTAATTAATGGCTGTGGCCAGACCCCTCGATCGCTGTGCCGTTGACATCGTAAAAGCCTGATGCAGCGGGTTCGATAAAACCCTGATGTACCATGTTCGTTAAGAATGGATCGGTATGGTCATCGCCGATATCAGCAAAATCTGTGCTTTGAAAATCAGCGCGTTTGGTGAAAAAAGCACGGATAGCAGGTTGGTCATGAGCTAATTGCTGCAGTGACCAGCGTACTTCACGGTGGTTTTTGCCAACGGTCATAGCCTTGAGTAACTTCATGGCTGGCAGCCAAACCACGGAAACAGAGTCATTACCGATATTACCACTGTAATATTCTTCCAAGGCGCAGCCCTCTCCCTCGGTACGCGTTTTTTCCAGCGACGCTAAAAAACCAGGTTTTATTAACTGGTAGCGATAGGGCCAATTGTTGTCTGTGTGACCGTGAATGGTTTCACCAGGTTGATATTCTATAGCCCGTTCATGGGCGTCGAAAAAACGCGTTGCTTTAACACGTTGATTCACGTGTTCCCACATCTGGGTAATCTGTTGTTGCGCGTATTGGTGAGCAACCACATTGGGCTTTCTCCACAATGTGAGAGAGCGTTTGAGTACCTTGTCTGCGCGCTGTTCGGATATTACAAAGTCTGCTTTCATCCATTGTTGTTGTTCAACACATTGCGAGGGGATCTTGTTATCGGCTTGTTGGGCCGTAGCGCTGAATGTGCCGGAAAGTGTAATAAGTAGCAGAAGTATTTTTCTCATTAGTTGGTGCCTTGTTTTAGAACAAGGGCGCGCAGATGCGCGCCCATACAGCTTGGTATGATTACTCTATTGCCGCTTCGGCCTCTCCGATGAGGTCACCTGCGAAGTCCATAACATGGAAAATGACGCTTTGCTCGTTGGTGCTGTTAACGAGAAACGCTCCGGGTCCTTTTGCGTAAATACCCACGTCTTCACCAGAATGGGTTTCAGAAGACAGCGGGATCAACGCTTCTTGGTGGTACCCCGGTGTAGTGGTGTCTACGTCGCTAAGATCCTTGCGTCCGGCGTCAACGGCGTAACCGTAGCCTTCATCAGCGTCAGTTTCGTCACCCAGGTCACGGAAGCCTAAACCGTTCATGTAGCCAACAGTGGTGTATGGCATACCGTCCGCTGCCGAAGCGGGTTCATCAGCTCCCACATTTACCACTTTGCCCAAAATGGGGTTACCCCGTTTCGGATAACCGGCAATGGTGAAAACGTGACCGTGGTCGGCGGTAACAATAATGAGGGTATCGTCATCATTGGTGAGCTCATCGGCAACGGCAACGGCTTCTGACAACGCGATGGTGTCAGTTAATGCTCCGTAAGCGTTGCCCGCATGGTGGGCATGGTCAATGCGTCCAGATTCAACCATCAGGAAGAAACCGTCGTCGTTGTTGTCGAGGATTTTAATTGCGGTTTCAGTCATCTCGCTGATGGAAGGCTCACCGGCAATATCATTGCTGCGATCAGCTTCGTATTGCATATGAGACTCGTTAAATAAACCAAATACGCGTTCTGTGGTTTCTGTGTTTAACCCGTCAAAGCCAGATTGATCGTAGATGTATCTGCCATTGGGATACAGGCTTGTCCATTCCGCCGTCAGGTCGCGATTGTCAGTGCGGTCACCTTCAACGCTGCTTGATGCATCCGGACTGTTAAACGCAGCATCTTTTGGCAAAAAGTGACGGCGACCGCCGCCCATTATCACTTCGATGCCATCTACGTCTGCGCCGTCAAAACGGGCTTCCATATCTGCTTCAAAGCTAATTAACTGTGATGCAATGTCGGTGCAGCCAGCGTCAACGGCATCGGCAGGCATATCTGAGATATCTTCCCAATTGCGGTCAGCTGATTTGGCATAGGTCGCTGCAGGTGTGGCATGGGTAATTCGGGCAGTAGAAATAATACCGGTGGATTTACCCGCCAGTTCAGCCAGTTCCAATGCGGTGACAAGCTCACTGCCAGCTACAGTGCTGCAGTCTCCACGTTCGATGTTCTCATCAACACCAATTACGCCAACATCTGTTTTTACGCCACTCATCATTGCTGTCATGGTGCCAGCAGAATCTGGCGTTTGGGCATCGACGTTGTAGGTTTTTGAAAGTCCTGCAAACGGGAAACGATCGAAGCTAAGTTGATTTTCTTCACCACTTTCGCCGTTCATTTGTCCTTCAAGAATCCGAGCCGCCGTGACGGTAGATACGCCCATACCATCGCCAACGAAGAGAATTACGTTTTTGGCTTTGCCCTTTAATGAAGCTACTGCCGCTTCAACTGAAGCGTGTTTAGTTACTCCACTTTGTGAAGTTGTGCTTTGTACGTCATTTGTGGAAGCTGTGCCGGTGGCACGTAACCAGGTGTTTTTGGCAGTTTCGATTTCTGCTTGACCCGATACAAAGTAGTCGTTGTTAAGACTGGTGAGCAGTTGATCCGTGGAAACAGAAGTTTCGGCGGGTACGCAGACATAACTGGTCGCAGTGATCTCTGAATCCGCCAAGGTGTCGTCACTGTCTGTATCGAGTCCTGAGTCGATGCGCACGCCACTATTGGGGCAGTTGGCATCGCCCATCGCCAGTTCTGTTTGTACGGTAAGGCTGTTTAGACCGTTGTTGCCATTTTGACCTGCTGCGCCATCTTCGCCGTCGTCGCCGTCAAGAGAACACGCGGTCAGGCCCGCCAAGGCCAGTGCTATAAGGCTATATTTAAATACTTTCATGATGTCCTCTTTATTATTCTTCAATCAGTCCTAAAGACTGGTTAATCAGGTGGAATACAACACTTTGCTCAATGACACCTTGAATAAGCTGACTACCTGGTCCCATGCCATGCAGCGCGATATCTTCACCCGAATGCGTTTCAGACGACAGTGGGATCAGGGCTTCCTGGTGATAGCCTGCTGCGGTGGTGTCAACGGCAGATAAGTCCATGCGACCGGCGTTGACGTCTTCTGCATACACAGCGTCTGAGTCGGTCTCTGTGCCCAAGTCGGCGAAACCAATACCATTCATGTAGCCAACGGTAGTGTAGGGCATGCCGTCAGCAGCTTCAGCGGCATCATCTGCGCCGACATTAACCACCTTGCCAAGAATGGGGTTACCGCGTTTGGGATAACCAGCAATGGTAAATACGTGACCGTGATCAGCGGTAACCAGGATCAGGGTTTCTGAAGGGTCTGTGGCATCGATTGCAGCCTGAATAGCCGCTTCAAACGCCAAGGTGTCGGACAGAGCACCGGAGGCATTGCCCGCGTGGTGCGCGTGGTCGATACGTCCCGATTCTACCATCAGGAAATAGCCTTTCTCGTTGTTGTCGAGAATATCAATGGCTTTATCTGTCATTTCCGCAATAGATGGTTCACCGGCTACATCGTTTTCGCGATCGGCATCATACTGCATGTGAGATTCATTGAACAAACCCAGCAAACGAGTTGTTGAAGCTGCATCAATTGCCTCAAAGCCTGCTTTGTCTGTCACGTAGACGCCATCGTCGTACATTGCCTGCCATTCGGCTGTAAGGTCGCGCTCGTCAGTGCGGTCACCTTCCACTTCACTCACTGCATCGTTGCTGTTAAAAGCAGCATCTTTAGGCAAAAAGTGACGGCGGCCACCGCCCATTGCTACATCAATGCCATCCACATCGATACCTGAGTAGCGTGCTTCGAGGAATTGTTCAAAATGTACTAATTGGTCAGCGATATCTACACAACCTGCGGCGATCGCTTCTTCTGGCATATCTGAGATATCTTCCCAGTTGCGATCAGCCGACTTAGCGTAAGTGGCTGCTGGTGTGGCGTGAGTAATACGCGCCGTTGATACAACACCGGTAGACAGGCCTTTAATTTCAGCGAGTTCCAGTGCAGTAATAACTTCGTTGCCTGCGACCGTGGCACATTCTCCACGCTCTATGTCAGCGTCAACACCAATAACACCCACATCTGTTTTTAACCCCGACATCATCGCTGTCATGGTACCTGCAGAGTCGGGCGTTTGTGCATCGACGTTGTACGTTTTAACCAGCGCTGTACCTGGAAACGCTTCCCAGGCCAGGTAACCTTCCTCTCCAGGATGACCGGCCAGTTGCCCTTTTCGGATCCGTGACGCAGTCAGGGTAGAAATTCCCATACCATCGCCAACGAAAAGGATCACGTTTTTCGCCTTGAAATTGTTTGTCGTTTCAAGCTTAGAAGCAATTTTGGTTTGTGCGTCTGTGAACCAGGGGCTTTCGCTCTGATGTGCAGGTAAAACATCGGCCTGCAAACCAGAAGAAACCGCCAATGCCAGTGCACTGACAGAAGCTTTCCAGTTAAATTTCATTTCAGATATTCCTAATTTTGTTGTCATTATCGGCGTTGATGTAAAGTTCAGCCGGTAGCCATCAGGTTGGGCGAGGGGCCAGAAGGGGTGTGTGGACCTTCTGTTCCAGATGTCAGTAGCAGACGTCCCTAGCCTGGGTCAGAACGTAGCCTAGGAGAGCTCTGTGACAGTATGGTTAACGATAAATGAATGATTTATGGCGAAAGGATGACAGATTTATATTGATTTGTTATAACATAACGCTCTGATTAATATGAATATACTGGTTTTTTTGCCAATTGAACATGATGCGGAACGATAGCTTCATTTTCGACGCAGTATTATCGCGTTTGTATTAATTGAACAATCAACTAACCGCCCAGGACTAATTTCTTTTCGCAAAATCCCGGCGCTCAAGGGTGATACTCTGAGCACTGACTTTGAGAATTGAACCCTGATCGTACCAGTCGCCGAGAACGATCCGCGTTGCCGGTTCGCCGTTTACGTTTAGGGTATGAATATTCGGACGATGTGTATGACCGTGGATCAGCTGCTTCACCTGATACTTTGCCATTACTCGTTCTACTTCCTCTGGTGTGACATCCATTATATCAGGTCTGAGGCCTTGTTGATTCAGCTTACTCTTTTTACGGCCATTTTCTGCAACTCGCCGGCGATACCACAGAGGCAGTGCGAGCATCAGGCGCGGCCACCACCATCCCCGGCTTTTTTTTCTGAATTTTTGATAAGCCACGTCTTTAGTGCACAATTCGTCGCCATGGGTGATGAGTGTCGGTGTGCCGTACAGCGAAATGACTTCTTGCTCGTTTAACAATGTCATACCGGCTTTTGTCGCCCAGCCCTTGCGAATGGCAAAGTCACGATTTCCGTGAATAAAATACACAGGGGTATGTAAACTGACCTGCTTAAACGCGGCGGCTATTTGCTCATTAAAAGGTGTGACATTGTCATCGCCAATCCATACCTCAAATAGATCGCCTAACACGTAAAGAGCCTCGGCTTGAGGCGCATCCCGCTGTAAGAATGTCAGTAAACAAGCGGTGATATCCGGGCGGTCATCGCTGAGGTGTAAATCGGCAATAAAATAGGTAAACGACATGGTGTTGTACAACAATTGGAGGGTGGCGAGATACCACCCTTATGCAGCGATTATTCTGCAATAACCGCAGATTCGATGATTACTGGCTCTTCTGGCACGTCTTGGTGGAAGCCGCTAGTACCGGTTTTAACGTTTTTGATTTTTTCTACGACGTCCATACCTTCTGACACTTTGCCGAATACACAATAGCCCCAACCGTTAACTGATTCACTGGAGAAGTTCAGAAAATCGTTGTCTTTTATGTTGATAAAAAACTGTGCAGTAGCAGAATGAGGATCGTTCGTACGCGCCATTGCAATGGTGCCTGCGTCATTAGCAACACCATTGTTGGCTTCATTCGCGATAGGTGCGTTAGTGGCTTTCTGTTCCATATCGGCAGTAAAACCGCCACCCTGGATCATAAAACCGTCAATTACGCGGTGAAAAATTGTGTTGTCGTAGAAGCCTTCCTTTACGTAATTGAGGAAATTCTCAACGGTAGCTGGTGCTTTGTCAGCGAAGAGTTCGAGGGTGATATCCCCAAAGTTGGTTTTTAAGGTAACCATGTTGCGCCCCTTATTTAATATCTACGGCGTTTAAAAGTGGGCTAATGGTAGCTGATTTCAACGTTAAGTGAAATTATTCGCTGATAAAACACGGCAAAACCTGTGCGGCGAGGGCCGGTAGTGCTACACTTTCGCCCGAATTTACTTATACATAGAAGACAGAGGAAGACCATGCTACACCTATACAATACCCGCACTCGTGAAAAAGCGCCTTTCGTTCCGCTCAAGGAAGGAAAAGTGGGGCTTTATGTGTGTGGTATTACGGTGTACGACCTCAGTCACATGGGCCATGCCAGAACCTACCTCAGTTTTGATTTACTGGTGCGCTACCTGCGTCATTTACAGTTCGATGTGACCTACGTGCGAAACATCACCGATGTCGACGACAAAATCATAGCCCGCGCCAACGAAAATGGTGAAAGTGTACAGGCATTGACTGAACGTACCATCGCTATGATGCACGAAGATTTCGCTGCGATAAATTTGCTGGCGCCAGATATTGAACCCAGAGTCACTACTCACATGCCTGAAATTATTAGCGTTATCGAAACGCTAATTACCAAAGGGTTTGCTTACGTTGCCGAAAGTGGCGATGTGCTGTTTGATGTAAGCCAGTTTCCTGATTACGGTAAGTTGAGCAAGCAAAATTTGGAACAATTGCAAGCTGGTGCACGGGTTGAAGTGGCGGCGGGTAAAGACGACCCTTTAGACTTTGTATTATGGAAAAAAGCCAAAGCCGGCGAGCCAAGCTGGGCGTCTCCCTGGGGCGAAGGGCGGCCCGGGTGGCATATTGAATGTTCGGCAATGAATCACAAGCACCTGGGAGCCCATTTTGATATTCACGGTGGTGGCTCTGATTTGACGTTTCCTCACCATGAAAATGAAGTGGCCCAATCGTGCTGTGCGTTTGATTCGCCTTATGTTAATACCTGGATGCACACAGGTATGGTGCAGGTAGACAACGAGAAAATGTCCAAGTCGCTGGGTAACTTCTTTACGTTAAGAGATGTGTTAAAGGAGCATGATGGAGAATCCTTGCGTTTCTTTTTGATGTCTGCCCATTATCGCAGTCAGCTGAGCTATTCGCTTGACAATATTACCCAGGCTAAAGCGGCGCTGGAAAGACTGTACACGGCACTTAGAGATGTTACGCCTGACGAGAGTACGCCGCTGAATTACGGTGGGTACTTGGCTAAATTTGAAGCCGCAATGAACGATGATCTCAATGTACCAGAGGCAGTGTCGGTATTATTTGAAGTCGCTCGAGACATAAATAAACAAAAAATGGATACCCAGGAAGCCGCTAGACTTGCGTCCGTTTTAAAAGGGTTGGGAGCTATCTTAGGTGTGTTGCAAGCTGAGCCTCAAGCGTGGTTGCAAGGTGGTGGTAGTGAAGATGAAACGGCACATATCGAAGCTCTGATCAAACAGCGAAATGATGCCAGGGCTAATAGAGATTGGGCTGCAGCTGATGCTGCCAGAGATGCACTTACTGCGTTAGGTGTGGTATTGGAAGATGGCGCACAAGGTACTACGTGGCGCCGGAGTTAGGCGTTACCGCAAGCACACCGGCTGAATGAACGGTGTGCTTGCGGTACTGTTATTTGTATCGACCCAACCAGCGCCGGGTTTGACGGCGATAAAGAACGTAGTCTTCGCCAAATTTTTCTTTCATGTGTCTTTCTTCAGGCACAATTTGGAATCGTGTTAGGTACCCCGTCAATAGCGGCGCGAAACACAAGCCTGCAAAACTGCTACATATCAGTGCTACGCCTATTTGGATAAACAGCAAACCGAGATACATGGGGTTTCTGCTGACTTTAAATATTCCTTCGATAACCAGCGATGATGCTTTGTGAGGCTGACGTGGATCTACAGAGGTTGCAGCCGAGCGAAAGGTCTGAACAGCGGCTAGCCCGGTCATCGTTCCAGCTATAACGAATGCAATACCGGGAAACAGGGTGTGAATTGGAAACCATTCGCCGAAATACAGTCGATCGACAACCGCTATCACAACACCAAGTAGTAATATCACCACGGGCGGGATTTTTAATTCCAATTGCTTCATTTTGGTTCACCGCCGGTGATTCAAGGCCATCATCTATTGGCGTGGCCGAAACGACCTGTACTTTCCGTTAATTCTGGGCCCATATTTGCCGGACAATGGGATGTTTGACCAGCGCCAATCGCCAATTAATCACAGCCAACATTTTATTGTCAAGTTCATCAACGAGAATAATGCAATGCTGCTACCCGACATTTTTGGTTCTTGTGACATCCACATGCAATTTTAATTTTTGCCCGGGTTGCAAATATTTTTTCTTACTCAGTTGATTCCATTCGGTGATGTCTGAGATTTTCACGTTAAACTTACTGGCTATACGAGACAGGCTGTCTCCGGGTTTAACGGTATAGGTGAGAGACCGCACAATGCCTTTCTCTTCATTTTTAATTTTCTCGCCTTGCCATACGACCAGTGTTTTTCCAGGCATAAGTGGATCGTTTGGGGCCATGCCATTCCACTTAGCCAGGTCGCGGGTACTCACGTTGTACAGGCGCGAAATATCCCACAAGGTATCGCCGGATTTCACTTTGTGAGTTTTCTTCACTGTGGTACGGGCGGTACTTTGCAATGAGGCGAGCCGTTGATCCTGAGACAATGAATAGGCGTCCAGTTCTTTTAACGCTACGGGGACCATAATAGCATCGCCAATTACAATGGTATTCGATTTGAGACCGTTGATTTGCTTAATAATAGCTGCAGTGGTGTGGTATTTTTTGGCCAGCTTTAGCAAACTGTCGCCGGATTTAACTGTGTGTCTCACCCAATTTAACCTGTCGTGTTGGTCGATAGATGCCAACTGAGCAGAAAAACCATCGGCTTTGCTCACGGGTAACAACAGATGGTGAGGACCGTCGGGATCGGTCGCCCAGCGATTAAAGCCAGGGTTTAGTGCATGCAGGGCTTCGAGTTTCATGTCGGCAAGTTCAGCGGCAAACGCTAAGTCGACCTGTGAACCAATATCTACCACAGTAACGGCTTCTACATTATCGACAGCCGGCCAGGTAAATGCGTAGTCTTGCCGTTTTTTAAGAATATCAGCCAACGCCAGCAGTTTTGGAACATAGGCACGGGTTTCACGGGGTAAATCCAGTGACCAGAAGTCGGTGTTTTGCCCAGCGGCTTTTGCTCGTTTAATGGCCCGCTGTACACGGCCTTCTCCACTGTTGTAGGCCGCCAGTGCATGTAACCAATCGCCGTCAAACATTTCGTTCAAGTATGTAAGGTAATCCAAAGCGCCCTGTGTCGAGGCGATAACATCCCGACGGCCGTCATACCACCAGGTCTGACGAATGCCAAATCGTTTTGCGGTACCGGGTATGAACTGCCACATACCCGCTGCGCGTCCGTGGGAGTATGCAAACGGGTCAAACGCACTTTCTACTATGGGGAGTAGGGCAATTTCCAGCGGCATGCCTCTTTTTTCGATTTCCTCGGTAATGTAATACAGAAATGGGCGGGCGCGATTGACTACCCGGGCCATGTATTCAGGGTGTTTCAGGTACCAGTTTCTCTGTAAGGTAACCCGTTTATTATCAGGTACTTCAAAAGCAAACTGGTTGCTAATACGTGTCCACACATCGTCAATGGGAGCCGGTGCAGGGGCTTTGGGAACGGCGACATCGTCCAGAGTGTCCGCGACGTCTTCCACAGGGTGAATAACTTCAATAACACCTTCTTTGGCAAGGTCGCACGCCTGTTCATCATCTATTGGCGTTTGACCAACTTCACAGATATCGTCGGCGTGATTGGTTTCTTTGGCGGCATTACTGGCGTCAACTTGTGAGTCAGTTGACTGACAGCCTGATAAAACGGCAACAAAAGAAAGACTGGCGAGTAGGCTCAGTGATCTTTTCATTATTGTGCTTCCTCGCGTTACAACATACATCAAATAAGTTTAACTTTAGTTTACGGCAAATGCATCAAAACTCATCTTTCCAACGACGAATTGCGGCAAAAACCGCTGTGTCGTTAGCAAGGGGCGCGCCACAGTGCGCCTCAGCACTTCGGCAAACTTCGTCACAGTGGGTGCGAAGGAAAGGATTGATGGCTTTTTCTCTAGCCATTTGTGTAGGCAGTGTGGCCTTATCCTGTTGCCGGCGTACATTCACTTTATCTGCATAATCCTGCAAAGCAGAATTCCCAGGCTCTACTGCCATGGCAAACTGAATATTGGACTGTGTATATTCATGGGTACAGTATATAAGGGTGTTATCGGGCAAACGCTTCAACTTATTCAGTGAATGATGCATTTGCTCAGCCGACCCTTCGAAGAGCCGGCCACAACCGGCAGAAAATAGGGTATCCCCGCAAAACACCACGCCATGACCAAAAAAAGCAAGGTGATCGAGGGTGTGCCCCGGCACCTCTATCACAGACAACTCGCATCCTAGTGTGGGCAGACGAACGACGTCCCCCTCGTCAACCGACTTCGTTATTCCACGGATATGTCCTCCTGCGGGCCCAATTACTGGTAAGTTTGGGTACACTGAAGCAAGTTTGGCAATACCGCCGGTGTGGTCGCGATGATGGTGAGTTATAAGCACGGCACCTAGTTTTAGTGTGTGCTCACGGCAAAAGGCAAGTAATGGCGCTGCGTCCCCAGGATCCACTGCGACGACGGTGGCGTTGTTGTGTAAACACCAGATGTAGTTGTCCTGAAAAGCGCGAACAGCGGTTACCTGAATGCCTTCCGGTAACGCGTCGGACGGATTGTTCATGATGTACCTGCTTGTGGAGAGAGATTTATGCGATACTATAGAAACTTGACAGCACCACTGCAACCTCTGGAAATTATCGGACGTTAATGAAACTTGCCTATCACACTAAACCTCCCCGATACCCGGAGCGCTGGGCGCAACTGCCCGCAGGCGAAGCCATTCAGCGCTCGGTGCAAATTGTGTGTAACAGCTTAAGTCAGAGAATTTTTGGCTATCACCTGGTAAAACTGGGTAACTTGAGCACGCAAATCAATCTCTCTAAATGCAGTGTTACCCATCACATCAATCAAACGCCATACACCACACCTGCTACCAGTGTGGTAAGTTTGGCTACAGAACTTCCCTATGAGGAAAACAGTATTGATGGGTTTTTACTGGCTAATGAACTGGATTTTTGCCACGATCCCCATCAGGTGCTTCGGGAAGTTGATCGTTGTATAAATCAGGATGGGTACATCATCATCAGTGGCTTTAACCCTTTTAGTTTGACAGGAGTAGGGAAGTATTTGCCGTTAAAGCGAGGGAATTTGTTGCACGATGCCCGCTTTTTTTCTTCGTCACGAGTTAAAGATTGGCTTCACTTACTCGGTTATGAAGTCATCGAAACCCGGCATATCCTTTTTTCCATGTTGTTTTTGCGCCGTAAAATTGCGGTGTCTAAAACCTGGCAAGCCAAAATCAGCCGGTATTTTCCCTGGTGTAGCTCTGTTTATGTGATCCTGGCCCGCAAGCGGGTTATGCCCATGACCACAATAAAATCTAGCTGGAAACTGAAGCCAAACTTTTCTGCCGTAGGAGCCAGTATGCGGGTGACCAGTACTTTACCCATTGAACAAAAAAGCCGGCCGGGCAAATACCCAACCGGCTTTACAGATAAAAAGCAGTGTCGCTGAAATTACTTTACGCGCATGCCGGGTTTAGCGCCGTCATGGGGTTCTAAAATATACAGGTCGTTTCCACCTGGGCCCGCAGCTAGTACCATGCCTTCTGATAGCCCAAAGCGCATTTTGCGCGGTGCTAAGTTTGCAACCATTACGGTGTGCTTGCCAATTAAATCTTCTGGCGCGTAAGCCGATTTGATGCCGGCAAATACCTGCCGGATCTCGCCGCCCAGATCAAGCTCGAGCCTGAGCAGTTTGTCGGCTTTCTCCACATGCTCAGCGTTGGCAATGCGGGCAATCCGCAAATCTACTTTGGCGAAATCGTCAAAGGCGATCTCTTCGCTGATGGGGTCTTTCGCCAACGGGCTTTCAGGGTCGAGCTTAGGCGTGCTTGTTGCGGCCAGGCTTTCTTTGGAGTCTTCTACCATTGCGTCAATTTTATCCATGTCGATACGTTGCATCATGGCCTTGAATTTGTTGATTTCACGGCCAGTCAATACTTGCTGTGAGCTTTCCCAAGTCAATGAGTCGTTGAGAAAAGCCTCTGTTTTTTCAGCCAGTACAGGTAAAACGGGTTTTAAGAAGGTCACTAAAATACGGAACATGTTAATGCCCAACGAGCATACATCATGGGTAAACTGTTGTTTGGTTTCATCTTTAATAGTTACCCATGGGGCATTGGCGTCAATGAACTGATTGGCTTTGTCTGCCAGCGCCATGATCTCCCGAATTGCCTGGTGATATTTGCGGTTTTCGTAATGCGCGGCGATGCTGTCGGCGGCTTGGTGGAACTGTGCCATTAAAGCCTCATCCAACACCGTATCAGACAGTTTTCCGTCGAAACGCTTGGTGATAAAGCTAGCGCACCGGCTGGCAATGTTCACTACTTTACCCACCAGATCAGAATTCACCTTCTGGGCAAAATCGGTAAAGTTCAAATCGATATCAGTTACGCCATCGCTTAGCTTCGAGGCAAAGTAATAACGCAGATATTCCGGGTTAAGATGATCCAGGTACGTTCGGCCTTTAATAAAAGTCCCCCGCGACTTAGACATCTTGGCCCCATTTACGGTAACGAAACCGTGAATGTTTACACCGGTGGGTTTACGGTAACCCGCGCCTTCCAGCATGGCTGGCCAGAACAAGCAGTGGAAGTAGGTAATATCCTTGCCGATAAAGTGATATAGCTCCGTATCCGTGCCAGCCCGCCAGAAATCGTCAAAATTGACATCGTTATTGTCACAGAAGTTTTTAAAGCTGGCCATATAGCCAACTGGGGCGTCAACCCATACGTAGAAAAACTTATTCGGGGCGCCTGGAATTTCAAACCCAAAGTAGGGGGCGTCACGGCTGATATCCCATTGTTGTAGCCCTTCTTCGAACCACTCCTGGAGTTTATTCGCCATTTCTTCTTGCAGGGCACCTGAGCGGATCCACTCTTTCAACATGCCTTCAAACTGTGGCAGGTCGAAAAAGAAGTGTTCGGACTCTTTCAAAACGGGGGTAGCACCAGACACCACGCTTCTTGGGTTTTTGACTTCCGTGGGGCTGTACGTGGCGCCGCAGACGTCGCAGCTGTCACCGTTTTGGTCTTCTGCACCACAGCTTGGGCAGTTACCTTTGACGAAACGGTCGGGCAAAAACATTTCTTTTTGCGGGTCGTACAGCTGGTTGATCGTACGTTTGCTGATATAGCCTGCTTCGTCCAGACGGTTGTAAATGGTTTCACAAAGCACCTTGTTTTCCGGTGAGTGAGTCACATAATAGTTGTCGTACTCGACGAAGAAATCCCGCAGATCCTGATGGTGTTCAGCACGGGTGCGGGCTACCATTTCTTCTGGTGTAATACCCAGTTCCTGGGCTTTTAGCATCACCGGTGTACCGTGTGCATCGTCAGCACAAACGCTGTAACATTCGTGGCCGCGCAGGCGTTGAAACCGCGTCCAGATATCAGTTTGAATGTGTTCAAGCAGATGTCCGAGGTGAATAGAGCCGTTAGCGTACGGCAGTGCACTGGTTACCAGAATGCGACGTTTGGCATTCGCTGGTGCAACAGAAGTCGACGTGTTTTCAGACATAGTAGTGGGTTCTGTTCTCAAGCGTTAAAAATGGCTGCAAATACTAGCGGAAACGCGCCGCTTTTGCATTACGTAAATAGGCTTTAGCGTATTATAAAGGTGAATTATGATCTTTTCCCGCAAGGGTGACAAACTGGCGATAATTGCGGCAGAATCTCTGGCTGAATATTATGCCTTAACCACACAGCAAACCCAACCGTGGTGTAGTGAGGATGCAGGGTGTGTATCGGTGACCTTACCGTTTTGTGCTCAATCGCAACAAGCCGCTGTCAGAGAGGTGCTTACACAAGGCTTTGCAAACGCGGGGCATAAATTGGTTGAGCTCGCTATTTCTCAACGCATCGAAGGGGTCGAAACGAAAGCGGCGCCGGTGACGAACATTCGTAATGTGGTTGCCGTAGCGTCCGGGAAAGGCGGCGTTGGCAAGTCCACAACCAGTGTCAATCTGGCCTTTGCGCTTATGCAGGAAGGTGCCTCTGTAGGCATTTTAGATGCTGATATTTACGGGCCTTCTATACCCATTATGCTGGGAAACGCCGATGCGAATCCTACCAGTGACGACAATAAGCACATGCAGCCCATCTGTGGTTGGGGAATGCCGGCCAATTCCATCGGTTATTTGGTGCCGGAAGACGATGCCGCGGTATGGCGTGGGCCTATGGCGAGCAGAGCTCTTACACAAATACTGAACGAAACGCTGTGGCCGGTGCTTGACTATTTAATTGTGGATATGCCGCCGGGGACGGGCGATATTCAGTTGACTATGGCACAGCAGGTGCCGTTGAGTGCTGCAGTGGTGGTGACCACACCTCAGGATTTGGCCGTTGCCGATGCGAAAAAAGGCATTGCCATGTTCGAAAAGGTTGACGTGCCGGTTGTGGGCCTCATTGAAAACATGAGTTACTATCAGTGCTCTGCCTGTGGGCATAAAGATTATTTGTTCGCACAAGATGGCGGCAAAGCACTAGCAGATCGGTATGGACTTCCATTAATGGCAGCATTACCTCTTGACGTACAAATTCGTGAACACGCTGATTTAGGCAAACCTATTGTCGTTGATAAACCAGATAGCCCGCTCTCTGCCATCTATCGGGAAGCGGCGCGAGCTATGTCGATGCAAATGGCATTAACCCTGCCTAAACGGGATACTGAAAGCTACATTCGGGGTCAAACCATCGGCTTAACCCAGTTATAACGCTTCTCAGGTACAGTATTTATTTTTTTCATCGTGTATCACTATTTCCTCTGCGGAATGACCGCAAGTTAATCATTAAGGAGATAAACGATGTGCGAATTAACACCTAAGGATGTTCAAGATGTCAGTGGAGGTCGCTTAGACTGGGATTCTGGCGGTGCCCTGGTGATTGGAATGGGGCTTGCTGGAGGGCCTGCTACGGCCTTGTTCGGTTTGGCTGTGGGTGGGTCAATGCTTGTCATTGGACACTTCGCCCATCCGTAACATGGAAATGCGGGATACTTAGTGCAAGTTATTGCTGTAAGTACCTTTGCTCAAAGGGAGGCTGCCCATGAAATGGCTGCTGGCATTTAAAATTGTATTTGTTCTTTTTATTCTTGCACTTGCATTTGTTTTCAATAGCAGTGGCGACAAATTGATGTTGTTGACCTATTTGGCAATGGGGAGCTTTGCGCTTTTCAGTGCATTACTCCACATCATATTAGATAAGTTGATACGCATTGAGCAACACCTGGCAAAAATAAGTAACAAATAGAAATAATAGCGTTGAGGTTGTGTGGTTATTAGCAAAAAAGCATAATAGCCACCGTTCTCATCCTTGTAGGTTTATTCCATGCGTTTATGCGATCGTGACATCTACGATTATATTCAAAAAGGCAAAATTATCATCGAGCCTTCACCCGCTTACGAGCAAATAAGTGGTGTGACGGTAGATATTCGCCTTGGTAACAAGTTTCGCGTTTTTGAAGATCATCAGGCACCGTATATCGATTTAAGTGGCCCGAAAGGAGAAGTGCAGGAAGCATTGAATTCGGTGATGAGTGACGAAATCGAACTGCCTGAGGGAAAAGCCTTTTTCTTGCATCCAGGCGAACTGGCGCTGGCCATTACCCATGAATCTGTAACCTTGCCCGACAACATTGTAGGCTGGTTAGATGGTCGCTCTTCATTGGCGCGTTTGGGGCTAATGGTGCATGTTACTGCACACAGAATTGACCCAGGCTGGTCTGGAAATATCGTGCTTGAATTCTACAACAGTGGGAAGTTACCCTTGGCATTACGCCCGCTAATGAAAATAGGCGCATTGAGTTTTGAAGTGCTGTCACAAGCTGCCGAGAAACCTTACAATGCCAGAGTGGATGCCAAGTACAAAGGTCAGGATGGTGCGGTAGCCAGTCGAATTACATCAGACGACAATAGCAACGGCTAAGCGGCTAACTTAGTCAGCAGATAAACGGAGTCAGGCAATGATAAGAAGTAGTCGTACATTGTTCATTGCCGCACTACTTGCCATAATTTGTGGTGCCGGGCTAAGGGTTCTGCAACAGCCCGATGACATTATTTTTACTGCCTCTATAACGCTTTTTGTTGCTATTTTGTGGGTAACAGAAGCGCTTCCTATTCCAGCCACGTCTTTACTGCCATTTGCCCTTTTTCCACTTACCGGTGTGCTTAGTCATTCAGAGGCTGCATCAGCGCTAGGCAGTCATGTCATCATTTTGTTGATGGCGGCGTTTATGTTGTCTAAAGGCTTGGAAAAAGCCGATTTACACAAACGTTTTGCCATGTACATGCTGCACTTAACCGGCACGGGAAGCGGCATGAAAATGGTATTAGGCTTTATGTTAACCTCGGCGATTTTAAGCATGTGGATAAGCAATACGGCTACTGTACTGATGATGTTGCCCATGGCAATGGCCATTATCAATGCAACGCAGAATACCCGTTTTGGCATTGCACTCATTCTGGGTATAGCGTATTCAGCCAGTTTAGGGGGCGTGGGTACACCTATTGGCACGCCCCCTAATATTATTTTTATGAGCGTCTATCTGGAAACCCAGGGAACTGAGTACAACTTCATCGAGTGGATGAAAACCGGCGTGCCCATTGTGTTATTGGCAATCCCCGCTATGGCTTTGTGGTTGGGGCGTGGTTTAGGCGACATTGGCGATATCACATTGCCGGTGCCGGGTGAATGGAGCAAAGCTGAAAAACGGGTGTTGATGATATTCGGCACCGTTGCCATGGCATGGATTTTTCGTCCATTCTGGACTCAATGGCTTGGGTTAACTACGGTGAGTGATAGCACGATTGCTGTTGCCGGTGTGGCTGCCATGTTTATGGTGCACAGCGGAAAAGCCCCCGGCGATAAACTACTGGACTGGGATACCGCAAACGATATCCCCTGGGGCATGTTACTTCTGTTTGCCGGTGGCATCTGTATCGCCAAAGCATTCACTGCGTCTGGACTAAGCGTATTAATGGGAGAGTGGATGACGGGGTTGTCTACTCTGCCGACGTTACTGTTAGTATTTTCAATTTGTTTGTTCGTTACTTTTTTAACTGAAATTACCTCAAACACGGCTACCGCAACCTTGTTGATGCCAATACTGGCCGCTGCAGGTATGGCGGTAGGCGTGAATCCGGCCTTATTGATGATCCCCGCGGCCATCAGTGCTAGTTGTGCGTTTATGCTTCCTGTAGCCACCGCGCCCAATGCTATTGCGTATGCTACAGGAAAATTTGATATTAAAACCATGGCCAGGGAAGGGGTGGTACTTAACGTTATTGTAGCTTGTGTGGTCACGCTGGTGTGTTATTTCACGCTTTCCTGACTATTGATCCCCACACTAAAAGCCCAGACAACCACGTAAAGCACTGTGGCGTCGCGTCTTTCCACAGGTTTTGACCTTTAAATAATCAATGGTCTCCGTCAATTGATTACCAAATAATCGTTCGCGCGATTATTTGTTTTTTAGTATTGCAAAGTCTCTGAAAATAAGTAGACTTGTCGGCTCTTTCGGTCGGTGTGTGGCGCAGCTTGGTAGCGCACTGTCATGGGGTGTCAGGGGTCGGAGGTTCAAATCCTCTCACACCGACCAACTTCTCTTTTCGAAGCGACATCCAAAAGCCTTATCTGGCTAGCCCTACAAAACATCTTAAAATCGATCTTCAAGAGCATCAGATGGTCGTGAAGTTGTCCAAATACTGAGCTTTGGGAACTCTCTCAAATCTCTTCAGGTAGCTTTCGGTTAACCGTAGTGTGCTCTTTAATTTTGTCTTGAGTAATTAATAGACTTTGATGATAGTCCTGCGCTTCGGCATCAGTCAGAAACTCTACATCAGGATTTAATTCTGCAAGTTTGCCCTTCAGTTCAGCTAAGTCTACTCTGAAAAACTCTTTACGGTTGTTTACTAGGTTTAGCCGATGCTCATTGAAATGACGATGAAGTTCAGCTTCAAGTGCAGGCGCATCCTCAGAGTAAATAAGTGCATGAACATCAAAAGTGAACGGCACACTGGCATCTCCAAGCTCACGCACACGGTCGAGGGGCTCAAGTCTTCTGGTCATCCCAATTTTAAATACCCCATCACCAAATGAACCAATGTTGCTAATGATATAGACGTAACCAGATTTGGTTTGTTGTGCCATTGACAAAGCTCGTTCTGATTTTGCTCTGGCCTCGTTAAGTTGTGACTCAAGTTCTTCAAGTTCAGACTTTAAGCGTTCTAGCGCTTCACCAGTAGCTTTATTAGCTCTTTTATTGGCTTTAGCTACAAGTTCTTCGTATTTATGTTGCTCTCTTTCCGCTGCCTCTTGCTCTTTTATCAGTTGTTGTTCTTCCCTGAGTTGGCGTTTAGCTTCGGCTCGGTCTTCCTTCTCTTGTCTTAGTTTCTCAGCATATTCATAAGTGAGCCTGAGTTCTTGCAATTTGAGCCGGAAATAAGACTCTGTTATTTGAATATTGTTAGACTTGTTGAGCTTGTCTATGGCATCTCTGGCTTTAGCTAAGCGCTCTTCCATTCTGCGGATATTATTCCATCTCACGTTTGATACTGCTGCGTCACATTCGTTATTGAAAGCTCTTAGCGTTAGTTTGAGTGCTCTGTTTGTCATCGTTTGACCTTCTCTGGCACTGTTATTAACTTTCCACTCAGTATGACAAACGGCCGCTTGTTTGGCTTTTAGCATATCTTTCTGTTGCTCTCGCACAGCAGTAATCTCAGCTTTGAATCTTTCTGAAGTTCCAAAGTCGAAATGAGGCTCATAGTACCCCAATGTGGACAGCTCGATTTTTTCATCGAATACAGCCAACTCTCTTTCAAGTTCATCAAATAGCTTTCGTTTAGTCGCATAAGACGCCCGAAGCGTCTGGATGTTTGATGTGATTGCTTCTGACTCGGCATTAAGTTCCTTCACACGAGTCTCAATAGAACTTATCGGTTGGTACTTATCAAGTAGCTCTGTTGTTCTTTGCTTCGAGTCTTGAAGGTGAGATTTGACTTTATTGAGCTCTGACTTTAGTTCGCGAGATTTTAATAGTGTAAACACTAGCAACGATATGACTGCGAATATCAAAGCGTAGGTAATGATATGTCCATTATCACTTGGAAGAGCTTCAATCGAGCCCATAACTGTAATCCGTGTCTGCTAATCCTTCTGACAACATTATAACAAGTGATTACCCAATACAAAATCGAGTTAATATTGGGAGTCCTTTCCCGCAGGTGTTATCAGGCTATCCAGGCCGCCATACTTGTATATGCTTCATATGCCTTCGTCTGCCGCAATGAACAGCGCAAGCCGAATCTCGAGGTATACGAAGGGCTTCAAAAAGGTCGAAGGTTACAAGGTCGGGTTACACTCGTTACGAGGTCACTTCGCGACTGCTATCGAGGAGATCGGTTGTCCTGAAGAGTTAGCCGTTAAATTGGCGGGACATAAGCGGTTGAGCCTTACTATGGCCTATACTCAAAATATAAGAATAAGGAGCAGCTTTGGCGTTATATCGAAAAGATCCATCCAACAAAAAAGCTTAACTCCTTGGGTAGAGTAGCGTTGAGCAAAATCAGTCGAGCTTTAGGAACTTTGCCCAAGTTTTTTCCGTCAGTATTTTGATAGGAACACCTGCCTCTCTGTATTTGACGGCTTGTTCTATTTTGCGTCCGTAGCTCTGAAATCTCCAATCTGGTGTAACTAACTCACCGATTACTAACAAGTTAAGCTTTTTGGTTATCTTTTTCTCTGGGGTCAGTCCTACTAACTTGGCGTGGTCTTCAAGGGTCTTTCTCGTTCCCATGAGGAACTTACCAGTGAAGCAAACATTAGTGCACTCGGTTAGCGACTTAACTTGGTCCTCGAGATAAGCCAAGGAAGCACACTCGGCATCGCCAGTATCATCAAACTGATAACCTGTGAGTTGTTTTAAAGCTTCCGCGAATTCGGTTAGCTCTTCGTGTGATACTTCATTGTCCTCTAAAATATGAGTTATTCGAGATTTTACTTGTCGAACTAGCCAGTCCTCTTCGACAATCTCATTGCGATCTAACCAGTCACAGATAAACCCGAACTCCTTGGTATTTACCACACCATCAGCAATTACGCCTTGGAGTAACCCTAGAAACTCATTGATTTTAGCTTCATATTCGCCCTCAAACTCAACTGAACGAATATTCGCGATGTCGTTACACAATGTAACTAAATCACGCATCTCGTCGTCACTAATTACACCGTCATCTACAATATCATCAATGAGGTCGATTAGGTCTATCCCGTCAGGATCGTCTCTCAGGTTTCTTTGAGCTTTGAGCCATAGATTAAGGTAGAGAAGCTCCTCTGCCGTCAGATGCTTGTCAGCGGAAACTCCTCGAAGTATACCGACAAGACCACAAACGGCTTTGTCTAAGTTCCTCTGTTTATTAAAAAAGTGAGGGGCGCGAATCGCAGAAGGGGTATACTCCATAACTATCTCCATATCTCCGTTAGCGTAATAGACTGCCACCATCGCTTTTTAAGTCAAGAAGCCCACCGCAGTTTTTTTAGTTCATTAAGGTATACGCTGGGCGAACCGTTAAGGCGAACTTAAATGGAGTTCGTACAGGGTTGAATCTGCATGAACTTAATCATACGATGCAAACCTCTTAGATCCTGTGCGAACTGTTTTTAAGGAGTCCGAATGCCTTCTCACCGTTATGGCTATGCCCGAGCATCCACATTAGACCAATCCACCAGCGTTCAACGAGAAGCCCTCAAGGCTGCGAAATGCGACCGTGTTTATGAGGAGCAAGCCTCGGAGACTTCGAGAAGTGGACGCAATGAGCTCAATCGTTGCAAATAGCCTCAGTAGACAACTATGTCATTGATGAGATAAACCTTTTATTCGGTTACACATTGTTTATAAGCAATAGCGGTAATCCATTCAGGCCCACGCAACTTTCGGAGCTTATTAAAAAGTATCTCAAATCCGCAGGCTTTGATGTCAACGCTGCTTGTAATATGTTTCGTCATTCAGCAGCAACACACATGCCTAGCAATGGTGCTAACCTTCGCCAGATTCAGGAATGTCTGGGCCCTGCAGACCTTTCTACTACGCACGTATACACGCATATTTTGCAGAGCGAGTTGAATGAGTCGTATATGGGTTTTTATCTGTCTGCGCGGTGATATATTTTCTATATTTAGAATTACATAACTATATATTTTAATTGTTAATTATTTTATTTTTGTGTCGTATTTTTGCGGTTGAAAAATGTCGTATTTTTGTCTATTATACATTCAATGTGCATAGGGGGGCCAGATGACAATACAAGACAGGATAAAGACAAGAGTCAAGCGCTCCAAGCGTTCTGTTTTTTTGCGCTCTGATTTTAAAGATATAACTGACTACGACCAAGTAGGTCGAGGCCTTAGAAGTCTTGTTCGTGAAGGCGTGTTGATGAAGATAGGTTACGGGCTTTATGCACGTGCCAGAGTCAATCGCATTACAGGTAAATTGATGCCTGATAATGCTGCGGGTGCTGATGGTGTATTAATAGAAGCTATGGAAAGATTAGATGTAGACTACAAGTTCGATGATTTGTCGAACATGAACTTTTCAGGCCAGAGTACGCAAATTCCAGCCAGTGTTAAAATTGTTCCAACCGATCCACGCTTTACCCGTAAAATTACCGTAGGTAAACAGCGTGTCAACGAAGCTCGATAGCTCGCTATTTGTCGATGTTGCCGACGCCATAGGGCTAGGCAACCCGGCAATTGTCGAAAAAGACTACTATGTTGTCCAACTATTAAAGTACTTATCGATAATCGAATTCGAACACCACCAGTTGGTATTTACGGGCGGCACTGCACTTGCCAAATCTGCTATAAAAACGTATCGCATGTCGGAAGATATCGATATTAAACTGGTTCCCAACAATGTATTTAATAATCTAACATCACGAAGCGCTAGGCGAAAGGCTCGTAAAGCGGTTAAGCAGCATATTGAGTTTTTGATATCAGAAAGCGGCACCTTTTCCATTGAAGAACAAGCTACTGTAAAGGATGAATATCGCTACTTCAGTTTTGATATCCGTTATCCTCAAGCATACCAGCAAGCACCTTGCCTGCGACCTTTTATTAAGTTGGAATTCATCGAATCAGATCTCTTAGATGAAGCTGAATCTAAAAGCATTCAATCTATCTATGCCGAAGTCCTCAAATCTGATATTGAAGTAAAAAACATGGCATGCGCTGCAATCTTAGAGACTCAAGCTGAAAAACTGTTATCAATGATGCGCAGAACGGCAAGCGTCGCGAGAAATCATGAACGTGATGACGACGAAACACTAATCAGGCATATCTACGACACGTACCATATCCAAAAGGCTCAACCAGCAAATATAGAATCGCTCAGCAAAGTAATGACAAACGCCATTGAATTAGATGTTGAACGTTTCGGTAATCAGCATCCACAAATGGTTGAATCTCCCATCGACGAGTTGTGTTTCGGATTACAACTATTGACTGATGATCCCAAGTTTGAAGAAAGGTACAACAGATACGTTAGTCCAATGGTTTATGCAGAAAGCCCAGTGAATTGGGACAATGCGTTAGCGGTATTCACCAAATTGGCCAGTGAAGTATTGGTTTATGTTGGATTAAGCAAAAATTAGTTAGGGATAGCCATGAGTAGATATGAAAAGGTCGATTTAGCATACGAGTTTTTGAACAGTCGTGAACGTCAAAGTGAAGCCTTCACTATTGAGCAACTTGCAGATGCAACTGGATGGAAAGCTGATACTTGTAAAACCTACCCATCAAAACGTTGGCATCAATATGTTGAAAAAGACGGTGAACAATATACGAGTTCCGGTATATGCTTTTTGAGCAAAGACGAATTTAGGGCTGTTCATAGTCAAAAGCTACAGCAGACTGCTGATTTGTCAGCAAAAGGGTTGCTACTTCACAAGGCTAAAGAATTTGCGTTGTTGGCTGTCTCTATTTATAACAACCCGTATACCGAATTTAAAACTTAATGTGAACTCTCTTTCCGAGGATCAGCTTCAAAACTATGAACAAGCCGTAGCTTTTATTAAAGGCGTAGAAAATCCATTTAAGCTCAAGCCCTCACGAGTAGTAGAGTTAGTATCCAAAGAAATCCCGAATTTTAATATGACGTTACATACAAAATGCTGGAAGTTTTATGAAGCACGACCCAGAGAAACTGACAAATCTTACAAGGGTGAATATTCAGCATATGTTGAAGGGTTTGACGGCTACCTCTATTCGATGAAATGGGTTAAGTTTCTGCGAGGAGAACTAAAAGAAGATGGGAAACTTGCTCAAGTAAAAATGCAGGCTATTTAAATGTCACGATAAGAATATCTATGCGGATCTACTACCAAGGGGAAGAGGGAATTATGTCGACATAAGGATCAGATCAGTTTAATTGAAGTTCAGAGTCCATTTCGCACTTCTAGTCCATTCTTCAGCCCATTTAGGAATTGTATTTGCGGGCATAGGTTTGGCAATCCCATAGCCCTGAGCTAGTTCACAGCCCATTCCCATCAACATCTTACCGTGCTCCAGGCTCTCGACACCTTCAGCGATAACTTTCCGGTTAAAGGATACCGCCAGTGCTATGACACCCTTAACAATGGCTTTGTCGTCGGTATCTTCAAGCATATCTCGAACAAATGTTTGATCGATTTTTATCATACTTGCCGGTAAGCGCCGCAAATAGGTCAATGAAGAGTAGCCCGTACCAAAATCATCAATCGCAAAACTCACACCTAAATTGACACATTCATTCATAATATCGGAAACGTGTTTTAGGTCGTCTAACTTACTGGTTTCCAGCACTTCCAGCTCTAATGAACCTGGCTTAACATCGGGAAAACGGGCTAAACGTTGTTTCAGATTAGCAATAAAATTGGGTTGTTGAATCTGCTTTGCACCAATATTGACACTAACTGATAAATGGACACCCGCGTGCTGCCAAATGTGCATTTGCGCGATTGATTCATCAATCACCCATTCATCAATATCAATACTCAATTGATGGTTTTCAACAACTGGTAAGAAACTCCCAGGGGAAAGAAGCCCTTCTTCTGGATGTTGCCAGCGGATTAGCGCCTCGACGCCAATTATCTCACCTGTCCGCATATTGACTTTGGGTTGGTAGAATAATCTGAACTCGCGATTCCTTAGCGCTTCCCCAATTCTGGTGAGCTTTTCGTGTCGTACTTTAATGGCATCTTCCGTATGAATATCGAAAAAGTGATAGCAGTTTTTTCCTTTCTGTTTTGCCAAATACATCGCTTGATCTGCATAGCGGATTAACTGATCAGCATCAGTATGATCTTTGGGATAAAGCGCAATGCCAATACTGGCGGATAATCGAACAGTATTCGTATCAATAGTCACAGGCGCAGATGCCGCTTTAAGCAATCCGTTAACAAGGGCATTGGCCTCGTCAGCTTCTGTCAGGTTCGCCAGCACAGCAACAAATTCATCACCGCCAACACGCGATAGGGTATCGCATTCACGAAGTGCGCCTTTTAATTTGTTTGACAATGCCAGTAGCAATCGGTCACCAGCATCATGCCCATATTCATCATTCACTTCTTTGAAGCCGTCTAAATCCAACAGCGCCACGGCAACATATTTTTGTTTCAGTCTGCCTTGCGTTAACGAATGCTCCAATCGCCGCGCCAATAGGGTTCTGTTTGGCAAGTTGGTCAGTACATCGTAGTGAGCCATTTTTTCCAGTTTATCCTGCTGCTTTTTGGCTTCAGAAATATCACTGAAAATTGCAATGTAATTCTTTATATTTTCTTGCTCGTTTTTCACAGCGCTAATAGTGAGCAATTGAGCATAAATTTCGCCATTTTTCCGCTTGTTCCATATCTCGCCGGACCAATAGCCCTTTTTATCTAAAGACGCCCAAAGGGTTTTATAAAAAGACGCTGATTGGCGGTTGGATTTAAGTATATTCGGGTTCTTCCCTATTACCTCGTTACGACTGTAGCCGGTGATGGAAATAAACGTATCATTCACTTCTATGATGCGGGCGTTGCTATCTGTAATGAAAATCCCCTCTCGGGCATGAGAAAACACCGTTCCCACCAGTTTTAACCTTTCTTCCAGCGCTTTCTTGGTCGTCACATCCTGCACTAAGGACGTCACCCCCACCACATCCCCTTGATGGTTAACAATGGGCGTGCTGTACCATTCACAAGTAATAATCTGCCCGGATTTGGTTTTATTTTTATTGGTTCTACGGTGTCCGTTTCTGTTATTCACAATTTGACGAAACACCTTTGAATGCGTAGCCGTTAATTCTGGTAGAAGAATAAGCTCAATGGCTGACTTGCCAATGGCCTCTAGGGCTGAATAACCGAAAATGCGAGTAGCCGACATATTCCATTTGGTGCATACCATGTTGCAATCCCAACTAATACAGCCTAAAGGGGTATTTTCAATATGTCCTGACAATTCCCTTTCGCTTTCAATTAGCGAAGACTGGCTTTCTATGAGTTTTCGCTCGGCATTAAGACGGGTTCTGGCCATAGAATTAAATCGACGCTGCAGCGCCACAAGTTCCTTGGCACCGTGTTGTTCTATTTCTCCAACTTCTTTCCCATGCTCTAAATTTTCTGCCGATTTCAACAGGCTTTTCAGTGGATTAAGTAATGTTTTTCTAATCCCCAAGCGAGCTATAAAAATCAAAGTAATAATTAATACACTAAGAACAAGGACGGCGTGCATAAAGCCCGTATTAATGGCTTTTAACTGTTCATCAAATGGGATCCCCACCGAAATCTGTATGCTGTTATTGCCGTCTATAAGCGGGCGGGATACAAATACCCGACCATTCTTTAATGAAGTTACAGTTTGCGGGGCAGAAGTTTCGGAATTTGATGGGGATAATTTGATATCCGATTCTATACGGCTTAACTGTGCCCCTATAATACTGAGATCAGCCGGATAACTGGCAATGATTTTTTGTTCTCTATCGGTGATATAAGCATGGGCACCTTCAGGCAAATTGGATTTGGCAAGGAATTGATTCCACCAATTCAGTGATATGACGGCGACTGCCACCCCAATGATTTCGTTATCTTCGGGGCCAATGACTGGATACGCAAAATTTACGCTAGCAACGCCAGTCGCTCGATCGACCTGGTATTCACCAATTGAAAAGTTCCTGGAATCGACAGCTTCGCGAATATAATCTCTATCGGACACATTTACCGGTGAAGGCAATGATGTGGCGTTACACAGTAACTCACCGGACACCAAGGGTACGCCTAAATTCACATAACGACTGTTAATTTTCAGTGCATTTTGCAAAAACTGGCTGCATTGGGGCGAGTCCGGCGATTGCACTTCATCGAAAGACACCAGATTGCGCAAAAATAATTGGGTTTCTTCAACAAGGAGACCTTGGAAATCCATGGTTAAATCCACGGTATTTAACGCTTTTTGATTGGCCAAATCTATGGCGTATTGGCGTTGCTTAACTGATTCATAGACAAGCCCACCGACCCCAGGCACAGCAACAATAACGATAAGTAATGTCAGTCTTGAATGAAGCGTTTTAAAAAACATCTTGTACCTTAATACGCTGTATAACGCAGATTGTCGCAAGCGCCAGACAGCTGAATGTGAAAATAGCGATGCCGACAAAAACAGATCAGCCAATATCGCATTGCATAGTAGATGAATTCGTCCGTTGCTGAAAGTGAGGTTGTTTATCAATAGCCTTAATTTTATTGATGCAGATCAATATTTCCCCCTAATATGGACGAGCCGCATAGCGTGGCTATTAGTGCCTTGTTTACCGGATTTTTAAAAGGGTTATCAAGTACCTGCTTATTGTAAGATGACAACCTTCGGAATTCTTTTTAACAACTTTTTTATTTTAATTTAACAGGCTTCCCTCTTTTCACTGATTCTAGGGGAATATCAATGGCTTTGTATGGATTTATCAAATTTTAGAGAGGAGTAATTTCATGGGATAAATTGTTGGGAAAGAGGGGAAGCGGAAAGAATAAGTTCCTGACAATATTAATTGTGTTTTTATTCAGGAACTTATTGAAGTTTTATTTTTGAATACTGAGTTAAAAAAACACTATTCCCTTCATAAAAGCTATAAAAGGTGAGTTAATTTAACCCGCGTCTAACTATTTGCGTCTGGTCAAACGAAGTCCAAGAAAGCCCATGCCTAGAAGTGCAAAAATAGATGGTTCTGGCACGCTCACCTTTGCATTCGGGCAGCTTGCATCGTTTGATTGGCTGCTTATACAAATATTGTCAAAGTAAACATCACCAGCTATGCCAGAATCACGAAAATCTTCTAGCTTAAAATTAAATGTATCGTTCACCGTAAAAGCAACTTCAAAATGTTGCCATTGACCGTTGTTTAATACAGTTAAGCTTGCCGGGTAAGTACCGTCACCAATTAACCACTGCTCGCCAGGTGAGTTAACACCTGCAAAGCCACCACATACTCCAGACTGACAAGTGCCAAGCATATCCAAAGATAAATAGTAGGTCCCAGCAGCTAAATTAGTTGCGGTGAAGGCGTCTCCACCGGAACCAAGGCTGTTAAACCTAAGAACATTATTCCCCGCAGACAGTATATCGGCTACAATTTGACCGCTACCATTTATCGGCCATTGACTTAAATCAGATTCAAAATCCTCAGAAAAAATCGGCGCAGCGATCAACCTAGTACTAATAATCAGGGCCGAAATAAAAACTGCTATTTTACCTATTACTTGCATTGCAATACTCCAATATTTAATTTGTAAGTAACTTAGTATGCGTACCAGCAATATGTGAGCCATAAAGTAAAGTTATTTTTTTCAAAGGCTTATGGCTTTTTTAGTGTTTGTGTTTGTACAAAGTGTAAACGTTTCCGACAGTTGTACATTGTTATGTAGGGTATGAAGGAGGGTTTTAGATGGGGCAGACCTCTAGGCCTTAACAGAAAGGGAATAGTTGTCGCGGACTGCAAATTAATCACAGTGGTAAAGCGTATAGCAATACGTAAATCGCGTTTTTTTGTCTATACTCAAGTAAAGATACCTTTTTCACGTTGTGTATTGCCATGTTGCTGTTTAGTTGACGCTTTGTCTTTTTTCCATCCTCGAGGGGAAGCGTTTGGCAGTATTCAACTGGCTTCCCAGTTTGCCATAGGCGGTTTGCATGTCTGATACCATTAGAGTACTCATTTACGTGTTGCGATGGAGTATACGAGCATTTTATGTGTGTGGGGTGTCGTTGTTGTTTCTCACACCAACCTTCGCCAGTGAATGTGGAAAAAGCCCTCAAACACTGACGGTATCTCTTCTCATTTTTAGTTCAGCTCAGCGAGAGGTATTTGAAGAAGTTGCAGAGAACTTTTCAAATCGCTGTCCAAATATTCTGGTTAACTATCGGTCGACCGACGATGAAGGCTACAAACTTGCATCAGAAAAATGGCTAAGGGCTAATCCGGATATCGATGTCTTGCTTTGGTTGTGGTCTGCTGATCTGAAAATGTTGGTCAGTGACAACCTTGTGGAGCCGGTAACGGATTTGTGGCAAGAGCGGCAGATGCAGCATCATCGTGAAGATATAAAAACCTTTATAACCTATGATCATCAGCAATTCGCTGTTCCCGTTTCTATGGGATTCTGGGGGCTGTACTACAATACCGAACTGTTTAACAAGCTTGGAATAAACAGAGTGGAAAGCTGGGGGGATCTCCTACACGCTTGTAAGGTACTGGCTCGCAACAACATAGTACCGGTAGCCCTTGGGACGAAAGAAAAATGGCCGGTTTTTGCTTGGTTTGATTACTTGAATCTTCGCATGAACGGGCTATCTTTCCATGAAAAGGTAATGACGGGGAAAGTGCCCTTTACTGATGAAAGAATGGTGGCTGTATTTCAGCAATGGAAAATTCTTATCGACAGTAACTGCTTTCTCGGAAACGCGGAGCAGTATACAGATAAACAAGTAGTGCCTTTGTTGTTCAGGCAACAAGCGGGGGTGATCCTGTCAGGTAATTACGTGATAAGCCAGTTACCTGAATATATGAGAATGAGCATTGAATTCACGCCTTTTCCGTCGGTGTATGACAACGTCAATAAATACGAAATATCCACTGTTGATTATTTTATTATCTCCTCAAACAGTCGCAACAAAGAGATAGCAAAATCGTTTTTGCGATATATTTCCTCAGAAGGAGTCCAAGCTTTCATCAACGAGCGCATAGATCACCTTCCTGTTCATCCAAACGCTGAGATAAGCCACAGCGAGCTCGTTAAAGCAGGTAGTCAAAACTTGTCTTCTGCGAATGGCCTGGTGCAGTATTTTGATAGAGCCGTTGAAAAAGTCTATTACGCACCGTTTATGACGATACTTGTCGACTTTGTTTCAGATGGTGACGTTGAAAAAGCGATAGCACAGTTGGAAGCCTTAAGGAAAAACGTCTTTTCTGTTGATTCAGAGTTACGGTGAAATAAAACCGTTAAAATCTCATATTCAAAAAAGTGTAGTAGAGGGGGCTGTCGTCTATGGTAAGTTGCAATCCGCTATTGCAGAATGTCGTTGCCATGGGCTTTCGGTGCCGATGTTGAATGCGTATTTTCTGTGTGTGGATCTGGGCATATGTGAAACTATGGGGGCTGATACAATGTTTATCTGCGAACTGAATGGCGAATTGCGCCAGCAATATTTAGACGTATTCACTACTTTTTCGTTAAAAAGCTAACTTTTTTCTTCGGAAGACACTGAAAAGGCAGTTTTTTCTAGAGGGCGAGATTGGATCAGTTATTGCTTATTAAATACGGACAAATTTGAACAAAGGAATACCAAATGAAAAAAGCTTTTACCGCGAGTCTTTTTATTGCTCTGTTATTAGTGCTCTACTCTCAATTTTCTGAATTGGCTTATAAACTCGGTTTTGCAGAATTGAAACTTGTTGCCGTTCTGGAAAATAGTGAAAAAATGAAAGTAAAATGCGATGCATACTCGCTTGGATTTTTTGACGAAATAAAGCTTCAGAACAAGTTTCAAAAATGTATAAATACATACGAAGCGGAAGGTTACAAACTCGTTAGCCGAAGTGATACATAGTCTTAGCGTTTAACCAGAGCGGGCATGGAAATCCAGTGTTCCATGCGCGTTTTTACACGAAATTACTGCTGCTAGATGTGTAAGCGTGCGCCATTATAAATTTATCCGGTGGCGTCTTTGAGTCCGTTGTCACCCCTAATTTCACCAATTTACCGGGCAACGTATACAACCTTCCATAAAGGTATCCTGGAATGTGGCGTAGTGGATGCGGGCGCCGGTGAGATTCGCTTGGTGTAAATTTGCGCCATTCAATTTGGCTTCCTGAATGTTCGCATTGATTAAATTCGCCTTTTCAAAATTTGCTTTGTTCATCCAAACTCGCTCTAGCCGCGCCGCGCGAAAATTGGCCTTAATCATGATTGCACCTGACAAGCGAGCCTGATCCAAGTTTGCGCCCATGAAGTTCGCGTGAGTAAAATCGACGCCTTGGCCAAACAGTGCCCAACCATCCACTCCTTCTAAATTAGCGTTGCGAACTTTACTGGTTCTTAAATCGGCATGTCGTAAATTGGCGGAGGCTAAATCAACGTGAGCAAGATCACTTTTTTTAAACGTGGCGTAGCTCAAGTTTGCGTGCCGTAAATCCGCATGAGTGAATTTTACATTAATAAAGATTGCGCCTTGTAGATCAGCATGTTTCAGGTCAGCGTTGCTTAAGTTGGTATTGCTACATATTGTCTCAGGCTGTATGACACAGCCATTAATTACCTTAACATCATCTTCAAATGCCGGGATGGTAGCCGCGCTGTATGGCGACATTATTAACAACAAGCCGAGTAGCTGATATTTCACAGAAGTAGATAGTTGTATAGCAAACATAGTGTGGATCCTATAGGCAGGGAGGGGCTGATGCCCCTCTCTGCGATGATACTGAAAGGGGTTTACTGCTTTGTCAGGTTTTGATCTTTTTTGTGATTGGGTAGCTTGAATACCCAAAAAGAACCTCCTTGTGCCACTGGTTTGGTAAGCTCCGCCATATCGCCACCCCATAGCGGCACGGCGCCGCCGTAGCCGGACGCGAGACCTATATACTGTTCCCCGTCTTCTTCCCAGGTAATTGGGCAGGAAATGATGCCTGAGCCAGTTTGAAACTTCCAAAGCTCCTCACCGGTTTTTTCGTCAAACGCTTTGACGTACCCATCGCCAGTACCAGTGATGATAAGTCCGCCTTTAGTTGCCAACACACCCGCCCACATGGGCAACGTCTCTTTGTGTGTCCATTTTATTTCACCAGACACAGGGTCTACTGCGCGAAGCACACCGACGTGATCATCGTACATCCTTTTGATTCTAAATCCTTGTCCCAGGTAAGCGGCCCCTTTTTTATAGGATACTTCTTCGGTCCAATAGTCTTCTTTCCAATGGTTTGCTCCCATGTAAAACCAGCCGGTATTTTTGCTATAGGCCATGGGATTCCAGTTCTTGCCGCCTAAGAATGGAGGCGATACTTCAATTGATTTACCCCGCTTTTCTCCTGGCTCAGGAAGGGGAGGGCGTTGACCATCAACTTCAACGGGGCGACCGGTTTCAGGGTCGATATGTGTTGCCCATGAAATATTGTCGACAAAGGGGAAGCCACGAATAAATTCACCGGTTTGACGGTTTACTACATAGAAAAATCCATTTCGATCGGCGTGGGCGGTAGCCTTTATCAGTTTGCCGTTATCGTAGTAATCGAACAGCACCAGTTCATTGTTTCCTGAGAAATCCCAGGCGTCGTTAGGCGTATGTTGATAGAACCATTTTACTTCGCCGGTGGTTGCATCTACACCCACCTGTCCGGATGTATAGAGGTTGTCCCAGTCTCTTGGGTTGCCATCTTTTGCGGTGCGTTTCCATGTGTTCCAGGGGGCGGGGTTACCAGCGCCGATAATGATAGTGTTAGTTTCTACATCAAAACTTGCACTTTGCCAAGGTGCGCCACCACCATGATGCCATGCTTCAACCATGTCACCATTTTCGTCTTTAGGCCATGTGGTAACCTCATAGGAGCCTCCCGTTGGCGTACTTTCTTTGCCATTTAAACGACCCATGTGCCCTTCAACAAACGGACGCATCCAAATTTCTTCACCAGTCATAGGGTCGCGCGCAAATAGCTTGCCGACTACGCCAAACTCATCTCCCGACGAGCCGTGAATGAGCATGACTTTTCCCGACTTTTGATCTTTTACAATGGTCGGGGCGCCTGTCATGGTGTAACCGGCACGGTAGTCCTCAAAGCGCTTCTTCCATTTTACCTTACCGGTTAAGCGGTCCAGGGCCACGATACCAGCGTCTAATGTGCCGAAGAAGACTAGATCGCCATAAATAGCGGCACCGCGGTTTACCACGTCACAGCAAGGTCGAATACCCTCTGGTAATCGGTGGGCGTAGTCCCACAGCTTTTTGCCAGTTTTAGCTTCATAGGCAAAAATGCGAGAATAGCTGCCCGTCACATACACAATACCATCGTAAACAAGTGCCTGAGATTCCTGACCACGTTGCTTTTCATCACCAAAGCTCATGACCCAGGCTGGTGAGAGCATATGTACATTGTTTTTATTGATTTGATCTAATTCGCTGTACCGTTGTGCTTCCGGGCCCATACCGTACATAAGTACGTTTTCTGGGCTTTTTGCATCGTTTTCAATGTCCTCCCAGGTTACTCCTCCGTTAGCAGTTACATTTGTACTCAAACCTATCATTACGCTTAAGGCCAATGACGCCTTTGAATGGAACTTAGCCATAGTTTTATTTCCACTGTTGCCCTGTTGTAGTGTTAACAGTATGTAACGAGCAATACGGGGTTATAAACGGATTCTATCCTTCAAAAAGCGGGAATTATTCCTGTTTGTAAACATTTAAGATTATATTTAAGATGTTGATAAATAATGGCTTGTTTAATTTCTGCTTAAAGATGAATACAGAAGAACAATAGGTTGGGGTACGAAAGTAGCGGGAAGTTTTCCCGATGTGGGAGCTCGTGCAGCTTCAACTGACAATTTTGAGATAGCCCTGCTTAATAGCGAGGTGAACAAATTCGGCGTTGGTTTTTAAATCCAGTTTGTTTTTTAACTGGGTCATGACATTTGACACAGTTTTTTCAGAAATATTTAAATTGCTGGCGATTTGTTTTCGGCACTGTCCATTGGCAATGCCCAAGAAAATATCGAGCTCCCGCTGGGTTAGTTCATTTAAATTACTCCCGGACTGAGACAGGTTAAAAGTAGCTAGTTCTATGGCGGTAGAATGCTCCAGGTAGCGCCTTCCTTTAACTATTGAAGTCACCGCGTTTATGAGCACGTCAGGTTCACTTTGTTTACTCACATAGCCCATAGCACCGAGTTTCATGGCCCGATCAATAATAGATATGTCGTCAAACATACTAAACATGAGCACCTTGGCAAGCTCCCACCGCTGTATAATGTAGTCTGCCAGTGTCAACCCACTGGTAGTGCCTAAGTTAATATCAAGAATAATGAGGTCAAACTGCTTTGCGCGAAGCTCGCTGGTAGCTTGCTGTGCATTTTTTGCATTTGTTACCACAGCACCCTCGAAGACAGACGTTAGTAAAGCGGAAAAACCTTCACGCACAATGGCGTGGTCGTCAACAAGCAATATATCCATAGGAACGCCCCACTAATTGGCTTCTCGTTAGAGATTGGCACAACAAGCGTGGGAGGCAAATACCACTTTAGTGGTTGTTTATCTCCCACTTTAGTAGGGGAAGTGTTTCCTGTTCTTTACGCTCAGTTAATACCGCGTTGAGTTTCCAAATAGCTAGCAAAGCTTCCAAGCCAGTGGCTGCCCATATAATGCATGTCGCCGAATACAGCGTTCAAGCCGGCATTGCGGTGCGCAGTAAGCGACTCTTTCAAGACCGGTAACCTTTCATCATCGGTTGGTAAGGCGTGTATTATGCCCTCGAGCATCCATGCCCTGCTGATATTTAACCCGTCCAAATGGGCTAATTTTCCGTCAGACTTGTCAGTAACGGTGGCTGGCGCCAACCAGTTTGATGTGTTTGCAGTTAAATTGGGAAAAAAACTGGTAAGCCAGTTGCTGTAGTCTTTTGCAGGAATAACCCGGCGCATTAAGTCAGCTTCTGCAAGGCACGGGGAGAGGAAATCCTGTCCCGAAGGTTCGTAGGCCAGCGGACAGTGTGTATCAGCTAAGTAATAGTGTTTAATTCGCTTCGTGAGTAATGCTTCAAACGCTTTGTTTCCCGTCGTTTTCGCCCAATCCAGCATTAAGCCAAATGCAAAAGCCGTCTGGCTGTGCTCTCCTGTTCGAATAGGGTAAGCGAGTTTAGGTAACCATGCACTGATCCGAGCCACAATTTCGTTTTCGAGAGGCAAGAGGGTCGCCAACCATGTTTTTGCTTCTGGTAGTGAAGAGTGCCGCAACTCAGCGGTTAATTGTAAAAACCAGGCCAATCCATAAGGGCGCTCAAAAGCTACGTTATTTTCACGTTTGAGACTCGCCAGTTCACTTTTAATATTTTCGTCTGTAAAGCTCTTATTCAATTGTTCGATAATATGTTTCGAGTCAACTTTGTCCGATGCGGTGTTAAGCATTCTAACCAGCAGCCAGTGGCCATGCACTGACGAGTGCCAGTCGAGACAACCGTAAAAAGCGGGGTAGAGCTCACTCGGTTCTTTTACGTCTGACGCGTTGTTCATCGTGTGCTTAATCACATTGGGATATTCCTGATGGATACAGTGAAGAGCAAGATCAGAGAATACCTGTTCATACGTGCTGTCAGAGGCATTCTCTGTTTGAGCGCGAATGCCATTGTGTTTGTTATTATCTGCAGCGCTGGCAGGCCCGGTAGATCCCCAAGCGTTGATGACAACTAATGTCGCCGCTGCCGCCATATAACAAGTGAGTTTTGTTAAAGTCATGTGAGTTCTTCGTCGTTTTGTTTTCTATTGTCAACGTATATTGTATGGAACGTCGAATAAAGTACAACGGGATATACTGCGCGTCAGCACTTTAAAATGCAGCGTATTAACGCCGTTGTCCGGACTCATCCACACGGTTTAGCGATACCTATCAGAAAATGACACACAAATTTAGTTTACTATTTTTAATATTCTGTTGTAGATGAGCTGTGTCAGCAGCACGGTGTCGTTACCGGTGGTATTAGTAAACTGAACCGCAAGTGTTTGTGTCTCTTTGTCGTACCTGGCAATGCTTGAGTAACCTAATACCCAGCCTGTGTGTTCAAACACATACAATTGCTGATAGATCTGCATTTCCGTTTCGGTGAAAAGGCTGCCATCGTTGAGCGCTTTGAGAAAAATACCAACATCTCGGGCCGTGGAAACGAAGCCTTGGTCAAGGTATTTGAAATCGTCATTGTAGCCAACGTAGTAACCACTCATTAACCGGTTGCTGTTCACAGCATTCACAGAATTATAGGTGTCATGTAGGTCTAGAGGGAGCAGAATATTATTTTGTATGTAGGTGAAGTAGTTGTACCCCAGCACGCGGTTCATTACCCGTTGAAGCAATAAATAATTCGTGTTTGAGTAGGCATAAGCAGTTCCGGGAGCAAAGTCTGCTGGTTTGTCGAAGGCGAGTTTGTCGATATCCAGATCATTCTTTGCCCAGTCAAACCCATCCTGATCTGTAAAGTTTGGAATGCCACTTCTATGTTGAACCATCATTCTAAGGGTAATGGCATCGGCGTTTTCTATTCGAAGGCTCAGCTCAGGTAAATAGGAAGCCAAAGATGCATCAAGGTCCAGCTTGCCTTCTGCGGTAAGTTTGGCAACTGCTGCCGCGTCATAGAGTTTCGCAATACTGGCAATCTTGAACAAGGCATCCGGAAAAGCGGGAATGGCTTTTGCTTTATTGTGCCAGCCAGCGGCATAGACATTGGCGGGCTGATCACCTTGTTGAATATAGACAATAATACCGTCAATACCGTTTTTTGTCGCTAAGGCCAGTTCGTCTTCCACGGAAAGAGGCAATGGTTTTAGGTAGTATAATGCAAACTGCCAGGGAGCAAATATGTAAATTCCAGAAGACGTCAACACCAGTGCGATGAGCACTTTTAACAGTATTTTTTTGTTATTCTGGTTCTTTTTCACGGTTGTTCTCATTGTAAATGGCAGTGCCACCAGTCCGACGTAATGCCCCCTTCACACCGCGGTGAAAAGGGGGCGAAAGTCATTAACCGTCAATACTACTGGAAGTAATACCTGAATGTAGCGCCAATGGTTCTGGGTTGATTCACTGTAAAGCCCAATCTGGCGCGGCCGCCACGTTCTCTGTCGAACGAGAGTAGTGCGTTTTCATCAAACAGGTTGTTGGCGTATACCAGTATTTCGTAATCGTCGTAGCTCAATCCAAAACTCATGTTAAGTGTGCCATAGGCATCCAGGAGTAAATCAAGCTCGGTGGTTTCCGTGCCCGTGGCACCACCAAATGCCAAGCCGGAGACAAACACCCCTGCACCGTCAACCTGATCGCTTGGCTGTGTAATACGATCTCCCACATATTGGTAAGAGCCCTGGAAGTAGCTACTGTTGGATGACAGCAGCGGCGATGCAAGGTCATAGGTAAAAGCAATGGCGAAGCTTTCTTCTGGGACCGATGCCAACCGGTTACCCTTAGCCACGCCGCCTAACACGGCTCCGCTGCCATCTACCACTGTTGAGTCGAATTCAGCTTCAATAATACTACCGGTAAGGGATAAAAAGAGCTGCTCGGTGAACTGACGAGTTAACTCAAATTCAATTCCCTGTGTATGAGCTTCGGGGACATTGAAAGATACTCTAGAAGAACACGAGCCGGCGTCGAGCGTTACCTGTAAATCTTCAATGTCGTTGTAGAAGGCTGATACGTTGGCACTCCAGCCCCTACCTGAAGACTTCATTCCCAACTCGTAGTTTGTGAGCTTTTCGTCGTCGTAATCCTGAAATGAACCAAAAATTGCTTCGTCTTGCGCGGAGCACAAACTGCGGTTAAGGGGGTCGTTTACCCCACCTAACCTGAAGCCCTGTGACACCTGAGCGTTAATGTTGACGTTTTCAGTTAATGTATACTGGCCGATTACTCTTGACGTAAAACCATCAGATTCGGTGGCATCAGTTTGATTATCAGCATTGGCAAACAATCCACCTGAAATAAACTGACGCTCTTCTTCGTAATCGTAGAAGCGAGAGCCCATCGTCATTTTAAAATCGTCTGTAAACTGATAGTTTATTTCGCCAAATACTGCCAACTGTTTTAAGTCATAAGGCAAATACGCGTTGTAGGGAGAATCAGCGTCGAAGCCATTTGCGACGGCTGCGGCAGTGCCTTCACCCAAAGTGGCATCAGTGTAAGCGTCGTAGCCTGGCGTGGGGAGCGACTGGTCGTAAGTGCGTTCAGTGGAAGAGTAAAAAGCGCCAACCAGCCAGTCGAAATTGCCATCGTCCTTCGAGGCAGCGCGAAGTTCGAAGGTATCCTGTTCAACTTCAGTTCTGTCCAGCAGGTTCGAGGGCAGGGTGACAGCCTCTTCTGGAAAGCCTAAATCGATGCTGACTGACCCCGATAAGGCACTGGCATCGCGGCTAACCAAAATATCGCGGTCGGTGTAGCTATAAACGAAGGTAAAATCTGCAATATCAGCCCGATACTCCGCGGTAACATCTGCAATGAATGTATCGTCAGAGAACCCCTCTTCCAGCAGCAGGTATTGCTCTCGCTCGCCGAGTTGTCTGGCTGGCCAGGTTGTCGTGTACGGATTGGCGAAGATATTAAAGGCTTCTTGCCGGTTAAAACCGTTTGTTTCCAATTCCTGAAAAATCACTCTTGGCGTAATGGTGAGTTTGTCATTTGGTGCAATAATAAAAGCGACTCTGCCGCCTGTTCTGTCGCCGTCATTGACGTCTTGTTTAACGCTTCCTTCTGGGCCGTAGGCATCAATGAAACCAGCGTAGTCAGTACGATAAACCACCGCGCGCATGGCTATGGTATCGCTAATAGGTACATTCACCATACCTTTGACATGGCCGCCCATACCTCCATCCGTTACTGAGTTAAGGTTGGCTTCCAATTTACCTTCAAACGTATCCAGTTCTGGCTGGTTGGTGATGTAGCGCAATGTACCGCCAATTGATCCCGAGCCGAACAATGTGCCTTGAGGCCCGCGGAGTGTTTCAATTCGGCTCAAATCGAACAAATCCAAGTCTGGCGTGAACAGGGAAAGTGATATAACACTCTCATCGAGATAAACGCCAACCTGCTCTTTTACGCCAGGTTGGTCACGCACAATTTGACCGGCCGACACACCGCGCATGGATACCTGGCTTTGGCCAGGCCCTAGATTCTGAATTGCCACACTGGCAACGTTTCTGGCGACGTCTTCCAGATTGCCTGCGCCACTGCGTTCAAAATCCCGCTGTGTCTGCGCGTTAATTGAGAAGGGGATTTCATCAATGGATTGGGCTCGTTTAGTGGCGGTAACAATGATTTTTTCAACCGCTTGTTCAGAGGCGTTGTTGTCCTGGGCATGAGCACCTGAACTCAGCAGGCCCATAAGGGCAAGACTGACAGCGCTCAGGCGAAAAGTGGTTTTTTCTTGTGTGAACATAATTGTGTCCTGAATAGTACTATTTATTTAGTTATTGGCTCGGGCGTAATGTGGCAAAAAATGAAAGATAAAGCCACTAATAGTGAGATGAATATACTCAAAATAAGCTTTTTTTATCGCAATGAGTGATGATTTTGCTCTCTTGAGCATGCGGCTGTTCGCTGTCGGCAATGTTCTGTTTCTCGCCAGACAGCGATGATGAGATTAATCAGTTTTTCTAATGAGCCTGATTGAAAAAGACTCGTTGCACCTATGGTTTTAATTGATAATAATTCTCATTAATGTTTTTGTTTGAGAGAGAGCACCATGAAAAAGACGATTACTTTTGCTGTTATGCATTTTTCTGTTGCATTTGCCGTAGCCTATTTGCTAACTGGCAGTGTGTTAATTGGAGGCTTAATGGCATTGGTGGAGCCTGCAATTAACACCGTTGCGTTTTATTTCCACGAGAAGGTATGGCACAACATCGAGAAGAATAAAAATGACGCTGAAGGGCAGTCTCCTTTGGTTCTAAGCTCTTAATAAGGAAGTCTGTTCTACCTGCCACTGCTTTTTTCAGCTGACTCGCCTTAGTTGCTGTTTACCACACCCATTGCTCCACCCTGCAATACGGTTTGCAAGGTAATCACTTTGTTAACCGGAAATTTGTCGATGTATAACCGGTGGGTTTGTCTGTCGATGAATTCCCACTTTTGCGATACGCAAAAAGAAAAAATCACAGAATTAATTTATACACCAAAAAATGGCATTTTAAACCACTCTCTTTTTCATTTTGACTAATCGCATTTTGCGAAAGCGCAATAAAATTTTTTAACTTATTGATTTTAAATTGATTTAAAAGTTGGCATTCCTGTTGCTCTATGAAAATTAAGCAACATGCTTATCTCACTGTTTAGTTTAAAAGGAAATGAAAATGAACGTAATCACTAAAGTAATGGCAATTGTAGGTGTATCTTTTGGTTTAGCTGCTGGTGTATCGGCTTCGCCCCAACTGATTGGCTCAGATGATTCGGCGACAACTAAAATTTGTTTATCTGCGGCAAGTGGCAGTAAATTTAAATTGCGCGATGCCATGAAAGACGCTGGCGTAGATAAGCGTTTTGTTGAAAGCGAAATCAGTTGCAATGGTATCCCGTTGGTAGAATTTGTAGCACAGTACGGTGAAAACTCAGACAGCATTAATGCCTATATCACTAACGGTTCATACGAAAGCGGAAACTATATTGTTAGTGTTGATGTCGCTAAGTAATAGCTACTGATGCCAGTGTTCACTCATTCCGGGGAGTCCCAGGTCCTATAGCCAAGGGCCGGAATGAGTAAACCGCTTCGCAAAGAAAAATCGTTCAGTCTTTGTAGTCGCTTCTTTACCTCCCCCACATTTTTTCTCGTCGATTCAATTTGCTAGCCTACTTGTTTGAGAGTGCTTTTTTTCGCAAAGATGGTAAGGTTTAGGAGAATGTTTTCGCACAGTTCTGCCTGGAAGACAAAAAAGAAAGCATTTGTCCCAATCTGTCGTATTGGTGCTGCATTGCCATGAGTGATGTTCCGAGTCACAAATACGAAGTAACAACTGTTTAAACGCTTTTTTTACAATGAGAATGACGATGAAACTTGAATCTATAGCGCTGCACGAAGGATACAAATCTGAGGAAACGACGAAGGCTGCGGCGGTACCCATTTACCAGACTACCTCTTATACCTTTGACGATACTCAGCACGGTGCTGATTTATTCAATTTGGCCGTGCCGGGAAATATCTATACGCGAATTATGAACCCAACCACAGACGTGCTTGAAAAACGGGTTGCGGCGATGGAAGGCGGAATTGGCGCTTTGGCTGTATCATCGGGTATGGCTGCTATCACTTATGCAATACAATGTCTCACTGAAGTGGGTGATAACATTGTGAGTACCAGCCAGCTTTACGGCGGTACTTACAATTTATTCGCCCATTCGTTTCCTCGCCAGGGCGTAGACGTAAAGATGGTATCGTTTGACGATTTTGATGGCTTTGAAGCTGCAATCGACGATAAAACCAAAGCTGTTTTTTGTGAATCAATTGGCAACCCTGCGGGCAATGTAGTAGATATTCAACGCTTATCAGAGATCGCACATCGCCACGGAGTGCCCGTTATCGTTGATAATACCGTTGCAACACCGTATTTGTGCCGTCCTTTCGAGTTGGGTGCTGACATAGTTGTGCATTCGCTGACAAAATATATGGGCGGTCACGGTACTTCAATTGGTGGCATTATTGTTGACTCAGGAAAGTTTGATTGGGTCGCAAATAAAACCCGTTTTCCAGTCATGAATGAGCCGGATCCGTCGTATCATGATGTGGTTTATACCGAGGCGTTGGGAGAGGCTGCCTATATCGGACGTTGTCGCGTGGTGCCGCTTCGCAATACTGGTGCTGCTATTTCTCCAATGAATTCTTTTCAGATTATGCAGGGTTTGGAAACACTGGGGTTACGCATGGACAGGCACTGCGAGAACGCTCAGAAACTGGCTGAGTATTTGGAAAAGCATCCAAAGGTTCAATGGGTAAATTACGCCGGGTTGCCGATCAGTCCGCACTTTGAAAATTGTCAGAAAGTGACAGGGGGGAGAGCATCAGGCATTTTGAGTTTCGGTATTTCAGGTGGCCTAGAAGCATGCAGTCGATTTATTGATGCGCTTGAAATGATTTTGCGCCTTGTAAACATAGGTGATGCAAAGTCGCTGGCATGCCACCCGGCGTCAACCACGCATAGGCAATTGAATAGTGAAGAGCTGGAAAAAGCCGGTGTGAGCGAGGATTTGGTGCGAATTTCTGTGGGAATTGAACACATAGACGACATTATTGCTGATGTTTCTCAAGCGCTTGATAAAGCATAAAAGGCAATTCGATAAATCAGGCATCCACGGTTAGTGCATGTCTGTTTTTTTTGCCCAAAAAAGCGAAAGGAGTATTGGCGCTTGTCCAGTTTGTAAATGACTTGTTGATTTGGTCTTTGTAATCGGTTAAAACGTTTTTTTGAAATCCCTGTTACCAAATTGGATGACCAATGAGAAGTATGATTCCCTACGCAATTCGCTTTTCCCTTGTAGCTACAATTTTGTTTGCTTCAAATAGCAAGGGAGAAGAACAGACTTCCATATTGTCTGCCGCCTCTCACCAGGCGTTAGCAGATGGCGTGCTGTTAGGCAATCCTGATTTGTTAAACCCCAATAGTGCGCCCAGTGAGAACTTTGATCTATTGGGATGGAGTTTAACCTTGCCCACAGACGTGAATAAAGACGGTAAAGCCGATTTGGTTTATGAAAAGCCGCTAAGTAACCAGTTCGAAGTCAAGCCTTTATTTTACACTGCGAGTGATGGTGGAATGGTTTTCGCTTGTCCCAACGTGGGAGCGAAAACGTCGAAGAATACCAAATATGCCCGTACTGAATTAAGGCAAATGTTAAGGCGTGGCAATGCTCGAATTAACACCCAGGGAATCACTGAAAACAATTGGGTGTTCAGCGGTGCACATAGCTCCTTGCGGCGCAAAGCGGGCGCAGTTGAAGGAAGCCTGGAGGCGACATTGGCCGTGAATCGTGTATCTGTAACTGGCGATGAAAAAAAAGTAGGGCGAGTCATTATTGGCCAGATCCACGCCACCGACGACGAACCCATTCGACTTTATTATCGCAAGCTACCAAACAATGAAAGAGGGTCAGTGTATTTTGCCCACGAAATTAACGGCGGAGACGATGTGTGGGTGAATTTGATCGGGTCTCGTTCACACACAATACCGGATCCTGAAGACGGTATTGCACTGAATGAACCATTTAGTTACAAAATTACTGTTGAAAACAATGTATTGCATGTCACGTTGATAAGAACAGGTAAAGCGAATGTGACTAAGTCTTATGATATGTCAGAAAGTGGCTACTTCGGGGGGCACCAATATATGTATTTTAAAGCGGGTGTATACAATCAAAATAACAGCGGCGATAAACGAGACTACGTGCAGGCCACTTTCTACCATCTTCAATACGAGCATTGAGGATTGTCTTACCAAGCCTGCCACATAAAGTGGCAGGTTTTTTTATGTCTTGTTATTCGCTAAATATATAGCCAGTATGGCTATTGCGTATTGTGTAAAACGTGGCTTGAGCAAATTCATCCGGGTCGCTTGAATTGTTTACGTGATAAACACCTACTTTAAAATACTGGTACTGACCGCTATCGTCGTAACCACTATCTGCCATGTCGTAATGGGCGACAACGTCTTCTTTGCCGTTGCGGCTTATGGTTACCGTAAGCAAATTGTCATCTACTGAAATGTGATAATCGAAGCGCTCATCAAGGGCGATGCCATCAGATGGGTTTGAGGCATCATTGGCACGGCTTCCAATCATTTCTACATAAGTTTCAATATTATCACCGTTGCCGTCTGTTCCCCTGCTCTCGTGAGCAAAGTACACCGACCCTCTTTCATTGTTTGGTAATTTGCGATAATAAAGTCGAATGGGTTCGTCGTCATTGGCGTGGATCTGGCCGATGATAACGCGACCAATCTGGTAGTTTTCACCGCTGGTGGTAACTTCATTAACCGCCATGGAAACATGTAAGTTACCGTCGACACCGCCAGCCTGCTGTTGTGCCTGGGCGGCAGTACTACCAAATACCCAGTTGTTTTTGTTCACTCCCTGAGTGGATATGGCCGTGTTGCCCCGCCTGAGCATTTCTCTGAGTTCAACACGAACATATTGGGTATTTTGTGATGTTTTGTATCCGTAAGACGGTGAGCGCATGACTATGCCGCCGTCGGCACTGGCGTAGAAGAAATCAGAATGGGCATAGCCATTAGCAAGCACGGTTTCTGAAATACTATCAGAGCGACCGTTCTCGTCTTCGTCAATGGGAATACTTAAATACCAATCATTGAGTTCTATGCCAGTTTCAGAGGGGAGAGTAAGGGTAAATTTTCCTGTTTGTGCCTGGCATTCATAGACTTCCACTTCAACGATGCCGGCGGCTTCGCTGTCACCATCGACTGAGATGCGAACATAACGGGCTTGGCTTTCAGTTATTGGATAAAGCTCAAAACCGCCCTGTTGTGTGCTTGATGATAAAGTTTCACTGACCGGAAGCCACGAATCAGTATTGGTGGCCAAATCGATTGTAAAGCGGTTACTTTGTCGGGTGCTTTCAAACCACTTAATGGCCAGAGCCCCCACGTTTTTTTCGCTCCCAAGGTCTAGTAATAATTGTCCGTCATCACCACTAAATGCCCACCGGGATTGCACAAATGTATCGCCATCAATAGCGAGTGTCGTTGGGTACTCAGGCAAGCTGTTATCACTCCCGCTTACAGCTACAACGGGATGAACTTTACCGCTACACGTGTTACTTGTTGGAGGGTTTTGGTTAACCGGTCGTGAGTGGGGATTTGCTGTCGATGCACCGCCACTTCCGCATGCTGTCAGAAACGATGCCGCGCAGAGAAAAAAAGAGCAGCAAACTATTTGCGGCCACGCCACAGTTTTTGGTAGGGGAGATTTTTTATTAATCTTATCACCTATTGGTAAGTGAGGTTTTTTGTTATGTTAATTTTTTGTGAGTTGTTTGTCTAACCAATTCGATTCAAAAAGTGCCGTGATTTAAATTAATATTTGCAAACGCACTAATTACGTCTTTTGCGAAAGCTATTCGCGGGTGTTTCAGCGCACCTTTCTTCCATACCAGATAAATATAATTTTCAGGGCCAATCGGGCCTAGCTGAATTAATTCACCCTTAGAAACCGCATTTCTGCACAGGTAATCGGGAAGCACAGAGTAGCCAATACCAGCTCTAATCATGCTGGCGATAGCGCGGATATCAGGACAGACCGCAATCACATTAGACTCGCAGGGTGCATTGAAGACTTGCTGAAAATACTGCCTGACCAGTGGACGCTCCTGGTCATAGGTGACCAGGTTATAACTGTTTAATAGCTTTGCACTGATATCTTTGTCGAACAGCTGTTTTCCTTCTACGCGGTTCATGACCAACATTAACTTCTCTTTGTCCAGTACCGAAAAATCGAAGCGATTGCTGTCCGGAAGGGATGCTGCTATTGCAATATCTACCCGCTCTTCGTCCAGTGATTGATAGATATCTACCTTGTTGCCAATGTGCAGCACTACTTTGACATTGCCTGACTGGAGCAGGTTAGCCAGTTGCGGACCAGACACTTCACTGAGGTATTCTGCAGGGCCAGCGATGTTCACGGTACCCATTACCGCATTTGAGCGACTGCGTACGGAGGTAATTTTTTGCTCTAGAATATCGATGTGTGTTGATACCTGTAGCGCTAAATCATGTGCTACAGAAGTGGGCTCGACACCCCGGGCCTTTCGTTTGAAAAGCGGTTTGCCGATCACCGTTTCCATGGTTTGAATATGGGCGGTGACAGCGGGCTGTGACATGCCCAGATTGGATGCCGCTCGTGTTATGTTTTGTGCTCGATACACTTCAACAAAGGTTCTCAATTGTGTGAGGTAAGACATAGAAAGCCATAAAAAATCTGATTGCTGCTCTAAATTTTAGTGAATTCTCACCTTTGTACAACAGGCGTATGTTAGCTACCAAATTGTTGACTCAGTGAATTAATGAGAAGTGAGGGCTTTTTTATGTTGAATTTTACTTTTAAAAATCAGACGGAAATCCTGTTTGGTAAAGGGCAGGTGAGCGAAATAGCTTCACGACTGCCGATTGATGCTAACGTGCTGTTGTTATACGGCGGTGGTTCAATAAAGAAAAACGGTGTGTATGATCAGGTCACCGACGCATTGAAAAATACGCGTTTTGTCGAGTTTGCAGGTGTCGAGCCCAACCCTACTTTTGAAACACTAATGAAAGCGGTAAACGTGGTACGCGAGGAAAAAGTCAATTTTATTCTGGCTGTGGGGGGAGGCAGCGTAATCGACGGCGCTAAATTCATTGCTGCAGCACATAATTTTGAGGGTGATGCATGGGATATTCTTACCAAAAAAGCAGCATTTGAAAACCCGCTGCCAGTGGGAGCGGTGCTGACATTGCCGGCCACAGGCTCAGAGAGTAACGGCAACTCAGTGGTAACAAAGAAAGCAACATCACAGAAACGGGCCTTTGGATCGCCAACGCTACAACCTGTATTTGCTGTGTTAGATCCGGTTTATACTTTTTCACTGCCCACCAGGCAAGTGAGCAATGGTGTGGTGGATGCGTTTGTTCACGTTATCGAGCAATATCTGACGTATTCTGTGAATGCGCCGCTGCAAGATCGCTTTGCTGAAAGTATCTTGCAGACGCTGATTAGCGAAGGGCCGAAGGCGCTGGCAGAGCCAGAAAACTACGACGTCCGCGCCAACGTGATGTGGTCGGCAACCATGGCTCTTAATGGCCTCATTGGCGCAGGTGTCCCTCAGGATTGGTCAACTCATATGATAGGCCACGAATTGACGGCTCTGTACAATATGGATCACGCCCAAACTTTGGCCGTGGTTTTACCTGCACTAATGTACGTTCAACAGGATAAAAAGAAAGATAAGATCCTTCAGTTGGGTGAACGGGTATTTGGTATTGTCGACGGCAACGATGGTTCCCGCATAGACAGAACCATAAAAGCGGTTCAGGATTTCTTCGAGCAAATGGGAGTATCCACGCGTTTGTCGGGCTATGGCCTCGACGAAGAGGCTGTGGATGCTGCGGTGGCAAACCTCGAAAAGAACGGTTTGACGGCATTAGGTGAGCACGGGGATATTAATCTGGAAAAAGCCAGGGAAATACTTCGTTTGGCTGTTTAGCATAAATATCCCGTTTTGTATCGAATAGGGCGGTAAAAGACGCTATTTACCGCCATTTGTTTTAAAAGTAAGCAGTTGTCTTAAATGTTGTTGAAGGTTTGTTCGCTTATCAGTAGTATGCGGCGGCATTTTTTCAACGTAGAGATTTTCATGATACAACAAGCTTTTGTACGTAGTGCTTTATCACTTTCTATTGCCTGTTTTTTTTCTTCTTCTGTTTTCGCTGCGGGTTTTCAGGTTAACGAACACAGTGCTAACGGGCTTGGTCGCGCCATGGCAGGGCAAGCTGCGATGCCAGAAAACGCTTCTGTATTAGCGACAAACCCTGCGGCTTTGACAGCGTTTGACAAAGCACAGTTCAGTGGTCAGGTCAGTTATTTGAATCCCGAGGTAGACATTCGTGGGGAAATGACAACCTCGGTAGGTGGAAACACCATCACTTCAGATGCCAGTGAAGAAGATATTGCAAAAACAGCTGTAATTCCGTCGTTGTTTTACACTTCCGGGCTAAATGATAATCTGGCGTGGGGAGTCGGCCTGTTCACCAGTTACGGACTTGCCACTGAATACAGTGATGACTATAACGCGTTGCACTATGCTGATGAAGCCGAAATCGTATCCTTCACCGTGAACCCGGCCTTGGCCTATAAAGTGTCAGACACGCTGAGTTTGGGTGTTGGGGTGAACATCACCTATGCCGACGCTAAAATCAGTACATCTATTCCTCAGGTTTTCGGCACTGTTATGGGTAATTCTGCGCTGGGGAATTTAACCATCGTTGAGATGTCAGGTGATGACGTGGGCTATGGATGGAACATCGGTGTTTTCTGGCAACCTACGGATGCCACGAATTTAGCGTTAAGCTATCGCGCAGAAACCCAGTTGACGTTGGAAGGTGACATTAAATCTGATTTGGGCGTACTTATTCCCGATGTCGCTGAACTCTACAACCAGGGTGGTAGTTTGGATTTAAACTTTGCTGCGACTACGGAATTGGCCGTTGATCAGAAAATCAATCACAAGTGGTCGTTACAGGGGAGCATCAATTACACTGACTGGAGCACCTTTGATAAACTTGAAGCCAACCTGGACAGCGGTTATGACTTATTGCTGAAGCAAGAAGATTTTGAAGATACATGGCGAGTGAGTGCAGGTGTAACGTATTTGTACAACGACGCATTCACGTTGCGGGCAGGTTATGCCTACGATGAAGGTGCGGTTAGCTATGCCCATCGGTCATTGAGTATTCCTGATACCGACCGTCATTGGGTAAGTGCAGGGGCGACGTATTCGCTCACCGACAACACCAATATTGATGTCGCTTATGTTTACATTAAAGGTCGTGAAGCGGACGTGAGCCAGCAACGTGCTATCGGCTCGATTCAAAGTGATCTCACAGCTACCGAACACGCTAAAGCACATATATTCAGTGTACAGGTAAACACCGCCTTTTAAGCCCGCGTTGTTTCATGGGGGTAACGAAAGCCCGTTGACAGGTTGTCGTCAGCGGGCTTTTTTTATGCATTACTTGGATGCGGTCACGCTGGTGGAAATATGAGTACCGTGGACCTTATTGTACTCTTTCAGCACATTTTGAATAAATGCCAGCCAGACTTCGTTCGGTTGCCAGGTTTTGAGCATCTCTGCCTTCATTGCTCTTTCGTCCTCGCCTTGGACAGTAATGCGATAAAGGTAAGTAAACACCGAGCCTCGCCAGTTGAGTTTACAGTGAGTGAGTACCAGACCGCCGTCGTTGTGAGCTTCACTAACCTCATGGGCATAGTCAGAAAAATTTTCATAAGTGGGGTTGTCCCACACAACCTGAATGTTGTGGTAATTCATGCCCAAGTTGCGCACTGAGTGACGCTCCTCGTCTCTGTCACCTGGTATCAAATCGATAACATGAGTCACGCCCAATGCATTGAGTCGGGAAAGGTGGATGTCATCGGGCAAGCCGGCACTGACCATGTTCGGACTGTTAATCTGGAAGTTTGTCAAATCTGCCAGGACAGAAAGTGGACTCAGAGAGCCTGATGATTGTGCCATTGCCGCAACAGAACACCCGCAGATAAAACAACTAAAAAGTAATAAAAGACGTGTCAGCATAGTATTACTTCCCTCTGGTAAAGAGTTCCACACTACACGTCTCTGTGGCGAATTCCTACTGGAAATACTGAATAGTAGCCTTAATTAGATGGTCAATATTCTACTGTTATTGTGCTTGTAAGACGTGGTCAAAGCCCTTCTTGCTAGCTTGCAGTGCTTCCATCGGGCGCATGCCGTTTGGGTAAGCTTCCTGTTCCAGAACAATCCAACTGGCCCCACCGTGTTTAACCGTTGCCGTGAAAATAGCCAACCAGTCGATATCATCTTGGCCTATTAGCGGGGTCGCGCCAGGTTGATTTTCAACATCAGATTTAAAGTGCGTTGTGAATATCCGTCCAGGATGAGCTTGTACAAAAGCGATGGGATCTTTTTGAGCATGAAGTGTCCAACCCACGTCTTGTTGAAGGATCACGCTATCTGGTGTGTTGGCCGCTATAAATTCATAGTAGCTGGTGCCCGCATAATCAGCCCATTCCTCTGCGTGGTTGTGATAACCAACCTGCATCTTGTAAGGCTTCAATCCGCGATCTATAGTTTTCAAATCGTCAATGAGTTCATGGACGCGGTCACCATCGAACGCGCGATCGTCCCAGGGAATGATGAGTGCTTGAATGCCCAAATGCTGATAAAAAGCTGCAGTATCGTCCAGATTTTCCATCAGTGTGGCTGTGCCAACATGGGCGCCACTGGCTTTTAGACCCAGTGAATCGAGATACGTTTTCAACCCTTTAGGGTCGTTGGTGTAAGGGCCAAAATCACCGGCGAACTCCACACCGTCAAAGCCCATGTCGGCGATTTGTTCTAGTGTGCCTTTAAAATCGGCTTTGAGTTCATCTTTTACCGACCAGAGTTGCACGCTAATACCCGGCATTGTTTCTCCGCTTATTTTTGATGATGGTTTCATCGTGTCCGACTTATCATCGCTACAGCCGGCTACTACAAGTGCTAAGACCAATGCCGACGCCTGTATAATTAATGCGCGTAATTTCATACTAGTTTTCCTGATTTGTAAGCTTTCACCGCATAGTCGACAGCTCTAGCAGTGATCGCCATAAAGGTAAGGGAAGGGTTGCCAACACCGCTGGAGCAGAAGCTCGCACCGTCGGTGACAAACAAGTTGGCGATGTCGTGGGTTTGATTGTACTTATTTAACACTGAGGTTTTAGGATCGTTCCCCATGCGGGCAGTCCCTACTTCATGAATGGCCAATCCCGGCGCATTGTTACGCAACCGTTTCTCAATATTGGTAAAGCCCGCTTTGCTCATCATAGATGCGCCAACATCTAAAGACCGTTCCATCATAATACGTTCGTTATCAGACCATTGGCAATTAATGTGTAACTGAGGAATGCCCCATTTGTCCTTTTTAGTGGCGTGTAGCGTTACCTGATTTTCTCTGTCTGGTAGCATTTCACCCTGGGTACCCAGACTCATCCGCCATGCCCCTGGCATGTGCAACTTTTGCTTAAATTCAGTGCCAAAACCTTCTGACGCGCCCATCGATTGCCAGTCTTCCCGGTAAGCCCCGCCGGCAAATGCGTAGCCGCGTTTGAAATCTTTGTGATACCGGGAAGGTTCGTAATGAAAATTGGGAATATATAAAGAAGCTGGCCTACGCCCGGTGTAGAATTCGTTTTCATAGCCATCGATGGATGCAGAAACCACCGCGTTGTAATTGTGATCCATTAAATATTGCCCCAACACACCTGAGCTATTCGCAATGCCGTTGGGGAAGCGCCGGGACCGACTGTTTAGCATTATCTGTGTGGTGCCCAGGGTGGAAGCACACAAAAATACAATTTTGCCAAAATATTCTCTTTGTTCTAGCGTCTCGTTATCTATCACACGCACGCCGGCTACACGGTTGTTTACTTCGTCGTAAATAAGACTTTCCACAACGCTGTTAGTGGCAATAGAGAGTTTGCCAGTAGCTACAGCGGCGGGCAGTGTAGCACTCTGAGTGGAGAAGTAAGCACCAAATGAACAACCTTTTTGACACTCGTTTCTGGCCTGACACTGAATTCTTCCAAGGGCCGTTTGTTGTGGTTGTGGTGCAGTGAGGTGCGCACAGCGACTGATAATCACAGGTTTGTCAGGCTCAAGTTTGGCCATTTTTTGCTTGAAGTCTCGCTCAGGCGCTGTCATTTCAAATGGGGGCTGAAATACGCTGTCGGGGAGTTGAGGTAAGCCTTCTGCAGAACCGCTAATCCCTACAAATCGTTCCACATATTCGTACCACGGGGCCAGATCTTCGTAGCGAATGGGCCAGTCGTTGCCGTGTCCGTCTGCCTTATTGGCCAAAAAGTCAAATTTACTCATGCGATAAGATTGCCGGTGCCAAAGCAGGGATTTACCACCGAGTTGGTTAGCGCGGATCCAACTGAATTCAGTACCTGGTTCAGTACTATAGGGATAAGCGCTATCGTCACTGAAAAAATGCTTGGTTCCATCGTGGAACGCATAGCATTGTTGCTGAATGTGATATTTTTTATCTTTCAGGGATTTATCCACTTTGGTACGAAACTCATACTGCCAGGGCGGCTTGCCCTCAGTGATGTAGTCTTTCCTGTGCTCAACGGCACGCCCCCTTTCAATCATTAGGGTTTTTAACCCGCGCTCAGTGAGTTCCTTAGCGGCCCAGCCTCCGGTCATGCCCGATCCAATGACGATGGCATCAAAAGTTTCACTGGTTTTATCGATATACAGTTCTTTGTTCATTTTGATTCCTGCAACTGAATTTAGTAATACGCTTTGGAGCTAAAGGCACTGCCCACACTGTCAAGGGGAACTGAACCTTTAAATCCGCCGGGCACAGCAAGGTATTTCAACTCTTTCGTGGCACCGGGTTCTGAGGTGTAGTAACCAAATACAATGAGTGACTTAACTAAGCGAAATGTATCGCGATGAATGTCTGAAAAAGGCGATGCGGCTTGTTCCAAATCAACAAGGATTTTGCGTTGCGTATCATATGAAATCTGCGGGAACGAGGAGGTGTCCTTGCCAACCTCAAGAAGGAAGGTGAGAAGATCTTCTACCTTGTTATAGTCGGCTTTGTCGTACACGTGTTGCAACTGGTGAACAACAAAGTGATGACAGAGTACATCCCGGGCACCCGGTGTGTCAGTGCGGGGAATAACATGATCTGCTATGTGTGCAAGCGTTTCTACAAGCGCCGGTGCCATGGTTAGAGATTCGGCTGTATCCGTTTCACGGAACTGCCCGGCAATGGCAAAAGCTTTGGGAGAGAAAATGGTTCCGGCTGCAGCGGATACACCGAACTGTTTAATGAGCTGTCGTCGAGAGAGAGTCATCGCGTTCCCCTTTATTTGTATATAAAATGTTGCATTAATTTAATTTGAAACCGGTTACATGTCTAGTGTTTTCGTGAAAAGTATTTTTATAATTTCAATTTATACATTTTTTTATTATTAAGTGATTGTTTTTATTTGTTTAGTTCGTGTTTTTTATTATGTTGACGGTTTTCAGTTTATTTCATCACTTTATTAACATTGACGCATTTTTAATTATTCTAATGTGAACGGTTACATTTTGCTTCCTGCCCGAGGGTTAATGCTGTTTACCGTGGTGTAGCGTGTCAATGCTTGATATGATTTTAGGGAATCTGTTGGTAAGAGATAAATACATAAATTATGGCCACAATAAGAGATGTTTCGCGGGAAGCGGGCTTGTCCATTGCCACCGTATCGAGGGCAATAAGTCATCCTGAAATGGTTTCTAAAGCGTCGCTGGTAAAAGTGTCAAAAGCGATAGAGAAACTTCAGTATAAGCCCAACTTAAGCTCGCAGAAATTCCGCAAACAGCGAACTTACACTATCGTAGTTTTAGTCCCAAACATTGCTAATCTGTTTTTTACCGAGGTGATTAGCGGCATAGAAGATGCAGCCGCGAAACACGGTTACCACGTATTGTTAGGTGATACCAGAGACAACCATCAACGGGAAAAGGATTTTATTGCTTTGGTTGAATCCAAACAGGCAGATGGACTCATACAACTGAGACCTCATCTGCCAGGGGTGTCTGATTCGTTTAGTCACCTCAAGGCTGTCAACGTTGCTGGTTGTGCCGGTACGCCTTATTCGTCGGTGCGTATCGACAATAAAGAAGCGGCAGAAAAAGCGGTAGGTTATCTGATTAGCCAGGGGCACACCCGTATTGGTGTGATCACGGGTCTCAAAGACAACTCGCATACCATCGAGCGATTACAGGGTTATCACAATGCGATGTCGGCAGCGGGACTCGTAGCAGACCCAACATGGACAATAGAAGGCGATTTTACATTGCTCTCCGGTTGGCAGGGTGCACAAGCATTTATGCGCCTAAAAGACAAGCCTACAGCTTTGTTTTGCATGAATGATGAAATGGCTATCGGTGCTATAAAAGCATTAAAAGAAAAAGGTGTATCGATTCCGGATACGCTGTCTGTGGTGGGCTTCGATGACTTGCCCTTTGCCAACTACTGTGATCCGGCTTTGACGACCATTCGCCAACCTGCAATGAATATGGGCGTGAAAGCCGCAGAAGTACTTTTTCAAATGATAGACGGTCAGGCTCCGCAACAATCTGAGTACGTGTTGCCTTTCGAGCTTATAGTGCGGGATAGTGTAAAGGCACCAAAGTAAAACACAGTCTTGTTGTCTTCGGAATTTGAACCAACGCAACATAGGCGGGGCATATGCCCCGCGATGAAAAGTATTTATGCAACTACAGCCCGCTTGGCCTCATAGTGCGCCATACATATGTGGTACAGGGAGCTGGCAGGCATTAATGGGTCGAGGATGTCTCCGTCAATATTGATGCTGTCGATGTACTGCTCAGGGCGAGCAGGATGCTGAAAACCAGCCATTAACTGTTCTATGGCAAAAGTGGCATCTTCTAAGTAGCGGTCGTGCTCAGGATGACGTTGCTTCATTACCAGTGCGGCTTTAATCCATTCCGTCATTGGCCAGCAACGGCTGGTTTGTGCGGGGGCGGAACCGTCCGGCTTCATGGTGTCTATTAGCCATTTGCCGCCTTTGGGCAACCCATACTGACGAGCGTGGGTGTAAAGGGTATCACAATATTCGCTCACATCCGTGCCGGTGATTTCCTGATATCGGTTTAGCAACCATACCCATTCCATCATGTGTCCGGGCTCAATGGTGTCACCAGTATTAGGGCAAACCGCCCAGTCTGCGGTGAAATATTCTACAATAACACCGTGCTTGGCATCGTAAAAATGGGCCTTAAATAGATCAAATATTTGGTTGGCGTATGCTTTCCAACGATTGTCACCAGTTACCAGATACAAGTTCATGAAGGCTTCAAATAAGTGCATATGGGGGTTTTGGCGACGCACGTCATGGGCGTAGGTCCCTTCTAACCAACCGCCATTGTCCGTGGCGAGCTTCTCGTCGAGATGAATGGCCAGCGCATTCGCTTTTTCTATGGCAGTCGCATCTTTTAATACATCATACTGCCAGGCGAAAGCCAGGAAAAAGAAGGCGATATCGTAAAGATCAGATACGTCTTTTTTTATGTTGTTATCTGCATCAATGACCATGGGGTAGAAACCGGGAAGGTAATCTGCGCACACTTCATTCACAAACTGATTGATACCGGCTACCTGCTCGGGTGCAGAGGAAATAAAACCGTTTTTCTGCCCATAGCACAAAGAGAAGATTTGTCGTGCTTGTACGCGAATGCGTTTATCAGCTTGCCAATCCGGCAGACCGTCTTCGGTAAAACGCTCAATGGCAGCCCCGTTTTTGTCAAACCCTTCTTTGCACCATTTGGGGAACAGAGCGTTAGCCAGCCAGTTTTCGAATTTATCTGCAGCGCCGTTAAAGCGTTGTTGCAATGCATTCATGTTGAGAAGTTACCTTATTTGAACGTTGTGAAAAAAGAGGATTACAAGGCACATAGTGTGTCTGAAGTTAATCGCTTGTGGCAAGTGCAATTTTGATCTGTACCCAATTAAACTGCGAAAAAAGTGAGATTCAGGAGCAAACGAATAATGATGCGTGGATAAAAAAACACCGCCGAGATGAGCGGCGGCGGTGTAAAAAATCCCGTTTTCACAGGTAGAGTAGTCGTACTGATAAAACAGAAAAAAGCGTCTCGTTGTTTAGCCAAAGACGGGCGCGTCTATGGCTAACAAGTAAAAATGCATTCCCTTATTTACCAACGAGTGTTAGTTTAATCTAAATGATAATTATTATCAAATAAAACTTTGGCTTTAATCCTTATTTCTATCGCCTTAACTATTCCGGGCCGTCCAAGGTCCGGTGATGGCAAGGGTTGCGGCTGGGGAAAACATGTTGACGAACAACGTGGAACCATCGGGAGAGAAACACGCGCCAGCCAGTTCCGTTTGTTTAAGCAACCGGGCAAAAGGGTATACCTCTCCGGCAGGGGTTACGCCTCGCAGATAGTTGTCTACCACCTCGGTATACTGATCTTCACATACAATTAAATCCCCAAAAGGAGATACCGTGAGGTTGTCACCAAAGTTAAAGAGCTTTTCGTCGTTGCTTTCCAAGAACAATTGTATGCGTCCGCGCGCATTGACTTCACCTTCCTGGCCTTCCGTTGTAGACGGCTGATAGCGCATGATCTGGCCGCATTTTTTGTTTCCGCCGTTTGTACAGCAAAAGTAGAGTTCTCCGTCGCCCCAGTGTATGCCCTCGCCGCGGGCGAACACGGTTGCGCCATCGGCCGCGCCACGCTTTCGAAGGTCATCATCAGGGCTGTCTGTGTCTTGTAAATCTACCCAGGAAACTGGCATCCATTGTTGTAGCGCCATGTTGTTATTTACCCAGTTTCTGCTGTCAAAATGTGGCTTGCCGTGCACAGCCAGTGCTTGCAGTTTACCGCCTCTGCTTAACTGACCTGGTACGTGAGGGATAAAACGGTAGAATAAACTGTCACCCCGATCTTCGGTCATGTAAACAATACCCGTTTTTGGATCGACAGCGGCAGCTTCATGGTTGAAGCGCCCCATTGCTTTTAGCGGTTCGGGCGTTACCATTCCGTTACTGTCTGCTGGTACTTCAAACACCCAGCCATGGGATTTTGCGTTTTCGCTCGAAGGCATTGCGACATTTTCTTCACATGTCAACCATGAACCCCACGGTGTTGCACCGCCTGCACAGTTGCGAATGGTGCCGCTCAAGCTGACAAATTCCCGTTCAACCTGAAGGGTTTTGAGGTTCACAATTAGCGTCGTTGTGCCGCCCGGCAGGGCAATGCCGTCAGGGTTTGTGTCATACGCCAGCTCGGTATTGCGCGAAGCAATAGAAGCCGGTTGTTTTTTCAGATCGGCGGGTTTCAGTTCATGATTGCGAACAAGGGCAACCCGCTCTTCATCTAACGCAAAACAGCCCATGCCGTCTGCATTGTCCGGGACGTGATAGTCATCGCTCATCGGGGTACCCAATTGCGATAGTACCCGGTACGAAAATCCTTCAGGGAGGGATAGTAAGCCTTTAGGATCGTGCACCAGCGGACCAAAACCCGTCGATAATTTAAGTTTTTTGGCCGTGTGAGCCACCGCGGCGTTAGCCAGCCCGGAAAAGGCTGAGGTTCCGGCCGCCAGGGCAGCCATGCCTAAAGTAAACTGTCGTCTGGTAATCATAGCTACCCTTTGGAGTGAATTGCGAATAAAAAAAATCCCACTGAAGTTGTTATAATATAACAGCTATTCAGTAGGATTTATGTCAAAGACACACATTTAATCGTGTTTTTCGGCCAGTTTACCGGTAAGGCGTCGCGTGAGCCGCGCCGCGGAAGATTGCATTTAGAAGCATGATATTTAACCCGTCAAGGTAGGCCCTGCTGGTGGGATCCTGAGTAAATCCTATCACCATTCCTGCACCATGCTTTTCTACCATCAAAAAAGGTTTATAGGCCATTTGTTGTTTATTCTCTTCCCATAAATAACCCGACGCCAACAGATCGTCTGCAGCCTTGAACCAAGCCACATTATTTCCCGCATCTAACTGCATAGGCGAGAAGATCTGGTTTCCTGTTACCAGTGCCACCACGTCGGAGTTTACTCCAGCGGTGAGCCAGTGCTCCTGGTCAACTTCAACGTTAGCCAGTACACCGGCAACGTAATCCGGCGTACTTTTTTCGTTTTCAATACGTTGAATTAACTGAGCTTTATTTTTAATGATACTACCGTCAGTGAGTCCGCGGTGATCTTCTGTAGGGTCACTGATGCTACCGTCGTCGTTATAGCTGTACTCTACTTCCACGTCCAGCAGATTGGAACCGGGAGCGGCCGCAAACGCCGTGGCCTGAGCAAAGGTGATTAATACTCCACCTTGTTGCACCCAGGCATTTAGGTTGGCCGCGCCGCGTTCGCCTAATGCGATATCATAGAAACCGGCGGGTAAGATAATAACTTGATAGTGATTCAGGTTTCTAGTTGCCAACATATCGGTACGAATGGCGGTGACGGGATAGTTAAATTGTCTCTCTAAAATAAAGCGAGTTGCGCCAGCACTTAGCGAACGGGTAGGGGCATCCCAGGCGACGGCTATTTTGGGTGCCACCATAACTGGGCTTTTGTCACTGCCGAAGCTAGGTCCTTGAGTAACCCAACTGGAATTTGTGCCTGTGACCAATGCGCCAGAAGCGTTGGCGATTTTACTGACAATTGCATGGATGTCATCGCTGTTTTGCTTTACTTCTATAATGAGGCTGCCTGCGGGGAAAGCGCCCACACCCTCAACAGTAAATCCTTCATCAGCACTTTTCAGTCGAACCCCTTGGCGTAGCGCCGAGGTTAAAAAACGTCCTGCTGCCGCATCGCCCCACGGCACTATATAGGCCACCTCAGCGTTAGGTGAAATAACTTTACCTGGCAGAGGCGTATCACTGCGAATTGCAGTACTGGCAACAGAGACGCTGTCATCACAGCTTCGGGTATCGATGTTGAACAACAGAGGAAGTGACCATGCAGTGACATCGTAAATTTGATCCTGAAGTTTTCGGGCTCGGCGGCGCTCCTGCTCTTTTATAAACGCCTCGGCCATGTCGACTTGTTGGGTAAAGGTTGTTTTCACAAAGCGTCCGCGAGGTTGGGCCGTATCAATAATATATGCACCGGCCGGGTAGCGTGTGCCACAGGCTTTGAATCCTTCAGTCGCTTGAAATACTTCGACGCCGTGGGTAGCCATTAATGTGGCTAAGCGATGCGATCCGGCTCTGTCTTTAGTGGCGGGCAGTATAAAGGTGCGTTCTTCATCTTTTTTGCCATCGCGAATAGCACTAACCTGGTACTGATAAAAATCGGTTAGTATTTTTTCCCTGTGAATAGCCGCTGCTTCAAGGGTTGACAGGGATGCCACGAAGTGTTTTTGCACGGGCTCAATGAAGTGATTGATATCACCGTCGCGATCGCGGTAGCGCATTCCTCGGGTTGATGCTACCTCATATGTCGCTGCGGATGCGCCGTAAAAAGTAGGCCAACTGTCTCCATAGCCAGGATAAAACGCATCAAAAACTTCACGGGTAAAGTAATCAAACCCAAACTTATCGAAGTGTTTCGCGTTGTTGCGGCCAATTAAGGTGTTATTCTCCAACTGACCTTGCTGCATATGAGGATTAATGGGGTTTGCTGCTGGTACGAAAAAATAACTGTCGTCGCCACTCATCTCGTGCAAATCTATGACCACGGTTGGTTTGTAATGGTTCAGCGTGCGTATTCTGGCAGCGGTTTCAGGCTGTGTAATGGCCAGCCAGTCGCGGTTCATATCGAATAAGTAGTGGTTGCTTCGCCCCCGAGGCCAGGGTTCGTTTTGGTCCACACTCAGCCGATCGCCACTGTCCTCTAATCCCACCATGGAATAGTAGTTATGTACAAACCGGGTTCTCCCGTCCGGGTTTTGGAGAGGATCAATAAATACAACCGTTTGGGCGAGAATTTTCTCCACCATAGGGTCGTTTGTTGAAGCCAGTAAATGATAAGCCGTCATCATAGCGGCATCGGTGCTACTGATTTCATTGCCGTGTACGCTGTGTTCAAGCCATACTGAAGCGGGGAGTGTATCAATAAGGCTTTTGGCTTCTTGTTCACTGATGGTTCGCGGATCGGCCAACCGGTTCATATCACTGGCAAACTTATCCAGATTCGCCAGTCTTTCTGGTGTCGCGATGGCTACATAGATAAGATCCCTGTTTTCCCAACTCGTGCCCATTTTTTTTAACACAATACGGTCAGGCACCGCTTTTACCAGTGCCTCGAAGTAGCGAATCATGTCATCGTGACTGGTTATTCGACTGCCGATGTCATACCCCAGTATATCGTTTACTGTGGGTATAGCATCATCATAAGTGGCACCGGGCCACATGGCAAAATCACCGTGTACCGGGAGGGTCGTTGCCTGAGCATGGACAACCTGACTGCTAGCAGAAAGGGCCAGCACCATTGCAGCCATTAACTGTCGTAATTTCATGTAATAATACCCATTTTATTGGTTCGTGTTTTCCGTAAAACGCGATATGCAATTGCGTCACATATAGCGCGTAGTTGTCTTTACATAGTATCAACTAATAAAATAAAGGCATAAACCACTTGTCAGGCGTTTTAACGACTTAATCGAAAATGGTTTATGACCGTTCGCCTTTGCGCACTAAAACCACATCTGCACGCCCACGACCACATTGAGATTACTGGTGGTCTTTTTTTTCCAAACGTCAGCGAGTTGAAAAGCGGTGTGCTTTGTTTGCCAGTAAATACCCGCGTAAGGCGCAAATTCCCGGGTGATTTCCCGGCGATAACGCACCCCAATTTGCAGGGTGTCGAGGCCGCTGAAACGGTGCGCATGGTTGTCGTCTGACAAGTTCACTGTCATTGACAGCCGGGGTTGCAGATAAGTTGTTTGCGACAGTAAAAAGGTGTATTCAACCTCAGACGACCATTGGGACTTTCCACGTTCGTTAAGCACTATGCTGGAATCGATTTCAAACCAATAGGGAGCCAAGCCAGTCACCGAGATAAGACCGTAGTGCTCCCTGGAGCCATCTGAGGATAACGGCCCCTTGACACCAACCCCCCCTTGTAGTGACCAAAATGGTGAAAACAAGTAGCTATAGCTGACATCTGTTCTTTCAATATGCCACTCTTTGTCACCAGAGAACGCTTTCTCGCCCTCGCTTATCATCACAATACGATGATAATCGCCACCATACCAGCCAGTCGTATCCCAGTTTAGGGTCGAATCACCCGATGTGGTTTGCGCTACTTCCAACTGCTCTACCATGAGCTGACCTACCAACATAGTTGTCATTGGTGCAGGCCAATCGCGCTGAGATTCTGCTATAGCGGAGAAGCCTGCAAGGCCACAAAGACAAAACCATTTACCCATGATAATGCTCTCCATGTATTGTCTGCTTGCCGGGCTTTACCCGGACAACTCGGAACATCCCCGCCTTCATGTGATAAAGCAAGTGGCAGTGAAATGCCCAATCTCCCAATGCGTCTGCGGTAATAAGCAGGGACACCTTTTCAGTAGGTTTAAGCGATATCGTGTGTTTTCTCGGTGGTGGGTACTGACCGTTTTCCAGTTCCATCCACATGCCGTGTAAATGAATGGGGTGATCCATCATGGTGTCATTAACAAGTACCAACCTCAGGCGTTCATTTTGTGTAAATTCTATAGGGCCTGCCACCTCACTGAATTTAACTCCGTCAAAGGACCACATGTATCTTTGCATATTGCCGGTTAAGTGAAGCGTTATGGTTCGGGTTGGAGCGCGTTTGTCGGGCCACGGCAGTACCGCTGCCAGATCGCTGTAAACCAGTACTTTCCGACCATTGTTCTTCAGTCCGATGCCCGGTTCGTCCAGGCGGGAGCGGTGATGATCTGTTATCATCGCAGCGCCTGCGCCATGATCTCCCGGCTGATGTACAGTACTGATGTTATCCACCGGTAAAATTGCCCTTGAAGGTGTGTTGTTCATCACCTGACCGTTGTGGTGCTTCATCCCATGATGGTTGTGTTCTGCTTCTTGAACGGAGGCCGGTTTGGAAGTCGCCGGCGGGTGACTTTGTGTACCGTGTTCCATTCCCATAGCACTCATACCGCGTTCAGTGATGGTGCGCCGGGCGGGGACGGAGGATGTCGCGCCAGGGGTTGCCGTTAACGTTCCGCGGACAAACCCACTGCGATCGGCACTTTCTGCAAACAGGGTATATGCGTCAGCAGCCTTGGGTTGCACGATGACATCGTAAGTTTCCGCTGTGGCAATACGTATTTCATCTACCACTACCGGTCTGACGGGTTGGCCGTCGGCGGCTACCACTGTCATGGCCAGCCCCGGGATACGAAAATCAAAATATGTCATTGCCGAACCGTTGACTAATCGGAGCCTCACTTTTTCTCCGGGTTTGTACATGGCTTCCCAGTTCATGAAGGCGTCCCGACCGTTCATGAGATAGGTATACGCGCTGGCCGTGACATCAGCAATGTCCCTGGGATCCATCCGCATAGCGTTCCACATGCTGCGCTCGGAAATGGTCTCTCTAAGGCCCTTTTGGTCAATGTCCTTTAGGGTGTCAAAGAGCGTTCGCTTCTGATAGTTGTAGTAGCCCTCAGACACTTTGAGATTTCTGTAAATATCGTGGGGGCGTTCAAAAGTCCAATCTGATAACACTAAGGTGTGGTCGCGGTCGGCCTGAATGTCGCCATCCCCGGGTATTATTACCAATGGTCCGAGGTGACCTAACTGCTCTTGCAAGCCAGAGTGACTGTGATACCAATAAGTACCGGATTGGGAGATGTCGAATTCATAAACGAATTGTGTTTTGGGTTTTATACCCGCAAATGAAAGACCCGGAACACCGTCCATATTGGCAGGCAGAATAATACCATGCCAGTGAATTGACGTGTCCTCATTCAATTTGTTATTTACGGAAATTGTGGCGCGTTGCCCTTCTGTGAACCGTAGTAAAGGGCCTGGCATTTGCCCATTTATAGTAAAGGCGGGTCCAGTCTTGTTGCCGAACTGACGAGTGGCGCGTTGAATATCTAGCTGCACGGGGGGGAGTGGTTTTGGACGTTTACGGGTATAGCCGTAAGTTGTAGCCCAAGCTGGCATTACCTGTATAAGCGAACAAGCCGATGCGACAGATGCAGCGCCAAATACAAAGCGCCGTCTGCTTAAAGACGAAAGTGTCATGACAAATCCTCTGAATAACCAAAATTTAACGATGAGCCAACGCGTGGCTAATGGGGGATGTCAGGACAACTTAGGCGGTCGGAAGAGGGATGACGTGAGATGTTTCGGCTCGGCGTCATGTGTTTGCCAATGCAAAGATTGACTGGTGCGAGAGAAAGTCGCGTACTGGTACATCAATGCCGCGGCGGTCTGAGCGTGACATAAAATAGTGGAACATTCGCACTGTTCAGCGCAGCAATTTGTATCGTCAGAAACTGATGACATTTCGTGATGATGCACTGCGTGAGACGCTGTGGCGTGATTGCCAATATGATCGTGTTTCCCTTGGTCAACGGAAATACCGTGCGCTTCCGAAGCCTGATTGACCAGAAAAGAGACTATAGCAATAAGAAGAAAAATGGCTTGTTTCATTTCGAACCACACGATTTAGACCACGTTAGGCTAGTGCAATTTGGCTTTGCAGGCAAGTCGCCCATATATTTTCGCGAAAAAATTGCAAACTAAAGAATAATGTTTAAAAATTGTAAATGGGTGGTAGAATTTGTGTACAGTCACAGGAGTTAACATAATGACTTCAATTCAAAAATGTAAACAGTATCTTCAGAGTGTGCTGACCGACCCAGTTCTATATTGTTTTGCAGCCGGTTTAATGGTTCTTCTTATCGTTGAGCTCAATTTGGTTGTGAATATTTAACGTTTTAATTTGGTAGAGGTTATTCTTCGAAGCGTTGGATACTGCCATAACCTCCAGGACACAAGCGGAATGGCGGTATCAGATCCAACCAGCGCAGCCGAAACGGCCTCAGCCGGCTGCCATCGGGTCGGCACTGAGGCTTCCTTTTCGATTAGATGACGAAACCAATAAAGTGTATTGCGCGCCCACACCACCTCGCAGGTTGTCGGGTACATTCCGTTGTATGTCTGACTCTCTGATTCCCATGCTAAACGTATCTGATCGCCGTATGTCAATAGGTATGAGTTTGATAGCCTCAGCTGTTGAGCGTGGGCTAAAAATAAAATTGCGATGACACTGTAGTTGGGATAAGGGGGCCGATACTTATTTCAGCAGCACACAAGTGCATCCTGTCTCACATGGTTCGCCTGCAGTATAAATTTGTCATAAAAATATGATTTTCAGACCGATTTCATAGGGTAATGAAATCAGATAAGCTATGATTGATATTTCATTGACCACTGCATAGCCAGGGCGAACATCAGGAGTGTTAATTTGTCGGCGTCAGCAATGCACCGCGTATTTTCCGGTTTTCTACCTTTTACTCTGTTACTCGCTACAGGCTATGTGTTGCTGGGTTTGCTCAGTTTTTGGGCGGCCATACCTCCTGGTTATGCCACCGTGGTATGGCCTTCTGCTGGGCTGGCTATATTAGCGACATTGCTGCGGGGTTATATTGCCTTGCCGGGCATCGTCCTGGGCGCTGCGGTACTGAATGTGATTGTTTCGGCGAATTACCTGAATGTCGATGTTTCAGTATTTAATTCGTCGATGATGGGCTTTTTTGCGGCCTGCCAAGCGGCGGTGGGAAGAGCCCTCTTCTTATCGTCAATCTCTGGCCCTATCAACCTTGCACGACCTGGCATGGTGGCAAAGTTCCTCTTATTTTGTGGCGTGTTGAGCTCACTGACAAACGCCACGATAAGCAATATTTTTTTGTGGTATCTGGGCGTATTAAGCGACGACGCCTGGATGCGCAATTGGGTGAGTTGGTATGTGGGTGATGCCATCGGCGTGGTATTTGCCGTACCCTGGCTATTAGTGTTAGCGCCTAAAAAATTAGCAGTAAACGTGCCTAAGGGCCGTTTGGTGCTTTATGCTTTAATCACCATTATGCTTTGCACATCGTTGCTCGGAGTAATGGTCACCAATACCGAGCGGGGAAAGCACAGAGAAGAGCTTCGGGTTAATACTGATGTGCTCGAGAGCGCGCTAAACGCACAAATTGATAAAATAGGCGATGTACTAGAAAGTGTGGCCGGTTTTATACGCATTCAGAAAATTGTGACGCCTGAAGAGTTTAGTGTGTTCAGCAGAACCCTGTTGACTAGAAATCCGGCGCTGGCTGGTTTGTCGTGGAACGAGCGACTGCAGGAGAAAGATCTAGCCGCATTTGAAACCAGGTATAAAGCGGTGTACGAAATGCTTGATGGGGTAGATTTCTCTGTTCGTAGTTTTGATGAAAACAGTCATATTGTCCCAATTCAGCCTGCTGACACTCACGTCATTGTGTCCTATGTTGAGCCGTTGACTGATAATATCAGAGCGCTGGGGCTAGACGTCTATTCCCATCCTCTTCGACGAAAAGCACTGGAGCATGCGTGGCGTTCCCACGAACTTTTTCCCACAGCGCCTGTTTCTCTGGTGCAGGACACGCAGGAAGAACCTGGAGTCCTGTTTTTCCAGCCTGCGGGCCAGCTTCCGCTCTCTGATCATTCGGGTTATGCAACAGGGATAATTTTGGTCACTGATTTGGTTGAAAAAGCCTTCGGCGGCAACCTGTTGAGCCAAACCGGCGTGTTATTGTTCGCTCCTGACGTTGACGGTGAGCAAGCCGTTTTGTACTCACGTAATTTATCAATAACTCAAGCCTCCACACTCATGAAAAAGTGGCAACAAAGCACAGATACAGAACTCACCTCATCTTCCACCTTCACATTAATTGAAAATCGGCGGATCCCCGTTGGGGGGCACCATTGGCAATTGATGCAGGTGAATCGATCAAACTTTCTCTATCAGCCGTGGGGCGTTCATTTGTTACTGGCAGGTGCATTTCTGTTTGCCGGTTTATTAGGGTGGTTTGTATTGATTATGGCTGGTCATACCGATGAAATAGAATATCAGGTAAAAAAACGCACTCATGATTTAACTAAGGTGAATGAGCGTTTAGTACGGTCGGAAAAAGCGCAAGCGGAAGCAGTCAAAGAGGCTGAGCAGTCAAATCAGGCGAAAAGTGAGTTTTTGGCCAATATGAGTCATGAAATTCGCACGCCGCTAAATGCGATCTTAGGTTTAAGTCGGCTGGGTCTCAGTCAGGCGCCACCTGATACATTCTCAGATAAATTTAAAAAAATTAACCATTCTGGTGAGTTGTTACTGGCCATCATCAACGATATTCTCGACTTTTCTAAAATTGAGGCTAAGAAACTGCTCCTGGATGACAGCGTCTTCTCGTTTCGGGATGTCATTGACCAACTCAGAGATTTATTTTCGGAACAAGCAAAAAGCAAAGGTGTGTCGTTGTCATTTCGTTTTGAAAAGGGTATGCAGGTCTGGTTCATTGGAGATTCACTGCGAATGAAACAGATATTGATGAATCTGTTGAGCAATGCAGTGAAATTTACCAACGAGGGAGAAGTAATATTCACAAGTCGATTTAATCACACGTCAAAAAACACAGGTGATGTGGTTGTGTCGGTAAAGGATACGGGGATCGGCATGTCTACCGCACAGGTGAATACGGTGTTCACTGCTTTTACTCAGGCTGATTCATCCACCAGCCGAAAGTTTGGTGGCACCGGCCTCGGCATGGCGATCAGTTACCGTTTGGTTGAAGCCATGAATGGAGACATTTGTGTAAACAGCACCGAGGGGCTTGGCACCACGTTTAAAGTGAGGCTACCTGTTAGACTGGCGGCCAAGGAAGACATTGATACCTATCGTCGAATGCGGGCCCATGTTCAGTGCGGGGCTGAACAACAATTGCACGGTAAAGTGTTATTGGTAGAAGACAACGAAATCAATCAAGAAGTCATTAGTGAACAGCTTCGTTTGCTTGGTTTGTCTGTTACTCTTGCTGAAAACGGTGCGTTAGCGGTGGGAGAAGTTCGCCGTCATCAATACGATCTGGTGTTAATGGATATTCAGATGCCGGTTATGGATGGTTATGAGGCGACCCGGCAAATACGTGCACTTGGGCATACGCTACCGATTATTGCGCTCACGGCAGCGGCGATGGTGGAGGATAAAGAAAAGGCCCTGGCAAGTGGTATGAGTGATCATCTTAGTAAACCGTGCAGGCAAAATGATTTGCGTACACTTATTGCCAGGTGGTTAGCGGTTGGGCGACAATTTTAACAGCTTTCTTTGCAGGGTGCGGCGATGCATTCCCAATACCTTGGCAGTGGCAGATATATTGCCATTGTTGTCGTGGAGAATACGTTGAATGTGTTCCCATTCCGCTTGTGCAGGGGTCATGGGTTTGAGTGATGCCTCTGTCGCAGGGGCATGGTCGAACAGTTTGTTGTAAAGCGTCGCGAACGCAACAGGCTTGGTCAGATAGTCTGTCGCGCCTTTCTTGATAGCTTCAACGGTAGTGGGGATACTGGCGTATCCTGTCATGATTATGAGGTGTTTGGGCTGGTAAGAGGTTTTTAGCGCTTCAATATAGGTCAAGCCAATCTCACTGTTGCCCAGCATCATGTCGAGCAGAATACACAATGCTCCTGGTATGGGTTCACGCAAAGCAGCTTTAGCACTTTCGTAACACAATACTTCACAGGCAGCTTCTTTTTCAAAGCGTCTTGCTAAAACCGATGAAAAACGTGGGTCGTCGTCAATAATTATAATAGTGTTAGTCATTGTCTGTTGGCAGAGAAACCGTTGTTTGAATATGCGATGCGCCGGTCGCACCTGTTACCTGTTGCCAGCTCACTGTACCATTGAGTTTCTCAATAGTCGCGTTACTCAAAGCCGCGCCTATGCCGTAGCCTTTATCACTGCGCATAAACTGTGTTCCCAATTCGGTTACAAAAACACTGCTGTCTTTCCACAGTGGGTTGTCTACGCGCATAAACCAAACACCCTCATGAGCATAGGTGTGCACAGTAACGGTATGGGTTTTGTCATCAGGCTGCGCTTCACAGGCATTCACTATAATGTTGCTGAGAGCAGGAAGCAGTGTTCGATCTGCAGTAAGAGAGATGTGCGGCGCATCGGTTTTCCAGATGATCTGTGCCTCGGGCCTTGCAAGAGCCAAAGTGTGCTTTAAAGCGTCTACTAAATCATGGCTTTGATATTGTGTGGTTTTCTTTTCACGTACATCATTCGCAATTTCGCGCCATTGTGACAACGCTTGAGCCATCTGCGAAATTTGTTCGTTAGCTTCTTCAATGCAGCGAATGTCACCGGTATCGAGAAACTCCTCTATAAGTAAACTCAACGTTTGAACGGGAGTGGCGGTGTCATGGGTCAGCTGTGCCGCAGCTGTGCCAATAGCCAATAATTGTTCGTCCCGCAATTGCTTTTCTCGCAACTGTCTGAGGCTGCCTTCGCGCTGAGCTAATTGCCATCGGAAATATGCCACTACCGCTGCCAATAGTACGCTGGTCATGACAAACCCCCACACCATACCAGCGGCATGTTGAGCCATGGCGTGGCCGTGGCTTACGGGCGCAGTGGCGAGTTGAGACAGTTGTAATACCACACTAAGCAAAAGAATTATTGCAGCGGGGAGCAGGGGAAGTAGCGTTAACCCTATTACTAAAGGAACGAGTAAAATAATGGCAAAAGGATTGGTAGCAGCACCAAATTGGGTGATAAGCAGGTTCATCGCAGTGATTTCCACTGCGATAAAGAAAAAAGCAAGCCACCAAGAAGGCGGCTTTTTTCGATTAATTAATGTAACGAGTAACAGTAGCAAGGTATAAACCTGAGCAAAGAGGCTTCATTAAAACGCCACCGACATGCCGACATCGACAGAACGCCCCGCCCCAGCTAATTGACTAAAGCCACGGTCGGGCTCGACGTTAAAGGCAGCAATACTTACGCCACCTAGCGGGAGTGCGTAGTATTCGTTCATCAGGTTTTGAATGGTAAACCGAAAGGACACATCATTCCACTGGTAATGCATATCCACGTTGAGCAAGGAATAGGCGTCCGTAGGGTTTTCACGGCGGCGACCGTCAACATCGTGTTTGTTTCCAACCCATTGCCACTCCAGTGATGCGCTAAGCTGTTGATAGGTGTAATTGAGTTGCAAACGGTTTTGTACTGGTACTATCTGGTATAGATCTTCATCGCTTTCTGTTCTCTCGCCATTTTGCCATGAAAAGAGGTCAGAAACGGCGAGCTGATGACCATTTTGCTCCAACAGTATATGGGACCCTTCAAGGTTTACGCCGTATAAGCGTGCATCGAGGTTGGTAAAGGTGAGCGTATTTCGTTCACCTTCCGGGGTGCCAGTGCGATTAAACGTCCCCGTGACGGTAGCGTCAATAAAGTCGTTAGCTCGGGTGTACCAACCGTCCACTTTAGTGTGCCAGCTGCTAGTTTTCTGTTGCCAAGCGAAAGACGCAGTGTACGCGGTTTCTGGCTCTAAATCGATGTTGCCAATATAACCGTTGCCGTCGCCAAACCAACCAATCATTGACGTGGCCATTGCGCTAGTACCCCAACTGTAGCGTTCATAAAGATTAGGAGCCCGGTTTTTGCGGGCAACACCCACAACAAATTGCTGGTCATCCGCGACAGCAAGGGTGGCCGAAAACGCTACATCGAGTAACCAGTTATCACGCTTTCTGTCGGTATTGTTAAAGTCTGCAGCTGCGGAAACATTATTGCTCATCATACCTGCCATGGGAGCCATGTTCATCATACCGTTATCCATACCCATGCCGTTATCTGCATTCTGATATGCCTGAACGTCGCCGGTATTCGTCGTGACCCTTTCAAGTCTGCTTCCCAAACGGTAAGTCCATTGCTGATCCTGTGCTGACAGCCAATCAATATAGGCTGCCGTACGCTCCCGTTTGCCGTTATTGATGTTAACGTAATCATTGGGGCCCATCATCATAGAGCCTTCAACCGCTGGCCACCAATCGTCCAGGGTATTTTTATACCACTCCTGACCGATCAGCAGAGTACCATCGAAAAAGTCAGGAAGTTGCCATTTAAATTTCGCCATTATGTCCTGACTGTCGGTATTCATTGGCATGGTGCCCGTTTTTTCTTCGCTGAAAAAGCCCATTTCATGGTCGACGTTGAGAATGCTAAAGACGCTATCGAGAGAAACGCGATTAAACTGACGTTCATAGCGGGTCAGTATGCCAATACTTTTGTTGTCAGTCATATCCATATACTGATTGGGAAAGCCCTGGTAAGGAATTGACTGGCGTGTCAGTTTGAGTTGAAGGCGTTGCTTTGTATCTTGATAACCAGCAGAAATAGCGTGGTTGGTCGATTTGTATAAAGTGTCTAACACTTTGTCGCCCCGGCCATCGTCGTAGCTCTCTGATTCGGTTCGGACGCCACTGTAGCGAATGTACCACTGAGCACTGGCCAGTGTGGCATCACCGTGAATGCGCTTGCCGTTGCCGTTACTCATATAGGTGTAGCCGAGATTGCCTTGTTGCCATAAAAAGTCATCTGAATCTGAGAATGCGGGCTCCAGGGTTGATACCTCGATAACGCCGGCTATGTTATCACCACCACTACTGACTGGTGAAATACCTGGAATTACGGAAATCGTCTTTACCTGGTTTGATGACACATAGGATAAAGGCGGGTTCATTTGATTGCCGCATGCAGCTGTTATGGGAGCACCATCAGTGAGTAACTGAATGCGATCACCCATCATACCATTCATTACCGGTAGTGAAGATACACCACCAGCCTGAGAAAATCCCACGCCGAGCTCTGCCAGTCGCTTTTGCAGGGCTTCCGGGTTGTTGGATGTCGACGCGTGAGTAGTTACGGTTATGGTTTCAACAGGGTCGTCGTTTGCCGATATTGGCGCTGCGATGAGCAAGTCGCAGAGGAGAAAAAGTGAAAGTGAATTAGATTTCAAAATAAACTACCTGAACGTGAATTGCGCCGGTAGTGTATACAGAGTTAAGCGTCGGCAACATGTGACAAATTGTCGCAGTCGCGATATGCCGTTTTATATTTAAAGTGAGAAATGCCCCGGCTTTTGAATGTGTCATGACGTCTGGAGAATAGAGCCAGGCTTATGTTGCCTACGAAGCTCAAAGATGTTGAAATTAATCAGGTAATCTTTAGAAAGAGAGGCAAGATTAAATTGAATTAATAAGCGTATGTGTAGAAAAATCGTGTCATACTATTGCATAGTGGTGGTCTGGGTTTTTTCACATATAGTTAAGTCGTTGTCGTATTCATTAGGTCTAATGTCGTGTCTTCATTGAATCAGGTTCACATTAAAATTCTCGATAAATTGCAATTAAAACAAGCAACTATTTTTTCTGGGATCAGTCCAAAAGCAATGCGCCGCGTGTTTGCAGCCTGGTCTTTGTTTTCTATTATTGTGGCAATCATCGTTGTTATGGCTCCGGGCCTCAGTCAAACCTTTGTACTGACGGTGTTTGGTACATTAGTCGCATTTACGCTTGCTATGTTTGCGCAAAGCCGCATAGCAGAAGGGTGGCCGGCGATACTTTCGGTTGAAGAGGAAATTTGCGTGGTTCGCGATCCGCAAAAACGTGAATTTATCTGTGTGCCATATTCCTTGATCACCCGTGTTGAGCCGGCGTTAATCAAACCCAATAAGAAAGCTATTGCGCTAATGCTAGATACAACAAGGCTTAACGATGCAGACAGACGTACTCTTAATCAGGCAGTCTGGCCGCGGGAAGATCGCTTGCTTGCGCTGGCTCATTTCATTTCTCGGGACAAAGCCTGTAGGAAAATTCGCGCTGCATTATCATTGACGTAATTATTCCTTCCAAGCGATCAACGCTCGTGTCTAATACTTTGCCATTTCGTTATTCCGTTGTGGTACAGGGAGAATCTTTTAGTCTCAGCTTGGTAAACAACGGAAAGTGGTCTGAGCCATAGCCGGGTAATCGTTTGATTTCCACCAACGAAAAATGTGGACTGTGAAAAACGTGATCCAACGGCCAGCGCACCCAACGTGATTTGGCGTGAAATGTATTGTAAAACCCTCTGCCAATGCGCGGATCTTTCGCGCCACTTAGCTTCTTGAAAAGTCGGGTGGTAGGAGACCATGCCACATCATTTAAGTCACCGGTAACAATGTATGGGCAATTCAGTTTTGCAACTTCTTTTGCCACCAGGGTGAGCTCTTTATCTCTGGCCTCTGCGGTAGTGGCTTCCGTGGGACTGGGCGGCTCCGGGTGAACAAAATGCAGTTTTACAGGCTGCGATGCCAACAATATGGTGACGTCCATAGAGGGTATGCCGTCTTTTACGCGAAATTTTACTACGGGGTCTGAAAAAGGGAATTTACTGTATAAGTGCATGCCATATAAATTGTCTAGCGGACAAGCCAGTCGGTGAGGGTATTCACTGTGAATAGAGTATAGTGCCCGTTCCCAGTGCTTATCTGATTCAAGGGTAACGATAATATCGGGCTGATGCTGATAGATCAGTTTGATCAGGCCTTGGTAGTGGGTATTGTACATATAAACATTGCTGGTCAACAGGCTAATGGACTTGAGGTTATCGTGCGTACCGTTGGGTACTTCTGTGCGCCAAATTGGCGTGTAGGGAAGGATCCACAATAATTGATAGCAACATGCTGCCAGCAGCATCGCCTGCACACTGAGTGCGATTAACATGTCTGACGGGTAATAAAAACACCACCACATAATTAGCAGTACAATTGCCCCGGTTTGTTGAAGACGAGGGAATTCCCACACGCGTATAAGCCAATGTTTACCTGGTATATGGGGGCACAAGGTGGTGAACAGAAGAAGTGCGGAGAGAATAAGCAATACTGCCAACATAGTTAGGCCTTGTAATTTCCATGTTCATATGACTTTCATCTATAGCACGAAAAGCGGGGAAACGATCACTTTTTACAAAAGGCCTTCGTGGTAGGTAAAAAATACTGGGTTTCGCGAAAAGTTTGCACGACATTGTTGAGTTTTCATCACGGATTTTAAAAATTAATCTTTTAAAACAAAGGGTTATTTTTCTGGTATGAAGATGGCATTAGGTTATGTGCACTTTCAAAAAGGAGAGCTAGTTATGAAACGTACAATTCTATCTGTGTTAGTAGCTGGTACATTAGCAACTTCCGCTTATGCCGGGTCTATGGAGACCGACAACAAATGGGAAGAAGGCGCCAAAGACGCGTGGATTGACGGCAAAGCTGAAGCGACTTTGCTGTTCAATGGCAACCTCAATTCCTTTGACATTAATACCGATGTTCACCAAGGAAAAGTTTTGTTAACCGGTAAGGTTGAAAATTCGGTGGACAAAAAACTTGCTGAAGAGCTGATTGCCAATATAGATGGCGTAACTGACGTTGATAATCAGTTAACGGTTGTCGCTGAGCCGGATCTGTCGGCCATGGCTGACGATAATGAAATGTCTTCGGAAGATGAGGTGAGTGAGCTCACTGATGCTAAAATTGCCACAGTTATTAAAACTCGGCTATTAATGGACACAGACATTTCCGGTTTCGATATTGACGTAGACGTAGAAAACGGCAACGTGACATTGACCGGCACGGTTGAGTCTGACGCAGAACGAGATCTGGCCGTTGAAATTGCCAGAAACGCCAGTGACGTTTTGGATGTGGAAGACAACCTTACAGTGAGCGAAGCTGAAACTACAATGAAAAGTGAGTAGATATAAGCGATAAGAAAAGGCGCCGACGGCGCCTTTTTTGATGGCTGAGCTAAAAATAAGTGGTTCTAAGCGGATAGCTATTTAACTTTGCTGACCCATTTAATTTCGCAGGATACTGAGAGCTATTCAACACACGAGTCACTTATGAGTTAATCACAGCTTACTGTGACCTAATTCGATACCAGTGTTTAAGTACTAATTCTTTAGATTATCACCCTAAAGTTCAAAGGTGGGAGGGTGGAGAGTGTTATATACTACCGGAAAGTTTGGTAGCGATAGCGCAAGCTCGGCACCCAACTAATTACAGGGAAACACATGAAACTTTTTAAAACAAAACATCGTCCCCAGCCAGAAACTGCGTTCGAAAAAATGTTGCAGAATCAACCGGTTTACAATTGGTTTGACAGATACAAAAAACCATCTTCTATTTGCGCGCGTCAATCTGCCAAGGTGATAAAATTGAAAGTCAGCAATGGTTAAGTGTTGTTCTCTGGCAGCAAATTTTACTTGCTGCTATTTCCTTTTTTCCCACCGTTAAATCTTCTTTCATATATCGCCAGTATCTTCTAGAAAAACCCATTTAAAACAAAAGTTTAAGTGGGTTGTGAAGTTGTTTATCTGGTATGGGCAGTGCATGTCTTTCTGTGTGTATCATTCCGGAGACATCGCTATGAACCCATATTTTCGTTTGGCTGTTCTATTTTTACTGTGTGTGGCTGGTGCCATCTTGCTTTCCGCTGGACAGTATGTCAGAGGCAACGCTGATAGCAGGGGGCTGGAGAGTGAACACGATCCCGTCGAGGGGGTGATTTCGGCGTTCCAGACTGCTCACTTTGAACCGCAGAATCGGTATCACCAATTACGTAAACAAAGAATTGAACATTACCTGTCCCTAGCCCGTAAGTATGACGACAACGACTGGGACTACAGTCGGGATGATGCGCTGGCGCGTGCGCAAAGAATATTGACGCATCATCAATTTACAACAGGTGGGACCTATGCGCGTTTATAGAATTTGTTGTTTGTGTTTTATTGTTCTGTCTGGGTGTGCATCACAGCCAGACCACGCACCAGAAAATAAACAGGTTCAACGAGAAGCAATATCGAACAGAAATGATGAGGTAAATCAATTAAGCCAAGGGCGAACGGCCACTGTAAACACCAGTCAGGGAGCGCTATCGGTTGCGCCGACTGTAGTAGCGTTAGCGGATGGCACGTCAACCACAGGTGAACTTTATTATCACGATCCGTGGGAAGGCTTCAACCGGACAATGTTCCAATTTAATCACGTCACCTATCGCTATGCGTTGTTACCTCTTGCCGATGGTTACCAGTATGTGGTGCCTGCGCCGGTCAGAGATAAAATAGGCAATGTATTTGACAATCTTCGGGAACCACTCAACCTGGTTAACCATGCCATGACCGGAGAAATAGCAAGAGCGGGAACAAACCTGGGCCGGTTTGTCATCAATTCCACCCTTGGCATACTTGGTTTATTTGACCCCGCCCAACGCTGGTTTGATTTGCTACCGCAGAAACAAACTCTGGCAACAACGCTGCAGCATTACGACATTGGTGCAGGGCCGTATGTCGTGTTACCAATCCTCGGGCCTGCAGATCCTAGAGAAGCCTTTTCCATCGTCACTGAAGGATTGGTTCACCCAGTGAATTACATAGCCCAGCCGCCTGAAACTTACCAGTTGAGAATAGGTGAGGGGATCGACGACTTTTCCCAGCAGTCTGACACCTATCGCACCTTGTACGACAAGGCTGATGACCCATACATTTATTTCCGCAATCAGTATATTCAGGGGCAACGACGTGACCAACTTTTCGAACTCGGTGAGCAGTAACACGCGGGTAAGGCAGATTGCTGAACTAATCGTCAGGGGGCGCTGGGTTATAGTGACGCTTTTTGCCTTAGCCGCACTGGCGCTGGGCTTTTACATTTCACAGTTCAAAATCGATGCGTCAGCAGATACGCTGCTGGTTAAAAACAACCGGCTCTATGTTGAATCTCAGGTTGCCGACCAGACATTTTCGCCGGACGAGTTTATCCTCCTCGCTTACGAGCCCAAGCAACACGCCGTTTTCAGTAAGCAAACGTTTGATGACCTTAGGCAGTTGTCCGACGCGTTAAAACAAATGCCCCGCGTACGTGCAGTTACATCAATACTTACTGTACCTTTGATAGCGGACGTCAGTGCGTTGTCTGGTGATACGGACGTGAGCCGACTCACGTGGGAGCATCAGCGATACAGCCCTGAGCAAATGCGCTCTCTCATTGTCAATCATCCCATTTTCACTGATTTGCTTATAAATAGAGACAGTACGGCGACTGCGATTCAGATTGTATTTGAATCCTCGCCCGCATTGACGGCGCTGGAAAGACAGATAACGGCTATTCAGCGCAAAGTGTTGTCTGGGGAGTCACTAACAGAAAGTGATGAGAAAGCGATAGCGCGATTACAACGGCAAGCAGATCCGATACGAAAGCAGCTTACTTTGCAACGCAAAAAGGAAATTGCACATATTACTGCCATTAGCGAGACGGTCGGCAATCGCGCTAATACTTATCTCGGTGGAGCTTATGTTGTGGGCCAGCATCTTATTGACATTATAAAATCTGATCTTTTCCGCTTTGGTCTTGCCATTGCAGCAGTCATATTACTGCTTCTTTTACTGCTATATCGATCGGTGAAATGGATGATCTTTCCCGTCATGACCTGTGTCGTTAGTGTGGGGATGACGATGGGACTTTTTGGTTTTCTGGATATGCGAACCACAGTGATATCGGCAAACTTCATCGCATTGCAATTAATCCTTACTCTGGCAGTGATGATCCACCTTATTGGACAATATCGGGATGTGGCGAGAAGTGATCCACTTTTAACCCAAAATGAAAGAATTATCATTGCACTGGAAAAAAAGCTGGCTCCGTGTTTTTACGCCACCTTAACCACATCGGTGGGCTTTGGCGCGTTGATATTTTCAGGGCTACAGCCTGTGGTTTCCTTTGGATGGATGATGCTGTCGGCCATGACCATTACCATGCTGGTGAGCTTGTTGTTATTTCCTGCGGTACTTTCTTTTTTACCTGCCCAAAAGGAGACTCAAGACTACGTTTTTGTCACCGCTGGATTAACAAGACTACGCAAACTGACATTGAGCTCACCTATGGGCGTAGCAACGCTAGTGGTGGTAGTGTTTTTGGGGTTGGCTGTTGGTATTGGGAAGCTGAATGTTGAAAATTCCTTTATCAACTATTTTGCCAAGGATACCCGCGTTTATCAGGAGTTGGCATTTATCGACAAAGACTTTGGCGGTTCGACTTCGCTGGATATTATTGTAGACGCTGAGCCCACAACCTCTTCAGAATTGGTTCTAGGGGCCAGGCAAGTCGGGCAATTACAGCTCGTTCAGGCAGCCATAAAGGCGTTTGACGCCACTGGAAGTGTTACCTCAGTAGTGAATTTCACTGAGTTGGCCAAATCATTAAACAATGACAAGCCATTAACGGAGTACGAACTTACGACCCTTTACCATATACTGGATAAGCAAGTTGCTAACCAGTTGGTGGGTGCCTATTTTTCAGCTGACAGTGGAAAATATCGCATCGCTACCCGTGTTCAGGACACGACACAAGGTCTCGACCGACAACGTTTGATGGAACAAATTAATCACGACCTCAAGGCTGTTGGCTTGTCTGAGCAACAATACACGCTGACAAACTTGTTTGTGTTATATCAAGATATTCTCAGTCGGTTATTTGATTCCCAAATAAAAACCCTCGGCTTAGTGTACTTTGTTTTAGGTGGTGTGATGCTGCTGATCTTTCGGTCTGTAACAATCGCTGCTATTGCGTTAATCCCCAATATTCTCACTACATTGGGGATCCTCGGTGTTATTGGATGGCTGGGCATCTCGCTGGATATTATGACAATTACAATTGCTGCAATAGCAATGGGCATTGCTGTTGATGATACTATTCATTTTGTGGACAGTTACATAACCGGTATAAGGGACAGCAGCGATAAGATGACCATCGCACAATCTGGCAGTCGGGCTGCTTTCAGTCACTCTGGTCTGGCTATCTTATTTACCTCTGTGATCATTTCAGCGGGCTTTTCCCTGTTTGGTTTTTCCGATTTTATTCCCAGCGTTTATTTTGGATTACTGACTGCACTTGCTATGATGATGGCTTTGTTTAACGATCTGACGTTGCTACCTGCATTACTCAACCGGTTCGTTAAAAGCTAGGTCATTTCAGGTATACAACCCTATGCAAAACGAAAGTATTGCCGGTTTGGGTAACCCTCAGGGTCCTATCCATGTTTATATTCAACACCGTCCCAGTTTTTTATTACCGGGCGGAGACGGTGAGGTTGTGGGCATAAATGGTGATATCATTCAGCAGATAAATACGGCCTGCGGTAATGGCTGGCGAAAAGTCTTTAACGTTTACGCCAAATGGGTGTTTCAGTTAGACCAACAGTTGTCAGACCAACAAATCACTGTCAGCTCCCATTCCACGCTATCCTGGCAGCAGTATCGCGATAGCAATTTGTTGACTCATACAGGAGTAACCGCGTTGCTATTTACTCCTCCGGCGTCCCGGGCGGCTATAAATATCGTGATGGGAAAGACTTATGCGAAAAGTATGGGGCTTACTGATAAAGCTCAGTGGATACGCCGCGATTTCGGTATTATTGACTATCAGCAAATGATTATCACACCGTATTTTGACTATCGGCAGTTGACCAATGATAACATTACCTTTCTCACCAACTTGGTCTCAACGCGGTGGGACAAGTGGAATAATCTGTACAAATGAACCTTCGCAGCAGTCGGCAGGTGTAACAGACAAAAGAAAACCAGGGAAATCCTGGTTTTCTTGTCGGCTGTAAAAAGGAGGAGTTAGCAATCCTTGTCTTCTGCATTCACTCCATCTTTTACATCTTCACAGGCATCCTCTACGGCGTTACCTGCATCTGTCATTACTTCGTCTAGTTCTTCACCAGCGTTTTCGGCATCACCATCGCCACAGGCGGTGAGTGTAAATGCAAATCCCGCAACCAGCAGTGATTTAAGTAACAATTTATAATACTTCATGTTCCTCTCTCCTTTTTTCCAAAAAATTTATGCTCGTGGTGACTTACCGCGAAACGCATTCGCTAACAGCGAAATAACGAGTAGCGCGACAAACACGAAAAATAAGAACTGAGCAATGCCTGTTGCTGCACCGGCAATGCCTCCGAAGCCAAAAACTGCTGCGATAATGGCGATAATGAAAAATGTAACTGCCCAACCTAGCATAACGTTTTCCTCTTGCTCATTGTAAGTTCATAAATAATTATGCGTAATGTGTGCCATGATTTAACTGTATGATATTTATTGTTTTATTTTGTTTTTGAAGTGAGGGATGTTCCCAAGCTGGCACAGAGTTACAAGGTCTATGCATAAATTACACAGCTGCCACAATACAGTAATATTCGGCTCAATCAGGTAAATCCTGATACACTCACTCACTTATCAAGCAACGACTGGCGAACTATGTCAAAGAATCACTCTGCTTTTATTGGCTTAATGCAAAGGGCGCGAAACGTAAAGCGTTGGCCCCTGATGGCTCAATTTCAGGAAGAAATGCTGTCAACACATATCTATGAAGCCGCTGTGGTGGCCCATATGCTGGGTTCTATAGCAAAAGACGTATTTAATGAAAATGTGATGCCCGACCGTGTCGCAACCATGGCAATTTTTCACGAAGGCAGTGAAATTGCTGGCATGAGTGATATTCCCAGCCCGGTGAAATATCACGACCCGGACACCACGACAGCAATAAAAAAGCTGGAACGCCGCTTTGAAGCAATGCTCTTGCAAACGCTACCAGAGCCGCTTCAGGCACGCTACCAGCCGTTGATAGAGCAAGACAAAGAAGATATCCACGTGGCCTTGGCAAAGGCAGCGGATGTACTTTGCGCTTATTTAAAATGCGATTATGAATTGTCAAAATCCAACTCGGAATTTGCCAATGCCATGCATGAAATGGAAGTGCAATTAAAGACTTATCGCGAACGTTTTCAGTGCGTAAACTATTTTTGTCAGATGTTTCTGGAAGATGCAAAAGGCACATTGGATGAACAAACCCGGGATCTGGATTGGGTTGAACGGGCGAATACGCTAAATATCATGGACGAGCGATGATCGCGCGCGTTATATCGCTTTTGCCTGTTTAAGAGATAACATCTCTTCCTTGCACTGAATCATTCGGGCGCGAATTTTTCTCACTGTCTGGGCGCATTCCTGTGACTGCTCCGTATCCAATACGGCGTCAAGATTGTCTACGATCTGACTTTCAAGTTTTACCAGATGGGTAATAAACGATAAGTCATGTTGTTCAGATAGCTGGCTGGTAAAACTGGTATAACGCCGCTCAATATCTATCAACCAATCAGACTGTTTTTGATTTGCAGCAAGGTCTGGCTTTGCATGTGGCAATAGCTCAACTACAGCTTGTTGTTTTTCTTCCAGCATTCGAGTGTACATGGCTATGACATGTTCGCTACATGTAACGCGAATACCCTCTCGGTAAAATTCAGCACCACTGTTTAAAATTCGAATGATATCGGAAATAAACACAGATCTGTGAAAAGGTGAGGTTAGCATAGGACGATCTCCATATGGTAATTGTCAATACGCTATGAGGTTGCACAGGTTAAGCCAGTTTTTCTTTTCCTGTCTTAAGGGTTCATCTGTATGATATCAAAAGAAAAAATTACTTTTCTGTTCGAATTTATGCCTGCGTTGAAGAAGAATTGCTCAAGGTTTGGCTTTTCTTACATCACACTGTGTAAAAAAGAAAAGCCCGCGTAATGCGGGCAGTTGCTTGTTCCTGTTTTTCACTACTGGTTGCCAGGGGGATGTTGTAAAATTTCAGCAACAGAAAAGGAGGCGTCTTCTTCGTGCTGGCTCATGCGCACGACAACCGAATAATACACATCTCTCATCATGCTCGTTTCGACGGTCATACCTGTGGCGGAGGCAGGAAAAGGTTGTCCAACCTGACTACATCCTGACATGGTGCATTGTTGGTCAGTAAGTATGGGGGAAACTGCTTGTTTACTTGCTTCCGCTTTTACTGCACTTTTACCAAGAGTAGTCTTTCTATCCACATCTGTTTTAGTGATGGTCAGCCATGAATAGCCTTGCGCTTTGGCAATTTCTGCAGCCCGGTACAAAGTGTATTCTTGAACTGAGGCGGCGTCTGTGGCCTGGGTTGCTTTGAACATCACCCTGTACTGACCCTCAGCGAGTTGAACAGACGAAAACCCGTATTCGCTGGCAGACTTTGCAGCTTTATATGGGGTTGGTGCGGCATCAGGTAACGATGAACAAGCTGACAGAGTTAAGCAGCAAGTAAACAGTATACTATATGTGGAACGTGAATTTTTACTACGGAATACGCGCGTGATCATAACCATTCCTAGGTGATAAAAGAGGTAGCATAGATTCCATCAGAACCGGATAGTTGTTGATGTGGCAGGTCAACTGAGCATGTTCAGTAAAGCAGTTCTAAACAGTGTAAATACTGCTTTTTTACGCTTTGATGACGGGTTTTCACTCGTCGCTCCCTGATAGACACCTGCACCGAAAAAGGTCAACAGACCAGCTGGTTTTGCCATGAGTAATCTGGTGTTTAGTTTAACATCGTTAAGGGCATACTCGGCGTTTTTTTGCGCCGCTTTATAGTTCTCCTGCGCTGTATCCCGGGCGGCTAACTCATCTTTTAGAAAACAGTTCATGCTATTCCCCTTGTTGAGAACTCAGGCCCACAGCTGAAAGCAGAATGCGACAAGCAGGCATGAGCGAAATGCGGCGGTATGTCTTTTTCGCCATTGTGAATCCCAACACGGCGAAGAGAGCGTTTATGGAAAATACAATAAGTGAAATTAAAGCAAAATGCATGTCCAGCTTGTGCAGGCCAATAGCCATGAACAGGTTGATAACCAGCCAGCAAAAACAGCTAAACACAAACGCTGTCAGCGTGGCAAGAATAGTAACCAAGGCAGATTTTTTCGCCAGTCGGACTTCGGCACTGACGAGTTCGAGAAGCGACAGATACTCTTGCTGCTTCTCCATGGCCAGCCATCTTAGCGACGATAACGTTTCATCAACTGTGGTGTTTAGGTGGCGATAAGGTGAATCATCGCCAGCAGAAGGCCCGTCAGTCTTGTCACTGGCGGGCCGATCCGTTTTTTGCTGATGGGGGGCCGTTGCCATTATTTTTTGCGCAGTAATGACGTGACTAACATCCCTGCTGCAAACGCAATCCCCGCAGCAGCAACTGGATTTTCAACGGCGTATTTGCGCACACCAGATGCTTGCCATTTTGCATCCATTTGCGCCTTACGCGAGGCCATGTTCTCTGCTGAATCCGCAGCCGTATTTCGCAAATTCTCTTCTGCTTTAGCGGCAGTTTTCGCCAGTCTGTCAACTGAACTGTGAAGGGTATCCTGTGCAATGTCAGTATAGGGATGCGAAGATGCGCCAGTTTCAGCCGTGCTATTCGTCTTTTGTTGTGCTTTGGACACATTACTCGTTGCCGTAGCCATTGTTTTCTCCTTAGTCGGTGAATTCCCAATAACTGTTGCAATTGGGGTACCAAGAAGGTGATTATTTAAGTGCTTGAAAAGAAAGTGTATTTAATAATAATCATCATGCTGCAATATATATAATTCCCGCAGAATTACAGTTGCTTTGTAATTATTGCAGGGTTGGGCCGATATAGCGTGCTTAGCTGAAAATCAGGGTAAGGTCCTGTCGACTGACTGGTTTTAATAAGGTACCGGAAATTGACACCCGTTTAAGTTCGCTGGGGTCGGGCTCCCGGCCACTTACGATATACGTTTCCAGGCCCGTTTTGGTCATCTGCAACTTGGCGGCTAGTTCTATCCCGCTGGCATCGGGTAGCGTTAAATCCAGCAAGGCGACATCAAATTGAGTATTGCGCGCTGCGGCAAGTGCTGCTTGCCCTGAGTTTGCTACAGTTACCCGATGCCCCAAATGTGATACCAAGAGTTTCATTAATTCAGCGGCATCGCTGTCGTCTTCAACAATAAGCACTGATTTTGCTGCCGCTCCTTGGGGTTCAGGCGTGTGGAGATTAACTTGGTCCGGAGGAGAAGGAAGCACAGGTGTTGGCGTGCTAATGAGGTAGCGGTCGAGAACTTGCAGTAAATCGCCTTTATCAATGGGTTTCCCCAGTACGTCGTCAAAACCTTCATTTAGCAGAGATTCTTTCAAGCCTTTCCTACTTGCAGCAGTAATGGCCACTACTGCAACGTTGCAGCGGCGGGCGCGAATTGCTTTAAGCGCATCAATGCCGTTCATTACCGGCATGTGAATATCCATGAGTACGAGATGAAAAGGTGTGTTGTCTCTTTCCGCCTCCAGCACGGCATCCACAGCTTTTGCGCCATTTTCTGCATAGGATACACTCGCGTGACATCGGCTGACTAAATGGCCAGTGAGTCTGCGCAATTCGCGAAGATCATCAACAATCAGGACTCGCCCGGTAACGTGCAAATTTCGCGTTATATAGCTTGATGCAGTGGGAGCTGCCAGACTCAGGTAGTCTTGTGATTGAGAAGAAACATCTCCAGGGTCGATAGTAAACGAAAAAACACTGCCTTTGCCAAATTCAGACTCAACTTGAATTTCTCCCCCCATCTTACTCACCAGTTCGCGGCAGATGGCCAAACCCAGACCCGCTCCACCGTGATTGGCGCGCATGACATCTTCAATTTGCTCAAAGGGATGAAAAATATCATCCAGTTTGTCTGGCGGCATACCTATTCCGGTATCCTTCACCCTGAAGCGCAACAGGCTTTTATCATTTGCAGGAGGCAGGGTTTCTACGGAAACATCCACTGACCCGGCGTCGGTAAACTTGATAGCATTACTGATCAGGTTGATCAAAATTTGTCTGAGTCGGGTCGGGTCGACGCTAATCATCTCCGGAACAGGGGAGGTTGAACTAATGGTCATAGACAAGTCTTTGTCTTTTGCTGCGAGACTCATCAGAGAGTGAACGTCGGTCATAAAGGCAGTGAGGTTGACGTCTTTGTTCGTGAGTTCCAGTTTGTTAGCCATTATCCTTGACATATCAAGTAAATCGTTGAGCAAACTGAGCAAGTGTTTGCCGTTGGTGTGAATAATGGACAATTCCTGTTTCATGTGCGGGTTGTCCTCATCGAGGAGCAACTCGGTGTAACCAAGAATAGAAGTTAACGGCGTACGAAGTTCATGGCCAAGGTGGGCCAGGAATTTATCTTTTGCCTTATTTTGCTGTTCAACCTTGTGGCGTTCGATTCTCTCATTTTCCATTTCGCGGCGGACCATGGCATAGCGCATAGTTCGCATAAAGCGGGGCGTTTCAATTTCACTCTTAGTGAGATAATCGGCAGCGCCGGCGCGCATTACCATTTCGTCTACACGGGTGTCTGACTGGCCGGTAAGGATAACGACGGGAACACTGATGCCAGCTTTCTTAAAAGTTGCCAGTACGTCCAAAGCATTTTCGGCGCCTAAGATGTAGTCCAGCAGGCAAATGTCGAAGCTGGCCGTCTGCATGGCATCAATAGCGTTTTGTCCGTTTGTTACCCAAGTAACTGCAAACGACGGGGACTCACATTGAGACAAGTAGTCTGCAGTGAGGAAATAGTCGTCCTCGTCGTCTTCAACCAACAGTACTTTGATGACTTCACTCACTGCCAAACCTTCTATGCTTTAATCGTGGGGGAGTTCTACAAACTCTATCCAGTAACGCCCTAATGCGCGCATGAGATCGACAAGACCCTCAAAATTAACCGGTTTGGTTATGTATGACGCACAGCCTAAATCGTATCCTCTTAGCATATCCTCTTCTTCTTTGGACGTGGTTAAGATAACCACTGGGATGGCTCGCAGAGAAGGATCGGCTTTAATTTCCTGTAGTGCTTCCCGGCCGTCTTTTCTCGGCATGTTCAGATCGAGAAGGATCAGGCTCGGCCGCGGTGAATCCTTCGGATCGGCATATTTGCCTTCTCTTCGCAGGTAAGCAAGCAGTTCTACGCCGTCTTCAACACAATACAAATTGTTGAGTACCCGACTTTCTTTTAACGCGTCCAGTGTGAGCAGGCGATCATCTTCGTCATCGTCTGCCATCAAAATATTTATAGGGGTCGAATTTTTCAATGTCATTTAAGATGACTCCTTGTTCGTTGTGGCGAATGGTTCGCCATTGGTCGGTATGGTGATCACAAACCGGGTACCCTTTCCTGGCTCACTAAAAGCAGATATTTGGCCGTTGTGCCTTTCGACAATTCGTCTGCAAACTGCCAGGCCAATACCCGTGCCCTTGTATTCACTTCGTCCGTGTAAGCGCTGAAAAGGCGCGAATATTTTTTCTGCGAATGACTGGTCAAAGCCTATTCCGTTATCTTCGATGGTAAGCGTAATCCAGTCGTATAAATCACGGGTTAACAACCCACTGAGTTCTTCTTCATTCGGTGGTCGCACGGTAACATCTATTACAGGAGCGAGCTCTTCTTTTCTAAATTTGAGTGCATTGGATAGCAAATTCAACATCAGTTGTTCAATTTGTGATTTGTCGCCAAGAATAACCGGGCAGGGACTGATATTAATGGTGGCAGCGGATTCTTCAACGGCGATTTCAAGGTCGCTGGTGACGTTCTCAAAAATGTCGTTTAAGTCAACTTTTGTGAAATTTTTACCGCGGGTCGTGACCCGTGAAAAAGCAAGTAGGTCACTGATCAACATAGACATTCGTTCGGCGGCATTGAGCATGCGTTTAAGGAAATCTTTACCCCGATCATCCATGACAGACTCGTAGCCAGCTTCCAGGCGATTGCCAAAGGCGCGAATTTTTCTCAGTGGCTCCTGTAAGTCGTGGGATGCGACAAAAGCAAAATCTTCCAGCTCGCGATTACTTCGGGCAAGTTCGTCAGCAAACAAGCGCAATTCCTGTGTTCGCGAGGCAATTTTGTCTTCGAGTTCATCATTGTAGGCTTCCAGCTCAGATTGATGCCGGGCGTTTTCACGCATATTGAGCTTCAACAAGACTAAAATAGCACTAATTAACAGCCCGGTGGTGATGCCGGAAACAATTAGTGTGTTCACTGAATCACTGCGCAGACGCTTGAGATTGCGCAGGTGCTTTTCTTGTACGTCGCGCTCTGCACTGTCTATTTCGCGATAGCGATTTTCAAATTCATCATACAGGTTAAGGCCTACATCAGAATTGACGATTTTCATCGCTTCACCATGCTCCCCGTTTCTACTAAGCTCAACGGTATTGATTAGCCCGTTTAATTTGGATCGACTGAGTGACAGCAGGGCATTGATATTTCCCCACTGGTCAGGTTGTTCGGAGATGAGTGCCGCTTTTTCAACCTCTTCGAGTAAGGTGTTTACTTTCGAGAGGGTGGCAGTGTAGTCGCTAAGATAGGCTTCGTCCCGGGTAAGCAGATAGCCACGCTGTCCTGATTCAGCGCGCAGGACAGCCATGTGAAGCTGGTTTGTGGCGTTGATGACTTTATTAGTGGTAAACAATCTTGATTCGAGATCGGCAAGCTCATCGAGGGTACTGACAATGTAAAATGCGTTGCCTGTTATCACGATAAGCACTATCGCGACCAGGGTCATCCAACTATAGAATGACTGAAGGATTTTATTTAACACGAACCTTACTCTCTATCGATATCAGTCATGGCAGTCACCATGTCTGTAAGCAGGGCGCTGCAGTCTTTGGTACTTACAATGATCTTGTCCAGCGCCTCAGTGGCTTTTTCCACGGGTATATCACCGGCCAATGCCATTTTCACCAGCTCGGCCTGCATCGAGATCCTGTTGAGTGGCTTGCGGGCGTCATGTACCCATTTTGCCAACTCTGCTTGATGTTGTTCACTCATTCCACCGCTGTTATTACGCATCGTCTTTACTCAAATCGCCATAGGCATGTAAACGGTTGTAGAGGGTTTTGGTGCTAATTCCCAACATGTCAGCCGCTAGTGTTTTGTTGCCATTTACTTTTTCCAAGGTTGCATAAATCAGTTCTTTCTCGACGTCTTCAATGGTACGGCCGGCTTCGAGTGCCGGAGTAGTCGATTGCTTCTGCGCGAAGGGGGATTCGATGGTTTTCGGTAGTTCAATCGCGGGTTTGTCCGGATCGCTCATAATGGCAGCACGGTGTACAAAGTGGCGTAACTCTCTGACATTGCCCGGCCAGTCGTATGCGGTTAACGTATCGAGTTGGCTGCTTTCCCAGGTAAATCGGGTATCGTTGTCACGGTTAAATTCGTCAATAAAGTGGGTGGCCAACAGCGGAATGTCCTCCTTGCGGTTGCGCAAGGGCGGTATAGTGATAGGAAACACAGCCAATCTAAAGTAAATGTCTTCCCGGAGTACTTTGCTCTGCGCTATTTCTTCCATACGACGGTTAGTCGCGGACACTACACGGCAGTTCACGGGAATCGTTTTTGTTCCTCCGACGCGAATAACGACCTTATTTTCCAGTACCCGAAGCAAGTTGGGCTGCATATCAATGGGCATTTCGGTAATTTCGTCGAGAAAAAGGGTGCCGCCTTCAGCTTGTTCAAAAACCCCTTCTTTTTTCCCTACCGCGCCGGTGAATGCGCCTTTTTCGTGGCCAAAAAGTTCACTGCCAATAAGTTCTTTTGAGAAGGCACCACAGTTGGTTGCTATGTACGGCCCTTCACTTTCTGAAGCTTCATGTATGGCTGCTGCTACTACTTCCTTACCTGCGCCGCTTTCACCCAACAACATTACGTTAGCACTGGTGCGGCTCACCCGTTCAATCAGTTTGTAGAGTTCCCGCATGGGGGCTGATTCGCCAATGAGGTGCCCAAAATATTTTTTCACCCCTTTAGTTTTTTCTGCCGCGGGGGCTTTTTTGCCAGATAAGGTGGCTTCAATGTCTTCTCGTTGGATGGGCTTTACAAGGTAATCAATGTTGGGACCGCACAGGCCTTTTATGATACCCCGGACTGAGGGATGTCCGGTGATGAGTGTTACTTTGGGGCGTTTGGCCAGCGCGTCCAGCTCCTCAAAAAGATGCACACCACTGCCATCCGGCAACATGAAGTCGAGTAGAATGTGATCAAAAGATTCCTTAGTTAACCAATCCCTGGCTTCAGATAAATCTGCCGCGGTTAATACTTCATGACCAAGAAATTCAATAATTGTACAGGCGACTTCTGTAAATTCCGGGTCATCATCTACCAATAAAACCGTTAACACTATCAGTTCCTCATTATGGTGCTTTTGTTCCAATGTACGTAGTACAAGTCATCAGAGACTTAGGATCACCTTATTGTAATAACGCTTAAAATAAATGTGTGCACTAATGCCAACAGACCGGAACGGAATTTTAATTCGTTTGAAAATACGGGACGTGCAGTGAATTTGTATTGCCAGCCATTAATGCTGTGATCTTGTCCGCCGGTACAGGTCGGCCAAAAAGGTATCCCTGAGCAATATGGCAATCGAGTTTCTTGAGAAGTTCGGCTTGTTGTTCGGTTTCCACACCTTCTGCAACTACATCTATGGCCAGATTGCGACACAGGGAAACAATGCCTTCCACAATTTTGGTGTTGCGATTGTTTCGCTCCATGTGACGAATGAAAGACTGATCAATCTTAACGGTTTGGATATCCAGTTCACGCAAATATGCGAAGGAGCTCATGCCCGTGCCGAAGTCATCGATAGATGTTTTGATCCCCATTTCTTTAAAGGCAGTTAATACCTTTTTGGTAACGGCAATATCTACCATTGTGGCGCTTTCCGTCAGTTCAAATTCAAGCAGGGAAGGGGGGATTTTTGCGTTGTCCAAACACGTTTTAACGAAAGGTATAAATGCGTTATCCATAAGATTATAAGCCGATAGGTTTACCGAAACGGGTAAGGAAAACCCTTGCTCATACCAGATTTTTATTTGCGCGACCGCTTGCTCCACTGTGTATCGGGTAAAAGCGTGGACGATGCCACTTTGCTCCACTAAGTCAATAAATAGCGCTGGGAACAAAAGGCCTTCATCCGGGTGTTGCCAGCGAACAATCGCTTCCGCGCCGGCCAACCTGCCCGATGAAATGTCTTTTTTGGGTTGGTAAAAAAGCACAAATTCCCTATTGTGTAAGGCGGAACGCAATTGACTCCGCAGGGTTACTTTCATCGTGCTGTTGTATGCCAGTTGGTCGTTATATATCTGTACACCAAGGCGTAGCTTTTTTGCTCTGTGCATGGCAATTTCGGCGTTTCTCAATAACATGTCCATGTTGTGGCCGTGGTCGGGCAGACAAGCAACGCCAATACTGCAACTCACTTCCAGTGAAGTATTGCCCACATTTAACGGCTCTCTGCAATCGTACAACAAATTGAAAGCACGTGATTGAATATCTGTATGAGCTGTATCTGGCTGCCAAATAACAAATTCGTCGCTGCGGAAACGAAATACCCGGGCTGTCTCACCGGCTAACACCCTTAGGCGCTGAGCAAAAGCGAACAAGGTTCGGTCGGCCATTTCGTGCCCTAGGGCGTCATTGATGTCTCTAAATCGGTCTAGGTCTAGGAAGAAAAGCGCGCCGGTATTCGCAGCAGGAAACTTGAGATTAAACAGTGCATTTCGGTTGGCAAGTTTGGTGAGTGAGTCTTGTAACGCAAGTTTCTCCAGCATCTTGTTGGCCTGGGCAAAACGCCGCATTACAAATGACGAAATAAGCAGTGCAGCGCCTACAGCCAGCCAAAATGTAATGAAGGCAGCAAGGGAGAGTTTGTTGATGGCCGCCGCGGTTAATACAGTGTCGTTTTTTGCTTTCCATATGAGCGTTAGGGGCTCGGTTCTGTGGGGGGACGACGTGATTTGAATGAAATAGGTATTCCCGCCTAAGGTGACAAAATGATTGACCTCATCGCGCGACATGGCTTGCCAGAATGGCGAGGTGTCCAGGTTATCGCGATTGTACAAGGTTTCCCGCGCATAAAATGCCAGTGAGAGATCCGGGGCGTGGATGAACGGGAATTCCCCAGATGCCATGTCATTATTGGCTTGCTCATAACGGACAATATGTTGCCATTGCTGGGTGAAGCTGTCTTTTTCAAATTGGCGTTCTATGTCCATCACTATGGTGTGGCCAATTGCGCTTAACAGGCAAATAATGATAAAGGATAGGGTAATGGTACCAACCAAAAGCCGAACTTTGAGATTGCTTTTACTTTGGGATATGGAGATTTTATCTGCCATGGTATTCCACCGTACTCAGCCATACAAACTGCAGAGTCGGGACGGTTACCTTTTCTGGCGTTGCTGCAAATGTGACTTGGGTATCCAGACAAGTGTAAGTCAAAACCGGGCCCCTCCTTTATTGTTATTCTTCTCGGGACTAACCATGTTATACCCTGATACTTTTCTTCAGGCAAGAAATTGCTGTTCAGGTATTTAATTCAACACCCGATTTAGTCGTGGGTGAGTATTCCATCGGCTTTAGGCATTGTCATGGTTTGGTATCTGAGTTCACCAATAAATGTTCTTGCTGCGGGTCCGAGCCTGTCACCATCTTCAAAGCACAGGTACAGAATACTTTTTCGCAAGCTATTGTTGTTTAATCGAAGCGGCTTTAAAAGCCCCTGATTTAACTGAGGTTTGATAATGGCAAGGGGAAGCCACGCAAAGCCAAGGCCCTGACAGATCATATCTATTGAGGTACGCACATGGCTAACAGTCCACCGCTGTTCCGCGCCGAGCCAGCCCGCTTCTCCCTTTCGGTCAGTAGAGGAATCACGAATTACAATTTGGCGGTGGGATTTTAAGTCTTCAGTGCTGATTTCCCGTTCTAACTGGTGTAAGGGATGGTCGGGGTGCGCTACTGCCACGAACTCAATTTCACAGAGATCTTCACTAAAGCCGTGTTTTAAGGTGAACGGCGAAATGGCTATGTCTACTTGTGCAGATTTGAGCAGGGAATTCGCGCCCGTAAGTACGGTTTCCATTAACTCTATCCGTAACAGAGGAAACGCTTGTGAGACCTTGTTGAGCACATTATACAAAAGGGGTGGGGGAAAAATAATATCCACAGCGATGCGCAATTGTGTTTCGGTACCATGTTGCAAACTCGTTGCCACGGCTTCCAGTTTTTTTGCCTCTTCCAATAAGAAATTAGCTCGACGAAGCATTAGTTCACCGGCTTCTGTGAGTTTTACTTTTCTTCCATCGTTTTCGAAAAGCACGATGCCAAGCGCATTTTCAAGTTTCATCACGGCGTGATGCACGCTCGACTGGCTCTTGTGAACGATTTGTGCGGCCTGGTTAAATCCACCGGCTTCCACGACTGCTCTGAACATACGCCATTGTTCTAACGTTGCTTTTAACATAACGTGTTCTTGGGTGTGAGTCTGCAAGGTATTCCGATACTACCTGTATCTTCGGTAAGACGAAATGTAAAATGGATAAAAAATTGTTACTGCAGGACAAACCGTAAATTTTGTGACGAGATGCGGAAAAATCGGCTAGGCTGTTAAACAACAAGCTATTTTATTGATACATTATTCCACTGCGGAGCATTCATGGATTCGTCAACTGTGTAATATATTCTTACAAAACAGCATGGTAAAAATCCTTGATATATGAGAATGGTTATCATTTAATGTGGCGTTTAATGGACATTTAATTTTTACAATGACAAGCGAACTCAATATGAAGGCGATGCTGGAGCACGCTTCCGACGCGGAAAACTACCTTAAACAGTTAGCAAATAAAACACGACTAATGGTGTTGTGTTCCTTGTTGGATAACGAGTTATCTGTATCCGACTTACTCACCCTTATACCTGTGACCCAACCGGTGCTGTCCCAACACTTGGCATTATTGCGTGAGGCTAACTTGGTTGCAACGAGAAGAGCGGGCCAGGTTATTTATTACCGCCTGGCCGATTCCCGAGTGGAAAAAACCATTGCACTGTTACACAGCTTTTTCTGCAGGGATTCGTGATTCGCTGATCACGGTTCATTTGTTGTTGTCAAAAAGTGAACTCAAATAGTGGCTGTCATCGAGTTTGTTGTCGTCAATTTCGGGTAGAGCGAGAAGTTCGTTGTGCTGCAAATGCGTATGCACTTTGTGAGACGACCAGTCGATGTCACTAATCATATCTGGCGTTATCGCTACTTTTTTCCCCCCCGGCAACCAGTTTCGGGTATCGATAATAATGAGTTTAACTGACCAGTTTTTGGTATCAACAATAAAGTCGTACACGTGCCCAGTGTTATCTCCCCCAGCCGAAATATCGTAGCCGAGAATTTCGTCACAGGAGCGCAGGTGATTCACTGGTTGACTTTTACTGGCCTCAATGTCGTCCTTAATGTGTTGTTGGTCAACCAGTTCAGTGGGGTGAGAAAAATCGCCCCACGCACCAGGACCGACCCAGTAGTAGCCGTAACCAAAATACTTAAACAAGGTTTCTTCGTATTCTCTTGACACGGGCTTGTGTTCGTCGATGGATGGACTGTCTTTTAGCGCCTGCTTACTCATGTTGACCACCAAGGATGAATCATCGCGATTAATACTCTGTAGCGCGATTGGCGAGATAACAACTTTGCGGCCCAAGGGAAGCCAGCGGTGGGTATCGGCCACGAAGTAACGGGTGACAAAATCCTGGTCGTCAAACAGTATATCTTTACAACGACCTATATCACCATCCGTAGCATGGATGCCGAAATCTGTGAGGTGTTTCAGAGAAATCATTTGCAAGCCCTCTTTTCGCGTAACATGTGATACTCATTTCGTTAATCAGGGACTCTAAGATCACATTGTCCCTGACTTTTTCGATGAATTCCTGTTTTGAGGCGCTTAACTTCACTGTTCGCCCATGGGGCAAACGGACGACAGTGATTTGGAAACAGCTTATTTACGCCACGTCAAAACTTTCGTCTGTGTAATCTTCATCAAAATCTGATTGGTTGCTTGCTGTACTGTGTAATGTATAAAAATGCCGTTTCCCCCGCGCCAGATGTACGTATTTCTGCCACACTTTTTCCAAGCTATTGCTGGCGGGCACTTTACCGGCTACGAATTCGACGAAATGCTGCTCGTCACTGCTTTGAGGTGAGTCGGTACCCGATTCAAGGTTGAGTAATGTCTTCCCGTATTTGGTTAGTAAATCGGCTTCTGCAATACTGAAATCTCCGGCTTTTCTAAAACCATATGGAAATTTGACGCGGTCGATAAACGGTTTGTCAGATAAACGAATATTATAAGACTGCATGGCTGTATCTCGTTGTGTTCGGAACACATCGACTTTTATCGAAATATAGTTAACCAGTGAAACAAATTTTTTTTTCGGTGAGGATAAAAATATTTGCACAACAGAAAGAGCGCGGAAAACCATGCTGGATTTAATTTTAATTCATTGTTAAATAATGGAATTTTATAATCTTCTGAAAAAGCTATACGAGCCTTTTTTGGTTGAAATTTAATCACTTTCATTTTTTGTCGTGACAACAATATTTTTTTGTTTTCCATTTTTTGCAGCCGGTTGATAATAAAGGTGTTGTATTTTTTGCACTAATTACGAGAAGACAATGAGTAAAGACTATCGTTACCACCGTGAAGAATGGGATTCGGTAGAAGAGGGTGATAATCACGGCAGAAAAGGCCAAGATCGTCGTCATCAGGTAAAGTCCAAGCAAAAGCGCGACGTGCAGCGACGCGAAAAGCAGCGAAGACTTCACCAGGAAACTTACTGATTACATCAGATATAGTTTTGTTCAGCGCACTGTTTCACAGTGCGTTGTAAGTATTTTTTGTTTTACATCCATGCAAAGCTGTGAGAACGTATTCAAGTGACTTCTCACTAATTTTGCCAGCATGGACATACGCTTTCTCTCCACCTTCCTAGAAGTAGTTAAAACCCGACATTTCGGCAAAGCGGCTGAAAATCTCTATTTAACCCAATCTGCCGTAAGCGCTAGAATTAAGTTATTGGAAGAGTACTTTCAGACAACTTTGTTCATTCGCCATCGCAATAGTATTCAACTTACACCGGCAGGCGAAAAGTTGTTGCCGTTTGCCCATCAGCTCACTGACACGTTACAGGACGCTAAAAGGGAGTTGCAGTTGCAATCGGCGGAATTTGTCGTCTGTGCTGCCACGCAATTAGCCAGTGAACTTGGGTTTACCAGCCTGTTGGGAAAAATTCACACAGCATATCCCGATTGGTCAGTGAAAGCGGAAGTGCTGACTCTGGATAGCTTGTCACGGCAGTTACACGAGCGAACTATTGATATCGCGCTTTCTTCTGAACCTCTTAAATCGGAGGAAATTAATACCGTCAAACTGCTGCATATTCCCCTTGCCCTGTACGCTTTTGACACGGATTTGGAAAGTCCTGACCCCACCACTTTTGTTTCCATTGAGTGGGGATTGAAAGTCAGGGAGTTCCTGCACAAAGAGTTTAGTGGGTTACGGGATGCAAGGCTGAGAACAAATTCTCTGCGTTTGGCCGCGAACAGTTTGTTGGAAGAAGGTGGCTTCGCCATACTGCCTGAATCTATGGCTGAGCGCTTGTTGCCGGCTGCTGGCTTGCGCAAACTGGAAAGGTGGAATGGGTTTTCAACCACGGTGTATTTAAACACCATGAAATCAGTAAAACGCCCGGGGTTACCGCCACTGATAGCGTTGCTGACTGCTTAGCGGCAGTGATGTGTAATATCATACGGCGAAGCGAAATAAAGGGGTTGATGGGGTAAGCACGGGGACGGAGAATGATTTGTAAATCAATTTTATTGCCAATAGCTTGCCTCAATAAACTCTGCCCCAATATACTGTTCGAACGACATCAACGTATTTAAAAACACGTAGTCCGGGTCGGTACAGTGTCGGCCCTCACTGACCATGCCTTAAGGAACTGTCATGACAGCATTACACTCTCTTTTACAAGCAAATGCAGACAAGCGAATGCAAGAAACCATTAGTATAATCGTCGAGAATGATCAGGTTTGGATCCTCAAGGATGAAGACGGGTGTGTTATGCTGACATCTGATGATGAAGATGGTGTGCCAATATGGCCGGAAAAGTCACTAGCGGCATTGTGGGCAACGGAAGATTGGTCTCACTGTCAGACAATGGGGATCACGCTTGATGATTGGATGCACAAGTGGACGCCAGGACTACTCAAAGACGGATTAGCGGTGATGGTTTGTCCGGTGCCAGGGGAAGAAGGTGAAGTGGTCGAGCCGGATGTACTGGCTGAGAAAATACTCGCCAGGAAGTGATCTGACTCACTGTCTGTGTCGTTAATTGTCAGTGGGCATAGCGCGTAACAATTCAGCCGGAGACCGCCAAATGTTAACGTCGCAACTCACGATGCAAGATCTCTTTGCCCAGGTAAGCTTCCTTCGGACCGCCTTGCTTGACGATGCGGGATGGGCGGAACTCAATGACGTGTTAAACGTCCGGCTCCATGCGCCGGGCTAATTCTTACATTTTTTAACAATTCTTATTTCTAATCGATATTCGTTCCCTTAGATCATCGGCTATTTTAACGATACACTGGGATTACACTGTTCCCTGCCCATATCACGGTGAAGTGATTATGGGTCGTTCCTAACGACACAACATTAACGAGTGGGTCCAGTGGAAAATAATGAATTAAAAAGGAATATCGATGTCTACATTTCGCGTTTTGTGTGTTTCGGCGGCATTGCTTGGCAGTACTTTTGGTGCCAGTGCAAAAGAAGGCATGTTCACCCCTGAACAACTGCCCCTTATTGCCGGGGATCTAAAGAAAACCGGGCTGAAAATTTCAGCCAGCTCAATTAATGATCTTACTGCGTTTCCCATGGGGGCCATTGTGTCTTTGGGAGGGTGCTCTGCGTCTTTTGTTTCCCAACAAGGGCTTGCCGTTACCAATCACCATTGTGCAAGAGGGTCGGTTCAATATAACAGCACGCCTGAACACAATTATTTGAAAGAGGGATTTCTCGCGCGCAAGAAACAGGAAGAGTTGCCTGCGGCGCCGGGAACGAAGATGTTTGTCACTGTGGGGTTTGCCGATGTCACGGCGCAAATCACGGGTAATATTGATAACAGTATTCAGGGCCGCGAGCGTTACGATTTAATTGAAGCAAACCGTAAAGCGGTGATTGCTGAATGTGAAGCTCAGCCGGGTTATCGTTGCTCTGTGCCATCTTTTTTCCAAGGGTTGGAGTACAAACTCATTAAGCAAATGGAAATTCGCGATGTGCGTATTGCCTATGCGCCGGCTGATGCGGTGGGCAAATATGGCGGCGATATAGATAACTGGATGTGGCCACGGCATACCGGCGACTTCTCATTCTATCGCGCGTACGTGGGCAAAGATGGGAAGCCTGCTGACTACAGTGAAGACAATGTACCATACAGGCCGAAGCACTTCCTAAAGGTGTCTGCTGCGGGGCTGGATGACGGCGACTTCGTTATGGCCGCTGGTTATCCCGGGTCTACCAATCGATACGCAAGATTAGCTCAGGTATCGTATACCTTCGACTGGCTTTATCCCACCTATCTCGATTTAGTTGATGCCTGGATCAAGACCATAGAAGGTGCCTCAGAACACGGTAGTGATGTGAGAATTAAATACGAGGATCTCTTGGCTGGTTTGAATAACTTTCACAAGAACACACTAGGTCAGTTGTCTGGCGCGAAGCGGGTTGGCCTTGTGACAAGACGGGCAGAGCGAGAAGCTGCACTGGCAGCTTGGCTTGAACAAAACGACAAAATTGATTTGATGCTGGCACTTGATCGCCTTGACGAGGTAACAGAAGCGCAAATTCGTATGAATAAACAAAACTTCTGGTATAACAACTTGTCCCGAGCGCAGTTGTTGTCATTGGCGCAGCGCTTGTACCGCAATGCTATTGAGCGGGAAAAACCCGATGCAGAGCGAGAGTCTGGTTTCCAGGAACGGGACCAGTCTCGTATCAGGGAAGCGGTTGAACGTATTGAGCGCCGCTTTGATCCAACGGTCGACCAGGCAGTTTGGCATAAAATGATAAGCCTCTATTTGGCGCAGCCAGTCGCAAACAGAGTGGCAGCCTTTGACGAAGCATTGGGCTTGACTGACAACACTGATAGTGCCCAGTTAAAACAAAAGTTAACGGCGTTTTATGCCCAGACAATGCTCACACAAGCCGATACACGTCTAAATTGGCTAAATGCAAAGCGGGAAGATTTCGAAAATAGTCAAGACCCATTTATTCGCTTGGCAGTGGCATTGTTTGACACAGAAATGGAGATTGAAGACGAAAGTAAAGCGTTGCTGGGGCAAGCCGTTGCGCTTAAACCTCAGTACATGAAGGCCATTATTGCCTGGCAAAAATCACAGGGTGGGCTGGCTTATCCCGATGCAAACAGTACGTTGCGGGTGACATACGGAACCGTTATGGGGGGAGAGCCTAAGGATGGCATTATTTATAAGCCCTTTACCCGTTTAGAAGGTATTGTTGAAAAAGACACAGGGGAATCACCCTTTGATTCCCCTGAAAAGCAGTTGAGATTGATCAAAGACAAGCAATACGGCCCGTACAGGTTAGATAGCCTTGGAAGTGTGCCGGTGAACTTCCTCACTGATCTGGATTCTACTGGCGGTAATTCTGGTTCGGCGACCTTAAATGCGAAAGCAGAACTCGTGGGGCTGCTGTTCGATGGTACCTTTGAAAGTGTAAATTCGGATTGGGATTTTGATCCTAAGACCACCCGAACAATTCACGTCGATACCCGCTATATGCTGTGGGTGATGGAATACGTGGATGGTGCGACAAATCTGATAGAAGAAATGACCATCGTCAAATAACCGCTTTGCAATGCCCGGTCGGTAACAATACCGCCCGGGCATTGTGTGATCGCATTTCCCTTTTAACAGTACGTAATACTATGTACTTAATTGTGTCATACAGGCTGTTCAGGCCGTTAATATTAGTCCATTATCCTCATTTGCAAACTAACGAGATAACAGGAGATTATTATTAGCGAACTCGTTCCTGGTCCAAAAGATCTATGGTTTCTTCCCTTGGGCGGAACTGGTGAAATAGGCATGAATCTGAATTTATATGGTCACAACGGCCATTGGCTAATGGTCGATTGTGGTGTATCGTTTAACGAGCCGCTCAATCACCATGATGAAGGACCTACCTTTGACATGGTGGCACCAGACCCGACTTTTATCGCTTCGCAGTCAAACCGATTAACCGGGTTAGTGATAACCCATGCCCATGAGGATCACGTGGGTGCAGTTCCCTTTTTGTGGCAGCGTTTCAGATGCCCTGTTTACGCTACGGCTTTTACCGCTGCGGTGTTGAGACGGAAACTCGCTGAGGTCAATATGCTGGGCAAAATTCCCCTTTACGAAATAGATCCTGGATCACTCACTCAGCTTGGTCCATTTACAGTTAAGTGGCTGCAAATAACCCATTCCATTCCCGAGCCTTTTGCTCTGCAGATCTGCACCCAGGTGGGGGATGTACTGCATACCGCTGACTGGAAAATCGATTCTCAACCTATTTCTGGTGCACCGTTTAAGCACAGGTTGTATCAACAACTGGGCGAACAGGATGTGTTGGCGTTGGTGGGTGATTCTACCAATGCATTGAAACCTGGCATGTCGGTATCTGAGCGCACTTGTTACGACGGTTTGCTAGCTACGATAAAACCGTTGAAAGGTCGGGTTGTAGTCGGCTGTTTTGCCAGTAATATTGCTCGGCTCATTAGCCTGGCGAGGGTGGCAAAGCAGACGAATAGGTACATGGGGGTTTTGGGCAGATCATTGCTTAATATGGTAGGTATTGCCAAACAACTTGGTTATTGGCCAGAAGAGCTGGAGTTAGTTGACGCCACCCACCTCGGCTATTTGCCTCCGGAAGAAGTGTTACTGGTGGCAACTGGCAGTCAGGGAGAAAACCGTGCTGCACTGGCTCGGCTGGCGAGAGATGACCACCGCGCACTTTCGCTTGAAAAAGGCGATCATGTCATTTTTTCCAGTATTGTTATTCCCGGGAACGAAGCCGGCGTCTTGCGTTTACTCAAGGGTTTTCACGCCATGGGGGTAAATACCTTACTGAGTGAAGAGAGCCCACTACCTATTCATGCCAGCGGACATCCGTGCGAAGAAGAACTGAAGCTGATGTATCATTGGGTTAAGCCTCAAATAGCCATCCCTGTTCACGGCGAGCCAGCGCATCTTGATGCCCATTGTCAGATTGCAAAAAGCAGCGGTGTGAGGAAAACTTATTCTGGGCGCAATGGTGATTTATACAAGTTAGCGCCCCAGTCAGGTATTCACCGGAAGAAAGTCAGGGTTGGACGGATTGCCATTGAGCGTTAACCCAAGCAGCATTCTTCCTTTTCTGAATATTGTGCTATGGTTCATGTAACACAGGTTTCGTGTTTATCTTTCGTCAAAAGGCGGGCATCCTCCAGAAAAAATGGAACTTTATGGTGCCTTTGTGTGAACGACTGTGGCGGCTACGCCGGTAAAGTGAAGTAATAAACAGATATAACATGCGTGTAAAATCAGTAGTACCGTGGCGTTTTTATGGCTTTTTTTCCACAATTTTTCTGAGCTTTGCTGTGTATTTCCCAGTACTGGGAGAACCTATTATTTCGCATCCCTCCTTCTTAAAGCTCGATAGCTCTGACGGGTTAGCCCAGGAAAATGTCAGAGATATTGTGAGAGATCGGGATGGATTTATCTGGATAGCCACAGAAGGCGGGCTGAGTCGTTTCGACGGTTATCGCTTTGTTACGGTCAGCGGTCCTGACAATGTCTTTGTCAACAATACGGTGACGAAACTCTTCGTTGACAGTGACAACGGCCTGTGGATATCAACGTATAACGAGGGTATCTACCGCTTTGATCTCAATAATAACCAGTTTCAGTTAATTGCCAGGGAACGCTACAAAGACCAACCAGAATGGATCCAATCCGGAGATGCTTTTTCGGAGTTACCTGACGGTGATATTTTAATTGCGCTTGAGCAGAAGATCCTTCGAGTAAAGGGTAAAACCGGCAGCGTTGAAACCCTTTATACGCTTGATGAAGAGCTTCTGGAGGACAACCAGATTGTTCGCGACATACTGCCGGTAGGCGAGCACCTGATAATCGCTACGTCTTCTGATGTCTTTCTGCGTCCGCTCAACGATAACAACGCAGCCCCATTAACACTTGATTACCTGGCCGGCGACAAAAAAAACAAACTTAACGGCAACGCCAAAGTGCTGCATTTGCTGTCCTCAAATCAGTTGCTGGTGGGCACAGTGGGTGGGCTATATCTCATCACCTTTGATCAACCACTTTCCGAAACAACAGCTATTAGCTATCGCAGTGAGCGTATTCTTGCCGATCGGAACGTGTGGACCATTCGCACAGGGAAAAACAACCACTATTGGGCCGGGACAGACCAGGGGTTGTTTTGCATTACCCGTGAACAAGGTCGCATTAAAACTGAACATATGCTGTACCCTATTCTGGAAACGATGGAGTTGGCTGACAAGAGTATCCGCACCATTCTTCCGGATATGTCGGGAAATTTGTGGTTGGGAAGCGAGGCCGGAGGTGTTTTGTATTGGTATGCTCAACCATTGGGAGTTGTCACCATTCAAAATCAGAAAGGGGAGGCCGTAAAGCCGCTGGCAAACAATGTGGTGCTGTCTTTGTATCAGTCTTCACCTGACACGCTTTGGGTGGGTACCAACGCGGGATTAACGCGTTACGATCTCATCCGTGAACAGGGTATACATTGGGGCGGGGATATGCCTGCCGGGTCTGAATCAGGTGTATCATCCGTTCACGCTATTCATCCTGCTGATGAGCGACACTTAATTGTAGAGTCTTATGAGGGCTTGCGGTTATTTAATACGACATCGGGTGAATTTACACCTTTACCCGCCAGTACGACGCTAGCCGAAAAAGTGTTTTCAGACTGGAACTACGGGAGTGCCACAGACAGTCAGGGGCGGGTGTATTTTATTGCTGATGATTTTTACCGCTACGATTACCGACAGGATTTACTGGAAGTCATTCCACTGGCGGAACTCGGGTACAGCGCACAATTTGCATCGGGATTTATCAAAAGCATTGCCCGATATCCCAATGAAATATTTCTGGCCTTACGCAACGGTTTGCTGCTGGTGAATACCGATGACTTCTCGGTACGGACTGTTTTTAAGTACTCAGAAATTCAGCGCAATTTTCAGCGTTCAGTGACCAGTGTGACGGCTGATATGACAGATACCTTGTGGCTTGGCTTTCCCAGCAACGGTTTAATGGCTTTGGACGCAAAAACGTTTTCGCCTAAGCAACATTTAACCGACAGGAACACATTGAGAAGTAATGTGGTGTATAACGTTATTCGCGATGAGGAAGGCGGTGTGTGGTATAGCTCACATGGTTATTTCTCCTACTATTCATCGTTAAATACTGAGATAAAAAACTACTATGCTGGCCAGGATATCAAAGTTTCCGAGTTCAATGATGGTGCTGCATTGCAGTTAACTGATGGTCGAATAGCATTTGGTTCCACTACGGGTCTGATGATTTTTGATCCGACAACGTTAAAAGAAGAAACTAAAAAGCGCGCAAAGAATGTATCGGAAATGGCGATTAGTGGGATATTACTTGATTCCCGCTCGCTGGATAAACCCATGCGTAACCTAAGTGGCGAACACATCAGGCTTCGGCATGATGATTATGGCATTACGATTCAGTTTGCGGCACTGTCTTCGAGTTATCGTATTGATAGTATTTTTAAGTATAAGCTTATCAGGGGGAGCGCGTTAGTCAGTGAATCGGTGACGAAAAACGGTAGCGTAACCTTCGCTTTCTTATCGCCTGGCGAGTATCACTTTGAGGTGCTCCCACTGAAGCAAACCACAGACAGTGTACTTTTGCCCGCAACGCTTTCTTTCACCATTCCTTATCCGCCTCTGCAATCGCCTCTGGCCTACTCAGTTTATGTCTTTTTGTGTCTTATCCTCATTGGCGCGTATTTGTATCACAGGCAGCGGCAGCTCAAGCGTCTGCACCAGGCACAACATCAGGTACGGCTATTTGGAGACGCCTTTCAACACACCCGGGATTGGGTAATGATTTTCGATAAGACCCTTGTCCCTGTTGCCGCTAATCCCGCTTGCTGCGCCGCTTTTGGGTTAGACCGCAGACGTCCCTTGGACAAACAACTTAATCGCTTGTTCGAAAACGCACCCGTACTAGGGAAAACGCTGAAAGATAAGCTGGTCTCGCTGCGATCTGGAGAGTTTTGGAAAAGTGAGGAGAAGCTGCGAGGAGGCGACGGGCAGCAATTTGATGTACTCCTTGAAGTATCAGCAACCGGCGCTACAGATTCTGACGCTGAACCGGACCACTACCTGTTAGTGATGTCGGATATTACCGAACAGAAAAACGCCGAGCGAAAGTTAATTAAAGTGGCAAATTACGATGCATTAACTGGTTTGGTCAACCGCAATTTGTTGTTGGAACGTCTTGAACTGGCTATAGAAACGGCCGGAGACAATTTAGTTGCCGTGTTGTTTGTTGATCTCGACCGGTTTAAAGGTATTAATGATTCACTGGGTCACGACTATGGCGATAAGCTTCTGCGAATAATCGCCAACCGCATGTTAAATATAGCTTCTGACAACGATACTGTATCCCGGCTGGGCGGCGACGAATTCGTCATTGTGATGGAGGATGTGACTTCAAAAGAGCAGGTGGGTGAGCTTGTTACTTCGCTCATTCAGTCATTGGAAACACCTATTTCTCTTGGAGAGGATGTTGTCAGAGTGTCAGCGAGCATTGGGATATCATTTTATCCTGACAATGGCGTTGAGCCCTCTGAGCTGTTGAAACAATCTGATGTGGCAATGTATACGGCGAAGAAAAATACAGTGCATGGTTTCAGTTATTACACCCAGGACATGAACGACAGGGTTCGCGAGAGGCTGATGTTGGAAAACCGTGTGAAGCTGGCCTATCAGGAAAGCCGGTTTTTTAACCACTATCAACCTATTGTAAACGCAAAAACCAATAAGACTGTTGGGGTAGAATTGCTGCTGCGCTGTAGCCTGGCCGATCCTCCGCTGTATCCGTCGGCGTTTATTCCCATTTTAGAAGAATTGAGGTATGTCATTGAAGTAACCCGTCACGCCATGCGGCGTGCGGTAGACGATCTCAAAACATGGTATAGCCAAGGGTTCGATGGCTATTTGTCTGTTAACCTGTCCGCACTTCACTTTAAAACAGAGTTCGATATTGCTGGCACAGTGGCGTTGCTGGAAAATGCTGGGTTACCGCCTTCGGCATTGCGTTTTGAATTAACCGAGAGCATTTTGATGGATGATACGGATGGTGCTTTGCGCCAGGTTGAACAATTCATTGACGCTGGATTCAAATTGGCGTTGGACGATTTTGGCACCGGTTATTCTTCTTTGAGTTATTTGAAGAAATTCCCGCTACACGTGTTAAAGATAGATAAGAGCTTTGTTGATGACATCCAGCCGGGCCATGAAAAAGATGCCTTAGTGCTGACAACCATTAGTTTGGCTGTCAGTTTGCACATGCAATGCGTGGCAGAGGGAGTAGAAACAGGCGAACAAGCCAGTTACTTACTGGACAAAGGGTGCGTATATCAGCAGGGATATTTCTATTCAAGACCTGTACCGGCCAGCCAGGTGCCTGCTCTGCTGCAGACTACCTGGCCTGCGCCCTAACGTTAGGCGTTTCTTTTCACTTGACTGGGAACCGGTAATTCCCTAATTCTCACCCCCGTGGCTGCAAACAGTGCGTTTGTGAGCGCTGGGGCGAAAGGCGGGGTAGATGGTTCCCCTACGCCCGCTGCTGGCGCTGAACTGTCGATTATCTCCACTGTCATTTTCTTCGGTGCGTGCATCATGCGAGCAACCTGATAATTGTGGAAATTACTTTGTTCAATGGCGCCGTCTTTGGCGGATATTTTTCCTAAAGCGCAGCTTAGCCCATAAATGGCACCGCCTTCACATTGCGCTTTAACGTGTTCCGGATTAACTATCGTACCTGCATCAATGGCGGTGAATACGTTGGGAATTGACCAACTTCCATCTTCTTTAACCTCAACCTCAACAACCGTGGCAACATAAGTCAAAAATGAGCGGTGAGCCGCGAGGCCCAAAAAGCGCTTTTCGCGCTTGCGGGACTCCCATCCAGCGATATCACACACCTTTTCGATGACATTGATAAGCCTGCCGGTATCAATGGGGTATTTATCAATAGGATCGCCGTAATTACCGTATTTTGCATCTTCCGCTGTGAGATCGATCACCCTGGCGGGGCCAATTAACGAGAGCAGGTAATCTTTGCTGTCTGTTTTGGCGTAATAAGCAAGTTCGTCTGCAAAACTGTGAATGGCGAAAGCGTGAAAAATATTACATACGCTACGCAACCAACCAATGCGGACGTGATTTACTGCTCGCCCTTTTTCCAACAACATATTAGGTATGGAATACGGATTGTCGGTGAAGCCCAAATCCAACTCACCTGCGCTGGGTGCAGTGATGTCCTTAGCAAAAGTGGTAGAAATTGATGGAAAAGCTGTGCCGTGATGCCAGGCGATTGTCTTGCCCGCCGTATCTTGGACTGCTCGAATGTGCTGTGCGTTTACACTGTGATAATAGCCGTGTTGAATGTCGTCCTCGCGTCGCCAAATCACTTTTACTGGTTGTCCAGCTTGTTGCGAAAGTAGTGCCGCTTCCACTGAAAAATCTGGTTTAGACTTTCTGCCAAACCCCCCGCCGAGCAGTGTTACATTAACCGTGACCTTGTCTTCTTCAACACCGAGGGCCGCAGCTACATTGCTACGGGTCGATTGGGGAGTCTGTGTACAAGCCCATATTTGCACTGTATCACTGTCTACCCAGGCCGTTGCCGCAGGAGGTTCCATAGGTGCCTGTGCCAGCAACGGTGTGAAATATGTGGCTTCAATAACGTTTTCGGCTCCGTCAATGACGGAAATAGCGTCTCCTTTTTTGCGCACAATTTCACCACCTTGTTTGGCGGCAAGGATGAGCGCTTGCTTTTCATCTTCGAACTGATACTGGTTGTGAGTATTCTGTGACCAGGTGATCGCGAGTGCTTTGGCTCCCTGCATAGCCGCCCACGTGTTTTCTGCCAGTACTGCCACGCCGCCCAAGGGTTTAAACAAGGGCGGCGCGGTGGGCACTGGCATGGAAATAATTTTTTTCACGCCCTTTATGGCTTTGGCTGCGGTATCATCCACTTTTGTGGCCTCGGTAAACAAGACCGGAGGGCGAACTATCACAGCTACCAGCATGTTGTCGAGCTGTACATCCTGTCCAAATACTGTGTTGCCGCTAACGACATCGGGTAAATCGATACTTGAGACAGGCTTGCCGACTAATTTGTAGCGAGCTTTGTCTTTTAGTGTGATGTCTGATTCGTCGGGCATGGGCAAGGTTGCTGCCACTGATACCAGTGCTTTAAAATCAATCCGCCTGCCCGAAGGCTTGTGAACAACCGTATGCTGTTCACATTCACAACTATCTGCACTTACGTTCCAGCCTTTTGCTGCAGCGGTTCTGAGCAGTGCTGCTGCCGTGGCCCCGGCCAGTTGCAAGCGGTCTATGTTTCTGCGAATACTTCGTGAACCGTCGGTATTCTGATCGCCGTACTGAGGGTCACCGGTACCTTGTTTCACAACCACCCGTTGCCAGTCGGCGTCCATCTCTTCAGCAATGATTTGAGCGATTGATGTTCGAACTTGTTGACCCATTTCAGAGCGATGACACGTTACTTCCAGTGTACCGTCAGTGTGTAAGGCAACAAAAACGCTAGGGGAGAAGGGCGCGTCATTGTGAACGTTGTCCGTGTTTGCAAAGGCATGTCGACCGGGCAATAGGGCAACCGAAAGCGTTAGTCCAGCGGTGGTAGCTGTCCGTTTGAGGAACGCCCGTCGTGATGTAGACTGAATGTGCTTCATTTTGTACCCTCTGCAGCTCGTTTGATGGCTTTGCGTATGCGTGGATAAGTGCCGCAACGGCAAATATTTCCACTCATGGTTTGCTCGATTTCAGTGTCAGACGGAGATTTGTTTTTTGCCAGCAGCGATGCCGCCTGCATAATTTGACCACTTTGACAATAACCGCACTGCGGAACGTTTTCTTCAGCCCATGCAATTTGCAGCGGATGTTCATTCTTGTCATCCAGACCTTCAATGGTGGTAATACGTTTACCCTCGGCGGCAGATACGGGATATTGACAAGAGCGAACAGCTTCACCGTCGACGTGTATTGTGCATGCTCCGCATAACGCCATGCCACACCCGTATTTGGTACCGGTCATTTTTAATTCGTCTCTGATAAACCACAGTAATGGCGTTTGAGGGTCGCCATTGAACTCACGTGTTGTTCCGTTAACGGTCAGTTTCATTGTTTTTTGCCTGTGTCTGTTTTACGCATACGAAACCAGCTTTTGCGTCAGTAATCAACTGTGCTGCGATGAAAAAGTGATAAAACTGGCTAAATGTAGCACAAATGTAACACTGATGTTGAACCGTTACGTGCTCCCAATGGGTATTTTTTGCTGACAAAAAACATAAAATGCATTTACTTTGGTGTGAAATGACTTTTAAGATGGTCTTACCAGATTTATTATGTGAAAAAAATGTAAAGTCGGGGCTTAGGCTACTGCACGAAGGGGAAATAACGCTGATGAATGCTACTGCTGTCTCAGAAAATCACGAAGTGCGCTGTTCGCCACTCGCCATGTTGTATCACTGGGAGTCTCATCGTCCGGATGATGTTTATTTAATACAGCCCGTTGAGGGGCGCTACCGCGAATACACCTTTGCAGAGGTTGCCGATCTCGCTCGTCGCGTTGCCTATCAGCTCCAGGCCATGGCGCTGCCCGCGGGGAGTCGCGTTGGTCTGTTCGCAAAAAATTGTGCAGAGTGGTTTATTGTTGATTTAGGTATTATGATGGCGGGCCATATTTCTGTGCCTGTGTTTGCTTCAGCTGGAAGTGATACTCTGAATTATGTGATACGCCACGCCGACATTCAGGTGTTGTTTGTCGGTAAACTCGACAACCCGTCGGCACAGCTGCCCGCGATTCCAGCAGATTTACCCACCGTTGCGCTGCCTTACCCGAACCTTCCCATGGAAAGGCAGTGGGATACCTTTATAGATTGTCCAGCCATTGATGCTTCCCCAGACAGAGATTTGGATGACATAATGACCATCATCTACACGTCTGGAAGTACCGGCGAACCCAAAGGAGTGGTTCACAGTTTTAAAACCGTGTGCTGGGCAGCAGCAAACTCCCTTGATTCGCTGACTTTCTCTCAAACAGACAGAATGATGAGCTATTTGCCTTTAGCGCATATCACTGAGCGGGTGTTAGTTGAACTGGCGAGTTGCTACGCCGGTGGGAAAATTTATTTTGTGGAGTCGCTGGAGACATTTCAGCGTGACGTTCAATATTGTCAGCCGACACTGTTTATATCGGTTCCCCGTTTATGGACAAAATTTCAGCATGGCATTTTGGCTAAGATGTCTCAGCGAAAACTCTCTGTATTGTTGAAAATTCCATTTGTCAGCGGAATGGTTAAGAAGAAAATTCAAGTCGGCCTTGGTCTTCGTGAAGCTCGTTTACTCGCCAGTGGCTCAGCGCCTCTCGCGCCATCCATTATTGCTTGGTTCAATGCCATAGGCGTGAATATTAGCGAGGGCTGGGGAATGACAGAAAACTGTGCCTATGGCACAGCTTGTGTGCCTTTTAGAAAAGATAAGATAGGCAAAATCGGTAAGCCGTATCCGGGGGTCGACATTCGCGTGGCGGACGACGGCGAGATCCAGGTGAAATCACCCTGTAATATGGTGTCTTATTATCTTGACCCAGGCAAAACCGCAGAGGCATTTACCAGTGACGGCTACTTGCGTACAGGCGATAAAGGTGAGAAAGATGAAGACGGATACATCGCTATTACCGGGCGATTGAAAGATATTTTCAAAACAGAGAAGGGCAAGTATGTCACACCCGCGCCTATCGAAGCGAGAATTATGGAAAACGACGCTGTTGAACAAGTTTGTGTTGTTGGCACCGGCTTACCTCAGCCTATCGCTCTGGTGGTATTAGGAGAAGAGGCGCTGAAGCAACCGAGAGCAGATTTAACCACCCGTCTGTTGAGTACGTTAGACGCATTAAATAGTTGTTTAGAAAGCCACCAAAAACTCGATAGAATTGTGGTTGTTGACGAAGAGTGGACAATTGAGAACGACATGCTAACACCAACGCTAAAAGTTAAGCGGCACGTACTGGAGAGTCGTTATAAATCGATAATACTGGCTCAGTATGACGCTAAAGTTGAGTGGGTTTCAATGTGATTGTATTGGCTTTTTTGCAAAGAAGGTGGTTAAATTGTAACCGCCTTTTGATTTAAAACACTAACAAATTTACCTAAGCAAGGAAGCCGAAAAATGAAAAAACAATTCGCAGTGGCGTGGTTATTGATCAGTCCATCAGTGTTAGCGGGGTTAAACGAATACGAAGCTGCCGCCGGCGCATTTTGCGAAAAAATGAAGATGTGTATCAACGAGGAAATGGAGAAGCAAATGAGCGGTAACATACCGCCGGAGATGCGTCAGATGGTCGATAGTATGTCAGCGCAAATGTGTCAACAGTATGTGCCGAACATGTTACCCGATGACACCATGAGCGATTACGATGAATTACTCGACGCGGGCACTGAATGCCTCCAGGAAATGATTAACATTCCTTGTGATCAGTTTGAAAGCATGAATGAGCCTGCGTCGTGTAAAAAAGCGCAGGCAATGGCTGATTCAATTTCTAAAACGCGCAATTAGGGTTTCACTTAGCTGTTGACTGTTATGCTGGATAACGTTGAGCAAGCCCTGCGTAAACCAGCTCGCTGTAGTCAGCAGCTTCAATATTCAGCGTACTGAGCACTTCTACCAGATGCTCGTTGTCTTCCTTACCAGCCCATATTTTTTCGTACGTCCCTTCTTTGTAGCCGTTATCCTGGCGGAAAAAATTCAGTACGTTTTTGCCCACATATTGCTGAAACAGCGAGTCGGACGTCATCTCACACTGGGTAACGATACGCATAAACAGCGGTACGCTGAAGCGTTTGGCAGCACAGAGCCCAGCCATTAGCTCCAGGTTGTCCAGCAGTGACTGTTTATCGGGAAAATAATCGGTACCGTCGAAGTTTACCTGTGTTTGCGATTGCGCGAGCTGTGCAGACAATGCATTTGCTGTTGCCTGTATATTGCCTTTGTAGTCAATAATGCTGGCAGAGAGGGCGAAGTGCCAGATATCCACTAATTCCATTTGCAGTTGAGGTAAATCCTTCTTTTGTGCCTTCCACCATTTCCAGCCATGATGGTCTATGGCTTCCACCGATTCAACCATCGCGGCACGCAGGTAACCGTAGCCGGCAGTGAGCCACTGAGGATTGACCTTTGTGTTCATTTTATTTTGCAACGATAGCATCGTTGCGAGTTGTTGTTGGCTGAGCATGATCTATTTTCCGTTGTACATTCAGGTGCAAATTGTATCGGACGATGAATACAAAAGAAAAGGGGCGTGCCAGATTAATCTAGGGTGGCATGATGCGTCTAACTATCGCTGAGCTGCTTATTTGTGGTGCGGTTGCACCATTATCGTCGTGCACTTTTATTGAAATTACAATTCATTATATTTAAGTTATTGAAAAATAACGTAAATAAAGTTGGCACACAGAATGAATAAGATAAAAGTGTTATTTGAGCTTTCTCTTGGCGTTAACCTATTCCGGTGCCAGGCAACGCCTGAATAGGTTGTCATGAGTGAGCCCATAACCTTACCCATACAGATTTTTCGTGTCCTGAGGTCTGTATGGGTTTTTTTCTTTTACATCAAGTACACACTGCCATTTTTTCGAAAATTTCCAGCTAAACGCAACCCTCTCTGGCAGTCGCCAGATTTATCCCTTAACATAGAAAAAAACACAATCTTTCGGGTGACCATTGTTAGCGCTTTATCCGTCAAATAAGCTTGAGCATCTCAGCTTTCTGCTATCAACGCTGTTAAAACAACAACCTGCTCCTGTTTTTCGTTCTCAGACTATCTTGGTAGAAAGTCCTGGAATGCAGCATTGGCTAAACATGGCGCTGGCCAAGGAGCAGGGCATTGCAATGAACCTGGGCTTCCCCCTGCCAGTGCGATTTATGTGGGATACGGCGAGGGAGATCCTCGGAAGGGATGAAGTACCACAACAATCGCCCTACCGGCGGGAAGTCTTGGTGTGGCGTATTGATAAAATTTTGCGCCATCCAGATTTTTGTTCAGCTCCGGACAGTGCTCCCGCGTGTAGTTACTGGCAGCAAATTGATAACACAGAAGAAGCAAGCGTTCAGCGTTTGCAACTCGCCACTGCGGTGGCGGACGTGTTTGAACAGTATTTATTGTACAGGCCGCAGTGGCTTTTTGCCTGGGAAGAGGGGGATACGGTGAATACCGGTAGCGACGATGAGCTGTGGCAGCGCCGAATTTGGCGTATGTTAGTGAGCGAGCAGCCCAACCATCCGGCGCGCTTACATCGCCGGGCAATCAATGCCCTCAATGAAGAAACCGCCGGCGCTACACTACCGGAAAATGTCATTGTTTTTGCTATTAATACCATGGCTCCTCAGCTTATTCAGTTTCTGGACGCGCTGGCTGGACATACTGACATCCATCTTTTCCATCTAAATCCAAGTGTGAGTTTCTGGGGCGATATTAAAAGCCAGAAAGAGCAGGCCAAACTCTTGCGGGAGGAGGGGATCGCAAAGTGGGCACAGGCCGCACAGGACAACCCACTGTTGGCTAACCTCGGGCAGCAGGGAAGGGACTTGTTTAATTTGTTGACGCCTCTGTCCAGCTATGAAGTGGCGGCATTTGACGTCGAAGAGCCGGAAAGTGGGCCGGAGCCCCAAACTTTACTGTCGCGGTTACAGAAAGATATATTGCATGGTGAGGCACCTCTGCCATCTCAAACAAGTATTCCCCTCGACCACAGTATTTCCGTGGTAAGTTCACACACTGAACTTCGGGAGGTTCAGGTGTTGCACGACCATTTGTTGCGTATGATGAATGCACAAAACGGGGCGTTGAAACCTGCAGATATTGTGGTGATGTGTCCAGCCATAGAGCACTATGCCCCTTTCATAGACGCTGTTTTCCAGCGCGCGGGCAGTGCGCAGGATGAGAATGAGGATACGCCCAGGCTTCCCTGCTCAATAGCCGACCGCTCGCCACTGGACGCCGACCCCCTTGTGGCCGCTTTTGTACAATTACTGACATTGCCGGACAGTCGTTTCGAAGTGTCCAAAATTATGGATTACCTGCGGTTTGAACCCATTCAACGCAAATTTGGTATAGCGTCGTCAGATTTGGAAATCATGAGCGTTTGGTTACAGAAAGCCCATGTGCACTGGGGGCGGGACAATGAGCACAAATCTGTCACACTTGAACAGCCATCATCCGATTTATACACCTGGCAGTGGGGGCTGAAAAGACTGTTGTTGGGTATGACGCTGGAAGATACCGCTATGGTGACCGATGGTCTGCTTACTGTGCCGGACGTTGAAGGCCAGAACATGGTGGTATTGGGTAAGCTCATTCATCTGTTGAAGCAATTGTCTTATTTCACGTCACAGATGCGTCAGAAACGAACGCCGGAGGCGTGGCAAGTGTTTCTCGAGCAAATGAAGAACGCGTGTTTTGAAGTACCTTCGCAAGATCAAAGTAGTTGGGATGCCCTGAGCCGTGCTTCCGCGGATTTTGTAACCCATTGTGCCGAAGCGGGGTTCGATGATGAGTTGACGTTAAATCAGGTGCGAGACGTGCTGATTAAGCAATTTAGTACACCCGATGCAGCGAATCATTTTCTCACAGGCCAAATTACCTTTTGTTCCATGTTGCCCATGCGCAGTATCCCGTTTCGCGTGGTGTGTATTTTAGGGCTGAACGACGGTGAATTCCCCCGTCAGTCCACACCTATCAGCATTGATTTGATGGCGCAGCAGCCCAGAAAGTTAGGAGACAGATCCAGGCGTTTGGAAGACCGATACTTGTTTCTTGAAGCGGTTATCTCCGCGCGCGATCATTTGTACCTTAGTTATCAGGGAAGAAACAGCAAAGATAACACGGCCAGGGAACCCAGTTTAGTATTAGCAGAGTTTATGGATGTGCTCAACCAGGGCTATGGTGTGATAAGAAACTGCACAAAACAGGCCGCATTACACCCCTTTAGTCCGGATAATTTTACCGGCGACAGGCCTGGCTTTGACAAGGGGTGGTTCCGCTTAGCTAAGGCACTGCGCGAGAAAGCTCAGTTGCAACCTGCGTCCTTTAGTCCCACCGATGACGACAGCGAATGGCAAACGCTGACGGCCCAGGTACTGGCGCGCGCGTTTGACCACCCGTTAAAAACGTTTGCTAATCAGCGCTTAGGTGTATGGCTTGAACAGCAACAGCCGTTGTTGAGTGATACTGAGCCATTTGATGATAACCCTTTACTTCGCTATCAAGCGGTAAGTTCAATGTGTGCCGCTCTGCTGGACGCTCAGGATCCGCTACGCCTGCGCCAGCACCTCGTTTTGTCCGGGGAATACCCGGACACGCCATTAACCCAGCAGCGCATGGTCGAGTGGCAAAGTGGGGCGACCTCGTTAGTCAATGCGCTGGGTATAGCTGACGGTCAGCAGAACAAAGTGGTGGTGGACACTTCTGCCGGAGCTGTTCAGGCACAAGCATGGCAAGGGGGGGATAAACTGCGTTTGTTACACTACGGCAGTCAGTCAATCAAGCGTCTTGTAGAGCAATATCTGACGTTGTTGTGTTTTAATGCCGCAGGTTACTCCCTGCCGTTAGACGTTTTTTTTCTCAAGTGGGTAAAAGGTGAGGCTCAAGTGCGTAAAGTGAGTTTTGAACCTTTGATTTCCACTATTGCTGAAGAGCGTTTGGCCCGTTTTGTGACCCTGTATGAAAAGATTCTGACGGTGCCGTTTCCTGTTTTTACCAGCTTGGGCTTTGCACTGTTAAAAAAATATACGGCAAATCACGACGCGTCTTATCCCGGTGGATTTACACAATGGCTATTAACGCCAGAAGGAACCGCTGCATGGGATGGCGAACTGTCTTCAGATTATATGAAAGACAGTCTTCAGAGCGATGTCTATATCACGTGGTTTTATCCTCAAGGCCTGCAGGTGGACGATTTTCCCGCCGATGCGATTGCAGAGATCCTCATGCCATTATTGGGCTGTGAAAAAGAAGAGAAAGTGTCATGAATAGTGCACACAAAAGCAGGCCTTTGGATGTGTTGGCCATGCCATTGAAGGGCAGACATCTAATTGAGGCCAGTGCAGGAACCGGCAAGACGTTTAATATTACCCGTCTTTTTCTGCGGTTGCTGATAGAGAAAAAGCTTTCCGTTCAGCAGATCCTCATTATGACATTTACGAAAGCTGCTACAGAGGAAATTAAAGGTAGAATCGCCGCATCCTTGCGTGAAGCATTGTCGATTTGGAAGGCGGCAATGGAAGATGAGGCCTCACTTGCGCAGTGTGATGTGGTGTTTCAAGCTCTCTATCAACTTGCGCCAGGAGAAGAAGGCGCGACCGCTTTACAGGCGGCATTACTTGAGCTGGATGAAGCGTCGGTGTTCACCATTCACGGCTTTTGTAACAAGGTCATGACAGAACTGGCGTTTAATAGCGGTACGCCTATGTCGGTAAATCTGGAAACTGACACCAGTGGGCTATGGGAGCAGGCAACTGGAGACTGGATACGCAAAATTGCTGTCGATTCTGAGCAATACGGGATGTTGCTGGAAAAAGGGTGGCATGTACCCGAATTGTTTTTGTCTACTTTTGCCCAGGCGCTGCAAAGTGGCCTCGACCCTGTCTATCAAGACATCCAGGCCATAGACACTGACTTTGAAAGAGAAATGGCGGAGTTTACCGGGTCAGTTCAAGAACAAATGGCAGACAGGTATGAGGAACTCGACGGGGCATACCCGGCTATTGCATCCTGTCTTGTTGAGCCCAAGGCACCAAAAGAACGTCAAAAGCGCGAAGGTGAATGGCGGGCGCTGATGGGCTGGCTGCGAGCTAAAGAGGTCGTTGAGCCAGAAAAGGAGGCATTGAGTTTTTGCAATGCGGCGCGTTATTCCAGACATCCGGAAAAAGCGCGGTTGGCAAAGTGGTTGAAACCCGTCGTCGAGTTGGCCAAATACATAAAAAACACGCCGGTTCGTTTGGCTGCAGCGCGGGAAAAAAAACGAAACGAAATTGCTCGTTATCGGCTACTTTGTCAAGGATTTAACTACATAAGACAACATGTCGCAAATGCCAAACGAAAACTCGGAGTAGTGGATTTTGATGATCTAATCCGTTTACTGGCTAAACAGGTATCGAGTGGAAACCGTGCACTTACTGAAACCCTTCGCCAGCGATTTCCTGTCGCGTTGATTGACGAATTTCAGGATACAGATGCTCATCAGTACAGTATTTTGTCTGGTATTTACCCAAGTCACAGTGATGACACAGCGCTGATGATGATTGGCGATCCTAAGCAAGCCATTTACGGGTTCAGGGGCGGTGACATATTCACATATCTGGAAGCCGGTAGAGAAGCGACTTACCGTTGGGTGATGGACACAAACTGGCGTTCGGTAGCAAGTATGGTGGACGCTTACAACCGGCTCTTTTTTGGCGGTCCACAGGAAGAAGGGGGAGGAGATGTCTTTGGCTTCGATATTCACTACGAACCGGTAAAGTCCACTCCTCTTGCGAAGGCCGCCAAGCAGCGATTTGTCGATCCCCAACAACGGGGGGCCTTAACTTACGTGATCCATCCTAAAGAGGAGGGCGCGTCAGTGGCATTCGAACAAGTTGCTCGGCCTCTGGCGAAGTGGATGAGTCATGAAGTTCTGCGCCTGCTGAGTGAGGCTACCCTTAATGACAAGCCACTGCTGCCAGCAGATATAGCGATCCTCGTTCGTACGGGCAAAGAAGCCGATGTGGTAAAAGACGCACTTGGCAAAGTGGGGCTAAGTGCGGTGTACCTCAGTGGTAGTACACCCCTTTTTGCATCGTCAGATGCTGCGGATTTATACCGTGTTCTGGATGGAATATGGCACAGTGAACAGGTACAACGGTTGTCAGCAGCACTCACCAGTCCACTTCTCGGTTACTCCCATGCAGAAATGGTCGCCATGCTGCACAGTCAGGATGACGTGCTTTGGGAGACCTGTATGCTGAGGGTCAACGAGTTGCGTACAATTTGGGTAACACAGGGCTGCATGGCTCTGATACTGGAACTGGTGCGCAAGTATTACACACCTGTAGATGCCGATACTGAACGGCATTTAACCAACTATCTTCATCTGGCTGAAGCTCTGGAAAAAACGGCCACCGTGACACCTCAGCCAGAGCAGCTGTTACTTTGGTTACATCGTCAGATCCACGATCCTCAAAGCTCTGATGAACTAACACAACGTTTGGAAAGCGATGCACAACTTATTCAGATAGTGACACAGCATGGCTCCAAAGGGCTTGAATATCCGGTGGTTTTTGTGCCTTTTGCCAGCAGCTATCGAAACCCCGTTAAACACGGAAATAAAGAAGCTGCGTTTTATCGTTACTACGATAACGAGGCTAAACAGCAGGTGCTTAGGCTCGATAAAACCGCTGACGGGGAAAATCGCATGCGCGAAGAAGCGGAAGCGGAATCGATGCGGTTGCTGTATGTGGCGGTTACCCGGGCTGCCTATCGTTGTTATTTAGGGATTGGTCCGTTCAACGACAGCCATCGTTCTGCTATTGCCCGCGCCGTGAACGTAAATGAGAATTACGATTGGCAAGCAAAACTTAGTCAACTGATGTCGGAAAACGGACAGTCACACACCGGATATCTCAATTCTACGCCATTGCCGGTCTCATCATCGGTGCCTCCAGAACAAGCTGAGTTGGCGGCGTTAAGCGTGGCTCGTTTTACAGCTGACGTTAAGGATGTCTGGCGTTTGTATTCCTTTAGCGCGCTCACCCGTCAACAATTATCTGTAAAGCACACGCACCGAGATGAGGAGTTTCTCGACGATATCGCTGAGCCTGTATCGCCAGCAGATCTTCCAGCGCGCTTTACCCTAGAGAAAGGCGCCAGAGCGGGCAATTTGCTGCACGACATCCTGGAATTAACCGATTTCACCGCTCCTGACTGGGAGCTTTACCGAGATATGAAAGCGCGATTGGCTCTGGATGATGACAATTACGATGCCCTTACTGACTGGCTCAGTGAAGTACTCGATACGCCACTACAACCGGGGTTGACTCTTTCTTCACTGGAAAAGCCCCGCACCTTGCGGGAAGCCGAGTTTTATTTTCCAGTGGAGCATGCCAATTGGTGGCAGTTAAAGCGATTGTTAACAGCTCATCGCGAGGCGTTATCTGGGAAAGCTGCATTGCCGGTGCCAAACATTGCCAGACCGCAGTTGCAAGGGATGATGCACGGGTTTATTGATCTCATTTTTGAGCACGACGGCAAATTTTATGTCGCCGATTACAAATCGACCCACCTTGGGAACCGTTTTGAGCGCTATCATCCGGATGCGTTAAACCGCAGTAATCAGCAACACTTATACGATTTGCAATATTTGCTTTACTCGCTGGCGTTACATCGCTATTTGCAAGTGTCTTTACCTGACTATCAGCCCGACGTGCATTTCGGCGGCGTTTACTACTTGTATCTCAGGGGTATGTCGCCAAAGAACAACAATGGGGAAGGGGTGAGCTTCGCGTCCATACGCGTTGAGGATTTGCTCACACTTGATGAGGTTTTTCGCTGCGAATACAATGAGATGCAAAAATGAAAACTGTGGAAGAAGTAAACCGGCAGTTGTCGGATGTGGAAGCCATCGACGTGTACCTGGCGCAGACATTGTGCCAACAGCATGAAGTAAAAAAGGAGATGCTGACGGATGACGTGGCGTTTTATCTTATTGTGGCTTTGTCGTGGCATTTGCGCCATGGGCATACCTGTCTCGATCTCGAGCATATTGCCGGGTCCACATGGTTTGCCAATGAAGAAAGTGACAAGGCTGGCTATACGTTTCCGTCGCTAACGGTACTTGCTGATACGGCGACGGCGTTGGCCACCGGGTCTGCGGAAGTTGAGCCTCTCATTTATGAGCCTTACAAACTATACCTGAGTCGCTATCAGGTGTTTGAAAAAGAGGTGGCGGCTGGGGTGGCTCGAAGACTTAAAACTATTGCGTTTGACGACAAACAGTATGATGTACTGCGCAGTGTGTGGCCCCACTTATTCGATTGCTCAACTCACGAGGAGCAGGACTGGCAGCAGATAGCGACGGCATGTGCCATTACCCGTCAGTTTGCGGTGATTAATGGCGGGCCAGGCACGGGGAAAACCTATACTGTGGCACGGCTCTTAATCGCTTTGCAAGCGGCCGCTTCAGCACCGCTGAATATCCGTTTGGCCGCGCCTACGGGAAAAGCTGCACAGCGGCTAACTGAGTCGGTAAGTAACAGTTTGGCGGCAATCACTGCACCGTGCGTAGATGCATATAAAACGCGTATAACGACTCAGGCTCAAACCCTTCACCGGTTGCTGGGCATGCGTCCTGTGCAGTTGCAACCAAAATACCACCAGGACAACCCTATTCACTGTGATGTGTTGATCATTGACGAAGCATCGATGGTTGATTTGGCGCTTATGGCCCGGGTGATACGGGCGTTGCCCTCCCATGCGCATTTGTATTTGGTGGGAGATGTCAATCAATTGCCCGCGGTAGAGTCTGGCAACGTCCTTGAAGCGCTAGCTGGTAGCAGCGAGGAACACTTGACAGAGATTACCGGTGCGCTGCATACACATTTGTTGCGGCTATGTCCGCACTTACCACCAATTCAGGTAAACGAGCGCAGTATTAACACTGTGTTTTCTCTTAAGATCAGCCGACGTTTTAGTGGCAAACTTGCCGAAGTGGCCGAAGCCATTCGTCAGGGGGATGTTTCTGCCATCGATAAGTCTGTTGTGCCTTGGGAAGTATCGTCGGGAAACCTGTTTGAAAATAATGCCGTGTGGTTGACTTCGGCAACGAGTTCAACGGCGCTGCGTGAATTGGCTAAACAGAGTTTTTCTCCTTTACTAAAGGCTTCGACGCCAGGGGAGGCACTGATGGCGATTGCGGAATGTAGATGGCTGACGCCCACCCGTCAGGGGGCGCATGGTGTGGAAGCGTTGAACAATTTGGTTGAAACATCCCTTTCAAATCAGCGTGTTTTCCGACAGTCACACTATCACGGCAGACCAATAATGGTGATGGAAAATGATTATACCCAGCGGCTTTTCAATGGTGATACCGGCGTAATCTGGCAGGACGATGACGGTGTATTACGGGCGTATTTTCAAACGGCAGAAACAACATTGCGTAAAGTGAGTTTGTCTCGGTTACCGCGGGTTGAGACTGTCTATGCCATGACTATCCACAAATCACAGGGGTCCGAATTTAAGCAGGTGGTCATCTGGATGCCGGAGGCATCGGGAAAAGCGAAGCGCTTATTTACCAGAGAGTTACTGTACACGGGCTTGACGCGAGCGAAAAATGGCTGTTTGTTGGTGGGGGATAAAGTGCGTATTGCCGATATTCTGGCAATTAAATCAACACGGTTTTCCGGCTTGGCTCAGCGGGTTGAGGCCTTGTGGTATTCGAATCACACAGATGAGAAGTAAAATAAGCAATCCGATTTCGCAATATCCGGATGCAACGCAAGTATATATAGTTTTAGAGGCGTGATGACTTTCAGACAATTGTCGTTGGCGCAGAAAAACTGTTCGGCCTGCTCAGTGCCCTTGTCTCCCACGACGCGAAAATGTTTAAGCTGGTCGTGGTCTACCCAACCAATGACGTCGCCGGGAGACAAAATTCGTCTGTCGAAATCCTGTAATTCACTGGTTAGCGTGCAACTCACCCCGAAGACGGGTTTGTCTGCAAAAGCCAAATCTGCACTGCGTTTTAATTCCAGTCTTTTGGGAGTGGGGATTACGGCTATGGCGTTTCCTTCCATATTTTGAGGGTAGTGCTGCCACATTGCTAGCAAGCGCTGGTAAAAAGTACTGCTTCCGGCGGGCGCAAAATTTACGGGTAGATAAACAGATATGACAGGGCAGGAAACCGGTAGGTTGGTTATTGCACCTGTGGAATACGGGCAATACATCATTTCCCGACAAAAATACGATGCAAGGCCGCGATGTTTGTCAGTATTTTTGCATGCCATTGCCAGCGGCGTGGCAGAAACGGGGTTGTCGTGAAAATTAATAACACAATCCGGGTCTACGGTTTCGATAAATTGCAAAATATCGTGAGCCCCATGATGAGGCTGATATAAAAAAGGTTCACGGAAACAACGATTCAGGTCCCGACTTCCCGGCAAATAAGGGCGGGACAGCACGGGAGACCGGCGGGCAGCGTCAACAGAGATAACGATGACCTTCATACTAAAAGCCGGTGTGATTTGATTTTGCAGTAAGGTCAACAGTGAACCTAAGGCATGGGGCTCGTTTCCCCTTATTAGGGCGGTGATCACCACGCTTGTTGATAGAATACCGTCAACGTGAAATACCGTGGGTCCTGGCAACGCCTGTACGAGATCTTGAGGGGTGTCTGGCACCTTAGTGTTTGACACATTGTAAATGTGGTATAGGCCGCCTTCTTTCACACATTTTTCTTTCAGTGATGTTTTCATCTGCTGCTATTCAGCCTGTTAGCAATGGAATGATAAACAAGCATAGTGTTTGTGATTTTGTTCGCGTTGACGCAGATCAACCGGACTTTGTATCAGCCCAAGCAAAGGGGTTTGTCGCAGGTAAGTTTCGGTTAGACGAGATAATTTGCATCGCACGGCTTAATCGGGGTAAGTTAAAACCACGTCTGCACACATAATAATAATCCTGAACAAACCGCAGATTGTCAGTATTGTTCAAAAAATAACGCTCACTCACGACACAATTTGAAGGAATCTAATTGGAGAACTCACTTTGCGTAAACCCCTAACGCTGATCCTGCTGCTCATGTGCAGCCAAGTATGGGCGGCCCAGCCGTCTGTGTCTGAATTCACTCAATCAATGTCTGCCTACGATGGCTATATCCCTTTTTATTACGACGAATCCAGCGATAAAATTTATCTGCGCATTAACAAGCTGGATACCGAAATGCTTTTACTCACCAGTTTGCCACAGGGCGTCGGCTCCAATGATATTGGCCTTGATCGCGGTCAGTTGGGAATGACCCAGGTGATTAAATTTGAACGGCATGGCAATAAAGTATTAATGAAAGCGCTAAATACCCGCTACCGTTCTGAGACAGCCAATACCTCAGAACAAGCGAGTATTGATGAAGCCTTTGCCGATTCTGTTCTGGCCGGGTTTTCAGTTAAAGCTGCGTCTGGTGATGAGGTAGTTATCGACTACACGCCGTATCTGCTCAGCGACGTACATGGAGTAGGCGACCGGCTTGCCCGCCGAAAACAAGGGAACTTTAAAGCGGATCCCGCGCGCTCGGCAGTGTTCATGGCGCGAACGAGAGCTTTCCCTAAAAATACGGAATTAGAATCCATCGTAACCTTTGCTGGTACAAAACCAGGCGAGTACGTACAGCAGGTGACACCAGCCCCAAAAAGTATCACGGTGCATTTGCACCATGCATTTATTGAACTACCCGATGACAACTATACCCCAAGGGCATATCACCCTTATTCAGGCTATTGGAAGCGAGGATATTTTGATTACGCTACGGCAATTACTGAGTCCACGGAAGTTAAGTTTATTACCCGTCATCGCTTGTATAAAAAAGACGTGAACGCGGAGAAAAGTGAACCTGTTGAGCCCATTATTTATTACTTGGACCCCGGTGTGCCCGAGCCAGTCATGAGCGCCCTGAAAGAGGGCGCACTGTGGTGGAATGATGCGTTTGAAGCTATTGGCTACGACAATGCGTTCCAGGTGAAGGTGTTGCCGGAAGGTGCAGATCCAATGGATATTCGCTATAACATGATAAACTGGGTGCATCGCGCAACTCGCGGTTGGTCTTACGGTTCTTCCGTGAAAGATCCCCGTACTGGTGAAATCATTAAAGGTAATGTAACGCTGGGTTCTTTGCGTGTTCGTCAAGATTATCTCATCGCCCTCGGGCTAACCAGTCCTTACGATGGAGAGCAAACCACAGACGCTCAGCGGGAGATGGCATTGGCCCGTATACGTCAACTTTCTGCTCACGAGGTGGGTCATACGCTGGGAATCGCACATAACTTTGCTGCCAGTGAAAACGGCCGTGAATCCGTGATGGATTATCCCCATCCCAAAATGAGTATCAAGCGCGGAAAAATCGTGTTGGATGATGCCTATGATACAGGCATGGGAGAGTGGGACATGCACACTATCGCTTACGGATACCAGGACTACGCCAGTCCAGAAGCGGAAGCAGAAGGGCTCGCAGCGCTCATTGCAGCAACCCGCGATACGGGGATTGCGTTTAAAAACGACTGGGATACCCGTGCAGCACACCATCCGTCCAGCAATGGTCACATGTGGGATAATGGCAAGGACCCGCTTGATGCTTTCGACGAAATAGTCTCTATTCGCAGTCTGGCACTCGAGAAGTTTGGGTTAACTAGTATTGCGCCTGGAGCGAGCCTCTCGTCGCTGGAAGATACCCTTGTGCCGGTTTACCTGTTACACAGGTATCAGTTAGAGGCGGTAGCGAAGCAGGTAGGCGGACTGGTGTATGAGTATGAAAGAAAGGGCGACTATCCAACGCCCAAAGGCGTGCAGCCCGTAGCCGGTGAGCAACAAAAGCGGGCGGTGAAGAAGTTACTGCAGGCTACGTCACCTGAGTTTTTGCGCTTTCCCGATGAATTACTTAAGTTAATTCCGCCCACAGCCTTTGGTGATGACGTTACCCGCGAGCAATTTAATAGCCGCATGGGGTTGGCGTTTGACCCTGTCAGTGCTGCGGAAGCAGCGGCGAATTTCAGTTTTACGTTATTGTTGCATCCGGAACGGTTAAACAGACTCATGTGGCAGTCGGCTCAGGTCCGAGGAATTCCGTCGCCAGGTGACGTGGTAGAGCGAATTTTTTCCCAACACTGGTATGAGAAAAATCAAGCGGAATACGGAGTTAACGCCAGGTTAAGGCTGGTGGCGTTAAATGCGGTCATGACAGCCGTGACTTCCAAAGAGCTGGCACCAGAAGCGAAGTTGTCAATGGACAGTGCGTTGCTTAAATTGAGTGACTGGCTGGATGACAAGGGAAAACTTCCCGGCGCCGAGGTGCTTCATCAACAGCTAGAGCTATATTTTGAAACAGGTGAATGGGTAGGCGGGTTCGAAGCCAAAGCACTGCCTCCTGGTTCACCAATTTAACAGTAAAAACGGTCGCCATTTGGGGACCGTTTTTTTTACCGTATATTTAAATTTCAGTATATTGGGTAAACACTTTGTACAACTGGGTACCACTGAGTACTGATGCAGAGGGAAAGTGCAACATGGGAATAAGATCACACGGTGCTGTGATATCAAAGCTACCGGCTTCGTTGTCTAATTCATCGATGTTCAACACGCGGGCCATGACTTGTCCCTTTTTCACTTTTTCACCGGGTTTAGCACAGTATTCCACCATGCCACCCCAGTCGGTGTACAAGGTTTTGTAATCAGACAAGTCCACGCCAATGCGCGTCATCTCTTTTGGCTGGTGGGAGCCTTCGGGCAAGCAGCCTTTGGCAGCGAGATAACAAAGTATGCTGGCTGCATCAATTTCCCCTTCAGAAAACTTAATGACTTCCTGGCTGCCCATTTCCAGGGTAAAACCCACGACGTCAAAGTGATAGGGCCGGCCAAACCTGCTCTCAAGGTGTTCTTGCAGGGTCCACCACGGACAAAATGTCGCTTCATCTAACGCACCGGCGAACACGTTGGGAATAAAGATACAGTGAGGAAAATTAAACAAGCGAGCAGCGTTTTTGGCAAATTCAGGTATGTATATATGCCTGGTAGATACGGGCCCATTGTGTAAGTCGAGTACGGCATCGGCAGACACGGCCAAGCGTTGCAACTTGAGATTGAGCTGTTGCGCTAGCCCTAATCCCCAGGGGGACGCCAGTTTTTCTTCAATACACGCTGCCCAGTACGCGCGAAACTGTTGCCTTATTTCATCAATGTTGTCTTCCGGCTGAACGGTATCGGCAAAGTCTTTTACTTTTTCAGCATCGAAGAAATAGCCACGATTCCAGTTAGTACCATTGACGGGATCGAAACGCCCCAACGTGTATTCGCCGGCTTTGATGTTTGTACCAACGGGATTGCAGTTGGGCACGAGGATTATTTCGCCTGCGATAACTTGCTTTTGCAATGCTTGGATTAAATGATAAATCACCACGTTGCCTTGAACTTCAGCACCGTGAATCGAGCTCTGAATGTAAATGGTTGGGCCGGGAATATTGCCTTTGAGTCTGTAAACAGGCACATTCATGCTTCTGCCAGAGGCGTTTTGTGCCACCACCATGTGAGATTTTGTCAGTGTTGTCATAGCTGTTCTGCTGGTTGAGTTTGGCACACCTGGCAGTGTGCGTTTGGGGGGATGGTAAAACTGTGCCATTGGAAATGCAGGCCGTCAAAAACGGTGAGCTTACCTACGGGCAACACACCAAACCCAGTCAATATCTGTAGGACTAATTGTGCCTGACTAACGCCAATTAATGATACCACTGGCGACAATATACCGGTTTCGGTACAACTGAGTTCAGTTTGGGTAAAACGTTGTTCAAGGCAGCCATAACACGGCATTTTTGTGTGAGGGATACTGACGAACAGTTGCCCTTCAAAGCGAACAGCGGCACCGCTTACCAGCGGTGTGTTGGTTTGCCAGCTCACTTCGTTATTCAGTCGTCTGGCCGCGAGATTGTCAGTACAATCAACAATTACCTGGTGTGATTCAGAGAGGGCCTGCAGAGCGGGCTTAGTTAATCGTTCATCGACGGTGTCGATAACGCATTCCCGATTGATCATGGCCAGTTTTTCTTTTGCCGCGGCTACTTTTGGCATGCCGCACTGGTTGTCTGAATACAACCACTGTCGGGGTAAATTCGTAGCATTGACAACATCATCATCAACCAGGGTGAGGTTGCCTACGCCACTGCCACAGAGACTTTGTGCAACGGCGGTACCCAAACCGCCCATGCCAATAATTAATACTTTGGCGCGGCAAATTTTTTCCTGACCATCGAGGTCTATTTGAGGCAGAACTATCTGCCGGTTATATCGCATTGCTTGAGTATGCGTTAGTGTATCTGGCATAGTATGGGACACGTAAACAGCGTAATGGCTCTAGGCGAACATATAGAGACAACAATATTACGTGTAACATATCATAAATAAAGCGATTCGCCGCGTTTGATTTAATTCTCAGGAAACACCATGCCGTCTTCAGTTGTAGCATTAAATATTGCCGTATTAACCATTTCAGACACCCGCACACTGGATGAAGATAAATCGGGAGATTATCTGGTACGTGCTCTATCCGAAAGTGGTCATACACTTGCAGACAGAACACTGGTTAAAGACGATATCTACGATCAACGGGCGATTGTATCGGCCTGGATAGCCAGGAAAGATATTCATGCAATACTCATCACCGGTGGCACCGGCTTTACCCACAGAGACTCTACTCCTGAGGCCATTTCCGTATTGTTTGACAAAACCGTAGACGGTTTTGGTGAATTGTTTCGCCATATTAGTTATCAGGAAATCGGCACCTCAACCATTCAATCCAGAGCGATAGCCGGGTTTGCGAACAACACTGCTATTTTTTGTTTGCCAGGTAGTACTGGTGCTTGTAAAACGGCTTGGGATGGTATTATTCGCTCACAACTGGATGCCAACTATCGACCTTGCAACTTTGTTAAACATCTTACGGGAGATATGTAATGACGACGCTCAGTCATTTAAACGACCAAGGAGAGGCTAACATGGTGGATGTGTCTGGTAAGCGCGATACCCTTCGCACTGCATTAGCTGAAGGTTATATAAAGGTCTCTGACGCGGTGCTTAGTGCGATATCCACTGAAACCGTAATGAAAGGGGATGTGTTTGCCGTCGCTCGAGTGGCTGGTATTCAGGGGGCTAAACGGTGTGCCGACCTAATTCCACTGTGCCATCCTTTACCCTTAACGAAAGTAGACATTCAGTTTGACGTCCAAGCAAAATCGGGGCGTATAAAGGTTACTTGTCTGTGCAAAGTAACGGGCAAAACCGGCGTCGAAATGGAAGCGCTCACCGGGGTTAATATTGCCTTGTTAACTCTGTTTGATATGTGTAAGGCCATCGATCCGGCAATGTGTATAGAAAATGTGCGCGTTGTGAGAAAAGAAGGGGGCAAAAACGGCCTGTGGCTAGCGGAGGAACAAGCATGATTACAGTGAGAGCGTTCGCACAGGTCAGAGAGGTTACCGGCGAGGATACTTTTACCTTGTCGTTGTCGACACCAACGGCTACCGTCAGCGAAATAAAGGAGCTGTTGAGTCAGCGATCGGCCCTGTGGCGTGAAGTGCTTGAATCCGGTGTGCTATGTGCTGTGGAGCAAGCTGTTTCTGATGACAATACATTAGTATCCGACGGCACCGAAGTGGCGTTTTTTCCACCGGTAACAGGAGGTTAAATGTTCGTTGATGTTTGTCAGCACACGCTTGATATTAACGGATATCAAAACCGACTACACGAACACAGCACTAACGCAGGGGCTATTGTAACCTTTTGTGGGTTGGTCAGAGATTTTAATCACGCTGGGTGTATCGACGGTATACATCTGGAGCATTATCCAGGGATGACAGAAAAAGCCCTCAACCAGTTGCTTTGTGCGGCCAACACTCGCTTCGACTTGCTGAATGCGGGCATTGTGCACCGGGTCGGTGATATTGCCAATCACGAGGTGATAGTGTGGGTCGGTACCAGTGCTTACCATCGGCAGGCCGCGTTTGATGGGGCAAGTTATATGATGGATATGCTTAAACAATCAGTTCCTTTGTGGAAAAAAGAATACCAAGGAGGCAGGGGCGTTTGGGTACACAAGAAGCACACTGACGAATTGGCTGCAATGAAGTGGTTGCAGGAAGCGTCCGGTACAAAGGAGTCGCGTTGAGTGAAGTGGAAAAACGGAGTGTACGGTTTATTGACGTGTTTTCTGCTCCTGTGTATCGGATCTGCGCAGGCTGCATCGCCACAAAATACAGTACACATTGCGGTGGCAGCCAATTTTGCTCAACCTTTAAAAGCGCTGGCAGCAGAATTTCAGAACAAAACCAACATCAAACCCGTTATAACTGTAGGTTCAAGTGGTGCGCTCTATGCGCAAATAATTCACGGTGCGCCTTTCGATGTTTTTTTATCGGCAGATACGGTGCGTCCAGAGGCTTTGGTGAAAAACGGTAAAGCAGACGGACAAAATTTAAAACCCTACGCAAGAGGAAAGCTGGCCTTCGTTTATCGCGGTGCACCGATCTCATCGGTGGCACACTTTCTTGAGCAAAATGAAAAAGCCGTTGTTGCGCTAGCGAACCCGCGCTTGGCACCCTACGGCAGTGCCGCGCAATCTGTAATTATCCAACTGGAGCCAGATAGCAATCGCCGATTTGTGAAGGGGCAAAACGTTTTGCAAGCGATGCAGTATTTTCAAACCGAGCATGTCGACGCCGCTTTTGTTTCCTTGTCTCTTGCCATGCAATCTGAAGTCAACTACGTCATTCCACCGGCGCACTGGTATGCCCCGATCGTCCAGTCTATGGTTATTGTAAAAAGGGCGGAGCACCCATATGCAGCGCGTCGATTTATGCAGTATTTACTGTCTAAAGACGTCCAGTCCAGATTAAAAAACTGGGGATATGGCGCTGCAAAAAAACAGCAGGGAGGTAGCTTTGGACGCTGATCTTTCTGCCATTTTGCTCACTGCAAAATTAGCAACGGCAACCAGTATTATTTTAATGCTAATTGCGGTTCCTCTTGCGTGGAAACTCTCTCGTTGGAAGCACAAAGCAAAGCACTGGGTATTGGCGGTGGTCGCCTTGCCGTTGGTACTTCCTCCCACTGTGCTTGGGTTTTATCTTCTCGTCGTTTTTTCCCCCAACGCTATCGGCGGGCAACTATGGCAAGCGCTGGTGGGGGAGCAGCTCGCTTTTTCTTTTGCCGGCCTAGTTGCTGGCTCTGTCGTGTATTCGCTGCCATTTGCCGTACAACCGCTTTACGCCAGTTTCATTCAGTTGGACAGTCGTTACATAGACGTAGCGAGAACGCTTGGCATGTCAAAATGGTCCTGTTTTAGACGCATCGTTATGCCCATTTGCAAGCCAGCGTTTGTGGTTGCGCTGGGACTGAGTTTTGCCCACACAGTGGGTGAATTTGGCGTGGTATTAATGATTGGTGGTAACATTCCTGGAGAGACTCAGGTATTGTCTATCGCGTTATTCGAACATGTCGAAGCCCTTGACTACAGTCGTGCTCATCTTCTGGCCTTTGGCTTACTGATATTTTCTTTTGTCATGATGGGGCTCATGTATCGCTTCAACCGCAACGGAGTATCTGCATGGAAGTCCTAGTAAAAGCAGAATTGCCGGGACTGGCATTACACGCCAGTTTATCTTTTCCCGAACAAGCAAATTTTATTGGAGTGAGCGGCCCCTCGGGGGCTGGTAAGTCTTCTTTACTTCGGTGTCTTGCCGGACTGAACAAAAAAGCCAGTGTTAGTGGGTGCTGGGGAGGCCCGCTGCCCGGCAAAGCCAGAGTTGGTCTGGTGTTTCAGGACAGCCTGCTTTTTCCTCATTTGTCTGTGGGGCAAAACCTGCTTTTGGCAGCGGATTTTGCCCGTCAACAAATCTATCACTTCGACGAGGTGGTATTGGGGTGTCAGTGCAGTCACCTGATGACGCGGATGCCAGATTCGCTATCAGGCGGAGAGGCTCAGCGAGTGGCGATTGCCAGAGCTTTGCTTAATTCACCCGATATTCTGTTACTGGACGAGCCCGTCAGTGCCATGGACAGCAAGCTAAAACACAGTGTCTTGCGGTATTTGTCTTCGTTAGCTGCCAAAGGGTTGCGCGTGCTAATGGTATCCCATGACCTTAGGGAATTGGCATTGTATTGTGAGTATATGGCCTGGTTAGAACGTGGAGCCATGATCCATCAGGGGAGGGCCGGGGAGGTAATTGCAGCCATTACCGAAGAGGCCTCGGAGTTTGAATTTCCATTTTCAGTGTTAAAAGGGCATCTATCAGCAACACTTAGTGCCCATGCTTGCTATGAAATTAGTTGTGAGCACTACCATATTTATGCTCGCCACCCTTATATTGAAGGGAACAACGCTACGTTAACTGTAGATGCCAGGGATGTCAGTATAGACCGTGAGGCCGCACTGTCGTCCTCCATAGTGAATAGTATACCCTGTTCCGTGGAACACGTTTCTGAGCCCCGGGAAGGGCAAGTCATGGTTACGCTCAAAGCCGGTCATCAACGGCTATTCGCGCTCATAAGTCAGCTCTCTCAGGACAGGTTGGGCTTTACTCCAGGAGAAGCCGTCACGGCCAGGTTTAAGCTCAGGTGATCAAATAACCCGGGAATACCGGTGTAGATTTTTCTTACTGGCTAGGTACGCATCAAATGTCATAGCGATAACCCGAATCAAAAGCCGAGCGCTAGAGGTTGCGAAAATCGCGTGAGGCGTTACGGTTAATAGTCCGTCGTCTACAAACGCCTGTAGCTCAGTCAGTTCTTCTTTGAAATAATTGGCAAAATTAATCGCAAAACGGTTTTCTACGTCGTTGACGCTGAGCGCTAAATTACACATAAGTTGTTGAATGATGTAGCGTCTTATTTGGTCATCTGAAGAGAGAAAACAGCCGTGATGCTGACTAGGTTTGCCCTCGTCCAGTTTGCTGTAATAATCATTCAGTGTTTTCGGATTTTGCAGGTAAGCCGGGCCTACTGCGCTTATGGACGATACGCCTAAGCCCAGCAAATCCAGATCGCCCATGGTTGTGTACCCCTGGAAGTTTCGGTGCAGTGTGCCACTGCGCTGTGCCTTTGCGAGTTCATCGTCAGGAAGGGCAAAATGGTCCATGCCAATGAGCTCGTAACCGGCTCCATTTAACGTTTCCATGGCCAGCTTCATCAGTGCCGTTTTACTTTGCGCTTGGGGCAGCCAAGCGTTATCAATCTTTCTTTGTGCAGCAAAGCGCGCAGGCAAGTGGGCATAACTGAACAATGACACTCGCTGTGGTCGCATGGTGAGTACGTGGCTCAGCGTTTCGGTAAAGCTCGAAAGCGTTTGGTGGGGCAAACCGTAAATTAAGTCTAGGTTTACCGATGTCATGCCAAGTTGCTTTGCGTGTTTTACCAATGTTGCAATGTGTGAAGTGTCCTGCACCCGATTTATAGCTTCCTGAACTTTTTCAGTGGTGTCCTGCACGCCAATGCTCACACGGTTAAATCCCAGTTTAGATAGGCCGCTAAGGTATTCGGTGGTAACACCTCTTGGGTCAATTTCGATACTCTTTTGTGCACCTTTCTCTACTGAGAAATGAGTGGTGAGCAGGGCGATTAATCGCGTATGTTGAGCAAGTGTAAGAAAGCTTGGCGATCCCCCTCCTAGGTGAATTTGTTTGACAGGAGGTGCTTTTGCACAAACAGGGAGTTGTCTAATTTCTTTTTCCAGGTAATCCAAATAGCGGTCGGCTTTGTCCTGGTGACGGGTAACAACTTTATTGCATCCACAGTAGTAGCACAACTGATGGCAAAAAGGGATATGGATATATAACGACAGAGCCTGTTGCTGCGATTGTACAAACGCGTCTTTGAGTGGAAGCTTTTGGGTGAGAGGTCCAAATTCCAATGCTGTGGGATAGGATGTGTAGCGTGGACCGTTTATGTTGTATTTATTTAACAGCGGTTCATTGAATAGACTTTGCACAGACATTGAATACACTCGATATTGACTAAAGAATCACGAGTGTAGGGGTATGGCGCGCCGAGTGTATTGATCTCGTTCAATGAAGATGTGTAATTATGGGCACTTTTAGGTGGTGTGTCTGTTTTGCTGAACAACGAGCTTAACTCTGCCTAAAACGGCCTGTGATTCATCAGTGAATGGCGTGTAGTTTGTTCGCAAGCAATAAAAAACGGCTCCTTACGGAGCCGTGGAGGTACAGGGGGGGCCCTGCTTACCATGATGAAAGGTCTACACCTTTTTTGTTTTGACGAAACTAGCGCTGAGGACGAGCAAGCAAGGCACTGGGTAGTGATTTTAACAGCATGGGTTTATTGTGTTGGCCGCGTGTCGCTTGCTGCTCACTACTTTGGTGAGTTGTGGATTTTACGTCGTTGTACAATGGATACAATGCAGTCTGTTTTGATTGGCGTGCTTTCTTTTGCAATGCAGTATCTACTGTCATTCCACCATCGTGTTCTGCTGGTGTCGCTAAACATCCGAATGAAATCAGTATGGGAAGTATTGCTGCTACTGTCTTTACTATTTTCATTGTTTTGGTTCCTTCAAAGAATGACGTGCGTCGGCGTAATTGCCTATATAGCTATTACAATTTAAAACCTCGATGAAGGGAAATACGAGAGTAATACCAAAGTATATAAAATAATACAGAAATTTTCTAAATTTGTTATTTTTCAAATAGTTGCGAGTTTTCGTTTGTGTAAAAAATGCGCTCCACGCAGTGAAGCGCCAAACGTGGGTAAACCCACATACCATGTTGAACGGGGTTGCCAGCAGAATTTTAATAGGAGGTACCTCAGTGGAACTGTCGTGAAAACCATATATTTGGTATTTTACGGGATACCCAAACTCTTATTTTAAGTGATTGATTTTTTTATTAATAGATAAAAGCGGCGTTACCGCCGCTTTTTGTAAACGGGTTTTCACCCGTTACCATGTTGAAATGGTTTTTGAAATATGGAGAGCAGAGTGTTAGAGGCGTTTGGCCAATTCACCTGCGATAGGGTTGTCTTGGTAACCACCTTCAGAAACCCATGCCTGAAGTGTTTTGCCATCTTTTTCAGGAGCTGTCAGGTCATTTTTTGGCATCTTTTTCACCAGCAATGTACCTGCTTCAACAGCGTTGTTCAAAATCGCTGTTCTGATTAGACTATTACCACCACATGAAATGCCAGAGTAGTAATCACGCAGCTTTAAGCGATAGTCAGACTCTACAAGTCGAATCTTTTTGCGCAGCTCACCCTTGTCATCAGCTTGTACGATTGTACAAATGTTAGCCAGTGCGTCGTTGATGTTAGCTTGCGCTACGCCAGTAAAACCTAAACCCATTGCTGCTACTGCAAAAGAAGTCTTAACAATTTTCAACATGGTTAATTCCTCGAATAGTTGTTTAAAAAGTTGTGTTGTTTGTTCGGGTTTAATTAAACAAAAAAAATAACGATGAGAAAAGAATAGCGATAATACTTTGGTATACAGACTTATACTTTGGTCGCAGGTGAACTGCAACTGAGGGGTGCTACAGATACCACGTTAGTATAGAGCAACGCTTTATCATCATGGCTTACGCCCTCAAACATGAACAATGTTCACTCATAGGTCAGGTTTTCTTCGTCGGACTGGACCTTTCCTTTTGCGACAACATATCATTGAGTTTTTCGCCCCCCTTAGCACCGAAATCGAGTGTTCTGATGGGGAAGGGGATTAATATATCCGCTTCATTCAACGCGTTTTGGATTGTTACAATGGCATCGTGACGCACCTCCATAAAATTGAATTCTCCAGGGTAGGCAATCCAAAACCACACCAGCAGTTTTACGCTGCTGTCACCAAATGATTCAGCGTATACATTAGTTTCATCTTTTTTAATGACGTATTTTTTGTCGTTCAATGCGGTAACAATTACTTCCCTGGCTTGCTCTGGACTATCGGCATAGGATATGCCAACAGGTATTTCCAAGCGACGCACACCCAGTACACTGTAATTTGTGAGAATGTTTCTGAACAAAATTTTATTGGGAATGATCTCTCGCTGACCAAAAAATGTGGTGACCAGGGTATTTCTCAGGTTGATGGCTTCCACGTTACCAAAAACACCATCAGCTTCTATTACGTCGCCAATTTCAAAAGGCTTTCTGATCCCCATGGCGATACCAGCAATAAAGTTTTCAGTGAGATCCTGGAATGCGAAACCAATAGCAAGGCCTACTATACCAGCACCAGCGAGAAGTGAAGTCACAGTGCCCTGAAGCCCGACAAAATCAAGGGCAATAAAAATACCTGCAGAAATGACCCCCGCTTTTACAATGGAGGTGAGTAATTCCGCAATCTGTTTGGATTCAAAGGTGCGAGTGAGTACCCGGCGCACTCCTTTCCCTATTACATTGGCCAGAATCCCAAAGCCAATGGCAATAATGATGGCCACCACAATATTGGGTAAATGTTTAATGCTGCTTTCCAACCACGTTTGCAGCTTTTCATTTATGAGGGCGTAAACTTTATCGATTTGGGGAAATTCCATGATGCTCCGGCCGCTAGTTACTTTTGATGGTATGGTTACATCAAAATTCGAACCAAAACGACTCGGTGTTTACTCTACTGTATTTATTGGCTTTTAAGCGAAATTTAACAATGAGAAGGGATAAAAGTGTGAAATTTTTTCACGTTTATGGAAAAAGGACATCATAGGGGCGATGGACGGTTTGGGGAAGTAAGCCGCTATCAGTCCTGCACTGGGTTTCGGCGTGTCAGTTGATCCGTAAACTTCTCCGTCCGCGGTGCAGACGCAAGTGTTTCGTGAATACTTGAGTAAAGATGCATTTGAATTCAAAGTAATCAAAAGGCAAGAAAAGGTAGAGAATAACGATGGCTAGATATACCCAAGCTGAGTGCCAAGCGGCGCTTGATTCACTTAATACTGACCTACCGGAAGATGACAAGTGGACACTAGTAGACGACACCTTGTGTAAAACATTTCGCTTTAAGCATTTTGTTGATGCTTTTGGCTGGATGACTAAAGTTGCGATTTGGGCGGAGAAGTTAAACCATCATCCCGAATGGTTTAACGTTTATAACAAGGTGGATGTTGTCCTCACTACCCATGATGCAGGAGGGATATCGGAAAAAGACATAAAACTAGCGAAGAAAATGGATAGCTTTCACTGACGGGTGCTGGTTATTTCTGCGTTTTGTTGGTTTATTGTTCATGTGGTCAAAAAAATGCAATATTGTGCTAGTCAGGCCTTGCTAAGACAAAGCGCCTATGTATAATACGCACCTCTCAAGCGCAAGCTGAGAAGTAATACGGACGCGGGATGGAGCAGT
>NZ_JAHKQR010000011.1:800365-1336624 GCF_018860805.1 Aestuariibacter sp. A3R04 | reverse complement strand
AAATCCAGCTCCCGCAACCATTGTTTACCTCTTAAATCTCATTTTTTTTGGTAAACAGCGTAAACCTTCTAAGAAACAATTTTCAGTGATTTTTATTCACGAACCACGGATATTGGGTTTTCGCTTTCAGTCTGACCTGGGCAATCAAACTTTTTTCACAGTTTTAAACGCGGATTAATCGACCTCTGTTTGCCACTCTAAGTAAAAAGCCAGCGCATCCTGAAGTAAACTCTATTAATTTATACTTTGGTATAACTAGTTCGATTGTGCATATGTCTATAGGTGGTACGCTGCACATAGACTTATTACAATGCCCGGATCCGCAACTATGCTCGAATGGCTTTTGTCTTTCTTTGTCATTCCAGACACCTCCTTGCTCTTAACAGGCAACTTTTCGACCCCCATGGTTCTGCTATCGATGTTTATTGCTGTGGCGGCTTCCTATATGGCGTTCACTGTCGCAGGTCAAGCGGCGAACTCGCACAATAATCAGCGCAGACAAATCATGGTTGTGCTGGGAAGCTTGGCTCTCGGTGGTGGAATTTGGGCAATGCATTTTATTGGCATGTTGGCGTTTGAGTTATGTACCATAGTGACTTATGACGCAAAAGCTACTTTCCTTTCGCTTTTACCTGCCTTCTTTGCGGCCTATGTTGCATTACAAAGCCTAATCAAAGGTGAGGTATCGTTCCGGAAAATTGCCATTAGTGGCTTACTGGTTGGGTCGGGTATAGGCGCGATGCACTATTCCGGCATGGCTGCAATGCAAATGGCACCGCTGTTGCGCTACAACCTGCCCATGTTTCTCTTCTCCATCGTTGTGGCCGTATTTTTGGCTATGCTATCGCTATGGATTAAATACGGATTGAGTCAGGCCGCAATAAAAAGGCGTGTCCGAGGATCAACCGTTTTGGCTGGAACAATCATGGGGTTCGCGATTGCTGGTATGCATTATACGGGGATGTTTGCGGCCAGGTTTGTTGCACCACCAGGCCTGGAAACGTCGCCGCAAACCTCCGACATCTCCTATATTCTGGCGGGTTATGTAAGTTTTTTTACGTTATTGATGATTGGAGTTGTATCCGGAATTAGTCTGCTATTTCGCTACATGGATATTTCTCAAAAAGCAGAAATGAGTCAACAAACTCAACTTGCCGTTATGGATACCGCCGTAGACGGTATTCTCACCGTGAATGAGCACGGGTATGTTGTGAGAATGAACAGAGCAGTGACACGCATACTTGGTTGGCGACCGGAAGATTTAAGGGGAAAGCCCATTCATTTGATGATCCCTAAAGACAAACAGTACAAGTACAACGAACTGTTTTTCTCTAAGCAAATGAACCCGGGCAACGAAGAAATTATTGGGGTGAGCCGCGATGTTGACGCCGTCTCAAACAGTGGGGAACTGATCCCTGTCCGGGTGAGCGTTGGCCACACTAAATTAGGGGCAGAAAACCTCTTTGTGGTGATTATCGGCGACAACCGTGAGCGAAAGGAAATGGAGCAAACCATTCTGGAGAATGAAGCGCGTTTGTCTTCTTTTTTCCACAATATTCCCGGCATAGCCTACAGAAGCGCAAATGAGCCCGGCTGGCCTTTTGAGTTCCTCAGCGAAGGGATCTCCGATATTAGTGGTTATGCGCCTTCAGTTTTCGTTGGCGATAATGCGTCTTTGTCTTTCATGGACTTAGTGTTAAAAGACGATCGTAGCGGGCTAATCAAGGCCCGGAAAAACGAACAGGAATATTATGCTGAATACCGGATACGTACAGCGAACGGCGCAATAAAATGGGTGCGGGAATACGGCAGTGTAGTTGCACATGAAGACGGTCAGCGCTCATTTATTGATGGTTTTATCATGGATATCACTTCCCGAAAGGCCATGGAAGAAGAGCTGCTGGAAGCCAAAACAGCAGCAGAGCAAGCAGCTGCTGCTAGAGCGAGCTTCCTGGCCAACATGAGTCACGAAATACGTACGCCGATGAACGCGATAATCGGATTTAGCGATATTTTGCTGGACGATACGCTTACCGATGGACAACACAAACACCTTACTACTATTAATCGTTCCGCACGTTCGTTGCTTCACTTGCTCAACGACATTCTAGACAGTGCCAAGCTGGATAAGGGAAAGCTGGACTTGGAGCTTCGCGACTTTTCTATTACCGAAGAAATTGACACGGTTATTTCTACATTCTGGATAGAAGCGAAACGCAAAGGGCTGACACTGACCGTTAACGTTTCTTCGTCATTGTCGAAGGTGTATCACGGCGCGCCTGAACGAATTCGCCAGGTACTGAGTAATCTGATCAGCAATGCCGTTAAGTTTACTGCACAAGGTGAAGTTGTAGTGGACGTGTACCCCGACGGCGATGGCTGTGTTGTATTCTCAGTGACTGACAGCGGTATCGGGATGACGCCAGATCAATTGAGTAAAGTGTTCGACGCCTTTGCACAGGCGGATGCATCTATGAGTCGCAAATACGGTGGGACAGGACTTGGCACCACCATCTGCAAACAGTTAGTGGAATTGATGGGCGGTAATATTTCTGCGTTAAGTGAAGCAGAGCGGGGTACGAATTTTACGTTTAAGCTGCCTCTAGAACCTCGTGTCGCCAAACCCCGGGACATTCAGCGTTCTGCCATTACCTTGCCCCCACTGCATATCCTTGCGGTAGATGACATTAGCCAGAATATTGATTTGGTGAGTCTGTTGCTCTCTAGGGACGGACATACTGTCGACGTGGCCGAAAATGGGCAACGGGCACTCGAGAAAATGAAACACGGAGACTTCGACATCGTGCTTATGGACTTACAGATGCCAGTAATGGATGGCTTGAGTGCTGCTAAGGCATGGCGAAAGTGGGAACAGGAACACGATCTGCCTCGCATACCCATTGTAGCGCTTACCGCCAGTGTACTTGTGCAAGATAAGCAAGATGCACAGGAAGCCGGAATGGAAGGGTTTGCGAATAAACCTATCGACTATCCGACTTTACAGATTGAGATAGCCCGTGTGATGGGTATTGATGTGCCGCAACCCGATGTAAGTGAATCATATGTATCTTCTGAAACGGGCATTGACTTAAATCGCGCTGTGCAATTGTGGGGAGACAAAACGACGGCTTTGAAGGAGATTAGGCAGTTTGTAAGCAGCGGAAAGAAGACCATAAACAACCTTGTTGACTACCTGGTTATGGAAGACTTCAAGCAGGTACAAAAACAACTTCACGGGCTCAAAGGCACAAGTGGCAATTTGGGGCTCAATAAATTTATGAATCTAACAGAACAATTTGAGCGGAGGGCTCGAACAGAAGCGCTTACCGCTGAAGATATCCCGGTGCTAAAGGCCGCATTATGCGCAGTGGAAAAGCATATCAATGACGTCAGCGAAGTAACACAAGGCAATGACGAAGTAACATTTTGCGTTTCCGGCGACAGCCTCTTGGCTACCTTAAAGGCATTGCGGGTTTGTGCTCAGGAAAATCAGATAGATGAAGCATTGATTGCGACCTTCGAAGCCGGTGACTTTGGTGATTACGACGCTAAAATTCAGGCCATATTACAAGACATGGATGATTTTGAGTTTGAACGCGCCACCGCACACTTAAATAAAATGATTCAAGAATTTGATGGTGCGTAAAAAGGCGCTTTCAGAGACCGACACGCGGGCAAAAATGATAGAACGGGGAAATAAAGTGGAAAGTGGTCTGGGTAAACCAAAATTATTGCTTGTCGATGACGAGCCGGTAAATCTTAGGGTCTTAAAGCAATTACTGGCGCAAGATTATACACTTTATTTTGCAAAAAGTGGCGAAGAGGCACTTAGGCTGGTAGAAAAACAGCGGCCCGATTTAGTGCTTCTCGATGTAATGATGCCAGGAATGACAGGTTTTGAGGTGTGTAAAACCATAAAATCTAACGCTCAGCTAAGCGCCATTCCCATTATTTTCGTTACTGCTCTAAACGATCCGACTGACGAGGCCGAGGGGTTTGAAGCCGGTGGTGTGGACTACATCACAAAACCCATTTCACCGGCCGTGGTAAAGGCGAGAGTAAAAAATCATCTTTCGCTGGTCAATGCTGATGAACTGCGCCGCACCCGTCTGCAGATCATCCAGCGCCTGGGGCGGGCGGCAGAATACAAAGATAACGAAACGGGAATGCACGTGTTGCGCATGAGCCACATGGCTTACGTGTTAGCCAAAGCCTATGGTTTTTCTGAACAGCAGGCTGTCTTGTTACTTCACGCTGCGCCGATGCATGATATTGGCAAAATCGGTATTCCCGACAGTATTATGCTAAAGCCGGGTAAACTCACAGAGGAAGAGTTTGAAATTATGAAAAAGCACCCTCAGATAGGGGCTGAGATATTGGGGGAAGCCGATTCAGATCTGCTAAAGCTAGCCAGAACGGTATCGCTGACTCACCACGAAAAATGGGATGGTTCAGGTTATCCGGAAGGTCTGGCCGGCACTGACATTCCAATTGCAGGGCGCATTGTTGCCGTCGCTGACGTGTTTGATGCCCTTACCAGTAAAAGGCCTTACAAAGACGCTTGGCCGCTGGACAAAACCCTGGCTTTCATGCGCTCGCAATCTGGTATTCACTTCGATCCGGACTTAATTCCGTTGTTGGAAGCCAATTTAGAGGCGTTTATTGAAATTAAGACCAAATGGCAAGATGAAGTCTAGGGCGTGGTGGTTTCGCGTTTGCTTTTCGATTGAACGGTGGCAATAGTTCGGTATATCAGTGCATAAATAACGTCCCATCAGTTGCTATCTTGTATTTGTGTCAGTATAATGCGCGCCATACAGTGATTTAGCGGGCTGATTTCTGTTATGAAGTTAACGCAGCGCTGTGTCGTGAATAGTGAACATCTTAAAGATGTTGTCGATGCCCCGGTATTCACAGCTGCAACAGCAGTCGGGTTCAGATTCAAACAAAAAGCCCCGCTGGTCCGGGGCTTTTTGTTGTAATAACGTATTTCGTCCCCATCTGGGGGAAGAAATATTCTCGTTGGGCGTATCGCCCTTTTTTCGTTTTTGGAGGTAAGGATTGGCAAAGCTTGAAGATAAACTGACCGAAATGCTTGAGCCGGGAGTAGAAGCCCTAGGGTATGAACTGGTAGGCGTTGAGTTCGTTCGCGCAGGAAAACATTCTATTTTACGGGTTTTTATAGATCACGAGAATGGGATTTCTGTGGACGATTGTGCTGAGGTTAGTTACCAGGCGAGTGCCATTCTGGATGTTGAAGACCCGATCAGTACAGAGTACAACCTGGAGATTTCTTCTCCGGGCATGGATCGTCCCTTGTTCAAAGCGCGCCACTACGAGGCTGCGCTTGGAGAAATTATCCAGGCTAAACTTACCGTTCCAATGGACAACAGACGGAATTTTAAAGGTAAGCTGTTGGCGTGTGAAAATGGCATGATCAGCATTGAAGTGGATGGCCAGCAGTTCCAGTTAGCTGTGGCGAATATCGAAAAAGCAAACATTGTTCCCACATTTGACTAATGGAACAGCAGTCGCTTTCAGATTCATGAAAGCATCAGTGAGGCGAAAATGAATAAAGAAATTTTGTTAGTGGCAGAAGCCGTTTCAAATGAAAAACAAGTGCCTAGAGAAAAGATCTTTGAAGCACTGGAATTTGCGATCGCCAGTGCGACGAAAAAGAAGAACGAAGGCGAAATCGAAGTACGTGTTAGCATCGACAGAACGACGGGTGATTTCGACACGTTCAGACGCTGGCAAGTGATTCCAGATGATCAGGAACAAGAGAACCCTTATGCTGAAATTACCCTTTCCGCTGCTCAGGTCGACGAACCTGATGTACAGTTGGGTGATTATGTAGAAGAACAAATTGAATCAATTGCTTTTGATCGTATCACCACACAAACCGCCAAGCAGGTTATTGTGCAAAAAGTGCGCGAAGCCGAACGGGCGCAAATGGTGGCGGAATACGAAGACAAAGTCGGTGAACTGGTTACCGGAACGGTGAAAAAAGTCAACCGTGATAATATCATTATCGATTTGGGTAACAATGCCGAAGGTGTGATTTATCGCGATGATATGCTGCCACGGGAAACCTTCCGTCCAGGCGACCGCGTACGCGGTTTGCTCTATGTAATTCGCCCTGAAGCCCGTGGGGCACAATTGTTTATCAGTCGTACCCACCCTGACATGTTGGTTGAGCTGTTCCGTTTGGAAGTACCTGAAATTGCGGAAGAAACGTTGGAAATTAAATCCGCAGCCCGGGATCCTGGCTCACGTGCCAAAATTGCAGTTAAAACTAACGACAAGCGTCTTGATCCAGTCGGTGCGTGTGTTGGTATGCGTGGCTCTCGAGTTCAGGCCGTGTCTGGTGAACTTGGTGGCGAGCGCGTTGATATCGTGTTGTGGGATGAAAATCCGGCGCAATTCGTGATTAACGCAATGGCTCCAGCGGAAGTTGCCTCTATCGTTGTGGATGAAGACAGCAATACAATGGATGTTGCTGTAGAGCAGGATAACCTTGCACAAGCTATCGGACGAAGTGGTCAGAATGTTCGCCTTGCCAGCCAGTTAACCGGCTGGGAACTGAATGTAATGACTGTAGAAGACCTCAACAAGAAACACGAAGAAGAAACTGCCAAAGTACTTCGGGTGTTTGTTGAAGGTCTCGATATTGATGAAGATTTTGCAGCTGTCCTGGCTGACGAAGGGTTCAGTACGCTCGAAGAAGTGGCGTATGTGCCAGTCAGTGAGTTGCTGGCCATTGAAGGCCTGGACGAAGACACTATCGAAGAACTGCGCAATCGCGCAAGAGCAGCGCTGACTACCCGAGCACTGGCTACTGAAGAGAGCCTGGAAGGGGCAGAGCCTACAGAAGCGTTGCTGAACCTCGATGGTATGAATAAACACATTGCCTATGTCCTTGCGAGCCGTGGAATTACTGACCTTGAAGAGCTGGCTGAGCAGGGAACAGACGATATAAGTGATATCGAAGGATTGACTGAAGATGACGCCGGAAAGCTTATCATGGCGGCACGGAATATTGTCTGGTTTGGTGAAGAAGAAGGTCAATAAGGGGAAAAGAACAGAGATGGCAGAAGTATCGATTGAAAAGCTCGCCAATGACATTGGAACAACCGTTGACCGCCTGGTAACCCAGTTTAAAGATGCTGGTATCACTAAAAATGCGACCGATGCTGTAACTGAAGATGAGAAAAAGCAGTTGCTGGATCACCTTAGTAAACAGCACGGTAGCGCGGGTTCCGGTGAACCAAAGCGAATGACATTACAGCGCAAGACGACCAGCACCTTGAGTGTGGGTAAGTCAAAATCTGTGAAAGTGGAAGTGCGGAAAAAACGCACTTACGTTAAGCGCAGTGAAGTTGACGAACAGCGTCAGGCTGAAGAAGAGGCAAGATTAGCCGAAGAGCGCGCGCGACTGGAAGCAGAGCAGAAAGCGGCTGAAGAAGCGGCGGCAGAAGCAGCTCGCAAGGCGGCACAAGAGAAAGCGCGTATGGAAGCAGAAGCGAAGAAGAAAGCGGAAGAAGAGCGCGCGCGTAAAGAGGCCGCAGAGAAAGCCCGCAAAGATGTGCAGGCTGCTGATGAACCGCAATTGTCTGCTGAAGAACTTGCTGAGCAGGAAGCAGCTCGCCAGGAAGAAGAGCGCATTCGCAAACAGCAGGAAGAAGAAGCAAAGCGCAAGCTTGAAGAAGAAGCTAAACGTGCTGCTGAAGAAGCGCGTCGTCTGGCTGAAGAAAATGAACGTCGCTGGAAAGAAGAAGAAGAGCGTCGCAAGCGTGAAGAAGCCGCTGATGTTCATATGCATTCAAACCGGTATGCGCAAGAAGCAGAAGACGAAGAAGATATGCAAGTTGAGCGTTCTTCACGTCGTCGTAAAAAGTCAAAGAAAAATGCGGGTGAACACCTGAAGCAAGGCTTTAATAAACCGGCTCAACCTGTTGAGCGCGTAGTGAAACTGGGTGCCACAATTACAGTGGGCGAGTTGGCTAATCGCCTGGCGATTAAATCAAACGAAGTCATTAAGACCATGATGAAAATGGGTGAAATGGCTACGATTAATCAAGTTCTGGACCAAGACACAGCTACGCTGGTGGTTGAAGAAATGGGCCACAAGTATGAGCTGGTTAACGACAACGCGTTAGAAGACGAATTGATGGCCGATACCGGTCAGGGTGAGAAAATCACTCGTGCACCAGTGGTCACTATCATGGGGCACGTCGACCATGGTAAAACGTCTTTGCTGGACTACATTCGTCGCGCCAAAGTAGCTGCTGGCGAAGCTGGCGGCATTACTCAGCATATCGGTGCTTATAAAGTACAAACTGACAACGGTGAAATTACCTTCCTGGATACCCCTGGACACGCGGCGTTTACTGCAATGCGTGCCCGCGGTGCAACGGCGACGGACATAGTTGTTATTGTGGTTGCCGCCGATGATGGCGTGATGCCGCAAACAAAAGAGGCCATTCAACACGCGCGAGCCGCTGATGTGCCACTTATTGTTGCCGTTAATAAGATGGACAAAGAAACCGCTGACCCGGACCGTGTGAAAACTGAGCTGTCTCAGCTTGAAGTTATCTCAGAAGAATGGGGTGGTGAGCATCAGTTTGTGAACGTATCGGCAAAAACCGGTATGGGTGTTGATGAATTGCTTGAAGCCATCAGCTTGCAAGCAGAGTTGCTTGACTTCAAAGCAGTACCTACAGGCCCAGGCCGTGGTATTGTTATTGAATCCCGTCTTGATAAAGGGCGGGGACCCATCGCGTCAGTGCTTATTCAGGAAGGCGAAGTCCGCAGCGGCGATATATTGCTGTGTGGTGAAGAATACGGCCGTGTGCGTGCCATGCGTGATGAAAATGGTAAAGAACTGAAAGTAGCTGGTCCGTCTACACCCGTAGAGGTGCTGGGTTTGTCTGGTGTACCTGTAGCGGGTGAAGATGCGGTTGTTGTACAGGATGAGCGTAAAGCTCGTGAAGTTGCGGCTAAGCGTCATCAGAAAAAACGCGAACTCAAGCTGGCTCGCCAGCAAAAAGCGAAGCTGGAAAACATGTTTGCTAACATGGAAGCCGGCGATGTAAGTGAATTGAATATTGTGCTTAAAGCCGACGTTCAAGGGTCAGTTGAAGCGATTTCAGAATCCTTGATCAAACTGTCTAACAACGAAGTTAAAGTGAATATTGTCGGTAGCGGTGTAGGTGGAATTACAGAAACTGACGCAACACTGGCTGCGGCATCAGGTGCCATTATTCTTGGTTTTAACGTTCGTGCTGACGCCACTGCCCGTCGAGTTGTCGAAAGCGAAGAAATCGATTTGCGTTATTACAGCGTAATCTATGATTTGATCGACGAAGTGAAAGCGGCGATGAGCGGTATGCTGGCGCCGGAATTCCGTCAGGAAATCATTGGCTTGGCACAAGTGCGTGATGTGTTTAAGTCACCAAAACTCGGTGCCATTGCAGGCTGTATGGTGACAGAAGGTGTGGTGAAGCGCAGCAACCCTATTCGCGTATTGCGTGAGAACGTAGTCATCTATGAAGGCGAGCTTGAATCTCTGCGTCGCTTCAAAGACGATGTTGCAGAAGTACGCAATGGTATGGAATGTGGTATCGGTGTTAAGAACTACAACGACGTAAAAGTGGGCGACCAAATCGAAGTTTTCGAAATTGTTGAGGTTGCACGCCAAATTTAATCCAATGGGATGATTCCGAAAAGCGCGGGGGCTACGGCCCCCGTTTTTGTCTGTTTTATCCGTTGTGATTTGAGGAGTGAGTTATGGCACGGGAATTTTCTCGTACAGACAGAGTAGGGCAACAAGTTCATAAAGAAGTTGCCAGTATTCTGCAAAATGAATATAAACATCGCATTGGCGATATGCCGTTGATTACCGTCTCGGATGTAGAGGTATCAAGGGATTTAGCCCACGCCAAAATTTATGTAACGATTTACGGTGCCGAAGAGGCCGATGCAAAAGCACACACTAAACAACTGGAGGAAAATAAGGGCTTTGTCCGCTCTCTCCTGGCCAAGCGTTTGAGAATGCGCAGTGTGCCCCATCTTCACTTTTTCCGCGATGAGTCGTTAACTGAGGGTATTCGCATTGCTAATCTAGTGGCTGACACCATTGCAAAAGACGAAGAGAAAAACAAACAGCGGGACGAAGAGCAAGACTAAATGGCTAGAAAGCGCAAGGGCCGGGCAATTAACGGTATTTTATTACTGGATAAACCCACCGGGGGCTCTTCTAATCAAATTCTGCAAAAAGTACGATGGCTGTTTAAAGCGGCAAAAGCCGGTCATACCGGCGCACTCGATCCTCTTGCCAGTGGCATGTTGCCTATTTGTTTAGGCGAAGCGACGAAATTTTCTCAGTTTTTGCTGGATGCTGAAAAAACCTATGAAGTAACCATGCATCTGGGCGTTCGTACTTCTACATCTGATGCGGATGGCGAAGTGGTTGAGACTAAGCCGGTAAAGGTGACGGAACAGGCTGTTAGGCAAGTATGTGCCGGTTTTTTAGGTAACAGCAAACAGATCCCGTCCATGTTTTCTGCGTTGAAGTATCAGGGAAAGCCCCTTTACTACTATGCAAGGCAAGGTATTACTATTGAACGCGAAGCGCGGGATATCACCATATTTGAACTCGAAATAGTGCGAATCGATTTCCCCAATGTAGATATGCGCGTTCGTTGTAGCAAGGGAACTTACATTCGTTCACTGGTAGACGACATCGGTCAGTTACTCGGTTGCGGTGCTTATGTAACTCGTTTGCATCGAACACAAGTGGCTGATTATCCGGCGGATAACATGATAAGTTTGGCTGAGCTAATCGCGATACAAACGTCATTGGATGAAGGGGTGTTTGCGCCTCTTGATAAGCTATTGCTGCCCATGGATACGGCTGTCTTATCATTACCAGCGGTGACGCTTTCCGCTCAGCAGCAGCATCGCTTTGAGCATGGGCAAAGTGTGACAGGTGAAAGTAAGGATGCGATAACGGTAAATACTATGTATCGTGTATACGGTGAAAGTCAGTCTCAGCCGGTTTTTCTCGGTGTTGGAGAGGGGGTTGTAGCACCTAAGGATCAACCTGACACCGATTGCAACACGGTTTTTGTTTCTCCGAGACGGCGTGTGGTTTATGAAGTCGGGCAAGGCTGAATTTACTTGCGAATACTAGCGCTATCGTTATAATACGCGCTCTTATAATTTCGCTGAATTAGTGATCGGCGAAATTTAATTCCACTAGGAGATATATATGTCACTAACGAAAGACGAAATAGCAAACATCGTTTCTGAATACGGCGTTAAAGAAGGTGATACAGGTTCACCTGAAGTTCAGGTTGCTTTGTTGACACACAATATCAACAAACTGCAATCCCACTTCTCTGGTCATAAAAAAGATCACCACTCTCGTCGTGGTCTGCTGCGCATGGTTAGCCAGCGTCGTAAACTGCTTGATTACCTTAAAGGTAAAAATGCAGAGCGTTATCTTGACTTGATCAAGCGTTTGGGCCTGCGTCGCTAAGACGGGGTTTCAAACAAAAAAAGCGCCGAAAGGCGCTTTTTTTGTGGCTGTTAATTTGCGTGATTAGACGCCGGTTGGATCAGGTTGACTGGCAACTTTTGTAGCCAGTTCACGCATATCGTCCCGAAGGCTGCTAATTTGGTTTGCTAGACTGCCACTTCTGTTTTCTAGCACGCTGAGTTTATCCGTGAGATTTTTCACCGTTTGCGCTTGGGCATTTTTATCACCGGCAGCTTGTTCGATTTGTACATTGAGGGCAAGGATCTCATCGGCGATCCCGCTTAACTGGTTATTCAGAGAGGCCAGTTTTGACTGTTGGGCTTTTATGTCTTCTGACATACCCGAAACGGATTTTTTCAATTCGGTTTGCGTGCTATTCAGTTTATCACCCAATTCAGTAATTTCTTTTTGGTTCCGTCTCCATGCCGATGCCCAAAGCTTATCCATCTGGTCCCAGAGTTCGTTACTTTTATCCGTGAGTTCGCCCACTTTTACTTGTAACGCAACGGTGGATTCACCCATTTCTTCACCAGTAGCAGACAGTTTTCGCTCTAATTGTGCAATGCGGTTTTCTGCTTTCTCAGCCTCGGCCTGTTGCAACAGAAGTTGAGAATATAAATAATAGCAGCCACCACATCCGCCCAAGGCAATAAGTAGCGCCAAAACAGCCCATATAGTGCCACTTGAGCTATTTCCAGCGGCTACGGAATTCGAGCTTGCCGCCCCTGTAGGTTGGTTGTCTGCTTTTGCGGAATGGCCAGCAGGACGTTTTTTTTGCTGGTAATCACGACGGTCCTCGTCATCCAGCCTGATGGTGGGAAAATCGTCATTTCTCGAATCGTTGGACATACTTACTCTTTAACACTCTACTTCAGGTTACAACCTGCCCGCAGACAGGAATACTTTATGAGAATCAATACCACTACTGGCAAAAAATAACAAGCAGCAAATAACCGGCCAGTATTAACAAGGCTTGGTACACGCGTGTATAGTCTATCTGATTTAGTCGTCTCCAATCCACTCTACCCGGTATAAATCTCGTCGTCTGTCTAGGTAATTTCTCACAGAACCTTCGTTTTGAAGTTTTGTTAATTTGTCTAAATCCAAATCGACGATCAGTGTCATTTCTGTATTGGGGGTTGTTTCTGACACAATGGCGTCGTGGGGGAAAGAAAAATCAGAAGGTGAGAATACGGCAGTTTGTCCGTATTGAATATCAACGTTATCTACTTTAGGCAGGTTGCCTACACTGCCGGCAATAACCACGTAGCATTCATTTTCGATGGCTCTGGCCTGCGCGCAACGGCGGACCCGTAAATAGCCGTTCTTTGTATCCGTCCAAAAAGGCACAAACAAAATTTGCATTTCCTGTTCGGACTGCAGCCTGGCCAGCTCTGGAAACTCTACATCGTAGCAAATCAATATGCCAATTTTGCCAAAGTCGGTGTCAAATACGTTAAGCGCATTTCCGCCTTTCATTATCCAGTCTTTTTTCTCGTGGGGCGTGGGATGAATTTTGTATTGGCTCTCTATCGTCCCGTCCCGACGACAGAGATAACTGACGTTGTACAGTTCCTCATCTTCTACCACAGGCATGGAGCCTGCGATAATGGTAATATTATAACTAACGGCCAGGTGAGACATTGCGGTGAGAATTTCATCCGTGTAAGTCGCTAAATGCCATATTGCGTCTATGGACTCCTGCGAAGGGCTCAACCCCATGAGTGGTGCATTAAAAAATTCAGGGAATAAAGCTACATCACAGCCGTAGTCTGACAACGCATCCACAAAATATTCGACTTGTTGCAGTAAACTTTCCACATTTTCAAAGTATCGCATTTGCCATTGTATACAGCCGATTCGAGCACTGGATTTTCTACCTCCGAACAACCTGGGTTTTCCGGGTTCGTAATAAATATTGTGCCATTGTAGCAGGGTAGCATAGCCCCGAGATGCCTTGTCCTCAGGCAAATAAGCCTGTAAAACTTGTTTAACTTCAAAGCCATTTGATAACTGAAAGGTGAGGATAGGGTCAAAGATATCTTTTGATTTCACTGCTTCGATGTATTCATACGGCGTCATTGTTGCCGCGTGTTTGCCATAATTGGGAATTCGCCCTCCTGCCATAATCGATTGTAAATTCAAATTGCGGCATAGTTCTTTGCGGGCTTCATACAGTCGTCTTCCTAATCGCAGGCCGCGGTAGTCAGGGCAGACAATCACTTCAACGCCATAGAGAACATCGCCATTGGGATCGTGCGTAGTGAGGTATGCATCACCGGTAATTTCATCATAGGTGTGTTTATCGTCGAACTGGTCGTAATCGACAATGACAGAAATGGCAAAAGCCACGACTTTACCTTTGTCTTCAATACAAATTTGACCATCGGGAAACGTAGTTACCTGTGCTTTGTAATTTTTATAAGGCCAGGCACCGCCTACATTCACGTAAACCTTATCCATTAGCTCTTTCACATCTGTGTAGTCATCTAATGTAAGATTTCTCAGCTCCAGATGGTGTTCGGTTTCTTCATTAGTGTGAATGTCCTGACTCATTTTTTGTATTTCCTGCTTATCGTTTTTCTACTGCCATATATACACAATGACAGAAACTTTAGATCCTTTCTAGACGCGCTATAAACAGTTTGATAAAAGTGACAAAAAAGATTGTCATCGCAGTTGTTCAGGCGTATAAGTTCGCCACTTTTTAATGTATTGATCACTTTATATGCTTGCTGCAATTTCTGAAAGATTAAGCGATGTGGTGGGGTTTGAACGCATCGCAGAAGATATTTACGTGCGTGGTTACAGTATACTTACTGACGTGTTGCCGGTTGAATTAGCGGAAAGCTTATATACCCATAATCAGAGTATGTCTCAGGCTATCTTCGAGAAAGCCGGTATTGGCAGGAGTGATGAGCATCAGCAAAATCAATCTATTCGCCGTGATGAAATTTGTTGGATTGATGGTTACACGCCTACTGGACAAATGTGGTTGTCTTTTTGTGCCGAACTACAGAAGTATTTAAACCGACGCTTGTTACTTGGGCTCCATTCTTTTGAAAGCCATTTTGCACATTATAAACCCGGTATGTTCTACAAACGGCATTATGATGCATTTAAAGGCAGTACAAACCGAATACTGTCGTTAGTTACATATTTGAATAAAAACTGGCATGAAAGTGATGGCGGTCACTTGGTGCTCTATCAGAATGACGAAGATACCACCGGTATCAAGGTATTGCCCACCCATGGCACACTCGTGGTGTTTTTAAGTGAGATATTTCCCCATGAGGTGCTTCCTGCCAATCGGGATCGCTATTCCATTGCAGGTTGGTTTCGGGTTAATGGCACGCATGGCGGGGTTATTGACCCTCCTCGTTAGCTATCAGTGCCAATGCTTGTTTAAAGTCAAACTTGGCTGCTGCCTCAATAATGGCGTCCGCTATATGTGAACCAAACCGTGCGGTTAAGGTTGGGCGCTGTGATACGATGTACCGCCTGTTCATATACTTGTGTTCACGAAGGTTGGCTTTAAATATTTCAAAAGGTGTGGCAGCGTGGAGCTCCTTATTGCCCAGAGATGAAGACTCAAGAGCGCGAGAGATGGCGCGATACGTCTCGTTAAAGCTCTCCAGTAGAACGCCTTTTGTGGTCCACTGACCTGTGTTGAGCAATTCTTCTGCTTCTCTAACCTGTGTTTGTAAGTGAAGGGCGCCGATAGACACTGATAATCCCTTTAGCGTGTGCAACATTCTGCGGAGTGTTTCGCTGTCTTTTTCTTTCAATAAGGCGTCATTGAAACTGCCGAAGTGCAACTTAAAGTTCGTTAGTAAATCAAGATAGGTGTGAGAGCAAAACCCCAGTCGCTCACACGCACCAGCGACGTCAAAATCCGGTAGTAGTGCTGCAATCTGCAGTTGACTACGCGTATCATCAGTAAGGGTTTTACCAGACTGCATCGACGCAGTTACTCGTTTGTCTGAGAGTACTTTTATAAGCAGTCCATACAGTTCATCCCGGACAATGGGTTTTCCGATTTGTCCATCCATGCCAATGTCGACCACTCGCTGGTGATCGACGGCCGTGACAGCGGCAGACATGGCATAAATGGGGGTGTTTTTACCTGAGGGCATTGTTCTTATGCGTTCACACGCGGTGTATCCGTCCATAACAGGCATTTGTAAATCCATCAGAACGAGATCTACGGGACGACCCTGAAGTTCTGAAATGGCCTCCATGCCATTGTTTGCCAGGACAACCGTTATGCCAAGTTGTTCTAAAAGTTCTGTAGCCACGAATTGATTGGTGGGGTGATCTTCAACCACTAGTACGGTCGCATCTTCAAACTGCAACGAAGGAGATGGTGCAAATGACGTTGGCCTGAGAAGATTGTTTTCTAAAAGTGTAAGTAAACTCGATTCCATATCAGACGCCAGGAAGGGGCGTAGTAGCCAGGTCGATGGCACATTGAGCTTAATATTGCTCACTTTTTCGTAGTATTCCTTTTCATCGCTGATGAAAATTACTCCCTTGGACAAATTTTTCTTTCTCTTTTTCAGTAATACCGTCAAAGTATTTTCTTTTTCCTGTCGGGTCAGACAATTCATATCCACGAAGATGACATCGCAGGGGGGAGCATTTGGGCTATTTAGAAAATCTGATAATTCAATTCGTTGTGTTGCCGCGCCCACGTTATCTAAAAAGCGTTCCAGCATTTCCGCTGTACCAGTGTCGTTAGTGAGTAAAGTTATGTTGAGGTTTTTTAGCCGACTTGCCACCAGGCTATGGGAATTTGTGTCAATAACAAGGGGAAGTTGGAGGGTAAATTGGCTGCCTTTTCCCAGTTGGCTTTCCACTGAAATATCGCCGTTTAGTAAGTCACATAATTTCTTACTAATTGCCAAACCAAGTCCCGTGCCACCAAAGCGGCGCTCAATGGAACTGTCGGCCTGAGAGAAAGATTGGAATAGCCGGGTTAGCTGTGTGCTGTCAATACCAATTCCGGTATCGGCTATCGAGAATTTAACAAATGTTGCTGCAGAAACTGTACTGTTGGTGGCGGATACACGTAAGGTTATTCCGCCTTTCTCCGTGAATTTAGTGGCGTTGCCCAGAAGGTTGTTGATGATTTGACCGATGCGTTTGGCATCGCCTATGACAAACCGAGGTACTTCTTTTTCAACTTGGGCGTGAAGCGTTAAGTTTTTTTGAGAAGCAGTACTGGAAAATAGATTCAGGCTGTTTGACAACATTTTGAATAAATCAAAGGGCTCATTCGAGCAAATTACCTTGCCAGCTTCCAATTTCGAATAGTCGAGAATGTCATTGAGTAGCTGCAACAGCGAGCGTGAAGACATTTGTATTTTCTTGAGATATTCGCGCTGTTTGCCAGCCATCTCCATTTCCAGCACCATGTCTGTCAGGGCGATCACCGCATTCATAGGCGTGCGTATCTCGTGGCTCATATTTGCCAGGAATTCACTCTTTGATGAATTGGCTTGTTCTGCAGTTTCTTTCAGCGCCCGTAATTTATCCTGCATTGTTTTTAACGAGGTAATGTCCAGCAATGATCCTATCAATTTACTGACTTTTCCGTCGTCACCATTCTCAAACACAGCATCCTGCGCCATGACCCATATCCATGAGCCATTCGCGTGTTTCACGCGGTATTGAATGGTCACTACATCTTTTGTGTCTGGGTTGCGAAGCAAGTGTTCGATGTGGTGGCTCATTCTTTGTCGATCATGTGGGTGGATGAGGGTTTTTATTCCGTCTTCCAGGCTGTCGAGGTGAGCGTGGGTGTAGCCGGTGATAACACTAAACTGAGCGTTGATAAACAGGTTTCGCCGTTGTATTACGTCATAGATGTATACACCTGCAATGGATGCATCTATAACTCGCCGGTTGATGCTTTCTTTCTCAATGAGTTGCGCTTCAAAATGTCTTTGCTCGGTAACGTCGCTGAACATCATGACTACGTGAACTTGTGTGGCAGAAAATACGTTCAACTTTAGACTTTTATTTGGAGGAGGGCCGGGCAGGGTAACCATCAGAGCAGAAGGCGCGTTATTTTCGGTGAAAAAAGATTGGATTTCTGGCAAAGCAGTAAAATCGGTAAGATTGGTTTGTTCCAGTAATTCTTTGGCTCTGTTGTTTTTGTGGATCAATTGGTAGTTGTTATTTATCTGCTCATAGATGTGAATTCCCATTGGCAGGTTTACAATGAGCTTATCTGTTAGCAATTTGGCCAGAAAGAGCGCAGACTCTGTTGCCAGTTGCTCTGACATATCTTCCACAGATACGTACAGAAAATTACCGATACCGCTGCTGCGCGCCAGTTTTATCTTAACGGGAAGTTGGGATCCATTTTTCCGTGTGGCAAAACGGGGTTGGGTTTCATATTCTTCGGTATCGTCAGTCCCTGCACATTGTTCATTTAAGCCCAGAAAAGTATGAATATCCCTTATATCTATTACCTCACCGATGAATTTTGACTGCAGTTCTTCACTGTCGTACCCAAGCATGGTACAGACTTGGACGTTGGCAGTATCTATCACTCCGTCCGGTTGCAATACAAGAATGCCAGTATGGATGTTGTTGATACTATCTTTGCGAAGGATTCTTTGGTCACGGTGATGAGATGCACGCAACGTCTGAATTGTGATCTCATTGGCGTTTTCTAACGTTTTTTTAATGTGATCAGGATTTGATAATTGCAGAGCTCGCGGAATGGAACTATATACTTTATAAGCGGTTATGCAGGCAACGATTGCGATGAGAAATTTACAGATGCCGTAAATGCCTGATATATCATGCCAAAGACTAAAAATACTGATGGCATGGCTGAGGCCAAATAGTGCGAATAACAAAGCGGAAAATATGATCAGGCCGCGGAATTTAAGATCAGGGCGCTTGTTGAGAAAGAAGTATAGCGCCATGGCAACCGACAAACAGGTTATTGAAATAATTCCGTCTGATATTGCGTTTAGCCAAAGCATTTCAGGTGACGCCAGATTGAAGTGACCATGGTGGTTTAAGTTGCTATTGAACAAGTTATCCAGAGCTGATGACATAGATAAGCACGGTGACTAATGATAGTTACATAATAGGAAAATAATATTGTGACAGCGAGTTTTACAACAAATAAACATAGGGATTGTTGATATGCCGATGTCTAAATCACGTGTTCTTATCGTAGATGACGATATCACCACAATTAGTCTTATAGCGGATGCGTTATCTGTAGATTACGAAGTTTTGGTTGCAACTGAAGCAAAAGAAGGGCTGACATTAGCAGCATTTTCGAAACCCGATTTGATTTTGCTTGATGTCATGTTACCAGGAACCAGTGGTTTTTCATTGTGCAGGCAACTTAAGTCCAACGAGCAAACGTTCAATATTCCGGTCATTTTTGTATCGGCATTGGCTGAGGCGAAGGAACAAACTCGTGGTTTTGAATTAGGTGCGGTGGATTACATTACTAAACCTATCGAGTTATCGACTCTTCGCGCTCGGGTTCGAACACATACCCGACTGTATAAACAAACATTGCAGTTGGAATCCCTGGCTGCAACAGACGCGCTTACCGGGTTGGCTAACCGGCGCAAATTTGATGAATGCTTGGCAAAAGAGATAGAGCGAGGGGTTCGGGCACAGTCAGACATATCTGTTCTTATGGTGGATATCGATGACTTTAAAGCTTATAACGACCGCTACGGGCATGGCAAAGGCGACGATTGTCTCATTCAGGTTGCCCGGGTGATAAAAGATGTCGCCAGAAGATGTTCAGATTTGGTTTGTCGTCTCGGGGGGGAAGAGTTCGGTATTATTTTGGGGGAAACCGAAAGAAGTGGCGCCATGACAATTGCTGAAGCCATTATTAAACAGTTCAACATCAAAAAAATAGAGCACAGAGCCGCAACCACTGAGCAGTATCTCACTGTGAGTATTGGCGCGACTTCCCTTAAACTTACTCCGGAGCTTTATCACGTGATAGATGCCCGTCAGTTAGTTGATACTGCAGATGAAGCACTTTATGAGGCCAAGTCTTTGGGGCGAAACAAAGTGAATTTCCACCCGTTTATCATTGGCGATCATAAAAAGATAAGCTAGCTGCGCGCTATGTGGCGGATTATTCATTTCTGTGTTGCCACGGGCCCTTATTCCGTTTATTGTTGAAAACAATGTGGTACTTACTCGGTTGAATAAGTATAGGTGTCAAACACCTCGCTTGCTGGCAGCAGGTGTTAAGTACTGTACAGTTTACAAGTGACCTGCTCTGGATGTAATCGTGGAAATTTTGTCGCACTCAACCCCCGTTCATGAACTCAATGCGCTTATCATTGACAATCAAAATCTAGTTCATGATGTACTGGGAAATGCCTTAAATGAAATAGGTATAAACAATGTGAGCAGCGCATTTAACGCTTACCACGCGTTGCGATTGTGTGAAGAGCAAACCTTTGATTTTGTGCTTATTGCATTTAACGTCAGTTGCGACAAAGACGGTTTTCATCTGTTTGAAGAGTTAAAACACCTGCAACACATCACAGAGAAAACCACAGTGGTATTTCTCAGTGCGGAAACAAGTCAGGAATTGGTGAATTGTATTGTCGAATTGCAGCCTGACGACTTTTGGGTAAAGCCTTTGGACAGTAAGCGCGTAGTGCAGCGGTTAACCTGGTTACTCAAAATTCGTCAGTCGTTACACAAGCTCCTCAATTGTTTGTACAACAAAGAATATGCCAAAGCCATATATTACGCGGAAAGACAACTACAAAGCGACGAAGTCGCTGAATTTCACCCGCGACTCAAACGTATAATTGGCGACTGCTATTTTTCACTGCGGGAATTTGGCACGGCGGAACAGTATTTTCGAGGCTTGTTGTCAGAATACAATCACGCATGGGTGCATATTGGGCTTGTTAAAGCGCTTATTAAGCAAGAAAAAATGGAAGAAGCTGAAACGCTTATCGAAGATTTAATTGTGCGTGCAGATACCCGTTTTCACGTTTTTGACTTGCTCGCCCAATATTACATTGAAAAATCTCAGTTTGAGAAAGCGTATGAGCAAATGCAACAGGCGTGTAAACTGGCACCTCGAAATATCGAGAGGAATAAACGGTTGTGGGATCTGGCTCGCCTCAACCATGACAAGCCTGGCCAATTAGCCGCAGTACAGTCGATGGCTAAATTTGCCAAAAACTCTATCCACGATTCTCCTGAACTGAGTTTAAATGTAATCAGAGCGACTCTTGACATGGCAACGGCGAGCTCTGCCGCGGAAACAACTACCCTCATAAGAAAAGCAGAAAGTGATATTGCGTTGTTGGAGAAGCACAAGGGGTTGGAGAAGGTTCTCGCTGAACAGTTTTCGGTCATGCGGGCCCGTGTACTTTGTCTGAAAAAAGAAAAGAAAGCGGCCGAAGTAATCATGAAAAGCAAGAAGATGCATACCGATGGGTTATCCATGGAAGATAATCTGGATAAAATGAAGGCCTTTCATGAACTTGGCATGCGCGAACAGTGTCTGGCGCTGTTGGATAAGTTACGCAACCAGATAGAAGGTGACACCTTTGCCAGTCAGGTCGTGGATGAATACATTCAGCAGGAATCTATTGAGCGCAAGGACATTAGTTTTACCACTGTTGAACTCAAAGAAATGGCGTCGGTGAATTATAAGGAAAACAGATTCATCCCAGCCTATAATAATCTCAAACAAGCGTTAACGTTGTCGCCGAGCAATAAACAAATTGCCCTGAGCCTGCTTAAGGTGTTGGTTCAACTCAACAAAAAAGAACCGTTAAACAATGATCAGCAAGATCAGGCAATAAAAGCCGCCATGTCATTGCTTAAAGTGTCACTAGCAGAAACTCAGGCGGCAAAACGGGACGAATATATTCGCTGCCTGCACATTCAGACAGCGTTAGATGAACTACGTGCTGAGCCTTCTTCTTTGCTCGCCTCATGACAATACCATCACAAAGGGTTAGGTCGAGGACGATGGATATGTCAATGCTTGTAACCACAGGGCGTGGTCTTTGATCACTTTATCTGCATAGCTTTCCGCCAATTGCTTGAGTGCCATTTTGTTGCAATCAAGGGCTGCTAACATGGCAGCTTCAAATGCAACGGATCGCCTGTCTCCCCTGGCATGGGCATAGGCCAATGCTTCGCCGCACAACTGGGCAAAATCCACAAATCCGCCATCCACACTTTTGTTACCAATGCCAATGTCTTCAGGGCCGATCCCCACGCGAGCATGATGCCGGGAACGGATGAGCCAGTGATCTTCCAGCCACTCCGCTTCATCGAGTAACAAGTCTGGATTTCTTTGCATTTTTCGTTGACAGCGTGCTGTCAAGTGGGCTGGGTTTAATCGATTTACTGGTGTCAGGCCAGGAAAAAAATACAAGGGAGCAGCTTCTCGCTGTTGCTTTACTTCAACGATATGGCAGCGAGCAAAGCTGGCTTCAGTATGGGGCTTTGCCGGGCCGACCAAAAAATAAAAACGGGAGAGATTATTTGAACCTGTACCGGCCTGATTTCGTTCAACAATATCGATGACATCTTCATCCATGTAGGGAGAAAATGCATCAAAAACACGGGTGAAATAGTGAGACGCCAAGGGTGAATATTTTTCAGGGTTACGGCGAAACGCCAAACCGTCGTCACGCATCTGAACTGCTTTTGCCAATGCACTTTTAGTCAAAAATTCATCACCTCCCGCGGCCCGAGCGCAGGCTTTTAAATAAAATTTGTGCAAGCGAGTTCCCTCGGTGATGGTATCAACTGCATCGTAAAGTGTTGTTGGATCGTCTACTACTCGTTGACATACCGTGCCATAGCCATCGAGAAATGCGTCCATGGCAAGTTCAAAGTGATCGGATTCTACAACTGGTTTAGAGGTATTGGTTTTATCTCCGCGGTAGCGACCGTGTTTTACGCCCTGGCAGTGATCGATAGCCAGCTTTAGCGACACCATGTAGCGGCATAAATCCCACGCGGCATGACCAACACAAGCGTCATCATAATCGTTTGGGCTGAAAATAACGTTATCACCGTGGGAACCTTCTTCTGTCATAAAACCAAAATTTGCCGCATGGCAGTCACCCAGTACACAGGTTAATGGAACCTGAGTGAGAGCGTCAGGAATGGGAAGGATACCCGAAGCTATATCGGCATAAAAGAGTTGTGCACTGCCGCGGAAAAAGAGAAAAGGCGACGTAGCCATCTTTGCGTGCTTGCTTAAAAGCGGATCAGCTTTTCGGCCGTCGATTCTTTTTATCTGTGTCTGAATGGTTGCTAAACGCGCCCTTTCTGAACTTGTCATTTCTGTCATCTTATCTGCACTTGTCATCGTCATGTTGCCTAATTTGTATTCTTGTTTTTTATTTTATCTTTTAATCTAGAAAATGAATTAACGCATTCAACAATACCAATTATATTTTTTCTCCTGCGCCAACTATTATCATCACCAGTTAAGCACATCAGGGTTTTGCGAATGTAGCAAACCAAGGTTGCTTTTTCATCGTAAATACCGTGTCCATATGCAATCAGCTTTGGAGCGAAAGACACAAACTAAACTAACTTAATGGAGATTAACAATGGCAATTATTAATACTGCTATCAAGCCTTTTAAAGCAAATGCATTTAAAGATGGCGAATTTGTTGAAGTAAGTAGTGAAGACATCAAGGGTAAATGGGCGGTATTTGTATTCTATCCTGCAGATTTTACCTTCGTATGCCCTACGGAACTTGGCGATATAGCCGACAAATACGAGGAGCTGCAGTCTCGTGGCGTAGAAGTGTTTTCTGTATCTACCGACACGCACTTCACACACGCTGCATGGCACGCGTCTTCTGATACCATCGGTAAGATCAAGTTCGCTATGATCGGCGACCCTACAGGTGAAATTACCCGTAACTTCGATTGTATGCGCGAAAACATGGGCTTGGCTGACCGCGGTACATTCGTCGTTGACCCTGACGGTATCGTACAGGCAATGGAAATTACTGCAGAAGGTATCGGTCGTGAGGCGGACGATGTAGTACGCAAGGTTAAAGCCGCTCAATACGTTGCGTCTCACCCAGGCGAAGTGTGTCCTGCTAAATGGAAGGAAGGTGAAGCTACACTTGCTCCTTCTTTAGATCTGGTAGGCAAAATCTAAAAAAACGTTGTTACCAACGCTTTGAGATGGTGCAGGCTTTACCTGCACCAACCTAACACTAAAGTCAGCAAACCCTAAGCAAAAGGCAGAATTACCGTGTTAACTAAAGAAATTTTACAGGCATTGAAAGGCTACACCGCGTCAATGCAGAAAGAAGTAACATTCGTTGTACAAACTGGCGAGCACAGCAAGCGCAGCGAACTGGTTGAATTTCTGTCTGGCGTAGCAAGTGTAAGTGACAAAATTAAGTTGGAAGAGCGCGATACACAAGGCGTTTTACGCAGTGCGACAAGTTTTTTGCTTGAAGCAAACGGTGACGATACCGGTATTCGTTTTTCCGGCATCCCGGGTGGTCACGAGTTCAATTCGTTAATCCTGGCCATATTACACGCGTCAGGCACACCACTAAAAGTGGATGAAAATCTACAAAATATTGTTAGAGAGGTCAATGAGCCTCTGCATTTTGAAGTGTTCATTAGCTTGAGTTGTCACAATTGTCCTGATGTGGTTCAGGCATTGAATCAGTTCGCATTGTTAAACCCTAATATTACGTCTGAAATGATTGATGGCGGTGTTTATCCTACCTTAATTGAAGATAGAGATATTCAGGGCGTACCGAGTGTTTATTTAAACGGCGAACTCTTTGCCAACGGCAAGGTTGATGCGTCCATTCTGATCAACAAATTGCTCGAGCGCAATCCGTCGCTGAAAGAGGCGAACAAAGGCAAGCGCATGCCATTGCAGGATGTAACCGTGATAGGCGGCGGTCCCGCGGGTGTTAGCGCCGCAATCTACAGCGCGCGAAAAGGGTTAAATGTGACCATTGTTGCCGACCGTTTTGGTGGTCAGGTTAAAGATACCATGGGCATCGAAAACCTGATTTCTGTGCCAAAAACCACAGGGCCCGAGTTAGTCGGAAACCTGTTGGAACACATGAAAGATTATGACATCACGTTAAAAGAACACGTGAAGGTGGAAAACATTGAACGGGGCGATATTAAAATTGTCGCTTTATCGTCGGGCGAAGAAATTCGCACCCGCTCAATTATCGTAGCGACGGGAGCACGCTGGAGAGAACTCGGTGTTCCCGGCGAAAAAGAAAACATAGGAAATGGCGTGGCGTATTGCCCCCACTGTGATGGGCCATTTTTTAAAGGTAAAGACGTTGCTGTAATAGGTGGCGGTAACTCCGGTATTGAAGCTGCACTGGATCTAGCTGGTATTGTGAAGTCGGTAACTGTATTTGAATTTATGCCAACTTTGAAAGCTGATGAAGTATTGGTTAAACAAGCAGAGAAACGCGACAACATTACTATTTTACGCAATGTGGCCACAAATCAGATTGTTGCGGAAAATGGTAAAGTCACGGCTATTGAATATACTGACCGTGAAACCCAGGAAGTCTCCACGTTACCGCTGGCGGGAGTCTTCGTTCAAATTGGCTTGGTGCCGAACAGTCAGTTCATGCAGGGTGTGGTCGATATGACCAAGCACGGTGAAATCATCGTCGACAACAAGTGCGTAACATCAGAAGCTGGGATATTTGCCGCTGGTGATGTGACGACTGTCCCGTACAAGCAAATTGTTATCTCTATGGGTGAGGGCGCCAAAGCGTCATTGTCGGCCTTTGAGTTCTTACTGACTCATGAAGTAGTTGAAGGGGAAAATGGCAGTGCTGCCTGAGGTCAGGTGTTAGTTTTTCCAGTGTAATAAGAAAAGCAGTAGCCGTTCTCGGTTACTGCTTTTATCTGATACTTTAACCGATGAAACCGCTTAATACGCATTAATTTTGCCATACCCAGTTTTCCTGACTTAAGCCAAGTACCGCAATACAATGTGTGTAATCGTGATCCCCCATAGCCTTTGCTACTGTTTTAAATTGTGTTTTTGCGCGAATGGCTTTCACCTGCAGTAATTGAAGACGTTTCTCTGCGTTGGTGTCAAAACAACTGTCGATAATGCTGTCAACTTTTTCTTGAGCTTCCCAGTATTCCAGCACGTAGTTAATTAAGCGAGCGTAAATATCGGCCATACGCTTAGCTGGCAAGGTGCTTTCAAGCCCTATTGTAACGACGGCTTGATGAAAAGAATAAACCGTTTCGTGTTCAATAACGCGGGAAAGTGCCGCTAACTCATTTTTAAGGGCGGTGAGAAGACGGCTGTGAGCAAGCCGGGAATATGGCTGCTGTTTAAGGGCGTCGATATCTGACAATAGCATGTCTACATTGACCAAATGCCGTTGTGTTGTCGATGTCATGTTCCGGGTGATTGTGATAGCAAAATTAAATAATAAGCATATCACGACTCTAGGTCCTCGTTTTCATTTTCTATTGGCTTAAACAAAACATCATTTGACTTTTTTTCTTGGATCATTTAAAAACCGACCAGTTGGTTTGTAATGGGAAACGAAAATGTCTGATTCGAAATTGGAAACCTCACGCGAGCGAATTTTGAAAGCGGCTACTGCCATTGCAGTGGAAGACGGGCCTAAGCAATTGACGCTGGACAACGTGGCGAAAAAATGTGGTATGAGTAAGGGTGGGTTAATTCACCATTTTCCCAATAAAGATGCGCTTCTTACCGAGATGCTGGCGTGTATGATGAAAACCATGAACAGTGATATGGAACATGTACGGGATCAACATAGCGATGTGCTAACCATTACTACAATGATGCGCAGCCGAAAACTGAGTCACGAAAAGTTGCTTCTACAAGAAGCGAAAGTGTTGTTAGTGGCGGCCATTGAAAATCCGGATCTACTCGCTCCAATGTGTCACATGATGACAACTAAAAAAGACGCAATATTCTCAGAGCCTCATACTGACAAAAGCCTTTTACTATGGCTTGCCGCAGACGGCTTGAGTTTTCAGGAACTCCTTGGCGTTAGCCCGTTTGACGAAAACGAGCGTTCGACATTGAGAAATAAATTAATTGATATGGCGGTTGCACTAGAGGATGACCAGGGTGAATAAATTATTGGTAAGCATACGTGCACTTGTGTTAGTGGGATTAGTGGTAGCAGGGGTAACGGGTTGTTCTCAGCCCGAGGGGCATGAAGAACAAAAAGCCCCCCCCATGGTTCAGGTATTTACCGTGAGCGACGATGACCAAACTGTGGTAAGGCATTTTGTTGCACGAGTTGATGCGTTGAGCACGGTAGATATGGCGTTTCAGGTCGCCGGTCGTATTAATAAACTCGTAGATCGCCAGGGGGTAGTTATTCCTCAAGGCGAGGCGTTAGCCGCGCTGGAGCCACAGGATTACAACCTGGCACTAAAACAAGCGGAGGCAAGTTTTCGCAAGGCGAAATCAGATTATGAGCGCGGGCTGCAATTGCAAAATGACAACTACATTAGCCAGAGCGATTTTGACGCGCTGAAAACCGCTTATGAAAATGCCGAGCTTGCAGTTGAAAACGCGAGGCTGAATGTAGATTACACCGTGCTCCATGCGCCTTTCGATGCATTGATAACCAACAGATTAGTTGAAAAATTTTCTTATGTGCAGCCCAACCAGCCAGTGCTACGGGTGCAAAATATCAATTTTCTTCGTATTCACGTTAACGTACCTGAACAACTCATGCGCTATGCGGCTGAAAAAAATCCCGCCTATCAAGTATTTTTAGAAAACGAAGACGGTGAGTTACTGACCGATAGGCACGGTGAGGCGGTGTCGTTAACCTATTTGGAAAACAAAACGGAAATTAACACGGCCACCCAGACCTATCAGGTGACGTTCAAGCTGCCCCGGGAAGAAGGGTTAGATTTGTTACCGGGCATGGTATTAACTGCTCGTGTGGTGATTGCGAATCCTACCATGGATACCGGATTGTGGGTCCCAGTGAGTGCTATTGATTCAACCGGTAGAAGTGAGTTTGCTGTTTGGCTTGTGGACAACGGGACGGTGTCCTATCAACCCGTTGAAGTGGGATTGGTTCGCGAAGGTAAAGCGCAGATAACACAGGGGATATCTACCGGAGATAAGATTGTTGCTGCCGGTGTATCCGCATTGCAAGAGAGCATGGCAGTACGTGAATTTACCAAAGAGAGTCCGGTTTTATGAGAATTGCCACGTATTCCATTAATAATCAGTTAACTGTTTGGTTGCTGATGATCATTTGCTTGGTGGGCGGTGTAATAGGCGTCATTAAAATCGGCAAGCTGGAAGACCCGGCATTTGCGGTTAAAACAGCTATTGTTACCACTAATTATCCGGGGGCTACTGCAGAAGAAGTAGAACAAGAGATTACTGAACCACTTGAGTCAACCATTCAGCAGTTGGCTCAGCTGGGCGATATAAATTCTCGTTCGCTACCTGGTCAGTCGCAGATCACGGTAGAAATCCGAGACGACTACAGCAGTGCGCAGCTTCCTCAGGCTTGGGATGAGTTGCGACGCAAAGTTAATGCGGCGGCTATGCAGTTGCCGTCAGGCGCTTACACGCCTGTCGTAAATGACGATTTCGGCGACGTATACGGTATGTTTTACGCGGTAGTTGCTGAGGGATTCAGTAATAAACAGAAGCAAGAACTGGCAACCCGGTTACGCAGGGAAGTACTTACTGTGCCCGGCGTTACTCAAGCACAGTTGGGCGGCGTGCCAGAAGAGACTATTTACGTTGAAGCGACGCAGGAAAAACTGGCTAGTCTGGGCATTTCCATGTCGTCAATAGCCAGTGTTTTTCAAACTGAAAGCGCTATTGCCGATGCGGGAAGTATGCGACTTGGCGACAAGCGTATCCGCTTGGTCGTACCCGCTGGTGATGATTCCGAAGCATCCATACGCAATTTAAAATTTGGCGTGCCAGGTACCACTGAACAACTTCACATTGGTGATATTGCATCTGTGTACCGGGTTGAATCTGAAACTCCAAGTCAAATTGTGCACTTCAATGGCAAAGAAGCCTTTAGCCTGGCAATAGCCGGTCGAAGCGACTTGAATATCGTAGACATTGGTCATAACGTTGAAGTTCACTTAGACAAACTGCGTGAAAAATTACCCTTGGGCGTTGAAATTTTACCTGTGTATGAGCAACACAAAGTAGTAGACGATGCCATCAATGAGTTTTTGGTTAATCTGGCGGCATCTGTGGCAATTGTGGTGGCAGTGTTGCTATTGGTTATGGGGTGGCGTGTAGGATTAGTCGTGGGCTCGACATTATTACTCACAGTACTGGGTACTGTGCTGGTGATGTGGATCTTTGAGATACAGATGGAACGTATATCGTTAGGGGCTCTGATCATTGCGATGGGTATGTTGGTAGATAATGCCATTGTAATAGCTGAATCTATGCTGTTGAATATGCACAAAGGTCAGGATTCCGTGACGGCAGCAGAAGATGCTTCCCAGCAAACGCAGTTTCCCCTGTTGGCCGCCACAGTGATTGGTATTCTCGCTTTTGCCGGAATTGGCTTGTCTCAGGATAGCACCGGTGATTTTATGTTCTCGCTGTTTGCTGTAATCTGCATTTCCCTTTTACTAAGCTGGATCCTCGCGGTTACCGTTACGCCTTTGTTAGGTCATTATTTCTTTGACCAACGCGACGGGGATGATGAGCAGGATCAGTACGCAAGCAAAGGCTATGGCATGTATAAAGGCCTTTTGCGTGCTGCACTGCGCTTCCCTCGAATTACAGTACTTATTTTAGTGGCAACCACAGCGGTTAGCTTGATGGCATTTGGTATGGTGAAACAATCATTTTTTCCACCGTCCAATACACCCATTTTCTACATAAACTACACATTGCCCCAGGGCAGTGATATCCGGGCAACAGAAGATGACATCGCGGATATCGAAAAACTGGTTCTGCAACAAGATGAGGTAGTAAACGTAACCAGCTTTATCGGCATGGGGGCGAGCCGCTTTATGCTGACTTACTCTCCTGAATTACCTAACCCTTCCTATGGGCAGCTGATTGTGCGTACAGCCAGCCTGGAAGAAATACCTGGGGTAATGAAGCGTCTTAATAAAGAAATTCGACAGCGATATCCACAGGCGGAAGTGTACACCGAAAGACTATTCTTTGGTCCGGCAACAGGTGCACAGATAGAGGCCAGGTTCAAGGGGCCAGACTCAGATGTGTTGCTCGAACTAGGTGCTAAGGCAGCGGGAATAATGCGCGCCGAACCCACTATTGTTGATGTGCGTCAGGACTGGCGGCAACGGGAATTCACGCTTTATCCTATTGTTGATGATCAAAAAGCCAAAGTTGTTGGGTTATCACGCACTGATATTGCCGATTCTTTGGCCTTTGCCACAGAGGGACAAACCGTTGGCATTTATCGCGAGGATGATCGTCAGATCCCAGTAGTCATACGGCCGCCTGTTTCCGAACGTCAAAATATGGACTGGCTGAGAGACCGGCTCATATGGAGCGAGGTTCAACAAGACTTTATTCCCATTACACAAGTGGTGTCGGAGTTTGATGTGCAGGCTCACAACGGTATTATTAAACGTCGAGACAGAGTGAGAACCCTGACTGTTCAGGCCGAACCTGCAGATGGGCTTACCGCCGCTGAGGCGAGGGCGAACGTGCTGGAGGCCATGAATGCGATGACATTGCCCGATGGTTATGCCCTTGAATGGGGGGGAGAATACGAAAGTTCCCGAGACGCTCAAGCAAGCCTTGGACAACAATTACCTCTGAGTTTTTTGAGCATGATCCTCATCACCGTATTGCTTTTTAATGCGTTGCGCCAAGCATTGCTGATCTGGTTCATTGTACCTATGGCCATTTGCGGTGTAACGGCCGGATTAATTTTTACCGGTATGCCCTTTAGCTTCACTGCGCTACTCGGTCTGCTGAGCTTATCGGGTATGCTGATCAAAAATGCCATTGTTCTGGTAGATGAAACGGACTTGAGGCGTCGACGGGGGGGACCTCTAATCGATGCTATCATGGGAGCCAGTTTGAGCCGCGTCCGGCCAGTAATGCTGGCAGTACTTACTACAGTGCTGGGAATGATACCTCTGCTCTGGGATGCTTTTTTTGCCAGTATGGCCGTAACTATTATGTCGGGATTGACGTTTGCAACCTTATTGACGCTGGTAGCTGTACCCGTGCTGTATTTGTTGTTCTTTAGAGCAGATTACAAAGACACTTCTCCTACCTGACTTTTCTATAAATCCTCATAGTATGTGTCGCTTTTCCCTTGGGCAAAGCGACATCTTTTTCCTGGCAAAGTATACATCTTGCACAATATTGAGATTGCGAGTTATTATCATTTACATACTCGGTTTCAATTTGTAATATGCCCATCACGTACAGCAGGCCAGTGGGTGACATCAAAACCCTGGCCAGTGAGAAGGTATTCGGCATGTTTGGTATTTTAGCCGCGTTGTTGGCGAGTCTGGTGGCCGTATTTGGCTTTTACTTGAGCTGGAAAAAGCAGCACGGAGGGGTGTTTTATCTCAGTCTCGTATTGCTAGCTGGCTCTGTCATTACTTGGAGCGTTAGTGAAGGTTGGGAGTTTGGCGTAGTGTATGCGTTGTGCACGCCTGCGCTACTGGTGTGGCCCTTTATTGGCGTGAACCAGGTTTCCTTAAGTGCACCCGCTTCTGTGCCTTTGCCTCGCGCAGTTGCTTACAGCAACAGACTCATGTTTCAACACTTGGGTCACACAGCTGTTGTTTTGTTGCTATTACTTGTGACCAGCGTTCTGGCAAGCCTGGCTATTTGTTTACATTTGCCCATTGCTGTTGACGGACAACTCGGTGCATGTACGGTATTGTTACCGCTGTTGTGGGGTGGGTTGGTGTATCACTATTTTGCAGTGAATAACAAAATCAAAGCGCTGATAAGTTATATTGTAGTTGCCGGGCTTAGCTTAGTTTGGCTAATTTTTTTACCGGCATTCTAGAGCGGATAAAATGAATAAAGACGTTAAGCAAGCAGCGCTCAATGCCCATAGTTGGGTGGGGGTTTTTCTGGGGGTACTGCTGTTTTTAGTATGTGTATCCGGCACCATTGCGGTTTTTCACCTCGAGTTTGAGCGCTGGGAACAACCTCACATACAAGAAATGGATACGGTGAACCCTGAAGCCGTCGATACAGCGCTTAAGAACTTTCTTGCTAGGCACCCGGAAGAAACGCACCACCTTTTCATTGTATTCCCGACCTCGGGAATTCCTCGATTTGTCGTAGAAAATGACCATGTGGCCTATTTTGCAGATGGAACCGGCCAGTTGATCGAAAAAGAAAGCGTGTCTTTCACACAGATGCTGGTGGATTTACACCTTTATCTCAACTTACCCCAAAGCTGGGGAATGATTTTGGTGAGTGCACTGGGCGCAATCATATGTACGCTGGTATTCACCGGAATTATTGCGCATAAACGCATTGTTAAGGATGCGTTTAAGTTGCGTACTGGCGGAAATGGCCAGCAATATAAAATTGATTTACACAATCGCTTTGGCCTGTGGGCGGCTCCTTTCCACTTGATTATTGGGGTTACTGGTGCTTACTTTGGTTTAGCTGGCGTATTATTGGTATTGGTTTCTCAATTGTATTTTGGTGGTGACCAAGATGCCATTGTGAGCAAGATTTTTACTCCTGATCCCGTAGTACAAAATGGTGAAACTGTCCCTCAAGTAGGTGATGCGTATGCACAAATGGCGCATATCGCACCCGACAGCAAGCTTATCTTTACCACGGTTCACGAAGTTGGAACAGCAAAGCAATTTATTGAGGTATACGCTCACGTACCAGGAAAAATGGGCTATTCAGAGAACTATCGCTTTGACAGCGAAGGTAATTATCTAGGCACTGCTGGGTATTCAGACGGGCATTGGGGAAAACAGCTTTTATGGTCAATGTATCGGCTACACTTTGGTGATTTTGCGGGTATTGCAAGTAAAAGTTTGTATTTTGTGTTGGGCATAATGCTTACCGTATTGTGTGTTACCGGGGTGGAAATATGGTTGGGTAAAAAAGCCCACCCGCCGTTGCTCACCCGACTTTGGTACGGCCTTGTATGGGGCAGTATCAGTGCCCTGGCGTTAACTGCCATTGCTGACATGCTGGTTACGGTACCGTTATTTGTCGTATTCTGGGGGCTTATGGTATTGAATCTCACTTCAACAGTGAGTATTAAGGCGCTCAACCAATCGGCGTGGTTACACATCGCATCTGCCAGTGTTGTGTTGTTACTCGTCGTGTACATGGTCAATCATGGCAGTGCCGCCTTGACCGTGGCTTCATTGCAACTAAACATCCCCTTGGCATTGTTTGCGGTATGGGCAATGTGGAAAGGAGCGCGCTTGCGGCGCAATGCGCAAGCGGTTGCCTGATATATACTTACTTTTGGGGCGTTTTGGCTTTACCACCATTGCGTCCAGAATTTTTACCTTTGCGCTGATAAGTACTTTTTGTGTCGCGAAAGCCTTTTGGCGGTAAGCCGGTATGCTTCGTTAACGCCCGCTCGCCTCGCTTTCCTTTCTTGGCAGTTTGACGCTTTTCTTCTGCCGTTTCTGGCGGCACAAGATGCTGAGGGCCCCGACCTATCAAATCCTCCCGGCCCATTTTTTTAAGCGCTGCACGAATTTGAGCAAAGTTTTTCGGGTCGTGATAACGCAACATGGCTTTGTGTAAGCGACGGTGAATTTCACCCTTAGCTGACGGAACGTGCTCACTGTCTTTGGTTACCTTCCTAAGTGAATTGACTTCCGTATGGTACATGGTCGTTGCTGTAGCCATGGGCGAGGGGTAAAAATTCTGAACCTGATCAAGTTTAAAGCGATTTTCTTTAAGCCAGATCGCCAGGCTCAGCATATCTTCGTCCGTTGTTCCGGGGTGAGAAGCAATAAAGTACGGAATAAGATATTGCTTCTTGCCCGCTTGTTCTGAATACTTGTCGAACATCTCCTTGAATTGATAATAGCTTCCCATGCCGGGCTTCATCATTTTGCTCAAAGGGCCGTCTTCGGTGTGTTCCGGTGCAATTTTCAGGTAGCCACCAGTGTGATGGAGGGCGAGTTCTTTTACGTATTCCGGATCTTCCACTGCTAAGTCATAACGAACACCTGACGCGATGAGGACTTTCTTTATTCCCGGCAACGCGCGTGCGCGGCGATATAAGTCAATGGTCGGTTTGTGATCGGTATCCATGTGGGCACAAATACTCGGATAAACACAGGATGGACGGCGACAGGTGGCTTCTGCTTTCGGGCTTTTGCAGCGCAAGCGATACATGTTTGCCGTAGGCCCGCCTAAATCTGATATCACGCCGGTAAATCCTGGAACTTTGTCTCGGATCTCTTCCATTTCGCGAATGATAGAGTCTTCTGAACGACTTTGAATAATTCGGCCTTCGTGCTCGGTTATAGAACAGAATGTGCAACCACCATAACAACCCCGCATGATATTAATGGAGAAACGTATCATGTCGTAGGCGGGAATTTTAGCATCGCCGTAAACCGGGTGGGGAACGCGTTGATAAGACAAGTCAAACACCGCATCCATTTCTTCGGTTTCAAGAGGCATGGCGGGTGGGTTAATCCAGATATGTCTGTCGCCATGTCGCTGCATCAGCGCGCGGGCACATCCAGGGTTAACTTCCTGATGCAAAATACGTGATGTATGTGCATAGAGGACTTTATTGTCTTTCACCACTTCAAAAGCGGGTAGTTTTACATATACGTTTTCCCACGGCTTTCTTCGCTCAGCCGGTTGAATCACAATGGGCTGGGCAACGTCACTGTTTGGTGACGGGTTACCGTCCTCTTTGTCGCACTCGGGAAGTTCCTGATACGGGGAAGGAATTGGCTCAATTTTTCCGGGCTTGTCGAGGGAAGTAGAGTCTACACCCTGCCATTCCGGGAGTGCTTCTTTGACGATAATGGCAGTACCCCGAACATCGCGAATATCGCCGATGGCTTCGCCTGCTGCAAGGCGGTGAGTTACCTCGACCAAAGGCCTTTCTGCATTACCGAAAAATAGCATGTCTGCTTTACTGTCAAAAAGCACAGAGCGGCGCACTTTTTCTGACCAATAATCATAATGAGCGATACGGCGCAAACTGGCCTCGATGCCACCAATGATAACAGGAACGCCCTTAAAGGCTTCCCGACATCGTTGCGCATACACGGTAACGGCACGATCAGGGCGCTTGCCGCCCACATTTCCAGGGGTGTAGGCATCATCATGGCGAAGTTTTTTATCGGCAGTATAGCGGTTAATCATTGAATCCATGTTACCGGCGGTTACGCCGAAATATAAATTGGGCTTACCCAATTTCATGAAGTCATTTTTATTGGTCCAATCTGGCTGTGAAATAATACCTACACGAAAACCATGGGCTTCAAGTACCCGGCCTATTACCGCCATTCCAAAACTGGGGTGGTCGACATAGGCATCGCCAGTTACCAGAATTACATCGCAACTGTCCCAGCCAAGTGCATCCATCTCTTCCTTTGACATGGGTAAAAAAGGTGCGGTGCCATAGCAATGAGCCCAATACTTTGGGTAGGAAAATAAGCTACGGTCCGCTTTGATGGTTGCTTTCATGAGGTAAAACCGGAAATATCAAAAATAAAAGCAGGATTGTAACATTTTCGGTGTGTCAGGAGATAGTTAAATAGAAAAGCGAAGCTGTGAGCCAGCTCCGCCTGAATAGTCATTTTCCCCAGCGGCAACAACCTTCCGTTAGGTACGGTAAGACTATGCCGTGGTGTTGATACTTATACTGGAAGAAAGGGTTTCCATCAAAGTGGATTCAGCACTGCCAAGCATTGAGGTTGACGCGTAGTTACCAGCTTGATTAGCTGGCGGAGGAGGTGGCATGCTTCCTCTTTGATTGTGTTGTTCGTGTTTTTGCTCAAAAAAGCTCTTTAGATCAACACCGTTTTCCTCGGCATACTCTTTCATGGAGGCGGGGGCGTTGGCTGCAAGGCTTTCGGCATCAAACGTCCCTGAGGCTTCCATTTCCATGACACTTTCCATAAACGCTTTTACTTCAGTGTCCTCCGACGACTCATCCATATAGTCGGAGAGCTCATCTTGCGGTGGTGGCGGGGGCGGCCTGCTTTGGGCTGTACTAGTGGCGGAAATGCCATTGCTTTGCAGCATTCCGCTAAACTGTGATATTTCCATAGTGAAATCTCCAATATGACATGCCAATATCGGCACAATAGTAGAGTAGCAATGGGTATTCCCTTGTGTGTCAAGACTGTGTAAATGCATGTAAAGGTCAAAATACGCCTGCTGAAAGGGTATAATGCCAGTGTTTTTTCAACCGTTTTAATGGAGCAAAGCCATTATGGCCTTTTGGTTATTCAAGTCTGAGCCCGATGCTTTTGGTATCGATGATTTAGCCTCTCGCCCGAATAAGACAGAACCCTGGGATGGCGTCAGAAACTATCAGGCGCGAAACTTTTTACGAGATAAAGTAAAAAAAGGAGATTTCGTTTTCTTTTATCATTCCAGTTGCAAAGACGTCGGCATTGCGGGCGTGGCAACAATAGTACGTGAAGCGTATCCCGATGAGAGTCAGTTTGAGCCAGAGAGTCGATATTATGACCCCAAAGCAACACCTGAAGCCCCCCGTTGGTTTTGTGTTGATGTACAGTTTGTAGAAAAATTTGACCAGGTATTGTCTTTACAGGCAATTAAAGCCATGTCTGAAATTACTCAACTTGGCGTTGTGAAAAAAGGACAACGATTGTCGGTTATGCCTGTGGAAACCGATGAATGGCAATTGTTATACAAAAGCGCAACGGGTATCGATTTTAGTAGTTAAATTAGGACTAATGATGAAAGTGTATTTGACTTTGTTTTTACTGTGTGTCTCCAGCCCATTGTTCGCCGCTACAGGTACTACAGCTATAGGCATGATTATATCGGTAGTATTCGTTTGTGTGATGCTGGTGGTTTTCCTGCTGGTAGTTACCGAATTTGGTGGCAAAAAAAAGCACATCTCAAACGCAGAGAAGCAGAAAAAAAGTAAAGGCAGCGAAACTCAGTAACACCGCATTTCTTATCATGCAGGAGTCTAAAAACGGTTATTACCTCAGAAAGATTGGGAAAGTAACGAACCTGAGTTTTATGCTCAGGACGACAACAAAGAAAAGTTTGTGAAAGATTTTGTCGCGGCATGGACAAAAGTCATGAATGCAGATCGCTTTGATACTTAACGATTAATCAATAGCGAATAAGCAGCCCCTGGACGTTCTGCATCCGGGGGCTTTTTTGTAGGAACAAGAATTTCTGTTTGTGTAAGACAACAACTTTTAGCTTCACTTACTTTAAAAAGGACATTGCTTTCGCATACTTGCCGAATACGCTCAGCAGTTTGTTTATTTGCTCCTTATGCCGCTTAGTTATACCGACTTTCTTTGTTTCTTGATCTGTGCTCCGTGTTCTACATTCACAGCTGTAATTCATTTGGTTTTCCATGTTTTTCTCCTGTGTTTTTGTGTAGGCTAAAACCTCAACTTATATTGAGGTCAAGGGATTATTTCATTAAAGTGATTAAAAATGACAAAGTGACAGGCGAGGAAGCGAGATGGAAACGTTATTGAAAGTGGGTGAGGTGGCAATGCGCAGTGGCGTAAGCGTATCTACACTGCATTTTTATGAAAACAAAGGGTTGATAAAGAGCAGCCGGAATAATGGCAATCAGCGGATATATCCACGTGCAGTATTACGTCGAGTTGCCATTATCAAGGTTGCTCAGCAACTGGGCATGTCGTTAAGTGAAATCAAAGAAGCTATCAAAGTGTTGCCGATGAATAAAACAGCCAGTCAGGCTGATTGGCAGCAATTATCGCAATTTTGGCACAATCAACTGGAAGCTCGCATTGCCAAACTCACAAAATTAAAAGACGAGTTATCCAGTTGTATTGGCTGCGGCTGTTTGTCTATGAAAGCGTGTGCATTGAGAAACCCACAAGATGAACTGGCTGAGCATGGCGCAGGCCCTATTTTATTTAAGAAGTGAGCCACTAGCTCAATAGCAGTGTACATTTAATCTCGCTAAATTATCTGGAAAAGGCGCGGGTCAGACGCATCTTACTGGCATGCCAGTGATTGATCGGGCGTCGTGGTGCCTGGGCGATGAGCCGTGGGAAATTGATTTCTTCGGCATTGAGGGGTTTTACATGAGCACAGAAAATCGTACTTGGAGCGAGTTGCTGTACACGCTGTAACGAGCCCTTGTATTGGTTTGGATGGCACACCGGATACGGAAAGGTCAGACGTTTTTTCACCGATACAATGAGGTCGGCAACATACATTTTGTGCGTTGGCTTGTGTAACAGTGAAATATCGTGGTCGGTATGACCGGGCGTGTAAATAACCTGCCAATCTTCAAACTCTGGCAGTGCCTCATTGTCACAAAGCGAGATATCAGGCTGAAAATAAGGCTTATACCAGATATGACAACGAGCCTTGCCTAGCTTGTCTGCAACCCACCACGTGAGCGCTACATCAATGGCATGGGCGGTACGGCCGCTAACGCCGCGATACCATAAGGGCGCCTTCGGGTGGCATGCGATACGCGCACCAGTGCGGTTTTGTAACCGCTTTGCTCCGCCTGCATGATCAGGATGCATATGGGTGACGACAATGAGTTTTAACGTCGTTAAAGGCAACGACAATGTTTCGGTAATATAGTGACACACGGTATCCACATCTGCACGGCTGCAGCCATCAAGTAGCATCAACTTACCGTTGTCTTCAAAAAGGTAGATGTTTTCTATATATCCCGTGATCTCGTGAAGTTGCATACACCCTCGTTTATTACCTTTACGAGATGATATTAGCAAAGCTCTTCTGGTCAAACCACTATAGAATTCCCCTCGACGTGAGCTGTCCTAATACCGAAGCCGTTCTTTTCTTCAAAAAATCCCGCAACAAGCGTATGGCTGGTGTGATAGTTTGCCTGCTCGGGCAGACAAGCCACAATTCTGTAGAAGTTGGTTCATATTCAGGCATGACTTTGACGATGTTACCGTCTAAAAGATCTGCGGACATGTCTAGACACGATTTCCGAGCCAACCCTTTGCCTCTTACGCACCAACGCCGAACCAAATCTGCATCATTTGAAACCCTGTTACTTGCGGTTTTCACTTTGTAGGTTTGGTTTTCCCGAGTAAAACACCACTCAGTATCGATAAGTTCGTGAAACTGGAACAACAGGGCATTGTGATTGGCAATATCTTCAGGTGTTGTAGGTTGACCGAATTTCTCAATGTAGCGGGGCGAAGCGCAAAGTACTCTGCGCACGTTGCAAATTTTAAAGCCATAGAGATTGTCATCTGTTAGCGCACCATAGCGAATGGCGAGATCTACGGGTTCACGGTAGAAGTCTATGTTGCGATCAGCGATATGGATTTTCAATTTGAGGTTTGGGTGTTCCTCAGCAAACTCATCTAACCAGGGGAGAATAATATTTCGTCCCAAATCAGATGGTGCGGATAACCTCAGTTCACCGCTCACCTCTTCCTTTTCATGTTGTATGTTTTGCTTAGCAATATCCAGTGACTTCAGAGCTTCCATGCATTTGGGCAGATATCTTTCGCCTGCTGCTGACAACCTAAGTTGTCGCGTCGTTCGAATGAATAAGTCTACTCCCAGCGCTTTTTCTACTCTTTTTACTGCTGCACTGGCTGTAGCAGTGCGCATATTTAAGCTATCCGCGGCGGCCGTAATACTCTTAAGCTCAGCTACTTTCACAATAATGGTTAAATCTTCCAAGAGCATAAATAGTCTTTAGGAATCAATTTGGGAGAGCACATTATGCACAAAATCATGTGACTGATAAATTAGATTGTCAAAAAATATTAGATAAAGATTCAATCGTTAGGCTGTTTTTGTTTGTTAGTTGGGTGGTTAGTATTCGCTCAGTAGTTAGAAAATAACGACACCACTGTTACACGTGGTGGCTTGACCAAATTCACGAAAAAGGAAAACTGATGAAATTACTAAATACAACAGCACTGGTTGGCATGATTGGGTTCTCAGCGTTAGCGGCAAATAACGTTAACGCGGTTGAAGTAGGGCAGTTAGAAGCGGTAACACAGTTCAATGAGACACGGGGTGGTGGCATTACTGTTACACCCGATGGACGAATCATTATTAGCATGCATCCTTTGGATAATCCGAAATATCGGGTCGTTGAAGTTATGGCAAACGGAGAGAAAAAACCCTTTCCAAACATTGATTGGGCAGACGGTCCGGACTCGGGGAACGTTGGGCTTAGCGCAGTCATTGGTGTACACACAGATTCAAATGGAATTGTGTGGATGCTGGACATGGGTAGTGAAAAATCACCGGCTCAGTTAGTTGCTTGGGATAGTGTAAATAACTCGCTCCATACCACCATTAAAATTGACAAGAATGCATTGCAGCCAAATTCGTTTATTCAGGATTTTGCTATTGATGAAAATCGCGGAAAAGTTTACATCGCTGATATGACTTTCGGAAATTTCCAGGGAGCAACCAAGCCAGCTTTTATCGTCGTTGATCTGGAAACAGGGATGTCACGGCGGGTATTGGAAAGTGCTCATCAACTGATGCCAGAAGACAGAAATATCGTGATAGAAGCGTCGTTACTTGCCTCTAAAACAGAAAGCGGTGAAACGAACAGCTTGCGATTCGGTTTGAACCCGATTGCCATTGATGATGACTTTGAGTGGGTTTATTTCGGCGCATTTACAGGCACTCAGGTTTATCGTTTACCGGCGTCAGCCCTTGCTGACAACAATGCTTCAGATCCGGATTTGCTTCAAAAAATTGAAGTTTACGGCCCTAAAAATCCAAGTGATGGCATAGCTTATGCGCCTGGTGTAGGCATTTTGGCAACTGACCTGGAAAATAGCGCGATTGGGCTCACGACACCAGGACATTATCAGACCCTAATCGAAGACAAAAAATTGTCATGGCCTGATAGTTTAGCGGTGAGTAACGGGTACATATACATTACTCAGGATCAATTGCATCAGCACCCGGCGTTTAGTCAGGGCTTGGGCAATGCAAAAGCGCCTTACACTTTATATCGATTCAGTTACCAACCATAAAGCCAGGAAGTTATCGCTTTTCTTCTGTATCTATTGAACCTTATAAATTTTTGATTTGGAGCTTTAGTATGTTACCCGAAAAAATGAAAGCTATCGGTTTTGTTGAATCGAAACCCATTGATGCCGAAAACAGCTTAGTTGAATATACTGTAGACCTGCCTTCAGTTGGCGACAAGGATTTACTTGTAAAAGTCAGCGCAGTCTCAGTGAATCCGGCGGATACAAAAATCCGTGTTCGTGCCGCTAACGACAAAACCCTTGCTCAACCTAAGATTCTTGGGTATGACGGTGTAGGTACCGTTGTCGCCATGGGTAAAGATGTAACGGGTTTTGAACCTGGCGACCGGGTTTATTACGCTGGAGATGTATCCCGCAATGGTTCTAATGCTGAATATCAGGCTGTAGATTTTCGCATTACCGCACATGCGCCAAAAAGTTTGTCAGATGCTGAAGCCGCTGTGGTCCCATTGGTCGCATTAACGGCGTGGGAGGCACTTTTTGAACGTTTACGTATTCGTCCCACGGAAAAGAAAAAGCTGCTTATTATTGGTGGTGCGGGGGGAGTGGGTTCAATGACTATCCAACTCGCAAAGCAACTCACTAATTTAACAGTTATTGCCACTGCTTCACGGCCAGAAACTGAAGCTTGGGTAAAAAAATTGGGCGCGGATCATGTCGTTAACCATCGTAATTTGGTGGAATCCATGAATGAACAAAAACTCGGGGAAGTTGACTATATTTTCAATGTTGCTGACACCTTAGGGCATTGGGATGCAATGGTTGAATTGATAGCTCCACAGGGGTTAATAAGTTCAATTGTTGAGTTCGACGGCGGCGTAGACCTATCTAAACTTCAGGCTAAATCCGTTGGTTTTATCTGGGAACTTATGTTTACCCGCTCGCTGTTCAATACTGACGATATTCAACAGCAGCAAAGTATCTTGTTTCAGGTGGCGAATCTCATTGATGCCGGGCGAATTAAATCTACGTTGACGACTTCTCTTGAAGGTCTTAGCGCGCAGACATTTAAAGAAGCCCATGGGGTGCTAGAAACCGGTAAATCCATAGGGAAACTGGCGATTTCCTTCAACTAAATTTGTAAGTCAAGAAATATTAGACGCAAAGTCTTAGATCCAAAGTCACAGCAGCAGGCTGTGGCTTTGGCGAAGGTTTGTAAACAGTCATCCGGTCCTAGCGCTACTTAGTGGTTTTAGGCATTAATTTCTCAGTTAAGTAAGTAAACTGAAGTGCGACGCGGTGGGCTGTTTCCTGCAAGTTGGCCGATGCTGCATGGCCGCCATCCGTGTTTTCATAATAGAGAAACGGCTTGTTTGCATCTTCGAACAATTTCGCCATTTTCCTCGCGTGGCCAGGGTGTACCCGGTCGTCTTTTGTGGATGTAACAAAAAAAGGTTCCGGATAATCTGTTTGAGGGTCAAAATTGTGATAGGGCGACATTTTCTCTAACCATTCGCGTTCCTCTGGTACATCCGGCGAACCATATTCTCCAACCCAACTAGCACCAGCTAGAAGAAGGTGATAGCGAAGCATATCTAACAGGGGCACTTGCACAATAACAGCATTAAATAAATCCGGGCGCTGGGTCAACATTACCCCCATAAGTAAACCACCATTTGAGCCCCCTTGAATGCCCAGGTGGGCCGCAGAGGTGAGTTTGTGCTCGACAAGCCACTCGGCCACTGCAATAAAATCATCATAGATCACCTGGCGATTGGTTTTAAGGCCTGCCTGATGCCATTCGGGGCCGAATTCGCCGCCCCCACGAATGTTTGCAAGAACATATGCGCCACCTCGTTCAAGCCAGAGTCTACCTAGAATGCCGCTGTACTGAGGAAGCATGGATACCTGAAAACCGCCATAGCCATAAAGAAGAGTGGGTGTACGCTCATCGTGTCTGACGCCTTTCTTGTGGACGACGAAAAAGGGGATCATTGTTCCATCTTTAGAGGCAACCTGTTTTTGCTCGACCACCAGGTCATCGGCATCAAACCACGTGGGTAAACGCTTCAACGTTTTGATCTCTCCGGTGGATACTGAGTAACTCATAAGGGAGTCAGGCGTTAAAAAACCTTCGTAAGTAACAAATGCCGTATCTTCCTGTTGGTCGGTAAAAGTGACTTCCAGCTTGCCATCTTGTGGAAGATCAAGTAGTTCGGATATCCAGCCATCACTATCTTTAGTAATCGCAAATAGCTTACCCACAACATTATCGTTGATGGATAAGAGAACCTGACCTTTCGTTAGCGATACCTTTTCGATGGATTGACGTTCATTGGGTTCGAACACCACTTCTGGTAGGGTATCTTTGGTTATTTCAGTGGTAACAGAATACGGCATAGACAGAAGACTGCCGGTTTTGTACTTGGTTTCTGTACTACCGATAGACACCTGCCAATCTTGGTTTGTTGTGAAGAGCAGTTGACCCTGATGGAGCCCAATGACGTCTGACTTTTCAGGAAGAGGCAGTTTTATAACGCTTTCACCAGCAAGCACATAGTATTGAGTAGTGAAAAAAGTAGGTGTCTGCAGTATCATTTCAATTTTACTGCCGTCGGCGTTATTCACAGTAAAAGGGAATACGGCAGTGTCTGATTTTTTTCCACTAAATACAGTCTTCGCTTTTTCTAAGGGCGTGCCGCGGGTCCAACGCTTTACAATGTAAGGGTAACCTGATTCTGTTAAGGCGGAGCCGTCTGCCCCCCAATTGGTGGCTACGAGAAGGGTGTTGTCATCTACCCAGGCTGTAGTTAATTTCGCTTCTGGCAACTGGAAGCCCTGGTCGACAAAGCGTTTGGTTGACAAGTCAAATTCGCGAACAGTTACTGCATCCTTGCCGCCGTCAGATAAACTTACCAGACATTTATAATCTGCCTTGCCTTTGGCTGAGTAGCAATCAACACCCTTAAATACCCAATTTTTATTTTCAGATTCAGCAAGGGCGTCAAAGTCTATTAGAGTTTCCCACTCAGGGGAGTCTGTGCTGAAACTCACCAGTGATGCTCTGCGCCACAGACCCCGAACATTTTTCTCGTCTTGCCAGAAGTTATATACCTGGCCATTGCGAATACTGCCAAGTGGGATCCTTTCTGAAGCATTAACGATATCAAGTGCTTTTGTTTTAAGGTCTGTATATATCGGGTTGGCTTCAAGTCTTGATAAGCTACGTGTATTTTGTTGCTTTACCCACATGAGGGCGTTATCACCTTCTATTTCTTCCAGCCATAGATAAGGATCTTCCATAGAAATAACCTTCACTTCTGTTGCTTCTAAACGTTCAGTGTCTGCAATCGGGTTCTCATCTTGCGATGTACATCCGATCATTCCGAGCAATAGCAGGGGAGCAACCGACTTTCTGATAAATTCCATTGTATTTTTCCTTTTCCGTCGCGTTTTCTAATTCGCTTTTTATATCCAACAAGTCATTCCACCTAACTTGCTTGCTCTGTGGTTATAGCCTAAGAAAAGCATACTACGAAATATTGGTTTTGTATTTTTTGTGATCAATTTTTTGGGGCGAATGTCATAGCCTGATTACTTTGCGATGAGAAACGGATGTGCTTGCATATACCGAATATCAACTACATCAGTACGCGGTATTTTGTCAACGCATTGAGAAGTGTAAAAGCGTCCTACGCCTCATACTGGCCTAGGTATCAACGGTGAATGTTGAAGGGTAAATCCGGATAACTTTGTTTATCAGGGTTACCGGTTAGTCGAGAGATTATCTGGCGCTGCGTGGACAACATATGCCCGGATTTTTCGTTCATCATACAACACACACTGGATTTCATCGCCAGTTCTTCAAGCAATTTGGCCATGGCTTCTTTTAACGGAGAGGGTAATTTTTCCTTTAGCATCTGCATACCACTCTTGTTTACAGGCAGGCCAAGCTTGCGTAGATAGGCTTCTCTATCCTTATTTGATTCGTTGAGATTGTCCAGTAAGCTGAGTATTTCGTTGTTCAGTTTTTTCAGTTCGTCTGTTCTTCTGGCACTGAGCAACTCATATTGCTTTTCCAAAGACGATATAAGAACATTCAGTTTAGCAACATCCTTTTGTAAATTATTTAATAGAGATTTAATAATTTCGACATTCTGTTTCATTAGTTATGGATATCTAACAAGGTATTAATTAAAGCATCTTCATCTAATTGCAGTTCACCATTGGCAATTGCTTGTTGCATTTGTTTTACTTTTTCCAAATCAACATCATCTTGTTGTGATAATGTTTCAAACGCTTGTTGTGCAGTTTTGCTCATGATGCTCAGTTGTGCATTTTGGCTGGGTTGAGCTTTGTGCTCTCCACCTAGTGTAGATAGCTTGACTTGGTTCTGCTGCTTACTATCAGTACTAAGCTTGTCAATTGGGACTGTCCCGTACATGTTTATTTTCATTTTTGACCGCCTATAAATTTGTATATAACGACGAATAGCGACACGCTTTGGCAAAAACTTTAATTAATTTTCAAATTCGTTTCTACCACACCTGATTCAATCACAATGCCCTCTATTATTTTACCTGAACTGTTGTTTTCTACTTTTATCTGCTGACCTTTTATGCCGTTTTCCATGGCCTTACCTTGTGCACTTGCACTAAACCCATTGGCGCGAATTAATAAGGTTACGATATCGCCTCTCTTAACAATTTCCGGGCTTTCTAACAAAGACCAACTTATTGCATGACCTTGTTGAATACGTCTTTTGACCGCCATACCCAGTATTTCATCCATAGTCATAACTGGGTCTCGATTTAACGTGCTTAGGTCTACCGACTCAGTCTTTAGCATATCATGACGCAACTTTTCGTTGCGTTGTAGCGTCCTGCTGGCCACAACAATATTTGCCCATAGTTGGATCCGCGCTGTGGCCCGGCTCTGCCAGCTTGACGGCGCAGTGCATTCAATTCGGTAGCTGATTCGTCCAACGGGGGCCGAGTTGGCTTGTGGTCGTGAAAAAATCAAAGTATCGCATTTCTGTTTTTCTAACCCTGGTGCCAGCGTTAGATTGATTTTTTGCTGGTTACTCTTTGTACCTAATTGCTTTAGGTATTGTTTTATTTCCTGCTGAATATGCTGCTTTAAAGCCTGATCTATTTCTTGAGGTGCGGCAATTGCCGTGCTTGATAGCCCTAAAATCGATCCAGATAGTAGGAAGTAAAGGATTTTCCGGTGCGGAAAATACGCTTCCGCATTGTGATTACTTTTTTGTGTAAATGAAAGGCAATATATTGATAAATATGTATTTTTTAAATTGGCATAAAGCTTGTTGTAACGAAAGAAAGTAAACAAAGCTGAGAGGCAACTGTGGGACTTTTTGACGAGGCCTTTGGTGTACATCCTTTCTCCATGGAGTTGAGGTTAAACCGAGCGGAAATTATTTCAAGCAATCTGGCTAATGTCGACACACCAGGATTTAAAGCCAGGGATGTTGACTATAAGCAAATTATGCAAAGTGTGGCATCAGAACTGGATACGTCTTCGCAGCCGGTGTCTGTTGGACTTAGCCAAAACGATCAGTTGATGTTCCGCGTACCATATCAGGCATCTGAGGATGGTAACACCGTAGAACTGAACGTGGAACAGGCTAATTTTTTCTCCAACAGCATGGATTTCCAAACCAGTCTGACGTTTATGAATATGAAGATTAACGGCTTATACAAAGCCATCAAAGGAGAATCTTAATGTCCTTTAATAGTATTTATGAAACGAGTGGCAGCGCCATGCGCGCGCAGGTTATGCGCTTAGACACGATTGCCTCTAACTTAGCCAATGCAGATACCGCCGCATCCAGTGCTGATGAAGCTTATCGAGCAATAAAGCCAGTTTTCTCTGCGCTGTACGAACAAGTAAATGACGGACAGAGTTTGTCCGCTAAGGTGCAGATGTTAGGCATTGTTGAGTCTGACAGAACCGTAGAACAACGTTATGAGCCAAATAATCCGTTGGCGAATGAAGAGGGCTACGTGTTTTATTCAAATGTTAACGAGTTAGAAGAAATGGCTGACATGATGTCGGCATCGCGTAGTTACCAAACCTCGGTTGAAGTGATGGGGCGAGTGAGCAGTATGCAGCAAAGTATTCTTAAACTCGGCCAATAAGGGATAAGTATGAATGTCGATAGCACTTCTGTGTACACCAATACGGTTAACAACAATCAAACCATAGTAGGTAACAATGCCAGCGGCGAAGACCTTTCCAATATGTTCTTGGAATTGCTCGTTGCCCAAATTAGTCATCAAAATCCGCTCGATCCTTTGGACGGCACGGAATATGTAAATCAGTTGGCTGAATTCAGCAATGTTGAATCATTACAAAGTATCAGTCAAAACACCTCAGCCAGTCTGGATTATATGGACAGCTTGATGGTGTTAGAAACCACTTCCATGGTGGGAAAACAAGTTGATGTACAAACAGACGCGATTGCCCTGGAACAGCAGGGTGATATTAACGGAACCATCAATTTACCTTATTCAGCTGATGCCGTAGTAGTACAGCTATTCAACCTTGACGGCGACTTGGTAGAACAACAGCAACTGGCTTACAGCGGTGTTGGTTCACTCAGTTTTGGGTTTGAAAATCAATCGGCCGGACGTTATCAGGTGCGTGCCTATTCTACGGTTGATGGTGTACCAAACAGTTTAGACCCCTGGCTTAAAGGTGAAGTGGAACGCGTATCTGTTGGCAGCTCGGTTAACGATATTTCGTTGCAAGTAAACGGACTGGGCAACTTTTCTTTGTCAGACATTAATCAATTAGCTAATCAGGGCTAACGAGTAAGGAGTTTTACTATGTCAATGTTTCAAATTGGATTGAGTGGTTTGAAAAGTACGCAATCAGCGCTTGAAGTGACCAGTAATAATATTGCCAACTATTCAACTTCCGGCTTTAAGTCTGGCACAACAGAGTTTGCTTCGGTATACAACGGTGGCCAACGTGGAGGTGTAAAGGTCGCTGATGTTAAGGATAATTTTAGTGAAAGCGGTGAAATGGTGAACACTGGGAATGCACTTGATTTGGCCATTGCAGGAAAAGGTTTTTTTACTGTTGAGGAAACCGATGGGCAGTTGGCGTATACCCAAGCGGGCCAGTTTAGCCTTGATAACAACTTGTATGTTGTTAACGCCAATGGAGCTCGGTTGCAAGGTTATGGCGTTGATGATAGTGATGATTCCAGTATTGTATCGGGCATTCTTACCGATCTAAAAATTGAAGGTAGTAACCTAGGTGCAAAACCCACAGACGGAATCGCCTTTTCTGGTAACTTAAGTTCTTCTAGCGATGTTATCGCTTATCCGGCGTTGCCTGTTCTATTTGATCCCACCAATGGCTCTGCCTATAACTATTCACAATCTACAGAGGTTTACGACTCGCTCGGCAACAGTCATGTAATTACGCAATATTTCAATCATACCAACACGAATACTTGGAGCGCGATGTACTTTGTTGACGGACAGCCTTTATCAGCTTCGGATTTAAGCTTCCCCGGAGGGGGAGGGACTATTAGTACTCAGGATGTGGACATTAATGGTACTGCTGTTACAGCTGGGGTGGTGGAAATGAGCTTCGACGCAGATGGTCAGCTAATTCCATTTGGAAGTGAGAATGAGGTTCAGCTTAGTTTTGCTCCTGGTGGTGGTGCCGCTAACATGAACGTTACTTTTGATTTAACCAACACCACTCAATATGGCAGTAGTTTTGCTATGTACGAAAATGATCCAAATGGTTATACCGCAGGTGAGTTCAGTGGCGTAACAGTTGATGAAGACGGCAAGGTGTACGCTACTTTCACAAATGGTGAATCTAAGCTGCAAGGACAGCTGGTATTGGCTTCATTTGCCAATGTTGATGGTTTGCAGCAAGGCAATAATACCGTTTATTACAACACCCAGGAGTCGGGTGCGCCACTGTATGGTGTACCTGGAACTGGTGTGGCGGGTGATTTGCTATCAGGTTCCTATATGGGATCCAACGTCAATATTAGTGAGCAGCTAGTTGATTTAATGTCGTTCCAACAAAATTACCAAGCCAATGCCAAAACCATCAGTAGTGCTGATGAAATGATGCAAATTCTATTTGGTGCAGTGTAGGGGCTAAATATCATGGAAAGACTCATCTATACCGCTGTTTCCGGAGCCGAGTTAAACAATACTGCTTTGAGAATAGCGGCCAATAATTTGGCCAATGTCAGTACCCCTGGCTTCAAAGCGGATATGGAACAGGCACAGGCCAGCATGATTTCTGGCGATGGTTTTCGTACGCGCTATCAAGCTAAATTGATGCCTGTTACCACGAGTTTGGCACAGGGCTTAGTGATGGATACCGGGCGGGAGCTGGATGTGGCCATTAGCGAAGGGGGGTATATTGCCGTGGCAGATGCTAATGGCGATGAAGCATACACCCGAGCTGGCAATCTATCGGTTGATGCCGATGGTTTCGTCAATATTAATGGCTACCGCGTGCAGGGTGAAAATGGCGACATTCAATTACCTGAATTTGGCGACATCAGCATTAGTGACGACGGTACGATTAACGTAATGCCAGTGGGGGGAGGGGTAATTGCCCAAGAAGGCAAAATTAAACTGGTTAGTACTGAAGGCAATCTATTTAAAGGCGCTGACGGTTTACTGCGCGATGCTGACAATCCGGTTTTACTGCAAGATAACAGCATTCGTTTACGCAGCGGCAAATTAGAAGGCTCGAACGTTAATGCGATTGAAGAAATGATCAACACCATGAATATCAGTCGTAAGTTTGAAATGAACATAAGCATGATGAAAACCGCCGATGAACTAGCTGTTAGCGGCAATAAGTTAGTCAGTGGACAGGTATAGCAGGAGTAATCACCGATGAATTCAGCACTTTGGGTAAGTAAAACAGGTCTGGCAGCTCAAGATCTCCGGATGGCTACGATTTCGAATAACCTGGCCAATGTTAGTACCGCAGGATTCAAGAAAGATCGTGCGGTATTCGAAGATCTCTTTTATCAAATTCAACGTCAACCAGGTGCGCAGGCCGATGAATTAAATCAGGTACCTACCGGTATTCAGGTAGGCACTGGGGTAAGAATTAATGGTACTCAGAAAGTATTCACTGAAGGTTCTTTTGAAACGACTGGTAATGAATTGGACGTGGCAATTGTTGGGCAGGGCTTTTTCCAGATTGAAAGCCCAGATGGTGAAATTCTTTATACCAGAAACGGACAGTTTCAAGTTAACTCTGAATCTTTAATTGTAAATGGTAATGGTCTGCCATTGCTGCAAAATATCACCCTACCTGACAATACTACTAAAGTGTCTATTGGGACTGACGGTACGGTGAGTGCAGTGATTGCTGATGAGATTGACCCTGTTGAAGTCGGTCAAATACTCACGGTTAATTTTGTGAATCCAGCAGGGTTGGAAGCGTTGGGCGGAAATTTATATCGTGCTACGGCAGCGTCGGGGGAAGCCATCGAAGGGGTACCTGGCGAAGATGCGCTAGGAGAAGTACAGCAAGCTACTATAGAAGGATCCAATGTCAGCGTAGTGGATGAGATGGTCAACATGATTGCTGTCCAACGGGCATATGAAATGAATGCCAAAGTGGTTTCCGCTGCTGATGAAATGTTACGTTTTCTGAATCAGAGCATGTAATGATGAAATCTAACTTATTGTATCCCTTTATTATTTTATTAGCAGGATGCAGTAGCACGGCGGAGGTGAATTCGCAATCCACCGGAGAGACAACATTCCCTGAAGCAATACATGCGACAAGCGTCCCTTCGTTACCTCAAACTCAGGGTAGTTTATACAGTGATGGCTACATGCTGACATTGTTTTCTGATAAACGGGCTTATCGAATTGGTGACATTCTCACAGTGGTCCTGGACGAACGGACCCTGTCGAGTAAAAGTGCCGATGCCAATATTGATAAACGCAGTAATTGGAATGTGTCAGTCCCGTTAGCCGGACGTTTGAACGTTAATGATTTGGGAGTAGAAGTTGATTCTTCTACAGATTTTGAAGGCGAAAGCAGTGCAAGTCAGCAAAACTTTTTAAGTGGAGCTATTACAGTAAGAGTAATTGAGGTTCTGTCAAATGGCGCGCTTGCTATTAGTGGCCGTAAGCAGATTCGACTGAATCAAGGTGATGAAGTGATTGAACTCAAAGGCATTGTCAGAGCGGAAGACATTGATGTTGCCAATCGAATTTCGTCGCGTCGTATTGCAGAAGCGCAAATTAGTTATGAAGGGAAAGGTACGTTATCTAATGCGACCAGAGCAGGGTGGCTAACCGAGTTGTTTTCCCGTTACCTGAATCCGTTTTAGGAGACCAAGGTGAAATTTAGAATTGTCACAGTATTGCTGAGTTTATTAACCATTGGCCAAAGTTTGGGAGCCACCAGACCACTACTGGATTTAGTAGATGTCCAGGGGGTTCGGGAGAACCAGTTGGTTGGTTATGGACTAGTAGTCGGTTTGCCGGGTACTGGCGATAAAACTCAGATTAAATTTTCAGCCCAAACACTGAACAATATGCTGAAACAGTTTGGCATTCAAAACGATGAAGGCAGTTTACCCAAATCAAAAAATGTAGCAGCGGTGGCTGTGCATGCCACATTACCCCCGATGGCAAGTCCTGGGCAATCTATAAATGTGACAGTGAATTCATTGGGTGATGCAAAGAGTCTTCACGGCGGTAGTCTAATGTTAACGCCGTTACGAGGCGTTGATGGCCAGGTTTATGCCCTGGCACAAGGAAATTTGGTGGTAGGGGGAATTAATGCTGGGGGTAAAAATGGTTCATCGGTGACTATTAATGTTCCCACCTCAGGCATTATTCCAGATGGTGCCATTATCGAACGTGCAGTTCTTGGTATACAGGGAACTGAGGGGCAAGTTGTGCTGAATCTAAAAGAGCCTAATTATCAAACCGCTCGAAATATAGTGAAGGCCGTCAACAACGTTTTTGGCCCTGATATTGCCAGCGCCGAAAACTGGGGGCGTCTCCGTGTTAGCGCCCCTATCGATGCAAATAATCGCAATACTTTTATGTCTATGTTGCAGGGAATTCAAGTAGAACTTGGTACCGAGCAGCCTAAAATTATATTTAATAGTCGCACCGGTACTGTGGTGATGAATGATCAGGTAAGGGTAAAGCGAGCTGCGATCAGTCATGGCAATTTAACGATAACCATCACTGAAAGTGAGGGGGCTAGTCAACCAGCGCCATTTGGTCGTGGTAATACTGTCCCGCTACAAGCCAGTAGCGTAAGTGTCGATGAACAACGCTCCAATATGATGTTATGGCCAGAAGGAACGTCGCTGGACAATATAGTGAAAGCGGTCAACGCACTTGGAGCCACGCCAGCGGAACTCATGTCAATATTAGTCGCACTGGATGAGGCGGGAGCGATCGATGCTGAATTATTAGTAATTTAGGAAGGATTATGACAATTGAGACTTCTCTTAACCACAGATTGGCGATTGATCCAACGGAAGTAAATCAAATCTATGCAAATTTGAATGAATCGGACAGTTTGAAACAGGCAGCGCAACAGTTTGAAGCCATTTTTTTACAGTTGGTGTTAAAAAGTATGAATAACACGACGAATGAGCTGAGCGGCGATGCAAATCCATTTTCAAGCAGAGAGCAACAGCATTACCAAGATATGTATAGTGCACAATTATCACAACAGTTATCTTCAACAGGACAAATAGGGCTTGCTGAGCAAATTGTGCACCAGACAGGAGAGAAAATATCGGAAGTAAAAAATAAATTTAAGGAAATGGCAGAACCGGTCGCTTATTCAGGACACAGTGAGGCGTTTTATCAGCCTCTGATAAGTCCTGTTACCAACGAAGGAATCAATAAATGAGCCTATTATCGAATGCACTTTCGGGATTGAATGCCGCGAATACCGCGTTATTGGTTTCTGGGCAGAATGTGTCTAATGCCACAGTGGAAGGATACAGTCGACAGGCCGCAGAATTTGGCACAGCTCAAGGTGCATATAACGGAGTGAGTGTTATTTCAGTAGACCGTATAGTCAATTCATTCCTAAACGACGATATATGGCGGACACAGTCTGATTTATCTCATTACGAGGGCTATCAGACCTATCTAGGTTATATTGAAGAGTTAGTTGGTACTGATTCCCTAAATTTTAATGACGCAATTGCCAATATTACCAATGCGCTAAGTGCTTCTATGTCCAATCCTGAGTCAACCGCTTATCGACAGGAGCTATTAGCAACATCTGAGGGCTTGGTACAAAAAATAGCTCAGCTTAACAGTGCTATGGAGGATCAAACCATTAAGCTGGGTAAAGAAATGAATGATGTGGCAAAAAATGCCTCATCTGTGTTGTCGTCTCTAGCACAATATAACTCAAAAATTGCCGTCGCCACTGCGAAGGGTGAACCAACCGCTCAATTAGCGGATGCAAGAGAGAGGCTGGTTACAGAATTATCATCACTTATAGGCGTATCAACTAATTTACGGGCTGATGGAAGAATGGACATCAGTACTGTAAATGGAGCGCCTTTGGTTATTGGCGATAGCCCTGCAGTTATCACCACGAGTGGCACAGATGTTGAAGTGGCACTGGGTAACGAAATATTCACACTAGGGGATACCGTTGGCGGGCGTTTGGGTGGCTTGATAGCTGTAAATGAACAGATTTTAGTGCCAAGTGGCGTCGCTATAGATGATATCATTAGTCAATTAGCCGATGATGTTAACAATGCCCTACATCAAGGGTTTGACCTCAACGGTGACCCTGGCATTCCCTTGTTTACATATAACGCCACCGATCCAGCAGGTACGTTTGCGGTTAATTCTGCAATGGAGGTCGACAAGCTTGCGTATATTGGCGGGAAGTATGATGCTTTTGGGGTATGGGTTCCTACGGGCAGTGTTGGCGATAATCAAAATATTGAAGGAATTATCGCGGCTTTTAATGGTCAGCAGGACAAATACACCACTTTAGTTGGCGACTTGGCCACCAGTAGTAGACAAAATCAGAACAGTGTATCGACTGCCTCTGTACTGAGCGAAAATGCGGTGCTGGCAAGAGACAGTATAAGTGCTGTGAATCTAGATGAAGAAGCAGCCAATATCATGCAGTTTCAGCAGTTATATCAAGCAAATGCCAAAGTAATTAGCACGGCAGATGAGCTGTTTAACACGCTTCTTGCTGCGTTTTAGGAGGCCATATGCGGGTCAGTTCTCACCAACTTTATCTTACTACTGTACGTAATATCCAGCAGGGAACAGAAGCTTTCAATAAGTATTCCGTACAGTTAGCGACATCAGAGCGTATATTGAAACCTTCAGATGATCCGTTAGGAACGATGACGGTGATGAATCTGGATACGCAACTAAAATCATTAGAGCAGTATAAATCCAATATGGATGATGTTGAGTTTACACTGGGGCAACAGGAAACTCAGTTAACGAGTATTGTTGACTTACTTATCTCTTTACAGGGGTTGGTGACGACTGCTGCGGATAACTCCATGGGTACCGATGAGATTCTTGCATTGGGTCAGGAAATGTCCGTCTTATTTCCAGGGATAGTCGACTTGCTGAATGCGACCAATGGCAATGGAGAATACTTTTTCTCTGGCAGTGAAACGCAAACCATGCCTTTTCAATTGGACGGTGCAGGTAAATATCAGTATATGGGAGATGATAATATCCGTATGGTAGCGACATCGGATGACTCCAGCGTGTTCAGCAATGTGGTTGGTAGTGATATTGCGCCAAATGCTCAGTTTTTGAATGATATGAATGATTACCTGGCAATAGTTGCTAGCCCGCCTGCAACAGGTGTCGGGAATGAATCGCGTTATATGCTTGATAGTATAGAAGATTTCTTGGGTACACTGACTGGGCAAATCACCCGGATTGGCGGAGTCCGATCTTCAATTGAGTTAATGGCTTTAGGAAATGAAGATATCGCGTTATTTACTCAGGGACTGAAAGATGACATCAGCGAAGCAGATACTGCTGAAACCTATATAAAAATGAACGAGGCTATGGCGTCTTATGAATCTTCGTTACAAGTATATTCTAAGATTAGTCAGCTCTCTCTATTTTCGTTAATTTAATGTCATGATGCATGTTCAAAATACACCGGCTCCACGAGAAGTCGCTAAAACAACCAATAAAGGTGCTTTGCAGCTTGAGCCGGTTAATGAACAAAAAAATCAACAAAAGGAAACATCTGAACCGCAAGCTAGTTCACGTCAACAGCGCCAGTTCTCGGTGCTGTCCCGTTGGTCTGTTATGGCTAGTTTGGCAAGAACTCTGGCAGAAAGTGAACAATCAGAACACACGCTTAAACAGCTGTATAGCCAACTACAAAAATTGGAGCAGAAAGTCGTTTCTGAGCAGTCGTCAGGTAATACCAAACAGTTAGCGTCTTGGGTAGAGCAAAGTAGTACGTTGATGTCAAAACTCGCTAAACACCCCAGTTCTGGCGTCGATTGGCAGTTACAACCCAACAGTGATGGCGCAAGACAGGTGACTCGCCAGTTGCCCGACAATATTGACATGCTATCAATTCGTCCTCATGCTGAAAAAATCCAGTTGATGATGGGGCGCAGTGGTAAACACTTGACGCTTCACTTACCATCAGGCCAAACGCCACAGCAGAATCTTGAGCAGCTTAAACAGGCATTTTCAACTCGTCAGATTGATGTGGACCTGGACAGCGAGCAGCGTTTGGTATTTAGTGCCTCAGAAAAAGACGGTTGGGCGTTAAAAGAGCCGTGGATAATGACAGGTACCGGCGTTCGTATTGCGGCGGGAAATCCCGTGTCGGTTTCGTTGCAAGAACCGCCTCATGTACTCGACAAGTTGACAGACTTATCTAAGGATACTGCGAGTTTAAAGATGTATCGCGATGAAATTAGTCAGTTACAGCGTCGTATTCGTGCTTCACTACAACGGATTAGCGAACAGCGTAAAGAGCTACAGGCTTCACTCCGTCGCATTCAGCAACAATTGGATGATGAGCAAAAAATGCAGCAGTTAAGTCAAAATATCCGATTAAATATGCATCATTCCGAGCAGTATTCTGCCGCGGCAATTGTTTCTCAAGCGAATACTACCCGTAATCTGGTGTCGTTCAGTCTCAAATTTCACGCTGATTAAATCAGTATAAATAGTCCAGCGTTAGTACGTTTATGCTGATTGCCATTTTTTTATGTTTTTTCTCTTCCACTTTCAATCCGTTTAATACCTTTACTCTGGCAAACAGCATGTCTGTCATTTGGCCATCGTTAAAATAGACTTTTTATTATCTTAAAAAGTCGTCTAAGTGTTGGGATCACTATCTTAATGCGACATTATCTAATGCAATATCGATGCTATCCAACATTAGATAACAATGAGAAAAGCAATCTGAATATACTTTCTAGCATCCCAATATATCGACCTGGCAAGCTTAAAACACAAAAATACCATTTTTTCTAAAAATAAATTTTAGTTTTTTCTGGAGTTGGACGCCTTTAACTATTGAGCATCTAAATCACAGGAGAATAAAGATGGCTTTATCTATTCAATCAAATATGGCGTCTCTGTCAATTCAAAACCAGTTGGGTCGTACGAACGATTCTCTATCTACAGCTTTAGAGCGTTTGGGTTCTGGTTTCCGTATCAACTCTGCGAAAGACGATGCAGCTGGCCTTCAAATTGCCAACCGCTTAAATGCTCAGGTAACAGGTCAAGAAGCGGCTATCTACAATGCTAACAACGCCAATTCAATGTTGCAAACTGCGGAAGGCGCATTGGATGAAATGACTAACATTGCGTACCGTATGAAGGAGCTCGCAGTTCAAGGCGCTAACGGTACGAATAACGCGTCTGAGTACACTGCATTAAACGCTGAATATACAGCACTGTCTGAAGAACTAACCAATATCATGAGTAACACTTCTTATGGTGCAGGTACCACATTGTTAGATACTACAACGGGTAAATTTGGTTCTGGTGCCGTGACCTTCCAAATTGGCTCTACCGCAGCGGAAACGCTGTCTGTGGATGTCTCTACTGAAATGGGGGCTATTGACACTGCGATCACTGGTTTAACTGGATTGGCTACTCAGGCAGATTCAACCACATCAATGGCTGAAGTGGATACCTTGATTGATAATATCGGTGCGGCTCGTGCCAGCATGGGTGCAACGATGAACCGTCTCGATCACACAATCACTAACGTGACCAATATGAAAGAAAATACACAAGCAGCATCGTCTCAGCTGATGGATGCTGATTTTGCTGAAGAGACTTCTAATATGACTAAACAACAGTTATTGATGAACTCTGGTATTTCTGTACTAAGTACTGCTAACAGCACATCTTCAATGATTGGTTCATTACTGCGTTAATAGTAATGACATTCGTTACGCCGCGAGCTTAGCTCGCGGTGCCTTGCCTTTTAGCTAAAGGAATTATGTATGTCTTCATCTTATCTTAGTATCGATCCGGCAACACTCGCGAGCCAATATACCCAAATTGATCGGGCTGCAAAAGACGCTGCTTTATCCGAGAAATATAATTTGTATAGTGGCCAGATTAGTGCGTTCAATAGTTTAAAAACAACGATGGCTGATTTTGTTACTTCGCTAGAGGATATGCAGAATGATAATAGTGCTCTGGTCAATCAGAGTGCGATTGATAATGAAACCGTATTGTCCGTTACCACTGACAGTTCAGCTATAGCAGGGACGTATGATATTTTTGTTGAGCAACTAGCTCAGGCACATCAGATTGCGTTAAGTTTTGATCCTAATGATGCCTTACCCACAGATGGAGAACTCAGTATTGATTTATCGGGAGATGAATTTGTAGTGGACTTATCAACGCTAGGTCCAGGCGCAAGCTTGACTGACCTTGCGTCAGAAATTAATACCCACGTTGATAACACTGGGGTGAAGGCGACGGTGATGCGTAGTGACTCGGAAACCTTTTTGGTGCTCACCAGTGAAGAATCTGGTGCGGCTAATCAGATAAGTGTTGGTTTCACTCCTGGTACTGATCCCGCGGCTTCTAACTTTACCACTGCAATCGCAAGCCAACATGAACTAACGCAGGCTCAGGATGCCATTGTTCAATTTGGTGCATCATCGCCGGTGACTATTATTTCAAGCAACAATCAATTAGAAGACGTCATTGAAGGGGTGACTGTTGATCTTAGGCAGGCTCAGGAAGCAGGGGATAGCGCGGTAAAATTAACAGTAGGTCAGGATCTCGATCAATCCGAAGAGAACATTAAGAGTTTTACGGATCAAGTTAACAGACTGATTAGCAGCATCAAAGAAAATAGTAATTTACAGAATGACCCTATGGCAAAAAGCTTAATGAGTCAGTTAAAAACGGCATTCCAGGGAACCGTAGAAGGTAAGACATTATATAGCATCGGTATCGAGTTTGATCGTTTTGGCAATATTAACATTGATTCAGATCGACTCCAGGAATCGCTACAAACAGATCCTGAGCAAGTTGCAGCAATGTTAACAGGCGATAACGGTGTTATGGCACAGATAATTGATAGCTTAACGCCTTATACCAGCAGTTACGGTATTATGAGTCAGAAAACAGAAACTTTACGAGCCAGTTTAAATCTGGTCATAGATCAACAAGAACGTCAAAATTACATTATGGAGCAGCGCTATAATCGTTATCTTAGCCAGTTTACCCAAATGCAGGTTACCATTGCTCAGCTCGAAAGTAGTATGAGCCAGTTTTAATAATTAAGAGAGTGATTACTATGTTAGGTAGTGGATATGATGCATATCAAAATACCGCAGTGGAAGCAAAAGCAGCCGGTGCCGATATACACACGTTAGTATTGATGCTATTTGACGGTTTTTTGGAAGAACTGGATAGGGTAGCCGGGCATATCGAAGCTAATCGCTATGATAAAAAAGCCGTGGGCGTGGAAAAAATGATGCGAATATTGGGCGGGCTCGAAGCTTCTTTGGATCAGGAGAGTGGCGAAGCCGTTGTTGAACAAATGCAGCAACTCTATCAGCATTGTGGGCAAGCATTATTGCAAGCGAGTTTAAAAAATGATATCCGATACATAGAAAACGTCAGAATGATTATGACTAATCTGCAAGAAGGATGGCAGAATTTGGGCAGTAAAGCGGCGTAGTTCCCACAATTACAACAAACATTTTTTTATCTTACCAGCCACTTATTTCAAGTGGCTTTTTCATATCTGAAGTTCCCCTATTTTGGTACCGGAGGAAGTGAGTTTACCGAATTTCCGTATTGCGGAAATTGATTTTCCGCCTTATGCCTCGCTTTTTCTATATTTCATTATAAATCAATAAGTTGCATTTTGTCTTGAAGGTTGCTTTTAGTGTTGTTACCAGCTATTAGGTCGTAGATGTTGCAATACCTCAGCCTGAAATTATATGGAAGAAAGAGGATTTTTGATGGGTAGCAAACACAAGGTGGAGCGCCAGGCTACAGCGGCGGTATTAAATATGATTTGGGTCAAACTTCGTGAAATGGATGGCGCGGTAAACAGTCGTCGCTGGCATAAAGTGCGGGCCTATGATCGTTATCTTCAAAATTTAATTCAATTGGCTAACAAGGAAGGGTGGTGGCAGGACAATATGGAAGCACAAGAAAAAGTGCGTTCACGGTATACCCAAATGATTGAAAAAATTCAATCGATGAAAAGTGACAGTGAAGTTAAGTCACTTCAACTATTGCGGGATCGTGAGGGGATTATTGCTTACGGCTTGGCCAAAGAGGATAAAGCATGATGAAAATACTGCTGCCGACGCAAACAATAGCAGGTAATAAAACAAATGTTTCTGCTCAACCTGTGTCAACGGGTGAGGATTCGAGCACATTGGTCTTTTCGCTATTGACGGGACGGCAACAAGTACCTCAAGACCTCTCACAGCAAAATGATTACACAGACGATAGTGCTCAACGAGAAATGATGGGCTCGTTGCCTGATACCACAAACATGGGTGTCGAATTGACAGAGACCGCCGCGATAGAGCTAAAAACAATTGGCATAGATCGTACCGTTAGTGACGTGACGGAAATCAATACGACTGACATTAATGATAATGATGTTGAGACGCTATCAACAATCCATAGTGAACTGCTTCATATGGACTTGGTTGAGAGTGACGCACAGGGTCACGATTCAGTAAGTTTAGATTTAAGTAGTAGTCCAGCGGTCAGCTTCGTCAATGAGCAAGCACAAATTGATTTGAGTAGTAATGCGGGGGCGACAAATGTTTCATACGCAAATATTAGTGCGATTAATTATCAGCAACAGGTGTCAATAGCTCCGACAGGGGATGCAATTCCGAATCAGGAAAACCTTCGCTCGCCCGTGGTTACTGTGATGCCTCAAACACCACAAGATAATAGATTGCAAAACGAGCAAAGAAAACGCGATAGCGTGTTAGCCCCAATAGGCACTTCAGTACAAGCGTCATCTCAATCAAACGAATTGCCTGCAAATACTGCTAAATCCCTGATGAGAATGGATAATTCAGTTTTGAATGTAAATCGGGATACGCTTAGCGCCTTGCACCAGATTAAAGTGACCACTAACAGTGGGCAATCAGTTGCAGAATCCACAGTAGCCAGTGATAGCACGACTTTTCGAACCATAATGAATGGCGCAACAGCCAATAGCGATAGTATTTCGCAATGGAAAGCAGACGCTCTGGGCTCAAACCCTGTTCAATGGGGACAAAGGTTATTAACTATGCTGAGCGACAAAGTGCAACTACAAGTGGGGCAGCACTTGCAAAAAGCGCAAATTCGTCTCGATCCACCTAATTTGGGCACGATTGACATCAGTATCAGCGTCGAAAATGAGCGTACGACGGTCAATTTGGTAGCTAGTCATCAGCAAGTTAGAGACGCTATATCGCAAACCCTGGATCAGTTACGCCATAACCTGGGCGTAAAACTAAATACAGAAGTGAATGTTAGTTCGCAGTCAGACACTTCTGGGCAAGGACATTCACGTCAGCCTACCGGATTTAAGGCAAATACAATTGCAGGCCAGTGGTACGAAGAAAATAACGAATCCGCGTCATCGCAAACAGATAAAAACAGCGAATGGTTAAACAGATTGGTTTGATAGTAGACGTGTTCAGGAGAGTGAATTAATGAAAATAGTGATCGCGATTATCGTAGCTTTATTGTTAGCGGTTGGAGGTGTTGCTGCCGGCGCGTACTACAGTAAAAATAATGAATCGAAAGTGGTATCAACACATGTCGACCCTCTGTTTTTCCCTATGGATCGATTTATCGTCAGTGTTGGTAGTGATGGCTACTCCCGATATTTGGTGCTGGATCTGTCTCTTGCCACCAAAGATCCACAGTTTTTCGGCTTATTGAAAAAGTTTTCCCCATTACTACGTAATGTTCTGGTTAAGCATTTTGCCAATATAAATAGAGAGCAGGCGAAAAGTATGTTCGCAGATATCATTGCAGTACAAGAAGCATTGCTTGAGGAGTTCAATACAACGCTACTGAGTCAGGGGGTTGATACAAAACTCGATCAGGTGCTGGTAACCAACGTATTTATTCAATAGGAAGAATGATTATGTTGGCTAAAGAACAGTGGACAGATATAGAAGAACAGCGTGACTTAATGTCTGCGGCAAATGAGTCTGAAGTATTAGAAAAATATGCCTATCTGGTTAAGCGTGCTGTTGCCCATATGCGGACTCAGATCGGTGTGGTCGTCGACCGTGATGATATTCAGCAAATTGGCTTGATGGCATTGTTAACGGCAATTCGTCGCTACGGACGAAATGCAGATGCTCAATTTGAGTCCTATGCATTTAAGTGTATCAGAGGCGCTATGTTAGATGAATTTCGTCGCACAGACTGGCGTCCACGGCAATTGCGACAACAGGCACACCAGTTTCGGGACAAAGTACGTCAGTTGAGGAAAGAGCTAAAACGCGAACCAAGTGACAACGAAATATGTGAATTGTTGCAGTTGACACCGAAACAGTACACCGAGCTGCAATATGTTGCGCAAGCAGAAGCGATTGAGAGTTTTGAACAGACATTGGAGATGGCCGGCAATCAGTTCGCGGTTGGAGGATCGAATGAAGGTTCAGAACTGGATACAAAGATGTCACTAAAACGCGCTATGGAGAGTTTACCAGCGCGCAACAAATTGTTATTGCATCTGTACTACACCCATGAATTGAATATGAAAGAAATAGCTTTGACTCTTAATTTAACCGAGTCCAGGGTCTGTCAGCTACATAAACAATCAATAGAGATACTGACTAAAAAACTCCAAAGCTAATTATAGGAAAGAAACCCATGCAAAAAGTGATTGGATTGATCATCGTATTGGCGACCGTTGTCGGTGGTTTTATATTCGCGGGTGGAAACGTTGCGACATTGTGGCAGCCGGCTGAATTTATCATTGTTTTTGGCGCGGCTATTGGTGCGTTGGTGGTGGGAAATTCCCGGTATGTACTGGTCGAAACCTTGAGCCAGTTGCGTTATCAGTTTAGTAAAGTGAAAGATCAAAATCGGCTTTATCACGATTTACTGGTGTTGATGTACTCCCTCCTGGATTTGGCGAAAAGACAGGGTTTAAAAGATTTGGACGAACACGTAGAAAACCCTGAAACAAGTTCAATTTTTTTGGCTTACCCTTCGGTATCCGAATTTCCACAACTAGTGACTTTTATCTGTGACAATTTGCGCTTGTATAGCATGGGGAAAATCAGTTCACATGACTTTGACATCATGATGGAACAGGAAATATACAGTATAGAAACACAAAAAATGAAGCCATCACATGCCTTGGCAGCCATAGCAGAAGCATTACCTGGTTTTGGCATATTGGCTGCGGTGGGAGGAATAATTATCACCATGCAACATTTGGATGGCGCTATGAGTGAAATTGGTTTTCATGTAGCGGCTGCTTTAGTGGGCACCTTTATCGGTATTTTTGGTTGTTATTGTTTGGTATTGCCGCTGTCATCGTCTATGGAGCAATTTGTTAAGAAAAATGTTGCATTACTAGAATGCGTTCGGGCGATGCTAGTTGCTCATGCGAAAGGACATGTTGCTCTGGTTGCGACTGATTCAGGACGCAAGCTGATCAGTGAGGAAATCAAACCTAGTTTCAACACAATGGAAGAATGGATAAATAACCGGGCAGCATGATGAAAAAAGATACGCCTATTATCATACGACGCCAAGCGCGACGTGCCGAAAATACTGCCCATGGAGGCGCATGGAAAGTGGCTTTTGCTGATTTTACGTTGGCCATGATGGCATTTTTTATGGTGATGTGGATTATGCAAGTGTCCAGTACCAAAGAGCGAGCAGAAATAGCCCATTATATGCGTACGCATTCTATTTTTGATGGCAGTCCTGCATTGTTTGAACCCGGCAACAGCCCTTTTCCAGTAGATTTAGGAGGTTCTCCTTCGATTATCGATCACGAAGCTTCTAATCGATTACCTCCTGATAACCCTTCTCCTGGTATGTCCGAATATCTCAATGTACCTAATGGGGAATTTTCACCCCAGGCGGGCAAAGGGGATAAATTGAATTCACTAATTGAAGGAACCTTTTCTACGCCATCGGAGTTAGGCATGCTGCTTAAGGTGTTTGAAGAGGTAGCCAAACAACAAAATGCGCAGTCAAACATTGTTATCGATGTGGTGCCATCGGGGTTGCGCGTGATTATTAGAGACGACAAAGAGCATCAGATGTTTGAGCGGGGAGAAGTGCATATGACCCCCTTTTTTGAAGACTTGCTTTTTAGCTTGGCGCAAGTATTTAAGAACGTAAAAAACAAGATTATTGTCTCAGGTCACTCTGATGCGACTTCCTTCAAGGGGGCAAGCTACAGCAACTGGGAGCTCTCCGGAGACAGGGCTTTGCAGGCGCGACAAGTTATGGTTGCTGGTGGAATGCCAGAAGATCGCGTTGCACAGGTCGCTGCTTTTGCGGCAAATCGTTTGTTAAATGAAGAAAACAAGGCCAGCAGTGAAAACCGTCGGGTCGAATTACTTATTTTAACACCCGATGCAAAAGACAAATTGGACAGTTTATTTTCATCGACGAGTGAAAATAACGCGGTTAAAAGTGCAGCCAAAGAAGCACGGGAAAATCAACCAATTGGTCGACTAGGAGGAGCACTGTGAGCATAGATAAAGTTGACAGAAAATACAAGCGTGTGCCGCTGACACAGGAAACCACGCCCTCTGAAATGCAAGCGAAAGGCGTACCGGCTGAATTACTACGTCATTCGATATTTAATTATTCTATATGCAAAGCGGTATTGAAAGACATTAGTGTGGGCGGCGCAGGGGCTTTAGTTCCGGCATCAAAGAAAATTCCGAATAAAGTAAGAGTGTTGATCGCTGATAAAATAACGCTGAAAGCCAAGGTAGCTTATCGCAACACGGTGAATGATGAATTGATTTTCCTTGGACTGGATTGGAGCAATGAATCAGAGAAAAAGTTTAATGAAATGATCAAGCTAGTTAGGCAATTGAGTTTTCAGAATGCAGGATATGGCGTTCAACGTCAAAGTAAGCCGAGAACTTAAAATGAATAAATTAAAATTAATTCCGGCCGACAAGGCAGCCGAATTTCCATATTTCCCCTTGACCCAGGAGCATCGCAGGTTTGAGCAGTCTGTTGAGCGTGCACGTATGTTGTTAAGTGATTTACGTCAGGTCATCAATGCAGAGTTAAATCAATTGATTAACGGAATGTCACTTGAGGTAGATATCAACCTGTGTCAGGGCAACAGCTTGGATTTATGGCTTAAAGAATCGGGGCGCTTAATGATGGGGTGCCCTATAGCTAATGAGTTCGACGAGCATACTTATCTGGCGATGGATAACATTAGTGCTCATCATTTGGCTGATATTTGTCTAGGGGGAGAAATCAGTCAATCTCTCGACCCAGATTCATGCATTGACCTAAGTGCAACCGAATGTCGTGTTGCCGGACGTTTGTTGCATCGCACTACGTTAGCAATACAGAAGCGATTCAACGGGAATAAGTCAGCTTTGCCAGCGCTGCGAATAGAAAAAATGGCGGCTCCGGCAAGCTACATTTATTTACCGTTTAAAGTAAGAGTATTGCTGGAAAAGGACGCATTGAGCTGGTTTTTGTGGTTGCCCTCTACCATGTTTGTCGCACCTGAAGAGCCCGAAATTAACCGCGATAAAATGCCCATAATGAGTAGTGACGAGCAATGGCTTGGATTTCCGGTAAAAGGACGAGTGGAAATGGCAAGTAGATCGATCAGTTTAAGTCTACTTAACGCCTGTATGAATGGGGCTGTCTTACCAATCGAAATGAGTAAAGAGGCGGTATTTAAACTCGATAAACAGGTGTTATTAAAAGGACGGGTTGTTGAGCAAGACAACTCATTGGCATTTCAGGTTACCAAAACAAAAGAGTTAACGTTATGAGCGAAGATATAAATGCAGCATTTGCCGATCTTAATTTAGCCGATATGGATGATTTTTCAGAAGAATCGACAGATTTTGACAAGGCAACTAAAACGAATGACTTGCATTTCTTTCAGGAAGTACCGCTAAAAGTCACCTTGGAAGTCGCCAGTGCAGAAATTACTTTAGGAGAATTGAGCCGTGTTCAGGATGGTGATGTATTACCGTTGGAAAAAATGGCGGGCGAACCTCTGGATGTGATGGTCAATGGGCTGTTATTCGCCAAAGGTCAAGTTGTTATGGTCGATGGGCGTTATGGCATTAAGTTTATTAAAGACACTTCTCAGTCTAAGGCTACTGAAAACAATGATGAATAGCATGCTCGTTAAGGTTGGTATTGTAATGATACTGGCCTTAATGCCTGAGTTTGTGCAGGCTCAGGACTTGACCTTGTTCTCGCTTAAAGACACAGCAGAGGGGCAGGATTACAACGTTAAGCTGCAAATTTTGCTGTTGATGACTGTTTTAACCCTGTTGCCCGGGTTGTTGATGGTTGCTACCTCGTTTACCCGAATTGTGGTTGTGCTGGCTATTTTGCGTCAGGCCCTAGGTTTGCAGCAAAGTCCTCCGAATAGGGTTCTGATTGGTATTGCGTTGATGTTAACCATGCTAATTATGCGACCTGTCTGGCAGGATATTTATCAAAATGCCTTTAAGCCACTTCAGAACGAAGAAATTGCTCTGGAACAAGCGCTGGAGCGTGCCGAAAAACCGCTAAGAGCATTTATGCTGGCACAAATTCGTGAGAATGAAATGCGACAGGTATTGTTGATTGCACGGGAACCTACCACCATGCAAGCCGCAGACGTGCCCTTTGATATATTACTGCCAGCCTTTGTACTAAGCGAATTAACCACAGCGTTCCAAATTGGTTTTATGTTGTTTATCCCTTTTCTAATCATTGATTTAGTGGTTGCTAGCGTCTTGATGTCAATGGGGATGATGATGCTATCTCCATTAATAATCAGTCTTCCGTTTAAGTTGATGATTTTTGTACTGGCAGATGGCTGGTCAATGGTTACTGGAACTCTTGCTTCAACGTTCGGAGCACAGTGGTGAGCCCTGAATTAGCTGTGGAGTTAATATCTGATGCAGTATTTACCATCATCAGTATGCTGTTGGTTATTATTGTGCCGGGATTGATTCTGGGGATTATTGTTGCCGTTGTCCAGGCCGCAACTTCAGTTCAAGAGCAAACACTGACTTTTTTGCCAAGAATGATATTGACCCTGTTAATGGTGGTTTTCACTGGACATTGGTTAATTAGTACTTTGGTCGACTGGTTTGCCAATTTGTCCGAAATTATTCCGGGAGTATTCGGTTGAACGGACTTATTTCGGTCACCAATAATGAAATTATGCAGCTATTGGGTAGTGTCTGGTGGCCATTTGTGCGCTTTTCAGCTTTTTTCTGGGCGATGCCGGTATTTGATAATCCCGCTATGCTGCCCAGAGCTCGTATTTTGTTATCTTTTTTTCTGGCCTTTTTAGTCGCTCCGCAAGTCCCCCCGTTCCCAGATATTGATGTCTTTAGTTTGGATGCGGCGGTTGTCACTGTCGAACAAATATTATTTGGTGTAGTGATGGGGCTGGCCTTGCGGATGCTATTTGAAGTAATGGCACAAGTTGGATTGATCTTGTCAATGCAAATGGGGTTGTCAATGGCACTGGTTGTTGACCCTGGAAGCGGTAACCAAATGTCTTTATTGGGAAATTTATTTTGGCTGATGACGGCATTGCTATTTTTTGCGATAAATGGGCATTTGATCAGTTTGCAGGTAATAGTAGATAGCTTTTATAGCTGGCCTATTGGTGCCAGTTTTTATCAGCTTAACTTAACTAACTTACTGTTGTTATTCGGTTGGATATTTAGTTCAGCATTGTTGGTGGCGCTGCCTTCGGTAATTGCCATGTTATTGGTTAACATGACCTTTGGTATCGCCAGTCGTGCCGCTCCTTCTCTAAATATCTTCGTACTGGGTTTCCCCATGTCATTATTACTGGGGTTTTTATGTGTGTTTTTAACCTTGTCGCAAATGGGCACAATATTTTCCGAAATGTGTTTTACCGTACTCGACAGTATGCGTGGAATGATGGAGTAGCTAATGTCACAAGATAATGCCCAGGAAAAAACCGAACAGCCCACCGAAAAACGCTTAAAAAAAGCGCGCAAAGAAGGGCAGGTAGCTCGTTCAAGAGAGCTGAATACTGTTGTGTTATTGATGCTTAATCTGGCGCTTATCCTGTGGTTTTCTGACTTATTTGTGAAGTTTTTTATCGAACTGATGGCAACGACTATGCAACTGGATAAACACACTTTGACCAACGCCAATCTGATGCCTGTGTCACTGGGCAATGCAGTGCTTTCCATGCTTAGTAGTCTGGGGTCAATGATGTTTATTTCATTCATGGCCATGTGGGTGGCTGGCTCAATGCCTGGCGGCTTTATATTTTCCCGAGAGTTGATAGGTTTTAAAATTAGCCGTTTAAATTTTATCAGTGGCTTAGGTCGAATGTTTGGTATGCAAAGTTGGGTTGAGTTACTTAAATCCATCGTGAAAGTGACATTATTAGCAACCTGTTTATACGCCTTTCTTACTCAGTTGTCTGACAAGTTAGTTAACCTGCAAAATCAAGCGTTACCCGCGGCGCTGCAGGAAGGCTTATCGCTGCTATTTTTATCCCTGCTTATTACAGTCACACTGTTGTTGTTAGTTGCGGCGATAGATGTTCCTTTTCAGCAGCATAAGTTAATGAGCAAAATCAAAATGACCAAGCAAGAGGTTAAAGAAGAACGTAAATCTTCTGATGGCAGCCCTGAAATTAAGAGTCGTATTCGCCAGATTCAGTATCAAACAGCTAATCGCAGGATCGAAGAACGAGTGCCCCAAGCTGATGTTGTTATCACTAATCCTACTCATTTTGCCGTTGCTATTCGTTATTCCGAAGACAAAGCCAAGGCGCCGTATTTAGTGGCTAAAGGTGTTGATGAAATGGCGTTGCGAATTCGGGATGTAGCTAAAAAATATAGTAAAGAAGTGGTGGAAATACCACCTTTGGCTCGGGCCATTTACCATTCAACCCGAGTCGATCAGGAGATTCCGGCCGGTCTTTATACCGCAGTTGCATATGTACTGACTTATGTTATGCAATTGAAAGGGTTTAAAGCCGGCAATGGTCAACCACCAGCACCACTACCAAATTTAAAAATCCCTTCTAATTTGATTAAAAACTAGTCGTTTGGAGTAACTAAGTGCACTGGCGTAGTCTGATTCAACCCTATACCGCAATTCCAATTTTGCTACTGGCTATTTTAGCCATGGTGATCCTGCCTTTGCCTGCATGGATATTGGACACTTTATTCACCTTTAATATTGTGTTGTCCATTATTGTTCTGCTGGTTTCAGTTTCAACTCGTAAACCACTGGATTTTTCAGTGTTTCCCACTATTTTGCTGGTCGCCACATTAATGCGCCTCACCCTGAATATTGCATCTACTCGTGTGGTGTTGCTGCATGGACATGAGGGCTCCGATGTTGCTGGACGAGTAATCCAGGCGTTCGGTGAAGTAGTTATAGGTGGGAATTACGTAGTCGGTATTGTGGTGTTCGTTATTCTGATGGTGATTAACTTTTTGGTTATTACCAAAGGGGGAGAGCGGATCTCTGAGGTTGCGGCCCGCTTTACGCTTGATGCGATGCCAGGTAAACAGATGGCAATTGACGCCGATTTGAATGCGGGATTGATTGGTCCCGAGCAAGCCAAAGAAAGGCGGGCTACTATTTCTAATGAAGCTGATTTTTATGGCTCAATGGATGGAGCTTCAAAATTTGTGCGCGGCGATGCCATTGCAGGATTAATTATTCTGGTGATCAACTTGCTCGGCGGCGTTAGCATCGGTGTATTTCAACATGATTTGACGATGTCGGAAGCATTTCAACGCTTCGCATTGCTAACCATTGGTGACGGTCTGGTTGCACAAATACCCTCATTATTATTGGCTGTTTCTGCGGCTATTATTGTAACTCGCATGAACGCTGAAGGCGATATGTCGGAAACCGTGGGGGGCCAGTTATTAGCTTCACCTAAAGGCATTGCTACGGCGGGTGCTGTGATGGTTGCACTGGGTATTGTGCCGGGCATGCCAACTGTTGCCTTTGTCAGTTTTGGTTTACCGCTATTTTATGTGGCATGGCGTCTGCACCAGCACGCACCAGTGGATGATCTTCGCGATGTCAGCCAACTTACTGACACCATAGCAGAAAATCAGCAGCAATTTAGTTGGAGTGATCTCCCTCATGTAGATCGTATCGCGATAGAGCTGGGTTTTAGGCTTGTCTATTTGGCTGACAAAGAAAAAGGCGAAGAGTTAATTATAACTTTACGTGGCGTACGCAAAACCTTGTGTGAGCAATTAGGGTTTTTATTGCCTGAGGTGCGAGTCAGAGATAATTTAAAATTGAATCCACAAGAATATCGGATTTTGCTAGGTGGTGTACCAGTTGCAAGTGGTCGCTTAAATCCGCAACAACTGTTGGCGCTGGATACTGGGGAGGTTTATGGCAATTTAGACGGTGAGCTAACCAATGACCCTGCCTATGGATTGAAAGCAATATGGATAGGAAGCGAGAGAAAATCCAAAGCACTAAATTTAGGTTATTCCGTTGTGGATTTAGCCACAGTGGTGGCTACGCATGTAGGTAAGGTGATTAAGGAAAATCTAGGTGAGTTGTTTCTATTTGAAGATATTCAGAACGTTAACAATCGTTTGAAGGAAATATCGCCAACCTTGGCAGAGGTATTGGAAAAAACGGTGAGTCCTCAATTGCAACTTAAAGTGTTCCGAAATTTGTTAAAAGAGCAGGTTTCTATTGCCGATGTAGATACCATAGCCAATGCTTTGGTTGACAGTGTAGATGTTACCAAAGACCCTATTTTGTTAACTGCCGATGTGCGCTGTGCATTGCAACGCTCTTTAGTGAGACAAGTGATGGGTGAACGGGATGAGTTAACAGCCTATAGCTTGGACGAAAAATTGGAGCAAACGTTACAAAGTAGTTTGAATCAGGCTATGCAGGGCGGAAAAATTGCACTAGACAGTTTCCCCGTTGCACCGAATCTACTTTCCCAGTTTCAGCGTTTAATGCCTATGATTCGTGATGAAATGCAGCGTACAGGCGTTTCTCCTGTGTTAGTTGTGATTCCACAGTTACGCCCCTTAATTGCAAGGTATGCACGTGCATTTACGCAAAATGCTTTAACCGTGCTTTCGTACAATGAAATTCCCGAATCAGTTAGAGTGAATGTAGTGGGCTCACTAGGATAGTGCAATCGCTATAAAGGTATAAGAATAAATATCATTGTATGTATTAGTAGAGCAAAATTGCCCATTTTTAAGGTGTATGTGATTGAAATTAATACCCTTATACACTAACGTAGTTATAGCTTCGCCTCTGCTTATTATTCAGAGCATAGCTAAGACAATTAAATGGCAAACTGATTGAAAAGTCAGGACGCAAAACTTCCGGTCTAAGGTTGCTTTGGCAGCTACGATAGCGGGGTTATATTAACTTAGCGGCAATTGACACCTCATTTGGTGTATCGGTTTATATTCCGCTGTTTAACGTTTATCCGGATATTTTATTCGGAGTAATTTGCTGTATTGAAGGAATGTAGAATGTCCACTCTATTGAGGAAAACACACGGATGGTTAGTGTTCAGCTTTCTCTGGGGGTACATGGGAGCACAGGCCGCGGAACTCAATGTGACGCAGCCATACGAACATGGCCGCTGGAATTTGGAAGGTGACGCTTTTGAGTGTCGTTTATCACAACAGCTAAATGGGATGGCCAGGGTCAGTTTCGTGCGACAACCCGGATTCCCTGTATTGTTACAACTGCAATTGTTGAATACTGAAGAAACCTTTAATTCAGCAAAGGTTCGCTTGCGCAAAGCGGACTGGCAGCCCGATAGCCAATCATTCGCAGGCCAATTTACTGAGCGTGGCCAGATCAATAATTTTAATGCCATTTTTAGCCAAGAGGCAGGAAAATTACTGAGTATGCTGCAACATGGATATTGGTTGGATTTTGAATTGGATATTGGAGGGACGTCTGTCCAGTTAACTTTGGCGAACATTCAGGCCAAACAAGCGCTTGAGGAATATGAACAGTGCAAGGTGATGATGTCACCTCTCACATGGGAACAGGCAAGGCAATATGAAGTGCATTTTGCCCCGGCTCAGCAAGTTGTTGAATCTCCTAAGGTACTGGATTATTTACGAAATATGGTTCGGTATATCGAATTGGATGAGCAGATCAGTAAAGTGTTGATTGATGGACATACTGATGACGTGGGGAATTCTGCTGCCAATAGAGCGCTTTCACAAGCCCGAGCTGATGAAGTGGCAAGTCGGATGGTTGAGTTTGGTTTGAAGCCAGAAATGATCGAGATACGGGCACATGGAAGCCGTTATCCGATAGTAAGCAATACGAGTGACGCGAAAAGATTAAATCGTCGCGTGACAATTAGACTAATAAAACAAAGTGAGCAACAAGGAGAATAAGTATGTCGGGAAGATATCTCCTTTGGATTGATCAACAGTCACCTAACTCTGATATATGTCAGTGTGTTAAAGATGAATCTTTAGCTCTATTGCATGCCAGCGATTTTTATCATGGGTTGGATTTGTTAGCGAGTCATCAGGTTGAGTTGATTTTTGTCGATTCTGAGCAAAAAGATATGCCAATGCTTGAAATGGTTAAGTTGCTCCACAAGCGCAACGAAAGTGTACCCATTCTGTGTTTGGTTGATTCCAGTCAAAGTGAATTGGCTTCCAGAGCGTTGACAAACGGCGCAATCGATTATTTGCTCAAACCTTATATTTCCAGTCAGCTACAGCGTTGTATCCGCAACGCAAAGGTCATGGTGGACAGGTTGGATGATATGGTCGTGGAATCTCATGTCAGTAAACAGATTTTACGTTTGGCCAATCGCGCAGCTCAGACTTCCGATGCGACTATTTTAATTCAGGGGCCTTCTGGAACGGGAAAGGAAAAACTGGCGCAATTTATTCACCAAGCTTCGGTTCGCTCTGAACAGGCTTTTGTTGCCGTTAACTGTGCCGCCATTCCAGAAAACATGCTCGAAGCCATGCTGTTTGGTTATAACAAAGGTGCTTTTACCGGTGCTGTAGCAAACCAGGTCGGTAAGTTTGAGCTGGCGAATGGCGGAACCTTATTGTTAGATGAAATATCTGAATTACCTCTTGATTTGCAGAGTAAACTTTTAAGGGTATTGCAGGAAAGGGAAGTTGAACGCCTTGGCAGCCATCAGGGCATTGCGTTGGATGTTCGGGTAATAGCGGCCTGTAACCGAAACCTTCGAGAACTGGTTGAACAAGGGCGGTTTCGTGAGGATTTGTACTATCGACTGGACGTACTACAACTCAACTGGCCGGCCTTGAGTGAGAGACGAGAAGACATTTTGCCGTTGGCAAATCACTTCATTGATAAATATGGAGATAGTAAGCATTACCTGAGTGAAGACGCTTGCAGTGTGATGTTGAGCTATAACTGGCCTGGTAATGTAAGGGAATTGGAAAATGTGATTCAACGGGCTTTAGTTATGGCCAGAGGGGTTGAATTACAGGTAGACGACTTAAATCTGCCTAAATGTAGTGTGCCTGCAGCAAAATTCTGTGCAGCACAATTGAAGCAAAACAAGCGTCAGGCCGAGTTTGATTATATTTACGAGTTATTGCATCGCTTTCGCGGTCACCGAAGCCGTACAGCAGAGGCTTTGGGCATGACCACTCGGGCACTGCGATATAAGTTAGTTGCCATGCGTGAAGTAGGCATGGATGTAGATTCAATTGCGTAAGGGGAAATGAAATGTCACCTATAGAAAGTCAACGCCTACTCATTGGTCAAATGAACGAACTGAAACAAATTGCAGCCAATGAACGTATTGCTCCAGCAAATGACATTGGAATAAGTGAAGATTTTACTCAAGTCGTGCGTTCTATCAATGCGCAGCAAAATCTAGCCTCTGAAATGATGCGAGCAGTAGACACCGGCGAGTCTGATGATGTGGTTGGGGCGATGGTTGCCAGCCAAAAAGCGAGTTTAAGTTTTTCCATGCTGATGGAAGTACGTAACAAGATACTCAACGGCATTGATGACGTAATGCGAATGTCGCTTTAAGGATAATTTAGATGAACGGCGAAATTGCAGTAAAAGAAAACAATATCGCAACTAACGATAATTTTCGCGCCAAAGTGGAGAATTTATCTAGTCGTATTGGTTGGCCTCAAAAAGGCGATCGAACTCTGGCTTCCATTGCTTTATTGGCAACATTGGTGGCCGCTATTATCGTTTTGATTCTATGGACGTCGGCTAAGAATTATGTGCCCCTATATGGCAATCAGGAAAGTTATGACAAAGCTAATATATTAGAAATTCTCGACAAAGAGCAATTCTCGTTCAGAATTGACACCGATACCGGAAATATCATGGTGCCGCAAGATAAACTGGCGGATGCCAGAATTACATTGGCAGCTCGTGGTATTAAAGCGGCTATGCCTGAAGGTCTGAACAATATCGGCGATAAGGTCAATATGGGAACGAGCCAGTTTATGGAAAGCAAGCAATATCAGCATGCTTTAGAAGGCGAGTTGGCACGTACCATTATTGATATGGATGGCGTTAGAAATACTCGGGTACACCTGGCTATCCCAAAGCGCAGCTTATTTATTGGACGGGAAGAACAAAAAACCTCTGCTTCGGTAATGGTAGAACTGACACCTGGGACAGAATTCAAAACACAGCAGGTAGAGGCAATAGTGAGCCTGGTTGTTGGTAGTGTTCCGGGGTTAGACCCACGCAACGTATCTGTTGTAGACCAACGAGGTAAATTGCTAAGTGGTGAGCTGTATGATGAAACACCGGTGGGTAAAGATACCAATAAAAAGCTCGCATTTATTGAGCGTCTGGAACGGAATATTGAGCAGCGGGCTTCTATTATGCTGTTACCGATTTTAGGGGAAGGTAACTATCGGATACAGGTTTCTTCTGACGTGGATTTTAGTGTCGTGGAAGAAACTCGAGAAAGTCTTGATCCTAATACAATTGTCATGTCTGAGCGAACTAAAACGGACAGTTCGCTGGATCAGTTGGCGGTTGGGATTCCTGGCTCTCTGGCCAATCAGCCCCCCGTGGGGCCGGATGGTCAGGATGACGAAAATGCCAACGAACGCACGAGCGAACGCAGTGAAGTACAACGGCAATACGAGAGTGGTCACTCAGTCACTCACACGCGCTATGAAGTAGGGCGTCTCAAGTCAATGAGTGTATCGGTTTTGGTCAATGATGCAGTAGCCTCAACACCTGATGGATGGAGTGAGCAACGTCTGGCTGTATTGGGAGAAATGGTACGAACCGCGACGGGCTTCCAGGCAGAGCGAGGAGATCAGTTTAATATTGCGAGTTTTCAGTTTGTTGTTCCCGACGCCACCATAACACAGGACGGAATGGAATTAGCGTGGTGGCAGATGCCTATTGTACAGGAATATGCTCGCTATCTGTTTAGTACGGTAATTGCATTATTGCTGATATTTTTTGGCGTTCGCCCGTTAGTTACGCACTTGATCAATGGAAAGCGCCCGCACTCACCTGCAGAGGAGAGCAGTAATGTTGAGAACAGTGCGTCACAAGGTATGGTCAGAGAGCTGTTGAAAACGGAGCACGTCTCTGCAGAAGAAAATAAAGGCACTTTGTTATCGGGAAGTGACACCCCTGAAGAGGGACACAATAAATCATCTGACATGGCATTGCCCAGTGCTGGAAGCCAGTTTGAGGAACAAATTGCACATATGCAATATTTGGCAGAACGAGAGTCGGGACGAGTGACGACGGTTATTAAACAGTGGGTTCAACAGGGGGTGCAATTTGAATCAAGTAAACCTTGAAACAGGAACACAACTTTCAGATTTGGATCGCGCTGCAATCTTGTTGTTGAGTATGGGGGAAGACAATGCAGCTAATGTTATTCGCCAACTGAACATCAATGAAGTTCGAGCCTTATCCCAAAGAATGGCCAAGATATCTAATATTAGTCAAGAAGACATGAGTCATACCCTAGTAAATTTTTTTGACTGCTATCGACAAGAAAGTGGCGTAAGTGGGGCGTCTCGACGTTATTTGGAAAAAGCCTTGGACAAGGCTGTAGGTCGCAAACTGGCACGTAATATGTTGGATGAAATCTACGGTGGCAGTATGGCGGATGAGTTGCGACGCCTGGAATGGATACCGCCTGAGCTTATCGCGCGTTTTCTGGAACAGGAACATGCTCAAATGCAAGCGCTATTGCTTGCATTACTGCCAGCCGATCAGGCCTCGAGCATTATTGCGCTGCTGCCCAAAGAAAAACACGAAGATTTGTTGTACCGCATCGCAAATTTAAGAGAAGTGAGTGAGCATGTCATCGACGATTTACGTTACACCCTTGAAGCCTGTATCGAATATGTAAGTGAACAGGTCGGCGCCAAATTGAATGGTGTTGAAAAGGTGGCAGAAATAGTGAATCGCTATAACGGTAATAAAGGTGAAATCATCGGCATGCTTAAACAGCACAGCCAAGAAACTGCTGCAGCGGTTGAAGCACGTATGTTTGATTTTGTCACACTCAAAAATCAAACTGATGAGGTGTTGGCTTTCCTTGTTAACGAAATACCGGATGAACTTTGGATTGTGGCGCTTAAAGGGACAGATCAGAGCTTGATCGATAGCATTATGGGGGCGTTACCTAAACGACTTTCACAGGTGTACCAACAGCAAATTGATAATTTAGGGCCACAGCCTGTTAGCAAAGTTGAAGCCGCTCGTGCTGATATTATGAGTATGATTAAAGAAATGATGGATCAAAACACCGTTGAGTATCGACTCTATCAGGAAGAAGTACTGGAGTGATGTATGTCTGAACTTTTTCGCTTCCCCGAATTAAGCCGTGATGATCCCCACAGCACGCTGGCACAGCGTTTGAGTAATAGCTATGAAAAAGGGGTTGCGCAAGGGTATGAGCAGGGATTGGCAGAGGGGAAACAGCACGCTAAAGAAGAAGTAGAAAAGCAGCTGCGCGAAGAGTTTGAAGGACGCGCCCAGCAGCACTCACAACAAGTTCAGCAACAAACTCAGCAGCATTTAGATGCGTTAATAATCAGATTTCAACAACGTTTACAGTTGGAAGAAAAACGTCTGAGTAGCGAAATTGCTGAGTTAGTTAACGCGATCAGTAAAGCGGTATTAGATGCGGAATTAAGCTTAAATCCACAACATTATCTGCGTGCGGTTGAACAGGTATTGGAAAATTTGCATGGCCGAGACCAAATTGAGTGTATTCAGGTATCAGAGGCCGATGGTCAATGGTTGCAGACTCAAAATATCAGTCAGATAGGTGGGGTGGAAATTTCTATTGATGAATCTTTACCTGCCGGTCAGGTGCAGTTTTCAGGTCAATCGAAGCTGCACTTATGGTCTTTTAGTCAGCGACTAGAAGATGTGTTGACTCAAATAAAACCTATTTTGACAGGCGAACATGCAGACTGAAATTAGCCAGCGTCTAAAGGCGGCCGCCAAAGCCATTCATCCGCCCGCGTATTTTAAAAGTTACGGGCGTTTATCCCGAGTCAGTGGCATGACACTGACCGTTACGGGTGGGCGTTATCACATTGGTCAGCGTTGCCAGGTAGAAGCCAGAAATGGTCGATGGATAGATGCAGAAGTGGTGGGCTTCGATAACCAACAGGCTTATTTAATGCCTTTGATGCCGGCGACCGAATTGTATGCTGGTGGTCGAGTGAGAAGTTGTTCGCAACCCGATCAGTTGATCATAGGTAATGGTTTATTAGGCAGAGTTGTCGATGGTTTATTACGGCCAATTGACGGTTTGCCAATGAGTAGAGACAAGCAGTCTAACTTGGTTGCTCAAAATATTCTCAGCCCCATGCAACGCAAAGGCGTAGAAGAGCCTCTTGATGTAGGAATACGAACGCTGAACAGTTTATTCACTGTTGGGAAAGGACAGCGAATGGGATTGTTTGCCGGTTCCGGGGTAGGTAAAAGTAAATTGCTGGGCATGATGACGCGGTTTACCTCGGCCGATGTTGTTATCGTTGGTTTAATTGGTGAGCGTGGCTGGGAAGTGCGAGATTTTATTGAGCACAGCCTTGGAGAGGAAGGGCTTAAAAAAGCGGTAGTCGTAGCCGCACCAGCAGATCAATCGCCTTTACTGCGCCTGAGAGCAGCTGAGCTTTGCCATCAGTTAGCGGCGCACTTTAGAGATAATGGCAAAAATGTCTTGTTGTTAATGGATTCACTGACTCGTTATGCGCAGGCTCAACGTGAAATTGCATTGTCAGTAGGAGAGCCACCGGCAACTAAAGGGTATCCTCCGTCGGTTTTCAGCAAGTTGACTCAATTGGTCGAAGGTTCCGGTAACAGCGCGGCTAGCAGTGGCACCATGACTGCAATCTATACCGTTCTCGCGGAAGGTGATGACCAGCAGGATCCAATAGTTGACAGTACCCGTGCGATTCTCGATGGGCATATTGTACTAAGCCGTGAGCTGGCAGAGCGAGGACATTACCCAGCGATAGATATTGGTGCATCAATCAGCCGGGTAATGCCCAACATTGTTGATGAAGAGCACATTAAGGCCTGTTATCAGTTAAAGCGTTTGTACAGTCGCTACTGCCAAGTGCAGGAACTGATCCCTTTAGGTGCATATCAGTCGGGTCAGGATCCTGAGCTTGATAGAGCTGTTAAGTTATATCCGGCCATAGAAGCGTTTTTATGTCAGAGCTTGAATGAACAAGCAGATTTTAGTCAAAGCCAACACCAGTTACTGGAGTTATTAAATGAAGATGCTTAGTCGTTATCTTGATACTCAAAAAAATAAACTCGATAGTATGCAAAAACGTCAGGAGCAGCTGCTCAAGCGACAAGACAAAGAAAAAGACCGTTTTAATCAACTGCTGTCTCACATCGATTCATTACCTGCAAGTAAACAAATGACCTCAACGTTGGCATTACAAAATTTGAGTGCTGTACGTCAGCAAGTAAGTCATTTGTGTTATGAGCAAAACCAGAAAATTGCACAGGTAGAACAGGAGAGGAAACAGCAACAGCAGGCATGCCTTAGCCAAGCACGATACAATATAGGTATTAGAACACTGCTTGATAAGCAAGTTGCCCGCGAAAATTATCGCCAACAATGCATTGAACAGAAAAAACAGGATGAATTTGTAAGTCAGCTCTATGCGAGAAGAGGTGCGCTTAAAAGTTGAGTTCAATTGAATTCATATTAGCGTTATCCGCATTAATGAGTACGAGTACGGCCACCTTTTTATGAACATCCAGGTCTTTCATTTCTATCCTACTTATTCGGTATAACGGCATTTCGGAAAACAACCCAAAAACGTATTACCAGCTTTAGGGCCGCGTTTGGCCGTTCTTTCCACTAACTCACCAGAACATTTTGGGCATGCCTTGGTTTTTTCAATAGTTACCTGAGGTGAAACCTGCACATCATTTACCAATGCCAATAGTTTTGGACTATCAATAAACTCTATGGGTTTGTCGAACTCGATTGTTGAAAGCATGCTGCCAGTATAGGCGGAAGTTGCCAGGCGTATTCGGGAGAGTGAGCAACGAGCCCTGATGTCTATAGAGACGGACAAAGGGGGATTTCATCGCGGTAACATCGTGGTGCCACTGGTTCGGGTAGCGCATTGATCATCTGGCTGCTTATGTTCATTTGTTGCCAGTTTCTGAGCATCATCATCACAGTGGTGCTGGTGGTTTATTACGTCATTCTTTGGAAGTTGCTTTCTGGGCGGCACAAGCAGCGGAAGGGATCATCTTTGTTGCCAGTGGCACACCGGTTGAGAAAAAAGAGCTAGAGCCAAGGTGGCGTGTTGCAGCCGCTCTTGGCGGTTTGTTCCATGATATTGGTAAGCCCGTTTCAGACTTGTCCATTACAGACGAAGATGGACGCTATCAGAGGACCCCTTTTTTAGAAACCTTATCCTAGTGGACCACTAAAAACAGCATTGAACGCTATTTCATTCGCTGGCTATTCCACCGGTGGTGCTACCATCGCTGATCATCGGCTTGGTATTAATGGCGGGGTTGGCGTTAAGCCACTTGCAGAAGAAGATATGAGGCCTAGGTAATGGCTACTAAGACAGGATGATAACATCTAATTATGATATGAATATCTGTATTATTCACATCATTAATAGATGTGAATGTGCACTTCATTCGAATCATGATATGATTTGAATAGGCTGTTATTTAAATCAAAAGGCGACAAGATGTGGATCTGGCAACAAGCTGACTGGCCGAACTTTATCTGGGATGAAAAAGTCATTGAACCCAAGTTACGAGACATTCGCTTTCACCAAGGAATGTTGTTGGGCAAGATGTCGAGCCAACCCAAAGACCAAAAGCAAAGTATGTTAGATACGCTATTGGCGAACATTATTCATTCCAGTGCCATTGAAGGTGAGAAGCTCAATGCTTTTTCTGTTCGCTCGTCCTTGGCTAATAAGCTCGGTCTTTCTGAAGAAAAAACATTTCCAACCACTGAACGCACTGATGGCTTAGCAGAAATAATGTTAGATGCGGTGGAGAATTTAGACTCGCCGCTCTCACTTGAGAGAATATTACAATGGCATAAACGACTGTTTCCTGAAGGTTACACCATGTTTAATCCTGTGATAGGGGGGCAATTGCGCGGCGAAGAGCCTATGCAGGTTGTGTCGGGTAGGATTGATAAACCCATGGTACATTTTGAAGCGCCAGGCCGAAATGTGCTTGAGTACGAACTAGGCGTGTTTATCCGCTGGTTTAATGATTCTCGTGAGGACCCAGCTTTAGATCCATTGCTTAGAGCTGCGATAACACACCTATGGTTTGTGACTCTCCATCCTGTGGATGACGGCAATGGCAGGATCACCCGCTTACTCACTGATTTGGCGCTGGCCCAGGCTGAGCGTCAATCTGTCCGTTTTTATGCAATGTCAGTGGCGATTTTAGCCAACCGTAAAAGCTACTACGAAATATTAGAGCAATCCCAGAAAGGTGAACTTGATATTACCGCTTGGCTTATGTGGTTTTTAAACACCTTAGGTGAAACATTCACTAATGTGCTCGAAGAAATCGACCAAACGGTTTTTAAAACAAACTTCTGGCGAAATGTCGATCAAACGCGACTGTCTTCGGAACAAGTAAAAGTGCTCAATCGAATGCTTGATGGAGATTTTGACCAAGGCATTAATACGTCGCAATACCATAAAGTGGCGAAAGTGAGTAAGCCAACCGCATCTCGTCATTTAGCGGCTTTGGTCGAGATTGGTTGCTTGGTAAAAAGTGAAGCCGGGGGCAGGAGCACTCGTTATAAGCTCGCGCACTTGAGTGAAAAACACGCACATTAAGAGAATACGCCAATAGAACTAGCGACAGTTTTCAACTAGCTTAAGGTGTACTAGTGTGATTACCAAGGGATACTGACGGTATAAGTACCAAGCGATTTTGACGTAATCACACTATCAATGTTGCCGCGCTTCGGCAAGCTTTGCCAGCCGTAACGCAGTGGTATTCATGTTTTCCCTTAGCCAAATGTTTCGAACGCCGCTAGCGTGTATGTCGACGTTTCTTTCAGATTTGAGAAGCCGCGAAACCTTGGATTGTCCCAGGTGTGGGTTAGCCAGGGAGAATTCGATGACGACTTCTTCAATGGCTCTGTCAGTACGGTTTTTGTGATGCAGATCCGGCGTTTCCTGACGTTTTAACGATTCGATTCCACCTTGTTTTATCAATTTACGATGACGGTAAATCGTGTCTCGGGAAACGCCACTAAGTCGGGAAGCTTCTGCCACATTTCCAAGCCTGTCAGCCAGTGCTAATACTTCTAACTTCTTCTGGATCTCATTGTCTTCCGAGGACAATTTTTCAGGCTCAGAGACTTCTGTTACCTGTAGCTTTCGTCCGGCGAAGTAAGCTTCAAACCGCTTATATTTACCAGTACGAATTTCAATTTTCTGGTTTGCGATTGAGTGCTTAAGCGGTGAGTCGATGAAGTAGAGTTTTCCCCTATAGCTAAACGTATGGTCGTTACGGATCTTCCGGTAAACCTTAGTGATACAGATATCATCAAGGTTGGTGTAGCGTGGTACAGGCGTATATTCGTTGTCTGATATTCTTGATTTTACAACCAGATTTTTACGCCAGAACTGGGGAATGAAGACGTGTTGGAGGTAGCTGTTTGCGCCCGCCATGTCAGTAATCTTGTTGAGTCGTAACTCCGGTATCAACCTGTCTTGCAAGGTATCGAAGGCGCGTTCAATCCTGCCTTTACCCTGAGGAGAACTGGCGAAGATGATTTCAATCCCCAACTCCTCACAGGCCCGTTGCATCTGGGAGAAATTGCAGCGTTTTGGGCCACCGAATATTCCGGCACGATCAACATACAGGGTTTTAAATACACCGTATTTCTCAACGACTGAGCGCATTACTTTCATACAGCCTTCAGTCGTTTCTGACGGAAAGAACTCAGCATGAATATCGCTGTTGGCATCATCAATCATCGCGATTAAACACGACTTCCTATCGCCGAACCAGCGATGTGTGCTGCCGTCCATTTGCAGCATTAACCCTGGCGCTTCCATTCGCTCTCTGCGTTTGTGAACACGGCTGCGCCTACGCTTCGCCCGTTTTACATGATGGATATCATGTGCCCATTTACGCAGTGTCTCGCGCTTAACAACAATGTGTTCATGAGTCTCAAGCATCTCGGCGAGGTGCAACAGGTTCAGATCATAGTATTTCTCGCGGATTAGCAACTGAACTTGCTGCTTAAGCCGGTCAGGCGTTTTATTAACTGGCTCGCTGCCTGTATTTCCGTGAACAACGAACTGTAACCCTTGGCTTCGGTAACGCTGTAAATAACGTTCAACAGTACGTCTGGATTTATTGAGGAGCTTAGCGGCATTGGCTATCGTAATTTTACGCTCAGCCACTTTCGCGATGACATCAACTGTCAATTGAGCTTTGGAATTCAACACAATCATCCTTAGCGTTCCTCAAATGCACAAACAAAGCATTTAAAGAACACGGTTAAAGATAACCGTCAATTTCCCTTGGTAATTAGCGACTACGACAGAATCGCGTGGTAATTAAAGTACGACAAAGTCGCTTGGTGTTAACAGCTTAAGGTGTACTAGCTCAGACCTGATCTGACAGTTACCCAGTTTTTCTGGTGCCAGCGTCAGATTAGATTTGAGCTAAATTCTTCTCAGCTGTTCACATTACCGGATAATTACTTTTCTCGCTTGTCGTTGGACGTAAGCAAGCTCGCCGCACTCATCGACACCATTAATAACATCAATACCGTGGCTAATGAATGCCCTGTTCATGATAAAAAGCCGAGCGAGGAAGACTTAGTAGGTCGAGTTTATGAATACTTCCTTAGTACTCACTCGGATGTACGCGATGTCTGTCATATTTTCCTCATGTGGACATTAAGATCTAGAGTCTGCGGATTATTCCGAAAATCGCCCAAACGTCAACGTTAATGTCCGCAAAAAAGGTAGACATTCTGACTGGACGTTTAGGTGTACCTTGGTGTCCAGTGAAATGCAGCGCATTGCATTACCTGAACCTACCGTCTGCTTTGAAATGTTTCGAATTAACATTGATGTAGCTTCCAGCGACAGGAGCCTCGCCAAACTTTTTTCTGCATACACGTTTAATCTCTTTTATAAGATGGACCGCAACGAACCCAATAGTTGGGTACTTTTCCTGATCGAGCTCATAAGTGTATGAACAGCCTTCGGTTTCACAATCAACGCCGTGTAGCCACTCGTCACCTTTGGGTATGGCAGTTACGGTAACTTCACCATGGCACTTTGGGCATGTTGCCTCGAAATCGTAAATACTCCCGTCCTGTTCGTAGGCCCAGTCCCAAACAATTCCATTAAACTTCGCCTTGTTGTAACTTTCAAAACTGAACCATTGGAAGTTCTCATTCTGTTTCCGCCATCTATAGATGAGTAAAACGAGCGCTGAAATAGTCGCAAAGAGTGAAAAAACCAACAAAAAGAGAAACCAACGCGGCACAGTTGCTACTTCTAAATACCACGAAAAGAACTGCCCAGTAGTAGCGAAGTACGCACTGATGAGTCCAATGATCGCTAACACGCCGTATTTAATAATGTCGTAAAGTGCTGCCTCTCTGATTGCCTTTAGCATCAAATGTCCCTTTTCAATATTGAAGATTTTCTATGATTTTTAGCTTTTGTGTCATTGCCATTCCAGCAGAATAGAGCGAATAAGTCATCCCGGTTTTTTCGTGGCCGACAATCTCTGCGGCCTCGTTGTGACTTACACCCGCTCGTTCAAACAACGTAGACACCGTTTTGCGAATCGAGTGGAACACGTAACGACCGTCAAAGCCGAGTCCATCACGCAGAGTCTTGAATCTCTTCCCAATAGCGTCTCCTCGCTCCCCGTTCTTAGTGACGGACTCACCAGGCAAAAGATAACCGTCGGTACTCTTCTCGACTAGCTCATCCACCAGCGCTGTCAGTTCGCTGTGTACGGGAACCTCGCGAAGTCCGGCTTTCGTTTTGGCGTCTATTATGTCGAAGAACCGAATACCGTCTCGTTCTTTAACGTGTTCGACCTTGAGACGTGCAATCTCCTCTCGTCTCATCCCTGTGTATGCTGCGATGGTAATGGCGGCGACAAGGTTTGGGTCTTTACGAGGTTTATTTTTGGCCGCTTCAATGAGCCGTGGCACGTCGGAAACCTCGAAGGCTTGTCGAAGGTCTTGTTTCGAAGCTTTTCGCTTGCTGGTGAACCTGTGGCCTTCGAACGGGTTCGCCTCGTCGGGGTTCAAATAGTCGAGCCGTTGCAGGAACTCAAAGTAACCTCGACAGGTTCCAACTCGGGCCTTGATCGTGTTCTCGGCGAGGTTCTGTTGTTCCATTTCCATGATCCACTTTGTCACATCGGAGCGCTTAACGGGGAGGGCAGGGAACCGTTTGGTTAATAAGTCGAGATGATGCTCCCTTTGCTGCTTCGTTCGAGCTTCAACCGAAAGGCTTGATAAATACTCCTCGGCGTGGGTTGGAGTCGGCAGAAGGTTTCCTTCGACTATATCTGCAAAGTGACTCATCGCGTCCGGGCCCTCTTCGTGATAGATCCGCTTGAGTTCGTCTGTGCAGACCATCTGTTGCGTGCCTAGCCCAAGTTCATTGACCTCATGAGCGTATGACGGTTTTCTTCCATTCTGACGTTTGAATTTCTCAATAAGAACTGCGTCTTTTCGGCGCTCATCTTCGAGTATTTTGCGCCACTCCAGCGCTCGATGGGCTACACCGACGTTCCCTCTGTACGTTTCGATCTGAGCTTTCCATTCGGTGACGATTCGACTCGCCCTGTACTCAGCGTCCTTTAGGTTTCTTGTTTTCAGCGTCTGCCAAAGCTCTGTCTTACCGAAGAACTCCCGGACGTCTTCGGGGACGGTTAAACGTGCGTAATAAGTGTGGCCGCGTAGCGCAAGGAACGGCCTTCCGACGGGCTTGCCATGCCCTTTGGGTTACCTCATTTAGTTTTGCTCTGAGACGCTGATTTTAGCGATATTTCATGTTGGGTCAATGCTGATGGGTTCCCCGAAAAAGGTCCCCGAAGGTGTGGGCAATAAAAAACCCCGAAGGCTTATTTTACGCAGCCTAGCGGGGTTCTTCGGTTGTTGGTGGAGCTGGCGGGATTTGAACCCGCGTCCAGAAAATGTCTACTTTTGGTACTACATGCTTAGTTTGTCTTTTATTTAACTACTTTAGACCCCGACAAACAGGGTTCCTGGTAGCTGTCCTGATACTATTTCGCGGTTCAACCTCAGGAGAGTTTCCCTCGCTAGTTTGCTTTAATGACCTTCCAAAATCCTGGCTAGCAGACAGAGCTTAGGTGGAAGGGCCTATACCGGTTATTAAGCGGCTAGTGCGTAGTTTTCGTCGTTTGCGACTATTTAAATGCGGCTTTTTAAAGAGGCAAACCGCACCTCTGCATGCACCTCCAGCTTCCTAGATCCTGTCGAATCCTAATCAGCCCCGGGCGATCGCCCTGTTTCCAGGACATTCACTGTGTTGTAACAGTATCAGTGAATATGCGGTCGATTCTATCGCATTCAAGGCATAGGAACAAATTAATTCAACAGTGAAAGGCACTTTAAGTATTTGAACGGACAAAAAATTACCACCTTGTTATCGTTTGTGAATAATAATTAATCAGAAGAAACGGTGGCGATTCTGAAAAATTTCATTAAAGTATACGCGCTTACTTAACTGACTCGGATATATGCAGCACACAGATACCGGAATTTATTCGCCTTTTACCTTTCCCTGCGGCACAACTGTGAAAAATCGCTTGGTAAAAGCGGCGATGGAGGAGAACATGGCAGATGCAAACTTGCAGCCTGACCACAGCTTGTTGTCTCTTTATCGTTATTGGGCTCATGGCGGAGTGGGCATGATAATCACCGGCAATGTGATGGTTGATTACCACGCCATGACAGGCCCTGGTAGCGTTGTAATTCCGGCCAACGGCAATCTTCAGGCCTTTGAAAAATGGGCTGGTGTCATTAAATCAGGTGGTGCAAAAGCCATCATGCAGTTGAATCATCCGGGCAGGCAGATGCCACGGGAAATAGCAGATAGAGCGTGGGCGCCGTCCGCAGTACCTCTTAACTTAGGTCGTTATAGCAAACGGTTTGCAGAGCCGGTAGCCATGTCGTGTGACCAAATTCATCAGGTGACTCACCGTTTCGCCCACGCTGCAAAGCGAGCTAAAATGGCCGGTTTTGACGGCGTGCAAATTCACGCTGCCCACGGTTATTTACTCAGTCAGTTCTTATCGCCTTTATCTAACCAACGTCAGGATGAATGGGGCGGTTCGTTAATTAATCGCGCCCGTTTGTTATTGAATGTGGCTTGTCAGGTCCGGGCAACTTGTGGCAACGACTTTGTGGTGATGATAAAGCTCAATAGCGGTGACTTTCAGCGTGGCGGTTTTACCCCGCAGGATGCCGCTGAAGTAGTGACAGCCCTTGAACGTCTCAATATTGATGCGATAGAGTTATCCGGTGGTAACTATGAATCGCCGGCAATGCAGGGGCGGGGAGAGCACAAAGCCGAATTGAGTGACGATGCGTATTTCCTCAGCTTTGCCAAAGCCATTAGCGAAACCAGCCGAATTCCCGTTATGACCACGGGCGGTATTAGCTTAAAGACAACAGCTGAGAAGGTTGTGCAAGACGGATGTGCTCTGGTGGGAATGGCCAGCGCATTAGCATTTACGCCTTATCTTCCTCTGAAGTGGCAACAAAAGCCCGATTATAAAGGGGTACGACCAAGCTGCAACTGGTCAGATAAAACCTTGGCCGCACTGGTTATCATGGCAAAGGTGCGAAGACAATTGCGTCGGTTAGGCAACGACCTGACGACCATGAGACACCCCACAAGTATTTGGAGTTTGGTTCTGGATACCTTGCACCGGCGCAAAATGACCCGCCTCTACCACCGTTTCATGCACAGTCACGCTGATGATAACCTGATGGGAATGAAGCACGTAACTACACGCTGTGCTTCATCACACGCTGTTTCTGACGCTCCCAGTCGCGATCTTTAACTGTGTCGCGCTTGTCGTGGGCCTGTTTCCCCTTGGCGAGGTAAATTTCCAGTTTTACCCAGCACTTTTTCCAATACATAGCCGTCGCGACAATTGAGAAACCTTGTCGTTCGCGGGCCCCGATGAGTTTGTCAATTTCTCTTTTGTTTAGCAGTAACTTTCTGGCTCGCTCGGGTTCACACACCACATGGGTTGAGGCCTGATTCAACGGCGTTATTCTGCTGCCAACCACATAAGCTTCACCATTTTGTAAAATGACGTACGCGTCTGTGATGTTAACTTTTCCTTCACGGATACTTTTTAGCTCCCAGCCTTGTAGCGATACACCTGCTTCGAATTTTTCCTGCAGGTGGTAGTCGTGCCGCGCTTTTTTATTCAGCGCGATAGTGCCGGTAGCGTTTTGATTTGATTTCTTCTTTTTCATGCCCGCCATTATACTGATTGTGCCTTGAATGTCTTTTGATTTTACTACTGATAAACACCCAAGCAAATTCGTCTTTAACTAAGCATAATGGGGGAAATTGCTGAAATTTAAAGGGTAGGTGGGAATAAAGTCTCATGGTAAACTTAGAGGAAAATAAGTGAAAAGCGAAAGTGAATATCATGCCCAGTATCCAACGCAGCGCGTTAGTGGCATACAGTGCTCAGGCCATGTATGACCTGGTTAACGACGTGTCGTCTTATCCCGAATTTTTACCTGGTTGCAGTGACAGCAAAGTCCTCGAACAAAACGATGACAAAATGAAGGCCTCTTTGCTGGTAGCAAAGGCAGGTGTTAAGCAGTGGTTTACCACGCAAAATACGCTTACACAAGCCAAAAGTATAGAAATGGAATTGGTGGATGGTCCATTCAAGCACCTCACCGGAGGGTGGACATTTTCCGCTCTCTCTGACTCAGCGTGTAAAATTGAATTGCGACTTGATTTTGAATTCAGCAATAAGTTGACAGAATTCGCTTTTGGTAAAATTTTCAGTAGTCTGGCAGCCAGTATGGTGAATGCCTTCACCGAACGAGCGAGGAAAGTATACTGATGGAAAAAGATATGTCTGTGGAAGTGGCTTATGCCTTACCGGGTAAGCAATCGCTGCTGTCGGTATCGGTTTCTGAGTGCGCCACGGTTGAGGAGGCTATTGTGCAATCCGGTATTCTCACGTTACATCCAGACATTGACCTTGCGAAAAACAAAGTGGGGGTGTGGAGCCGGGTAGTAAAACTAAAAGATAAGTTGAGCGAAGGCGATCGCATTGAAATTTACCGACCTTTAATTGCTGATCCGAAAGAAATTCGTAAACGGCGAGCCGAAAAGGCCATTGAAGAGGGTAGAGCCGACAAAGTTACGGGTGGGCGCCCAAACCCACTCAAGGCCAAGGGCGCGCCTTAGCGCTCTCTGAGCTCACCGACTTCCAGAAACGGTGATGCATCAATATCTTCTGCATCCATCATTGAGGCGATACGTTGCATGGTCGCCACCATTTGGCTTTGCTCCCAGTCTTTCATGTTGTTAAATCGGTCAATGAAGTGCTCCTGTAGTGGGCGAGGGGCATTTTCCAACGAAGCTTCACCCTTTTCAGTGAGATAAACGCCCACTTTTCGCTTGTCCGTGGTACTTCTTATCCGCGTAACCAGTTCTCGGGCTTCAATGCGGTCAAGGATATTGGTAATTGTGGCCGGGCTTAGGTTTATGCTGTCGGCAATTTCACGCACCATAATACCAGGACGCTCCTGGATATTTTGCATAACAAGCAATTGGGGGCCGGTAAGCCCCACATCTCTGCTCAATTGCTTGCTGCGCAAATCTACCGCGCGAATGACTTTTCTTAAGGCAACTAATAATTCTTCTTCTTTTCTCATAGCGTTGTCCGTCGTAAACCTGATCTACACCAACTGGTGTAAAAAATGCTGATGCTTGTGATAATGATCGATAACGTCATTGATCACAGCAAGTTTTGACCATCCCATAATGTCATAGCCCTGTCCGCCCTCACTGAGATGGACCTCGGCGCGATAGTACGTTTCATCTGGGCTCGTGTCCAGTTTACCGTTTAAATCAGGCTGATGGGTAGAGGTAAGATGAACAGAGTAAATAAAATCGGGTTGATCGATTATGCCAACCGTCAGCTTAATGAAGTTATCATTGCGTTCAATCGTTACTTGAAATAGTAAGTGTTCAAATTCGTCTTTTACGTCGTTAAATGCAGGAAGTACAGTTTTTTCTAAGAAGCGGGTAACGGCTTTTTTATTGGGAAATGAAACAATGTTTTCTAGCCTTGAACGCCAGTTTTTATCGTCGTCGCCGGCTGAAGCCTGCAGGGCGTTAAATTGCAGGCTTTCTCGTTTAAAGGATTCCACTCGCAAAGCTTTCCACAGCCCGTACATGGCTATTAACAGAATGATCGAAAACGGTAGTGCCGCAACAATGGTCATGGTTTGCAGTGCTCCCAATCCGCCGGCAAATAGCAACACGGATGCTACCACGCCAACGCTGGCAGCCCAATAAATACGCTGCCAAACCGGGGTATCATTGCGGCCGTTAGAGCACAGCATGTCGACAACCATAGCGCCGGAATCACATGATGTGACAAAAAATATGATCACCATCACCACGGCCAGCAGGGTTAATACACTGCTATAAGGAAAGTATTCGAGAAATACAAATAACGCCACGGAGGTATCTTCGTTCACCATATTAGCCAGTGCGTCTTTGCCCTGAACAAGTACTAAGTCGATTGCTGCGTTACCAAAGACCGTCATCCACAGTAACGTAAATGCGGTGGGTATAAGTAATACTCCCATGACGAATTCGCGAATAGTACGGCCAAACGAAATTCGGGCAATGAACAAACCTACAAAGGGGGCCCAGGCTAACCACCATCCCCAGTAAAAAATGGTCCAGCCGCCAATCCAATCGGTTTTTTCATAAGCAAATAAATTGAGGGTGTTCCTGACGATATCTGATGCGTAGGCGCCTATATTTTGGATGTAGGCCTGGAGCAGAAACACAGTGGGGCCAAGTATGAGAATGAACAGCACAAGGGCGACGGCCAAAATCATGTTGGCTTCTGAAAGACGGCGGATCCCTTTGTCGAGACCAGTAGTCACTGACACGATCGCAATGGCCACTATTGCCAACATAAGTAGTATTTGCACTGTGGTATTGGCCGGAATGCCAAAGGCATAAGAAAGCCCCGCGTTAATTTGCGCGGCACCGAATCCCAGTGAAGTCGACACACCAAAAATGGTGGATGTGACAGCAAATATATCTACCACGTGTCCTGGCCAGCCGTAAATTCGCTCGCCAATAATGGGGTATAGGGCAGAGCGCAAGGTTAAAGGAAGGTGATGGCGGTAGGCAAAGTAACCCAATACAAGTGCTACAGCAGCATAAATAGCCCAAGGATGGACGCCCCAATGAAAGAAAGTGGTTTTCATGGCTTCCCTTACTGCTGCCACGCTAGCTGGGTCGGCTGTGGGGGGAGCCAAAAAGTGCATGACTGGTTCTGCCACGCCAAAAAACATGAGCCCAATGCCCATGCCTGCGGCAAAAAGCATAGACAACCAAGTGAGTTTACTAAATTCCGGTGTGGCGTGGTCGGGTCCCAGTCGTATATCACCGTATCGGGAGAAACCTAAAATGACAACAAAAAGAACGATGATGGCAACGGTAAGAATATAAAACCAACCGCCGTTATCGGTGACTACTGCTTGTAGTGATTTGAAAAAGGCATTGGCTGCGTCCGGTGCAATGGCCGTGCAGATCATCAGAATGAGAATAGCCACAGATGAGGGGATAAAGACAAATAGGTTCAATTTGCCTTGGGATGCTTTGGGTGTTGCCACGCTGTCTTCCTTCAATGTGCAAAAAACTACATAAGAGCCCGATGTAATGAGACCACTTTACGAGCTCTTCAATGATTGCTTTTCATTGTGCTATAATTATTTGAGTTCTACGTATAATAATGCTGTTTTTTTCGGTACAAGATTTTACGTGCCGTAAAACAACTGTCTAAATAGAACATAATAGTTTGAAGTAAAGTATAACTTTTTGCTATTCGGAAATAAATCTTACCGAATGCCTCCAGTTAAAATAGTTAACCTTAGAATTAAAACACTAACTCAACATTGAGGAACACACATGCAAAAGACTCGTCTAAGCTGTGCGATTGTTGCCGCATTGGCATCAACGCCATTATTAGCACAAGAGGCTGAAAGCAGAGCGAAGATTGAAACCATCGAAGTTACCGCTACTAAGCGAACTGAATCTATTCAGGACGTACCGGTAGCCGTAAGTGCACTTGATGGAAAAGCATTAGAAAATCTGGGGATAGATAGCTTTCAGGATTATGTAGAGTTTCTGCCTAACGTGGTATTTCAGGGTACCGGGCCTGGCCAAAACGAAATTTACATACGCGGGGCCGCGACTACTCAATCCAACATCATGTTGTCATCAGTTCAGGCGCTGCAGCCTTCCGTGGCGTTTTATTTAGATGAACAACCCGTGTCTATGGCGGGACGCAACCTCGATATTTACGCCACCGACATTCAACGGGTAGAAGTCCTCCCAGGGCCGCAAGGCACCTTGTTTGGGGCGAGTTCACAGGCCGGTACGGTGAGAATGATAACGGCAAAGCCCGATCACTCTGCATTCTCCGCAGGGGTGGATACGAACGTGAGTTTCACCAAAGGTGGTGAAATGAGCAACGCGGTTGAAGCTTATTTTAATATGCCCGTTACCGACGATTTTGCGGTTCGCGTTGCGGCATATAACGATAAGCAGGGCGGTTGGATTGACAATGTGTTAAACGTGCCCGGTGAAGGTGGGTACATTGGCAGCGCACAGGTTATTAGTCGTATATCTGGTGGTGTATTACAAGATCCGGCAGCAATGGATGCAAATAGAATCACTAACCCAGACATTGCCACGAATGATGAAGCCGCTGTTGTCTCACCGAAAAACGACAACCTGGTAGAAGAAGACTTTAATGATGCTGTTTATGCCGGTGCGCGAATCGGGTTGTCCTATCGCATCAGCGAAGACTGGGATTTACTTGTTCAGCACACCCAGCAAACCCTCGAGACAGAGGGGGTGTTTGCCTATGATCCTAACCTTGAAGGCGAAAGCAGTACGAATCGCTTCCAACCTGAAGAAAACAAGGATGAATTTGGTTTAACCACCTGGACACTGGAAGGTCGTTTGTCGAAGCTTGATGTGGTTTACACCGGTGGTTATCTCGACCGTGAAATTGATACGCTGGCAGACTACACGGGTTATACGAATGGTGGTTTGTTTTCTGCCTACTACGTTTGTAATTATTCAGCGGCTGGTGATGCAGCAGATGAACGTTGTCTCGATCCTACTAAATTTTACCGGGAAGATACTACATCAACCCGCGCCACCCACGAACTGCGTTTCAACACCACAATGGATGCACCATGGCGTATTACCGCAGGGCTGTTTTACGATGATCAGGAAGTGGCGACAATCGGTCAGTTCAATATTGCCAGTACCACGAAATTTAATGCGCTGGAAACTACATTGGTTGGTAGTGAAGGTATAAATAGCAACGGTGGTCCTTTCCCGTCTGACATCAGTTTTGTCAACGATATTACCCATACTATTGAGCAAATAGCGGTATTTGGCCAGTTTGAATATGATATTACGGATACAGTGACAGCCAGTATTGGCGCACGATGGTATCAAATTGATGACGAGTATAAAGGCTCTACGAGCACAGTTGACGTATCTCGCCGGGTACGTGCATTTGGTACCATGGATGCAGACGAATTAAGCGCGGTCGGTGAAGATCCTGCCCTGGTTGCTCAGGCCATTGAAAGCGGACAGTTAGAAGTGGATTTATTAGATTCAAATGGCGTGCTTACTGTTGATGACACCATCTGGAAATTCGCCATCGACTGGAAAGTCTCAGAAGATGTTCTGTTGTTTGCTAACTATTCCGAAGGCTTCCGTCCGCCGGTGACTAATCGCGTAGGTGGCGGTTTGGCGTCAAATCAGTCAGGAAAGTTTGAGAACTTCCGTATACCCGTATATTCCACTACCGATACTTTAGACAACTATGAAATTGGTTTGAAGGGCGATTTTTTCGATGGCATCGTGCGCGTAAACGCTACGGCCTATTACTCAGAAATTACAGATTTACAAACCTCGCGTTTCGACCCAACGAACATTTCGTTTTTAGTGTTCACTGACAACGTGGGAGACGCGGAAATCCGCGGTCTGGATGCTGATATTACGTGGCTTGCAACTGATGATCTGGTCATTAGCAGCGCTATTAGCTGGCTCGACACCGAACTGACTCGCGTGAACAGTGAACTGGTTGGCATTTCAGCTGGCGTTGGATCTGAATTACCCTATTCTGCGAATTTTTCCGGGAACATCAATGCGCGCTACTTCTTTGAAGTAAGTGGTGGCAAGCAAGGTTACGTCAATGCCTCTGTCAGTTATACCGGTGATCGCCTGGCGGGTATGGTAATGGATGCATATGTGATGGAAGACGCTACACAGTTGATTTACGGCACAGGCTCAGGTCTGGAAATTCAGGATGAAACAGCTGTATACGATGGTGTCACCTACGATGATCGCAATGGCGAAACATTCCGTGGCGGTCGCTACGTGCAGGAAGCATACATGCTGGCAAATCTCGCTGTAGGTGTGACTAACGACGAATGGAAAGCAGAATTGTATATAGACAATGTGTTTGACGAAAATGCTATCTTAAATATTGATACTCAGCAATTTACACCTAAAGTGGTGACTAACCGTCCCCGCACTATTGGTGTGCGTTTGTCTTACGATTACTATTGATTTCTTTGTTTACGACGTAAATACGTTACCATTGCAACGGCAAACCAGAGGGTTTGCCGTTTTTTTTCACAGCAAAGCAGGACAAGTATGACTCATTCCGTGCAATCTCGTCTCAAAGCAGCTAAGCAAGCGCTAATGCAATCTCAATTTTCGCAGGCAATTGCATTGTGTCAGCAAAGTTTATCTCCCAATGAAGACGAAGCGTCTGACAAAGAGGGCTTGTATTTGATGGCGGTTGCTCAGCGCATGACAAAAAAGCCACTCGCGGCCTTGGAGACATTGAACAGGTTACTCACGCGCTTTCCCGACTACGGCAGAGGATATCAAGAGCAGGGATATTGTTTAAAACTGCTCGGCGACGAACGCAATATGGCAGTGGCGTTCTATCGAGCTACCAGCTTTAACCCGGCGCTAATTCCTGCTTGGCGTGAATTGGTAAACGTCTACCAGCGCACGGGCAATGCGCCGGCACTTAAGCTGGCCAATGAGCATGTTGAGACCTTGTCAGCCTTACCCAAGCCTTTATTAGGTGCCATGGATTTACTCCACGAAGGCCAGCTCGCCAAAGCCGAAGACGTATGCCGGAAATTTTTACAGCAACATAAGCACCATCCTGAAGCCATGATGTTACTAGCAGAAATAGGTATGCAATTTAAGGTATACCACGAAGCTGAATTCTTATTGGAGAGTTGTGTTGCGCTGTATCCTGACAATGTAGCTGCTGTAACCGCCTATCAAAGTGTACTTAGCAAACTAGGCAAATTTCCCCAAGCGATAACCTTGGCCAGGAAAAGGTTGAATAAGGATCCCCAACACTATCAGGCAAAGGTGGCGTTAGCTCATGGGTTGGTTGGTGTGGGTGAGCTTGATGAGGCAATAAACATATATCAGGCGTTGTTGAAAGAGAATGCTGATAAGCCCGCTCTATGGGTCCAATACGGTCATGCGCTTAAAGCAAACGGGGCAACGAGTGAGGCGGTGCATGCCTATGAACAGGCGGCTCGAGTTAGCGACGATTTTGGGGATGCTTACTGGAGTCTTGCAAATACGAAAACCTATCGTTTTACAGGTGACTGGATTGAGAAAATGGCTCGTGTTGCCGACGGCGAGCACGTATCTTTAGACGATAAGATTCACGGATGTTTTGCCATGGGTAAAGCACTGGAAGACAACGGGGATTTTCAGCAGGCATTCCACTATTATGCGAAGGGTAACCGCCTTAAACACCAAACCCTGCGGTTTGATATTCGCAGAACCGAACAGGCGCTAAAAGCACAGGCCAAGGCATGTGACGCAAGCCTCTTTGCCACAGGGAAAGGGTGTGGTGCAAAAGATCCGATATTCATTGTTGGGTTACCCAGAGCCGGTTCAACGTTGCTGGAGCAAATTCTTGCATCCCATTCCCTGGTCGACGGTACCATGGAACTACACGATATTTTAAGTATAGCTTCGGGCTTGAGTCATCAGCAAAAACCGTATCCATTTAACCTTGCAGATCTAACAGATGAAAAGTGTAGCGATCTTGGTGAGCAATATCTGGCGCAAACCCAGGCATACCGACAACAGGCGCCATTTTTTATTGACAAAATGCCGAATAATTTTATTCATATTGGCTTAATTAAACGCATTTTGCCTAATGCCAAAATTATTGACGCCCGCAGGAACCCGCTTGCCTGTTGTTTCAGCGGGTTCAAGCAGCTTTTCGCAGACGGCCAGGAGTTTACTTATTCGTTGACCGACATTGGTCGTTACTACAATGCTTACGTAACCTTGATGGATCATTGGAATTCAGTACTGCCCGGTGAAATCCTCACCGTTCAACACGAGAATCTTATCGACGATTTGGAAGGGCAGGTAAGACGAATTCTCGATTATTGTGGTTTGCCGTTTGAAGAAGCATGTTTGCATTTTCACCAAACCCAGCGGGTAATCAAAACACCCAGCTCTGAGCAGGTACGCCAACCTTTGTATCGGTCGGGTATGACGCAATGGAAAAAATTTGAACCCTACCTTACGCCCTTGTTTGAGGTGTTACATTCAACGCGTTAGTACTTCTTACGTTGTAAGCCCGTTTCAGCCAGAATTTTGGCTGAAATTTCTTCTATTGAATACCGTGTGGAATTGAGGAATGGGATTTTTTCACGACGATAAAGGTTTTCCACCTCACGTAATTCCATTCGGCATTGTTGCAACGAAGCATAACGACTATTTGCACGTCGTTCTGAGCGGATCTGGCTTAAACGCTCGGGTTGGATTGTCAAACCAAACAACTTATTTTTGAATCTTCGCAAGGGAGGAGGCATCTTCAGCATGTCTCCCATATCTTCCTCGGTAAAGGGATAATTTGCGGCTTTTATCCCGTATTGGAGTGCGAGATAGAGGCTGGTGGGGGTTTTCCCTGAACGGGATACGCCTACAAGAATAATGTCTGCTTCGTCGTAGTTTTTGAGATTTGACCCATCGTCATTAGCCAGCGCGTAATTCACTGCTTCTATACGAATATCATAGGTCTTTTCATGGATACTGTGGGTGCGATGTTTTTCCGGTTTAGACGGTACACCGAGTACTTTTTCAACAGGGGCAACGAACTGATCGAGAAAATTGTAGTTAATTCCCACTGAGCGGGAAATGATTTTCCGCACATCGGCATTCACAATTGTATAAAAAACGAGCGGCCTCTCACCAGTATCTTGAAAACTTTCAGAAATTTTATCCAACACACGGTGCGCCTCTTCCTCTGTTTCAACGAATGGAATTGTCGTGTGGTTAAACTTTATGGGGAATAGAGACAGCAGGGCGTGCCCGAATACTTCGGATGTAATGGCGGTACCGTCGGAGATATAGTAAGCAGTGCGCAAAACATTTCCTTAACATTGTTGTAATATTCTTTCAGGGTTCAGAAAGATTTTACTTTCATTTTTTCTACATTCTATGATGAAACCGTCGAAAAGCCAGCCTGCTTTTATCAGCTGGCAACATCCTCGGCACGCAATGAACGCCCGCTATAGAGTTTGGGTAAAAAATTTTGAAAAGCTGGAGGCTTTGGCCGTGCAAGAATACGTACTTTGGTATCAAGAGTTGGGGATGCATGATGTGGGTCGCGTTGGCGGCAAAAATGCATCATTGGGTGAAATGATTTCAAACCTGGCAAATGCCGGTGTTCAGGTACCGGGCGGATTTGCCACAACAGCGGCAGCTTTTAACGAGTTTTTGGATCAGAGCGGTCTGGAAGCAAAAATTCACGATGTTCTTGACTCTCTTGATGTTGAAGACGTGACTGCCCTGTCTGAAGCCGGTAAAAACATCCGTCAATGGATCATCGATACACCATTTCAGCCGGCCCTGGAAAATGCAATTCGCGATGCATTTGACACACTGCAGGCAGAGGCGGGTGGTGAAGCTTCCTTTGCCGTACGTTCATCAGCTACTGCTGAAGATATGCCTGATGCGTCATTTGCTGGTCAGCAAGAAACCTTCCTGAACGTAAAAGGCTATGATGCCGTTATGGTGGCCATTAAACACGTGTTTGCCTCCTTGTTCAACGATCGCGCGATCTCATACCGTGTACATCAGGGATACGATCACAAGGGCGTCGCCTTGTCGGCCGGTATTCAGCGTATGGTGAGAAGTGACATTGCTTCATCCGGAGTTATGTTCACCATTGATACTGAATCAGGTTTTGAAGACGTGGTATTTATTACCAGTTCATACGGCTTGGGCGAGATGGTAGTGCAAGGTGCAGTTAACCCGGACGAATTCTATGTTCATAAGCCGACGTTGAATGCAGGAAACCCGGCAATTCTTCGCCGCAATCTGGGCAGCAAGCTCACCAAGATGATTTACTCTAGTGATGAAGCCCACGGCAAGCAAGTGGAAATCGTTGATATTGAGCGGTCTGCCAGTTTGAACTTTTCTTTGTCTGATGAAGAAGTACAAGAGTTGGCTAAGCAAGCGGTTATTATCGAAGATCACTACCAACGCCCAATGGATATTGAATGGGCTAAAGACGGTATAGACGGCAAGTTATATATAGTGCAGGCTCGTCCTGAAACGGTAAGGAGCCGTGAAGATAGCCAGTCTATTGAGCGCTTTCAGTTGAAAGACAAAGGTAGCATCGTATGCGAAGGTCGCGCAATCGGTCACAAAATTGGATCAGGTGAAGCCAAGGTGTTGGGCTCGATAGAAGAAATGGATAAGATCCAAGCTGGTGATGTATTGGTTACAGACATGACCGATCCGGATTGGGAACCTATTATGAAAAAAGCCTCAGCCATTGTAACCAACAGGGGCGGCCGCACTTGTCATGCAGCTATTATAGCCAGAGAATTAGGTATCCCCGCAGTAGTGGGTTGTGGTAATGCCACCGATGCTATCAAGGCCGGTGACAAAATAACGGTGTCATGTGCCGAAGGTGACACCGGCTATATCTACAGTTCAGAGCTGGAATTTGATGTAGTTACATCCCGCATTGACGCCATGCCCGATTTACCGTTAAAAGTCATGATGAACGTGGGTAACCCCGACCGCGCATTTGACTTTGCGCGCTTGCCCAGTGCCGGAGTAGGGCTTGCGCGTTTAGAGTTTATTATTAACCGCATGATTGGCGTGCACCCAAAGGCACTGTTGAATTTCGATACCCAGCCTGAAGAGTTACAAGAAGAAATCAGTGATATGATTGCTGGTTATGCGTCACCAAAGGAGTTCTACATACAAAAGTTGGTTGAAGGCATTGCTAGTATTGGGGCTGCCTTTTCGCCGAAAAAAGTGATCGTTAGAATGTCAGATTTTAAATCCAACGAGTACTTCAATTTGGTGGGTGGGTATCAGTATGAGCCCGATGAAGAAAACCCGATGCTGGGCTTTCGCGGTGCAAGCCGCTATATCTCGGAAGACTTTAGAGATTGTTTCGCGTTGGAATGTGAAGCCATTAAACGGGTTCGCAATGATATGGGCCTCACTAATGTTGAAATTATGATCCCTTTCGTTCGCACCTTGGAAGAAGGCCGAAAGGTTATTGCGCTTCTGAAAGAAGAAGGGCTTGTGCAGGGAGAAAATGGACTGAGGGTAATTATGATGTGCGAACTGCCTTCAAATGCTTTGCTGGCAGATGAGTTCCTCGATATCTTTGACGGTTTCTCTATTGGTTCAAATGACTTAACACAGCTTACATTGGGGCTGGACCGTGATTCAGGTGTTATTGCCCATCTGTTTGACGAGCGTGATCCGGCCGTAAAAGCCCTGTTATCTATGGCCATACGCACGGCGAAAAAACGTGGAAAGTATGTGGGAATTTGCGGGCAAGGGCCCTCTGATCACGAAGATTTTGCTGCCTGGTTAGTAGAAGAAGGGATTGATTCAGTCTCATTAAACCCCGACACAGTAGTAGAAACCTGGCTGTATCTCGCTGAAAAACACAGATAATGTTCTGTCGGAGCTAATATTTTTGTTTGTACTGAAAAAAAGCGGTTTGTTGGCTGAGCCAACAAACCGCTTTTTTAATGGAGATTGGTCTAGCGCAATTTCCGTGACAACAGAAAAGTATCCAGTTTTTTGGCACCGCGACTCATACTCGTTTGCACCAGCTTTAGCCAGACTCTGGCGCGAGGTACGTCATAGCTTAGTACTACCAGCCCAGCCAGAATCAATAACGTAGACCCTGGGATAATGGTGAAAACAACACCTGCTACAGCCAGTAAAGCACCCACTGTCATTCTGACGGCTTTTAACATGAATAAACCTTCTGTTTAATTTTCTTCCCGTTACTACCATAATGGTTTTAGAACTAATGCCAAGCGTTGAAGTGTAACCAGTTGTGTGGATCCGCGATTGGCAGGCGGGTGATAGTGGCGGTGTTTTGTGATAAGTTACATTGAAACAACAGCCTTTACACAGGCATGATAGCAAACAAGACAGTGAAATATGACAGATCAAACCGTACCAGAAATATCTGAACAAGAGCGCAAAGAATGGATCAATCAGCAACTACAGAAGGCTAATAAACACTTGGCTGAAAACGGTATTGTGGTGAGTACTGTTGATGAAAAAGTGAGTCGCTACTTATTGCCGTTTTTTGCCGTGTGGAAAGTTAAGGCCAGCGATAACAAGTTCTATTGGGCTTTAAGCGGTGATTTGCCTGCAGACTTCATTGCCGGTGACAATGCTAAAAACGCCCGGGAAGCGCTTCGTCATTTTGCCCTGAGTTGGCAAATAAAAGCGGAGAATCTCGTTCGTTCCGGCATTGCAGATCAAACGCAAATGCAGTTTGCAGGTATTTTGCAAAACCGAGCTGAAAAACTTCACGACTTCGCTGAAGAAGATGCCATTTGGCGTAACTAACAAGCGCACCGGTATTCTTTTAATGCAAATCGCGAACATCAGGCTGACAAAACTGCTGGATCGGACATCGCATGCGTTGACGTGGTATCCCGGCTTCCATAAAAACCCGGCCGTCGGGCTCATAGCCCATAAGCCGGTGCTTTTCCACGCTGTCTAAGCGACACAAAACTTTGATATATGGAACTTTAATACATTTCCCTGCTGTTACTAAAGTGTTGAACAGCGCACGGTAGAGGGTGGGAGAGCGATAGTATTTTTTTACCGCAATGCGTCCGATTTCACCATCTGCAGTAAGCCGGGCTGTGGCAATGGGAGTACTTTCTTTATCGTACACCAGTACGTGAATGGCGTCCTTGTCTCTTTCATCAAATTCTATGTGATCGGGAAGATGCCATTCAAGCACAAACACTTGTTGTCGTAATGCTGTTAGTCGATTCTTACCGCTTTGCCAATCGACGTTTTCTATTGTAAACGTCATGGGGGCTACTCTTTGGTGCTAATATACGTTGTACCAGCCTTAGCGCAACGTTGTCATGTTAAGTGTGTGGCTGGCTAATCCATCATTTGCCAATACCCTTTTTTTACAAGTATAGACAATAGTTCAATGAACGCAAAATCGTCGAGCACCTTTGCTTGAACAAGGGTTTCGTGGAATAGGGGAACACCGCGAAACAGCTCGTTCAATAAAGGTTGGTGTTCAGCAGATGTATGAAATTGTTCGCCGTTTATGAAAAACTCAAACTGCTGTGTAGACTGAATTTCTCTAAAGAGCGGCTTGCATCCATTGACACGGTGTAGACTAGCGCCATTTTCTAAAGCTGTTATTAGAGCCTTGGGGGTTATGGCAGTATCAACGTAGTATTCAGGTAAGTGCTGGTCGCTAAGCATGGTTAACAGCGCTGAAGTACTCTGTTCGCTGTTGAGATAATCCATCAGCATCGATTTTAGTGCAGATATTTCAGTTTGCTTGATCATTGCCGGGTGTGACGGTGATGTCAGTTGCGGGTCAGTATAGCGGGTGGCAGTTTTGTTTTGTGTACTCACAAGCTCTGCGACTTGCTGCAAAATATCGTTTTGATCCGGAGCCCGAAATCCTATTGAGTAAGTCAGGCTGTTCTCGATTGTCACACCATCATGAGGCCAGCCTGGCGGAATATAAAGTATGTCTCCGGGGTTAAGTTCTACGTCAATGACGGGATGAAATGGGGCGATTTGCTGTAAATCTTTGTGGGGCGCATGGGTATGATGCTTGCCAGGTCGACCTACTCGCCAGCGTCTTTTCCCTTTACCTTGGATCAAAAATACATCGTACTGATCGGTGTGGGCACCCACACCCGCACCGGGTACAGCAAAGCTCACCATGACATCGTCCATTCGCCAGTAGGGAATAAAATCAAACGCAGACATGAGGCGGTCAACATCCTCGACATAGCGCTCTACACCTTGAACCAGCAACGTCCATTTCCCGATGCAAAAAGGTGTAAAATCGGTAAAAGGACCGTGTTCGACATGCCAGTTGGCACCTTGGTCTTGTCGCACAATACGGCTGTCGACCTCGTCTTCCATGGCAAGGCCTGCCAGGTCGTGTTCGTCCAAAGGGTCGACAAAATCAACTAAAGCCTGCCTAATAACAACGGGTTGCTTTTGCCAGTACTGAGCTAAGAAGTCTGACGGGGAGAACGTTGATGCAAGGTTAAACACAGACGGCAATCTCAGACACTGTACAGGGTGTGTGCGACCAGGTTGTCGCCTACAACAAAGTGATCTGAAAACGTCATATCCTCAACATGATTGTCGAGTAAATGGCCTCGGGTTCGGGCACACACTGTTATCGTACCCGGTTTACTGGCCTGTTCGAGACGGGATGCTCGGTTTACCGTCTTGCCCCAAATATCAAAATGGGGCTTGTGAGCACCGATAATGCCTCCGGTGACTGCGCCGGTAGCAATGCCAATTCGAATGTTGCAGTCTAGGCCTTTTTCTTCGGTAAGCATCTGAAAGCTCGATAAGATTGCCTGCGCAAACAAGCAGATAGTGTGCGTGGGATTACTGCCTTCTTCAGGGTCATGAATATACGTTAGGGGGATGCCGATAGCTGCCATGTATTCATCGCCATTGGTTTTTACTTTCTCTACACCAAGACGCAGTGCGTGAGCATCAAATAATCGATAAAAGTCATCCAAAATATTTACAATATCAGCGTCGTCGTATTGCTCGCTTAGCTTGGTATAACCTTGTAAATCGGCAAATAGCACTGAGACATCATTAATTTTTTGTGTGTGTCCTAATGGCCAGTGCTTTGCAGGATTATCCGGAGAAGCGGGTAACATGCTTTTTAACAACGCGCGATTGCGCTTTTCTGAAATTGACAAGGCTTCAGCCTGATTTTCAAATCTGGTTCGCAGCAGGCGCAGCATAATGATACCGCCTACTACCAGGATAATGGCGTTTGACACTCTCAACGTGGCCCAGGTATGGGTTTCGCTAAAAACGATGACGCCTTCAACTATTACGTAAAGCGCACCATAAGTAAACTCCGCAAACCGCCTGTTGCGCACTTCCCGACGAGGGAATATAAAACCACTGGTAATCATACCTACTAATAGAAACTGTTGCAGACCTGTGTCTTGTTCCCACATGAGCGAAAGCAAAGTAATGAGCGTCATGCAGCTCAACACAAAGATGAACCTGGCTTGTTCCGCGGCGCCTTTAGTATTGCGGTACGTGAGCGCTAGCGTGCTTGTGAATAATAACCCGTGAGTGGCGATGAGGGTAAGTATGGATGTGGAGAAATCTTTTAATATAAAAACAACCACAAGGGTGTAAATGGCAAGCCCTAAAAGTACAGTTAACGACAGTGTCCTTACCATCTTAACCACAGCCTGATTTTTTGTGATACGTGCCTTTTCCACGGTTTCCCTGTAGTTCGATAAGAAAGGGCTGCAAAGCAGCCCAAATTTTAATGACTTACACCAAATAGTATACCTAGACTGCTATTCGGGCAACTGATCTACAAGTCTGATGGCGTCACCGATGTAATTAGCGGGGGAAAGCGCTTTGAGTTCGGCTTTAGCAGCATCAGGTAATGCGAGGTCGTCAATAAAATCCGCGATAACCGCCGCGTTGACTTTCTTGCCTCTGGTGAGTTCTTTCAGTTTTTCATACGGCTTTTCGATACCGTAGCGACGCATTACGGTTTGAATAGGCTCTGCCAACAACTCCCAGTTGTTATCTAACTCTGCCAGTAAACTCGCTTCGTTAACCTGTAATTTGCTTATTCCCTTCAACGTTGCCTGATAGGCAATAACGGCATAGCCCACACCTACACCTAAATTTCTAAGTACGGTGGAGTCGGTTAAATCACGTTGCCAGCGAGAAACCGGTAATTTGGCTGCAAGGTGGTCAAAAATAGCATTGGCTAAACCGAGGTTACCTTCAGAGTTTTCAAAATCAATGGGGTTGACTTTGTGGGGCATGGTAGATGAACCGATTTCACCTGCGATGGTTCTCTGCTTGAAGTGTCCAAGCGCGATGTATCCCCACACATCGCGGTCGAAATCTATCAATATGGTGTTAAATCGCGCAACGGCATCAAATAATTCGGCGATGTAATCATGAGGTTCAATTTGTGTGGTGTAGGGGTTCCAGGTCAGGCCCAAGCTGCTGACAAACTGTTCAGAAATATGATGCCAGTCGGTGTCTTGATATGCCGATAAGTGTGCGTTGTAGTTACCTACAGCGCCATTGAGTTTACCCAGTATTTCAACCTTGGCAATTTGCTCGCGTTGACGGCGCAGACGCATCGCGACATTAGCCATTTCCTTACCCATGGTGGTGGGTGAGGCCGGTTGGCCGTGTGTTCTGGCCATCATGGGAACCGTTTTGTATTCTTTGGCAAGGCGAGTTAATTCTGCGATGAGTTTGTCGCAGTACGGCAGCAATACCTGTTCTCGCGCTTCGGTTAGCATCAGGCCGTGGGAAAGGTTATTGATGTCTTCGGAAGTACAGGCAAAGTGAATAAACTCATTGATAGCATGTAGCTCGCTGTTGTTTGCAACCCGTTCTTTCAGAAAGTATTCAACGGCTTTAACATCGTGGTTGGTGGTGCGCTCAATGTCTTTAATTCGCATTGCATCTTCAACGGAAAAATTTTCCACAATGTCGTTAAGCAATGCATGGGATTGTTCGCTAAAAGCGGGCACTTCTGCAATTGAATCCTGCTCTGACAAACGCTGTAGCCAACGCACTTCTACCTGAACGCGGTATTTCAGTAAGCCATATTCGCTAAATATGCTACGCAGTTCAGTACTCTTGCTTGCGTAACGGCCATCTACAGGGGAAATCGCGGTCAACTGAGTCAGTTCCACCTTTAGCTCCTCAATTAATTTATTAACCTCAGCGCCGAACTGGCACTGTCTACAATTTGTTTACGCGCAAACAGAATTTGCCTGCGTCTGCCTCCCATTTGACGCCACATCACCGCTGCGCGCACGCCTGCCAGTAGCAGTGCTCTCACGCGTTGTTGATTAATGGGTCTACTGAGAAATTCTGTACTACCTGCCACCTGAATTTTTGGGGCTAAGGGACTTATCACGTCACTGTAAATACTGGCCAAAGAGCCAATAATCTGACTGTTATCAAATTCGATGTGCGCCAACTGACGCTGTACATGGGAAATGCGGTCCGACAATTCGCTAAGTGCTTTGGGACGATGGCTTAACTTTCGCTCCAGGCTCAAAATGCTGGCGACATAACGGGTAAGCTCGGCGTTTTTGCTGGTACTTTTGCCAGACAATTGCGACACAATGCTGCGATATCCAACGGTCAGATTACTCAGGCTGCCAAATACGTGTTGGGGCGATTCAGGGTCTGTCACCAGAATACTCGACAAGCTGGCTTCACATGCGGCTTTGTCTACCTGGCCGGTTCGGGCTACCTGCTGAACGAGGGTCGCGGCTTGGGCGACGCCGGCCAGTGCAAGGTGTTGTTCTATTTTTGGATCTAACATTAGCGAATATAGCTCTCAATAATGCCGCCACCCAAACACACGTCACCGTGATAGAACACGGCAGACTGGCCTGGTGTTACGGCTTTTTGTGGCTTGTCAAAACAAACTTCGACCAAATCTTCTCCCACCGCTGTGAGTGAGCAGGGGATGTCTGTCTGGCGATAGCGGGTTTTAACAACAGCGCGCAACGTGCCGTTAAGGGGCACACGGTCAACCCAGTGTAGCTGTTTTGCCAACAGACCTTTTGAATACAAACGAGGGTGATCTGCACCTTGTCCTACAATTAATACATTGCGCTCTACGTCTTTGTCGACTACGTACCAAGGTTCGTCACCGTATTGTGCCAGGCCGCCAATATGAAGGCCCTTTCGTTGGCCGAGAGTGTGATACATCAGGCCCTCATGCTCGCCAATTTCAACGCCTTCTGCAGTTTCAATTTTACCGGGTTGTGCTGGCAAATAGCGGGCGAGAAAATCTTTAAACTTCCGTTCGCCGATAAAACAGATGCCAGTGGAATCTTTTTTATTTGCAGTAACCAAACCTTGTTCTTCAGCTATCTCCCTCACTCTGGGTTTTTCGAGTTCTCCCACTGGGAAAAGCGTCTTGGCAATGTGCTCTTCTGCCAAAGTATAGAGGAAGTAGCTTTGATCTTTATTGTTGTCTAGACCGCGTAACATTTGCCAATGACCATGCTGGAAGCGGCGACGGACATAATGTCCGGTGGCGATATAGTCAGCCCCGAGATCTTCTGCGGCGAATTCTAAAAACGCTTTAAATTTAATCTCTTTGTTGCACATGATGTCTGGATTGGGGGTACGTCCGGCTTTGTATTCTTCCAGAAAATACTCAAAGACGTTGTCCCAGTATTCCGCTGCAAAATTAATGGTGTGCAATTCTATGCCAAGCTTATCAGCCACCGCCTGCGCATCGGCGAGATCCTCGGCCGCAAGACAATATTCGTTGTCGTCATCTTCTTCCCAGTTTTTCATGAACAGGCCTTCTACCTGATACCCTTGCTGTAGCAGCAGATAAGCAGATACCGACGAATCCACACCGCCGGACATGCCGACAATGACTTTTTGTGTTGAAGGTGATGGCTGGGTGGTTGATGTCATAGAAGCTCTTTGCAATGTTCCAATTTAATCGAAATTGACAGGGCGCGGATTCTAACAGAATTTCAATCCTATGGCACTGCGCAAGCCGGGTTTTTTGTACTAACTTATTCCTCTGACAATCACAACCCACGTTTGTTGGGAAACACCCGTATTGCTGCGTAGATGTCTTAACGAATGCGCAGATACTGGCCGTTTTCAATGCCGTCAATTGTCCAGTTGCCAATGCGGTAGCGGATGAGTCGCAGGGTGGGGTAACCCACCTGTGCTGTCATACGGCGTACCTGCCTGTTTCTACCTTCGGTTAAGGTAATCGACAACCAGGAAGTGGGAATGTGTTTGCGAAAGCGCACTGGGGGCTCACGCTGCCAGATGTCGGGTTCTGTCATGGATTTGACTTTGGCCGGCTTGGTGAGCCCGTCTTTTAATTGTACGCCGTTTTCAAGTTGTTTGATGGCGTCGTCAGAGGGGATACCCTCTACCTGAACCCAATACGTTTTACTTGTTTTTGCTTTGGGGTTCGCCAGTCGGTGCTGCAGTTTACCGTCGTTTGTAAGTACCAGCAGGCCTTCTGAATCCCTGTCCAGTCGCCCGGCTGCGTAAACGTTGGGGACGGGGATAAAATCCTTTAGGGTTTGTCTGCCTTCCTGATCGGTGAACTGGGTGAGTACGTTAAAAGGCTTGTTGAATAAGATCACAATTTGATCGGACATTGAAATAACTCTGTTTTAATCATGCGCTCACTAAGCGGGAGAACAAGGCTTATTTTGCTAAGGATACTATATCCCATGTTTTCGTGAACCTTTCTTTCGAATAAATGCAGTCGTGCTACAAATTGAAGGAAAAATACGTTTTTTTACGTTTCTTGATGATTAAGACAATGGTATGACTTGTAACTGGTCCTTTCGACCCTATATTATTTAGCGCGGTAATTTTGCAGGCACAGGTGTGCCTGTTGATTGTGATTAGTTCAGGCAGGGGCTGTAATGGTCACTGGCGAGGAACGTTACAATCCGTGCCAAGCTGAAATTTACTTTCAGTTTTACGTCTGAACACACGCGATTATCGAGACGCTCTTCGTGTTCACTGATGAGCGAAATGGATTAATTCTGGTAGCTCTTTACCGACAACTTTGAGGTATATAATGACCAAAGCTAAGTCGACTATCATCTATACCAAAACAGATGAAGCGCCAATGCTGGCGACCTATTCACTCCTGCCGATCATTCAAAAATTTGCTGGTGCGGCAGACATCGAGATTGAGTTGAGTGATATTTCTCTGGCCGGGCGTATCCTCGCCACTTTCCCAGAGTATTTAAACGACGATCAAAAAGTGCCCGATGCATTGTCGCAACTTGGCGAATTGACACAAGATCCCAACGTTAACATCATTAAACTTCCCAACATTAGCGCATCAATCCCTCAGCTCCGTGCAACGATCAAGGAGCTGAACGCTAAAGGCTTTAATGTACCCCCTTTCCCGGAAAATCCGAAAACAGACGAAGAAGCAGAAATTCGCGAGCGTTACGGAAAAGTACTGGGGTCTGCGGTAAACCCTGTACTGCGTGAAGGTAACTCAGATCGTCGTGCGCCAACAGCGGTGAAAAACTTCGCTAAAAAACACCCTCACAGTATGGGGGAGTGGAGTCAGGCGTCCCGCTCTCACGTTGCCCACATGCGCGGCGGAGATTTTTACTCTAGCGAAAAATCAACCACTGTTGAAAAAGACGGCTATGTCAGTATTGAATTCACTGCTAAAGACGGCAGTAAGAAAACACTGAAACCTCGCGTAGACTTACTCGCCGGCGAAGTGATTGACGGCATGTACATGAGTAAAAAAGCGCTGTGCAAATTCTTCGAAGAGCAAATCGAAGATGCCAAGCAAACCGGTGTTCTGTTTTCACTGCACGTGAAAGCCACCATGATGAAGGTGTCGCATCCTATCGTTTTCGGTCACTGCGTAAAAGTGTTCTATAAAGAACTGTTTGATAAGTACGGTGATTTATTTAAAGAGTTGGGAGTTAATCCTAACAATGGTCTTGGCAGTGTTTACGATAAAATTGCCAGCTTGCCAGAATCTCAGCGTTCTGAAATTGAGCGCGATATTAATGCGTGTTACGCCGATCGTCCACCAATGGCAATGGTAAATTCAGACAAAGGAATTTCTAACCTGCACGTGCCTTCAGACGTCATTGTCGATGCATCTATGCCAGCTATGATCCGCAACAGTGGTCAAATGTGGGGCCCGGATGGCAAGGCACATGATACAAAAGCGGTAATTCCCGAGTCGACTTATGCGACAATTTACCAGGAAGTGATTAATTTCTGTAAAACCCATGGTGCATTCGACCCAACAACTATGGGTACAGTGCCTAATGTTGGTTTGATGGCACAGAAAGCCGAAGAGTACGGCTCCCACGATAAGACCTTTGAAATTGAAGCCGACGGTACGGTTCAAATTGTCGATCAGGACGGTACTGTACTCATCGAGCACGATGTGGAAGAGGGCGATATCTGGCGTATGTGTCAGGCCAAAGACGCGCCAATTCAGGATTGGGTGAAGCTGGCTGTGACCCGCGCACGTCAATCTGGTATGCCAGCCGTATTCTGGTTGGATGATGAACGAGCGCACGACGCGCAGTTGATTCAAAAAGTTGAGAAGTACCTCAAAGATCACGACACTAATGGTCTTGAAATTCACATTATGCCGCCGGTACGTGCGATTCGTTTCTCTATGGAGCGTGCTATTCGCGGTTTAGACACCATTTCTGTCACTGGGAACGTATTGCGAGACTACCTGACTGACCTATTTCCAATTTTGGAACTTGGCACTAGTGCGAAGATGTTGTCAATCGTACCTCTGATGGCCGGTGGTGGCCTGTACGAAACTGGTGCTGGTGGTTCTGCGCCGAAGCACGTTCAACAGTTCTTAGAAGAAGGTCATTTGCGGTGGGATTCTTTAGGTGAGTTCCTGGCGCTTGCTGTTTCGCTCGAAGACGTTGCAATTAAGCACGATAATCCAAAAGCGAAAGTAATTGCCCAAGCGCTGGACAGAGCGACTGAGAAATTGCTTAACACCGGCAAATCACCAGCCCGTAAAGCCGGTCAGCTGGACAACCGTGGCAGCCATGTGTGGCTGGCGCTGTACTGGGCGGAAGAAATGGTTAATCAAACTGAAGACGCCGGCTTGGCTGCTCAGTTTAAGCCGACTTTCGACGCATTGACTGCCAACATCGATACGATTTTGGCGGAAATTGATGCCACTCAAGGAAAGCCTCAGGAAATTGGTGGTTATTACTTCCCTGATGAAAACAAACTTGCTGCGGCGATGTCGCCGAGTAAAACGTTGCACGATGTACTTGCGAAATAATTAAAGTAGGCAATAAAAAACCCGGATTATCCGGGTTTTTTTATGCGAAGATGTACGATTGTGTACATGAATGCGGCGCGTTAAAAGCCATAAAAAAGGCCCTTTACTGAAAAGAGAACAGTAAAAAGCCTTTTGGGAAACAGATATTTGACTAACGCTCGGCTTCGTCTACCACTCCGATATTTTCAGCGTGCAATCCTTTCGGACCTTGCTGAACGTCAAATCTCACTTCCTGGCCTGCTTTTAAAGACCTGTACCCTTCCATTTGAATGGTTGAGTAGTGAGCAAAGATATCTTCTCCGCCGTCCTCAGGAACGATAAATCCAAATCCTTTAGCATTGTTAAACCATTTAACTTTACCAACCGCCATACTTCGACTTCCTCTTAATCCTTGAACTCATAAGATTATGCCCCCACAATACAGTAATAAGGGGCACAATGGCTATGTGCGTCACTCACATGGCCATAGTAAAACTGTAGATATTTTAACCATTGCATGTCAAGCGTAATTTGCAGATTATTTATAATTGAAAAAAATCGGCTAATTAGCGTTAAGGCACTATTATTGTACTATGAGTAAAGACAACGCGATCAGTATTGAGAAAGAGAAACAACGCAACGCGGAGCGCTACAAGGCGCAACCGCCTCCAATGTATAAAGTGTTGTTGAATAATGACGATTACACGCCAATGGATTTCGTGGTCGAAGTACTCATGCATTTTTTTAATATGGATGCTGAGAAGGCCAACCAACTTATGCTCACTGTTCATTATCAGGGAAGGGCGGTTTGTGGCATATTTACCGCTGAGATAGCAGAAACAAAAGTGATGCAGGTTAATCAGTACGCACGTAAGCATCAACACCCACTTATGTGCACCATGGAACAGGCATAAGGTTTTTAACAGAGGGCGAGCAATATGTTGAATAAAGAATTAGAGCAGACGCTTAATGAAGCTTTCGTGTTTGCCAGAGAGCATCGTCACGAATTTATGACGGTAGAGCACTTGTTGCTGGCGCTGATGGATAACTCTGCTGCCCGTGAAGCGCTCACCGCCTGTGGCGCCAACGTTGAGTTAATCAAAAGTGAGCTATTTGAGTTTGTAAAAGACACTACGCCCCTGATTATGGATGACCAGGCAAACGAAAGAGAAACTCAGCCTACACTTGGTTTTCAACGCGTCCTTCAGCGGGCGGTATTTCACGTTCAATCTTCCGGAAAGGAAGAAGTGTCCGGCGCCAATGTGCTGGTTGCCATTTTTTCCGAGCAGGAATCTCAGGCTGTTTATATACTGAAGAAAGCTGATGTGACCCGGTTAGACGTGGTGAACTTTATCAGTCATGGCGTGAGCAAGAATGAAGACGAAAGTCCTGCCGGCGCCGAAAGCAGCGAAGAAGGCAGTGAGGGCGAAGAGGCTGGATCGGCGTTGAGCAAATACTCTACGGATCTCAACCGACAAGCGAAAGAGGGTAAGATTGATCCGCTCATCGGTCGCGATTCCGAAGTTGAGAGAACCATTCAAATCCTCTGCCGCCGACGCAAGAACAATCCGTTATTGGTGGGTGAAGCCGGAGTGGGTAAAACGGCCATAGCGGAAGGTCTGGCGTATCGTATTGTTAACGATGACGTGCCAGAGGTGATTGCCGAGAGTACCGTGTATTCCCTCGATTTGGGAGGTCTGCTCGCGGGCACGAAATACCGGGGCGACTTCGAGAAGCGTTTAAAAGCAATTCTCAAAGAGCTTAGCAAGGACGAAAACGCTATTTTATTTATTGACGAAATTCACACGATTATTGGTGCGGGTGCGGCCTCAGGTGGTGTGATGGATGCGTCTAATCTGTTGAAGCCCAAACTCAGTTCCGGTGAATTGCGCTGCATTGGCTCAACGACCTATCAGGAATATCAGGGCATTTTCGAAAAAGATCGCGCGCTGGCCCGTCGTTTCCAGAAGGTGGATGTGGTTGAACCGTCTGTGAGCGATACCACCAAAATATTGCTGGGTTTGAAATCGCGCTACGAAGCTCATCACAGTGTGCGTTTTACGCAAAAAGCGTTGCAGGCAGCTGCAGAGTTGTCAGCCAAATATATTAATGAACGTCATTTGCCAGATAAAGCGATTGATGTCATGGACGAAGCTGGTGCCAGTCAGCGACTGCTACCCGTATCAAAACGGAAGAAAACTATCAATGTTGCTGATATAGAGCAAATTATTGCAAAAATGGCGCGTATCCCCGAGAAATCCGTTTCGGCTTCTGATAGAGAAGCACTGAAACATTTGGGCAGAGATCTCAAAATGGTGGTATTCGGGCAGGACAAGGCCATAGAAACACTTACTGATGCGATTCATCTCTCACGTGCGGGTCTGGGAACTGAAGAAAAGCCTATCGGCAGCTTCCTGTTTGCAGGGCCTACCGGTGTTGGTAAAACGGAAGTCACACAGCAACTGGCGAAAATTATGGGCGTTGAACTGATCCGCTTTGATATGTCCGAGTACATGGAGCGTCACGCTGTGAGTCGTTTGATTGGCGCGCCTCCCGGCTATGTGGGTTTCGACCAGGGTGGGCTGCTGACGGATGCAGTTATTAAGAACCCCTACTCAGTAGTGTTACTGGATGAAATCGAAAAGGCACACAGCGATATCTACAATATATTGTTACAGGTAATGGATCACGGTACCTTAACTGATAACAATGGTAGAAAAGTAGATTTTCGCAATGTCGTCGTGGTAATGACAACAAATGCGGGCGTCCAGGAAACGGTACGCAAGTCCATTGGTTTCAAACAGCAGGACCACAGTCACGATGCCCTGTCTGAAATCAACAAGGTATTCTCTCCGGAGTTTCGTAACCGTTTGGATGGTATTATCTGGTTTAATCACCTTGATACCGACATCATTTTACAAGTTGTGGATAAATTTATTATCGAACTTCAAGCGCAACTCGATACCAAGGGCGTGTCTTTGGACGTTACCGCAGCAGCGAGGGCTTACCTGGCTGAAAAAGGATATGACAAAGCCATGGGGGCACGACCAATGGCAAGGCTCATTAAGGAAGAGATCAAAAAAGTGCTGGCTAATGAGTTGCTATTTGGTGAATTAAATAAAGGTGGTGATGTCAAAGTAGATCTTGGCGAAGACAAGCTTACGTTTGCGTTTTCTGGCGTAGCTGCACCTAATGCAGAATCGCAGGCAAATTAAGTTTAACCTTGTTTTAATTAACACAATAAAAAAGCCCGATTTAATCGGGCTTTTTTTAAAGTTCTACAGACTACTGAGTACTATCTTGCACGATAAACGATGCGACCTTTAGTCAGGTCGTAGGGCGTCATCTCTACGGTTACTTTGTCACCAGTAAGAATACGAATATAGTTCTTACGCATTTTCCCAGAAATATGCGCGGTTACCACGTGACCATTTTCAAGTTCAACGCGGAATTGTGTGCTTGGAAGGGTATCAACAACCGTTCCTTCCATTTCGATAGAATCTTCTTTTGCCATGTAAAGCAGTTACCTCAGTGAGTCAAAATTTTGCCGCGCAGACATTAACCAATAAATCGCCGTCTGTAAAGAGAAACAGATTATTTACTGACTATTTTTTGCCATTTTGTGTCTAAAAGCCGTTCGTGAGGAAAAAATTTTCGTTTGTAGTTCATTTTGTTGCAATCGTCGATTTGATAACCCAGATACAAATAAAGGCGCTTTTGTTCAGCGGCGAAAGCGATTTGTTGCAAGATCATCCACGTTCCCATAGAAGACGTGGCCAACTCTGGCTCGAAAAAGGTGTAAAGCGCTGAAAAGGAACGGGAGCCATCGCTGTGAAAGATATCATCTGTTACAGCAACTGCTACTAAATCGCTGCCTTGATATGCTTCTATAAACACAGGTTGGCTCCAAGAACACGCAATAAAGCTAAGGTACTGGTCACGGCTCGGCGGGTACATACTACCGTCGCTATGCCGGGCGGTGATATATCGCTCGTACAGCGGGTAATAGCTGTTTTTTGGGGATGTACTGAATCCCGTTATCAAGGTGGCATTCTTTTTCAGTACCCTGCGTTGGCTTCTACTGGGCGTAAACTCAGCCACTGGAATACGGATAGACTGACAAGCGTTACAGCTGGGGCAGTGTGGTCTGTAAATTTGCTCACCACTACGCCTAAAGCCCGCTTGAATAAGCTGGCCGTAGCAGTCGCGTAAATTGTGATCTGTTTCAGCAAATACCAATAGTTGTTCGTTTTGATCAGGAAGATAACTACAGGTAAAAGTCTGTGTAAGCCCAAACTTCATGGCGTTAAATTTCCACTTTGCCAACATCTTTTATAGGCCGAGAGTAAATGGCCTTGTGAATCAATTGTAGCGTTGTGTTTCTGTAACCGTGATATAAATGTGTCTCGTGGAAGGGTTATTGCTCCCAGAGAGCTAAGATGCTCGGTGGGCAATTGGCAATCGATAAAACCAAGGTTATTTTTTCTCATATGATTGACCAACGCACACATCGCAAGCTTTGACGTATTTGGCCGTTTGTGAAACATGGATTCACCGCAAAAAACACCGCCCACAGCTACGCCGTATAAACCGCCTGCCAGGGTATTGTCTTCGTCCCATACTTCTACAGAATGGGCAATACCGGCAATGTGAAGCTGAGTGTAAGCCTCTATCATGTCTTTAGTTATCCAGGTCTCGGAAGATGGCTCCTCCCCGTGAGGGTGACAACGGGGAATCGTGGCACAGGCCGCAATCACATCGGTAAAGGCGTTGTTGAGCGTGACGGTATAGCGAGCTTGGCGAATGAGCTTTTGTAGGCTTTTCGATACGTGGAAATTATCAAGCTCGATAATAGCCCGCGGATTTGGCGACCACCACAATATGGGTTCGTCATCGCTAAACCAGGGAAAGATACCGTTGGAATAGGCCTCAAACAATCTAAAAGGATCGAGTGTAGCGCCATATGCTAATAACCCATTTGGATCATTCAGAGCTTCAGAAACAGGGGGGAAAGGGGTGCGAATATCCAGGTAAGGTAATTCAATCATAATTGAGTAGAGAGGGGCGAACATGTCGCCCCTGAGCATTTTTAGCCTTGTTCCGGCATGTAGCCGTCGAGGAACTTTTCTGCGTCCAGTGCTGCCATACAGCCCGTACCGGCAGATGTGATGGCTTGACGGTATACGTGATCGCTCACATCACCTGCGGCATAAATGCCTTCAACAGACGTTTGTGTGGCGTTGCCGTTTAAGCCGCTTTGGACAACAATATAACCATCTTTCATTTCAAGCTGACCTTCAAAGATATCGGTATTTGGCTTGTGGCCAATGGCGATAAAAAGTCCCATCACGTCAATTTCTTCCTTAGCATCCGACTGAGTATCGGCAATACGGACTTTAGTTACACCCATTTCATCGCCGAGTACTTCGTCAAGCGTGCGATTTAAGTGAAGCACCACATTGCCATTTTCCGCTTTATCCAACAGGCGTTGTTCGAGAATTTTCTCACTGCGGAAACTGTCACGACGGTGAATTACATGTACCTCAGACGCAATATTTGACAAATACAGCGCTTCTTCAACGGCGGTATTGCCGCCACCAACAACCGCAACTTTTTGATTGCGGTAGAAGAAACCGTCACAGGTAGCACACGCAGACACACCTTTACCTTTGAATGCTTCTTCTGACTCAAGACCAAGGTATTTGGCTGACGCACCTGTAGCAATGATAAGTGCATCGCAGGTATAGGTTCCTGAATCGCCGTACAGCGTAAATGGACGCTTGCTGAAGTCAGTTTTGTTAATATGATCAAAGATGATTTCAGTATTAAATTTTTCGGCGTGCTTTTGCATGCGAACCATGAGATCCGGCCCCGTTAATCCTTCGGGATCTCCTGGCCAGTTCTCTACTTCTGTGGTAGTAGTCAACTGGCCGCCCTGTTGAATTCCAGTCAGAAGTACAGGCTCCAAATTTGCCCTTGCGGCATAAACTGCTGCCGAGTAGCCCGCAGGGCCAGAGCCAAGAATGAGAAGACGTACATGTCTGCTTTCTGCCATTATTTTCTCCAATCACAAGTCGGCCGAGCTGACCGAGTTTCAACAAATCTAAGATAAGGGTCAATATCGCATATTCAACCATTTTTGAGTATGACTTTTATGACAATTTACATCATTGCTGTTACTTGTGCAGATTAGTGAGCTATACTTTATTTTAGTTAGTGTATATCAGGCAGGCTAGGTACTCTAATCAGGGTGTCGCTTTCGTTCTTTTTTCGCATTCCAGCTAACGGCAAGGAGTACTAAAAATGGCACAATCGGTTTTCTCGCTTTTTAAAGACGGGCAGGAGTACATGAATACCTGGCCGGTCAAGCGTGAACTATATTCGTTTTTTCCGGAATGTCGCGTAATTAGCGCTACTCGTTTTGCCATAAAAGTAATGCCTCCAGCGGCTTTACTTGCCTGCACGATGATGTTTAACACCCTGGGCAATGATTTTTTACCCCAGGTTCTGGCTGTTGGACTGTTTTTTTTGAGTTTGCCCCTGCAGGGACTTTTGTGGCTTGGTCACCGTTCAAATCAGTTATTGCCTCCACAGATAAAGATTTGGTATCAGGACGTTCACAGGAAAATGGCTGCAGAAGGTTGCCAGCTCCATGCTATGCGTAGTCAGCCCAAATACATAGAGTTGGCCAAAACACTGAAAACTGCATTTGCAGAACTAGATAGTGTGTTTACGAAAAAGTGGTTCGACTAAATACACAAGTGTACGGTAGGTGTAAAGAAGGCGGAAAATACTGAATTTACCGCCTTCTTTGTAGCTAGACGAAAATTGTGACTTATTTTCCAATGACGAACCTGGTGTCAGCACTGCGTAGCAGGAAAAGTGCAAAACACGCCCCCCACATGGGCCATGCTGCAAAAAACAGTAAATGATTGAACGCATCAGCATACTGAGGGAATGACGACAGCGTTGAACCGCCGTGCAGTAAAAAAACTAAACCGTAAGTGTAGCGCTTTGCAATGCCGCCTAGAAAGGCAAGTACAAGGGCTAATTGCAACGTGCCGAGAATATAAACAGCGGTTTCAGGTACTCCACCTATTCCGTAAAACTTTTCAAAAATGGCCATGCCGTGGGCAGGGTTTACGAATTTGTCGAGTGTCCAGACAAACATAACGATAAATACCGTGACCCGTAATGAAAATAACGACCAGGTTAAGCGATGTTGTATATCTGTGAGTGTATTTTTCATGAATGCTCCAAAAGTATAATGGTTTAGCCATATTAGAACGGTCGTTCAAGACAAAAATTTCACTCTTTTAAACCTTTTTTATTGGTTTGCAAAATGTGCTGAAAGAGAAATGAGATGAAATTTTTTTGAATACACAACGGTCTTGTGGAGCAAGAAGTCATAATACGGAAACGTGAATGAAAACAGTTACAGGTATTGCCATGGGCGCTCTTGCGATGGCCATAAGTCAATCACTAATGGCGCAACAGGTGTCAGATATTGAAGTGGTAGAAGTGAAAGGGACTCAGCAAGCGCTAGATACGTTAAATCCTGGCGGCAACACGTTAAAAGGAATTTTCGGCGACGGTCTCTCAGTGGCCGATACGCCTCGGGCAGTTACGTCGCTTTCCGCAGAAGCAATAGCTGCGCTAAATATCAACGATTTACACGATATCGTAAAAGCCGCACCCAACGCCTATGCCTCCAGCGGATTCGGTACGCCAAGTTTGCCAAGTATTCGCGGTCAGTTAGGTGAATTATTTCAAGATGGCATTCGTCGCCAAGGAGGAAACAATGGCTTTGGATTGCCCTTGTCATTTAACAGTGTAGAGCAGATAGACGTTGTAAAAGGGCCGTCACCGGTGTTGTTTGGCAGTACCCAGCGAAATGGCGGCTTTGTAAATCTGCAAACTAAGCTCGCTCCCCTGTCTGATAGCCGTGGAAAGGTAACGCTTCGTGCCGGGCGGTGGGATCAGTATTCAGCACAATTGGATTACGGTACAGCATTGCAAGAGGGAAAAAGCGGTATTCGCTTAAGCGCAGAATATTTAGATCACGGCAGTTTTTACGATTTTGCCGAGCGTGAAAGTACCAACTTGTTTGTTGCCTATCGGTATGCACCGAGTGACGTATTAACGTGGAGTATAAGTGCTGAATACTATGATACGGACTATCCTGATAACGCGGGAATAAATCGTCCAACTCAGGATCTTATCGATAACGGCATATATATTACCGGTCAAGGTGTACAAGCCAACGGAAGCACTGTACCCGGCGCTGGAGCGATTGTTTCTCCTATGGGCGAAGTGGTTATTCCCCGAAACCGTGTGTTTACGCATCCGGACGATGTTAACGGGGCTGAGACTACGGTTATCCGCAGCAATCTCGAGTATCAATTGGCGGACAACGTGGCGATTCGCAATATCACTTATTACCAATACCTGGAACGCGAGGAAATAGCGCAAAATAGCTTCGTGGAAATTATTGACGGTGCTGATACGTTTGAAAACCGCACCGAACTGGATTATCAATGGAGTGATAAGCAACTTACCACTGTGGGGTTCGCGCTGCGTTACAACGACGTTTTGGGCTATAGTCAGTTTACCACCGAAGCAGATAACCCCATTGATTTGACGGGCCCAATTTCCAATCGAGTCATTTCTCTCACTGATGCGCAAAAAGCACGTTTGGTTGAATTGCGCCCAGGTGTATTTGTATCACCCGGCGCACAATATGATGTAGATGGCGACGGAAAAGGTGATTTTAACTTGTCTGACACTACTGATTCCGCTTCATGGCAAACCGGTTTGGTTTTTCAGCAGCGCTCCACCTGGACCGAAAAATTTTCAACTATCGGGGGTATTAGAATCGATTACTACGATGTGGCAGCGCGCGACCCATTGGCCCCTGAAGGTGTTGAGGCAGCGTCTGATAACTACAGTGACACGTTAACCAGTTACCAGCTAAGTGCAGTGTATAAGCTGACTGAAGACGTCAATTTTTATGCCGCGTTTTCAGAAAGTGATGCCACGTCAAACAGTATGGCCGGCGGTACGGTATTGGGGGGAGACAATGAGATTGATCCGCTTAACTTCGCCACTGAAAATACGTTATATGAGATAGGTGTTAAATACGCGCCACAAAGCTATTGGTATGCAGAAGCTGCTTTGTTTGATCAAACCCGCAGCTTGCGCAACCGCGATGGCAGCAACAGTGGTGTGAAGACTCAAGGCTTTGAACTGCAAGTGTTCTACCAAGCGGATGACGTATGGATAAACGCTGCTTATAGTTATCTGGATGCCCGTTTCGATGACGCTGCCGCTTTTCAGGATACCGCCCAAGTAACAGATGTCTTTGATAGCAGTCGTCCAGATATTATCCAAGGCTCGGGCGTCGGGTCTCCATCGTTTGCCGCATTTCCAGCTTCAGATAGCCGGGTTCAAGGAATTCCACCACAAATTGTGTCCATCAACGTTGGATGGAAAGCTGCTGATGATTTCCAGGTTGGGGCCAGCGCGCTATACACCAAGTCATTCCCGCTGGATTTTTTACAAACCGTGCATATTCGCGACCAGTACACCATAGATTTAAATGCCGACTATGAGGTCACTGATGATTTGCGCGTACGTTTAGATGTGATTAACGTCACAGATGAAGAAAATTGGCAGCCGGTTTTTGAGGGCGGATACTTTGGCGCAACCTTGGTTATGCCAAACGTACCGCGTCACGCCCAACTTACTATGCAATACGCGTTTTGAGCGCTAAGGATTTTTATGTTTAAGAAGATAGCGCTATTAGCCGTTATTGCTACCGCCATATTTGGCTTTTTTTATTTTGATTTAAATAGTTACTTAACCCTTCAGGGCATGAAAGATTCCCTTGATACGTTTCAGGCACAGATAGCAGAAAATCCTGTCCTGAGTATTGGGGTATTTTTTGCCATTTATGTCGCGGTGACTGCACTGTCATTACCGGGCGCCGCTATTTTAACCTTGGCCGCTGGCGCATTGTTCGGCCTTGTTCAGGGGTTAATTATTGTGTCGTTTGCGTCAAGTGTAGGTGCTACATTGGCGTTTTTGGTGTCGCGCTTTATTCTGCGAGATACCGTGCGAAACAAGTTTAAAGAAAAGCTCAAGAAGATTGATGAGGGCGTGGAAAAACAGGGGGCATTTTACCTGTTTACATTGCGGTTAGTGCCCGTTTTCCCGTTTTTTTTAATTAACCTACTTATGGGCCTTACATCACTTAAAACCTGGACATTTTACTGGGTAAGTCAAGTGGGTATGTTGGTGGGCACGGCAGTGTACGTTAATGCAGGCACCCAGCTTGCGCAAATTGATAGCTTATCCGGCATTGTTTCGCCAGGGCTTATTTTCTCGTTCGTGCTCCTTGGTATATTTCCCTGGATTGCCAAGGGCATAGTGGCGATGGTCAATCGCAGCCGCGTTTACAAAGGGTATACCAAACCGAAGAAATTCGACCGTAATTTAGTGGTCATTGGTGCTGGCGCAGGTGGTTTAGTCACCAGTTATATTGCTGCAGCGGTGAAAGCAAAAGTCACTTTGGTAGAAGCGGGTGAAATGGGTGGAGACTGCCTTAATTATGGCTGTGTACCCAGTAAGGCTATCATTAAATCGGCTAAAGTGGCCAATCAAATGCGCAATGCCGAAAACTACGGTTTAGAATCGGTAACACCTACGATGTCATTCAAAAAGGTAATGGCACGGGTACACAAGGTTATTGCTGCTATCGCCCCCAACGACAGCGTAGAGCGTTATACCAGTTTGGGCGTAGATGTGGTTAAAGGCTACGCCAAAATTATCGACCCATGGACCGTCGAAATTAAGAAAAATGACGGCGGCACGCAAACACTGAGCACCAAAAATATTGTCGTTGCAACTGGTGCTGCGCCATTTGTACCTGAATTACCAGGCATAGAGCAAAGCGGTTATGTTACGTCTGATACCTTATGGACTAAGTTTGCAGAACTTGAACAGGCTCCGAAGCGTTTAATTGTGCTTGGTGGCGGCCCTATCGGTTGTGAACTCGCTCAGGCATTTTCGCGTTTGGGTAGCGAGGTTACCCAGGTAGAGCGAGCGCCTCGTCTAATGGGGCGTGAAGATGTTGATGTGGCCGAATATGCTGAAATTGTACTTCGGGAAAGTGGGGTTAACGTACTGACTTCTCATGACGCCCTCCGCTTTGAGCAGCAAAACGGTGAAAAAGTGTTGGTGGTGGCAAAAAAAGGTGTCGAGACCGCCATTGCCTATGACGAAGTGATTGTGGCCGTAGGTCGTAAAGCGCGCTTACATGGTTTCGGCCTTGAAGATTTAGGTATTCAGTTCGATAGAACCATTGACACTGACGAATACCTGCAAACTCTTATGCCGAATATTTTTGCCGCAGGCGATGTGGTTGGCCCTTATCAATTTACCCACGTAGCAGCGCATCAAGCTTGGTACGCCGCTGTTAATGCACTATTCGGTACGTTTAAGAAGTTCAAAGTTGACTACCGGGTTATCCCATGGACAACCTTCATCGACCCGGAAGTAGCGAGAGTGGGCATTAACGAGCGTGAAGCTGCTGAACAGGGGCTGGACGTTGAAATCACACGCTATGAGTTTGCGGAGCTCGACCGCGCTGTTGCTGAAAGTGCGCAAAAAGGGTTCATTAAAGTGCTCACGCCACCTGGTAAAGACAAAATATTGGGTGTAACTATTGTATCTGAGCACGCAGGTGATCTGCTAGCTGAGTTTGTTATAGCCATGAAGCACAACTTAGGGCTTAACAAAATTCTTGGAACTATTCACGCATACCCTACGTGGGCAGAGGGCGCTAAGTACGCTGCAGGAAATTGGAAGCGCGCCAATGCACCCGAAAAATTGCTTGGCTATGTTGAGAAATTCCACACGTGGCGAAGAGGATAGGTAGTATGGCAATGGTACAACGAGTAGTGCAGCAATTTAAAAAAGTCGTAATCAAAACATCATCACCGTTGCCTGGAGTAAAGAACTACGTAACAGGAATAATAAGAGTCGGGCGCGTGGAGATGGGGAGCCTGTTGCTCGTGGCAGCAAGCTTACATTTTTCGGTATTGGCAGAAGATTCGTTGCATACTGGCTTTAATCAATTGTTAGTTGAACATGTAAAGCCCATTGCCAATGGCGCAAGTACGCAAGTTGATTACAGTGGTTTTAAAAGGGACAGCGCGCGTTTAACAACGTATCTTGAGAGCTTGGCGAAGGTTCCAAAAGCGACTTTTGATAGCTGGGAAAATGACGACCAGTTGGCGTTTCTTATCAATGCCTACAATGCTTATACCATCGAACTGATCCTTACAAAATATCCGGGTATTAATTCTATTCGCGATTTAGGTGGCTTTTTTTCCTCTCCGTGGAAAAAAGAAATTGCGCCTCTTCTTGGTAAGAAGCGCACGCTAGATGAAATTGAGCACGAGCTTATCCGCGGAGGGAATAAGTACAATGAGCCTCGCATTCATTTTGCCGTTAACTGTGCCAGCATTGGTTGCCCGGCGCTTCGTGAAGAAGCCTATATTGGCGCAAGGTTAGATTTGCAGTTAGAAGCGCAAACTAAGCGATTTTTAAGCGATACCTCACGCAATAGAATGGACGGAGATATATTGAAACTGTCGAAAATTTTCGATTGGTATGGCGACGATTTTGAAAGTGCTGGAAAAACACGTCAAAGCTGGCGTGGCACATCAACTCTTAACGAGTTTATTTTGCTTTACAAGGATGCATTAAAATTATCGCCACAACAGGTCTCTGCGTTAGTGCAAGGGAATGCAAATATCGAGTTTTTAGAATACGACTGGGCACTCAATGATACGCAATAGCCTGGCAGGTTTTTTGTTGCCAACTACCGCGTTGTCGTTATCGACGAACACCTTACCGCTGCCAGTGAGCGCTTTTCTGGGGCCGTGGTTGTTGTTGGCTTTGCTCGTTGTGGCACCGTTGTCATTAGCCGCAGTTTCAAACTCAGCGGGACAAAGCACTTCTCAATCAACAACAGCGGATGGCGGTACTCGAAAGGTGCCAATAGTCCGTTTTCACGCTTGGGGTGGCAGTGCTCAAGTTAATGGGTATCTTCAGTGGGTCGCTGAGCAAGTGAAGCAACGCTTTAACATTGAACTCCAGCATATAAAACTTGCAGATACTAGTGACGCAGTATCCCGCGTGCTTGCTGAGAAAGCAGCGGGCAACCACCATAACGGCAGCGTCGATCTCATTTGGATAAACGGTGAAAATTTTGCGGCGATGAAAAAGCACAACTTGCTTTCTCGTGCCTGGGTTGAAGAACTTGAGAACTTTGCTTTGACTAACCCACGTTATAATACGGCTATGACAACCGATTTTGGCGAAGCGACGCTTGGGATGGAAGCTCCGTGGGGCAAGGCGTCAATGGTGTTTTATTATCGCAGTGCACATATGAAGTCGTTGGGCCTGATGCCTCCGAACACAATTCGAGACTTGCTGCGGTTCAGTCAAAAAGCACCGGGGCATTTTACTTACCCAGTGCCCAGCGATTATTTAGGCATCAGCTTTATTAAATTCGCTGTCATTGTGCTTAATAGAGAGCATCAATCGCTTTTTTATCAACCGGTTACTGCTGAATCCCTCCAAACTGTATTGCCAGCACTGTGGGCGTATTTGGATGCGTTACATCCAACCATGTGGCAAGCCGGAAATTATATGTTGCGTCAGGCTTCGCAGTTGCAGCGACTCGTGAGCACTGGGGAATTGACGTTGGCGTTTTCGTTTACAGCATCAGAGATCCCGTCTGCGGTCACTCGCTTTGATTTACCTGAAGACGTGCGCACTTATGTCATGCAGGATGGTAGTTTAGCCAACGTGCACTTTATCGGTTTAACCTATAATTCGAGTAATACAGAAGCGGCAAAAACGATAGTCAACTTTTTACTTTCACCAGAAGCGCAGGCTGAAAAACAAAAATTGGCGGTGTGGGGTGACGATACGGTATTGGATATGTCGATCCTTCCGAAAGGGCAACAAGCATTATTCGAAAACGATACTATACACGATTCGGCACTTGATAAGTCACAGCAGACCATGCTGTTGCCAGAGCCACATGCAAGCTGGACCGATGCTCTGCGCGATGCGTGGTATGCCCGCTATGGAGCGCGATACTAGTGTTTGCTCAAACCACGTTAATCACGCGGTGGTGCTTGTTACTGCTACTTTGTATTCCCGTATTGGCAGGGTTGGTTGGGGTAGTGTTTCCCGCGTTAGGGTATTTCCCTGCCATAGGCGCCAACACGTTTTCGACAGCGGTTTTTATTGCGCTTTTTTCTCTCGATGACGTATGGCAAATGATCTGGTTATCTCTATTTACAGGCTTAGGTTCAACGCTCGTGGCAATCGCGGGGGCATTTTTCATTCTCGCTACGTTTTATCAGTCGGCTATGCTTGGTAAAATACAGGGGATCCTTAGCCCGTTTTTGGTCTTCCCCCACGCTGCAGCAGCGATTGCTTTGTTATTCGCATTTAGTCCGTCTGGTCTTTTTGCGCGCATAGCTGCGTATGCCAGTGATGTTAGTTTACCTTCCTCAGGAGGTGGGGTTTTTCCATATGATGCGTTTGGAATAAGTGTCCTCTTTGCGCTTAGCCTTAAAGAGTTACCTTTCATTATATTAATGGCGCTTAGCGTGATGTCACAGCCGCTGATGCAAAAAAAGCTAACTGGCTTCGCAAAAGTAGGGACTACTTTAGGCTATTCTCCAGTGGCTTGCTTTTTTAAGCTTGTGGTTCCGGCCATTTTCGCACAAATAAAACTGCCCATTTTAGCTGTTTTGGTGTTTGCCACGTCTAACGTCGAAATTCCTCTCATTTTAGGGCCGAATAATCCAAGTACCTTGGCGGTGGCTATTATGCATTGGTTTAACCATATTGATTTGTCGATGCGCTTACTGGCTAGTAGTGCTGCAGTGGTGCAAATTGCCGTATCGGCCGTGGCACTACTCTTGTTTTTAGGCATCGAGTGCATCACAAAACACATTGGCAAACGCAGCCTTGTGAGCGGAAAGCGACAGTTTGTCGATGGTGCAGTTCAGATGTTTGGGGTTGCCATAATCGCCTTTTATGTGATTCTAATTAGTGCAGTGGTTTATATTGTGCTGACTTATTCTGTTGCGACCCAATGGCCCTTTCCAGCATTGTTTCCGGATGGTCTTACCTTACTTCATTGGGAAACGGCGGTGGGCGCACTGGCAGCGCCGCTAATGAACACTGTATTGCTTGGCGTAGGAGTGAGTACGTCATCGCTCATACTGGTGCTGTTTACCCTTGAAAGCGAACAATTAAGGCCGGCCAGTACATATGCCGCGAAAGCCTTTACTTTGTCTGTATTTTTTCCACTTTTAGTGCCTGGCGTTGCCTTTTTGTACGGATTGGTTTGGTTTCAACAACTCGTTTTACAAAGCGCAGTATGGTTTCACACATACATCGCTCATATGGTTTACGTGGTGCCTTATGTGTTCTTGTCAATGGCGGTGGCGTATCGCAAGTTCGACAATCGCTATGCCATGGTGGCCCAAAGTATGGGTAAGACACCCTGGCAGGTATTCTTCCAGGTCAAACTTCCGTCCATGTTGTATTCAATTGTGGTTGCATGGGCCCTGGGGCTGGCCATTAGCTTCAGCCAGTATCTACCTACCTTATTGGCATCGGGGGGCACTATACCCACCGTCACAACGGAAGCGGTGGCGTCGGCATCGGGCAGTAGTACCCGGTTGACCGCAGTGTTCGTCATCATTCAAGCCGTCTTGCCACTCATTGGTTTTGTCATAGCGTGGTGTGTACCCGCAATAGTGGTGAAAACTCGCGGCAAGAGTGCTCCCGCATTGAAAGATAAAAGTAGAAAAGGCGTATTACATGGTGCTTAGTTTAGAGAATATCGCGATATATCGTGATAAGCGACTGCTTCTTAAGGTTAACGCACGTGTGGAAAAAGGGCAGGTTCTAACAATAATGGGCCCAAGTGGCGCGGGAAAATCTACCTTACTTCAAGCCATAGCAGGTCAGTTGCAGTCGCCATTTAGCCTTACCGGTGACATTAAAATCAACGATGTCGCAATTACCGGTATAGATGCACATCTGCGCAAGGTCGGCATTATGTTTCAAGATGCGTTGTTGTTTGAACATATGACCGTGGGCGAAAATATCGCCTTTGCCATGCCTGCAAGTAGAAAAGAAACTAAGCAAGCAAGAAACAATGCTATCAATAAATTACTTGCAGCCGTCGAACTAGAGGGCGTTGCTCGTCGGGCAGTTAACACGCTATCAGGTGGTCAACAGGCAAGGGTAAGCTTGATAAGAACCTTGGCTTCTCAGCCTCAGGTGGTGCTGCTAGACGAACCTTTCAGTAAATTGGATCTTGCTCTTCGCAGTCAAATTCGCAGTTGGACGTTCGATCAACTTAAGTCGCGCGGTATACCAGCCGTCTTGGTCACTCACGACAAAGACGATGCGTTGGCAGCAGGCGGCGAAGTTATAGAGTTACTATTATGTTAGACGCAAAAGTTACCCCGTATATCAAACCACTGCTAAAGCCGTTAATAAAAACCCTTGATAAAAAGGGCATTACGCCAAATCAGATCACCCTTACTGGGTTTCTAATCGGTCTATTTGCTGTACCTTTTATTATTCTTAATTGGTGGAATTTGGCTCTGGGTTGCATCGTTTTAAACCGGGTATTTGACGGCATAGATGGAGAACTTGCGCGCTATCAACAAAGTCGCAGCAGCGCAGGTGGTTTTTTAGATATTTGTTTAGACTTTCTGTTCTACGCATCTATCCCTTTGGCGTTTGGTATTGCTAATTCTGCTGAGTGGGGCATGCCTGCGGCGGTGTTACTTGCTACGTTTATCGGCACAGGCAGTAGTTTTCTCGCCTTTGCGATTGCCGCTGAAAAATTTCATATAGACAGGCCTCAGTTTGCTAATAAAAGTTTCTACTACATGCAAGGGCTAACCGAGGGCACAGAAACCATTGTGGTGTTTCTGGCGTTCTGTATTTGGCCTGCGTATTTTCCTGTTTTGGCGTACATTTTTTCTGCAGCTTGCGCTATCACTGTGGTAACAAGGGTTGCAGGTGGGTTTTTCACACTACAACGCGTAGAAAGTGGCGACACAAATACGCATTCGAAAGACGCTGATTCAGGAATTCAAACCAAAAGTCGCCCTGGTGATAGTGCGCCAAAGAGACCGGAGACAGGAGAGACTGAAAACTAGTGGATAACACAATTTTAGTGCGTTTAACCGTTTTTCTAGGCGTATTTACTTGTATGGCCGTGCTGGAAGCATTAATGCCAGCCAGACATCCCTTGCTGAGTCGAAAAGATCGGTGGCCAGGAAATTTGTCAATGGTGATAATAGGCGCTTTGGTATCGCGGTCACTATTGCCGACAACTCTTGTGGGTGTTTCAATGTGGGCACAACGCGAAGGTGTGGGGCTTTTCAATGCAATAAAAATGGACGTGGTTGAGTCACCTGGATCCGGTCCAGAGCACATTGCAGTTATTGCATTGTGCATTTTATTACTCGATATGGTTATCTATTGGCAGCACAGATTCTTTCACACTATTCCGATATTGTGGCGTTTTCACAAAATGCATCATGCAGATAGCCATGTCGACACAACTACTGGTTTGCGCTTTCACCCGGTAGAAATAGCAATTAGTCTAGCTATAAAAGCGGCTGCTGTGGTGCTATTCGGTATACCGGCTGTAGCCATTGTGATTTTCGAAGTGGCCTTAAATGGGTTTGCCTTGTTCAACCACGCCAACATACGTTTGCCCCAAAAATGGGATGAAAAACTCAGTTGGTTGCTGATCACCCAAAGGGTGCATCGCATTCACCACAGCCAGGATAAAGCTGAATCAAACTCCAATTTTGGCTTTAGTGTATCTTGTTGGGACAGGTTGTTTAACAGTTTTACGCCCCGGGCACATTACAGCGATGAAACTTTGCCAGTGGGTCAAAAGGACGTGCCAGCGAGAAAAGAAAACACGGGAGTACTGGCCTTGCTACTACAGCCTTTCAACGAGCATTCCTCGAAGTAGATCTTGCCTGAAACACCCGGCATGTTGCTTGGCGAAAACACTGCGAAAACTGTTAACGCGTTAGGATTTGTTGGCATCGCTTACACCGGTATTGCATACCTTTAAGTACTTTATTATGCCTGCGAATGCTCAGCGGAATGTCACCGCAATTACAGCGATAGATCACGGTATTGAGTTGTAGTGTAGTCAGGTCGAAGTTATGTGTAGTGGACGGTTGTGCGTTAAACAGGCCTCGCATTAAGGATTGCCATTCTACACCGTGAGGTCTTACGCGACCGTGTAGCTGATAGGTAAGTAAATGACAGACTTCGTGTGGAATAACATTAGTTATAAAAGCGTCGGCATTGTGGGTAAATAAAACAGGGTTAAAATTAACCCTGTTTTGTTGTAAAAATGCGGTACCAGCGTTTCTGCCACTTTTTCTAAAAGTTACCGCGGGTAAAGGAAAAGGGCGTTGCAATTTGGTCTCGGCGATGTGATAAAGGCGGTAAACTTCGTCTTTTACCGCCTGCTTGTCTTCCTGCGTTATCATTTAACGGACTATATTACCTCACACTGCAGACACAGCGTGTAGACGCCGTTTGGATCGTTCAACTTAGTCATCTGGCTGGCTTCAGCCAACACATTTTTCACCATTTTTAGCAGATGGCTGTCGCTGTCAACGAATTGCATTTTCACGCCCCATATCAAAGCCTGGCCGAAGAATTCCTTCCAGAATTGTTCCTGAGGAGACAATGTGCGTTCAACGTAATAGGTATCGTAATCCTCTAAGCCGGCGATTTCAGCTGCGCCAGCAATAGCGTCGTTGATGTCTCCCAACTCGTCAACCAAACCTAATTTTAAAGCTTGTGAGCCCAGCCATACGCGACCTTGTGCAATCTTGTCTACAGCTTCTGGTGTCATGTTGCGGTGCTTAGCCACCATCGTAATAAATTGGGTATAAGCCGTTTCTACATTGCGTTGAAGGATGGCACCAAAACGCGGATCAAGTTCTCTGAACGGAGACAGACCTGCTACGTCCGTTGAGGCAACGCCGTCAGTATGAATACCGATGTAATCCATAGTATCTTCGAAGGTTAAGAACATTCCAAACACGCCAATGGAACCTGTGACAGTACTTGGTGATGCGTAGATTTTATCTGCCGGTGCGGAGAACCAGTAACCACCGGATGCTGCGTAAGTTCCCATGGATACAATTACCGGTTTGCCAGCTTTTTGAAGCTCTAGAACTTCTTGGCGAATAATTTCAGACGCAAAAGAGCTACCGCCGGGAGAGTCTACCTCAAGCACCACAGCTTTTACGGCTTTATCTTTTCTCGCTTTGCGCAGTAGTCGTGCAGTGCTTTCACCACCAATTGTTCCCTGAGGTTGATTGCCATCGAAAATTTCACCTTTAGCTACAATTATGGCGATTTTGTCTTTGTCGTTTTTCAATTTCGGTAGGGGGGGCGAAAGCACTTTCAAATACGTATTAAAAGTAGTTACGTTAACGCCCATTTCGTCGTCACTGCTGCCTACTAAGCCGACAAGTTCCTGTCTCACTTCTTCCCGGGTTTTCAACGCATCAACCCAACCGTTTTGCAGTGAATATTGGGCAAAGTCTGAGCCGGCTTCATCAAATTTAGTGAGCAGAGAATCCAGTGTTTCGTCAAAATTATCGACATCGACCCCACGTGCTGCGGCAACATCTGCTTTGTACTGTTCCCAATACTCATCCAGCCATAATTTGTTCGCTTCTTTTGCAGCATCAGACATGTCGTTGCGGATATAGGGCTCTACCGCAGATTTGTAAGTACCAACGCGAAAAATGTGCGTGGTAATGCGCAATTTGTCGAGCATGTCTTTAAAGTAAAGACCAAAATGTCCATAACCTTCAAACATCACGTTACCCATAGGGTTCAGATAGATGTGATCTGCATGTGCGGCCAGATAATACTGATTCTGGCTATAGTAGTCTCCTATGGCGTAAATGGGTTTTTCCTGTTTAAAATCGTCCAGAGCCTCGGCTACCCGTCTCAGCTTGTCCAGGCCTCCGCCTCGCAAGCCGGATAAATCCAGTATAAGAGCTTTAATTCGGCTGTCTTGTTTAGCGTTACTTAACACCTTTTCAACATCTCGTACCAGAACTTCCGGATTTTCAGGCTCATCGCCAAATGCTTCCTGCATAAATTGCGCAAAGGGATCGACTTGTTCTTTCTGAATGACAAGGTTTCCATTCAATTGCAGTAAAAGCGCGCTTCCAGGTTTAACGTTGACAGGATCGTCACTATTGCTGATCGCAATAATTAACGCGATAACAATTAACAGGAAAATAAAGTTAAAAAGCAGTTTTCTGGAAAAATTTAGGACACTCCATAGTCCGATAAAAAGCGACTTCGTCCAGCTTCTACTAGCCGTCATATAACTTACTACCTCGGGTTATGTATTTCTTGTATGGTAACTAAACCATGGCGGAACGCGAAATTAAATTGTAATGAATTGTAAGATACCGCGAACCGTGTCAGTGCGGAAGTAACAAGAACTAAAAAAATGAAAGGAAAGCTCTTTTGATAAGGTCTTAACACAAAACACTGCGGAGAATAAACATGTCGATGTGGCATTACTGGACGTCGTTTAAAAAGAAATTAGTACTGGCTGATGGGGTACCCCTGTTACTGATAAGGTTATATCTTGCACCTGTAATGGTGCAGGCGGGTTGGAACAAATATAGCGCCTTTGATAATACGGTGGCTTGGTTTGGTAATTCAGACTGGGGGTTGGGCCTTCCTTTTCCTGTATTACTCGCTTCCATGGCCATCGCTGCAGAGCTTGTGGGCGGTGTTTTTATCGGGTTGGGCTTTATTACCAGGCTAACCAGCATCCCTCTTATGCTAACCATGGCAGTGGCAGCTGTTACTGTACATTGGCAGCACGGTTGGCCTGCTATTGCTGATGCCAGTAGCTGGTTGGCCGACGGGACGATTTTGCTAAACGAAACTGTGATGTCGGCGCCAGAGAAACTCAATGCGGCGAATCAAATACTCGCTGAACACGGATACATAGAATGGCTTACAGCAAGTGGTAAGTTCGTTATTCTCAACAATGGCATCGAATTCGCGGCCACCTACTTTATTATGTTGTTCGTGTTGTGCTTGTATGGTGGAGGTCGGTTTGTAAGCGTCGACTATTGGTTCTCCCGTTTAATAGCAAAATAGGATGGTTTTTTTACGTCTTCGAAAGTAGGATAGTCTTAGTTACGCGAACGTGTATATGTTATACGCCCTCTAGGGCGACGCTAGTTGTGTTAACAGGAGAGTTGTCTTGGACGCATTGTCACTTTTACTTAATCGTCAGTCTCAGGCTCGTCTGCAGGCCCCAGCGCCCGACGGTATATCATTGGATAATATTATGCGTGCGGCACTGAGAGTCCCCGACCACGCGGGGCTTACGCCATGGCGCTTCGTAGTTTGTCAGGGAAAAGGGTTAACGGAACTAGGCGCGATTTTTGAACGGTCAGCGATTGAAAACGACAGGTCACAAAAAGAAATTGAACGGGCAATTCAGTTACCCCTAAGGGCGCCTATGGTGATTGTTGCTATCGCTTGTTATAGGGAACATGAAAAAGTGCCACGGGTTGAGCAAATCGCTTCGGCATCCTGTGCGGTTATGGCGATGCAAATGGCGGCTCAGGCCCAAGGGTTTAACGGCATTTGGCGAACGGGAGCATACGCTCATTGTGACGTGGTGCGGCGCGCATTTGAACTCGCGGAAGAAGATGAAATTATAGGTTTCCTTTACCTTGGTACACCGGCTATTCCCTCCATTGATAAACCGGCGCTGGCGCCTTCTGATTATTTTACCCGATGGGAATAGGTTGGGAGATATGCAGCCCATTACTGTCAGCAGTAAAATAGCTGGCTAACAATACAAAAAAGGGGCGTAAGCCCCTTTTCTAGAAAGACGTAACTGCCTGTAATGGGCGATTAATCAACCTGGACAATTTTTAGCGCGTTAGTGGCGCCAATTTTTTCCATTTCATCACCGTAAGTCATGATGACGTTGTCGCCTTCCTCAACCAAACCAATGGCCTTCAGAGCTTCCATCGTGTCGCGTTTTAGCTGACCTGGTTCACTGTCTCGCGAATCAAAGAATACGGGTTTAACACCGCGGTATAACGCCATGCTGTTAAGCGTGGAATCATGTCTTGACATGGCGATAATGGGCAGTGATGTGGTGATCCGCGACATAAGTTTCGGTGTGTTACCGCTTTCTGTCAGTGCGACGATGGCTTTAATGCTCGGCAGGTGATTTGCCGCATATACCGCTGACAAAGCAATAGTTTCGCTTACCGTGGAAAACATGTCATCCATACGGTGCTTAGACAACTTAATACTTGGGTGCGTTTCCGCGCCCTCACATACTCGCGCCATAGCTTTCACCGTTTCAACGGGGAAGCTACCTGCCGCAGTTTCGGCTGACAACATGACCGCATCAGTACCATCGAGTACGGCATTGGCAACATCCATGACTTCCGCACGGGTAGGCATGGGGCTATTAATCATGGACTCCATCATTTGCGTAGCGGTAATCACCACTTTATTCAATTGACGGGAGCGAGAAATGAGTTTCTTCTGCTTACCCACCAGCTCGGCATCGCCAATTTCTACTCCTAAGTCTCCGCGGGCAACCATAACGGCATCGGAAGCATTGATGATATCGTCGATAGCTTCATCTGTGGCTACCGCTTCTGCGCGTTCAACCTTTGCACAAATAAGGGCGTGACATCCCGCAGCTTGTGCAAGCTCGCGGGCGTAGTTTAAGTCCGCACCACTACGGGGGAAGGAAACGGCAAGGTAATCAACACCAATTTTTGCAGCGGTTTTTATGTCTTCTTTGTCTTTTTGGGTCAGCGCTTCTGCAGAAAGGCCGCCGCCTTGGCGGTTGATGCCCTTATTGTTAGACAGTTTGCCGCCTACCGTAACAACAGTATGTACTTTGCGATCAACGACTTCGGTAACTTCAAGTTGAATTCGGCCGTCGTCAAGAAGGAGAATATCACCGGCGTTTACGTCGTCAGGCAAGGCTTTGTAGTCTATGCCTACAGTATTGATGTCGCCTTCTTCCTTACCGAGTTCCGCATCGAGAATGAAGGGGGCACCCACAGCCAGTTCTACGGCACCTTCCTTGAAACGCGCAACGCGAATCTTGGGACCTTGCAGGTCCCCTAAAATAGCAACATACTTATTGAGGTTCTTCGCCGCTTGACGTACTTTGCGCGCACGCTCAATGTGATCTTCGGCTTGACCGTGTGAAAAATTCATGCGGACGACGTTGGCGCCGGCAGCGATAATTGCCTCTATCATTTCCAGGGTATCAGTTGCGGGTCCTAGTGTGGCAAGTATCTTTGTTCTTCTAGTCATAGTAATAGGTCACTTTATTTATTTCGTCGTTAAAGGAATGTATCAGTCTTTTAAGACAACAGTGATGAAAATGCGTTCACTCTGTTGTTGTAATGGCTTTACGTAATTTTATTACAGAATAGTAGTGCAATCTGACAATAATGTGAATCTTAGAAAGTTTTTTTGTTACTGGACTTACCAGTAACAATGGAAGACAAGGGTAATATACAAGCCGCTCAGTTGGCGGCATTAAAGTATAAAGGGGCGACAAAACTAGTCGCGTTTGTCGTAGCGGGAGCCGCGCAGTGTATCTTTTACCCGCTTCAGATTCTCTCTGAATTTATTGCCCCGACGCAACGTAAAGCCCGTTGCCAGCACATCGATGAGGGTAAGCTGGGCAATCCGGGAGGCCATGGGCATGTACATATCGGTATCCTCAGGGACTTCCAGAGACAATACATGAGTGCATTCTTTTGCCAGTGGGCTGTCCGCTGACGTAATGCCAACTACTGTAGCGTCATTGCTTTTGGCGATCTGTGCAATTTCTACCAGGCTTTTGGTACGTCCGGTGTGTGATATCAGCACTACAACGTCACCGTCTGAACAGTTCATGCAACTCATGCGCTGCATAAGGATATCTTCGAAGTACACCACGGGCACATTGAATCGGAAAAACTTGTTTAAGGCATCATGGGCAACAGAAGCCGATGCCCCTAAACCAAAAAACGAAATTTTCTGTGCCTGGGTTAACAAATCGACCACACGGTTGACGGTGGCAACATCAATAGATTGCTTCGCAACTTCAAGCGATGCCATGGTAGATTCAAATATTTTGTTGGTGTATTCGCCAGGACCATCACTTTCATCCACGTGACGGTTTACGTAAGGCGTACCATTGGCGAGGCTTTGGGCCAGATGGAGTTTAAAATCGGGAAACCCCTTAGTGTCCAAGCGACGACAAAACCGGTTTACCGTCGGTTCGCTGACATCCGACATTTTTGCCAGGGTTGCTATACTGGAGTGAATGGCTGTTTGTGGATTTGCCAGGATCACTTCTGCTACTTTGCGTTCAGACTTGCTGAAAGCCGTTTTGTTTTGTGTAATTTTTTCAAGAATATTCATACGGATATAACAAATAATAGGGTAAGGTTATTGTCATTCTGGTTCTCTATATTACGCAATGTGTCACGGGTGACAAGAAAAATGTAATTTTTTGACAAGAGAAACGACAAAACAGGGGGTATTCAGACAAAAAATGCCCCTTTATTTATATATAAACGAAGCAAGTTGTAATTTTACTACATTTAGTGTTAACTATGTGCTAACAACAACGGGAACAGGATGCAGGTATTGCCTGTCCGACATTTTGTTTCTGCGGATTATCATTAAGAAGGTCGACAATTATGGTAATGGATAATTCCTTTGAGCCCTGTGATTTTGTGCTTTTCGGCACCCTGGGGGATCTGTCACGACGGAAGCTGTTGCCGTCTCTCTATCAACTGGAAAAAGCTGAACTCATTCATCCTGATACGAAGATTATCGGGGTAGCGCGTCACGAAATGACCGATGAAGCCTATCGCAAGGAAGTGCGGGCCAATATTGAAAAATTCAGTGATAAAAAAACCTGTGAAGAAACCTGGGCTCGTCTGGAAGCACGTTTGAGCTACGTTCGTGTCGATATGAAAGACATGGAAAGTTACTGTGTCTTTGACGGCGTAGTAGACGCCGATAGAACAATGGTGTGTTACCTGGCGACGCCGCCAGCCATTTATGGCGACATCTGCCGCGGCTTACACAGTTGTAATATTATCGATAGTTCTGTTCGCGTGGTACTTGAAAAACCCATTGGCCACGATCTTGAATCGTCAAAGGTTATCAATGATCAGGTTTCGGAATATTTCAACGAATCGCAAATTTACCGTATTGACCACTACTTAGGTAAAGAAACAGTTCTGAATCTTATTTCGTTGCGATTTGCAAATTCAATATTTGCCACTAACTGGGACCACAACTCCATTGACCACGTGCAAATTAGCGTGGCGGAATCAGTGGGAATTGAGGGGCGCTGGGGTTATTTTGATGACGCCGGACAAATGCGGGATATGGTACAAAATCACCTGCTGCAAATTCTCAGTCTGGTTGCTATGGAGCCACCAGCCACACTGGATGCAGACAGTATTCGGGACGAAAAACTGAAAGTATTAAAAGCACTGCGCCCGATTAACATGAGTAACGTTAACGAATCTACTGTAAGAGGGCAGTATACGGCCGGTTTTGTCAAGGGCGAAGAAGTACCGGGTTATCTAGAGGAAGAGGATGCCAACACGAAGAGCCAGACTGAAACGTTTGTCGCCCTTAAGGTCGACATCGACAATTGGCGCTGGGCAGGCGTGCCGTTTTATCTTAGAACCGGTAAGCGTTTGCCAACGAAAGTGTCTGAGGTTGTGATCTACTTTAAACGTCAGCCTCATAACTTGTTCGGCGACAGTTTCCAGAAATTACCACCTAACAAACTGGTTATTCGTCTGCAGCCTGATGAAGGCGTTGAAATCACGGTTATGAATAAGGTGCCGGGTCTTACCAGTTCGGGCTCCATGGATTTACAAAAGTCAAAACTCGATTTGAGCTTCTCTGAAGCGTTTGGTGAAGAGCGGATCCCCGATGCATATGAAAAATTATTGCTAGAAGTTATGTTGGGTAATCAGGCGTTGTTTGTTCGCCGCGATGAAATAGAACAAGCTTGGTCTTGGGTTGATTCTATTTTAGATGCGTGGAAACAAAGTAATGAACCACCTGAGCCATACCAGGCGGGTACGTGGGGACCGGTAAACTCCATTGGTTTGCTGGCACGGGAAAATCGCAGTTGGTATGAAAGTAAAGTTACGCGGAAGAAAAAATAATATGTCATTGAAAACAGAAGCTTTTGACACGGCCGATGCACTGACGGACGCGTTTGCCAACAAGCTGGTTGCACTTCTGCAGGAAGGCATTACAAAACGGGGCCGAGCAAGTCTTGTAGTTAGTGGTGGGCGCACGCCATTGGCACTGTTTAAGCAACTTAGTCACGCGACGCTCGATTGGAGCAACGTGGATATTACGCTTGCCGATGAACGATGGGTAGACGAGTCCCACGAGGCGAGTAATACCGCACTGGTGAAACAGAATTTGATTCAAAACAAGGCGTCAAATGCGCATTTTGTATCGTTAAAAACGGATGATCATGACGCCAATGATGGCATTGCAGAAGCGGAAAGCCGTTTGAGCAGTTTCAGCCAGCCTTTTGATGCATTGATCCTGGGCATGGGAGAAGACGGTCACACGGCGTCGCTGTTCCCTTGCTCTGAACAGGTTGCCGACGGACTTAACATGTCCAGCGGAAAAGTGTGTATTGCGGTGCAACCTACAACCGCTCCTCATCAGCGTATTTCTTTGACGTTGCCGGCATTGCTAAACAGCCGGAATATTTTTATTCACCTGACCGGTGAAAAGAAAAGAGCCGTACTCGAAGACGCACTGAAAAACGCCACTGAAATTGAAAAGCCCATTACGGCGGTGGTTAACCGCGCCGACGTAACATTAATGTGGGCACCATAGGAGAAGATAATGAATTCTCAAATAGCAGAAGTTACTCAGCGCATCATTGAGCGCAGTAAAGCTACGCGTAAAGCGTATTTAGAAAAAATTGAACATGCACGTCGTGCAGGCCCACACCGTGGAGTCCTCTCCTGCGGAAACCTTGCTCACGGCTTTGCGGCTTGTGGAACGGAAGAAAAAGCCGATTTGCGTTCGATGACAAAGGCAAATATCGCGATTATTTCGTCATACAACGACATGTTGTCAGCTCATCAGCCTTACGAAAATTATCCGGCTATAATTAAACAAGCCATTCGCGAAGTAGGCAGTGTTGCTCAATTCGCCGGCGGTGTTCCTGCCATGTGTGATGGTGTTACCCAGGGTAACCCGGGGATGGATCTCAGTTTGATGAGTCGCGACGTGATTGCTCAAGCCACTGCTGTTGGCTTGTCTCACAACATGTTCGATGGCGCCATGATGCTAGGGATCTGTGACAAAATCGTACCCGGTCTGTTGCTCGGTTCATTGGCGTTTGGGCATTTACCAACGGTTTTTGTACCAGCCGGTCCTATGCCATCAGGTTTGCCGAACAAAGAAAAAGCCCGAGTGAGACAAGAGTTTGCGCAAGGAAAAGTGGGGCGCGACGAGTTACTCGAAGCTGAATCACAGTCTTACCATTCTGCTGGTACCTGTACGTTTTATGGCACAGCAAACTCTAACCAGCTAGTGGTAGAAACCATGGGGCTGCATTTACCTGGTTCATCATTCGTCAACCCGGGAACGCCTTTGCGCGATGCGTTAACTAAAGCCGCATCAGTGCAGGTTACTCGCTTGACAGACCTCGGTGACAACTACACGCCAATTGGGCATATCGTAGACGAAAAAGCGATTGTTAACGGCATCGTTGCGCTGTTGGCAACCGGTGGCTCTACGAACCATACGATGCACTTAGTTGCGGTAGCACGTGCAGCGGGAGTGATCATCAACTGGGATGATTTCTCAGATATTTCGAATGCGGTTCCCCTTATTACGCGCATTTACCCTAATGGTTCTGCGGATATCAACCACTTTGTAGCTGCTGGCGGTATGTCTTTGTTATTTAAACAATTACTAGACGCTGGTTTGTTGCATAACGACGTTAAAACGATTTGTGGAGACGGGCTAGATTTGTACACCAAAGAGCCCGTATTACTGGATGGTGAATTAGAATGGCGTGATGGCCCCAAAGAATCCCACGACAAAGAAGTGATTGCATCAATCGCGTCACCCTTCAAACCCGATGGCGGCGTTTGTGTGTTAAGGGGAAATCTGGGCCGGGGAGTAATCAAAACCTCCGCGTTGCGTTCACCAGTGTGTCATATTAAAGCGCCGGCTGTGGTATTTGAGGATCAATTTGAACTTGATGCGGCATTTAAATCCGGTGAGCTGAACAAAGATTGTATCATCGTTGTTCGCTTCCAGGGGCCATCTGCCATTGGTATGCCGGAATTGCACCGCCTGACTCCACCATTAGGTGTTTTGCAAGACAAAGGCTTCAAAGTTGCACTGGTAACTGATGGCAGGATGTCTGGCGCGTCTGGTAAAGTGCCCGCAGCTATTCACGTCACCCCAGAGGCCTATAAAGGCGGCATGCTGGCGAAAGTGCAGGCTGGTGATATTATTGAATTAAACACAGAAACAGGTGATTTGACACTTCACGTAGATGAAGAAACCTTAGCCAAACGGGAAGCTAAACCAGCTGATTTGGCTCACCATCAGATTGGGATGGGCAGGGAGATATTCGCTGGTTTCAGGGCGACATTGTCCGGTGCCGAAGAAGGAGCTTGTTCCTTGTTCGCGACACAGGAGCAGGCACTATGACGCACAAGTTTGTGGCGGATGTCGGAGGAACAAACATCCGCCTGGCTAGGGTCACAGAAGATGGCTTGCAAGATATAATTAAATATCAGTGTAGGGATTTTGCCACTATAGATTTGGCAATACAGCGATATTTCACTGATCTCCCTGATTACGCGTTTACTCAGGGCTGTATTGCTATCGCTTGTCCCGTACTGGGCGATCAGGTTGAGATGACCAATCACAGCTGGGCATTTTCCCAGCTTGCGTTGCGTAATCAGTTAAACCTTAATGCCTTGTTTGTGATTAACGACTTTACCGCAGTTGCGCATTCGCTCCCCGGGTTGTCTGATGAACAGGTAATTCAAATCGGCAACGGTACGCCAAAGGAAAACGGCAATATAGCCGTTTTTGGTCCCGGCACGGGGCTGGGCGTTGAACACATCACTATGACTTCATCGGGATGGCAAACGCTAGATGGCGAAGGGGGTCATGTCGACTTTGCGCCAGTGGATGAGACAGACGTTATCGTTTGGCGCTACTTACAGGAAAAATACGGTCGTGCATCTGCCGAAGAACTAATGTCCGGACGTGGAATAGTCAACATTTATACCGCGCTTGCAATGAATGCCGGTGTTGAGGTCGCTTTTTCTGAACCGTCAGATATCACAGAAAATGCGTTAGCAAAACGTTGTGACATCTGCGTGCGTTCCCTGACTCAGTTTTGTCGTGTAATGGGGAGCTTTGCCGGTAATCTGGCGTTGAATATGGCCACAACGGGCGGGGTTTTCATTGGTGGTGGCATTGCGAATCGTTTTGTTGATTTTATTCAGCAAAGTGATTTCCGCGCCCGCTTTGAGGCGAAAGGACAGATGAAACACTACGTTAAAGACATTCCCACATATCTCATTGCTGAGCCCGATCACGGATTATTAGGTGCTGCAGCGTACTTGAACCAACATACTGCGAGTTAACTATGACAATGAATTGGAAATATTCACCGGCGGATGTATTTGCTGCTGGTCCTGTGGTCCCGGTGTTAGTAATTAAAGACCTGGAAAAAGCAGTGCCGCTAGCAAAAGCATTAATGGCTGGTGGCATCAAAGTACTGGAAGTTACGCTTCGTACGCCAGTAGCACTGGAAGTCATTAGAAAAATAGCAGATGAAGTACCAGATGCGATCATCGGAGCAGGGACGGTAACTAATGCACAGCAATTGAAACAGGTTATAGAAGCAGGGGCTAAATTTGCCATCAGCCCGGGCTTAACGGAAAACTTGTTACAGGCAGGCAAAGAGTCGCAGATCCCACTTATTCCAGGCATTTCATCTATATCAGATTTAATGACCGCTAAAGATGCGGGTTACGACCATCTCAAATTCTTCCCAGCGGAAGCTTCAGGTGGTGTTAAAGCCATTAAATCCATCAGTGGGCCGTTTCCTGATATTACCTTTTGCCCGACGGGCGGTATTGGGCCAGCCAACTACAACGACTATCTGGCATTGAACAGTGTTAAGTGTGTAGGCGGTTCCTGGGTTGCCCCTGATGACGCCATCGAAAACGGTGATTGGGATGCTATCACCGCCTTGGCAAAAGCTGCATGTGAAGGTGCCGCGTAACAGTCTGTTTCCTCGTCTGGCTGTTTACAGTTATAAAAAAACCAGCTTGTGGCTGGTTTTTTTTGCTGTTAGTCGGCTTACCTTACCAGTTGAGTCACAGTGTGTTTTTCGTCCGGGGACAGGGGACAACCGTTGGTGATAGCTGTTTCTACACACATCATGTGTTTGAAACCAAATGCATCCATATCTGCAATTGATGCAGCACCTTGCCATGGATTCCAGACTACCATGGAGTCATGGCCGCCACTCTCTACAACCGTAAATTCTGTCTGCTGGTAGTTAATTGTCACTGTTTTTGCCGCGTGGTTGTGAATTCGGTCAGTTTCCCCATTTATGCTATATGGATTGGGTGTCGGCTTTTCTGCCCAGTTTTCGAGCTTGTCTTTGTACTCGCCCGAAATTCCCTCCAAAGTCACTTGGGCAATGTCCGGCACACTAAAATAAGTGTGCAATGCAGCGTTAAAGCGAAAGGGCACTATACCGGTGTTGCGAGTTTCCAGTGATACGGTAAGGGCTGACCCTACCATAACTTCATAACTCACCGTACAATCGTATTCGAAGCCGTCTCCACGACTGAATGCCGGTGACAACACAATGCGAGTGCCTTCAGGGGTTTCTTCTGCGTATTGGATTTGCCATACCTGCGTACGTAAAAAACCGTGAGCGGGCAGGGCGCCTTTCTCTCTGCCGTGGTCGTCGGCAAACCATGGCCAACAGATCGGAATGCCCCCGCGAATGGGGCGCTCGCCATTGAGATAAGCATGCGGACTTAACCACAATCTGTCACGATTGTCTGTTTTTGGCGTGAAAGACAGAACGTGGGCGCCGTAAAGACTAATCCGGCACGACGCGAATGCGTTATCAATATGTAAGAAAGTAATACCTGCCGATTCGTCTACCCTGATTGTGTCGGGAATACTCACGAAATGTCTCCTTGACAATAAATGCGTGTGAATTTGTTTTATTGTGCATTGAAAATAAAAAAGGTGCGATAAAAATCACACCTTCTTTTTCAATTTGCGCCGAGGGCGCTTTTAATACGGGTAGATTAGGCTGAAATGTGCTTCACCAAGTCCAGAACTTTATTGGAGTAACCCCATTCGTTGTCATACCAAGAAACCACTTTCACAAAGGTGTCAGTTAAGGCAATACCCGCGTCGGCGTCGAATACAGACGTTCTCGCATCACCCAAAAAGTCGTTAGATACCACTGCGTCCTCAGTGTAACCAAGAATGCCTTTCAACTCTCCTTCAGCGGCCGCTTTCATGGCTTCACAAATCGCCTCATAAGAAGTGGGTTTAGCCAGGTTTACTGTTAAATCGACCACCGATACGTTAGGAGTAGGTACACGGAATGCCATACCGGTTAACTTGCCATTGAGAGCGGGAATAACCTTACCAACAGCTTTTGCAGCACCAGTAGATGAAGGAATGATGTTCTGGCTCGCGCCACGACCACCGCGCCAGTCTTTATGAGACGGGCCATCTACGGTTTTCTGGGTCGCTGTGGTGGCGTGAACGGTTGTCATCAAACCATCTACAATTCCGAAGTTGTCGTTTAGCACTTTCGCGACGGGGGCAAGACAGTTTGTGGTGCACGACGCGTTGGAAACAATGGTTTGACCTTCATAACTATCGTGGTTGACTCCCATTACAAACATGGGCGTGTCGTCCTTAGACGGCGCTGACATTACCACTTTTTTCGCGCCAGCTTCAATGTGAGCCGCTGCAGTTTCCTTAGTAAGGAACAGACCTGTTGATTCTACTACTACATCAACGTTGACATCACCCCAGGCTAAATCTGCAGGGTTTCTTTCGGAAGTCACACGGATTGTATTACCGTTTACCACCAAGTTGTTGTTCTCGATAGCGATCTCGCCGTCAAAGATACCGTGGGTGGAATCGTATTTCAGCATGTAAGCAATATAATCTGTGTCTAGCAGGTCGTTAATTGCAACAACTTCAATGTCGTCCCGTTGTTGAGCTGCGCGCATTACTAAACGACCGATGCGTCCAAAACCATTGATACCGATGCGTATTGTCATGACATACCTCTAAATTTGGTATTAGTGAAAATAAATTACGTAAAGTATGGATCAAAATGGCATAATTGGCAAAACAAAATGCGATTGATGTTGCAAAATTACAGTAGTCGGCTATGCAATCGTATTCAATTTCGCCTTTCGCATCTTTAATCGATAATGTTAAAAAATTGTGCGTTGGCTGCTATGCTGGAGATGTATCCACCATGCTCGACGCTGTTAAACAGGAAAAGACGACTATGACAAATCCCGTTTTGCAACAACTTGTTGAGATGCGAGGAATTGAAACTCACTATATCGATGCATGGGGTAAACCCGCCGTTATCTCAGAAACAAGTCAGACAAAACTATTAAATGCACTGGGTTACAACACCCATGACAAAGACGCCATTGTATCTCAACTGCACGATGAAGCGAGACGATTTTGGCAGTCACCGTTAAACCCGGTACAGGTGTTACGCCAATCAGATGCCACGTTGTTTACTATTCGGTTGCCTATTGAACTGGTTACCGACTCTTATACTGTAGCTATTACAACGGAAAAGGGGCAAGTCTTCGATCACAGTTTCACACCGGTTGATGAAACTTTAGTTAACGTTGCGCATATAGATGAAGTGGAGTTCCACGAATATCAGATTCAGTTGCCCCTCTCATTGCCCATGGGGTATCACACCTTGGCATTGTTTGTGGAGGGCGACGATGAGGCGTTGGGTTACATGCGCATTATTATGGCACCTTCTCGTTGTTATATTCCTGAGGAGATTGCAAAAGGCAAAAAGCTCTGGGGGCTGAGTGTTCAGCTCTATTGCGTAAAAAGTGATACAAATTGGGGCATGGGTGACTTTTCTGACCTTGCGTACCTTATTCGCAATGCCGCAAATAGAGGCGCGGATTTTATTGGATTGAACCCCATTCATGCCTTGTATCCTGCGAATCCAGATGCTTGTAGTCCATATGGCCCGTCGTCCCGTCGCTGGTTAAATTACTTATATCTGGATGTAACCGCACTGCCTTGCTACGAGGATCCCAGGGTACAATCGCTCGTCAATGACACTGAATTTCAGCGTAAACTAAATGCCGTAAGGCAAACCGATTATGTTGATTACGCCGGGGTAGCAGCGCTTAAACTGGCGGCGCTCACTGCGTTATTTGATGCTTACTACGAACGTTATTTGACCAAAAATACGCGACAGCGCAAAGCGTTTGCAGCCTTTGTTCAGGAGGGCGGTGAAAGCCTCGACATGCTAGCGGTATACGACACCCTGCAAGAAGCACTGGCGGAAGAAGGTAAGTTGTCTTGGGGATGGCCGGTATTTCCTGAGTCTTTGTCTGATTATCACAAAGACGGTGTTGCGGCTTACCGAAAGAAACATGAAAAGCGGGTTAAATTTTTCATGTTTCTACAATGGCAGGCCGCGCTGCAGTTGCAAAAGGCAAGCGATGTTGCCGTCGAAGCCGGCATGACGATAGGTCTGTACCGTGATCTGGCGGTGGGCGTAAGTGAGGGGAGTGCTGAAATCTGGGGGAATAAAGATCTCTATTGTATTGATGCCTCCGTAGGTGCCCCACCAGATATACTCGGACCTTTAGGACAAAACTGGGGTTTACCACCGATGGATCCCCACAAACTCTACGAACAGCAATATCAGCCAATTATCGATTTGTTTTCATCTAACATGGCAGGTTCAGGAGCGTTGAGAATCGACCATGTTATGGCACTATTGCGGCTGTGGTGGGTGCCGAAGGGAGACGACGCTAAAGACGGCGGTTACGTTTATTATCCCGTTGATGACTTACTCGCCATTCTCGCACTGGAAAGCCATCGTAATAAGAGCTTAGTAATAGGCGAAGATTTAGGCACAGTTCCTGAAGAAATTCGTGAGAAACTAGCTGAAAATGGCGTCTATTCGTATCGTGTTTTCTTTTTTGAACAGGCCGAAGATGGCGGTTTTTTCTCGCCTTCTCATTATCCTGTGCAATCAATGTCTACCCTGACCACCCATGACATGCCAACTCTCAAGGGCTTCTGGCATTGCCTGGACCTTGAATTGGGCAAAGAAATTGGGCTGTATCCTACCGAAGCTATTTTGTCGCAGCTATACACAGACAGACATGACAACAAACAGGCGATATTGGATACTTTACACGGGCATCACAGCATTAGTGAGCACATCAGCCATGATGTAAACTATGTGGGTATGACCACTGAGCTAAACAGGGGAATGCAGCTACATATGGCAACGGGTTCAAGTGCTTTATTGAGTTTGCAACTTGAAGACTGGCTGGAGATGGACAAGCCTGTTAATGTACCTGGTACTTTTAATGAATATCCCAACTGGCGAAGAAAGTTGTCCCATACGTTGCAGCAGATATTTAATGACGAAACCCTTGATGCCCTTGCCTATAAGCTGACAGAAACAAGAAGAAAAGCCAGTACAGAGTAAGGTATGCGGTATTGGTATCGCAAGGCCTGTCGGCTAAACCGGCAGGCGAGAGGAGTAAAAAATGGATGTAGAACAGCAATTATCCCACGCAAAGTGTCGTGATCCGTTCTCAATACTTGGAATAAAAATTAACGATAATAAGGTTAGTATTACCGCGTATGTGCCTGACGCCCAAGCCATCGACGTTCACTTCGGAGGTGAATCTGCTGCTATTACTTCATTGAAGCGGGTTAAAAAGTCGGATTTGTTTTCCGCCGTCGCTCCTCTTTCATCCTTTAAAGGCCCCTATTATTTGCGGGTTACCACAAAAGACAGTGAGTATAGTTACTGCGATCCATACCAATTCCAAGATGCTGCGTATCACGGCGTGCATTTTATTGATCACGAACCGCAAAATTTGTATCGGCAGGGTGGAGCGCAGCTTATTGAAGTCGATGGAGTAAAGGCGACGCGCTTTATTGTTTATGCTCCCAATGCATCTGCGGTGTCCGTGATTGGTGATTTCAATCATTGGGATGGCAGACGTCATGCGATGCAACAAACGGATCTGGGTTACTGGGTACTGGTCATTCCCGGCGTAAGCGAGAGCGCGCGCTACAAATATCAATTGAAGGATGCGTGGGGTAATGATTTACCACATAAAGCCGACCCGCTCGGGTATGCCGCTGAGCAATATCCTTCCCACGCATCTATGGTGTATAACCACGATAGGTATCAATGGCGAGATAAGCAGTGGATGCAAAGCCGGGAAGGGGATAAATACACTCGTCCTATGAGTATATACGAAGTGCATTTGGGTTCCTGGCGTCGCCCTGATGCAACATCAGGTTCTCGCTATTTATCTTATCGTGCGCTGTCTGAGTCTCTGGTTAGTTATGTCAAAGAGATGGGGTATACCCATATTGAATTGCTTCCCGTTTCTGAATTTCCTTTTGACGGTTCATGGGGCTATCAGCCTGTTGGCTTGTTTGCTCCCACTAGTCGGTTTGGTTCACCGGATGAGTTCAAGTATTTTGTCGATACCTGTCACCAGGCTGATATTGGTGTGATTATCGATTGGGTACCTGCACACTTCCCCGAAGACGCCCACGGTTTGGCGCGTTTCGATGGTAGCCACGTCTATGAATATGATGACCCAAGGAAAGGATGGCACCCTGATTGGAACTCGTGTATTTATGACTTTGGCAAAGACACAGTCCGTCAATTCTTGGTAGCTAATGCCCTATACTGGCTTGATAAATTTCACGTAGATGGTCTTAGGGTTGATGCGGTTGCGTCAATGCTTTACCTGGATTACTCCAGAAATGAAGGCGAATGGATCCCTAACGTTGACGGTGGCAATGAGAATTACGAAGCCATTAGTCTTTTGAAATGGATGAACGAGGAAGTTTACAAACATTTCCCAGGCGCAATGACGATTGCTGAAGAATCCACCTCTTTTCCCAGGGTTTCACGGCCGGTTTATGAAGGAGGCCTGGGTTTTGGCTTCAAATGGAATATGGGGTGGATGCATGATTCCTTGCACTACATAAGTAAAGATCCTGCATACCGTCGTTATCATCACGGCGATATTACTTTCAGCATGGTTTACGCCTTCGATGAAAATTTTGTCCTGCCTATTTCACATGATGAGGTAGTGCATGGAAAAGGAAGTTTGCTGGGAAAAATGCCAGGCGATGAGTGGCAGCAGGCGGCTAATTTGCGCTGTTATGCCGCTTTTATGTATGGACATCCTGGTAAGAAGCTCAATTTTATGGGTAATGAATTTGCGCAAGCAAGAGAGTGGAATCACGATGGTGAACTCGACTGGCATTTACTTGAGTTTGACAAACACAAAGGTGTTCAGACCTTGTATAAAACGCTGAACCATACGTACCAGTCTTTCCCTGCGCTTCACGAGTTAGATCATCATTTTGAAGGCTTTAGCTGGATCGATCACAATTACGCTGAACTCAGCGTGTTGTCCTTCGTGAGAAAAGCGAAGACGCAACAAAAAGTGTATGTAATATGCAATTTTACGCCAGCACCGCGCAGTAAGTTTCGCGTCGGGGTAGAAAACCCAGGAAGCTATCGGCTTATTCTCAATACAGACGATGGCCAATACTGGGGCAGTGAGTTCCCGGTTCCCGGAGAGGTGAGTGCAGACAACATTCCATGGAACGATAAACCGTATTCCATTGAAATTGAATTGCCACCCTTGGCAACGCTGTACTGGGTTTATGAATAGGAGCCATAGTGGCCGTGCAGACAGAATTATCATCTCAATGGCAGACCAAACGGGGACTGCCTTCACCCTTGGGGGCTACCTTTACTGGTGAAGGCGTAAATTTTGCGGTTTATTGTCCAGGGGCAAAGTCTGTTACCTTGTGTTTATACAGCCATGACACAGAGGAACTCCTTATTGATATCGACCTGACAGGCAAAACCGGCGATATATGGCATCTTTTCGTTGCTGGTGTGCAAGAAGGGCAATTGTACGCTTACCGCGTAGTTCGAGCTGAGCAATTCTTGCATACGGTAACGTCTGAGAAATTGCTTATCGATCCTTATGCCAAAATGCTCAACAGGCCGATTCACTGGAATGCCAGACAGTACGAAACCGATACGGCGTTTATGATCCCTCGTAGTGTCGTAGTAAAAACACCCGAAATTTCCGCTTCAGCAAAACCTGAGTTCAAGCCCCATGAGCGTATCTTATATGAAGCTCATGTAAAAGGCATGACCATGAATCACCCTGCGGTGCCTGAATCTCATAGAGGTACGTACGTAGGGGCCCGTCATCCAGAGGTCATTGCACACATAAAGGCGTTAGGAGTAACCACTGTGCAATTTATGCCTCTCGCCAGTTTTATGCCGGAGCCTTACATCACCGAGAAGGGGATGACGAATTACTGGGGTTACAATCCGGTTAATTTTTTCGCACCGGAGCCGCGTTATGGGGTGAAAGATGCCTTTAACGAATTGAGGGATATGGTTGATGCGTATCACGAGGCAGGACTCGAAGTGATCGTCGATGTGGTGTTCAATCACACTGCAGAAGGAGGCGACGGCGGGCCCGTACTATCGTTTAAGGGATTTTGTCCTCAGCAGGCCTATCTACTGGAACAGGCGGCGACTGGTGAACTGGTTTACAGTAATCATTCTGGCTGTGGCAATACGGTACACAGTGCGCAGCCCTTTATGATGACACTTATTATGGATGCCCTGCGACACTGGGTGACGGTGTTTGGTGTTGATGGTTTTCGCTTTGACCTTGCAGTGTGTTTGGGTCGAGATCCCCAGCAATTTACCCCTCACTCGGGTTTGCTTAGAGCCATTGCGCAGGATCCCGTGCTAAGAAACGTTATTCTCATTGCCGAACCTTGGGATATCGGTCCTGGCGGGTATCAGCTCGGAGCGTTTCCCTATCCTTGGTTGGAGGTCAGTGACCGCTATCGGGACACTGTTCGCGCGTTTTGGCGAGGTGATCACGCTATAACCCCCGAATTTGCTACTCGCCTGATGGGTTCCAGAGACATCTTCCACAAGGGGAGCAAGCCCATCACTACATCGGTGAATAATGTCACTTACCACGATGGGTTTACGCTACACGATTTAGTGAGTTACGCCCAGCGGCACAATGAAGCCAATGGCGAAAACAACCGTGACGGGCACGGGCACAATCTGTCTGCCAATTACGGTGTGGAAGGTGAAACGCATGACGAACAGATCCTTGCGCTGAGAGAGCAACAAAAACGAAATTTGTTTGTTTCGTTGCTGTTGTCTCAGGGGACACCTCACATTCTCGGAGGAGATGAGTTAAGTCGTACTCAATTGGGTAATAACAATGCTTATTGCCAGGACAATGATATTAACTGGTATCAGTGGTCGCTCAACAAGCGGCAGACAGATTTTCTTCACTTCTGTCAACACGTTATTCACCTCAGAAAACGCAGTGTTTTGCTGCAGCAGCTCTTAATGGAAGATGACGATTTTCAAAGGGAACAAAATGTTGCGGCCATAAGGTGGTTTAAGCCAGATGGACGGGATAAAGTGTCTGAAGACTGGCAATCGCCTCAGAGCAAGGCCTTTGGCGTTGAAATCAAGGGCTGTGCAGTTGCTTCGGATGAACCGGAACACTGGTTTTTGTGTTTCAATGCCAGCAAGGAAGACAGGCGGTTTAATTTGCCCAGTTTGTCAGCGAGGGGGGCGTGGCAATTAGAGGTTGATACTCGTTATGCGTCTTTATCAGAACAACCTCAAATAAGTATTCAGCGGGTATTTTTGCAGGCTGCCAGAACGGTTGCAGTGTTTAGCTTTCAACCGCTGAGACCTTGAGCACCTTTACTAGTGTTCGCTAGCTAACCGGTCGGTACACTTTCAACCCTAATTCATCAGTAAATAAACAAACTTTTAGTGTGGGCTCTGGCCGGGAGTGGTATGATCCGCAGCCATCTGAAACGTGAGGTGAGACCAAAATGCAAAAAGAAGATGGAAAGCAACCAGAACCAAAATGTGATATCGGATTCATTGGCCTGGGCGTGATGGGCGCCAATTTGACATTGAATCTTGTCGATCATGATTATCGGGTTGCCTGTTTCGACCTAGACCAATCAAAAGTTGACGCCATATTGGCTAAAGACGAAGAGGAGCGCGGTGATTTGCCTCCACGGGTTGAAGGTTGTAGCTCCTACACGGAGTTGTTGAGCAAACTCACGTCACCTCACATGATTATTGTTTCCGTTCCGGCCGGAGCACCTGTTGACCATGTGTGCTCACACCTCATCGATGCTGGTATTCAGGCTGACGACATTGTTGTCGATACAGGAAACAGTTTGTGGACTGATTCAGTAGAGCGTGAAGAAAGATACAAAAGCAAATTTATATTCTTTTCAACGGCCGTTTCTGGCGGTGAAGTAGGGGCCCGATTCGGCCCGTCTCTTATGCCCTCGGGCAATCCGTATGCGTGGACTCGACTTGAACCCGTATTAACAGCCATTGCTGCCAAGGTTGATGCAAAAACCGGCTTGCCCCTTGAGTCATTTGTCCCTGGACAGCCTGTTACCGATGGCGAACCTTGTGCTACCTATATTGGCCCTGTTGGTGCCGGCCACTATGTAAAGATGGTTCACAATGGCATCGAATACGCAGATATGCAGCTTATATGTGAAACGTATCAGGTCATGCGCACGTCTTTACACATGTCACCGGCGGAGATTGCTGAAGTATTTCGTCGGTGGAATCATGGCAAACTCAACAGTTACTTAATTGAAATCAGTGCTGAAGTACTTGAACAGATAGATCCTGACACGGGCGTCCCCCTGGTAGATGTCATTTTGGACAAAGCTGGGCAGAAAGGTACCGGACTGTGGACAGCGGTAAGTGCTCTGCAGGTTGGCAGCCCCGCGCAGACCATTACCGCCGCAGTATTTGCACGCAGTATTTCAAGCTTAAAAGAAGAGCGTGTGGTGGCCAGTAAAGTACTCAGTGGACCGGCTGTGAAATCGCTTTCTGATTCAGAAAAAATGGCTGCAATAAACAAACTTGAACACGCCTTATATTGTTCAAAAATTTGCGCTTATGCACAGGGGTTCCAGCTCATGGCAACGGCTTCTAAAGAACGCGGCTGGGAGCTTGATTTTGGTGCTATCGCACGTATTTGGCGTGCAGGCTGTATTATTCGCGCAGTGTTTTTGCAATCAATCGCGAAGGCCTATGAGACCAATGAAGAATTGGCAAACTTGCTGCTGGATCCATTTTTCTCTGAGCAAATTACCCAATATCAGGCTGATTGGCGGGAATCTTTAGCTGAAGCAGCGCTGGCAGGTATACCATGCCCAGCCATGATGTCGGCGTTGAGCTACTACGATTCGTACCGCACCGCTGTGTTGCCGGCGAATTTACTGCAGGGGCAGCGAGATTATTTTGGCGCCCATACTTATCAACGAGTTGACAAACCAGTTGGGAAGAAATTCCACCTCGATTGGAGCGATCCTGCACGCCCTCAACATGCGGTAAAAAAATAGCTTAAAGGTGGTGATCATGACGGACCGAACAAACTGGAAAGCCAAGTTGTCCTCAGACGCATACCATGTCACACGGCAGGCAGGAACAGAGCGACCGTTTACTGGTGTTTTGCTTAACGAAGATCGATCTGGAACTTATTTGTGTAAGTGTTGTGGTAGTACACTGTTTGATGCGTCAGCTAAATTTGATGCCGGTTGCGGCTGGCCGTCTTTCGATAAACAAACATCAGATGGCAATGTAGGCTATCGGGAAGACTCTAGTCACGGTATGCAAAGGGTAGAAATTTACTGTTTGTCCTGTGATGCGCACCTAGGCCATGTTTTCCGCGACGGACCAACGGAAACTGGCCAGCGATATTGCGTGAACTCCCTCTCTATGGATTTTAAAACCTCAGATGGAGAAAAAATCGCGGGATAAATAACTTAACTTCACATGTGGTTAAAAATTAAACGCCTCCTCATTTGTAGGCGGTGTTTTTGTTTTGTATCAATCATGATTACAGTGAAACATCACATGAGAAGATGAAAGTTGCTTACAACATTATCGTCGTTTTACAGTTTAGTAAGTCCCAAAGAATCAGCATTGAAAGCGCCATCACTCAGCGCTGCGGTGACTTCATCGGCTACGTCGTCCAGTAGCGATACTGGTAACTGATATTTATTTGCAATTGATGATAATTGGTTGTCATTGATACCAGCTTCATATTCCTGACCAACCCTGGACCAAATATACACCAGACCAAATTTCCCTTCTTCCAGAGCAATGGTCGCCAGAGATTGGAAAACGGATGTATCCATATTGTCGTCGTCTTCATACATGCTAAGGGCTTTGTGTAGGGATTGTTTAGCCGCTGAAAGATCGCGCTTAACCTGAATAGATGCCAGTGCTATAAGCAGCTCTGGCGTGCGCAGCTCGCCGCGGTTTGCCGCGTCTAAAAATCGTTTTCTCGCATTTACGTCGCTAAAACGAGACCAGTGATAATACGCCAGTAGCGGGTGTGAGCTATCTTTCGATAGCCTCGATAGGCGGTCTAACTCCTTTCGCGCGGTAACCACACCTTTCATGCGACCGCCTTCGATATCCCGATACTTTTTATGGGTAATCCCCGACGCCTTGGTAATGCAGCGTTGATAAGTTTCAAAGATCAAGAGTTTTCGATAGTGCTGTTCTTCGTTTAGTTCATCAGGGTGACGATATCTGTGTCTGATAATGTCTGCTTTTTCAGACCGACACCATTGGTCGGGGTTTAAATCTTCACACAGAGCCGGATTGTCCTTACAGATAGTAGCGACTTTGGGTTCAAACATATCGTTGCAACCTGAGAGGATGGCGACGAGAAAAACAAGTCCCGCGAGGCAATTGATTTTTGTGGAAAAATTACCAAACAAATGACAGTCGACAGTGGATTTTGGGGAAATACTGAAAATTTTCAACAATTTGGTCTTCCTGATTGAATTATTTACACTTGAGGTCGTTCCACGCAGACAACGATATTACACCTTAGTGTACCCTACAATTAAATGTGTGACTGCCTGGATGATGACACAAATTTTATTCTATAAAGGCAAAGCATGAATCAACAGTTTGAACAGGAATTACAAAGTAGCTGGCAGGAACGGCAAGAATACGCTGAAATGATGCTGCCCCTAGTAGGTAAACTGTACCGGAACCACGCAGTTGAAATTTCAGTCTATGGTCGCTCATTGTTAGGGGCCAGTGTGATTGACATCATTAAATCACATCGCAAAGTACGCTTGCACGAAGGGATTAAACTGCGTCTGAGAGAGAGCTTCCCGATTCTGGAAGCGCTTGCGTCAATGACGCTATCACCGGCACAGATAGATATCGGTAAGCTGGCATTTGATTTTCACTACGGCTCTGCCGTTGATGAGCAAGATTTACAGGCTTACCTGCGAGGCAAACTGTCAGCGGTTATCAATAAGGGCGACAAACAAGAATCCCAGGATGTAGTGCTCTACGGTTTTGGTCGTATTGGTCGTTTGTTGGCCCGGCTGATGATAGAGCGCCAGGGCAAGGCGAATAAGCTTAGGTTGCGCGCCATTGTTGTTAGAGGCGGGACTGACGGCGATCTGGAAAAGCGCGCCAGTCTATTGCGCCGTGATTCCGTACACGGACCGTTTAACGGCAGTATTACTGTAGATCATGAACGTCAGGCTTTAAAAGCTAATGGTGCCTACATTCAGGTGATTTATGCCAACAGCCCAGATGAAGTAGACTATACCCAATACGGCATTAACAATGCTATCGTGGTAGATAACACAGGCATGTGGCGAGACAAAGAAGGCCTTGGGTTACACTTAAAAGCCAAAGGTGCTGATAAAGTATTGCTTACCGCCCCCGGAAAAGGCGAAATCAAAAACATTGTTCACGGTGTCAATCACGGCGATGTTAAAGCTGATGATACCATTTTATCGGCTGCAAGCTGCACTACCAATGCTATTACACCCGTGCTCAAAGCCCTTGATGAAGAGTATGGAATTGCGTCTGGTCATGTTGAAACGGTACACAGCTTTACCAATGATCAGAATCTGATTGACAACTATCACAAAGCAGATCGTCGTGGCCGCAGCGCTCCGTTAAACATGGTTATCACCGAAACGGGCGCCGCCAAAGCGGTCGCGAAAGCGTATCCGAAGCTGGCTGGTAAGCTCACCGGAAATGCTATTCGAGTCCCCACGCCAAACGTGTCGCTGGCTATACTGAATCTTCATCTTTCAACTGACACTGATAAACTGGCGGTAAATGAATTCCTCCGCGATACCGCGTTATTTTCAGATCTTCAGCATCAAATTGACTACACGGCGAGTAAGGAGATCGTATCTACCGATTTAGTGGGCTCCCGAGCGGCAAGTGTGGTGGATTCCCAAGCTACTATTGTGGCTGAAAACCGACTCACACTGTATGTGTGGTACGACAATGAATTTGGTTACAGTTGTCAGGTAATGCGTGTGGTCCGAGACATGGCGGCACTTACTTTCCCCTCGTTGCCTGCTTAAGTAGCAGCAAGTGTACAGACCGGTGCATTTGTACCGGTTTTTTTATCTCCGCTAGTTTTCAATTTGTCCCGCAAACTTGGTATAACGCCTTCTATCATGGTATTTCCCTTTGCGTCTGTGCTAAATTAGCAAAAAATTAGAAAGGCACGACAGATACATGCAAATTTCAAGTCAGTTCGACAGTGGTAACATCACTGTTTTAGAGGCGACTTCGCCACAAAATATCAAACTTACTATTAATAAGGACAACCAGTCTAACTACTATCAGTGGTTTCATTTCCGACTCTTTGGCGAAGTGTTTGAGCCACACAGCATTACCATTTCTGAGCTAGCAAAATCTGCTTATCCACAAGGCTGGAAGGACTACAATGTTCTCGCCTCTTATGATAGACAGCATTGGTTTCGCGTGCCTAGCGAGTTTGACGGTGACAATTTAACCTTCACTTTCACCCCAGAACAGCCCTCAGTCTACTTTGCCTACTTTATTCCCTACAGCTATGAACGCCACCTCGATTTGATCCACGATGCGCAAATGGCCTTGTTCTGTGAACACAGATTGCTTGGCGAGACCTTGGATGGCAGGGATATCAACATGTTGGTGATTGGTGAGGAAACCCCGGCTAAAAAGAAGATATGGGTCACAGCGCGTCAACATCCAGGTGAGACGATGGCCGAGTGGTGTACAGAAGCCCTTATTTACCGCCTGCTTGATGAACAGGATGGTGTGGCCCGCGCGCTGTTGAAAGAGGCTGTTTTTTACGTAGTGCCGAATATGAATCCCGACGGTGCTGTAAGGGGGCATTTGAGAACAAATGCGGTGGGGACAAACCTCAATCGAGAATGGGCGGCGCCGAGTGCTGAAAAAAGCCCTGAAGTACTATACGTTTTGCAAGCGATGAGTGATATTGGGGTGGATATGTATCTGGATATTCACGGTGATGAAGCCTTGCCCTACAATTTTGTAGCGGGTAGTGAGGGGATCCCTGGCTATTCGCCGCGCCTGAAACAGCTGGAGGACACGTTTAAAGCGGCTTTACTTGCCGCTACGCCAGAGTTTCAGGACGAATACGGTTATCCAAAAGACAAACCAGGTGAAGCGAATTTGACTGTGGCATCCAATGCAGTTGCTCATAAGTTTGACTGCCTGGCCTATACGTTGGAGATGCCGTTTAAAGATAATAATAATTTACCGGATCCGGTTTACGGCTGGTCAGTGCAACGCTGTCGTCAACTGGGTGAAGATTTACTGATTGCCGTGCGTGCGGTAGTGTCCACATTGCGATAATAACAACACGCAAAATAACAACAATATATTGAGGGGAACATACCTTGGAAGGGCTATACGATTTTTTGGTGTCGTTAGATGGCATATTGGGGGGGGCTGACTGGTTCCCATTTGTTTTGTTAGGTGTAGGGCTTTTCTTCACCATTTATCTCAAGTTTCCACAGATTCGATTTTTTAAACACGCATGGCTAGTGGTAACTGGCAAGTACGACAAGTCTACCGATGAAGGTGATACTACTCATTTTCGCGCTTTAACCACGGCATTGTCTGGTACCGTTGGTACAGGAAATATCAGCGGTGTAGCATTTGCCATTTTCTTAGGTGGGCCCGCAGCCCTTTTTTGGATGTGGGCAACGGCGTTCTTAGGGATGACGACAAAATTTGTGGAAGTGACTCTTTCACACAAATACAGGGTTAAAACGCAAGACGGCACTATGGCCGGCGGCCCTATGTATTACATGGATCGTCGTTTAAACATGAAATGGTTGGCCATCGCTTTTGCTGTCGCCACGGTTATTAGTTCGTTTGGTACGGGAAATCTGCCGCAAAGCAATGGGATCGCTCAGAGTATTGAAGCTACCTTCGGCTTTGAACCCGTGGTTGTGGGAAGTGTACTGGGAATTTTACTGGCTCTGGTTATTCTCGGTGGTATTCAGCGCATTGCAGCATTTACTTCCAAAGTTGTGCCCATTATGGCCGTTATTTATCTAATTGGCGCACTAGCTGTTATTTTTGCCAACATAGAGAATATTGGCCCTTCTTTTGCGGCTGTTATTTCTGACGCATTTACAGGGTCGGCAGCGGCAGGAGGTTTTCTAGGTGCATCCTTGGCCTATGCATTTAATCGGGGGGTAAACCGGGGGCTGTTTTCCAATGAAGCCGGGCAGGGGTCCGCACCGATTGCTCACGCCGCGGCAAAGACCGACGAGCCAGCATCAGAAGGGATGGTATCGCTACTGGAACCTTTTATCGATACCATTTTGATTTGTACAGTAACGGGGTTGGTTATCCTTTCTTCAGGCGTTTGGAAAGAAAAGCATGAAAATGTATTTGACCGCTCAGATATGTATTTTGTTGAAGGACATTACGACGACAGCAATGAAGCGGATCGCACTGCACTGTATCAGTATCTAAATGATCTGGAAGGCAACAAAATAGTGCCTTATAACGGCGCCATAACGGTGGTAAACGGCACCGCAGTAAGCGACGGTTTCACTCTGATTAATGCGCGTTCAATTGCGGAAGATGTCAAGTATTCCCTGGGCGTTGAAGATGCATATACAGGTACCTTACAAATAAAAGACGGTAAGCCTGTTAAAGATAACCTCGAAGTCTCCGGCAAATCTCTGGTACACTCTGCTGCGTTGACGACCATTGCCTTTACCCGCGGTTATTTCGGCAATTACGGGCAGTACATCGTTTCCATTGGCCTGATGTTGTTTGCGTTTTCCACTGCCATTGCCTGGTCGTATTACGGTGACCGTGCCATGACCTACTTACTGGGGCCCCGTTCCGTCATGCCTTATCGGGTTATTTATGTCGCGGGTTTTGTCTGGGCCTCTTTTTCTGATACTACGCTGGTGTGGGCACTCTCTGCTGTAGCTATTGTGGTTATGACAATACCGAATCTGTTTGGTATAGTCATGCTCAGTAAAGAGATGAAACAAACTGTGAACGACTATTGGTCGAAAGTGAAAGACGAATAGTCTGCTGGCAGTGTACAGCACGCATAGACGTGTTTAGTCAGAATAAGGACACGGCTGTGTCCTTTTTTTGTTTTCACAATAGCTGCTAAAAATTAATCAATACATGAACTGACAGGAGCCAAAATGGCATTAACTGATTGCCCGGCGTGCGGCAAAAAAATTTCCGATAAATCTTCTGTTTGCCCCCATTGTGATTTTGGTGTGGGCGATGCATCCGCGGAAGATATTCTGCGCAAGCAAAATTTGCAGCGATATAAGAAAAAGCAAAGCATACAAAACCAGTCACTGATGGCGGTGTTATTGTTTGTAACCGGGTTTGGGTTGCTTTACTGGGGGCGTCCAGCACCGGGTGATACGCAATTTAATATTGCTATTTTAACAGCGATAGTTGGCTTTATGTGGTATGTTGTCAACCGAGTCAGATTAGTCATTATTAAACGATTTTCTTCATGAATATAGATGCTTTACTTGCCGCAATGACGCCCGACATTTACCAGCGTTTGCGTCAGGCTGTGGAAACGGGTAAATGGTTGGACGGCGCGGTTTTAACAGAAGAGCAAAAGGAAAGTTGCATGCAGGCTGTGTTGTTGTATCAGTCTAAAATTGAAAAATCTTCTGAGCACATGACAGTTAACGAACACGGAGACATTGTGCAAAAAAGTAAAAGAGAGTTCCGTGAAGCACTGCACAAGGAACAGGATGAGAACACCATAGCCCGGTTTAAGCAGGATGATATTTAGTCGATTTTTTACCCCTCCCTACGCGAGTCGTGATCCGCAAAAACGTATTAAAGCTATTGCCGAGCTGTCTCCGCAGAAAGCGAAAGAGCGTTCTGCACTGCACGAGTTGGCATTTAATGACAGTGAATCCGAGGTTAGTTTAGCCGCACTGGAAAAACTCAATTCCTTTCCACTGTGGCTTAAAATGTCGCAAACGGCGAAAGATGAACGTGTTCAACGCCGGGCAAACCGGCAGGTGGAACAGACTATTCTCAATACCGATTGCCAGGTTGTGTCAGCTGAAGAGTTGACAGAGTTTCTTCTCAAACAAGCTCCCGTTGATCTAGTCAAAAAGGTTTTGCTTTCAAACAAGGTTTCTGAACTGAACCAGGAAGCTGTGTTGGTGCTACTCGATAAAGTCGGTACGCAGGCATTTATTACGCGTTTCTTTTTCTGCCAGCAGAGTGACGGAATAAAGATAGCATTGATAAACCGCACAACGGATGACGGTCAGCTGACAAAATGGCAAAAGAAATCCCATTCGAAAGATGTTCTTCTCGCGTTGGAGAAGCGCATTGAAGCGTTAAAGCAAGCTAGGGAAAAGCCGATTCAAATTGAAAGAAAAGCTACCCTTGCTTTATCCAAACTTCAAGCATTGACTGAGCGCTTTGATTATCAGGATGTGGTGGAGCGGCGAAAAGAATGCGAAACTGAATTTGAAGGGGTGCAATCGGATTTCGCGGTATTGTGCAGTGATGTTCGCCACACATTGGAAAACAAATATCAGCAACTAAAAGATAAAGTGCATAGCCACGAACAGCGTTTGAAGGATGACTGGGAAGCAAAGGCGTTACAACAGCGAACAGAAGACGCCTGGAAACAACTCAGGCAGGATACGGGCGCAGTAAATAAAGAAGTTGAATGGCTTTTTTCAGAGCGCCTTAGCGACGCAACGCTTGCTGATGTAAGTGCAGTAAATGATAAATTGCGGGAGTTGGAAAACAGGATCACAACGTTTTCCCCAGACCAGGTAACTCAGTTCAGCCGCATAGCACAGCAGATTAGCAGTTTGAACAGCCGGCTTGCCCGGTTTAATGAGCAACAGCAAGCCGGTCAGCGGTTACTAAAAATACTCACTCAAGCAGAGAACGAAATTAAAGAAGATGAATGCGACTTTGTTAACAACCGCTGGGCAGAGGTGAAGTCACTTTGGCAGCTTGAGTTGTCTTCGCTAGATGTTATTCCCGCAGCATATAAAGAACGCTGGAATACTATTTCGCAACACGTGCAACGCAAGAAAAGCGAACAGCAGCTTAATGAACAGAAGGCCACTAAAGAAGCTCGTCGCTTACTCTCACTTGTGAGTAATCTTCACGATGCCGGGCGTTATCGACAAGCTATCGCGAGATTTAGGGATTTATCTACGGCCGTAGAAGCGTTACCGCCATCTGTCGCTCAGCAGTTCTCTCGCCGGTATGACACTATCGCTGAGGCGATAACCCGTTTAGCTGATTGGCAAGCTGATATAGCCGCGCCGAAGAAACCGGCATTGCTGGCAGAAGCTCAGGCTTTGGCTTCCACCGAGGCTGAAAACATCGCTGACAGAGCGAAAATAATTAAATTGTTGCGGCAACAATGGCAGTCATTGACTATTCCTGGTGAAGAGGATCCAAGCAAAGCGGAGTTTGATGATGCCCTGGAGGCTGCCTTCGCACCCTGTAGGGCTTTTTATGCCGCACAAGAACAGGAAAGGCAGAAAAATGCGTTGGTACGTCTGGCTTGCATCGAAGAGATGGAAAAAGCTGCACAAACCATTACGGATCATGCGCAACTGGCCAAAGTCAGCGAGAAATTAAAACAGCAATGGCGTCAGGCCGGCAGTGTTGAACAGTCAGTTTATGAAAACCTTCGAGAACGTTGGGATAGCGCTGCGGCACACGTCAACAGGCTTGTCTCTGACTGGCATGGTAAGAATCGGCAGTTGAAAAAAGCCATCATTGAGAAAGCCAAAATGCTGCTTGATGAAAGCACTTTGACTGAGAGTTTAGAGCAGGCCAAGTTACTGCAGCAAGAGTGGAAAACGATTGGCAGTGCAGGCAGACGTCATGACACCAAGCTGTGGCAACTGTTTAAAGAAACCAATGATATTATTTTTCAGCGGGCCAAAGCGCGTAGGGATGATGAAATGTCCCTGCTCAATGATCAGGTGGAAATATTGCTCAATGACGTTAAAGCGATTGCTGCGCAATCAATTACCTCAGATGAAGCACTGGAGAAAGCGCTTGAGCCAATTCTCGAGAAAATGTCGTCATTGCATAGTGGCAAGCAGGCTGTAATTCAACAGCGCGTGTCAAAGTTGAGAAAAGCGGTGAAAGCCAGACAAGAAAAAGCTTGGATCGGCGCTCAAAAGTCAGTAATTCACGGGTTATTGAGTTTGCTCAATTCGCGTGATGCTGCACAGGGCTGGGATAAAAACAGTGAAGCCTGGGCCAGTCTGCCTAAAAGTTGGCGAGAAGTATTAACGTCGGATTCTGCGGCTACAGGTAGCGCAAAGCCCAGTGAGTGGTATCTTACGCAGTGTGAAATTTTGGTAGATTTACCGTCACCTGAAGGCCGTCAGCGCGTTCGTTCGGAGGTACAAATGACCATGATGGCTGACAAGTTACAACACGGTGATGACGTGAATCTGGCGCAAAGTATTAAGTGCTGGTTTGCCAGTTCACTGTCGTCGGAAACTGGCGAGTTTCAGAGAATGGCTGCGCTGCTTAATCATATTGAAAATGACCTCAGTTTGTTGGAGAAATTTGCCCAATGAGAGTAGAGGTTGAGTTTATTTTTCCGTCTCAGCCAGCTGCCTATCGTTTTTTGAATACGGTCGGGCACCTCGATGTCAACAACCTTGCCGTTAAGCGAGGAAAGACAGATCATCACGTTCTCATCGGCTACCAATATACAACTGGAGATTTTGACGAGACAGCATCTAAGCTAGACGATTTAGCCCGTGAGATGGGGGGAGAAGAATGCAGGTAGCTTGATCTGGCCGGCCTGCATTTGACATGAGCTTAAGGGTTACTGGCTGGATAAGGAAACCTGGTAACCTGCGTATTTTCTTAGATTTATTACCCTGTCGTCGTCAAGTAAAAGGTATTGCCCCTTGATGCCGTGTAACAGACCTGAAAACGTCGGCGTTTTGTCTAAATTGATAGATTTGACTTTTACAGGGAAATGGTTTACAGGGTAATGAATTGCGACAGGTGGACTGCTAACATCCTCGACAGCATCCTGGCCGTGCTGTTGTTTAATTCGGGTTAATTCCGGCGCTATTTTTTCAAGGATCCCACGTTTTATATCACTTAATGCGGCAGGTTCGGGCTGACCTTTGAGCATGGTTCGCCAGTTTGTTTTGTCACCAATATGGTTCTTGCATGCGGTTTCCACTAAGCCACTTATCAAACGGTTTTTCACTTTTAAAAACACCATGGCCTCTGTGGCACCCTGATCAATCCAGCGACTAGATATTACTTCGGAGACATGTCTGGTGATGCCGATTTTTACCGCCCCCGTGTTGGCAAGATACACGTAGTGATCGCTAAAACAATGTGCTTTTCCCCATTCAGGTTCTCTGCACGTACCCTCGTGATAGTGGCATTTCTCGGGTTTTATCATGCAGGAATCACACTGTGCAAGAGTGATGAGGCATCGATAGCAATACCCTTGGTTAAAACTTTTCTTCGTTTTTTTATCACAATTCACACAGCGAATCTCACCTTGAGAAACCAGTTCAATGTGTTTGCCTATTAGGGCATTCATATCAATGGAATTCTCGCCTAGCTTGAGTTTGTAAAACACATCGCCTTTTGGGCCTGCCGAAACGCACATTTTGTGCAAAGCGCCTTCATAATATGTCATAAATTGTCTTTATAGGCTGAGTTCACCACGTAAGTCATGGGTGAGTTTATGTTGGATCTCATTGTAACTAAGAGACTGGCTTAGCAGGTAATGGAGTTTTGCCAATGCGGCTTCCGGAGTCATATCACTTCCGGACAATACTCCGGCTTCTTTAAGGCTGTTTCCCGTGGCATAACCGCCCATGTTCACCCGCCCGCGAAGACATTGAGTACAATTGAGTACAGGGATTTCCCGTTCAGCGGCAAAGCGAAGTTGCGCCAGTAATGCCGGGTGTTGAGGGGCGTTACCCACGCCATAGCTCAGTAAGATGAGTGCCCTAACCGGTTGTTGTAGCGTGTTTTTAATGACTGCTGGTGAAATACCAGGATACAGGCTGACTAAGCCGATAGGTTGAGCCGTGACCTTGCTGATTCTGAGCGGTGCATCACGTGATTCTGCCAATGTGCCCGCTTTTAGCCGTATATTAATTCCCGCTTCTAACAAAGGTGGAAAATTTGGCGAGTCGAAGGCGTCGAAACCATCGGCATCAATTTTTCTACTGCGGTTTCCCCGCAATAAACGGTTGTTAAAAAACAGACTGACTTCCGCAATGGGGTAGTTTGCAGCAACGTATAATGCATTGAGTAAATTCACCTGGCCATCAGACCTTAATTCGGCGAGGGGAATTTGAGAGCCGGTAACAATAACCGGTTTTGCCAGATCCTCCAGCATAAAGCTGAGTGCTGAGGCCGTGTATGCCATGGTGTCGGTGCCATGGAGTATAATAAAACCGTCGTATTTATGATAATTTGCGGCGATATCGTCGGCAATGCGCTGCCAGTCATCGGGGTTCATATCGGACGAGTCAATCAAATTGTTATATTCATGCAATGTATAGAGAGGCATTTCAGGGCGGTGAAACTCTGGCATATTCGCCAATGTAGTTCCGAGGAAGCCCGCTGCTGGAACATAGCCCTGGTTGGAGGGCTTCATACCAATGGTACCGCCAGTGTAAGCGATATAAATGTGTTTGCGCATATCCGCTCCTTTTTTTCGCGCTATTGTAACAGCATTATGGGGTAATTCACCCCGACGGGCAGATTGTTCCTGCTAAGGTGTAAAGCATCCAGATAGAAACAACAGGGAAGGGGGTCCGCGTCAACGAGGTTGACGCGGAATGAAAGGCTATTTGACTTCTTTACCGGCAGCTTGCTGGTCGGCATGGTAGCTGGAACGAACCATTGGACCACACGCAGCGTGGGTGAACCCAATTTCCTTGGCATAGTCACCTAACGCATCAAACTCGGTAGGGTGTACGTAGCGTTTAACCGGAAAATGGTGGCGTGATGGTTGTAAATACTGACCTAAGGTCAGCATATCTACGTTGTGAGCGCGCAAATCTCTCAACACGGCCTGAATTTCTTCATTTTTTTCACCCATGCCCATCATCAATCCGGATTTTGTTTTTACGTCAGGGTGTTGTGTTTTGAATTTTTTAAGTAAATCCAAAGACCATTGATAATTAGCTCCCGGCCGACACTCGCGATAAAGACGGGGAATGGTTTCGAGATTGTGATTGAACACATCAGGTACCCCTTGTTTGAAAATTTCTAAGGCGCGATCCATGCGTCCGCGGAAATCTGGTACCAGTACTTCAATGGTGGTTGAGGGACTGTGCTCCCTAATGGCATTGATGCAATCTACAAAATGTTGTGCTCCGCCGTCCCGTAAATCATCTCTGTCAACCGATGTAATAACAACGTATTTGAGTTTCATTTCGGCAATAGTACGAGCGAGCTTTTCCGGTTCTTCGGCGCTTGGCGGAAGTGGCTTGCCATGGGCAACATCACAAAATGGGCACCTGCGCGTGCATATATCACCCAGAATCATGAACGTTGCCGTACCGTGGTTGAAGCACTCTGCCAAGTTCGGGCAAGACGCTTCCTCACATACAGAGTGGAGTTTATTCTTGCGCAAAGTCTGTTTGATTTCGTCAATGCGATCTGTGGTTCGTGGGAGTTTAATTTTTATCCACGAAGGTTTACGCAACATCTCTTCTTTTTCAGTCGGGACGATTGTAATGGGTATGTGCTTTACTTTTTCATCATCGCGGAGTTTTACTCCGGCTTTAGGACGTGCGTTACTCATCGAAACCTTCTTTTTGAATCGTCTGTTTGATATTCAGGATATTCAACAAATGATGTGTTAATGACATTCCTGCTTTTTCCAGCGAATCCGGACCATTTAACCTGGCTGTATCGGTCATTTCCATACCAGCATAGCCACAGGGGTTTATGCGGGAAAAAGGCGACAGATCCATATTAACATTCAGTGCCAGTCCGTGAAACGAACATCCCTTTCTAATCCTCAATCCCAGTGAACACACCTTTTTATCGTCACAATATACACCTGGTGCATCTTTTTTGGCGTACGCTTCAATACCGAATTCAGCCAAAAGTGCAACAACGGAATCTTCCATTGCAGTCACCAACTGCCTGACCCCGAGTTTGCGCCTTTTAATATTCAGTAGCAAATAAATGACCTGCTGGCCCGGACCGTGGTAAGTCACCTGACCGCCGCGATCCACATTGACCACCGGGATCTCGCCGGGCATTAGCACGTGTTCTGCCTTTCCTGCCTGCCCCTGGGTGAACACGGGTTCATGTTCTACCAGCCAGATTTCGTCAGTGGTTTCACTGTTTCGAAGATCAGTGAAAGCTTGCATTTTTTGCCACACGGGCAGGTAAGGTTGCAAACCCAATTGGCGAATGATAACCGGGTTATTAGAATGACGTTGAATCACTTACAGCACAACCCTGACCAATTCGAGTTTGGCGAGTTCCGTGTAAATGGTTTCCATATGTTCTTTACTCGTTACCCTAACACTCACTGAAACCGAGTGATAATTGCCTTTCTTACTTGGCTTTACCGTCGGAGAGTAATCTCCGGGTGCATGCGCCTGCAAACAGGTTACAACATGCTGCGGCAAATCTTCATGGGCGATCCCCATTACTTTAAAAGTCTGGGAACAGGGAAAATCGAGTAGCTCATCGAAACGGGTATCCATGAGATATCCTTACTTCATAACTAAATAAAACGGCCAGATTATAACAATCTGGCCGTCCATGAACAAAACAAAAAGGCAATTGAGGATAAATTAAAAATTAGTCATCCCAGCCTATTTGTAACATAAGATAATCCATCATACGGTCAAATAATCCACCCTCATTTACTTCCTGAAGCGCAACGAGGGGATACTCTGCAACGTCATTCCCGTCAAGTTGCAAGTAGAGTGTGCCGACAACCTGGCCTTTCGCCAACGGTGCTTCGAGCTTTTTATCAAGTTCAAAATTTGCTTCGAGGTTAGCCGCCTGACCGCGTGGAATGGTAATGGGGGTAGATTGATTAATTCCAAGGTCTACATTTTCTCTGTCGCCCATATAAATGCGGTGGGAAACAAAGCTGTCACCGGCAGAGTAAGGCGTAACCGTTTCATAGAAACGAAAACCATAGCGCAGGAGTTTTTTGTTCTCTTCCTTGCGTGCGCGTTCACTGTCCGTACCCATCACCACAGAAATAAGGCGCATATCGCCTTGTTTTGCCGATGTTATCAAACTGTAACCCGCATCTGAGGTGTGGCCCGTTTTAATGCCATCCACATTTAGGCTTTGATCCCACAGCAAGCTATTACGGTTGTATTGTTTTATGCCGTTATAGGTGAACTCTTTTTCGCTGTAAATACTGTAAATTTCCGGTGTTTCTGACACCATGGCTTGGGCGAGGATGGCCATGTCCCGGGGCGTGACATAGTGGTCGGGATCGTGAAGTCCATGGCTGTTAACGAAATGGCTTGATGTCATGCCCAATGCCTGAGCATGAGCATTCATCATACTGGCAAACGCACTTTCCGAACCGGCGATGTGCTCTGCCATGGCAACACAGGCGTCATTACCCGATTGAACGATAATGCCTCTTACTAAATCCGATACTTTAACTTGGGTGCCAACTTCAATGAACATTTTGGAGGATTCTGGAAAATTCTTTGCCCATGCATTTTCTGAGATCGTGACGACCTCATCCATACTAATATTGCCGGCTTCTAATTCCTTGCCAATAACGTAAGTCGTCATCATTTTAGTAAGGCTGGCCGGGGGCAATTGCATGTCAGCGTTTTTTTCCGCAATGACCTGGCCCGTTTCATTGTCCATTAATACAAACCCTTCGGCGGCTACAGTGGGAGGCGGAGGAATAACAATGTTGGCCTGAACGCATGCACTGAAGGCAACGGCGAACAAGAGATTCAAAAAGGCAGACGGTTTAGCGCAAATTATCTTTTTTAGCATGGGAGTGTTTATTACCGTTTTTTTAATGTGACAATAGTTGGGAATTTTATCGCAACCCCAGTTGTTGGACTAGGTTTTACCTGAAAAGTTTAGTTAAAAACAGACTTACCTGCTGATTTCCTCGGCAATGCCCCTAAATCGACCGATGAACGCCATGTTTGTGTAGAGGATTACAAGTTTTCAGAAACTGCATAGGCACCTGGGTAGCCATTTTGCTTGAGATCATCAAGTAGCATCTTTACCTTAAATCGGTCAGTTACTGGGCCTAAACGAAGTTTGTAAATATTATTTATAAAAGGCATTTGTGCCGGCACCTGGTACAGTGTAGACAGTACCGTAGAAACAGACTTGGCACGTTCAGGATCACTGACCGCGGCGACTTGTATATAAACACCATCAGAAACAAGTTCTTCCTGTGCGTTTTTACTGTCGGCTTCAATGGGACTTAAACCCGCATACTGGGCGTAAGTAACGGTGGGGTGTTTGCCCACAGTAACATTGTTGTTTTCGTCGAAGTGTATTACTTCCAGTTTTACTTTTGCCGTACCGTGTTGTTGATAATCCAGCTTTTTCGCTGCTGCATAAGACAGGTCAATAATTCGGTTTGAATGGAAAGGCCCACGGTCGTTCACCCTCACGATTACCGATTTGTTGTTACTGAGGTTTGTTACACGAACAAAAGAAGGCAAGGGCAGGGTTTTGTGCGCTGCTGTCATTGCAAACATGTCATAGGTTTCGCCATTAGAGGTAAGATGCCCATGAAATTTTTGGCCGTACCAGGAAGCAAGTCCGACTTGTTCGAAGCCTTTGCCCGTTTGCAGTGGAAAATAGCGTTTTCCCAATACTTCATAGGGGCGGCTATTCCATTCCCGGTATGGCTCATACCGAGGTTGGGCATCTGTGTAATCTGGTTCGTCGTACACGAACGTGGGCGCAGAGTCGGTATGTTGGGCATAGCGGCTCTGCGATTGACACGCAGATAACAGTACTGCAGTCATGAGAAGTAACCCGTATTTAGCGCACATTTTCATAGTCTTTTTTATCGGGACAAAAATCTTTTCTGTGTTCCAATGGCCATTAAAATGCCAAAACCTGCCATGAGCGTTACCATAGACGTTCCACCGTAACTCACCAGAGGGAGTGGCACACCAACAACCGGTAACAGGCCGGACACCATGCCCATGTTTACAAATACATAAACAAAAAAGGTCAGGGTGATGGAGCCTGCGAGTAGTTTACTGTAGGCGTCTTGCGCCCGATTGGCAATAATCAATCCGCGAATAATAATACACAGATAAATGACAAGTAATAGGAGTACTCCTATCAGGCCAAATTCTTCACTGAATACCGCGAAAATAAAATCCGTGTGACGCTCGGGCAAAAACTCTAATTGCGATTGTGTTCCCTGAAGCCAGCCTTTGCCCTCAAGTCCACCAGACCCGATGGCGATTTTTGATTGAATAATATGGTATCCGGCGCCAAGGGGATCGCTCTCCGGATTTAAAAAAGTGATAACGCGTTGTTTTTGGTAGTCTTGCATGAGGAAGAACCACATGATTGGCGCAAAGGCGCCAGCCAGTGCGCTTAACACACCAATTAGCCGCCAACTCATGCCTGCCAGAAATATGGCGAAAATACCGGAACTAGCGATGAGCAGTGAGGTACCTAAATCCGGTTGCTTTGCGATTAGCAGTGTCGGTACGATAACAAGTACAAAACCAGACAAAATGTGTATAAGCCTTGGAGGCAAGGTGAATTTACTGATATACCAGGCCACCATCATGGGAACGGCAAGCTTCATCAGTTCAGAAGGTTGAAAGCGAACAAATTTAAGATCAAGCCAACGCTGTGCACCTTTGCCCATATCGCCAAACAACAGAACAGCAATGAGCATGCCTAAACCCAGTACATAAGCATAGACGGATAACCTTCTGTAAGCCATTGGGGGGACCTGGGCCATGAATACCATTACGCCCAGTGCAATGGCTAGACGGGTAAACTGACGCTCCATTTGTGATGCATCCTGGCCGGAGGCTGAGTATAAAGTGTACAGCCCTACTGTCATAAGTACTAATAAGCCCATGAGCAACCAGCCGTCAATGTGGAAACGTTGCCAGAATGTCGTGCTGTTCTGTTTAAGTTGTGTCCGTTTCACGCTATTCACTCTGCCTTATGTGACACAACACCATCTAATTGAGGTTGCATAAATTCGTGTTCGCGAAAGTAAAAGTCCATTACTTGTCTGGCGACTGGTGCTGCATTAGTGCTGCCGCCTCCCGCATTTTCTACCACCACGGTCGCAGATATCTCTGGTGACTCGAATGGGGCAAAAGCGACGTACATGGCATTGTCACGCAAGTGCTCTGATACGTCATCTTCGTTGTAAGTTTCGTTCTGCGCCACTGAGAAAAGTTGCGCTGTGCCAGATTTTCCTCCGGACTGATAAGGGGCATCGGCGAAGGATTTTCTGCCCGTTCCTTCTTCTCCGTGGTTAACCTCATGCATGGCGCTTAGCATTAACGCCCAGTTATCTCTGTTTTTAATCATAATTGGGCGCATGGTTTTAGGCTCAGATTTGACTATTGTGCCATCGGGTTGCATAAACCCCATCATGATCTGGGGAACAAAGCGCTCGCCATAGTTAATCAGTGTATTCATTGCCTGGTTTAGTTGAACTGGCGTGGCTGTCCAGTAGCTTTGCCCAATGCCTACTGGAATGGTGTCACCGATGTACCAGGGCTCGTTAAATCGGGCGCGTTTCCAGCCGCGGCTGGGCATATTGGCATCTGACTCTTCATACAAATCGATACCTGTGTAGTCTCCAAAACCAAACTCAGACATGCTGTCACTGATGCGATCGATACCCAGTTTGTAAGCCAAATCATAGTAAAAGGTGTCACACGATACCGCGATGGCTCTTTCGACGTTTACTTTCCCATGACCCCATTTTTTCCAGTCTCGCCATACGTGGCTTACATTGGGCAAGCGGTATCGACCAGTGTCATTAATGGTAGTATCCCTGTCTATGATGCCTTCTTCCAGTCCGACTAAGCCGAGTAGCGGCTTAATCGTAGAAGCTGGCGGGTATTGCCCTTGGGTCGCCCGGTTTATCAAGGGCCGGTCAGATGACTGTAAAGCGCGGTACTTTTTACTGCTAATACCATGGACAAACAGGTTGGGGTCATAACTTGGACTGGAAAACATTGCCAAAATACCGCCATCTTTTGGCGACGACATGACGACGGTACCACGTTTACCCTGAAGGGCTTTCTTGGCCGCTAATTGAAGGGGCAAATCGATGTTTAAAACAATGTCTTTTCCGGGGACGGGCGGATCGATACTCAAGGTGCGAATAATACGACCCTGGCTGTTCACTTCCACCTGTTGATAACCCACTTTACCGTGAAGCAATTCTTCGTGATATTTTTCGATCCCCAGCTTGCCAATGTCATAGGTTGCCGCATAGTTGGCTTCCAGTCCTGCTTCCACCAATTTTTGCAGATCTTTCTTATTAATTTTCGCCACGTAGCCAAGCACATGAGTAAGGGTATCGCCATAGGGGTAAAACCGCGACAATCTCGCTTCAACAGATACACCTGTGAACCGATGTTGTTGCGCAGAAAACCTGGCCACTTCTTCCTCGCTAAGCTGAGTTCGCAGTGCAATAGGTTTAAAGCGGCGCTGACCACGGTAAACTTTTAGAAAATTTTCTTTTTCTTCTTCGGTAATTCCCATCAATGCGGATAAACGGGCGAGGGTTTTCTCTAAATCGTCCACCTCTTCCGGGACAACTTCAAGGCTGAAAACGGGTTTGTTTTCAGCCAGTAAAATGCCATTTCTGTCATAAATGAGGCCGCGGTTTGGAGCAATGGGAAGGACTTTAATTCGATTGCCGTTTGAGCGTGTCTGGTAAGCTTCGTGTTGCTCGACTTGAAGTACATACAGATTACTTACAACAATGCCGAGCATCACGATAACAATAAACAGCGCGATAATCGCCCGTCTTGTAAACAGGTTAGCTTCAGCAGTGTGGTCTCGAATTGGCTGGCGCTGACGTGACATTGCTATTCCCTGTGGTAGGGATGATTCTGGGTAACTGACCAGGCGCGATAAAGGCTCTCTGCCACAATAATACGCACCAGAGGGTGCGGAAGCGTCAGATTTGACAGCGACCATTTTTGCTCAGCCGCCGCGATACAAGCGGGTGCCAGTCCTTCCGGGCCGCCAATCAGCAGGCTCACGTCACGGCCATCCATTTTCCAGGCATCTAGTTTTTTGGCCAGTTGAGGCGTATCCCAGGGTTTACCTTTAACTTCTAACGTTACAACGCGGTTGCCCTTGGGGATAGCCGCGAGCGTTGCCTCACCTTCTCTTTGTAGGACTCGGGGAATATCTGCGTTTTTGCCTCGCTTACCAGCGGCAATTTCAGTAAAGTAAACAGGAAGATCAGTGGGAAAGCGGCGCAGAAATTCCTCCACGCCACGATTAACCCAATCGGGCATTTTTGTTCCTACAGCAACAATTTGAATTTTCACCGTCAGCTACATCCCGGTTATTTCACAACAACAATTCCACACTGCATTGGCAGCCGGTGTAAAATACAAATTTAACCCCAAAGCTTTTCTAACTGATAGAAATCCCGGGCTTCGTCTTGCATAACATGAACGATAATATCGCCCAGATCTACCAAGACCCACTCGCCGGTATCTTTGCCTTCTACGCTTAAAGGTGGGTGACCGGCGTGTTTCATCTCTACTTGTAAATTATCTGCAATGGCCATTACGTGACGTTTTGAATTACCAGAACAGATGATCATGAGATCTGTGATACTGGATTTACCTTTAACATCCAACTGAATAATATCGCGGGCTTTCAAATCGTCAATTTTGTCGAGGACAAATTGTTTGAACTGATTACTCTCCAAAAGTTCTCCTTAAGATGAACAAAAATAGTGTTACATCGTTATTATAGCGAATCTCTCGCGCTTTTTGTTTTCAACGTCACAACTCGTTGTCAATAAGGGGAATGTGCGCAAGGGGCACTCCCATAAAAAGCATACAAAGGTGTGCTAATTTGACGTAGGGTCGTGATATTACGTTCTGCTTAAATGCCAAATCTGCGTTTTCAACCTCACGCCTGATATGTTCAAGTGCATCGGGAGAGAGTCGTTGTAAAGCAGACATGTACAGATTTTGTCGGTTTTTCCAAATTCCCAGTTTTGGCCACTGAATGGGCTGATTTGAGAGCTGCAATTCCTTGAGTTGTTGAAGGGTTTGCCACTCGCGAATAAACGCCCAAATGAGGATGTTGGGTTCAAGCCCTTCACTCTCCAGACGATACAATATTTTGATACAACGGGATTGATCACCCGCCAGCATGACGTCAATGAGTTGAAAGACGTTAAACCTGGACTGATCGACGATGGCGGCTTCTACCATGTCGCTAGTGAGTACCTGATTGGGGTAAAGTAGCGCGAGTTTCTGAATTTCCTGATGGGCCGCAAGCATGTTGCCTTCGGTCATGTCAGTAATCATTCGCACACAGCTGGTGTCAGCCTGTAAACTGAATTCATTCAGGGTTTGTTGAATCCAGTTACTCAATGACTTTCCTTCCAGTGGATAGCACATGGCATGGACGCCGATACTATCGAGCACCTTGAACCATTTTCCCCTTTGCACGTCTTTGCCAATGCGAGGGCCATGCACGATTAGCAAGATGTCTTGGCCGAGGGATTGCGCCACGGTTTGTAAAGTCTGGCTGCCTTCCGGGCCTGGTTTACCGGTGGGCAATTCAAGTTCAATCAGTTGTTGAGAAGAGAAAAGAGACATGGATTGTGTGGCTTCAATAAGTTGAGACCACTGAAAACCGCTGTCGGCAACGAATACGTGTCGCTCTGTAAAGCCGGCTTCTTTGGCGCAAGTCCTCACCCTTTCGATCATGGAGTACTTTTGCTGTGGTTCATCTCCAAAAAACACATAGCAGGGTTTTAGACCCTGTTTTAGTTCTTGCTCAAACCGATTGGGGTAAACTTGCATAATCGCTAGCTACTTTGCCAATGCGTCATTGGCGTGGCCAGATAACCGCCGGATTATGTTGTCAGCAGCTTCTTGCCGCATTTCGCTCAGCACTAAATCAAGTTCTCTCGACTTTGCCAGTACCAGATCGGGATCGTCCTGATAGTCGCGAAGCACCTCAAAATACGCATTCAAAGGTTGTTTACCGGGAAAGATAACTTGATAACGCACGCCGTAAATGAGCTCATACTCAGCAACCTGACCGCTGGCAAATACAGATAACAACCGTCGTTCCAACTGTTCAGGCATTATATGGATCATGACGGAATGTTCAGGTGAGGTGCTATCTGCTAGAGTTCCGCCGTCAATGTCGTAAACATCAAGGCGTTTCTTCAGGGCTCTAGCAAGAGGTGCGTGAGCCTGTGAGGAAGACACTGCGACGTAGTTAACTGAAGGTGGCAATGACTGATTGCCACGCAAATGAAAACCACACGCAGTGGTGCCTGCCAACAGCAAACCAACAATAGCAAGCTTTATTAAGCGCTGCATCAGTTAGCCACTATATTGACGAGTTTACCGGGTACCACAATTACTTTGCGAATTGTTTTGCCATCTATAAATTGCTGTACATTCGGTTGAGCAAGGGCTTGAGATTCAACCACGTCTTTAACGGCATCGGCAGCCACTGTCATCTTCGCCCGAACCTTGCCGTTTACCTGGACGACAATGAGTTTTTCATCTTCAACCAATGCGGCTTTATCGACCTGAGGCCAGCCCGCATGTTCCACCGCTGTTTCGTGGCCAAGCTGTTGCCACAAATGGTGACAAAGGTGAGGCGTGATTGGGTTAAGCAGGCGAACAACGGCTTCAATGGCTTCGCGCATCACAGCGTGATCTGAAGCAGAAGATTGCGGTGCTTTTTGTAAGTGATTCAGCAATTCCATCACTGCTGCGACGGCTGTATTAAAAGTTTGTCTGCGACCCAGGTCATCGGTGACTTTGGCAATGGTTTTATGCACTTCGCGACGAAGGGCTTGTTGATCCTTTGACAGAGTTTTGACATTCACAGACTCCGGCGAATCACAAACGCTCAAATGCTCGCTCACGAGTTTCCAAATGCGTTTCAAGAATCGATTTGCACCCTCAACGCCTGAGTCTACCCATTCAAGTGTTTGTTCGGGAGGCGCCGCAAACATAGTGAACAAACGCACGGTATCAGCGCCATATTGATCGATCACCGACTGAGGGTCGATACCATTGTTCTTTGATTTGGACATTTTCGTCATGCCACCGTGCTGAACTTCTGTACCATCCTTTGTCAGCCACGCTTTAACAATTCGGCCCTTGTCGTCTTTTTCCGTCGACACCTCAAGGGGCGAATACCAGGTTTTCTTGCCGTTTTCGTCTTCACTGAAATAAGAATCGGCAAGTACCATTCCTTGGCACAACAAGCGCTTAAACGGCTCATCTGATTCCACTAAGCCCTCGTCTCGCAACAGTTTGTGGAAGAAGCGAGAATACAGTAGGTGTAAAATAGCATGTTCAATACCGCCGATATACTGATCGACTGGTAGCCAGTAGTTGGCTTGTTTGGGATCCAGCATGGCATCGCTATTCTGTGCGCAAGTGTATCTTGCGTAATACCACGATGACTCCATAAAAGTGTCAAAGGTATCAGTTTCCCGCAAGGCTGGCTGACCATTAAATGTGGCTTTCGCCCAGTGTGGGTCGGCTTTAATCGGGGAGGTCACACCGTTCATCTGCACATCTTCAGGCAGCACAACAGGCAGATCATCTGCAGGCACAGGCATAGACTCACCGTTTTCCAAGTTCAGTATTGGAATGGGCGCACCCCAGTAGCGTTGGCGGCTTACCCCCCAGTCACGAAGGCGGTAGTTGATCTTTTTCACACCGCAACCCATGGTTTCAAGCTTTTCTGCGATGGCGCTAAAAGCAGCGTCAAAACCCAGGCCATTAAACTCACCGGAGTTTATTAATATGCCTTTTTCAGTATATGCAGATTGAGACAAATCTGCTTGTACCTCACTGCTGCTTTCAGGTGCGATGACCTGTGAAATTGGCAGGTTGTACTTAGTGGCAAACTCCCAATCACGTTGATCGTGCCCTGGGACCGCCATAACGGCTCCGGAGCCGTAATCCATTAACACAAAGTTTGCTACCCACACTGGAACCTCTTCGCCGGTAAGGGGATGAACAGCTGTGAGACCAGTAGCAAAACCTTTTTTCTCCATAGTGGCGAGATCGGCTTCTGCAACCTTTGTATTTTTACATTCTTCGATAAAAGCCGCTAACGCAGGATTCTGCTTGGCAGCAAATTCTGCCACTGGATGCTGAGCGGCAACACCTACGTACGTGACGCCATAAAAGGTGTCTGGGCGAGTGGTATAAACGGTGAGTTCATCAACATCGCCCGCCGGTTCAGAGAGTTTAAAGGTAATTTCCACTCCTTCTGAACGGCCAATCCAGTTTGCCTGCATCGCCCGAACCTGATCCGGCCAGTCTTTTAACTGCTCTAAATCGGATAGCAGCTCTTCGGCGTAGTCGGTAATTTTAATAAACCATTGAGGTATTTCTTTCTGTTCAACCAGTGCCCCTGAGCGCCAGCCCCGCCCATCAATAACCTGTTCGTTGGCCAGCACGGTTTGGTCTACGGGATCCCAATTTACGGTTGCATTTTTCTTGTAAACCAGGCCTTTTTCATACAAACGCGTGAAAAACCACTGTTCCCAACGGTAGTAATCGGGTTTACACGTTGCTACTTCGCGGTTCCAGTCATAACCAAACCCCAGTGATTTTAACTGTCCCTTCATGTATTCGATATTTGAATATGTCCAGTTAGCCGGAGCTGTATTGTTATTAATCGCGGCGTTTTCCGCCGGTAGCCCGAAGGCGTCCCAACCCATAGGCTGTAAAACATTTTTGCCCTGCATACGCTGAAAGCGGCTGATTACATCTCCAATGGTGTAATTTCGTACGTGACCCATGTGGAGGCGACCACTGGGATACGGGAACATAGACAAGCAGTAGAATTTTTCTTTGGCAGGGTCTTCAACTGCCTTAAACGACTGATTGGTTTCCCAATACTGTTGGGCTTCTTGTTCAATTTGCTTTGGATTGTAATGATTTTCGGCCATTGTTGAGTAGGCTTCCGCGTTAAAATAGGTGACTTGCTGATAAGCCGCATAGAATAACCCAGTGCCATTGGTTCCCACAATAGCGACAACCGACTTTTATCCTTGTGTGGTGAGAAAATACACAAGGTTACCGCGTTTTGCGGGGGAGAAACTATGGCGCAGTCCATCGGCAGCTATTTTTTAAACGCAGGTGTGTGCCTGAGCCCGAAATGGAAAAATGTAGATTAAAAAATGTCAAAAGGTGAATTTTTTTGCCACTATCTGACAATTTAACGGTCAGTGGCGTTTTTTTAGTCATATAAACGTTAAAAGATACCATTTGAGGCTGAAAAAAGACTGTAAGTGGAAAAAATTCCGAGTTTTTCCATCTCTGGGGTTTGACAGTGGTAAGCTTTCGCGTTTCACTTACAAGAAAATGTGTAATCAGGACCTTATGAAAGGCTCAGCCTATCTCACACCTCTGGACGCCAGCGCGCTTACACCAAAAATAAATCGTCGGCAGATCAATCAGGCCCTTAAAGACGACGAGGCGCTTAATACGTCTTTTATTGGGCAGGAACGCGCCCGTGAAGCTTTGTCCTTTGGACTAGGTGTCAATGCGAAAGGGTATAACATTTACGTTATGGGCGAAGCGGCTACGGGGCGTTTTACTTTGGTGAAAGACCATATTGAACGCCACGTGTCAGCACTCCCTCCTCCGGAAGACTGGGTCTATTTGAATAATTTTGATGAGGAGCGGGAGCCCCTCTTGCTTCGAATGGCACCGGGTGAAGGAAAAACGCTGGTTAAAGATATCAGTGATTTAATTGATGATTTACTCGATACGTTTCCTGCTGCTTTTGACAACCCAGGCTACCAAAGACAAAAATCTGCGATAGCACGATCTTTCGAACGCAGGTACGACGAAGCTATTGATGCTGTTGAGCGCTATGCCCAGGCTCACGATGTGGCACTTTACGATGAATCCAACAGCATCACATTTGCTCCGATAGTAAACGGCAAACCTGTAACAGATGAAGAGTTTGCCGGGTTTGACGATGCCAAACGCAAATATTTTTACGATTTGATTGAAGAACTGGAAAACAGACTCACGGAGAGCCTGATAGGTCTACCAGTGTGGAAACGGGAGTCGTCTGAAAAGCTTCGCCAACTCAATAAAAAAACGGCTGAACAGGGTATTCGGCCTTTACTCAAAAGTCTCGAACATAAATACGCTGATCAGTTAGGCGTGTTGAAAACGCTTCGCCGCATGCGTAGTCATTTGGTCGACACAATCGTGTCACTGTTAGCAGAAGAAAACAAAGAAGACAAACCTGACGAACTTGACCGACGTCTCTACCTGGAGGAGTTGTATTTACCCAATGTGTTAGTCGGTCATCACGTGGAAGAGGGGGCGCCAGTCATATACGAAGCAAACCCCACGTATCAGAATTTATTCGGTAAGATTGAATACACTAATGTTCACGGTAGCGTGTACACTAATTATAGGATGATTCGGCCCGGCGCCTTGCATCGCGCAAACGGTGGATATTTACTTCTCGATGCGGATCAAGTTATTGAGCAACCCTTTGTTTGGGATGCGTTAAAATTGGCCATTAAATCCGGCTCTTTGAAAATGGATCTCCCCCAACAGGATGTAGGCATGGTAAATGCCATTACATTGAACCCCCAGCCGGTGGATTTGAACGTTAAAGTCATATTGTTGGGTTCCAGAGATCTTTATTACACCCTGCAGGATTACGATGACGAGTTTGACGAACTGTTTCGAGTACTCGTGGATTTCGACTATGAAATACCGGTTAATCGGCAATCTACGTTTAATTTTGTCGGCAAAGTCAGACACCAAGTTCAAGAGGCTGGACTAAAGGGCATTTCTTCAAAAGCAATGCAGCGTTTAGTGGAATACTCCCTTCGCAGGGCTGAGCATCAAGAAAAATTCTCAGCTCATTTTTCCGAAGTCATCGAGCTCATTCAGGAAGCCCGTTATTTTGCATTTCAGCAGCAAAGCTCACACCTTGAACTGGAACACCTTGAAATTGCACTTAGTGCGAAAAAGCGTCGTACAGGTCGTGTGAGCCAAGCATTGCTGAACGATATTAAGGAAGGACACGTTCTCATAGCCACCGAGGGTACGGCCACTGGCAAGGTGAATGGCCTTACTGTTCTTGAAGTCGGTGGTACCGCTTTTGGTACGCCGGCTCGCATCACTTCTACTGTATATGTGGGGGCCAGCGGCGTGGTAGACATTGAACGAGAAGTGGAATTGGGTCAACCCATACATTCCAAAGGGGTCATGCTGCTAACCGGGTACTTGGGCCATAAATACGCTCAACATTTTCCCCTCACGCTGTCTGCTAACATCGCGCTTGAACAATCCTACGGTCATATTGATGGAGACAGTGCGTCCCTCGCGGAATTGATCGCCCTTATATCAGCCCTGACTGATTTACCCGTCACCCAATCTTTGGCGGTTACTGGCTCGATAAATCAGTACGGTGAAGTTCAGGCCGTTGGCGGTGTTAACGAAAAAATAGAGGGCTTTTTTGATTTGTGTCAGCACCGAGGGCTAAATGGCGAACAAGGCGTAGTGATTCCCAAATCCAATGCTATTAACCTTGTGCTCGATAAAGTAGTAGTAGACGCGGTAAGGAAAGGATTGTTCAGTATCTATACGGTGGAAACCGTAGATGATGCTATTACACTGCTGATGCAAAAAGAAGCAGGGGCCATGTCTTCCCGTGGTCGCTATCACAAAAACTCGGTGAATTACCATGCGGTTAACCGGCTGTATAACATTGCATTAATGGTGAATGGCGGTGAGGACGAATAGCGCGCCTTACTGCTGTAAGGCGCGTTGAACACGTTTTTCAGCGTCTTTTCTGGCTTACTTAGGTTGCATTCTCAAGGCACCGTCTAAGCGGATAACTTCGCCGTTGATATAGCTGTTTTCCGCAATGTGCCCAACTAATTTCGCAAACTCACTGGGCTCGCCCAAACGCTGGGGAAAGGGGACGTTGCCGGCGAGGGCGCCCTGAACTTTTTCTGGCATGGCCAGTAGTAATGGGGTTGCCATAATGCCAGGCGCGATGGCGTTGACGCGAATAGCTGATGAGGCTAAATCTCTCGCCATTGGAAGCGTTAGCCCAACAATACCAGCTTTACTGGACGCGTAAGCAGCCTGACCAATTTGGCCTTCATATGCAGCGATCGACGCGGTGTTGATGATAACGCCACGTTCTCCATTGTCGTTAAGAGGCTGGCTAGCCATGACCTGTGCACATAGTCTGGCGACGTTAAAGGTACCAACCAAATTTATGTTTATCACTTTTTGGTAATCAGCCAGCGCACAAGCTGCACCGGATTTATTTAGTACCCTGACTGCCGGGGCAATTCCGGCGCAGTTTACACACAGGTCAATACCACCGAAGTCATTTTTTATACTATTAATGGCCTGACAAACTTGTTCATCGCTGGTGACATCGGCCTGGTAAAATCTGATTTGTTGGGAAGGTAACAATGTTAACGCCTGTTTAGCATGTTCAGCGTTGACATCGAGAAGCGCAACTTTCGCGCCCACGTGAGATAAATAGGTAGCCGCAGCAAGCCCAAGGCCTGATGCGCCTCCGGAAATAACTGCGGTCGAGTTAACAAGTTTCATAATTGAGCCCGTTGAGTTTACGTTTACGTAAGTGTAACGCGCTGCCTTTTGTTAACAAAGGTGTTACAACCCGGAGGGGTAAATTTGCTTTAATTTTTTGGCAACTGAATTTTACGCTCTTCGGTCGGCCGGTAAATGACCAAAACATGGCCAATGGTTTGTACTTTGGTTCCGTTAGTTTCCCGCACGATGGCATCCATGATCAGTGCTTTTTCTTCTTTGTCATCGGTAGGTACCTTTATTTTGATCAATTCATGGTGACTTAACGCGTAGTCGATTTCGGCGACCACGCCTTCTGTAAGACCGTTGGCACCCAGTTGAACTACTGGCTTTAAAGAGTGGGCCAGGCCCTTCAGAAATTGCTTTTGTTTATTTGAAAGTTTCATTTATCCGTTTTTCTTACAATTAAAATAACGTTATACCTTGAAATGACGTATTCTAACGCCATCTCGGTAACAATCCTAATGACATTGTAGTGGAATGACAAAAAAGAAACATTCGGCCAGCAGTAAACGCTGGCTAAAAGAACACTTTGATGACCAGTACGTGCAACAAGCCCAGAAGCAGGGTTGGCGTTCACGGGCCGTTTTTAAACTGGAAGAAATCCAGAGTAAAGATAAGCTTATCAAACAGGGTATGACGGCTGTCGACCTTGGTGCAGCGCCTGGGGGGTGGTCGCAACTCGCTTCGCAGCTGGTGGGCGATAAGGGACAGGTTATCGCCTGTGATATTCTGGGTATGGATCCCATTGTAGGCGTTGATTTTCTACAAGGGGATTTTCGAGAAGAAGCGGTATTAGAGACATTATTGAACAGAATCGGCGGTAAAAACGTAGATATCGTTATGTCCGATATGGCTCCTAATATGAGTGGAAATAATTCTGTGGATCAGAGCCGTTCCATGTACTTGTGTGAATTAGCACTGGACATGTGTCATCAGGTATTGAAACCAAATGGCAGTTTTGTCATCAAAGTATTTCAGGGGGAAGGGTTCGATGAATATTTCCGATCCATACGGGATGTTTTTAAAACCATCAAAACCCGAAAGCCGGACTCCTCAAGAGCGCGTTCTCGAGAGGTGTATTTGGTGGCTACAGGATACAAATTGTAGTAGGCTGTAGATTGGCGAAGTAGGGAACGCATTTCGTACGGAAATCTAAGGGAAGGTGCGCACTGTTTGGCAAGGATATGACTTACTTAACAGGCGAGGCAGAGAGCCGTCACTCATCCCGGACGTTCCGGTTTTATTAGAGGTTAGTAGCTTGAGCGATATGGCAAAAAATTTAATCTTATGGTTGGTCATTGCCGTTGTGCTAATGTCTGTTTTCCAGAGTTTTTCTCCTGGAGAATCGACAAAAGCGCAAACGGATTACACCACTTTTCTGAAAGAAGCAAACCAAGGAAATATCCGCGAGGTCCGTATAAACAGTGATGCTCGCGAAATACGTGGCACCCGTCGCAACGGGGAAGTCTTTGTCACTTATATTCCTTATTTCGACGATCAGTTGATTTCTGATCTGGTAAAAAAAGATGTGCGAGTATTAGGTGAACCGCCTGAGAAACCTTCTGTTTTGACCAGTATCTTTATTTCCTGGTTCCCGATGCTATTGCTCATTGCGGTGTGGATTTTCTTCATGAGACAAATGCAAGGTGGTGGTGGCCGCGGCGCGATGTCTTTTGGTAAGAGCAAAGCGCGTTTGTTGGGTGAAGATCAAATCAAAACAACGTTTGCTGACGTCGCTGGATGCGATGAAGCTAAAGAAGACGTTGCCGAGTTAGTAGACTTCCTTCGCGATCCGTCTAAATTTCAGAAACTGGGTGGTAAGATCCCCAAAGGCGTATTAATGGTAGGACCGCCGGGAACGGGTAAAACGTTGCTTGCGAAGGCTATTGCCGGTGAAGCGAAAGTGCCGTTTTTTACCATCTCAGGGTCTGATTTTGTCGAAATGTTTGTTGGTGTGGGTGCATCCCGTGTTCGCGACATGTTCGAACAAGCTAAGAAAGCGGCTCCTTGTATTATCTTTATTGATGAGATTGACGCCGTTGGCCGCCAACGCGGTGCCGGGTTAGGTGGCGGGCACGACGAGCGCGAGCAAACACTTAATCAGATGTTGGTTGAAATGGACGGTTTTGAAGGTCATGAAGGCATTATTGTCATAGCCGCGACTAACCGTCCCGACGTACTAGATCCAGCATTGTTACGCCCTGGCCGTTTCGACAGACAAGTGGTTGTTGGTCTGCCTGACATTCGCGGTCGTGAGCAAATTCTTAAAGTTCACATGCGCAAGGTGCCTATAGGTGAAAACGTAGAGGCTTCTGTGATTGCCCGTGGTACGCCAGGTTTCTCTGGTGCCGACCTGGCTAATTTGGTTAACGAAGCTGCACTTTTTGCTGCCAGAGCGAATAAGCGCTTAGTGGCAATGGAAGAGTTCGATAAAGCAAAAGACAAGATCATGATGGGCGCCGAGCGCAAGTCTATGGTCATGACCGAAGAAGAAAAGGCTATGACGGCCTATCATGAAGCTGGTCATGCTATTGTTGGTCGTCTTGTACCTGAACACGATCCAGTATACAAAGTGTCTATTATTCCGCGGGGAAGAGCGCTGGGTGTAACCATGTATTTGCCGGAACAAGATCGGGTTAGCCATTCTAAGCAACACTTGGAAAGTATGATTTCCAGTTTGTTTGGCGGTCGTATAGCCGAGCAAATTATTTACGGTGATGACAAAGTAACTACCGGTGCGTCTAACGACATTGAGCGGGCGACCGATATCGCTCGGAAAATGGTTACTCAATGGGGCCTGTCGAGTAAAATGGGACCCATGCTTTACGCGGAAGACGAAGGTGAGGTGTTCCTGGGCAAGTCAATGTCGAAGGCTTCACATATGTCTGATGATACTGCGCGTGCCATCGATGCTGAAATAAAAGCCATAATCGATAGTAATTATGAGCGTGCGTATAAGATTTTGGAGGAAAACATCGATATTCTTCACACCATGAAGGATGCGTTAATGAAATATGAAACCATTGATGCGAAACAAATCGATGATTTGATGGATCGCAGAGACGTAAGACCACCGGCAGATTGGGATGATCGTGCGCCGAAGGGCGATGGAAATCCCCCTGGTGGAAAACCAGGCCGAGAAGGCGAAATTACTGACGATGGCGTGGATAAACCATCCGTTGGCAAACCAGGCGACTTGCCTAGCTAATAGTAAACTCCATCACTTCAAAAGCGCCAGAAATTCTCTGGCGCTTTTCGCATCACCTCTCCCCATGGGCTAAAATAACATTACTCCCAAAATCAATTTGATAGATATACGCTATGCAATTTAAACATACTGAAATAGACCTTCAAGAGCCCCACGTAATGGGTATACTCAACGTCACACCGGATTCGTTTTCAGATGGCGGGCAACACAATACGGTGATAAATGCAGTGAAGCACGGGCGTAAAATGATAGCCGGCGGAGCTTCGTTTATTGATATAGGTGGAGAATCCACCCGGCCTGGAGCGCCGTTAGTCGGTGAACAGGAAGAACTGGACAGAGTTATTCCGGTGATTGAACAACTGGCGTGTGAAAATGAGGTTGTAATTTCTGTAGATACAAGCAAAGCCGCGGTAATGAAAGCCGCTGTGGAAGCTGGAGCGTCATTAATTAACGACGTAAGGGCACTCACTGAGCCGGGAGCAATAGAAGTCGCGGCAGCTTGCGATGTTCCGGTTTGTTTGATGCACATGAAAGGTCAGCCGGACAATATGCAGAATGCACCGACTTACGATGATGTGGTCGACGAAGTCATTAATTTTTTACTGGGACGAATCGACGCGTGTAAGCAGGCCGGCATAGACGATAGTCAAATTATGCTCGATCCGGGCTTCGGGTTCGGCAAACAGTTGGATCACAACTATCAGTTGCTTGCTGAACTTGGCAGAATAAATCATCTCGGTTACCCCTTGCTTATAGGGATGTCAAGAAAATCTATGATAGGTGATCTGCTAAATAAACCTGTTGATAAGAGAATGGCGGGCAGCATTGCACTGGCCACCATAGCGGCCCAAGCTGGGGCGAAAATCATCCGGGTACACGATGTGGATGAAACGGTAGATGCTGTAAAGATAGTGAAAAAAATTCAACAAATACGAAAAACAATTCAAGGAGCCTGAGATGGGTCAGCGTAAGTACTTTGGAACAGATGGCATTAGAGGGAAGGTGGGTGAAAGCGCTATAAACCCTGAGTTTGTTACCAAATTAGGCTGGGCTGCCGGAAAAGTACTGGCAGGCCATGGCACGAACAAAGTTCTCATAGGGAAGGATACGCGTATATCCGGATATATGTTGGAGTCGGCTTTGGAAGCGGGTCTTTCAGCCGCTGGCATCAATATCGGTTTACTCGGCCCCATGCCTACTCCTGCAATTGCCTACTTGACTAAAACGTTTCGCTCGGAAGCTGGCATCGTTATCTCTGCCTCTCATAACCCTTATTACGACAATGGCATTAAGTTTTTTTCATCTGATGGTTTCAAACTCGATGATGACATTGAGCTGGCGATTGAATCTATGCTCGATGAACCTATGACCTGTGTGGCGTCAAATAAATTAGGTAAGGCAACCCGGATCAATGACGCAGCAGGCCGATATATCGAATTTTGCAAAGGCACATTTCCATCTGATTTGTCGTTAAAGGGGATGAAAATAGTAGTCGATTGTGCCCATGGTGCAACGTATCACATTGCTCCTAACGTGCTATCAGAACTGGGTGCTGAAGTTATCGAAATAGGCACCTCTCCTGATGGCCTCAACATAAATGAGAAAGTGGGGGCGACATCTATGCGTGCGACGGTAGAAAAAGTATTGGAAACCGGTGCCCATCTTGGCTTTGCCCTCGACGGCGATGGCGACAGGATCATGTTAGTCGATCATTTAGGAAACGTACTTGATGGTGATGAAATACTGTATATCGTCGCTCGGGATGCTTTAAAATCAGGCCGCTTGTCCGGTGGTGTTGTAGGTACGTTAATGAGCAATCTGGGTTTGGAAGTCGCTCTTAGCAAATTGGGTATTCCGTTTGCGCGCAGTGCAGTTGGCGATCGCTACGTTATGGAGTTACTACAACAAAAAGGCTGGGCAATTGGCGGAGAAAACAGTGGCCATGTACTCAATTTAAACATTGCGTCTACTGGAGACGGGATTGTTGCAGGATTACAGGTAATTACAGCGATGCTGCGCTCTGGCATGGATTTACATCAATTGAGCAGTGGTTTTGAAAAGTTTCCTCAGAAATTAATAAACGTGAGGTACAATGAAGGCGCGAGCAGTCCGCTGGAAAATGGTAGTGTGAAAGATGCCGTGAATACCGCAGAAGCCGCATTGGGGAAATCAGGTCGAGTATTACTCAGAAAGAGTGGAACTGAGCCCCTGATTCGCGTAATGGTTGAGTCTGATGACGAGATGCATTCACTAAAATGGGCTGAATCTATAGCAGATGCTGTACGTAAAGTGGCCAATTAGTTGATTCGGCTAAAATAATGTTATTTTTAGACTTGTATATTTGGGCGGGAATCGTTAATATCACGCCCGCTTTGAGACAGGGTTTGGTCTGACATGAATACAGTAACAAGAAAACGCCTGGTAGCAGGTAACTGGAAAATGAACGGGTCACGCAATCTGGCCAGTGAGTTTATCTCCGCTCTGAGCGCCTTTAGCAGTGAAACTGTCGATGTGGTTTTATGTCCGCCGGCGATTCTGATATCATCCTTTGAACAAAGTGATGTTATTGTCGGTGCGCAAGATGTGAGTCAGTTTGACAGTGGGGCTCATACTGGTGATTTGTCAGTATCCATGCTAGCTGATTTTGGTTGCAAATTCTGTATTGTCGGCCATTCTGAGCGCAGAGAGGATCACGGCGAGAGTAATGAGCTGGTTGCAGAAAAAGCGCTCAAAGTGCTTGAAGCTGGTATGACGCCGATTATATGTTGTGGCGAGCCACTCTCGGTAAGAGAAAGTGGTGATGTTAAAGATTTTGTCCGTAAGCAATTAGATGCCGTGTTTACACATATTGATGTGTCTTTACTTGGCAATGCAGTAATTGCCTATGAGCCTATTTGGGCTATTGGCACTGGGAAAACAGCTTCTCCGGAAGAAGCGCAGGATGTACACGCATTTATTCGACAGTACATTGCTGAAAAAGACAGTGATTTATCACACTCAATGCTGTTGTTATATGGTGGAAGTGTAAAGCCTGACAACGCTGAAGCGCTGTTTGCAAAACAGGACATCGACGGTGGACTGATTGGCGGCGCTAGTTTGAAAGCAAACGATTTTATTGCAATCTGCCAAGCGGCAAATTGACGAGGTATTTATGTTATACGAAGTGCTGTTAGTGGCTTACCTGATTGTTGCACTCATGCTTATAGGCTTTGTGCTCATTCAACAGGGCAAGGGAGCTAACATGGGAGCATCGTTTGGTGGTGGCGGTTCTAATACAGTATTCGGTTCCAGTGGATCGGGTAACTTTATGACGAAAACAACATCAGTACTGGCGACATTGTTCTTTGTGTTGAGTTTGTTTTTAGGCAACATTACTGCCAACACAGAAAAAGCTGAAGATGGTTGGGATGATCTTTCTGCTCCAGTCGTAGAAGATTCAATACCAGTTGTTACGGAGTCAGAAGTAAATAGTTCTGATGTCCCAAGTGTTGAAGTTGAAGATGTGCCGGTAACGGACAATCAGACTGACGATGTACCTAATTAATGTTTTTGCGGAAGTGGTGGAATTGGTAGACACGCCATCTTGAGGGGGTGGTGACTTCGGTCGTGCGGGTTCAAGTCCCGCTTTCCGCACCAATTTGAAAAAGCTAACTCAATTGAGTTAGCTTTTTTTTTACCATTGGTAAGTTTGTGCATTAAACTTGCTTCATAATGAATAAACTCATCAATGAAAGGAAAGATCATGGATATTATTCGCATTATATTGTCAATTTTACTGCCACCTTTGGGGGTATTTTTACAAGTGGGAATTGGCCCGCAGTTTTGGATAAACATTCTGTTGACCTTGCTTGGTTATATACCTGGTATTGTGCACGCAGTGTATATAATTGCGACCCGCTAGGTGCCGAGGCTCAGTGCCGCGGTGTACGCGTCACTGAGTGCTTTTTGATCGTACTTAGACAGCCTGTGGAAATTGGCACTCTCAAACACTGCATCTACATGGTAGTTGTAAAGCGTACTGTATTGCTTCCCTTCCTCCTGACATTTCTTTAAGCAGGTCAGTAAGTGTATTAATACATCAGGGTGTGCCGCGGCGGCTTGTCGAAGTTGACAAAAAGCAGTGTCGAGCACCTCGGCAAATGATATGGTTTTCCGCACCATCCACTGTTTACTTTGTTGATGTACGAGAGCCTCGGCGGGAAATGTTCGCTTATTCAAATATAAACATATTGTGGTTAACCTGTCTGCGCAGGTCATGGCTGTCATGGGATCATTTATACCGGGCGATAGTGCCCGCAAACTTATTTCTACTATTTGTGTGAGCCCGAATACCGGATCTTGAATGGCTGTTCGTCGTTTGCCAAGTACCAGGTTTTTTTTCAGTGTATCTATTACATCTTTCTTTAGCGGATAAATTGAATAAACGGTAAATACATCCTGCGTGTGGGTAACGTAGTCACCAGCCTTTACATGAATGTGAAAGCCGCTCACAAATTCACGTTGTTGAGATAAAAAATTCTGATAATCTATGCGTTGTACGTAGCCTGCTTGCCCGAGTTTAACGGCGACAGAGTAATGAGGTGGCGATATCATGGCTTTAGGAATTGCCTTGGTCGTTTCCCTGTCGCTATGTTGTGGTAAATACGCTGTCATGCGCAGCAGGCAATCCTTGTAGCAGCGCTCAACAATCTCATCTACCTGTATGAAACGGGCAATATGGTGAATATAGTAAATTAACACCATGGTATCGGCAAAGCCAATGCCCAGGACACTTACCCCTATTGTGGATGCTGACGTGATTTGTGCATCTTTTGAACCGAGATGGTAAATTACAATAAGACAATAGATGAATGTGGACGTCAAAGTCCCCAGTACAATTTGTGTTCCGCGGTCATCCATGAATGTTTGCAGTAATCGGGGGCCAAACTGCGACGAAGCCATGGTTAACGCCACAAGTGTCATAGAAAACGCAATGCTGGTGGCCGTTATAATAGACGTAGCAACAGTGGACGCCAGTGCTCGTGCCGCATTTGGCAAAAGTATGATCAACGCGTCTCCGAGGGGTTCATTCGCTGTAGCTGCTGGCAACCATGACGTACTGATGTAGCCCAGAAAAAACGCTCCGATAATCATTATAGTGGGAATGAACCAATAACTTGCCCTTATGCTTTCCCAATATGGCCTTAGCGTGTTGTATAACAAAAAGTTCGATATTTTCATTAGTTAAACATCCCGACGACCTGTGTGCTCTTGCTCTGAGGATGTTAAAACAGAGAGGCTGGCAGGGACGGTGGTAATAGTAAGTGATTCGTCTTCTTTGATTTCGCCATCGATGGCATAAGGCGTTTTCCCAGGAAGTTCAATATGTACTGTACGTACCTGCTGATGTCTGATTGTGTCTGATTGCTGTTTTGATGCTTTGTTTGTGAAAACCAATTCGGCTAAGGACAAGAGCTGAGTCTCACCTGATGGTTGAGGGAGTAGCCAAGTGATGTCCATAAGACCGTCAGTGATATCTGGTAGGTCACCACCTTGAGCAAGAGCAGTGGTGATAGGGGCTGCATTGGCGATGACGAAACTGGGCGTCTCTATTTCTATAGCGGCTTCATCGTTAAATTGCACGTTGAGTGTCATATTGTTGTTAGCGGATATGGCGTTCCAAAGTCCTTTCAGGTAAGCAAACTGGCCACCACTATTTTTTTCTTCGCGATCAGCTTCGGCGATCATTTCCTGCTCAAAACCTACGGCAGCTACCAGTAGCATCATGTCGTCGTTGCAACGGGTGGTGTCCATGTCGACAGTATGACCTTTTATGATAATGTCACAAGCAGTCTGCACGGGCATTATCTTGCTAATATAGCCATGCAGAACTTGACTTAGCGCATTAGCCGTTCCAAGTGGAATCACCCCCAGTACAGTCTTGTGGGCGACACAGACAGCGGCAACTTCGCTTACTGTTCCGTCCCCTCCGCAGGCAACGAGTGTTTCTGCGCCAGCTTCTGCGGCTTGGATTGCCAGCGCTTTAGCATCTGTTTGAGGGGTGGTTTCATGAATAGTAACTCGGAAGTGTGGGTTTAGCATTGCAAGTATATCGTCTTTTTCTTCTGTCCATTTCCCGCCTCCGGAAACCGGATTTGCAATGAGGTGCAACGAACGAGTTAGTTTGAGGAGGCCCCCTTGTTGAATTGCCCGGAGCGCTTTCATCTGTTTTTTATTTAAACGGGCAGTTTGTCTTATTGATTGAATTTTATTCATTGCCTCTTCAACAGAGAGAGTTGGAGACGTTGCCAGTAAGTAAGCTGCTACCGTTAGTACTGAGCGTCCTCTTCCCAATGCACAGTGCACCACTACCCCTGTACCTCTTTTTCGATGTTGGTCGATAAAATTGATTGCGGTATTAAGTTGCGCCACGGTTGGACTCGTGTGGTCGAGAACAGGAATGTTGAGATAGGCAATATCGTATTGATAAGCTGACCAATCAAGGCCGTCAAATTCAGCTGTTACATCGAGTACTGCACCTACGCCTTGCTTTTTCAAGTTCTCAACGTCGTGGCCAAACAACCGACAGGCGAGTAGCAGATTGTCTTCAATTTTCTGAATTGCCGGAACTTTGTCATTGCTTCGCGCCCATGTGTTATAAGCACCAGTACCCAGGAGAAAAGGAATGAAAATCCAGCGAATATACAAGGGAATCGTACCATCATGTCGTTTGCGAAATAAGCTGGGGTATTCAAAAATATAGGCTACCGAGACGCAAGCCAGCGAGAAGCTTGTCCAAGCAAAAAGCACTGCCACAGGCCAGTATGGAAAAAACCAAGCGAATAAGGCAGTGGCTATCGCTCCCGTAAGGTAGTACTTCACCATTTTCAAAGATGATCTCCTTTATACTCAGGACGTGAACTAACTCTATTTTTCTACGTATATAATTTCAGATACGAAATCTGTGGCATGTGGATTCCTCAATGTTTAAATTTAAGTTGTACTACAGTGAATAAACGCCCGTTAAATAAAGTCATCAACTTTATTTGGTTTCAGGTTATATGGTTTCTGGTTATCTTCCATCAATACACGTATTTATGGGTGGTGGCTTTACTGATTATGGCTCACTTTATGGTCAGTCCATACGGGCGCAACGATATTTGTTTTGCCCTGGCGATTGGCTTGTATGGTTCGGTTGTGGATGGGCTGCTAACGCATTTTGGTATCTTTGTATTTCCAACTTCTGACTTGTGGTTTATACCCATGTGGCTGGTAGCACTTTGGATTGCATTTGGCATAATGCTTCGGGTCAGTCTGGATTATTTACATCACAGGTTTGCATTGTCTGCGTTTCTTGGTGCCGTATCAGGCCCATTGAGCTATTGGGCTGGCGCGCGATTCGGCGCAGTGACATTTCCCTTATCCCTGGCAGCAACACTGACGGTTGTAAGTGCTGTGTGGGCCATTACCGTGCCCCTTTGGATGTGGTTAAACAATCGCTTTGTCAGTTTGTTACGCCAGCAGGGTCTATCATCGAGAGAGGAGAGCAAATGACTTCTACAGTATTGGTCACGGGCGGTAATCGCGGTATCGGTTTAGAAATGGTTAAAGGCTTTGCCAAACAGGGGTGTAAAGTATTACTGGGCTGCAGAGAAGAGGACGATGGTCTCAAAGCTAAAGAAGACGTGGTAGGTGCAGATATTCAGGTGATAGAAATCGATCTGAATGACAAACAGTCTTTACAGGACAATGTGGTTCGCGCTCAAGCGGTATTTGGTGATATCGATGTTCTAGTGAATAACGCCGGCGTTCTCTGTGAAGACAATTGGGAAAGGGTATCTGATGATGCACTTAAAGAAGCAATGCAAGTGCACGTGCACGGGCCAATGGCAATCATCAGGCACGTGTTACCTGCTATGATCGAACGCAACTACGGGCGTATCGTTAACGTTTCCTCTGGCTGGGGCGCATTTAGCGAAGGAATGGAAGGACCTCCGGCATATGCGCTTAGCAAGGCAGCAATGAATGCCCTGACTTTGCATCTTGCGCGGAAAATTGACGCTGACAACGTAAAAATAAATGCGATGTCGCCGGGCTGGGTTCATACCAGAATGGGTGGAAGTGATGCGCCATTAACTCCTGAAGAGGGGGCCGAAACGGCAATTTGGCTGGGTCTTTTAGACGAAGATGGTCCTACCGGAAAATTTTTTCGCGACAAACAATTGATAGAATGGTAGCGCAGTCGTAATCCTGCTGTGGGCGAGGTTTACCTCGCCGCTTCGACCACTTTTGTACTATACTGGCAGAGTATATTGTGTATTGTCGTGGGTGACTGATGCTTATCAATATTAACCACTAGCGCAAACTTCCGGCGCTTAATCGCACTGCGGACTATTTCGATGATGTGAGTACGGTCTGGTCTCAAACCTAGTAACCCCGCAGCAAATAAACCAATGAACAGGCCCGGACTAATAAGCGCTATATAGGTGAAAACCGGGTTGTTTATGGTCAGGGCAGGGCCGTATCTGACAAGCAGGAAAGCCGCAACCATACCCACTGCAAAACCCGCAAAGCCAAGTACAAGGTGAGAGTGCCACATACTGCGGCCGAGTTTACTGCTTTCGACTTCCAACTTTTCACTGAAGCCGTCGTCCAAAGGCTTTATTAAGGCGTATTGGCTTTCGGACATGCCAATGCGTTGCACCAGTGTGTCAATAGTTGTCAGTGCATCACGCTCTGATTCGAATACCGCTGCAACCTGGGTATTCGACGCGCCCACCAATCTGTGGATGTCTTTCAAGGTTGCTCTGTTACTCATGTCATTCTCCATTTGTGTTTCTTGCAATTGATAGCGCGCGAAATTATTCGGGCAATCAGTTGTACCTCACTGTTTCGATAACTATTTTCGATAACTATTCAAAGATTATTCCTGCTATAAAAAGATGTTGTATTTCAGTGGGGTAATGATGCAGACAGTCACACGGTAAGAAGATACACACAGTGTAATCCTATGAAGTGTGAAGATTTTTCTTTGTCAGTGAAAAATATTCTCAACACTAGATAGGGCAACGAGGCTGAAAATGACGTTGTTAGCGGTATTTTCTCAAACATAGCTAGAATTACGGGAAACAAACAATTATGGCTTTTTCATTGCATTAAATGACGATGAATGAGCAAAACGGAATACGGACGGTGTTGTGAACGCACAATCAGAAGACCAACATTGCGTTGCTGAAAATGGCGACTGGGAAAACAGTAATATTGGGAGCAGAGCACCGCGGGTAATAATTTTATCCGACAGGCCACTGAGGAATTTGTGCGGTCGATTCAGTGATCAAGGGATGCAGGCCAAACTTATCGATGCAGATTATGCCCTTCGCAATTTGGCTGAGTTTGATGATGTCAGTGCGGTGGTATTCTGTATAGGTGATGAACAACGCACAACTCGAATGTTGGTATTACGCAATTTGCTGAAAAAGTTGGGCGTTATTTTCTACGGCCATCCCCCTGTTGCTAGCGCATATTTAATGCAGCCAGTAACGCGAGCAGATATGCTGTTTGACGTGATTCAATTGTCGCGGTGGTGTAGTTGCAACAACATGCTATGGCTACCTCCCGTTAATCTTGAGTGCCCGACGGTAGGCACAGATGCAGATAACTATGTGTCGCATATTTACCACGCAGTTTTGCGTTGGAATGAGCACACCACGCCTTATTAGCCGTGAGTGATACATGCTTAACAATAGCAAGATGCAAGTGCGGTGTGGAGCAGATTAACAATAAGCGCAACAAAGCTCGTAATGAAAAGTCATCGACTCGGCACTCGCGGATCTGGTTGGTGACAGCTTTTGCAGCAACGATTCTCGCGCATGGGCGTGGGCCCAATATTACCTTCACCCGAAGCTATTCTCAAAGCAGGATCTCAAAACGACCAGATCTGATGTGGTGAATGAAATTCATGGCATTCTAACGCGAGATTGTTCATCTTAATGTGAATCGCTGAGGTTTTAAGCGCTAATTAAGCAAATAATTCTGTCATAAAATAGTAATGTATTAAATCGACATGAAAGGTATTTGACTGACACAAAAACGACCATAAACCTTAATCACTGCGCCTGTATATTAACTTTCCACTGAAGTTTAATAATATAATTGTATGAATAATATGGTTTTATTTTTATTTTAAATCTTTTATTGTATTTTCGGATTCTATTTAACCAGAAAGGGACTAAATGCCAATTAGTTTGAGTATTAATTATTTCATCTTGAATTAAATGGTGGTTTTTGGTTATAATTAGAGCTCAAACTAATTTGTTGATGTTTATCGATTAACGTAGACGTCAATCATATAAAGCGCTTCGAGCGCTTTTTATTTTAACTGAGCAAGGGGTACGCGCAGACGTATGCAAATTGAAAGTTATCTGTCACTGGGCATTTATTTTCTCGCGATGCTGGGTATAGGGTTATTTGCTTACCGGCATTCAACCAGTGATATTTCCGGATACATTTTAGGTGGGCGAAAAGTAAGCCCGCAGGTTACGGCGCTGTCAGCAGGTGCCTCAGATATGAGTGGCTGGATGCTGATGGGGCTACCTGGTGCGATGTTTGTTTCGGGGTTTGACGCCTTGTACATTGCCATTGGTTTGCTGGTTGGTGCATTAGCCAATTACTGGCTTGTGGCGCCAAAGCTTCGGGTGTACACAGAAGTCGCTGATGATTCCCTTACGGTACCGGAGTTCTTCGCCAAGCGATTCGGTAATCCCAATGCACACATTCGCATGGTGTCTGCTGCAATAATTGTGCTCTTTTTTACCTTGTATACATCGGCCGGTCTTGTCGCTGGCGGTAAGTTGTTCGAAAGCGCTTTTGGTGTGCAATACCAATGGGGCCTGGTCATTACGCTGAGTGTGGTCGTTGCTTACACTTTGTTGGGTGGTTTTTTAGCTGTGAGCATGACCGATTTCGTGCAGGGCTGCATTATGTTTGTGGCCTTAGTGTTGGTGCCCGTAGTTGCAATATCCCAATTCCAAAGTACCGGTGAAATGACAGCTGCGGCTTATGAGTCTATTCCCAGTCTCAGTGAGTCGTGGGGAGCGGTGACAACAATTGGATTATTTTCCAGCCTGGCATGGGGGCTCGGTTATTTCGGGCAACCTCATATCATCGTGCGTTTTATGGCGATTCGCTCAGTTAAATCTGTGGCAGTAGCCAGAAACATCGGTATGTCGTGGATGTTCGTCACAATTGTCGGAGCCTTGGGGACAGGCTTTGTCGGGATTGCTTATGCCAACGAATTCGGGTTGGCAGTAGACGATCCCGAAACAATATTTATTATTTTCTCTGAACTGCTGTTTCATCCGTTCATTAGTGGTTTTCTAATGGCCGCTATTTTGGCTGCCATCATGAGCACGATATCGTCACAGTTGCTGGTGTCTGCCAGTTCTCTGACCGAAGATATCTATCGGGTAGTTTCAAAAAAAACGCTGGATGAATCCTCGACCGTGCGAATCGGGCGTTACGGTGTTGCTGGTGTTGCAATTGCTGCTATGGTTCTGGCACTCGATGCCTCAAACACAATTCTATCATTGGTCAGCAATGCGTGGGCTGGTTTCGGTGCCGCATTTGGCCCTCTTGTCCTGTTTTGTCTGTACAAGAAAGATCTTACCGCTAATGCTGCGATGGCGGGCATTGTTAGCGGAGCGGCAACGGTGCTGTTCTGGATATATGCACCGATCCTAGAAAACGGTGCAACGCTGAGCAGCGTTATTTATGAAATTATTCCAGGGTTTGCAGTTAGTACACTAACGCTGTGGCTGGTCTCTGCATTCGGCGAGGCGCCGTCGACTGAAGTTCAGGCGATGTTCAGCGAAGCAAGCCGGGAACTGGCGAATCAACAATCTTAAGGTGAATGTGAATATGAAACGCAAAAATTGGAAACGCATCGTGGTTAAAGTAGGGAGTGCGCTAATATCGCCCAACCGAAAAGGATGCAGCAGCCATTACCTGCTCAGTATTGCACAATTTATTGTTAAGTGTCGTGCAATGGGGACTCAGGTCGTGTTGGTGTCTTCGGGGTCAGTAGCTGCAGGCGCTCATCAGTTTCCCGATGGAGAGCGCTCAGACATTACTATAAAAAAAGCTATGGCGGCGGCCGGACAGACTGAAATGATTGCAACCTGGGACCGACTCTTTGACTTTCCTTCCGCGCAGATTTTGCTAACCCATGCTGACTTGCGGGATAGAGAGCGATACGTCAGCATCAGAGATACTATTTTTAGTCTGCTTGACCATAATATTCTGCCTATCATCAATGAGAATGATACGGTAACCACTGACAAGTTAAAAGTGGGAGACAACGATAACCTTTCTGCCATGGTGGCAGCGGCGGCAGATGCTGATGCACTCATCATCTGTTCGGATGTTGACGGGTTATACGACAAAAACCCGCATACTCACGACGATGCAATTTTGTTGTCATCAGTGGCGAATATTGATCAGTCCATCTACGCGATGGCAGGAGGCGCTGCGAAAGGTGGCGTGGGGACCGGCGGAATGCGCACGAAAATAGAGGCTGCGGAAAAGGCTGTTTCTCATGGCATAGATACATATATTATTAACGGGTTTACCGAACTGTCGTTTAATATGTTACTGAACGGCAAGAATCCGGGAACACATTTTGAAGCCCATGAAAAGCCAATGGCGGAGAATGAGCATTGGATGCGCCATACCACTCGCGCCCAGGGCGAAGTTATCGTGGAAAGCGAGTTTGCGCCAAATTTATCGGATAATGCAGAGTCGTTAACGAGTAAAGAAATTATAGATGTAAAAGGCGAGTTTTCAGTGGGCGATACCATCATAGTGCGGAAGGATGATGGTACCAAACTGGTAAAAGCCCGCTCGAACTATAGCAGTTGTCTGCTTAATTTTATCGCCAATCAGGAGAACGAAGAATTTGCCTCCGAGTTTGAAGAGCAAACTGGGCCGATTATTTCGAAAAAGAATTTAGCAAATTTGGAGAAAGAATGAGTTTAATTACTACCTTAGCAAACGACGCCAAAAAAGCTTCTCAGCGCTTGGCGGTATTGGACACGCAGACAAAAAATGCGGTGCTTAAGGATATGGCTGCGGCTATTCGTAGCAATAAAGAGACAATTAAACAGGTCAATGAAAAAGAGGTTGCTCGGGCAAGAGAAGGGAATCTCGATGCGGCTATGATTGACCGTCTGATCCTGGACGACGCTCGTATAGAAGCCATGGCAGAAGGTATTGAGGTTATCATCAACCTCGACGATCCCGTGGGGCAGGAACGGGTTATCGGAACGCGGCCCAACGGCATTGAAATTAAGAAAATGCGGATACCTTTAGGGGTAGTTTGCATGATTTATGAAGCGCGCCCTAATGTAACTGCTGATGCCGGTGCACTGTGTTTTAAATCCGGCAACGCTGTTATATTGCGAGGTGGTAAAGAAGCGCTCGATTCAAGCTTGGCAATTGCGGGTTTATTACAAAGTGTATTAGAGCAACACGGCCTGCCGAAGGCGCTCATCACTGTGGTGCCAGATCCGGATCGCGCACTAATGCAAGAACTAATGGAACAACGGAAGTTCATTGATGTGATCATTCCCCGTGGTGGTGAGGGACTCATCAATTACGTCACTGAAAATTCAAAAGTTCCCGTTATTCAGCATTTTAAAGGTGTATGTCATTTGTATGTCGACAAAGATGCTGACCTCACCAAAGCAATGAACATATTGTTGAATGGCAAAACTCAACGCACTGGCGTATGTAATGCTTTAGAAGGGCTGATTGTGCATGAAGCTGTTGCAGGAGACTTCATGCCCAAGGTTGCCAGTGCGCTTAAGCAGCACAATGTAACTGTTCATGTAAATGAAAAAGGCGCTGCGTATTTTGTCGATGCCGATGTCATTACAGAAGATGCTTACGGTGAAGAATACCTTGACCTCGAAATTGCCATTCGCGTTGTTGATGATTTCGACGGTGCTATTAGACATATCGCTGACTTTGGGAGCAATCACACAGAAGTCATTTGTACGGAAAATGCTGAAACAGCAGCCCGTTTCCAGCGAGCCGTTGATGCCTCGGTGGTTATGGTTAATGCATCTTCCCGATTTTCTGACGGTAGTCAGCTGGGGCTGGGCGCGGAAATTGGCATTGCCACTACTAAGTTACATGCTTATGGACCAATGGGACTCGAGTCATTGACCGCCGAGAAGTATTTGGTGAATGGTTCAGGCCAAGTCAGAGACTAAAAAACTAATTACTGGTCGGCATTGTGTAAACCATGCTGAATTGAGATACTTAAATGCCGGGCTTTGCCCGGTATTTTTTTTGCAGTAACAGGTACTAAGGTAACTCAGCAATGGCAGACGTAAGCATTGATTTTCAAATGTGGTGGCAATACGGGGTGGATTTTGTTCAAACTCACAAATTGCCTGCTTCAGCGATTGTAGTCGTACTTTTTCTTGCCTTAAAGCGCTTAATTCTGCGAGTACTAAAGAAACGGAGTAAACGCACAGGTGAGGACAGACGCCATTCTATCAATATCATAGAGCAACTGGGTAATGCGATATTGCTTATTCTGCTTATGATGCTATGGGCGTCGGAAATTCAAAGTCTGGCCATTTCAATCGCAGCATTTATGGTTGCAATTGTACTTGCTACTCGGGAGTTCATTCAGTGTTTCATGGGGTTTATTTACTATTTAGGTGCTCGGCCTTTTCGCGTAGGCGACTGGATTCAGATGAACAGTATTCAGGGTGAAGTTGTAGAAATGGATTGGGCGAAGACCGCGTTGCTTGAAGTGGATCCAGAATCGTACAACTATACGGGTAAACACCTGTACATACCGAACAGCCAGTTGGTCACGCAAACGGTGCGAAACCTTAATTTTTTGCGTCGCTATACGTTGCATAGTTTTACCCTTGTTTTGGAACCTGAAGCCAATCCTTATGCATTGTTGGCCCAATTCCGGCAGAAGACTCTGTCACATTGTGAACATTTCCGAGACGTTGCCGATCGCTATAAAAGCCTCATTGAACGGCACATGGACGCAGAATTCATCGATATCGACCCCGATATTGCTATTGAGACCAATCAGTTTGCAAAATTGAAAGTCACCGTTTCCTTGTTTTGTCCCATTGAAGAGGCTCACAGTTTGCAACAGAAAATTTCAGAAGATTGGATGGCCTTGTGGCACGAGGCTATTGCCCTAAACGAATCACGGCGGGGTAAATCACGCATTGAAGATTAACGATTGAGGGGAAGCCATTGTCGTTGTTGGGAGAAATGGCTACTGAGAAAGGCCATTTGGTCTGCCAGGATACGTCGGTTCATGAGATAAAAGCGCTCGTAAATATTGGGTTTGAACGGCACCGCAAGCAGTGGCATTGATGCCTCTTCAGGGGTTCGTGCACCTTTTGCATGATTACATCGGGCACAGGCCGTCGCCACATTTGTCCAGCAATCTCTCCCGCCTCTGGAACGGGGTGTAATATGGTCGCGAGTAAGTTGTGACGGCGAAAACTGATTGCCACAATACAGGCATATATGGTTGTCACGACGAAAGAGAAAACGGTTGTTTAATGCAATTTTTCCCGTCAGGTCGGCCACTTTTCCATCACATGCTATAATGCTGGATAGCGTCAGCGTACTTTGTTTTCCTTGCCGGTTCCAACCACCGTGCAAAACACAGTCAGATTCCCCCAATTCAAACAGTACTTTATTCTGGCAATATAGTTTCGCCGCGCTTTCAGGGTGAATCCATTCCTGAGGCATACCCGCTTTATTCAGCCTTAGCACAAGCATCGCTCTTACCTCCTGAGGGGGACCGTTTCACGGCACACCTGTTGTATCCAATAACAGCAAGCCATCGAGTATCATCTGCTAGTAATCTTGTTTGCTTACACCGTAACCTCAACGCGCTAACTTAAGCATACAACTTTTTGTTGCAAAATGATGAAAAAATCCGCAATTACAAAGTTTTTTCATTGTAAAACAGACATAACAGCAGTGCGTGCATGCGAATTTTATCCCGTACCAGCGTCCATTTGACAATGGCATTAGCCGGCATTCACAGCTATACTAAGCGCCGCGTTTAAAAGCGAAATAAATATCAAAGAACATAAAGGACAAATAGTGACTCCTATTACTCATTCTTTTCAGTATGGTCAGCATACTGTAACACTGGAAACTGGCGTAATTGCCCGTCAGGCTACGGCAGCAGTTATCGCCAGTATGGACGATACCTCTGTGATGGTAACTGTGGTTGGTAAAAAAGAAGCCAAAGCAGACCAGGATTTCTTCCCGTTAACAGTGAATTATCAGGAAAAAACTTATGCGGCTGGTAAAATACCAGGCGGTTTTTTCAAGCGTGAAGGTCGTCCTTCGGAAGGTGAAACACTGATTGCGCGTCTTATCGATCGTCCAATCCGCCCATTATTTCCCGAAGGCTTCTTCAACGAGGTACAGGTTGTTGTAACCGTATTGTCTGCTAACCCAGATATCCCAACTGATGTCATTTCCCTGATTGGTACCTCTGCTGCACTGGCAATTTCAGGTATTCCTTTCAACGGCCCCGTTGGTGCAGCCCGCGTAGGTTATGCAAATGGCGAGTACATTCTCAATACGCGTAATTCCGAGCAAGAAAGCAGTGACTTGGATTTGGTTGTCGCCGGTACGGAAAGTGCGGTATTGATGGTTGAATCTGAAGCAAATATTTTGCCGGAAGATGTGATGTTAGGTGCTGTGATGTTCGGTCATGAGCAGTCACAGACGGTTGTCAGTGCCGTAAAGGCATTCGCTGCTGAAGTCAATACACCAGCGTGGGATTGGGCACCTAAAGCCGAAAATACCGAACTCAAAGCAAAAGTTAAGCAGCTGGCGGAAGCGGGTATGACAGCTGCTTATCAGATTTCTGATAAGCTCGAGCGCAAAGATGCTGTAACGAAAGTAACAGAGGAAGCGTTGGCGAAAATCCTGGAAGATAACCCCGAACAAGATGCCAAAGAAGCGTCAGATCTTCTGCATGATTTGGAAAGCGACGTAGTACGCTCGCGTATTCTGGCGGGTGAACCACGCATTGATGGCCGTGACCCAGCAATGGTGCGCGCATTACACGTTTCAACTGGTATATTGCCAAGGACACACGGTTCAGCTGTTTTTACACGTGGTGAAACGCAGGCATTGGTTGTTGCTACTCTGGGTACCGAACGTGATGCTCAGATGATTGACGAACTTCAGGGCAAGCGTGACAGCAAATTCATGTTGCACTATAACTTCCCTCCGTATTGCGTCGGCGAAACAGGGATGATTGGCTCACCTAAGCGTCGTGAAATTGGTCACGGTCGTTTGGCTAAACGCGGCATTCAGGCTGTTATGCCGTCTGATGAAGAGTTCCCGTATGTCGTACGTGTGGTTTCTGAAATCACAGAATCGAATGGATCTTCATCAATGGCGTCTGTTTGTGGTACGTCTTTGGCATTGATGGATGCTGGTGTTCCCATTAAAGCGTCAGTTGCTGGTATTGCAATGGGTCTAGTAAAGAGTGATGAGAACTTTGTTGTTCTGTCGGATATTCTCGGAGACGAAGATCACCTTGGTGACATGGACTTTAAGGTAGCCGGAACGACTGAAGGTATCACTGCACTGCAGATGGATATCAAAATTGAGGGTATCACCAAAGAAATCATGCAGATTGCGTTGAAGCAGGCTAAAGAAGCTCGTTTGCACATTTTGAGCGTGATGGATCAGGCAATTACCGGTCACCGTGAAGAGTTGAGTGAATTTGCACCGCGTATTTATACAATGAAGATCGATCAGGATAAGATCCGCGATGTAATTGGTAAGGGTGGCGCAATGATTCGTCAAATTACTGAAGAATCTGATACCAATATCGAAATTGAGGATGATGGTACCATAAAGATTTTTGCGACCGAGCGTGCCAAAGCGGATATCGCAATCAGCAAAATCGAAAGTGTTACAGCGGAAATTGAAGTAGGTAAAACTTATCACGGCAAAATCACCCGTATCGTTGACTTCGGTGCGTTTGTGGAAGTACTACCAGGAAAAGAAGGCTTGGTTCACATTTCTCAAATTGCTCACGAGCGCGTTAACAAGGTGTCTGACTACCTTAAAGAAGGTGAAATGGTTGATGTTAAAGTTATGGAAATTGACCGCCAGAACCGCGTACGTTTAAGCATTAAAGAACTGCTTGAAAAGCCTGCTCCGGCAGCAAAAGACGACAGTAAAGACGCGGAGTAATAGCGCAGCAGACATCGTCTGCTACAGGTACTAGTAAAAAGGCGCTTGGCGCCTTTTTTTGTTGGAGAATCACATATGACCGAAGAACAACAAACCAAAATAGAAGCAGCCACGTTCAGACGTTTACTGACGCACTTGGACGAAAACAAAGATGTGCAAAACATCGATCTCATGATCCTGGCGGATTTTTGTCGCAACTGTCTGGCAAAGTGGTATGTCAGCGCGGCAAAGAAAGAAGGCATTGAAATAGATTACGACACTGCGCGCGAAGTCGTGTATAAAATGCCCTACAGTGAGTGGAAAGATAAGCATCAAACGCCGGCAAGTGATGAGCAACTGGCCGCACTTGAGGCCAGAAAGAAAATATGACGCTACTCGGTTCCGCTTGTCCTTGTGGTTATTTAATATTGTCGCTGTTGGGCAGAAATCGAAATGCATGTGGTAGTAAATCACCCACGGTATAAGATTGTATATGCCCTTGTGTGTTCACGAGAATAACAGGGGTGTTGTCTTCGGCAAATTCAGCAATTTTTTGGCGACATCCGCCGCATGGGAAACAGTATTCTTCGGTGGGGCTGGCGATTACCACAGCCGTAATCGTTTTGTGCCCACCGGCTACCATGGCACCTATGGCCGTTGCTTCAGCACATTGGCCCAGGGGATATGCTGCGTTTTCCACGTTACATCCACAAAATATGCTATCATTTTCAGTAAGCACTGCAGCGCCAACCTGAAACCCAGAATAGGGGGCGTGAGCGTTGTACTGGGCTCGTTGGGCCGCTTGCGTTAATTCAGATATTTTTTTAATGTCCATGACGTCTCTTGTGTGATTGGGGGGCTTTACTTTCTTCACTAAATCGGCGAAGGTGACAGCCATATTTGGCTGTGTTTAATGACAGTGTAAAACTCAACCCTAAGCTTAATGTATATTTCCAAGCAGTATTTCGTTGCGACAGTTTCATTGCGAGAGAGTTTATTTTTAACATGCGTATTCTTTTTAGTCTCACCTTTTTTTCCCTTTTTGCCCTTACGTTGTCCGGTTGTGCAAATACTCAGCAAGCCACCAGGAAAGCAGAGATGGGTAATCTGTTGTTGGCAGAGCCCGCACCGGTTAATCCCCGTTCTCAAATGGCGATAGCGCGCTACAATCAAGTTTTGGCAAACACGGCCATACCGGACGAAGACAGAGCAGAATTGTTGTACCAGCGGGGTATGCTCTATGATAGCGTCGGTTTAGCCGGTCTGGCGCAATTCGATTACAGCCAGGCATTGCAACTAAAGCCAAATATGGCTGAAGCCTACAATTCAATGGGCATTCATTTCGTTCAGCAATTGGATTTTATTCAGGCCTACGAAGCGTTTGATTCCACGCTGGATATTGATCCTGAGTATGACTTTGCATTTTTAAATCGCGGCATTGCACTTTATTACGGCGGACGTGCGGACCTTGCCGTGTCCGATCTGGCCGAGTTTCAAGCAAAAGACGAGAGTGACCCTTTCCGAGTCCTATGGGCGTATTTCGCAAAAGCAGAAATAGACGATGTTGAAGCCAAGGCTTACTTGCTGACTGTTAGGCCACAACTGAATGATCAGCACTGGGCGGTGAAATTAGTTGATTTGTTCATGGGCGCAGCCACGGAAACAGAGTTGCTGAACTCTCTTATTGAAGGTATTTCAAGTCAAAAAGCCTTGACCGATAGATTGTGTGAGGCGTACTTTTATTTGGGTAAATATCACAGTGCGAAGGGGAATAAGGGTATTGCCTCCAACTATTTTAAACTGGCTTTGAGTACTAATGTTTATGAATACGTTGAGCATCGTTACGCCCGAATTGAGCTAAACCGCTTGAGACATCCCTCACAAAGCGATAGCGACTGATTATCGTATGCGCGGACTCATTGTGGCGCTGTTAGCCATTTTGCTGATAGGTGCCGATTCGGGGCGTGATACGTCACAATTGCTGAGAAACGCGGAAGAAGCACAGGTTCCAGCACCATTGTTGTGGCTTGCGGCGAAGAATGGCAGTACTCGTGCACAATCTAGGCTTGTTGCTTACGCTAGTCGCGTAGAGTCAGTGTACTGGCTCAATAAATTGGTTACCTTGGACAATGCGGAAGCTGCCTGGGCGCTGTATCACCTCATTGGAGATGATTCAAAAAGCGATCGGCTCATGCAGTTGGCAGCCGTTGGTAATGTGCCTGAAGCACAAATGGAATATGCATTTACCACTGAAGACCCAGAAAAAAGGGAAACGTGGTTACAACGTGCGGCAAATCAGGGGTACTTGCCCGGGCAGGCCGCATTGGCTGATTGGTACCTTCTCAAGGGCGAGCCCGATAAAGCCTTACCCTGGTTTCGGGTTACCGCTAACGATTATCCGCAAAGCGCTTTCCAATATGGTCGTATGTTGTGGGATCGGGGAAAGCGTGACGCCGCCATCAACTGGATAAACAAATCAGCATCACAAGGCCACGTTATGGCTGACAAGGTGAAACGGGTCCTTGCTAAATATCAGCCTACAAGCCCAGATCGCGTGAGTAAAATGTCTCTCCAAAGCAGTCGGTGTTTGCAGCGAATAGGCGTCTTTGCAACGTCTTTGTCAACTATTGTAAAAGCCGACAGCCTGGTGCAGGCCTACAAGAACGATCGCCGTTTGCAATCTATTCCACTGTGCATCGACAAGCCCATTTGGCTCAAACAAAACACGTTGTCGTGTGCCCCTGACTGGCAGGGAGCAGAGCGGCTCGGCTGTGATGTTCGCCCTTTGGCAAAAGCCGTCGAGCGACGCAATTATACTCACGCTGTGATTGTGGCTGAACAGGGAAAAGCCAATGTAAATAACGGTGTTATGTTTCTTGATCTCACCGACGCATATTCAGTGTTTGTACATGAACTTGCGCATTTTGCCGGCTTTGTCGATGAATATGCTCTTGGCGCGCAGGCCGCTGAACGAAATTGTAAAGACACGTCGGTACCGAATTTGATTTTCGATGGTAAGATAACGTATGCGCCCTTGTCTACTTACGATAACTGGCAACAACTCCAGCCTGGTGTTGGAATTTGGCCCGCTCAAACCTGTGCTCGGAGCGATATCACCGCGTATAAGCCTTCCGGTCGTGTTACTTTCTTGGAACACCATGACAGCGGCGAAATTCCACCTATTTACCTCGCCTTGTGGCGACAACAGCTCAGGAGGCCTGAAGCACAACGACCGGTGTATATGAATTTGTTCCAGCGCTTTCAAAAAGCAGGGCAAACCGAGCAGGCAGGTAAGTGGTTAGCAAAGTATGAGACTTTCTTAGCGCCTTCTGGCGCAGTGAAGAGAGAAGAGGATATTTCAAATAGTCTGCCGGCGAATATCAAGGTGGCTCATTGATATTCGCTGGCATTTGTAATATTACTGTTTGCGCAAATCCGGCTTTAGCTGTTCAACCCACATTGCAGTAGCACCACAAATTGCCACGGGCATAACGATAAAGTTAACCAGTGGAATTAACGAAAAAAGACTAACACCTATACCAAAAGAGAGGCTTTTACCTTTGTGAGCTCTTAAATGCTCGCGCATAGTTTTAAACGGTACTTTGTGGTTGTCATAAGGGTAATCACAATACTGAATTGCCATCATCCAAGCGTTAAATAAAAACCACAAAACTTGACCAAATACAGGGATCAGGAAAAACAAAATAAGAAATAACAGTGCCCTGGGCAAGTACCAAGTTAACTTGGCCAACTCACGTCCCAGCATTCGCGGTACATCCTTTACCTGGTCCATTAGACCGTCATCGCCAAGTGCCTGCCCAGTGAGATGCCGTTCCACTTTTTCTGCCAATATACCGTTGAAGGGAGCGGCTATCCAATTTGCCAAGGTACCAAATATAAGTGCAAAAACCAGTAATACGGAGATAACTGCCAAGGGCCAAAGGAAAAAGCTAATAACCCCTCTTAACCAGTCGAGCCAATCGGGGATTAGTTCAATTATCCAGGTAATACCAACGGCAATTTCGCCATAGAGAAAATAGAATGCCACAGAAAACAGCAATAAGTTGACAAGTAAAGGAATAAAAACAAATCGTTTTAACCCTTTTGTAGTAATTAGCTGAAAGCCAGCTAGAAAATAACTAAAACCACTTTTACCAGCCATATATACTCCTGTTGGACCCGGGAAATAGCAACGGGCATAGCCTACCATATTCAAAAGCTTTGAAATAAGTATACTGAGCGGAAAACCCCAGGCGAAATGGCAATTGTTACAACCTGTGAGTTTTGATAGAGTCGTGGGATAACAATAACTTGTCTACAGCGCTTGCGTTTTGGTGAACAACATTATTCACGCCATCGGTTTCTATTTGCATGTCATCGAACAAGCTCAGCGGGTGTTTTTATGCTGGGGGCATAAACTGTGCGACTGAAAAAAATTAAGCTTGCTGGCTTTAAGTCTTTTGTCGACCCTACCACTATTCCGTTCCCGGGAGACATGACAGCCATTGTAGGTCCAAATGGGTGTGGGAAATCCAATGTCATTGACGCCGTGCGTTGGGTGCTAGGCGAAAGTTCAGCCAAAAACCTTCGCGGTGACGCTATGACTGACGTTATTTTCAACGGGTCTTCTGCCAGAAAGCCAGTTGGACAGTGTAGTGTTGAGTTGGTGTTTGACAACGAGTCGAACCGTATTGGCGGCGAGTACGCCATGTACAATGAATTATCAGTAAAGCGATTGGTGACGCGTGACGCACAATCTCATTATTTTCTCAACGGTACTAAATGTCGCAGACGAGATGTAACAGACCTTTTCCTGGGTACTGGGTTGGGCCCGCGTAGTTACGCCATTATTGAACAAGGCATGATTTCACGCCTGATTGAGTCTAAGCCTCAGGAATTAAGGGTCTTTATAGAAGAAGCCGCGGGTATATCGAAATACAAGGAGCGAAGAAGAGAAACCGAAAACCGCATTCGCCACACTCAGGACAACCTCGAACGCTTGGAAGACGTTCGTGGTGAATTGGGCAGACAGTTAGAAAAGCTCCAACGTCAGGCAGCAGCAGCACAGCGCTATAAAGCGCTAAAGGCAACGGAGAGACAGCTTAAAAACGAGTTATCAGCCTTGCGATGGCGTCATCACACTGACCACATTGAAAGTCTCGAAAAAGAACAACGTCAACATCAAAATGAACTGGATGCGCTGTTGGCAAAACAGCGAGGCGATGAAGCTGGTATTGAAGCCTATCGCACAGAGTCCGAGTCTGTTAAAGCTGTTATAGATGATTTGCAGCAGCAGCGATTCACCGTTTCAACACAAATCACGAGACTCGAACAAAATGCGCTTCACAGTCAACAACGGGCAACCCAAATTGACAGTGAACTCGCAGCACTGCATGACAAATCAACCACATTGATAAACGCCATGCGCGAAGGGCAGCAAGCATTGAATAGCGCGGAGCAAAAACTTCGCGTAGCGGAGCCAGAACTCGCGTTACTGGAAGCCTCCATAGAGCAAGCGGTGGATCATGCTGACGCTGCGGAACAAACACTGAGAGAGTTTAGTCTCCACCGGCGGGAGCGCGAGCAGCAGTTGCACAACTTGAAACATCAGGTGCAACGCCTACACGGCGAGATTCAAACCGTTACCAGTATGCAAATGCGGACTACGCAACGCATCGCAGAACTAGATGATGATCTAAACGATGATCAGTACGCAGGTTTAGTGGAACAACACGAGCATCAGCGTGCCGTGGCGTCCATAGCTGCTGAAAAAACACACATAGCAGAGACAGACGTCACCCTCACAGACACATTATTACGAGAAAAACGTCAACTTTTGGAGGAAAAAAATTCTCAGTTAAAAAATAGTGAGAATGATCTGCAGGAGCAACGCTCTTCACTGGCAGCTTTGGTGGCGTTACAAGAATTGGCAGAGGCAGATGCATCCCAATTGCCCGACGGGATCTTAGCATTGTGGCAAGCCATTGAGGTGAAACCTGGCTATGAAACACTAATGGAAAATATGGTTACATGGCTCAATGATCCGGCGGTTGCAAATGAATACACCATTGAAACATTACTTGCCTCGGCTCCCCATCTTCCTTCGGGCCGCAGATTGTTTCCCATGGTTCAGCAATGCAACCCAATAAAGGGAACGTTAGCGGATTGTGTTAAGGGAAGTTATGTTCCTCATTTCTTTAATTTCATCGAAGTAGTCAGTACTTTGAGTGAGGCGGAAGCCCGCTTACCCGACCTGGCCGATGGCGTATCTGTGGCTACCCTTAGCGGAGAATGGCTAAGCCGTGACTGGTTTATTCGGGGGACTGAAGAGGCAGAGGTGCAGGGCGCCATTGCCAGAAAGGCTAAGATAGTGTCGTTAGAAGGGAGTATTGAAATCTTGTCGGAACGGGTATATACCGATTTGCAAGATAGAAATTTTGCCGCAGCTGCGGTTGAACAGGTGGAACGGCAGCTAGAAGAAAAACGGCAGGCTTACGTAAATGCTATTGCCGATAAGCGGGAGCAGGAAAATAAACTTTCGGTATTAGTTTCCCAAATGAACCAGTATCGTCAACGACAACAAAAGTTGGCTGAAGAAAAGCGAAAACAGTGTGAACAACTGGAACGCGAAGAAATACAACTGGCCAGTACCGCTGAACAACTGGAAGTACTCGAAGCTGAGTTAGCAGAAGTACAAGAAGAAGACATTGTCTCTCATCACAAGCGAGAACAACTTGAACGAGAGGCAAGTGAAGCTCGTCAACGTGTGGATCAGGAAAAATCACGCCTTCACCAACTGGCTTTGACGGTTCAACAGCAGCAGAGTCAACGGGAAATGTACCAACAACAGGTAACGCGTAACCAGCAGCAGGCTGCCGAATACGCTGCACGAAAAACAGAATTAGAAAAAGAAAAACAATTACTTAGTCAGCCTTTGGCTATAAATGAAGCGCAACTTCAAGCACTACTGCTTCAACGGGAAGATATTGAGACGAGGCGGATAGAAAAGCAAGACAAGTTAAATGAACTGGAGGCGCTATTGCGTGAGGCTGAGCAAGGTCAGCAAGGCTTACAGACGCAAATCCAGCAACGACAGGCCGTAATTGACGGTATCAAAATCGATATTGAAGGCGCTCGAGTTAGAGCGATGTCCGTGTTAGAGCAGTTGCAGGAGTCGGGCGAATCTCTGAAGGAATTGCTGCCGACACTAGATGAACAGGCCAATGAAAATGAGTGGCAGGCGCAGTTGGATAAAACCTCTGCAGCTATAGCCAGACTCGGCGCAGTAAACCTTGCTGCAGTGGAGGAATACGAGCAACAAGCAGAACGGAAGCAGCACCTGGATATCCAGTTTGAAGACCTTGTTACAGCTCTTGAGACGCTGCAGTCGGCAATTCGAAAAATAGACAAAGAGACGCGCATGCGGTTTTCTTCAACTTTTGACCAGGTAAATGACGGACTTAAACAACTTTTCCCAAAAGTGTTTGGTGGGGGCGCAGCGTACCTTGCACTAACGGATGATGATTTATTGGAAACCGGTGTGACCATCATGGCCCGCCCCCCTGGTAAGAAAAATAGTACAATTCATCTTTTAAGCGGTGGAGAAAAAGCACTAACCGCTTTATCATTGGTATTTGCGATTTTCAGGCTGAATCCCGCGCCATTTTGTCTGTTAGATGAAGTGGATGCGCCGCTGGATGACGCCAACGTCGGAAGATTCTGTAAATTAGTCTCGGAAATGTCTAAGACGGTACAGTTTATATATATCACCCACAATAAGATTGCGATGGAAATGGCAACACATCTTACCGGTGTTACGATGGCAGAGCCAGGCGTATCCAGAATGGTTGCGGTGGATGTGGATGAAGCGATGACCTTCGTAGAATCATAACAAAGGGCGAACCAATTAAATGGATGAATTACGTTTATCACTCCTTATTCTGGGGACTTGTTTTATCGTTGCCGTGCTGGCTCACGGGATCTGGAAAATCAGGAAATCAAAGTCTGCGCCTCAGCGGGAACGAATTGAACCCCGTCAGTGGGACGACAATGACGATGTTTCCGAAGCAGAAAAAACACCATCAGAAGAGCATGACGCGGACAGTGATGGTATGCCAAATTACGACGATCTCGGCTTAGGTCAGGTTCGCGTTGTGTCGACTCCGGCGGTTGAATCCGTCGACAAAATTAATGAGCCCGGAGATGCCCAGTCCGCTCATACCGACAATAATGGTAATAGCGAATTTTCTTCATCAGCGGCGGCGGACGCCGAAGTGGCCCGGACAGAATTATCTGCAGCTAAGCCGGAAAAGCTTTATGGTGCAGTTGTGTCGAACCCAAAACCGCATCTGAAGCCCGCGCATGGGTCTGCCCAAAGTACAGAAATCGCCCAGGATATTCCAGCGCCACCTGAATTCTTGATAAAAAAAGAACGTGATGAAGCCGAAGTGCAGGACACAGAAAGCTTTAGCCTGGATGCCCCCATAAGTGCTCAAGAAATACCGTCACAAACAGAAGAAGGCAAGCGGGCAGGCACAAAGCGAAAATCATCTCAAAGGCGCCGACAGGAGCCAAAGTTTGGCGATGATCAAATGCATATTGACTTTGATACATCTGGAGGCTCTGATGGTCAGGCGACGACAGACGCGCAGACAACCACATCTGCAGGCAGTAATGAAAGCGCTGAACAAGAAGTACTGGTCATTAATGTTCGAGCCGCTGATGATGAGCCGATCTCAGGTGCGGCTTTACTGCCATTGCTATTAACCCTGGGTTTTAAATTTGGCGATCAGGATATATTCCATCGGCATGTGAACGCCAACGGCAAGGGGCCAGTATTATTTAGCTTAGCCAATATGTTCAAACCCGGTGTATTTGATATCGACAACCTGGAAAATTTTTCAACCCAGGGAGTGTCACTATTTATGATCCTGCCCATCGAAGGCGATGCCCATCAGGTATTCAACATGATGCATAACGCTGCGCGGAAAATAGCAGACGAATTCGGCGGGCAGATCCTTGACGGCCGGCGCAGTGTACTAACTAAACAAGGCTTGCAACAGTATATGGAGAAAATCCGCGAATTCGAACGCAAGCGTATGATATCCCGCCGCTGACTACCAGGCTGTGGTATTACCACAGCCGTGCTGACATCTAAGAGTATATTATGTCCACAGAGAATACGTCTCTAGAAACCCGCGTGGCATTGCTTCGCGACACCCTCAATGAGTATAACTATCAATATTACGTAGAAGACGCGCCTACAGTCCCAGATGCGGAATACGATCGTTTGTTTCAGGAATTAAAGCAACTAGAAGCTGCCAATCCTGGTCTTCAGTCACCGGACTCGCCCACTCAAAAGGTGGGCGGTACGCCCTTGTTGTCGTTCGCGCAGGTGGCACACGAAGTGCCTATGTTGTCTTTGGATAACGCCTTTGATGAAGCATCGTTGTACGCTTTCGAAAAGCGTATCAAAGACCGATTGAAGTCTTCTCAGACCCTGACCTTTAGTTGCGAGCCTAAACTCGATGGTCTGGCAGTGAGCATTTTGTACGAAGATGGCATATTGGTGCAGGCGGCTACCCGTGGCGATGGCCAAGTTGGCGAGAATATCACGCAGAATGTAAAAACTATTGGAAACGTGCCACTCAAACTTCGAGGTGACAATATCCCGTCCCGAGTGGAAGTGCGCGGAGAGGTATTCATGCCCAAAGCGGGATTTGAAACGCTCAACGAGCGTCAGCGGGCAAGAGGTGGCAAGGTTTTCGCCAATCCCCGCAATGCCGCTGCTGGCAGTCTGCGTCAGCTGGACAGCCGGATTACCGCCAAAAGGCCGTTAATGTTTTACGCGTATTCCCTCGGGGTTGTGTCACCAGAAAGTTTCCCATTAGCTGGCGCGCACAGTGAAAGGTTGCGTTCGTTAACACGTTGGGGATTGCCTTTGTGCCCAGAAGTGTCCGTGGCCACGGGAGCAGAGGGCTGCCTTGCCTATTACGATCACATTTTGTCGATAAGACAGGATTTGCCTTATGATATTGATGGTGTCGTGTTTAAAGTCGATCCGATTGATTTACAGGATACGTTGGGGTTTGTTGCTCGTGCGCCTCGATGGGCAATAGCACAAAAGTTTCCTGCTCAGGAAGAAATAACCCGCTTAGTTGATGTGGAGTTTCAGGTTGGACGCACAGGGGCTATCACACCCGTGGCAAGACTTGAGCCGGTTTTTGTCGGTGGTGTAACTGTGTCAAACGCCACATTGCACAATCAGGATGAGATCAACCGTTTGGGTGTGCGCATTGGTGACTATGTTACAATACGCCGCGCAGGCGATGTTATTCCTCAGGTTGTGTCCGTTGTTATGGCCAAAAGGCCGGATGATACCCGTGATGTTATTTTCCCCGCATATTGCCCCATATGTGGTTCACACATTGAGAAATCAGAAGCTGAAGCCGTAGCCAGATGTACTGGCGGTTTAGTGTGCGGAGCCCAGCGAAAACAAGCGCTAAAACACTTTGCCTCGCGCAAGGCACTGGATATTGATGGCTTGGGCGATAAACTGGTGGACCAACTCGTGGATGCCGAAATGGTGAAGAGCCCGGCAGATTTTTTCCATTTGAAAGTAAGTGATCTGATTGGCTTAGAGCGAATGGCGGAGAAATCCGCGTCCAATCTGGTAGCGTCGCTGGAGGCGGCGAAGAAGACAACCTTATCGCGGTTTCTCTATGCGCTGGGCATCCGGGAAGTTGGGGAGGCCACCGCAGGTAATCTTGCCAATCACTTTGGTAGCCTGGAAAAATTGCTGACAGCTACCCCTGAAGTACTTCAAAAAGTCGATGATGTTGGTGACGTCGTGGCAAACCACATTTATCATTTCATCAATGAAGCTCACAACCGGGATATTATCACTGCGCTCATTGATGCTGGCGTTCATTGGCCGGATGTGGTGGTGCCTGACAGCGCAGAACTACCTTACGGTGGCCTGACATGCGTATTGACAGGCACTTTGTCTGTAATGTCTCGTAGTGATGCAAAAGCCTTGCTACAACAACTAGGAGCGAAGGTTGCGGGCTCAGTATCAGCAAAAACTGACTTTTTGGTTGCCGGTGAGAAGGCCGGTTCAAAGCTCACTAAAGCGCAGCAGTTAAATATAGAGGTATGGGACGAAGAGAAGTTAATTGCAGAGCTGACCACGCACGGCGTATATAAGCCTTAAATTATCTCCGCTGGGTCGCTCGATTTTCACGGGCGGCCTTGCGCTTATTCCAGGATTTCCTCACTGAAAAACGCCACAGCCAATTTAGGCCGAAATAACCCGCTAGGCCGAAGAACACTGAGCAAATTGCACAGCCGACTAAAAATGCAGGCCCAATAGTACTGATACTTTCAATGATCCATTTCCAACTGAATTGTAGTTCGAAGTGCCGGGTTTCTGTGCCCATAACAGTGGTACCAACTTTATAAGCCGCATAAAAAATGGGTGGCATCGTAAAGGGGTTAGTGATCCACACAGTGGCAACAGAAAGTGGCAGGTTCGCTCTAAATGGAATGGCCGTTGCCGCAGAAAGCCACATTTGAAAGGGAACTGGCCAAAACGCGAAAAATAACCCAATACCAAACGCATTCGATGCCGAACGCCTGTTCAGATGCCAAAGATTCGGTTCATGCAAAACCGTGCCGAAGATCCGTAGTGCTTTATTGCGTTTGATCGTCTCATGGTCGGGTAGAAAGCGTCTGATGAATTTTTTAGGCATATACAGGTTTCACATCAATAAGGCAGAAGCAAAGCGTGTGGCAACATTTACCGGTATTTTTGGCAGCTTTTTGTACAACTGCAATATCGTCCACCTTGTGGCCGGTGTTACCGGAAAGGCGGGAGATGGCGTTTATGGCCGTGGCTACTTTAATCATTTTTTGCCTGTTCTTTTGCCGTCGAAATCACAGTTTTGTACTGAAAATCGGCAAGTTTAGATTTCCTTTCTTCACACCTGATGACCAACTCGGGCTTTCCTTAAAAGGTTGGTGTTTTTTCAGTGGAATACTGGTTGGCATATTATGGATGGCAAGTTTAGGTCATTGGCACTTCGGTTGGCAACCACCGGAAGATAAAATTCAACAAGATGTCATAGTTACGGGGCGAGTAACGGAACTGCAACGCTATGATGATTACCAAATACTCAGTATTAATGTTGACACAATGAACAGCCAGCCCTTTTCCGGGGGGGTCGTTGCACGAGTGAACAATGCCTTTGGTCAATTTACAGTGCATCAACGGCTACGTCTGACACTTGTTGTTAAACCTGCCTCCAGTCTTGTTAATCCCGGTTATGACCGTCGTGCTGTGCTGGTGGCAAAGAAAACCTCACTTAGCGGTTATGTCCCGGCAGACGGTGGGGTGAAAGTATTGTCACCGGCCAGAACGTTGCACCACAAGTTATCTAGCATTTTACATAACGCCGGGTATTCTCGCTGGATGCAGGCGCTGTTTACCGGAAACAGAAATGGGTTAACCAGAGAAGACTGGACATTGTTACAACAGACTGGTACTGCTCACCTGTTCTCTATTTCTGGGTTACACGTGGCTATGGTGTCACTGTGGGCCGCTGTAGTAAGCGCACCAGTAATGGCGTTAATAATTGGGGTTTTGCCTGTAAACTACAACAAGGTAAACCTGTCAGTGACGGTTGCTGTTAGTGTGCTAGTTGCCACAACGCTGTACGCATCTGTTGCCAATTGGCAAATTCCGGTTTTTAGAGCCTGGCTTTGTATTGGCTTGCTTTATGTGTTGGTTATTTTCAAAAAATACTGGACGTGGTATCAGCGCTTTCTTGTTATGCTGGCATGCTGCATAGTTGTTTTTCCCCGATCGGTATATAGCAGCAGTTTGTATTTAAGTGCTGGGGCGGTAATGCTGATTTTGTTAATCCAATGGCGTTTCCCGTTACAGCGTGGCTTATGGTGGGTAAAGGCAATCGGTGTGATGCGCTTACAATGCTTACTTAGTTTGTTGCTCATCCCTTTTACAATTTTATTTTTCGAGCAGGCATCGTGGTTAACATTTCCGGTAAATTTGTTAGCGATTCCCTGGATCTCGGTTGTAGTGCCCATTGGCTTGGCAGGCATGGTTTTGGCGTACTGTGGGCAAAATGCGAACTTGTTTCTCGATATCGCTGATACGGGCCTTATGACGTTAATGTTATGGCTTGAGAACTGTCAGCGATTTATGGTGGTAACCCCGCTTCCGTCGTTGTCATCTACAAGCATTTTTTGTGCTCTGCTGATGCTGCTGTGCTGGTTGTGTCCTGCAGTACCATATCGTTTAGTGTGTTCGCTGATACTCGTTATCCCACTTTTTTCCCATCTGTTACCTCCAAGCGAGAATCGCTGGGTAGTACACGTGTTTGACGTAGGTCACGGTACGGCTACGGTCGTTACACGGGGAGGTCGCGGAGTGGTTATTGACACAGGGCCCTCCTATCTCTATGGCAATGCCTTCGAGCGTGTTGTGTGGCCATCATTGAAAAAAATTGGGGTACGTTACATTGATAAACTTATCATTACCCATGGTGATGATGACCACGCCGGAGGTGCGCAAACGGTGGCATCCATGTTGGTAAACAATAAAAGCAAAAACAATATCATCCGCAATACCAACGGATGTATGAAGGGGGAAACTTTTCACTGGCAAGGGTTGGAATTTGAATTTCTTTGGCCGGATAAACCTGATGTCGCAGACACGAATCACTATTCTTGTGTTGTGCGTGTTACTGATGGTCGACAAAGTGCTTTGTTTACTGGCGACATTGATACCAGTGCAGAATATGCGTTGCTTTATCATCGAGTACCGCTAAATAGCGATGTTTTAATCGTGCCACATCACGGAAGCCGCACCTCGTCTTCACCGGCTTTTATAGATGCAGTGGCACCCAGATATGCCGTATTCACCACCGGATATCGCCATCGATGGGCGTTGCCCCATTCGGAAGTAGAAAGTCGTTATTTACGTCGGGGTATTCAAACGATGCGTTCCGCAGTTCACGGTTATATCAGGTTTAGTTTTTCTCCGCATCAGTTGGAAGTTAGCGATTATGGCACCCGCGAAAAACGCAGGTGGTATGATCCCCGGGTTTTTGGCAAAGCCAATATTGTAGATAGTACTTGAAAGCGGGGGGGTTAACCCATAGCTTACTGAACATGATTCGGTAAGCCGGTGTGTTTTTACTGAATTCCAAGTACAATAGACGAGATCTGTAAATAAGTGACTTTTATACATGCAACAGTCTGACCCATCGGCCAGTAACCAGCGCCGTTTTTTTAGCTACCTTCGGCAATACAAGCTTGTCTTTTTTTTCGCCATATTGGGAATGATTGGCTATTCAGCCTTAGACACCTTTGTTATTTCCAATTTGAAGCCCCTGATTGACGACTCTCTGGGAAACGGCAATAGCGATTTTCTGCGCGTCGCTGCATTGGCCATTGTTCCGCTGTTTATTCTGCGAGGTATATTTAATTTTATGGGGACCTATTCACTTAATTGGATTGGTTCTCAAGTGGTAATGACTATGCGTCAGCAATTGTTCGACAAGTACATTCATTTACCTGTTACCTTTCACGATCAGCAAGCTGTCGGTGCACTTATCAGTAAAGTGACGTACGACACAGAGCAAGTGTCCAAAGCAGCCAGTAAAGCCTTGCTTACTCTGGTCAGGGAAGGGGCGTTTGTGATTGGGCTGCTTGTGGTCATGTTGTACCAGTCGTGGCAATTATCGCTGATTTTTCTCATTATTGGCCCCCTGGTTGCAATTATTGTCTCTTTTGTAAGTAAGCGTTTTAGAAAAGTCAGTCGCAACATTCAGCAGTCTATGGGCAGTGTCACTGCGGCGGTGGAGCAAGCTGTTAAGGGACATAAAGTCATTCTGATGTTCGGCGGTCAGGATTTTGAACGGACGCGCTTTGCAGAAAAAAACAACTTAAACCGACAACAAACCATGAAACTGGCAGTGACGCAAATACTCAGTGTGTCATCTATTCAGGTTATCGCGTCAGTCGCTCTAGCAGTGGTGCTGTTTATGGCGAGTTTACCGTCAGTCATGGAAAACCTTACTGCGGGAACATTCATTAGTGTGGTGTTTTATTTAGTTATGTTGTTAAAACCACTTAAACAACTGACCACGGTAAATAATGAATATCAAAGGGGCATGGCGGCCTGCAGCAGTATTTTTGAAGTGCTGGACGAAGAAATTGAAGTGAATACCGGTACGCGCAAAATACAACGGGCTACAGGGCATATTGCTTTTAATGATGTTACTTTTACGTACCCGGGCAAGGAAAAGCCAGCTCTGCACAATATATCTTTTGAGGCGAAGCCAGGTGAGACTATTGCATTAGTAGGTAAATCCGGCAGTGGCAAGTCAACGATTTCGTCATTGCTCACCCGTTTTTACCTTCCTCAACAGGGTGAAGTAACGTTGGACGGTATTAATATCAATGAGATTGAGCTTCGAGCGTTGCGCAAACAGTTTGCCACCGTTTCTCAGCACGTCACGCTGTTTAATGACACCATTGCGAATAACATAGCCTATGGTGTAACCGCGAAAATATCGCGTGATGAAATCATTGAGGCCGCGTCGATGGCTCACGTGATGGAATTCGTCGATCAGTTGGAAAATGGTCTGGATACTGTTATCGGTGAAAACGGCTTAATGCTCTCGGGTGGTCAGCGCCAACGCATCGCTATCGCCAGGGCCATTCTCGCCAAGGCACCTATTTTGATCCTCGATGAAGCGACATCTGCACTCGATACCGAGTCAGAAAAGCTCATTCAGGATGCCCTTGAAAATCTGCAGGCCTCTTGTACATCGTTGGTGGTGGCTCATCGGCTGTCAACAATCGAAAAGGCAGACCAAATTATCGTTGTGGATCAAGGGCGTATTCTCGAACAAGGGCGTCATGATGCGTTGCTTGCTAAGAAGGGCTATTACGCACAGCTTCATGCGCTTCAGTTTCCTGAACAGGTTTAGTCATGAGTTTGCACAACCTTTGGTATAAGCGCAATCTCCTCGCTTTTTTGCTATGGCCATTGGCGTTGTTGTTTGCTCTCATCAGCGCTGGACGAAGATGGGGCTTTCGCTGCGGTGCACTCAAGACATCGAAACCTGAGGCTGTGGTTATTGTCGTGGGCAATATTTCGGTAGGCGGAAACGGTAAAACACCGGTAGTTATTGCTATTGTCGACTATTTAAAACAAAAAGGGCTGGCGGTAGGTGTTCTGAGTCGTGGTTATGGTGGTAGTCAGCAACATTTTCCCCACCAGGTTAACAGTGAAGACACTGCAGCAGAAGTGGGAGATGAACCGTTTCTCATTGCAAATCGCACGGCTGTGCCCGTGGTCATTGATCCAAAACGGGTACGTGGGGCGAGTTATTTGGCTGACTGTCTCGGGTGTCAGATTATAGTTTGTGATGATGGGCTGCAACACTATGCATTGCGGCGGGATGTCGAACTGGTGGTTATGGATGGTCGCGGTCTGGGCAATGGGCACTTACTTCCCATGGGGCCTTTGCGGGAAGGAAGCTGGCGGCTGCACAAGGTGGATGGCATTGTTACCAATGGTGATGTTACATTTACCTCGTTAACTCGTGCGCCACTGAAGACACCACAATTTCCGATGACACTAGCGGGGGATGTATTGGTCAACGTACAGGACTGCCGCGAAACTCAGCCTGTCTCAAGCATAAATAAAGCCGTCACTGCCATTGCCGGCATTGGTCACCCCCGACGTTTTTTTCAGGCACTAACCCGTATGGGCTTGACACTGAGCAATACCCATAGCTTTGATGATCACCATCGTTTTACCGAGGAGGACATTCCTTCCGGAATGGTGGTTATGACGGAAAAAGACGCCGTAAAGGTTAAGCCATTTGCTCACTCAGATTGCTGGTATCTGCCGGTTTCTGCTGCGCTACCTCAGCGCTTTTACGATTTGATTGACGCGGCGTGCAGCGACGCCCCTGATAAGGAATGACAATGAGTTTAGATGTGAAATTACTGGACGTACTGGCTTGTCCTGTATGTAAAGGAAAACTGACGGTATCAAGAGACAAATCACAATTGTTGTGCCGGTTCGACCGTTTGAGCTTTGCCGTTGAAGCCGGTATTCCTGTGTTAATTGAAGCCCATGCGAAACAGCTTACCTTAGATGAAATGGATGAGTTGCAGCGATGAGATTCACGGTAATTATCCCAGCCAGGTATGGTTCGTCACGCTTTCCCGGTAAACCCTTAGCGGATATTCAGGGTAAACCCATGATCCAGCACACGGTTGAACGCGCTATGGAAGCCGGTGCGGACAATATTATTGTCGCCACCGATGACGATCGCATCGCCAGAGTGGCCACTGCGTTTAGCCGCGTAGTCATGACCAGTGATAAGCACGAATCCGGTACAGAGCGATTGTCTGAAGTTATCCAACGTTGCGAACTGAGTGACGACACATTAGTGGTAAATGTGCAGGGCGATGAACCCTTCGTACCGGCGAACAACATTCGTCAAGTGGCGCAAAATTTAGCAGCCAGAGAGGATGTTGCTATTGCCACTTTGGCAACACCGGTTACTTCGTCCGATGACGTACTAAACCCGAATATTGTCAAGGTAGTGAGAAATGCGCGTAAAGAAGCCTTGTATTTCTCCCGGTCTCCAGTGCCGTTTGAACGGGCAACCATGATGAAAAATCCCGAACACGCTGATCCTAGTTTGTTCCTGCGACATATTGGACTATATGCGTACAACGCGGGGTATGTTACACAATACGTTGCTTATGCTCCCACGGTATTAGAGCGTACAGAGTCGTTAGAGCAATTGCGTGCTCTGTGGTACGGTGACAAAATTCACGTCGATATTGCATCGTCACCACCTCCTGCAGGCGTCGATACGCCCGATGACTTAGCGCGTCTAATAGCGTCGATGCACGTAAATGTATAGTCAACAGCTATTTTTTTAACGGAGGCGATGGATGAATATTGTAGTTACGGGTGGAAATCGCGGTATTGGACTGGCTTTGGTAAAACGCCTTTGTGAGCGAGGAGACAATGTGTATGTGGCGTGTCGCAATAGTGCTGATGAATTGAACGATACGCCAGCAACTGTGATTACCGGTGTGGATGTTTCAAACCCTGACTCGCTTGCTAGTGCCCTTGCGCCTTTGGCGGAAGTAAGAATTGACTGGTTGATTAACAACGCAGGTGTCTTGGGCCAGGAAAGCATTCAGGATTGGGATCCAGCTACCATTGATTATCAGTTCCGCGTGAATGCTCTAGGCCCTTTACTCGTCACTCAGATATTATTGCCTAACATGCAGACAGGCGGAAAGATTGGATTGATAACTAGCAGAATGGGCTCTATGACAGATAATACGTCGGGCGGTTACTATGGCTATCGCATGTCCAAGGCGGCCCTAAACGCCGCTGGTGTTTCTCTCGCTAATGACCTGAAAAATAGAAATATTTTTGTTGCATTATTGCATCCCGGTTTTGTGAAAACTGAAATGGTAAACAACGCAGGTGATGTGGAACCCGACGAGGCCGCTGAAGGCATAATTAAACAATTAGATAAACTCGGCCCGGATACTTCCGGGGGTTTCTACCATGCCAATGGATCAGTCCTGCCGTGGTAAGATCGCTATTACTGTGCATGTGGGCGATTTTCTTCGTGACAGGTTGTGATGCCGAGCGTACGACTTTTAGTGGTGATAAAACATATTACTGGAGTGCAGGTCCGGCATTGCCGGAGCCAGTCCAGGAGATTTACCCAGCAGTTTACGGCGATGCTATATACGTGGTTGGAGGTTTACGGGAAACAGCCCAGGGGTTTACCGTGTCTGATCGGGTATATCGGCTCACTTCACAAAGCGATGAATGGGAGCGGCTTTCTGACTTTCCTGTACCAGTGCATCACGCTATGCTTGTGTCAGCAGAGGGAACGCTTTGGGCATTTGGTGGGTTTACGGGGTCAATTGACGGGCAGTGGAATAATTCGTCGACCGTGTACGCCTACGATCAGAATGCCGACCGTTGGACTAAAGTAGGCTCCATGCCTGTCAAATTGTCAGAGAGTATTTCTGCTGTTATTAACGGCAATGTACATCTGGCAGGCGGCAGAACGACTGATGCCGATAATTATGCCTGGCAGCATCATCTAGACTCGGGTTGGCACGGTGTTTATGATGCAGAAGGCGGCGTGTGGAAAAGTGCAGCAGCGTTACCAACTCCCCGCAACAGTGCTTGTAGTGTGGTTGTTAAGGGGAAATGGCACGTTATTGGCGGACGGGATGTGGAGAATGGCAATACCGGTGCGCACGAGGTGTTTGACCCGGAAACCGACACCTGGCAAGTGGCGAAACCTATGCCCGAAGCACAAGCGGGAATAGGGTGTGTGGTATACCACAATAACATTTACGTGTTTGGCGGCGAGTTTTTTGACAGTGCTCGAGGTGGCGTGTATTACAAGGTGTGGCGCTATGAGATAAACCGCGAGCGATGGCAGGATGTATCTGTGATGCCAGTACCACGTCACGGGCTGGGTGTTGTCACTATGGATGATGCCATTTGGCTTATCGGTGGGGCATCGAAAGCAGGGGCTAAGGAAACCCGTAATACGGTGAGCTTATTTCGTCAGGCCGAACAGCCCGCACGACAGTAAAAAAAGGCTAAAGCGTCGTTGCACCAGTAGCCTTTTTTATCCCGGTCAGGTCGTTTCGTTTTCCTCTGGTTCATCGTCAGCGTGAACGACACCCCATACATCATGTTCGTCTGCATGAATAATTTCAGCCCAAACCCGATCGCCGGGTTTAACATCATAGACACCATTGAGGTGAACGACGCCATCAACTTCCGGTGCATCTGCGTAGGTGCGGCCTACCGCGCCTTCGCTGTCGATACTGTCGATTACAACCAGATACTCTTTGCCAATTCTATTTTTGAGTCGTTGAGCACTAATTTCGCTTTGTACCGCCATAAATCGGGTAAGTCGGTTTTGTTTTACCGCTTCAGGAACGGGGTCGGGTAAGTCGTTTGCTTTTGCGCCTTCAACAGGGCTGTAAGCAAAACAGCCAACGCGATCAAGTTGTGCTTCGCGAATAAACGTCAGCAGCTCTTCAAACTCGTCTTCTGTTTCTCCGGGAAAGCCAACAATAAAAGTAGAGCGAATAATGAGTTCGGGGCAAGCTTTACGCCATGCTTTCACGCGCTCAATTACTCGTTCTGCACTACCTGGGCGTTTCATCAGTTTTAATATGCGTTTGCTGGCATGTTGGAACGGAATATCGAGGTACGGCAATAGTCTGCCTTCATTCATCAGCGGTATGAGATTGTCAACATGGGGGTAGGGATAGACGTAGTGTAACCGCACCCACATATCCATTTCACCCAGCTTCTCACATAATTGCTGCATGTGTGCCTTTACCGGCATCCCGTTCCAGAACCCTGTCCGGTGTTTTATGTCCACACCGTACGCACTGGTATCCTGAGAGATGACTAACAGTTCCTTGACGCCCGCCGCCTGCAGTCGCTTTGCTTCATCCAGAATTTCGCCCACCGGGCGACTGACCAAATCGCCACGCATAGAGGGAATGATGCAGAAAGTACAACGGTGATTACAGCCTTCGGATATTTTTAAATATGCGTAGTGGCGGGGAGTTAATTTTACCCCGTGATCCGGCACTAAATGCTCAAAAGGGTTGTATACCGGTTTTGGAAGGTGGTTGTGAACTTGTTCCACTACGGTTTCGTAAGCATGAGGCCCGGTGATTGCCAGTACGTTGGGATGTACTTCACGTATATCGTCTTCTTTAATACCCAGGCAACCCGTCACGATTACTTTGCCGTTTTCTGCTAGGGCTTCGCCAATGGTGTCGAGGGATTCCTCAACGGCGGAGTCAATAAATCCACAGGTATTTACAATAACCAAGTCCGCATCGTCATAAGTAGGAACAACATCATAACCTTCTGTGCGCAATTGAGTTAAAATACGTTCCGAGTCAACCAGGTTTTTTGGGCAGCCTAAACTGACGAAGCCAATACGGTTTCCAGTAGAAGGCGCATGGTTACGATTATCGTTGAGAGTTTTGACCGGCGTTTCCAGTGTTGTCGTCTGTTTCGGAGTAAAGGTCTTTACCGTCATAGCAATAGGCCGATTATCTGTTTAAAAAAATGGACGCGGATTATACAGTAACTCCACGCACAGCGCAGCAGTAAGTTCCGGTTTTTTGCTTGCTTTAACCAGGTGCATTGGTCGTCTGCCACAATATGGGTTGAAATTATTACTGCGTGAATGCAATAGTAGGCGCCGTCAAGAACGCATACTTGGAAATAATAAGGGACAGAATATGAATTTGTATATAGTAGGCGACACGGGGTTGCCAGTGGAATCTATTTTACCAGTCATCGCAGAATTACGAACAGAGATGTCCGGAGTTTCGCTGGCTGCACAAATTCGTCGTCAGATGGCTTCCGGGTACGAAATGATTGCTGCGCTGGATGATGGTCAGGCGGTGGCTGTTTGCGGATTTACTACCGGGGAAAAGCTGGCTTGGGGGAAACATATTTACATTGATGATTTAGTGACTGTTTCGCATTATCAGGGGCAGGGAGCGGGAAAGTTGCTGCTGGATACGGTGATAGATTTGGCAAAAGAAAGGGGGTGTCAGTCGGTACATCTGGATTCTGGTGTGCAGCGGTTTGACGCGCACCGCTTCTACTTAAGAAATGGGTTCTTTATATCGAGCCATCATTTTGCTTTGACGTTGTAATGGTCAAATTGCTACTCCCCCTTCATTGCTATGATGAGGCAGGCCGAATAAAACCGCCAAGGTGGCTATTGGTATTATTGGTGTTGTTGTGTAGTGATTGGATTATCCTGATTTTTTCTTTGGCGAGCATGGGGCAAACCTCTCAATTGCTGGGTATATTGTATCCGGATAAAAGTCAATTTGGGTTGCGTCTGGTCGCGACCATTCCCTTGCTGTTAGCAGTGTTAATGCTCTCAAACAGAGAGCGGTTTTGGAAGCGTCATTGGTATAGCTGGCGATTTTTGTGTTGTGGGTGTATTCTGACAGGCATAGCGCTTAGCGCAATAATTCAGATTGTGGCGCTAGAACACGACGATTGGGCGTTTCATTTCACACCGGGGTGCTTTCTGTTGCTCAATCTCTTGACCATCGTATGCATTTTCAACAGTCGCCATTTGCGTCTCATGCTCAATGACTGGCGGCGACCTACCGACGCCAGTGATGGAGTTGCTACTGCTGACGTTGCTTCAAAGCCTGATTAAAATATTCGGCAACGCTGATATTGCTGTCATTAACCAGCCTTTCATAGCAGATCCCCGCAAACGCATATGAACGCTCGCCCACATCCAGGACCACGAAAGGTGCATCTGGGTTAGATTCATCATATCGCCACTGGCCTCCAGCAATATTGCGATAACACTCGCCAATGTATGCACCGTAAACATTACAGATCGTAAATACGGCAGAATCTTCCAACGCACTGTCGTGGTACTTATCCAAAAACGACAGAAGTATATCGTCGATTAATGGAACGCTGTTGGCTTCTCCATTTAACTCAATATTGAACTCTTCCTGTGCAGTCTTGATAGCGTCGGCCGCACATTCTGTCATCAGTGTAGCCAATTCAGATTGTTGCATGCATTTCTCCTTTTCGGGGTATTGTGCGCGTTATTCATCGCCGTGTCTATGTGGGTCCGCTATTTAAGTGGGTCTCGACGTGATACGATTGATAACACCCGCAGCGGCATACATGCCAAAGGTTGCGGTTACGGTAACGACTGCCCCAAAGCCGCCTGCACAGTCAAGCCGTGTACCGCCTTCAAGGGCCGATTTATTAAAGCTTACGCTGCCATTGGGCTGAGGGTAGCGAAGTTGTTCTGTTGAATACACACATTCCACACCAAAGCGGCGTTTGGGATTCTTACTAAATCCGTAAAATCGTCGTAAATCACTGCGTACTTTTGCCGCCAGAGGATCTTGAATCGTTTTGGCTAGATCGCCTTTTTTGATACATGTTGGATCAATTTGTCCGCCTGCACCACCCAACGTAATTACGTGTATTTTATTGCGTTTACAATGGGCAATAATCGCTGCTTTTGCCTTTACACTGTCAGTTGCTTCAATGACGCTGTGCATGTCAGTGGTAAGTAGATCCCGCACATTGTCTGAAGTAATAAAATCTTCAATAGCATTGACTTTACACTCGGGATTGATCAAGTTGATGCGTTCTGCCAGTACTGCTACTTTTGGTTTGCCTACAGTGTTGTCTAAGGCGTGAATTTGTCGGTTGATATTGGTGGTACACACATCATCCAAATCAATAAGCGTAATGTTACCTACTCCCGAGCGAGCAAGTGCTTCTGCGCTCCAGGAGCCCACGCCGCCGACACCGATTACGCAAACGTGACTGTTGGCAAGAACCGCTAAACCGGCTTCGCCGTAAAGGCGTTCAATTCCCCCAAAACGTTGCTTTTTATTCGTCATGCTCTGTCGTTTACCTCATATACTCTGGGGCTATGGCTAGAAATCGTTTATTCTACCCCATTCGATACAGACTTGTAGTGCAGGGCAGACGATTTTATTCACATATCTTTCTTTTAATCATCAAACTGATACACGTTAATGTACATTTCTTTGTCACTGCGGAAAGCTGTTTTGACCATGAAGGAGGACACACGAATATGGGTATTGGTATGGTGACTGGCAGACTAATATTGCCATGATAAACCCAACGCAACTTGTTCCCGTGGATTCAGCGCAGGATTAAGACAGTCCTCACAAAAGAAAACAGGTGTTGCTTGGGTTTCATTTTCACACGCGCTTTACTTCTTTGTTTTATTTTGATGAAAACAGTGCTCAATTGCTTTATTTATCACTTTTGCGATTGAACCTGTAACCCGGCTTTTATACTATTGAAAGAAGTAGGGATAAATAAACGTCACCACACAAACAGGAATGTAAATGAAACCAGTTATTTTAGCAGGTGGTTCTGGAAGTCGGCTGTGGCCAAAGTCCAGAGCTGCACTTCCAAAACAGTTTCTCGCTCTCACTTCTGAGCAAACCATGTTGCAGGAAACTGTGGCCCGGCTAAAAGGGACTGATTCAGAAGGGCCCATATTCATCTGTAACGATGCACACCGTTTCTTGGTGGCAGAGCAATTGCGTGTACAACATATTAATCACGACGGTATTTTACTTGAGCCTGTAGGGCGGAACACAGCTCCGGCGATTGCTTTGGCTGCATTGCATGCGACAAAAAATGGCGAAGATCCCGTCTTACTGGTTCTGGCTGCAGACCACCTCATCAAGGATACAGTCTCGTTCCATCAAGCAATTGAGAAGGCTGAGGTACTGGCTAGATCCGGTGCATTGGTGACCTTCGGGATTGTTCCTGACCAACCGCACACCGGGTACGGATATATTAAGGCGGGAGAAACCAAAGGAGACGGTTTTGACGTCGCGGAGTTTGTAGAAAAGCCCGATTACACCACCGCGGAAGGGTATGTTGCTTCAGGAAAATATTTCTGGAATAGCGGTATGTTCATGTTTAGAGCGAGTCGTTATCTTGAAGAGTTGGAAAAATTCAATCCAGAGATTTTGTCAGTGTGCCGTAGTGCAATTGAAACGGAATCTAATGATTTGGATTTTATTCGTGTTGATGCTGACATATTTGCGACTTGCCCGAATGATTCCATTGACTACGCGGTAATGGAAAAGACTCAGAATGCCGCAATGGTGCCTCTTGACGCCGGTTGGTCAGATGTTGGAAGCTGGTCATCTCTTTGGGAAACAGCAGAGAAAGATACACGTGGCAATGTGATCATTGGCGATGCTATTCTGGAAGGTGTTAACAACAGTTATGTCAATGCCGAAGAGCGATTGATATCGGTGATCGGTTTAGACAATGTTGTTGTGGTGGAAACCAAAGATGCAATTATGGTTGCTCACAAAGACAAAGTGCAAGATATCAAAAATGTCGTAAACCGGCTTAAAGCTGAAAAACGTCCAGAGTTTGAATACCATCGAGAAGTTTTCCGCCCTTGGGGCAGCTACGATGCGATTGATTCGGGTCATCGTTTTCAGGTTAAGCGCATAAAAGTAAAACCTGGTGAGCAGTTGTCGGTTCAAATGCACCACCATCGCGCAGAGCACTGGGTTGTGGTTGCAGGTACGGCTAAAGTGACCATTGGAACAGACACGTTACTGGTTACTGAAAACGAATCAACTTACATACCAATCGGCCAAGTTCACTCACTGGAGAATCCGGGAAAAATTCCCCTTGAACTCATTGAAGTGCAATCAGGTACGTATTTAGGTGAAGACGACATTGTCCGTTTTTCAGATCGCTACGGAAGAACTAAGAGCGCAGATAAATAATATGACACAACCGATTACTTGTTTTAAAGCGTATGACATTCGCGGTGAATTGAACAGCCAGTTATCTGAATCTGTGGCCTATCGTATTGGGCGAGCGTTTGCCCAAGAACTTGCGGCAAAAACAGTGGTAGTGGGTGGTGATGTTCGTTTAACATCTGCCCCTTTAAAACTGGCGTTGAGTGCGGGGTTAATTGACGGTGGAGCTAAGGTCATAGATTTGGGTATGACCGGCACCGAAGAAATTTATTTTGCTACCAAGCACTTGGGCGTAGATGGTGGGATAGAGGTAACAGCCAGTCACAACCCGATCAACTACAATGGCATGAAGCTGGTAAAAGCGGGCTCAGTACCCATAAGTGGTGATACAGGATTAAATGCAATAAAAGTCGCTGCAGAAGCTTTGCCTGAAAATGAAGTTTCGGCTCGTCTGGCGTTTTATTGTGAAGGTGCAAGTATTGAAGATGAGGCGTTTTTCAACGGACACGCACATGTGTCTGAATTGGTTTTGAAAGCGTCTGAACGGTATGTTAAAAAAGATTGTCTTGCCGACTATGTCGAACACATTGTTTCATACATTGATCTGGCAAAGCTAAAGCCCATGAAGCTGGTGGTAAATGCCGGAAATGGCGCAGCCGGGAAAGTCCTTGATGCTATCGAGAAACTGTTTGTCGAGCGCGGTGTGCCGGTGGAATTCGTTAAGATAAACCATCATCCGGATGGCACTTTTCCCAATGGCATACCGAACCCGTTGTTGCCCGAAAATCGCGCCGATACAGCTAATGCAGTGGTAGAAAATGGCGCTGATTTCGGTATTGCGTGGGATGGGGATTTCGACCGTTGCTTCTTGTTTGACGCTAATGGTGAGTTCATTGAAGGGTACTACATTGTTGGTCTGCTGGCGCAGGCTTTTATTGAGAAAGAAGCAAAAGCTAAGATTATCTACGATCCACGTGTGTACTGGAATACAGAAGATATTGTTGCTCGGGCGGATGGCATTCCAGTAAAGAGCAAAACGGGTCATGCATTTATTAAAGAGCGTATGCGAAAAGAAGACGCTGTTTACGGTGGTGAAATGAGTGCTCATCATTATTTCCGTGATTTTGCTTATTGTGATTCTGGGATGATCCCTTGGTTATTGGTCGCAGAACTGCTTTGTGTTCAAGGGAAGTCTCTGGCAGAAATGGTACATGCCCGCATTCAGGCGTTTCCTTCTTCAGGGGAAATAAACAGCCTGTTGAAAGATGCTGACGCGGCTCTGGCGAGAATTCAGGCGAACTATGAGTCTCAGGCAAAGGTAATAGACGATACCGACGGTATTGGCTATGAATTTGATAACTGGCGATTTAATCTTAGAAAATCGAATACAGAACCAGTTATTCGCCTCAATGTGGAGTCGAGAGGCGATATCGCGTTGATGGAAGCTAAAACTGAAGAGTTACTCAGTATTATACGTGCCGAATAGCGGTGAATAAGTTATGTGAGCTAAACAAAACCCCGTCAATAAAACGGGGTTTTCTATTGCATAATAAAGTGCGGTTAATCCAACAGAAATATTAGCCAAGCGTGACACAACACGACAATAGTAGTAAGTCCCATCCTGAGCGTGATGTATGAGACAATCGCTTCTTTGGATAGCACCAGGCTTTTTTTGTCGTATACCAACACGGCAAGGTAGCTTAGAGATAGCACGCCCAGTACTCTGTAATCGCCAGAGAATACCAGACAAAGCCAGCCCACTATTGTGGGTAACATAGCAATGTAAATCTGTTTGTCGAATGCGTTTTTTTGTAAAGCGTCCCACCAGTAGATCCCACCAAAAAATGACAGTAAGACCGCAGAGTATTGAATGAAATAGCGGGCACTTTCTCCGATAGAAAGCAAACCTAGTGATGCCAGCAAAGGCAGTGCGAAAAACGGAAATAATCCGAAAACACCGAGTAGAACGACAGAGTAGGGCATGATGATCTCCAAAAAAATAGCGCCCTGAGGCGCTATTTTATGATGTTTCAGGTTATTTTTCGAGTGGTGAAAATTTTCTCTTATTATACCCTGTATACATTTGACGTGGACGGCCGATCTTCTGTTTTGGATCACTCATCATTTCATGCCAGTGAGAAATCCAGCCCACAGTGCGGGATAAGGCAAAGATACAGGTAAACATATTTGTGGGAATACCAATTGCCTTAAGAATGATGCCAGAGTAGAAGTCAACGTTTGGAAATAGTTTCTTCTCTGCAAAGTAGGGGTCATTCAGAGCAATTTTTTCGAGTTCCATTGCGACATCAAGTAATGGATCCTGAACGTTTAGCTCTGCAAGTACTTCGTGGCAACTTTCTCGCATAACGGTTGCTCGTGGGTCATAGTTTTTGTAAACACGGTGACCGAAACCCATCAGTCGGAATGGATCGCTTTTGTCTTTAGCACGCTCAATGAATTCGGGAATGCGATCGACACTGCCGATTTCTTCAAGCATGTTAAGACACGCTTCATTAGCGCCGCCGTGAGCAGGCCCCCATAGCGATGCGACACCTGCAGCTATGCAAGCATAGGGGTTCGCCCCTGAAGAACCAGCCAATCTTACGGTAGACGTAGAGGCGTTTTGTTCGTGATCTGCGTGCAACGTGAAGATACGATCCATCGCCCGCTCAACCGCCGGACTGATTTTGTAATTTTCTGCAGGAACAGAGAACATCATATTTAAGAAGTTACCCGCGTAACTCAAATCGTTACGGGGATATACAAACGGTTGACCAACGTTGTATTTATAGCACATAGCAACCAGTGTAGGCATCTTCGCAATTAAGCGATGTGCACTGCGCTTACGCGCTTCAGGATCAGTAACATCCAAATCGCTGTGGTAGAAGGATGACATTGCACCAACAGTACCACACAACATTGCCATTGGGTGAGCATCGTTGCGGAAACCGTGGAAGAACATGTTGATCTGTTCGTGAACCATTGTGTGACGAGTAATAGTCGCGCTAAACTCTTTATATTCGTCTTTGTTAGGTGCTTCACCGTTGAGAAGCATGTAACAAACTTCTAGGTAGGAGGCGTCGCGTGCAAGCTCTTCTATTGGGTAACCGCGATGTAACAAAACACCTTTTGTGCCGTCGATATAGGTAATGGCTGACTCACAAGAACCCGTAGCCATAAAACCTGGGTCGAAAGTAAAATAGCCGTGAGCTCCTAATGAACGTACATCAATTACATCTTGACCCTCGGTTCCGGATAAAATCGGTAGTTCGATTTCTTTGTCTCCGGCTTTCAGAATGGCCTTCTGATCTGCCATAAATGCTCTCCTCAGAATGTTTCTTTGGCAACATGCCCAACGTAGAAACGTCTTCGATGTTAGAAAAAAGTGGCGTAGTTTTACTTTAAAATGCAGTGAAAAGTCAATTTAATTGCAAAATTGTATAATTCTTATTCCAACATATTAAAAAGATAATTCAATACCTATTACAACTACTCCAGTGTGATATTTAAAACGCAAATAGTCTATTACAACTATTGTTAGTTAACTTTAATAAAATTTATAGACTAGAAAATCGTACTTAAATCAGGATATAAACCACGTATTACAATCGTTTCATCTGCCTTTCGAAAAAAGCGGTGTTGGTGTAATATCAGTGGTGTGTAGTGTTCTGCGCAGTTCAGTGTAGCAAAGCCGCGGGCGCATTTTGTATTCTGGGTATTACTATGTGAAACAATGTTGAAAAGGTATACGACTAAAGTCTTAATACAGTACAAAAAATTGTAATTGTACAATGCGCTGGATATACTCAGTGCGCTTAATAAAACTCGATGATACTCTTGTAAATTAGGCGTTAAATTACTTCACAAATTGTTAACAACTCAGTGGATGAGGCTATTAACAGGTAAAACAACTGAATTACTATGTCAGGACATAAAAACAACAAGTAATTCTAATCCCTACGGATCAAACAGGCATTAATTGTGAAAAAGCAAAGACCAGTAAATTTAGACCTCCAAACTATTAAATTTCCCCCTTCTGCTGTTTCTTCAATTCTCCATCGCGTAACCGGCGTCGCCATGTTTTTTGCACTTCTTTTCGTGATATGGGCGTGGGCAGTTTCTGTCTCTTCAGCTCAGGGTTTCGCAGATGTGCAGGTAATCATGGATGGAGTAATTGGAAAGTTGGTTGCCCTTGGCACCGCTTCAGCACTGACTTATCACATTCTAGGCGGCATTCGCCATGTAATTATGGACATGGGTCATTGGGAAGAACTTGAGTCTGGCAATAACAGTGCAAAAGCTATCATCGCATTGTGGGTTGTGCTGACTATCGTTATTGGAGTCGCGTTATGGTAACAAATCAAGCGAGTATAAAACGCAATGGCGTACAAGACTTTGTCACGCTGCGCACCACAGCAGCTGTAATCACAGCATTTTCTTTTTTCATGGCATGGTTTTTTATAACAACTGATGAGCTTACATTTGTCGTATGGCGCGGGTTGTTTGCTGGTCTTGGCATGAAAGTTTTCACCTTTGCTACTTTGGTATCCATCATGTTTCATGTGCGTGTGGGATTATGGCAAGTACTGACAGACTACGTTAAATCAGCGGGTCTGCGTTCAGTTATTCAGTTTGTGCTGAACATAACTGCGTTCGTTTACGTTGCCGTTGGTCTGTTTGTTTTGTGGAGTATTTGATATGAGTCTACCAGTACATGAATTTGACGCTGTAGTTATTGGCGCCGGCGGTGCAGGTATGCGTGCTGCACTACAAATATCTCAGTCGGGCAAGTCCTGCGCGCTGTTATCCAAAGTATTTCCTACACGCTCTCATACTGTGTCAGCACAGGGCGGTATTACTGTGGCACTGGGCAATTCCCATGAAGATAACTGGGAATGGCATATGTATGACACTGTGAAGGGTTCTGATTACATTGGCGATCAGGATGCTATCGAATATATGTGTAAAACCGGCCCTGAAGCCATCATTGAAATGGAAAACATGGGGTTGCCTTTTTCTCGGTTTGAGAACGGTAAAATTTACCAACGTCCATTTGGTGGACAGTCCAGAAACTTCGGTGGAGAGCAGGGGGCACGCACAGCTGCAGCTGCAGACCGAACGGGTCACGCGTTGTTGCACCTGCTCTATCAGCAAAATGTAAAAAATAAAACCAAAGTGTTCTCAGAGTGGTACGCACTGGATTTAGTGAAAAACCAGGATGGCGATGTTGTGGGTTGTACAGCCATTGATATCGAAACTGGTGAAGTAGTTTATTTCAAATCCCGTGCTGTGGTTTTGGCGACGGGTGGAGCAGGACGTATTTTTGCTTCTACCACCAATGCACACATCAACACTGGTGACGGTGTTGGCATGGCACTGCGAGCAGGTGTGGCGGTTCAAGATATGGAAATGTGGCAGTTCCACCCAACGGGTATCGCAGGAGCGGGTACGTTGGTCACAGAAGGCTGTCGTGGTGAAGGGGGTTACCTCCTGAACAAAGACGGTGAACGTTTTATGGAACGGTACGCCCCCAATGCTAAAGATTTAGCCGGTCGTGATGTCGTCGCCCGTTCGATGATGACGGAGATTCGCGAAGGCAGAGGATGTGAAGGCCCCTGGGGTACACACATTAAGTTGAAGCTCGATCACTTAGGTAAAGAAGTACTAGAATCTCGTTTACCTGGTATTCTGGAGCTTTCCCGTACATTTGCTCACGTTGATCCGGTCAAAGAACCGATTCCGGTTATTCCGACTTGCCATTACATGATGGGCGGTATTCCTACGAATGTGGATGGTCAGTGTCTAACCGTTGATGAAAACGGTAATGACAAAGTGGTTAACGGATTATTCGCCTGCGGTGAAATCGCCTGCGTATCTGTGCACGGCGCGAATCGTCTTGGCGGTAACTCATTGCTTGACCTGGTGGTATTTGGTCGTGCTACAGGGCTTCATCTCGGCGAAAAACTGTCTGAGGTTGCGCCGACAAGAGACGCGTCTGAATCAGACCTCGATGCAGCAATGTCGCGCTTTAATCGCTGGGAGAGTTCAGAGAAAGGCAAGGGTGAAGACCCGGTTCAAATTAAGAAAGATTTGCAAGAATGCATGCAGCTTAACTTCTCGGTATTCCGTGAAGGCGATGCTATGGCTGAAGGCCTTGAGCAACTTAAAGAAATCAGAGAGCGTCTCAAACATGCTCGCCTCGATGACAAGAGTGCTGACTTCAACACCCAACGCATTGAGTGCTTGGAGCTGGACAACCTTATGGAGACCGCTTTCAGTACAGCAGTGGCTGCGAATTTCCGTACTGAAAGCCGTGGTGCGCACAGTCGTTTCGACTTCCCTGATCGCGATGATGAGAACTGGTTATGTCACAGTATCTACAATCCGGCCACAGAAAGTATGTTGAAACGCGACGTCAATATGGCGCCGAAGTTACGGGAAGCATTCCCGCCTAAAGTGCGTTCGTATTAAGAGAGGCAAGTATCATGCAATTAAATTTTTCAGTATATCGTTACAACCCCGAGGTTGATGACGCGCCTAAAATGCAAGACTATACGCTGGAAGTAGAAGAAGGGCGGGATATGATGGTGCTGGATGCATTGCTCCAGTTGAAAGAGCAGGACCCGACCTTGTCTTTCCGTCGTTCTTGCCGGGAAGGGGTATGTGGCTCTGACGGTATGAACATGAACGGCAAAAACGGTTTGGCGTGTATTACGCCGCTGTCTGCACTGGGCAAAGGTAAAATTGTTATTAGACCGCTGCCCGGTTTACCGGTAGTGCGCGATCTAGTCGTAGACATGACGCAGTTCTACAACCAGTATGAAAAAATCAAGCCGTTTCTCATCAATGACAGTAAGCAACCGCCAGCTCGTGAACACTTGCAGTCACCAGAAGATCGCGCCAAGTTGGATGGTCTTTACGAATGTATATTGTGCGCGTGTTGTTCAACGTCTTGTCCATCGTTCTGGTGGAATCCTGATAAGTTCATTGGACCTGCGGGTCTGTTACACGCCTATCGCTTTCTTATCGATAGCCGTGATACAGCAACCGAAGAGCGACTTAACGACCTTGATGATGCATTCAGCGTCTTCCGCTGCCACGGTATCATGAACTGTGTCAGTGTTTGTCCTAAGGGACTAAACCCAACAAAAGCGATTGGACAGATTAAGTCTATGCTTTTACAACGGGCTGTTTAGTACAAATTTCTGACTCTTTTTAAGAGGCATAGATTGTATTTCACTGAATGGCCATCCGTTAGGGGTGGCTATTTTTTTATATATACGGCATAAACGGTTGGTTCTTATGAAAATAACCGCCATAATATAACTCCGTATTTAAAAGTTTTTCCTAAACGTAGCAAGGCACAATAATGCAAGAAAGCGTGATGAAAGCGTGGTGGGATTCCTCGCATATGGCGGGCGCCAACGCTGCCTATGTGGAAGAGCTGTACGAAATGTACATCGACGATCCACAAAGCGTTTCTGATTCTTGGCGACAGGTCTTCGACACCCTACCGAAGGTCGATGGCGTTGAATTGGAAACAAACCATACGTCAATTAAGAACCAATTCAGGCAGTTAGCGGCTCTTGGTCCAACTGCAAGGATGGCGTCAGGTGTATCAAAAGAGGGCGGTTCGCCGTCTGATGAGCGCCAGGTAAAGGTATTGCAACTCATTAATGCTTACCGTTTCCGTGGCCACCAGAATGCCAATCTTGATCCTCTTGGCTTGTGGAAGCAGCCAAAGGCACGGGATTTGGATCTTTCACACCACAGCTTGACTGATGCTGACCTCGATGTGAACTTTAACGTGGGCTCATATGCCATCGGTAAAGATACTATGTCACTGGGAGAGCTCTACAAGTCACTAAATCGCACATATTGTGGTTCAGTGGGTGCAGAATATATGCATATCACTGACACGGAGCAAAAGCGCTGGCTGCAACAGCGCATTGAATCCGTAGAAGCACGGCCTCAGATCTCGAAAGAGCAGAAAATTGCCATTCTCAAAGGCCTTACTGCTGCTGATGGCATGGAGAAATACCTGGGCGCCAAGTTCCCGGGTGCAAAGCGATTTTCTCTTGAAGGTGGTGACGCACTAATTCCAATGCTAAAAGGTTTAATCACCGAAGCGGGTACTGCAGGCACCAAAGAAGTTGTTATTGGTATGGCACACCGTGGTCGTCTTAATGTGCTTGTTAATGTTTTGGGAAAAAATCCGTCAGTGCTGTTTGATGAGTTTTCCGGTAAGCACGACAATTCACTGGGATCCGGTGACGTAAAATATCACGCGGGCTTTTCTTCCGATTTTGCTACTCCGGGTGGCAATGTTCACTTGGCGCTTGCGTTTAACCCTTCCCACCTTGAGATTGTTAATCCAGTAGTCATGGGCTCCGTACGCGCGCGTATTGACCGCCGTAACGATGATTTTGGAAAAGTGTTACCCATTACTATTCACGGCGATTCTGCCATTGCGGGTCAGGGTGTAGTTCAAGAAACGTTTAACATGTCCCAAACCCGTGGTTTCGCTGTGGGTGGTACGGTGCGTATTGTGATTAACAACCAGGTTGGTTTTACGACCTCCAAAACTGAAGATACCCGTTCTACGCAATACTGTACTGATATTGCGAAGATGGTTCAGGCACCTATCTTCCACGTTAATTCCGATGACCCGGAAGCCGTCTTGTTTGTTACCAACCTTGCCCTTGAGTATCGCAATAAGTTTAAAAAAGATGTTGTGATTGACCTGGTGTGTTATCGCCGTCATGGTCACAATGAATCTGACGAACCAAATGCAACTCAGCCTTTGATGTATCAAAAAATTAAAAAGCACCCAGTTCCGCGTCAGATTTATGCAGACCAATTAGTTGCCGAAGGGTCAATTGAACAACGCGACGCTGACAAGATGCTTGAAGAGTATCGGTCGGCTCTTGATCACGGCGCTTGTGTGGTGGAAGAATGGCGTCCAATGACTGAGCACTCCGTTGACTGGACTCCATACATTGGCCACGATTGGGATGTGCCTTACGACGGTAGTATCTCGGTTGAAAAGCTCAAGGCGCTGGGTGAAGCAATAAGCAGCTACCCGGAAGAGTTCAAATTGCACTCCCGTGTGAATAAGGTCTATCAGGATCGCAAAGCCATGGCCGCCGGTGAAAAACCGCTGGATTGGGGTATGGCTGAAAACCTTGCCTATGCGTCTATTGTCGACGGCGGTCACAATATTCGAATGACTGGGCAGGACTCTGGTCGTGGTACTTTTTTCCACCGTCACGCGGTATTGCACAACCAAACTGACGCCAATACCTTTATGCCGTTGCAAAATATTCGTGACGGACAAGGTGAAATAGAAATATACGATTCCGTTTTGTCAGAAGAAGCTGTGATGGCATTTGAATATGGCTTCGCTACCGCGGAGCCAAGTTGTCTGACAATTTGGGAAGCGCAGTTTGGTGATTTTGCCAACGGAGCACAGGTAGTATTCGACCAGTTCCTCAGTTCTGGTGAAGCAAAATGGGGTCGCCTGTGTGGCCTTACTGTGTTGTTGCCGCACGGATATGAAGGTCAAGGCCCTGAGCACAGTTCAGCTCGTCTTGAACGCTTCTTGCAAATGTGTGCTGACCACAACTGGCAAGTGTGCGTACCGTCAACACCTGCACAGGTATTCAACATGATTCGCCGTCAGGTGATTCGCCCCATGCGCAAACCCTTGATCGTGATGTCACCGAAATCACTTCTGCGTCACCCGCTAGCGGTTTCTTCGCTGGAAGATCTGTCTGAAGGTGTGTTTAAGAATGTGATTGGTGAAATCGACGATTTAGATGCAGCTAAAGTGAAGCGTGTAGTGATGTGTTCCGGCAAGGTATACTACGACTTGCTCGACCAACGCCGTAAGAATGAACAGGATGACGTTGCTATTATCCGCCTCGAACAACTGTATCCCTTCCCACAGGAAGAATGTGCCAAAATTGTAGCGCAATACAGCCACGTGAAGGATTGGGTATGGTGCCAGGAAGAGCCACAAAACCAAGGCGCTTGGTACAACAGTCAGCATCACTTTTGGCAAGCCATTCCCGATGGCGCAAAATTATCATATGCGGGGCGTGAAGCGTCGGCTTCTCCTGCTGTAGGCTATTTATCCGTACACAACCAGCAACAGAAAGCACTGGTTGAAGACGCACTCACGATTAAATAAAGGAACAGAGATGACCATTGAGATAAAAGTTCCGGTTCTGCCCGAATCAGTTGCCGATGCCACTATTGCAACTTGGCATGTTAAGGCCGGTGACACTGTAAAACGCGATCAAAACCTTGTAGATATTGAAACTGACAAGGTTGTACTTGAAGTTGTCGCACCTGCAGATGGTGTAATCGGTGAGATTCTAAATGAAGAAGGCGCCACCGTACTGGGTGAACAGGTTATTGCAAAATTGAACGATGGCGATGTCGCGCCAGCAGCGGGAAAACCTGCGGACAAACCCGCTGAATCAAAAGCAGATGCTCCTGCCGCCGCGTCTGGCAAAATCAGCGAAGTAAAAGTGCCGGTATTACCAGAATCTGTTGCTGATGCAACAATTGCTACATGGCATGTTGCTGTGGGTGAGGCGGTAAGTCGCGATCAAAACCTTGTCGATATCGAAACAGATAAAGTTGTGCTTGAAGTTGTGGCTCCTGCAGATGGCTCTCTGTCCGAAATCCTGGCTGAAGAAGGTGCCACTGTCACCGCAGAAGAAGTCATTGCAAAATTCGTCGAAGGCGCGTCAAGCTCTGCATCTGCCGCGCCAGCCACGGTGTCTGAAGACAGCGATGACAGCGATGCACTTAGCCCTTCTGTACGTCGCCTGCTGGCAGAAAAAGGTGTAGATGCATCTAAAGTGAAAGGTTCAGGTAAAAACGGTCGCATAACCAAAGAAGACGTTGAGCAATATCTCAAGAGTGGTAGTGACGCCAAGCCGGCTTCAGCTGCGAAGCCCCAGGCAGACGCTAACCTGCCTGCAGGTGAGCGTACTGAAAAACGCGTTCCTATGACACGCCTGCGCAAAACCATCGCAAACCGCCTGCTTGAAGCTAAAAATTCAACCGCCATGTTGACCACGTTTAACGAAGTTAACATGAAGCCAATCATGGATCTGCGCAAGCAATATCAGGACAGTTTTGAAAAACGTCACGGTATTCGTCTTGGCTTCATGTCTTTTTACGTGAAGGCCGTTACTGAAGCATTGAAACGCTTCCCAGAAGTGAACGCTTCTATTGATGGTGATGACATTTGTTATCACAACTATTTCGACATCTCTATTGCAGTATCTACCCCTCGTGGTTTGGTTACTCCAGTTCTTAAAGATACGGATAACCTGGGCATGGCAGGTATCGAAAAAGGCATTAAAGAACTCGCACTCAAGGGGCGTGATGGCAAATTGTCCATGGCGGAACTTCAGGGTGGGAACTTCACTATCACCAACGGTGGTGTGTTTGGTTCATTGATGTCTACGCCTATCATCAACCCACCACAAAGTGCTATTCTCGGCATGCACAAAATCCAGGATCGGCCTATGGCGGTAAATGGAAAAGTAGAAATTCTTCCTATGATGTACCTAGCCCTCTCCTATGACCATCGGATTGTTGATGGCAAAGAATCAGTTGGCTTCTTGGTGACCGTGAAGGAAATGTTGGAAGACCCAACACGTCTGTTATTGGACGTTTAAGCTTTTTTGTAATTGTGTGCAGGTAAACACTCATTGCGACTGTTTACCTGTGCACCTGGTCAGTCTTTAAGTAAACAAGGCTGATATATTAATCAAGTCGCGTGTGCGGCTTTTGTCTTACTAAAAATCGGATAGAAACACCATGAATTTGCATGAATACCAAGGTAAGCAGCTATTCAAAGAATACGGCTTGCCAGTTTCTGAAGGATACGCATCAGATACACCCGAAGGTGCAGTAGAAGCAGCCGATCGCATCGGCGGTGATGAGTGGGTAGTAAAATGTCAGGTACATGCTGGCGGTCGCGGTAAAGCGGGCGGCGTTAAGCTTGTAAAAGACAAAGAAGACATTCGTGCTTTTGCTGAAAAATGGCTGGGCAAAAATTTGGTGACTTTCCAGACTGACGAAAAAGGTCAGCCTGTTAGCAAGATCTTGGTTGAATCTTGCACTGATATCGCGAATGAATTGTACTTAGGTGCAGTTGTTGATCGCGGTACCCGTCGCGTTGTTTTCATGGCATCTACAGAAGGTGGTGTTGAAATTGAAACTGTCGCTGAGGAAACGCCTGAAAAAATCCTGAAAGCTGAAATTGACCCTATTGTTGGTCCTCAGCCTTATCAAGCTCGTGAAATGGCATTTAAACTGGGTCTGGAAGGTGTTCAAGTTAAGCAGTTCACTCAGATTTTCCTCGGTTTAGCGAAGATGTTTGAAGACTTGGATCTCGCGCTTATTGAAATTAACCCGCTGGTTATCAAAACAGATGGCAACCTGCACTGCCTTGACGCCAAATTAGGCGTAGACGGCAACGCACTGTATCGTCAGAAGAAAGTTAAAGAGATGCACGATCCTTCGCAGGAAGATGCCCGTGAAGCACACGCTGCCTCTTTCGAGCTAAACTACGTTGCTCTTGACGGTAACGTTGGCTGTATGGTTAACGGTGCAGGTCTGGCTATGGGTACCATGGACATTGTAAACCTGCATGGCGGTAAACCTGCAAACTTCCTCGATGTTGGTGGTGGTGCGACTAAAGAGCGCGTTGCAGAAGCGTTCAAAATCATTCTGTCTGACAGTAATGTAAAAGCAGTATTGGTTAATATCTTTGGCGGTATCGTACGCTGTGACATGATCGCAGAAGGTATTATCGGCGCGGTTAAGGAAGTGGGTGTAGAAGTGCCAGTGGTTGTTCGCCTTGAAGGTACAAATGCTGGGCTGGGCCGCGAAGTACTCGCTAATTCTGGTCTGGATATCATTGCTGCTGAATCTCTGACTGATGCAGCGCAGAAAGTGGTTGCTGCTGCGGAGGGCAAATAATGTCAGTTTTAATCAATAAAGACACAAAAGTTATCTGCCAGGGTTTCACTGGTGGTCAGGGTACCTTTCACTCTGAACAAGCGATTGCCTACGGTACTCAAATGGTTGGCGGTGTAACGCCAGGCAAAGGCGGTACAGAACACCTTGGTTTACCCGTTTTTAACACCGTTCGCGAAGCCGTAGAAACAACAGGCGCTACTGCCTCTGTAATCTATGTTCCTGCTCCGTTCTGTAAAGATTCTATCGTTGAAGCAGTCGATGCTGGCATTGAACTCGTTGTTTGTATCACCGAAGGTATTCCTACATTGGATATGCTTTACGTGAAAGAATACGTGAACGCCAAAGGCGCCCGTATGATTGGCCCTAACTGCCCGGGTGTGATTACGCCTGGAGAGTGTAAAATTGGTATTATGCCTGGCCACATTCACAAGCCGGGTAAAGTTGGTATTGTGTCACGTTCTGGTACGCTTACATACGAAGCGGTTAAACAAACCACTGACGAAGGTTTCGGCCAGTCTACTTGTGTTGGTATTGGTGGTGATCCTATCCCAGGTTCTAACTTTATTGACATCCTGAAAATGTTCCAGGACGACCCTCAAACTGAAGCCATCGTAATGATTGGTGAAATAGGTGGTACTGCCGAAGAAGAAGCGGCTGCGTTCATCAAAGAAAACGTAACCAAGCCTGTTGTTTCTTACATTGCAGGTGTTACAGCACCTCCTGGTAAGCGTATGGGTCACGCCGGTGCAATTATCGCAGGTGGTAAAGGTACTGCTGACGATAAATTTGCTGCGCTGGAAGCCGCAGGTGTTAAAACAGTGCGTTCTCTGGCTGATATCGGCAAAGCACTGCGCGAACAAACAGGTTGGTAATTTCTCCTGATTAATAAAAAGCCCGCATTGATGCGGGCTTTTTTTTGCTTATAGCCTTTGTATCCAAGTGTATTGGCGACACAACGCTAATTTGCCATAATGTCCGTTTTTTATAAGGGGCCTTGTGTGAAAGAACGGGTGAGTGTTGGGTTAGTAAACCCAAAAAACGCGGGTAACGTGGCGAGTGTATTGCGCGCAGTAGGGTGTTTTAATGCGTCAAGTGTGTTCTATACCGGTCAACGGTATAATCATGCAAAAGATTTCCATGCCGACACCAAAGCCATGCATAAAATCATTCCAACGGTAAGTGTAGAAAATTTGCGCCATGTGCGACCACAAGGTGCTCGTGTGGTGGTGGTTGAACTTGTTGAAAATGCTATTCCATTACCTGATTACACTCATTGTGAAAATTCCTTTTACATTTTCGGCCCCGAAGACGGTTCGGTGCCCGCAGATGTACTGTCTTGGGCTGATGATGTCATATACATACCAACTAAAGGTTGTTTAAATTTAGCCGCTACGGTGAATGTTGTTTTGTATGATCGCCTGTCAAAGGGTGAATTCGAGCGGGGTAATGCACTGATAAAAGGTTCGAGAGACACCAATAATCGAGCGAAAGTGACTGGAAAGTGAGTATTCTTTTCAAATAACAACAGTGTCGCAACTTGGGTACGCTTTACTTTTGTTTAAGACTGGAGTGTCAGAATATTTTACGATCTTAGTCTGGGATCGCCCCCCGTGTTTTGAACAGGAAAATTATCTCACCTTAAAAACATCTGGACAGACCAGATGTGCCTACTAGCCAAACACACAATACACTGTTGTGTAACATTACTTAATGTGTCTTACTAAACTCACAAAGCACAATTAAAACAGAAGTTTAATCGTCTTTATTATTCTATCAACTTAAATATTTTTCCTTTATAACGACAACATAATTTAAAGGATCACATTTAAAAAAGTGTACAAGTAAACTTTTGTCGAACATCTTGTGAAAGTGGTCTAATAATTGATAGGTATATGTTGTAATAATAAACGCGTATAAAAGAGTTCTTGAATCGCAATCTGCGTGAAGTTTCGTTTTTGGTTCGCAGATCCCATTTCTGTCTAACTTCAATCGTTCTCACTTGCTTAAACCTGGCGCTCAGGTGGTTAGATTGCGACTGTTTGCAGTGGAAGCATATAAATTAGACTCTAAAAAAACAAAACTATTTGAAAATCGTTGGGAGTCAAAGTGAAACGTCGCTTGTTAAACGCTTTTAAAAAAGTGCATCAAGTTCCGGGGGTCAAACAGATGGTTAGACCGTTGGTTCGCCGACAGATGAATAAAGCTATTGATGCCGCTGCCGCACATTTTTTTGAACACTTTACCCTGGTAGTTGCCAGAGATGAAAAAGAACAAAGGACATGTTTTAAAACCCGTCATCAGGTGTATTGTGAGGAGATGGGGTATGAAGAAGTTCGCCAAACCAAAATGGAATTTGATGAGTTTGATGAATACGCTATCAGTTGTTATATCAAACACAAAGCTTCTGGTGATTGCGCGGGGACGATTCGGGTGGTAATGCCACAACACAATGGGCAAATGCTGCCAATTGAGCAAAATTGTCCGGACGCGATTCGCATTGATGAAAATAGCCCTAAACGCTACGCCCGCCACGCAGTTTGTGAAATATCTCGATTAGCGATCCCCAAACGCTTTCGACGCCGACAGTCTGATAGAAATCTTTCTCCGGTGACAGGTAAGGCGTTGGACAAGAGCTTTAACAGAAAAAACCGAAGCAGGAACTTTCCTTATCTTACGCTAGCACTGTACTTTTTTGCTGCTACCATTTGTGTACTCAGGGATGTAGAAAACGTTTACGTAATGATGGAACCCAAACTTGCCAGAAGTCTCCGAATGCTGGGTATTGAGTTTAACCAGATCGGCGGTGTTATCGAGTATCACGGTGAGCGAGCCGCTTATCGCTTGTCACCTGAAGAGTTCTTCCAGCAGATTTCCCCATCACTTCATCGTTTTTATCATAAAATTGCCAAGGAACTCGAAGCAATTCCGAACTTCGGATCGTTTCGTCCCAAGCCTTCTTCACTTGTTTCAAAAGATCAGAAGACCCGCGCAGCATAACGCTGTAATCGATATGTGTGTTGTTTCTTAAACCCGAGCCTGTATGCTCGGGTTTTTACTTGGCGAGTGAAGGGCGCCCTGACACAAACACAATTTTGTGGCATCTCCTCTGCGCAGTACATGCGTTCAGCATAATGTTGACCTAGTTTGCGCTTTGCACGGTGGTTGGGCAAAGATTAGCCTAAAAGTGTCAGTAATTTTTACACATATAAAATTGTGTCTGTAACTTGGGTTATTCTCAAAGAATTAGTGACTGCGATGCAATGGGTATCGGGCAATAATCTTAAAAATCTACTGGTTTGCAAAACTTTAGTGCAGCTGTGACACAATGACAGTGCAAAAAAATTGTACGTGCTTTACTAGCTAATCTTACTGCGACGTAAGAGAAGTCGAGTACTGTAACCAACGTCAATTAAATTGAGCTTTACTTGCCTATCACAGAGATCGTTGTGGTATCCGCGCTATTAGCCTGCTGTCATTTTGAGTCTGCTAACGTGAATACGTATGCAGGGGATTGGCTAAAGGAAGGCCAGTGAGTACTATGCAAGATAATTAACGTAATGTTAACAGTTGCGGTATGGCAACGATAGGAAGCTGCCGCTAAATCATGTTGTAATACACAAAACAACGTATTCATCCTAATTCATAGAAAAATAACAAGAGACATTTATGCAACAATCCCAGCCCAAGCTTCAGTTTTGGCAAATCTGGAATGTCAGTTTTGGTTTTCTCGGTGTCCAGTTTGGTTTTGCACTACAAAATGCGAATGTCAGTAGGATCCTGTCGGATCTCGGCGCAGATTTACACTCACTGTCTCTGTTTTGGTTAGTTGCACCAATTATGGGGCTAATCATTCAGCCTATTGTTGGATCTGCATCGGACAGAACATGGAATCGATTTGGACGCCGTCGCCCGTTTATACTTGTTGGCGCTATTGCTGCTGCATTGGGTATGTTACTTATGCCCAATGCGCCCTTATTCGTTACTGTAATGGCCCCAATGGTGTTTGGTGCTGTGATGCTGGCATTGATGGATGCCTCGTTCAATGTATGTTTTCAGCCTTTCCGTTCGCTGGTGTCTGATATGGTTCCGGCTTCCCAGCGCAATATTGGCTATGGTGTTCAGTCGTTCCTCATTAATATTGGCGCCGTGATTGGCTCATTGCTGCCGTTTGTTCTGACCAACGTAGTTGGGCTCGACAATACAGCTTCCTTAGGGGAAGTTGCGCCATCAGTGGTGTGGGCATTCTATCTTGGTGCCACGGTGTTATTAGGTTCAGTCATGTGGACAGTGTTGAGAACGAAAGAGTATGCTCCCGGGGACTATGCTCGCTATAAGGGGCTGGAAACAGAGTCAATAACCGAAGCAAAGTCTCAGAAACAAGGCGTTTTGGCACTGTTACTGGCAATGCCTAGCACTATGAAACAACTTGCTGTTGTACAGTTTTTCTCGTGGTTTGCCCTGTACATAATGTGGGTCTATACCATGCCAGCTATTGCTCAGCATATCTGGGGTATAGAAAAACAATGGTTCGATCCAGATTACATTGCTCTGGTCGGCGATGTGCCTGCTAATATCACTGCAGCAAAAGGGGCTGCCGGTGATTGGGTGGGGATTTTGTTTGCGGCTTACAGCGTCTTCGCTGCCATTTTTTCTATTTTTCTCGCTCGCCTTGCTGATGTGTTTGGCCGCAAAGCTGTTTACGCTTCTTCATTAGTGTTTGGTGGCGTGGGCTACATAAGTTTTCTGATTTTACAAGATTTTGAACAAGTGCATGTCAATCTGCTTATCACAGAAATTACAGTACCGCAGGGAGCGGTAAACCTCATATTCCCCATGATGGGTGTAGGCATAGCCTGGGCTGCTATTCTGGCATTGCCGTATGCCATGCTTGCCGGCGCCTTGCCTGCCTCGAAAACCGGTGTTTACATGGGAATATTCAATTTTACTGTTGCCGTTCCTCAAATTATTGCAGGTGTTAGCGCTGGCTGGATAGTGAGTTCACTGTTTGCTAACGACGCGATAAAAATTATTCTGGTAGCGGGTATTTCAATGCTCTGTGGAGCTATTGCCGTGGCGTTTGTAAAAGAAGAGCCATCGGTAATTTCTAGCCCGAAAAAGGAGGCCTGATGATGCATGCTATATCGCGCTCTGCTACTTCAATTCTGTTAGTTTCTTTGGCAATAAGTGGATGTGAGCCTACGACGCCACTTTCGTCGATGCCTTCTGATGAAAGTGAACAGCTTGTTCTGATTGAAGGCACCAGTGAGCCTTTTACCAGAGAAGCCGTGTACTTTGTTATGACAGACCGTTTTGTAGACGGTGATAAAAGCAATAACTATGAAAACCAAGGCGCAGAACATCCAACGTGGCGATTGCCACTTCACGGGCCAGATGGGCAGACCGCTTTTGTGGGATATATGGGGGGTGATCTCAAGGGTATTGTAAATAACATCGACTATATCAAAGATATGGGCTTTTCTGCTATTTGGACTACTCCTGTCGTGGACAATCCTGATCAGGCATTTACTGGCAGCGAACCCATTGGATTTGGGGGACAATTTAAAGATGGCGGCAAAAGCGGTTATCACGGTTATTGGGCGACAAATTTCTATCAGCCAGATGAACATTTAGTGAGTGTTGATCTCACTGTGAAAGATTATACTGACGCTCTGCATAAGGCGGGTATGAAAGCGGTATTCGATATTGTCGCTAATCACGGGTCTCTAAGTTTTTCTATGCCTGCTGACCAGCCCGGATTTGGTGAGATCTATGATAAAGATGGCAAGCTCGTGGCAGACCACAATAACTTACATCCAACAGCGCTGGATACGTCAGAACCTTTACAGGCATTCTTTCATCCATTTCCGGACCTGGTTGAGCTTTCCAATCTCAATGAGGACAATCCGGACGTACAGGATTACCTTATAAACTCTTACTTGTATTGGATTGAACAGGGGGCAGATGCGTTTCGCATTGATACTATACGGCACGTGTCCCATCACTTTTGGCGCGTAATGTCCGATCGCATTCGTGCTGCCCATCCTGGATTCTACATGTTTGGCGAGAGTTTTCAGTACGATGCTAATTTTATTGCTCAGCATACGTTACCGAAAAATGGTGGAATAAGTGTGCTTGATTTCCCCATGCAGAAAGCCATGGTGTCTGTCTTCGGTAAAGATGACAAAGATTATGAGGCATTAGAAGAAACGTTGTTTTTAACCCATGGGCCATACAATAACCCCTATGATCTGGCTACTTTTTATGACAACCACGACATGCCGAGAATGGATGCAACTGACAATGGATTTATTGATGCGCATAACTGGCTTTTTACTACCAGGGGGATTCCGGTGGTATATCAGGGATCTGAAATTGGATTTATGCGTGGAACGGCGGAACACAGTGGCAATCGAAATTATCTGGGACAGGAAAATATTGATAAGGCCCCCGAACACGACATTTATCAGGCATTAAGGGCAATTGCGAGGGTTCGCCAGACAACCCCGGCCTTGCAAAGTGGGTTGCAATATATGCTTACGATAAAAGGGCATCGCGCAGCCTTTTATCGCGTATTACAAAATCACAAAGTACAACAAACAGCTCTCGTATTGTTAAACAAGGGGGATCAAGCAACTACCTTCACTATTGCTCAGCATGTGCAAGCAGGGCAGTGGGTTGAGCAACTCAGTGGGAACACTCTGACGATCTCTTCCCAAGATTCATTGGAGGCGACAGTTGCTCCTCATTCAGCGCAAGTTTGGGTTAGGGAAGGCGAGATAGACGACAAGGCATTCCTGTCAGCACTTATTAGACAAATGGAGTATCAATAGATATCGACACGGGGCTTTGTGCCCCGTTAACCCTACATCTTACCACGGATGTTGCAGCCACAAGATTGGCGAATAATCAGTTCCGCGGGCATGAGATAATCACTTACGGTTTGTTTGTTAATGGCCTTTAGCAGTGACTCTACTAATAATTCCCCTGCTAGACGGGTGTTTTGTTGGACCGTAGTCAGTGCCGGTGTTGTGTAGCCTGAAATAGTAATATTGTCGTACCCTGTTACGGCAATATCTTCGGGAACGAGGAGTTTTTCCTCACGTAAAGCTTGCAATACGCCAGTGGCAATGAGATCTGAGGCGCACACTACCACATCAGGATGGTGTTTTTCTGCCAGTAGTGTTTTCATGGCCTGGTAGCCAGCTTGCTCAGTGGAAATGGCATCCAGCTGCCTAAGGTGGCCATGCACAAGATTTGCTTCCTTTAGCGCCTGTTGGCAGCCTTGAAAGCGAGCATAAAATTCTGGAGCATGTCCGCCGGCGTCACCCACAAAGGCAAAACGTTTGTGACCAATGTCGATCAAATGTCGGGTGAGGTCGAAGCCGCCTTGAAAGTTGTCACAGCCAATTGAAATGCCCGGGTGCTCTGTATCGGGGGCTCCCCATCTTACAAAATGCGTCCCCTGTGCTTCCAGTTGTGCTAGTTTGTCACGGTATTCGGTGTAGTTGCCGTAACCGAGCAGTATAATACCGTCTGCTTTTTTAGAATCTTCGTATTCAGCGTGCCAGTCGTCTTCCAAATGTTGAAAGGACACTAATAAATCAAAGCCTGCTGCGGCGCATGCTCGGGTGATACTTCCCAACATATTCAGGAAAAACGGGTTGATCATTGAGTCATCTGATGTGGGATCTTCGAATAAAAGCAGGGCTATAGTATTGCTCTTTTGTTTACGCAGATTGCTGGCGTTCTTGTCAACTTTGTAATTGAGTTCACGGGCAATTCGCTGTACTTTTTCCCGAGTTTCAAGATTGACCAATGGACTGTTATTCAATGCCCGGGACACGGTAGATTGGGAAACACCAGCTATGTGCGCAATATCAAAGGATGTAGCTTTATCTTTCATTTCATCAACTTAAAGAAGCAGTGCAATAAACACTTTAGGTGTCAGAATAGCACAGTTTTATGTTTTAGCAGACAAGGGAAAACGGATAAATGTGATGAAAGCGGTTTCTTTATATTCAATTGATAAGGGCGAAGGCAATTAATCATAGTGGCTAAACCAGTCACGGGGTATAATGTGCCTTTGAGCAAAATTTTTAATTTTAAGGGGAATGTCAGAATGGCGGAGACGGAACATCATCCGACCAACTTTATCCGGCAAATCATCGAAAAAGATCTTGCAGCGGGTGTACACGACGCAATTAAGACGCGGTTTCCACCAGAGCCAAATGGTTTCCTGCACATTGGTCATGCCAAGTCTATTTGTCTGAACTTCGGCATTGCCCGTGATTATCAGGGAACGTGCAACCTGCGATTTGATGATACCAACCCAGTAAAAGAAGATATCGCGTATGTCAACGCAATCAAAGAAGATGTAAGCTGGCTTGGCTTTGACTGGGAGGGTGACGCCCGCTATTCGTCAGACTACTTTGATCAACTCCACGGATATGCGATGGAGCTGATTGATAAAGGTTTGGCCTATGTTGATTTTTCCGATCAAGAGACAATGCGCGAAATGCGCGGAACGCTCACCGAACCTGGAAAGAACAGTCCGTATCGCGATACATCTCCTGAAACAAACCGAGCTGAGTTTGAAAAAATGACAGCCGGTGAATACGCGGAAGGCGTATGTTCGCTCAGAGCGAAAATCGACATGGCTTCGCCATTTATGTGTTTGCGGGACCCTGTGATTTACCGGGTAAAATTTGCCCATCATCACCAAACGGGAGACAAATGGTGCGTTTACCCAATGTACGATTTTACCCACTGTATTTCTGACGCCATTGAAGGTATAACCCATTCATTGTGCACTCTTGAGTTTCAGGATAATCGCCGGTTGTATGATTGGGTCATTGAGAACATTTCCATAGCATGTACACCGCGTCAGTACGAATTCTCCAGATTGAACCTCGAATACACGGTATTGAGTAAACGCAGACTGATCCAACTGGTGGAAGAAGGTCACGTCGATGGTTGGGATGATCCGCGTATGCCCACTATAGCCGGGCTTCGCAGACGAGGTTATACCCCTGCCTCAGTGAGAGAGTTTTGTAAACGCATCGGTGTGACCAAAATGGACAACATGGTCGAAATGGGTATGCTGGAAGCTTGTATCCGTGATGATTTGAACGTAAATGCGCCACGAGCTATGGCAGTGCTAAACCCAGTTAGGCTCGTTATCGAAAACTATCCTGAGGGACAATCCGAGGAATTGATTGCGCCGAACCATCCCAATGACGCAAGTATGGGAGAACGTACTTTGCCATTTAGTGGTGAGGTGTGGATTGAAGCGGACGATTTCAGAGAGTCAGCAAATAAAAAGTTCAAACGTTTAGTTTTGGGTAAAGAAGTTCGCTTGAGAAATGCTTATGTTGTTAAGGCCGAACGAGTGGACAAAGATGCTGAAGGTAACATTACTACCATCTACTGTACCTATGACGCAGACACATTAGGTAAAGACCCCGCTGATGGCAGAAAGGTAAAAGGTGTGATTCACTGGGTAGATGCTAACGCTGGCGAAGCGGCACAATTTCGCTTGTACGACCGGTTATTTACGGTACCTAACCCGGCCGGTGAAGACAACTTTACTGACACTATTAATCCCGCGTCTTTGGAAGTCAAACACGGTTTTGTTGAGCCAAATCTTGACGTCAATCCTCAAGCAGGTGGATGGCAGTTCGAACGAACGGGATATTTCTGTCTGGATACCAGCGCAGGACCACAGAATAAGGTGTTCAATCGCACTGTTGGTTTGCGTGATACCTGGGCTAAAATGGGCGAGGCGTAACCGCCTCTAGCCTGGATAAAAAGCCGCGCCGAGCGCGGTTTTTTATTGTTCGCAAGGTGGGAATGTAAGTCGTCCTTGCAACGTTGACTTCAAGCACATTAGTATATTCCTTGGCCAACCGAGGATAATTCATGTTGAAGAGAAAGAAAGTACACCGTGCAATTTTTACCTTTTTGTTAGCCGTTACAAGTCTCGTCTGTCACGCGAAAACCTTTGACGTATATTTCTTGGGCGGACAATCGAACATGGAAGGGTACGGGTATTCTAAAACCCTAGAGCCTCTGTTAAGGGAGCCGTCTTCAGAAATATACCTTTTTACGGGCAACCCTGCTAATGATGATGACCGAAGGGGCGGGGCCGGTGTGTGGGCGCCGCTGCAGCCTGGTACAGGTGTGGGTTTTAAGTCCAATGGGCGAGTAAGTTTGTACAGCGATCGATTTGGTCCAGAGGTATCATTCGGGCACACTATTGATCATCTAAGTGAAAACCGACATATCGCTATTATTAAATATGCAAAGGGTGGTTCGGGCCTGGCTGAAAACACAGGACATGGCAGTTGGGATCCGTACTACAATAAAAAACAAGGTATAAATCAGTTCGATCACTTCCTTACAACGGTCAGACAGGCATTCGAAGAACAGGATATTGATTTAGATGGTGAGCTAGATACGCTGTTGCCAGCGGGTATTGTATGGATGCAGGGCGAAGCAGACGCATCGGCTGGTAAAAAAGTAGCTATGGCTTACGAAAAAAATCTAATGCAGATGATGAAGCTTATCAAGGCGGCACTAAGGAATGACAGCATCCCCGTTATTATTGGTAAAATAACCGATTCCGGGGTGGACAACAGTAGCAATAAAATGCCCTACATCGATGAAATTCATCGCGCTCAAAAAGCATTTGTTGATAACGACATCTGTGCAGCTTATGTCACGGTGTTGGAAGACGAGCCGCACATTGCCGACGGTTGGCACTACACGTCCAAAAGCTATGTTAAACTAGGGGAAGCATTCGCTCAGGCGATGTGGTCGTTAAAAACCACATGCCCATAATGATCTGTTTAGCGGCCAGCAGTTATTTGGGCTGACAATCAAGGGTTTGACCATTGACCTTACTGCTGTCTTCGCCCATAAGATATAAATACAGTGGCATGATATCAGCTGGCGTTTTTAAAGATTTCGGGTCTTCAGCAGGGTAAGCGCTGGCGCGCATATTGGTACGGGTCGCTCCAGGGTTGATGCAGTTAAATCTTACTCCACGATTTTCATATTCACAGGCAAGTACTTGCATCATGCCTTCAGTAGCAAACTTTGACACACTGTAAGTTCCCCAAAACGCTCTTCCTTTGCGGCCAACGCTGGACGTCGTAAAAATCACCGAGGCCTGTTTTGCGCGTTCAAGAGCAGGAAGTAAAGCCTGAGTCATAAAAGCAGCGGCATTGACGTTGATTTGCATGACATCCAGCCATTCGGTATCGGGAATATCTTTAAACACACTTAGATGTCCAAGCATAGAGGCATTGTGCAGCAGACCATCTAAAGCACCAAACTGATCGATAATACTCTGGGCCATATCCTGATAATTTCTCAATGTAGCGCCTTTTAAATCCAATGGGACTATCGCGGGTTGCGCGCCTCCGGCACTGACAATTGCGTCATAAATCTGTTCCAGTTTTTTGACGGTTTTTCCCAACAGTATACAGGTAGCGCCGTGGGCCGCGTATGTTTTGGCTGCTTGTGCGCCTATGCCGTCACCTGCACCTGTGATGAGTATGGTTTTATTGACGAGTAAGTTGGCTGGTGCTTGATAGGGATGTGACATTTGCGGTTTTCCTTGCAGCAATAAGACGGAAAATAGATAAAAGGAATGGCGATCATACTTGTGATTATTAGTTTGTAAACTATTGTCGTAGAGCGACAGTTAGAAAAAAATTAATTTACGAAAAGTTAACAAACCTTTGCAAATTTGCAATAAAGCCAATAATATTAAGCTATATACAACTGGTCATACTTGTTTAATTTTTGTATTCCTGCCCATTAACGGGCCAATTATTAGACGTATCTGAATGGTCTTTACCAGACAATAACAACAAAGCATTAGTAAGGGAGATAAAATGAGAAAACTCTTTATTAGTACCAGCGTTGCCCTGGCGCTCGGTTTATCGGGTTGCGGTGGCTCCAATGAAACAATGGATGATATACAAGCGGACACACCTGTTCAAACGCCCTTCTCCCGTATTGTATTCGACCCGGCAGAAGGTAATTTGAATGTACCTAACGACCTTCTTATGTTACCGGGAGATGACGGTTTTTTTGACTACACTATCAACATTCCAGTAGACGACCCGACAGATTTTACCGACCCTCAAAATGCGCTTAATGTGTTGGATGGCTGGTCTACGCAACAACCGTTTGTTATCGACGTCGATACGCCTAGCGGCGTTTCATTAGATGCCTCTACATTGTCTGCCGGAGTGTTGCTATTTGAAGCAACGCTTGGTCTTGACCAAAGTGATCCTGATTGTGCCAGTGCCGAAATTCCATCCTCTGGTTGCAAAGTCGGTGATCAACTACAGTACGGTGTTGATTATGTACTAACATTAGTTGATGACGACACCATTTCTGTGGTGCCGCTAAAGCCACTTAAACCTGCTTCCGGCTATATGTTAGTAATGACCACTGACCTTAAAGATAGCAGTGGGAAAGGTGTCAGAGGCTCCAGTTCGTGGGAGCTAGCCCGCCAGGACATTAACACAGCACCTTTGAGTTCGGATTCTCAGCTCTTGTTACAAGGCTTGGTAAACTCCCTCGTTGCCCCGATTACAGCATTGGGTTACGAGCGTGAGGACATTTCATACGTTTCAGCATTTACCACACAAAGTACTGATGTATCGTTACAATCAATTAAAAAATTGATGGTAGCAGAATATGCGGCTCGCGCGGCTGCCGGTGACCCGACCGCTGCCCAGGCACTTCCCGTGGTCACAGTTTCAGATGCCAGTGGAGCAAGTAATGCTATGGAAGCGCTCGGGTTAGTGAGCGATACAACGTTGACCGGTGCGGTTCAACTTGGTATTGCCAGTCTGCCAGATGAATTAAGTGCCTTTGCTCCTACAATTCAGGCAACCCTTGAAGCAGGTGGTTTTGATAGCTTAAAAACCTGCGCAGGGCTGACCGCTACTGCGAGGGGGGACCTGGCGGCCAATTGGGGGGCGTTAAATGATTTTGCTGTTGGTGTTTCCACAGGTATCCTTGCTCAGGCCGGGCCGTTCTGTGCAGCCCAGCGTTTCGAAGGCAATATAACTTTACCCTATTATCTAGCATCACCTTCTGAGGAAAATCCCTCAGCGCCGAAGAGCGAATTTTGGGAAGCTGCCTGTGACAGCGGCATAATCTTAGGCGCATTACCCGCAGAAACACTGGCTGCTGCAACGCCTGGACCCAATGCGGAACTGTGCAGTCAACTCGGTTTAGCAGATTTGCGCATTGGCGGTCAAATGATCGATAGTAAGCGCAATATAACCAAATTTAATCCGATACCCGAAGTTAAGAGTGTGCAAGACCTCGACGTACAGATAACCATTCCGGATCCATCCGTCGCCGCATTGCTGGGCAGAACCATAGCACAACCCGATGCGGGCTGGCCGGTGGCTATATTGATGCACGGTATTACCAGTAAGAAAGAAGATATGCTTGCAATAACGGGTGCCTTGTCTCTGGCTGGCATTGCCACTGTTTCGATCGATCATCCATTACATGGCAGTCGTGGCTTTGATGTCGACATGGACGGCGTAGACGATATTAATGCGACATCGGTATCTGCAACAGATTACATGAATCTCCAGGTTCTGCCTGTTGCCCGTGACAATGTTCGTCAGAGCGTGTCCGATTTACTCGGCTTAAGACTAGGCCTGAACGTAATCAATGATCAATCAACGCGAATGGCAGCCGACTTTGATATGAGTCGCGTTTATTTTATGGGTGTATCATTGGGCGCTATTACTGGCGTAGATTTCAATGCCGTGGCCAATAGTTCAATGGGGGGCGAACTAGCTGTCCTTGATAGTTTGTATACTGTTCAGGCTGCATCTTTGGAGTCACCGGGTGGCGGTTTGGCGCAATTCTTAATTGAATCACCGACCTTTGGCCCATTGATAAAAGGCTTGTTACTTTCTCAAGCATCAGAAGAATTCCAAACTCTTCTGGTACAACTTTACGACACCACTGAAGTAACACAAGCGCAATTGGTTGCGGCAGTGGATGCGTTTTATGCCAATGCCACAGAAGAACAACTGGCAACAGTGCAGGCGGTTTTTAATGAATTTGCGTTTGCTGCTCAGTCGGTCCTAGACGCTGCCGATGCAAATAATTACGGAGCACTGCTGGGAAGTAATACTGCGGTGCATATGATGACGGTTGTTGGGGACGGTGGAGAAACCAACCTGCCGGATCAGGTTATTCCGGTAACCACGGGTATTCCATTGTCCGGTCAGCAGTCTTTAGCGGGCATTATCGGGCTGGAGCAAGTAAGCACCACCACAACGGGTGATGATGTGTCCGGGCTGGTGTTGTTTACAGAAGGAGCCCACGCGTCGAGTCTCAACCCAGCTGCTAGTCAGGCTACCACCACGGAAATGCAAACGCAGGTTGCATCCTTCTTGTCTTCCGGTGCTACTGTATTACCAGTCACCAATACGGGCGTGGTGAAGAATTAAACATATCGGGTGGAAAAGGCCGGGCATTCCGGCCTTTTTTGTGTCTGCACTGTGGTGCGGTGTCGTCAGTACACACAAACACTGGTAGTATAAGCCGGTTTAAACAACGCTGGGGGAAATCTATGATAATAGCTCGTCCTTGGCGTACTCATTGGGTGATGCCCAAAGCGACATAATCAGGAGAGTAATTTGGAGTTTATTTACGATTACGGGCTGTTTCTTGCGAAAGCTATTACCCTTGTCATTGCATTGGTTGTTGTGCTTGTAGCAGTCGTTGGCGTAGCCAGCAGACAAAAACCTGGTAAAGGGCAACTTGAAATTGTGTCCATTACTGAGCAACTGAACGAAGTGAAACATTATGCACACTCAGTTTTGCTCGATAAAGCTGCGCAAAAAATGCTGGCAAAGGAACAAAAGAAAGAAGCGAAGCAGAAAAAACGAGATATAAAAGACCACGCCGATGAGACTAAGTCGCGTTTGTTCGTTGTGGATTTCGTAGGCTCTATGGATGCTCATGAAGTTGACCGTTTACGGGAAGAAATCACTGCCATCCTCAGTATCGCTGCCCCTCAGGATGAAGTATTGGTGCGTCTGGAAAGTGGCGGCGGCGTAGTTCATGGATACGGCCTGGCAGCATCTCAGTTACAAAGAATAAAGGAAAAAGGGCTGAAGCTTACGATCGCAGTTGATAAAGTCGCTGCAAGTGGGGGCTACATGATGGCTTGTGTTGCAGATCATCTGTTATCTGCGCGTTTTGCCTACATCGGCTCAATTGGCGTGTTGGCTCAGATCCCCAATGTGCACAAGTTGCTAAAGAAGCACGATGTTGATTTTGAACAACACACGGCAGGTGACTACAAACGTACACTTACTGTATTTGGAGAAAACACCGAAGAAGGTCGAGAGAAATTTAAACAGGACTTGCAGAGCATTCACAAGCAATTTAAAGACTGGGTGCAATCTCAGCGAGAGAAACTCAATATCGACCAGGTGGCGACAGGCGAAGTTTGGCTTGGAAGTGAAGCCTTGGAAAAAGGACTGGTAGATGAATTGATGACCTCTGATGATTATATTATGTCTCACCATCCTGCCCGTGAGATCTATGCTGTGAAATACAGTACAAAGAAAAACATGGCTGAGAAATTGGGCATATCGGTTTCAACGGCCGTTGAGCGCAGCGTTACCGGCCTTTTATCTAAAGCGCGATTCTGGTTTTGATGTCCTGGTAGTTATGGCAAAAGAAACAAAAATTCGAATACTCGACGCCGCGGAAGTGCTGTTCGCAGAGCAGGGGTATGCGCAAACATCTATGCGAAATATTACCGCCAGAGCTGATGTCAACCTGGCCTCTGTGAATTATCATTTCGGTAGCAAGAAGAACTTGATTCAGCATGTTCTTAAGCGCTACTTTGATGTACTAATGCCACAAATTGACAGTGTTATTGCGGAACTTCCTGCTCAACGTGGTGCCATCGGTGTGGAAACCGTATTGTTATCCCTGGTTCCGCCAATGATGACATTGTCTGAACTCAGGCCTAACGGAACAGAACGTTTTGTGCAGTTGTTAGGGCGAGGCTATACGGAAACACAGGGCCATTTACGACGTTTCATTATGACGGGGTATGGCGCGACCGTCGTCAGGTTGATGGACGCGATTCACTGTTGCTTGCCCGACATCGCCGATGATGAACTGTTCTGGCGTACCCATTTCGCGATGGGAAGTTTCGTGTTTTCCATGGCCTCAAGTCAGGCACTCACCGAAATTGCAGAAGCAGACTTCGATCAACAGGTATCAATTAAAGATGTGATCCTGCACATGGTACCATTCATGGCCAACGGAATTGCAGGCTCACGCTAATTAGACAATTTACTCGCTCAGGTTATCGCTATGTCCATTTGTAGAAATACACTTATCAACTACCTCGCAGGCGAACTAAAATCTGCGGACATTCAGGATTATGCACCCAACGGTCTGCAAGTAGAGGGCAATAAAGAGGTATCCCGTGTTGTCACTGGAGTGACAGCTTCGCAGGCCCTTATAGATAGCGCAGTGGAATTAAATGCAGACACGATCCTGGTTCATCACGGCTATTTTTGGAAAGGTGAAAATCCAACAATTACTGGCATTAAAGGACAAAGAATACGCACGTTACTGCAGAACAATATTAATTTGCTGGCTTACCATTTACCTGTTGATGTTCATCCTCAGTGGGGAAATAATGTTCAACTTGGCACATTGTTGGGGTTGCAACAACTGACTCCATTATCAGGCGTGAAACCAACGGGTATTATTTATACTGGTAAGCTCGCCGCGGAAACCCAAGCCATTCACTTTGCTAGTCATATAGAAAAGGCACTTAATCGCGAGGTTGTTCACGTACCTCATGAAGGCAGCGAAACCATTTCAACGGTTGCTTGGTGCACTGGCGGCGGGCAAGGTTACATCGAAAAAGCTGCGGAACAGGGTTTTGATGCTTTCATCAGTGGTGAGATTTCTGAACAAACCACACACATTGCCCGGGAAGCCGGTATTCACTATATCGCTGCAGGTCATCATGCTACGGAGCGCTATGGTATAAAAGCATTAGGTGAGCATCTTGCGGCGTCGATGGGTCTGGATGTTACCTTTGTAGACATTGACAATCCGGCGTAATTGGCATGAAAGCAACAGATCAATACTTCGATGGTATTGCCGAAAAATTTGCGCGCAATATCTACGGCACTACTAAGGGGCGACTTCGTCATCTGTTATTACTTGAAGTACTAACGCCTTATTTAGACAATAGAACGCCCATGAAAGTAGCCGACATCGGTGGCGGCACTGGTATCATGAGTAAGGCCATCGCCGATTTTGGGCATTGCGTCCACTTATTCGATGCCTCAGAAGACATTCTCAGTCTAGCCCAGGAGTTTGTCAGTGACGATGAGAATATTCAGGTGTTTCTTGCCAATATCCAACATATAGAAAATTTATCGACGTATGATTTCGTGGTATGCCATGCGGTTTTGGAATGGTTAGCAGCACCGTTAGATACGCTTGCCGGGATTTACCATAAAATGAAGCCAGGCGCACGCTTAAGCCTGAGTTTCTTTAATAAGGACGCCGCTCTTTTTGGCAACGCCCTTTATGGAAACTTTGATTATATTGCCAAAGGAATGAAAGTGAAAAATCAGGTGCGGTTAAACCCCAACAACCCACTGAGCCCGCAAATCGTTTTGTCGAGTGCCCGTGATATGGGTTTTGACGTTGAGCGAATCAGTGGCATACGCTGTTTTCACGATTACATGAAAGAAAAACAACTTTCTGACGAACAGTTTTCGCAACTCCTTGCTCTTGAAAAAAACTACATGGAAGCGGAGCCCTACTGTTGGTTGGGAAAATATATGCACTTTATGCTTAAAAAAATATAAGTAATTAAGTAGTTACGATGGTACGGCTTTTGGTGGCAGTACTAAAAACGAGTTTGTTGTGGCTTCGTCGTTATGCCAAGCGCTTATATTACTTAAGGTTGTGGAGCTAATTTGTGACAAGGCTTCCTGAGTGAAAAATCCCTGGTGTCCCGTTATGAGTACATTGTGAAACGTCGCCAGGCGTTCGAATATATCGTCTTGAATAATCTCGCAGGAATGGTCTTTAAAGAACAATTCAGATTCCATCTCATATACATCCAATCCAAGATATCCGATTTTGTGTGATTTAAGACCATTAATAAGGGCGTGGGTATCAGTCAATCCACCACGAGATGTATTGATGAGCATAACCCCATTTTTCATTTTGTTAATTGTTTCGTCGTTAATGAGGTGATAACTGTCTTTATTTAGAGGACAATGCAAACTGATAATATCCGATTGTGACAGCAGAGTATCTAAGTCCGTATAGCGAGCGCCTGATTTTTGTAGAAGCTTGTCAGGATAAGGGTCTACACAGAGCACGTGACAACCAAAGCCCATGAGGATCCGCGCCGTTGCTCTGCCTATATGTCCGGTGCCTATTATACCCACGGTTTTTCCTGCCATATTAAACCCCAGCAAACCATTTAAATTGAAGTTTCCGTCTTTTACTCGGTTGTATGCTTTGTGCATTTTACGATTGAGGGTAAGCATGAGAGCAACTGCGTGTTCAGCAACTGCTTCCGGCCCGTACGCCGGTACGTGAGAAACCGCAACACCGAGGCGTTTAGCCGCGTCTAAATCTACGTTGTTATAGCCGGCACAGCGAAGGGCTATATGGTAAACACCACTCTCAGCGAGTTTTGCGATAACGTCAGCGTTTACATCGTCATTGACAAAGACGCAGATGACATCGAGGTTGTCACATAGTGATACTGTCTTTGTGTTAAGTGCGACGGGAAAGTACTGGATTTCCAGTGTGTCATCTGCCTCTGCGCTGATGGCTTTTTCCTCGTAAGGCTGAGCACTAAAGACACCGAGTTTTATAGCCATGTAGGGGATCCTTAAAGTAATAGAAAGTGCGAATGCCATTTACGACACTGTTTTGCGTGGAAATATTGACACCGCAATAACGCTGAATTTGTTATCATGAGACTACCTTAACCTTTCTTCTTTGAGAATATAATGTCAGTAAAAAAAGTCACTTTTCTCGGGCTCGGTGTAATGGGTTATCCCATGGCCGGTCACCTTAAAAAAGCCGGTTATGACGTGGTGGCGTATAACCGCACAAAACAAAAAGCAGTTGCATGGCAGGAGGAGTTTGGCGGCGATATTGAGGAGGATGTCTGTGCTGCAGTAGAAGGCGCTGATGTAGTATTCATGTGTGTGGGCAACGACAACGACGTGCAAGATGTGGCAAGTAAGGCTATCAGTGCCATGCCGGAAAACGCCATACTCGTTGATCACACTACCGCATCAGCAGAGCTTGCCAGAGCACTTCACGAGCAGTGCAGCGCCAGGTGCCTCGGCTTTTTGGATGCGCCAGTGTCGGGCGGCCAGGCCGGCGCGGAAAAGGGCGAACTCACCATTATGGTAGGTGGCGACGAACCTACATTTGAAAAAGTCAAATCCGTTATGGACGCTTACGCGAGACACAGTCAACGATTAGGCGATGCCGGGAGTGGTCAGTTGGCGAAAATGATGAATCAAATCTGTATCGCCGGTATCGTACAAGGTTTGTCTGAAGCTTTACACTTTGGGCAAAAAGCCGGGTTAGACTGCACTGCCGTGGTAGATGTTATTTCCAAAGGTGCCGCGCAATCATGGCAGATGGACAATAGGGCCGCGACCATGTTAGCAGGTAAATACGATTATGGTTTTGCCGTGGACTGGATGAGAAAAGATCTCGCTATTGCTTTGGATGAAGCGAGAAAAAATGGTGCCACACTGTCACTGACTGCACTGGTTGATCAATACTATGCGGATGTACAAAAATCAGGTGGTGGCAGATGGGATACTTCCAGTTTACTGACCCGTCTGCACTGAATCTGGCTCTGAGGCAACAGCAGGCGCTGATTCACCTGGCCCACTGTCTAATGTGGCTTTAGCGAGAAAATAATCGCTATCTTTTTCTGCTTGTAATCGAAGCTGTCGCAACCGTTTGTGGTTACTTTCACTGTCTGCATTGTGAGAAAGCCGCTGCAATAAGAAAGCAACGGTGTACGTTCGGTATGCTGGATGGCGGCTTTCCAGCATGCACTGCAGCAAGTTGAGTCCGAATGCATGGATGTGAGGAGACATCTGATATGCTTGATAGAAATAATACATTGCGCGAACATAGTCTTTGGCGATAAACATGCGCATACCTGTGTCGTTTAGTTCAAGGGCCCGCTCTTCTTGCATTCCCATTGCTTTTTCTGTTGTGGTGAGAACACTTTCATTTGACGTTTGCGCAGACATATCGTCGTCAAACTGGTTTTTTTCGTGAGCCATTGCCAATAGCTCTTTGGCTTTCTCCGTGTTACCAAGGACGTTGTGGGTTTTCGCCGCAACAATGAGAGTAGAGGCGTCGGTGCGAAGCAGGGCATCCATGTGATCTTGAGACAGGTACTGCTGTGCTTTGTCGTAATCTCCCTCCAATGAAGCAACGTAGGCGAGCATATAGTCTTTTTTCTGTGTTTGCTGATGATCGCCCTGATTGCGTCCGGCTATGCCAATGAGTTTTTTTGATTGTTGCAGACTCTCAGCTCTGTTGGTGTGCGGTTGCTCTTCTGCAATAGACAGATAAAACTCGGCAAGCTCGAACGTGAAGTCGTTGAAGCGATCTCTGGCTGAACGGTTGTAATCTCTTTTTTTCTGCAGTAGATCAATACCCTCAATGATTTTTTCTTGTTTCTGGTAGGTGAGTGATTTAAGTCGCGTGGCTGGCACACTTAATTCACTTGTCTTTATGTGGTCAAGATAAAATTCGGCCTGAGACCAGGCTTGTTGCTCAAAAGAGAGGCAAGCAAGCCATTCGAAAGCTTTGTCTCTGGCCAAACCGTTGTTGAGTAGATCGGTAAGGGCGGTTTTACAGTCGGACCAATTCCCCGCTAAGTACTCACATTTAATTTTTCCCCACTGCGCCCACAACACTTTTTCGGAAACGACGAGTACTGATTCATAAATTGCTTTGGCTTCTTTTATCCTGCCGCTTTGAAACAATATTCTGGCGTGCAGTTTTTGCACATCATTTTTTAACTTAGGCGGTATTTTGCGGGTACTCACCGTAGCCACAAGACTCAAGGCCCCTTTGAGATTGTCATTGTCCAGGGCATGCAACACTTTGGATACAAATCGTCGATAGGTTAGGTAGTGTTCAATGCCTCTGGTCAGTGATGCAATACTATAGGGTTTGATTAGGAGCAAATCGGGCTGTGTATCAATGATTTGTCCGATGGTTTGAGGAAGCCTGTCGGCGGTAATAAATACAATGCCCGTGCTTGGACGAATAAACTGACTTTGCCGTAACTGATGTATCCATTCAACCCCGTTTTTCCCTTCACCAAGGTGGAAATCCATAATGATCAATTCGAAATTTTGCCGTTTGAGTGCCGATTTGAGCTCCGGCCCATTGCTGAAACTACTGATCGTAAAAAGTCCCATGGGCAGCAGGTGACTGCGAATAGAAGAACGGGCTGTGGCGTTGTCCTCTACAATTGCCAGTCGATAAGACATGATGTTCACCGTAATAAACGAATTGAGCATAGACGTGTAAGAACGTCCGGTGTTTAGACGAACTGGGGATTGTACTCCCAAAGCAATCCGGTCAATAGTAATACATATCATCATAACAGTGGTTTAGCATTTCGTCAGGTAAGATTTACAACAGGCAGGGAGATATATCGCTATTGACGTTTACGTAAAGTAAATGGTCCTTTATGGTTAATAAAAACGCGAGAAAAGAGAACCTGATGACAGCCAGTAATGAAGATAAGGTCATTGTCACCGAACATGCTACCGCGTGTGGTGCTTGTTTCGGCCAGTTAACTCTCAATAAGCCAAAGGCGTTGAATGCGCTTGATCTAGAAATGGCTACCACTATGCTCAAAGTGCTACAGCAATGGCAGGACAGGCAGGATCTCCTGTTTGTAGTGATTGACGCTGTCGGTCAACGCGCTTTTTGTGCAGGGGGAGATATCGTTTCCATGTATCGCGCTATGGTGGATCAATGTGAAGGGACACCTGAATTTATTCGCCAATTTTTTACCAAAGAATACGAGTTAGACTTTTCTCTGCACACGTACCCCAAACCCATCGTTGTTTTTGCCGACGGTATTGTTATGGGAGGCGGCATGGGGCTACTAGCCGGTGCGAGTCACAGAGTGGTTACAGAAAATACTACAATGGCCATGCCCGAGATTACTATTGGCTTATTTCCCGATGTTGGAGCCAGTTATTTCTTGCCCCGTTTACCGGGAAATGCGGGACTTTTCCTCGGCTTAACTGCTGCAAAACTCAATGGCGTAGAAGCTTGCTATTTGTCGCTGGCCGATCACATGGTAGCGAGTGCGAGTAAAGAAACACTGTTGCAGAATTGGAAGAATACCGCGTGGGAAATACCTATAACTGACGTGCTTACTGCCACGGTATCTGCATTGAGCAATAATAGGGGGCAGGAAAATCGCGTCGTCCGCTGGCAACCTGCCATAGAAACAGTTTGCGACGGTACCACAGTGAGTGAGGTTGTCAGCCGCATCGGTAAAATAGACAGTGGTGGTGATCAGTGGTTCGACACTGCCAGACATTCGCTTTTTTCAGGTTCAGCCATTAGCGCAGCGATTTTCTTTGAGCAATACAACAGAGGCAAGCATCTTGACCTTGCTGCTTGTTTTCGCATGGAGTTAGATATGGCGTGCCGATGTGCTGAGTATGGTGAACTCCAGGAAGGAATAAGGGCATTACTTATCGACAAGGACAACCGTCCGGCGTGGCGGTTTAACCGTGTCGAAGATGTTCCTGAACAACTTGTTGCTTACTTTTTTGATTCTCCCTGGCGGCAAACAGAGCATCCATTGGCAGGGCTTTCACAATAGAGTCGTGGCTTTATGCCAGGCTATTTGCTACATTTTCGCATTTTGACGGGGGAAATAAAAATGTGGCTATGTCCGCTGTGTGGGGAAGGTCTAAACAGCAACAGCGCGCCTTGGCGATGCTCGAACGGTCACAGTTTCGACATGTCCAGACGTGGGTATGTTAATTTGCTTCCCGTCCACAAAAAAGCGAGCAAAGCCCCGGGCGATAACAAATCCATGATCAGTGCTCGTCGATGCTTTCATGCAAATTGCGGGTTTGCTCCTCTGATGGATAGAATCGCGCAACTGGCAGTTTCCCTCGCGCCGGAAGGCGACGTAATGCTTTACGATGCAGGGTGTGGAGAAGGCGCTTATTTGGCGTTTGTTCGCGAGGCGATGGTGAGCACGAGAAGAAGCGTAAAGGCGGCAGGCAGTGACATTTCGAAAGTCGCCATTGATTTTGCGGCTAAACAAGTTACTGCTGCACAGTTTGTTGTTGCCAGCAGTTTTGACTTGCCAGTTGCAAGTGACACCGCAGATATTATCTTGCAGATATTTGCACCCGGAGATGATACAGAGTTGTGTCGAATACTCAGAAATGACGGAACTGTTATTCACGTGGCCCCGGGCGAAAACCATTTGCTCAGCCTAAAACAGGTAGCATATGACATCCCCAGGCCCCATGCGTTGCCACCTGATCGCCGAAACGGATTAAAGCTGTTGTCTCGGGAGCGGTTGCAATTTACATTGGAACTTGTATCCGTCGAACACGCCATGGCACTGATTAACATGACGCCTTTTACCTGGCGGTTCAGTGAAGCCCAAAAACAATCACTTGCCCAGGAGCTTAATGAGGCCGAAGGGGATTTTGTTATATCAGTGTGGAAAAAAGCAGATAAATAGCCGCATCACACCGCGCCTGATGTACGCGGTGTGAACACAGTCAGCCGTTAATGACTATCGGAAAAATGGGTTAAATGCTTAATAGCCCGACTCAGCAGATCCACATTTAACGGGTCGTTACTGCGCTTTTGCGTAGTTGAATTGGTGATTTCATAATTCCCATTGCTAAGTACTTCAATGATATTGTCACCTTGTGCAACGATAACTTTTTCTCCAGATGTACTTACAAGCCAGTTGCGAGTTGGCGCGAGTAGGTTTTGCCCTGTAGCGTAAAAGTTAGTTGGTGCGTGGCAACCCAACGCATTCAATACCGTTGGCGCTAAATCTTCGGTACTTGCTAATCCGGCTCTAAGATCCAGTGTTGTCAGCAGACTGCCTTTACGGGTAGCTGGTTCAGCACCAAAACCCGTGGCAATGATTATATCGCCATTGGCGATGACATCCTGCGTGAGAAAAGTGCTTATTTTCTTCGCTGGTAAAAAGGCAATATGTAAGCCAGGGTGAGTATTAGTCATTGGTTGTCGATATGCATCCAGCATGCTGGAAGGCAAATCGTCGTCGACATGCATAGATACCGGCATACCTAAACCAACCGGTAAGGCGAGTAAAACGGGGCGTTTGTTTTCCAGTGTGCCCTGGTATATCTCCGGCACGCCAAACAGGGTCGTCATTATCAAGCCTTCAAGTGAAGAGGCTGTTGTGAGGTAATTGTCGATGGTTCGCAAATCAAACTGAGGCAGTGCTCCGAGTTCTGCGTCATCTGTTTGTACCACCAGTGTGAGCGTTCTATTGCTCTCAATATTGCAATAAACCGGTTCTGTGGGGTAAATAATGCGGTGAATTTCCGGGTCAAATTGTAGTTGTTTGCGCTCCTGATAAGTATCAAGGTCAAGCAGGCCGTAACGGGACATGGTGGTCTTCGCGGTGGCAGGATACGAAAGGGGAAACATATTGTCCTGTTTGATAATGGGCTGATATAGCTCCGCATCCGCCCATACGTGAATTGCGTGACTGGCGACAAAACAAGTGAGGAAAAAGCTGGTTACCGGTGTGCCAATTCGATATTGCTGTAATTTGTCAACGCGTTTCCATATAGCATTGGCTAATACCAACTGGAAACCAAACCAAACTAAAAATAGCAGAAGTAAATATAGCCATTGCTGAGCGTCGAAACGGCTTATTTGGGTTTGTGCTTCATTGCGCACTAAATCAGCAGAGCTGAAACTCAAATGAAAACCGGTTTTATTAAACAAAAGCGCGTCGAATGCCATAAGCGCTAGCCCCAGGGCCGCAATGAATGAACCGGCAACTTTAATTACCCGTGTCCGAGTGGCCAAATAGCAAAGTGGCAAAACAAAAATAACAAAACCGGAAAAGGTCATAAAACCAATATGACCAAACCAGTTAAATATCATGTAAATATTGCCCAGAAGTGTGTCCGGAGATGGGGAGGAAAAAATAAATACTGATGCGATGACCATTGCGATGGCGATATTGGCCAGCGCAAACCAGTGCCCCCAGTTAACTAAGCGCGTTACCCGTTGGCGTCGGGGAGATTCGGCTAAAATCATAAATCCGACTTATCCGTTAATACTTTTTACCAACACTGAAGCGAATTGCTCAGCTATTGCTTTGCGATTGTTTGCATCAACCTGCGTATTGAGAATATGGGTAACGACGTTACCTAACACCATGAGTTGCAGGTCTCGATTTGCATTGTTTTCTTCCAAGGTAAAAATCACCTTATTCATTAAGGCTTCGAATTCGGTATCTGAATAACGGCTTTGCTGGGGCATTATAACGCCTTTTTTACTGACTTCTTTATTAAAAAAAGAATGGTTTTTAATTTTAAATGATTATAATCGTTGTAAGTCTGATAACAATCATTCATTCACAAATCCTTCGATTCTGCTGTAAATTCTCAACCTGACAGGACCATACGCTTACTATGAGTGCACTGATTCACCATTTTGTCGTTCACCGACTCGTTGTCAACGATGACGGTAAACTCAACTTGATCCCGCGGAATAATTGTTTAGCAGTGACGCCTGAAATTGAGTCACTTGCCCACCAAATCAACCACAGCTTCAATAGTAAGCCGGGAAAAGGGGTTGGGCATTTCTCAGAAGAAAGTAACCAAACGGAACAGGAAGGAGAGCCTAACAATGAGGCGTTTCGGACTGCGCTACGTGACTATACTCGGGCGCAAGACGAAAAAGTCGATGATCTTGAAGCACGATTTCACCAATTTACCCTCACGTCTTCGGATAGATTAATCAAGGCGCTAGCCGACACAGGGACTGTTGAGACGGGCTTTCTTATTTTTTGCCAGTACGAGTTTTTGGCTACTCAGTATCTGATGATAACCTTGCTGAACACCCGCTCTCATGTGGAAGTTAACCAAGCACTAGAATTAACCGCGCGTGAGCACTTGGATTTGGCCAGGATGCAACTTGCCGTTCGGATCGACCTGACCCAACTAGCCGTTCAGCCTGAGCAAAAACGTTATATCAGCTTTATAAAGGGTCGGATGGGTAGAAAAGTCTCAGATTTTTTTATGGACTTTATTGGCTGTGAAGAGTTAGTGGATGTGAAGCAACAGAACAGACAATTGGTCGCCAGTGTCGATGCCTATCTCGCCAGCGAAAATCTCAACAGAGAGGAACAGCATCAGCACCGCGAAGAAGTGAAATCGTACTTTAAAGAAAAAATAGACAGTGGCGAGAGTGTTTCAATCACCGAACTGTCGGGACGATTGTCCACTGAAGCTGACGAGCAACACAACTTTGCAGCGTTTCTGCAGTCACAGGAAGCGACGCTAGAGGAATCCATACAACCGGATCCGGCGGCGTTGCGTCAGTTGGCAAAGTTTACCGGTCAGGGAGGCGGTGTATCGTTGAGCTTTGAACGAAAACTACTCGGAGACAGGGTTCACTACGATCCTGCCACTGATACACTGACAATAAAAGGTTTACCCCCTAATTTAAAAGACCAGCTAGTCAGACAATCTGGCACTTAACTGGGTTAACGTTTTGCCCTGAGCAAATGGTCAATTTTTTATGGCATATGGTATACAATACACAGGGTGAGCAAAAACCCATCCATTATTTTTGAAATGCGCCGAAAACATGATTTTCGGCTAACGGTACTAAGGCGTTAAATGCAATTATTTGTCAATGATCTTACTGTCATGGATTTTTCCTATCTATGCCCAAAACGGGGAATGGTAGGAGAGAGCTGGATTGTGGATGTTATTTTATCCGGTGACCTCAATGACGAGAGCATGATCCAGGACTTCGGTAAGGTAAAGAAGAATCTTAAGCGATTGATTGATGATTATGTTGATCACAAGCTACTGATACCAGCAGACTATGGCAGCGTAGAAATTGTACACCTAGGCGATGAAGAAATGGTTGACGTGGCATTTCATTGTATCGACGGACGTCTATTTCAATTGTACAGTCCTGCAGAGGCTTATGCCTTTATTTACGGTGAATCGGTAACCATGGACTCTGTGGGCCGATATCTCAAAGAAGTGATAGCCACTCATTTGCCAGAAAACGTGGATAACCTGCTGCTTAATCTGCGCACTGAAGTGATTGAAAGCCCCTATTACCACTATACTCATGGCCTCAAGAAGCACGACGGTAACTGTCAGCGTATCGCCCACGGTCATCGCTCCCGTATCGATGTGTTTCACAATGGCGATATAAATCCTGCGCGGCAGCGATACTGGGCGTCACGCTGGCAAGATATTTATATTGCATCAAGGGAAGACAGTATTGACGTTGCACAACGAAAAGCCAGTGGTAGCGTGCCTCAGGATAGACCATACGCTTGCTATGCCTATGAGGCATCCCAAGGTTATTTTGAAATTACTTTGCCTGAAGATAGCTGCGAGGTTATCACCACAGATTCCACAGTGGAATGTCTTGCTGAATATATTTACAAGCAGGAAAAGCTGGCCAGCCCGGAGGCGGAAATAAAAGTACTGGCCTATGAAGGTGTTGGTAAAGGAGCCCTGATGTGCGATTAGCCGCCATTGTCTTTTTGTTGGTCGCTGCAATATTTTCACCCCGGGACGCACACGCCTCGAATGCTGGAGACCTCGTATTGAACGGGCAGTTTACCCAGGGCAGTCTTTTTCGCGGTCAGGTACCTCCGGATACTCAAGTCAGGTTAGACGGAAAGCTTTTGCAAATTAATTCTCAAGGTAAATTTGTATTTGGTTTTGCCCGCGAAGCTGCGTTAAAACACACATTAACGTGGACATTGGCAGACGGAAGTGAGCATCAACGGGAAATTACTCTGAGTAAACGAGACTATCAGATTCAACGTATAGACGGATTGAAACCCTCTATGGTGTCCCCGCCATCTTCAGTGCTCAAACGCATACGGGATGATAGTGTTCGCGTTGCAAATGCTCGTGCAGGTGTGAGGGATTTCGATGGTGTGTTTACTGGTTTCATCTGGCCGGCAGAAGGCCCAATTACAGGCGTTTATGGCAGCCAGCGTGTATTAAATGGCACACCAAAAACGCCACACTACGGAGTAGATGTCGGAGCGCCCACCGGCACGTCAGTGGTGTCGCCTGCACCGGGCAAAGTTACCCTAGCAAGTGATCTTTACTATAGCGGCAATACGATTATTGTAGACCATGGAATGGGTGCCTTTTCTACCTTCCTGCATTTAAATAGTATGGCGGTTTCTGTGGGTGACGAACTGTCACAAGGGCAAAAAATTGGAGAAATTGGCGCCACAGGAAGAGCAACCGGTCCACACCTGGACTGGCGATTAAACCTGGGCAAAATGCGTCTTGACCCGGCATTACTCGTTCCACGGAGATAGTGTCATCTGCCCCATTTTTAAGGGGCAGATATGTCAGTTGTGTAACCACGCACTAAACGCTGCTTTGTCCTCAATGGTGAAGTAACACGCATCTTGTTGCTCTTGTGTTACCGGTAAGTGTAACAATAGTACCCTACCATCTCTGACAATCGTGAGTTCAACTTCTGACGCGTCAGTCTGATTCAGTAGGCGTTGTAACAGGACATCGGTAACAACCCAACCATTTAAAGCAATAATTTTGTCATTCACTTGTAACCCGGCTGCACTGGCTGCACCACCTTCAAAAACAACTTGCACGGTTACACCGGTATCTGCGTTTTTTACCATGGCGCCCAGCGGGTGTTTCTGATAGGCCGCCGTAGGTGGTTGGCCCCCGCGATCAGACAAGCTGTTTTTGGGCCTGGTGTGCAGACTGATACCAATATCACCAACCCATTCAGCAAGAGGTACATCCTCGGTACCATAGACAACGCGGCCCAGGTAGTCACTGACATCAATACCAAAACTTTGCTGACAAACCCTTTCAATAACATCGTCGGGCGTTCCTGTCTCATTAGCTCCATACTGACGCCACAATTGTTGCATTAGCGTGTCCAACGAGACTTTACCTTGAGATTTTCTGCGTAGTAATAGGTCAAGCCCAAAGGCAATAATGCCGCCTTTGGTATAGTAACTGACAATACTATTCGGCGCGCTGGCATCCTGTTTATAGAATTTTGTCCACGCATCAAAACTGGATTCTGCCACGGATTGTTTAAACCGGCCTTTACTCACCTGTAAACGGGTGAGGTTCTGCGCCACAATTTCGAGGTATTTTTCTGGTGAAATAAGTCCTTTGCGGGCCAGTGTTACATCGTCGTAAAAACTGGTGAAGCCTTCGTAAATCCACAATTGCCTTGTGTACACTTCTGCAGCCAAATTTGGTTTCAACATCACTTCTGGGCGCAGTCGTTTAACGTGCCATGTATGGAAGAGTTCATGGCAACACAAACTTAAAAAAGTAATGTATTGATCGGTTTTAGCTCCGCCTTCCCGTTTCAGTGGTAAATCAAAGCGGGGATAGAGTAGTGCCGTTGAGTGTTTGTGCTCCAAACCGCCAAAGCCTGTGTCGCTAAGCAGGGTTATAAACAAATAGCGCTTTACTGGCGGTGGACCGGGAAAAAGAGAGAGGTGGTGTTCGCAAATCGGCACCATATCCTCGCATATACGGCGAGTGTTAACGGGTGTTGTACCACTGTAGACGAAAGAAAACTCTATGCCCTGAACGGTTGTGCTGTCGTGCACACATTGCCCCATGAAAATGGGGTGGTCAATCAACTCAGCATAGTTTTCACAATAATAATTACCTTGACCTGTTGGCATGCTGGTGTGAATTGACCAGTCGCGCGTTGCATCGGACAGTGAAATGGAAACTTTGCAAGGGGAGTCTTTGAGTTCTGCTACTGATAAAAATACACTGGTACCGTTTACAAAACCATACTCGTCACAGAGGTAAGCAGCGCGGACGGATAGATCAAATGCGTATACGGTGTAATCGACGACGAGAGCACGTTGTCGAGCGTCTACTTGCCACGTTTGCTTGTCGAGTTTTTGAACGTTAACGGTTTCACCATCGACGGTTGTTACTTTTAAGGTAATGATGTTTTTGGCAAAGTCACGAACCATGTAACTGCCTGGGATCCAACTTGGTAAAGTCAGGGTTAGTACCTGTTGCTCACCAGCAGGAATTGCGAGGCGCAAGGAGAAGAGGTGGTCAGCACGGGACTGCACCGAAAGGGTATAATGCAAACAAGTCATTAAAAATCCAAAATTACAACTCAGGTTGATTATCATGCCTGAGAACAAGGATTTTGTCAGCATGGCTAATTGTGGTTATATTGAAGCCATGAGTAGTCACTACAAGAGCATAACCCTATGACCCAAAAGGACGTGCAGAGGTTGTCCAAGACGGATGTTGATATTTTGACGCGCTTATCCCCAGGCACACTGGTAGATTTACAAATTGATACACCCACAGCGCCTCAGCGGCTAAAAACCTATTATGTGGGTACAGATATCCCCAACGGGTTTATTTTTCAGGTGCCCAACACGCATAAGTGGGCCAATATTCGGGATCAACTCGTGGCCGGAAACAACGTAGTGGTGCGGTTCGTTATCGAAGGGGCTGTAGGGCAGGTTATTGCCTTCAAAGTGCCGATTCTAAAGTGCTTTTCCAAACCGATCAGTATTCTTATCACCGGGTTTCCTGACACTATTCAAACCCTGGGGTTGCGCTCAGAACAACGGGCCCAGCCGGGTATTCCTGTCATGGTGAAAATGGAAGAGAAAGAGACTCCTGATACAAAAGGATTGATCCTCGATGTATCCAAAACTGGCTGCAAACTGGCAATTCCGGTCGATGAAGCCAAGAGTGTTCTTGAAATTAACAAAAATATAACATTGGGATGTACATTGGACGGCGAGGACATTAGTATTGCTTGTATGGTGAAAAATGTGTCGCAAGATAAAGGGTATCACTTCTATGGCATACAGTTCGCCATAGAGCAGCCTGCCGTGGAGAGAGTAATCGAGCGTCATATTTTGGCATAAAAATAATAATAGCGGAGCGTACGAATGCGTGAAATAGAACGTCTACTTAATTTGTATAGTGAAAGTCATCAGAACCGGGTCAACGTCGCTATTCATGCGATTGCCGTTCCAGCAATTTATTTGGTTACGCTAGGCCTGTTTTGGAGTATTCCGTTACCTGAATTTATTGCACAAACCGATGTTACCTGGGCACACATAGCAGTGCTGCCTGCTCTTTATTATTACTTTATGCTATCTGGTGTGATCGGTGCGGCAATGACATTACTGACGATAGTGTGTTTTTTAATTATCGAAACGGTGGCTGTAACATCGGTTCCGGTATGGCAGTTTAGTTTAGTTTTGTTTGTCTTTATGTGGGTTTTACAGTTTGTTGGCCACAAAATTGAAGGGAAAAAACCCTCGTTTTTGGATGATCTGCGATTTCTTCTCATTGGACCGGCGTGGTGGTGGACACACTGGCTAAAACGAATGCACATAGGGTATTAATTATTCGTCATACCCGGGCAACGCCGTGGTTTCCCTATGACGCTTGGCGAACTGTTCACGCAGTGCGACCAGGCGTCTTGCCTATACGACCAAGCTAAGAGCGCGTGTATACTTTATGCGTATAATATAATTCCGCTTTGAAATTACGGTAGAAATGTGAGTCGTTGGCAACAGCTTTTTGAAAGTAATGAACGATTATTCTGGGCACTTCACAGTGCTGGATGGGCTGGTTTTGCGCTGGTTTATTACATTGGTTCATTTTTACATGATGTGCGCCCAATATGGGTTTTCATCATTCTTCTCAATGCCTACGCGGGGTGGTTATTAACTATTCCTCTCCGGTTTGTCTTTCGTTGGGCGCGAAAACTATCACCGTTGAAAATGATAGTGACAGTGGTCCTTGCCTGTTATTTAGTCGCATTGGTCTGGGCTGTTGTGAAAAACGTCAACTACTGGGAAATTTACAAACACGGCTACCGCCCTGATGCATGGTACTTATATTTTACGAATACAATCAATTCACTCATTATGGTTGGGTGTTGGAGTGGGCTGTATTTCGGCATAAAAAACTTTCAGATGCTACAAAAAGAAAAGCAGAATGCGTTAAAAGCCAGTACCATGGCGCACCAAGCGCACATAAAAATGTTGCGCTATCAGCTCAATCCCCATTTCTTATTTAACACGCTTAATGCTATCTCCACGCTTATATTGCTCAAGGAAAACGACAATGCTGAAACTATGGTTTCGCGTTTGAGCGATTTCCTGCGCTATTCGTTAGATAATGATCCCATAAAGCGCGTAACCCTCGGGGAAGAAGTTAAAGTATTGAGGTTATATCTTGAAATAGAAAAGGTACGCTTTGACGATCGGCTGGATGTTATATGGGAAATTGATCCAAACTGTGAATCGGCGCTAGTACCAAGTATGATTCTGCAGCCGCTCATAGAAAATGCCATTAAGCACGCCATTTCAAAAATGGAAAATGGCGGGCAAATCGCCATCACCGCCAAAACATTCGGCAATGATCTGTTAATTGATGTTGCTGACAACGGCCCTGGTGCAGATATAAAGGACGGTCAACTTAAGCGAGAAAACGGCGTAGGCCTGGTAAATATCAGAGAGCGTTTGCAATCGCTGTATCAGCGCAACTTCGCATTTTCTGTTGAGCACAATCATCCATCTGGCGTGCGTGTGAGACTGCGGCTGCCCTACGACGTTAAAGATAGTTAAGTCACCTGCTGTGCGGCAGGTTTGATGGAAATATTGTGTATTTACGTTGTAAAACGAAAAAAGCACCCGATATTATGAAAGGAATTCGAAGGCAGTACGGTCATCATGTAAGGTGGAGTAAGTGTATTGCCTTTTCGCGTTGAGTGAAAAAAAGACGGAAGCGATATTGCTCTAATGACGTGTTCCCGGTTTTCTCCTCAGCATTTGTATAGAACAATGAAAAACAGGCTCTAGTATGAGTGAGCAAAAAATAAGAACAGTGGTCGTTGATGATGAACCATTAGCGAGAAAAGGCCTTCGAGCTCGTCTTGAGCGCCATGGCGATATTGACATTATTGCAGAGTGTCAAAACGGCCTGGATGCGGTGAGTACGATTTCCAAAAACAGACCCGATCTTGTTTTCCTCGACATTCAAATGCCGGGGTTGAACGGTTTTCAGGTTATTCATAAGCTGCGAGAGCTAAACCAGCCTATTCCCATGATCATATTTGTCACGGCATACGACAGCTACGCAATAAAAGCTTTTGATATTCACGCCCTGGACTATTTGCTTAAACCCGCAGACGACGCTCGTCTAAGGGAAGCACTTGATAAAGTACGGGAGTATTTCACCACTCAACATCAGGATGAACAATCCCGCAAATTGGTTAATCTGGTCGCTGAACTCACCGGTGACGATTGTGAAGAAATTTTGCGAAAATTGGCTAGCGGTGAAACCATTGAAACAAATCCGTATCCGGAGGTCTTAGCGATAAAGGATGGTTCTGAAGTGACTCGTGTTGCCGTTCAGGATATCCAGTGGATAGACGCTGCGGGGGACTACATGTGTGTGCATGCCCTGGACGGCATGCACATCATGCGGAAAACCATGAAAGAACTTGAGCGGGAACTCAATCCTCAGTGGTTTGTTCGCGTACATCGTTCGGCCATCGCAAATATTCGTTTTGTCAAAAAGCTGGTCAGTCATATTAGTGGTGAATATCATTTAATATTGCAAAATGACACAGAATTAAAAGTGAGTCGTAGCCATCGCGACAAAGTGAAAGCCGCCATGAAAATGTAGAAAAAGCCGGCGAAAAACCGGCTTTTTTGACTTTTTTACAAGGAAATGTTGTTACGCGTAACGGTTGTTGATAAGCATTTTAAGTGTACTAACGGTGCAATTATCCAAGGGCTTTTGTTCTGCCCAAGTATCGGGAAGGCATACCTCTACAGGGTTGCCATTTTTTTCACCTACCATGATTAGGTTGGCAGATGTGCCAATTAAGGTGGCGGCATGTGCGCCGAGTTTCAACGCCAATAAGCGATCTTGTGATACCGGCGAGCCGCCACGCTGAACGTGCCCTAAGATAACAGGGCGTACATCAGTATCGGTTTTCGCTTCCAACTGGGATACGAGACGATTGATACCACCAGGCCATAGATTTTCAGTCAGTACAATGATGTAGCTTACGTTTCCGCGTTGCTCTCTTTTTTCGCTTAACTGCGACAGAATATCCTGTAACGTTGTCTCTTCGCTTTCGAAAAGTTCGGGTAAGATAACGTAGTCTGAGGCAGAAGCCAGGGCACCATTCATAGCGAGAAAACCAGCGTGTCTGCCCATCACTTCAACTAAAAATATGCGCTCGAATGCGTCTGCCGTGTCTCTAACTTTATCGATAGATTGAACCGCAGTTTCGATAGCGGTAAAATAACCGATAGTTGCATCTGTGCCATTGATATCGTTGTCGATAGTGCCGGGTAAACCCAGAATCTGTCCCGACCAAAACTTAGCGAGATGCGCGGCTCCCCGAAAGGATCCATCTCCACCGATGACAATAAGAGTATCAATATCTAGCCATCTGAGGTTTTCAGCCGCTTTTTTTGCCCCATCGTTGGTCTTAAAAGCTTCACATCGGGCGCTGTGTAAAATTGTGCCGCCCCGTTGCGTCAAATTGTGCACCATAGAACTGTCCAATGCTTGATATTCCTGGTTCAACAAACCATTGTAGCCATGCTTGTAACCAACAATACTGTGGCCCTCTCTTTCGCACGCCAAAACAATAGCGCGTATACAGGCGTTCATTCCTGGCGCATCACCACCGGACGTTAATACTGCGACTTTCTTCGACACGAAATAACCTTATCTGCTTGAAGTGGTTTGCAGGGTATTGTAGAGAATATATCGGCCATAAAACAACTTTTTACATATTGTTACTTGTTCATCCGAACCATTATCGCCGTTTAAACTCAAAACAACGACAACAAAAGGGAGCCTTATTATGAAGTATGCTATCGCGGTGATTATTATCATGTTTATATCAGGGTGTAGCAATAAACTGGCATATAACAATATCGACTGGTTAGTATATTGGTACATGGATGACTACGTCGAACTCAACGAGAAACAAGAGGCGGTATTTGATGCCAAGCTACGGCGTTGGATTGACTGGCACCGCAGCAAGGAACTACCGCGTTATACTGCGCATTTAAGGGCCTTGAGAAACGATCTCAGAAGCGAATCACTCAGTGTTAAAACCTTACTAAAGCACTATGATCAAGCATCAGAGCACTGGCAACGTTTGCGCAATGAGATCACGCCTCAACTCGCTGTTATCGCTGCCGATCTCAGTGACGAACAGGTGATTCATTTGTTTGCAGCACTTGAGTCTGATAACAAGGAAAAACGTGAAGTGCTTGCTAAGAGGGTTGGCCTTACTGATGAGGAAAAAATGGAAGCGCGGGTGGAAGATCTCATTGAGAATATGGAAGAACGCATCGGTCGGTTAACTGCAGAGCAAGTTGCCATTGTAAACCGTTATGCGCCTAGATTTACTTCTTCTTCGCAGCTTTGGTTAGATTACCGAACGGATCTGCAACAACGGGCACGACGGCTGTTTATCAGCCGCAAGACTGATCCACAGTTTATTAGCAAACTTACCGGGTTACTGCTCGATCCCGAACAGTACCGTTCAGATACACTAATAGATGTATGGCACCACAACCGTGAGACTCATGCGATGATGGCCGCAGAGATTGCCGCGACACTCACCGCTACGCAGCGCAATAAAGCAGACAAAATGCTAACCAGGCTCATTGATGATTTCGCTGCGTTACAACAAGACAACAAATAATATGCCACTGCGCTATGCAGCTATCCCTGTGATGGAGACTAACTCGGTTTTAAGTGCCTCGTATTTTTGTTGATGTTCCGGTTTCATAGATGTATTTGCCAACAGATTTGTTAAACGGCGGCAATCGGCTTTGAGTGACAACTGTTGTTTATTGTCGCCTGATAGCAGTTTGACAATACACTGAAGTTGATTCAGGGCTACACCTGTGCTTACGGGCGAGAATTTTAGTGCCATTTCAAATGACGTGTACGCCTTGCGATACTCGCCTTGTTGATAGTGATGAATGCCTTCGCGGTTGTGCTGGATATACTGGAGGCGTTTATCGTTAACTCGTATCCTACAGGTTTCAATTCGTTCGGCGTCATCATCCCGTAACTTAATGCCGGCTTTCTGTAATCGGTCATGCAGTTCTTCTGCTTCTTCATAGTCGCCCAACGAATACATTACCGTAAGACTATCAGGGGCATAATCTGCAGGATATTTCTCGTACTTGTGGGCGATAGCATTTTGACTGTCCACCAGCGCTCGCTTGGCTTCTACGAGTTTACCATCAAGGCTGAAAATTCTTGCATAGGTGAGTTGTTCATAGATGACCAAATCAAATTCATCATTATGGCGGGATAAGTATTCATCTGCTCTACCGCGCTGTATTGCTAACGTCACTTCCTGCTGATAGCGGTTTTTGATTTTCCTATCGTCAGTGTGCTCTGCTACATCCAGTAAACTTCTAATATAGGCGCACCAGTAGGTTGCATGTTGTTGTTGTGTTTTTCGGCACAACCGCCAAATGGCGAGCGCGCTATCGCTGGCCAATTCATAGTCGTGGTGTTCACGGGCAATCCGGCAGGCAATGTGGTGGCGGGTAACCGAATAGGGTGATATTTTTATGGCGAAGCGTATGTGTTCCAGTGCTTCTTGTCCACGACCTTTTTTTGCCAAACACTGTGCTAGTACGTCATAGGCATCCGCGCTAAAGCGGTTACTTTCTATTACCTGATTTGCAAGGCGTTCGGCGTTGTCTATGTTGCCCATTTTTAGTTGATTTTGTGCTTTGGCCAGCGCCACCCAAGACACTGAACGATTAGACTCAAATGCGTTTAGTAGTGACTCAGCTTCAATGAATTCACTGCGCTGCCAGTGTAATTCCACCAGAATTTTTGTGAGCGAGCCCTTGTATTGATTGTCGCTCTTATACAAAGCTCTTGCCTTGCTGAATGCGCGGTTAAAGTCGTCGTCAAAAAGCGCCTGATGCACAGGTAATAGGGCTTGTCGTTTGTGCCACGCTCTGTTGAGTCGCGATTTTATTTGTGCTTGAGAAAATGGCTTAATGAGATAGTCGTCGGGTCCGCGATCGAGTGAACCCAATACAACAGGCCGTGTGCTGTCTGCACTGATCAGCATAAATATAGCGTCGGGTTTGAGATATTTTTGTGTTCTAAGAGTATCGATAAGCTCAAAACCATTTTTTTTATCGACACCCAAGTGCAAGTCGCAAATAATGATGTCGAACTTCCGCTTTCTACACAAAGACAGGGCCTGTTCAGCCGACGGTTTAGTAACGACTTCAGTTGCTCCCATGCCGTGTAAAAGCCCTCTTAACAAGAGCAGAAACGGGCGTTGATCTTCCACAATCAAAACGCGCTTATCTGCGTATTTCATGTGAAACTGGCTCCTCGAGGTAGACTTTAGGCCAATGATCGGCGGCTATGCCGTAAATGGCAAGTATTAAAAATAGTACCTGAGTGACTAATGGTATGCCAAAACTTGCCGATACGATAACTATGAAAGATGGTACCGACATTACCCAGACTATTCATTCCGTTTTAAGCCAAGATCTTGAGTGGTCAGGCACAGTAGTGCGTGCTACTAGCCATCGTGCGCTCTTCTCACTATACATGGCGATGCAAAGCCAGCCCGGCAAAGAAGCATTGCGTGTGCCTCCGGATCCTGACGATGACAAAGTCACTGACAGTGATTATCCCCAACGGCTCAATTATTACCCCCGGCCAAGTTTGGAGGCAGACAGGGAACATTACCACGCATTGAAAGTGTCTTCAGAATTGGTAAGTAAAAGCCATCTTCGCGCTCTGTCACTGTGGCAAATCATGCACCCTGATCCGTTGAGTCACAAAAACGACTGTTTCGCTATTCCCCCTGAAGTAAGAGCAAATTGTAGCCTGGCCACCCGGCAAAAGCTGAACGCAAATGCTGCTCCGAAAATAAGTAAAGACGTGACATTGTTAGCGGATGTTGTCACGGGTTCCCGAACACTACTAACAGCTTGATTTGGCAATCAGGCTGTCTTTTGGTATATTGCGCGCCGCAATTTGCACTGGTTTTACGTTCCAATTAGCAAAGGTGAACACAACATGTCTCAATATATCGTTTGCGCGATGTACAAATTTGTCGCGCTTGAAAACTATGTCGCCATGCGGGCGCCACTAACTGAAAAAATGGTGTCTCTGGGTATTAAGGGTACGCTCCTGCTCGCCGAAGAAGGTATTAACGGTACGGTGTCTGGTTCCAGAGAAGCTATCGATGGCCTGCTTGAATACCTTAACAGCGACCCGAGAATTAATCCTATTTCTTTTAAAGAGTCTCTACACGAAACGCAGCCTTTCTATCGTACGAAAGTAAAATTGAAAAAAGAAATTGTCACCATGGGTGTCGAAGGTATAGATCCTCGTCATACTGTGGGGACTTACGTCAAACCACAAGACTGGAATGCACTGATTAGTGATCCTGACGTCCTGGTCATTGACACGCGAAATGACTATGAAATTGAGATCGGTACGTTTAAGCATGCGGTTGATCCAAAAACAAAAACTTTCCGTGAGTTTCCCGACTATGTGAAAGAGAACATGGACCCCAAAAAACACAAAAAGGTGGCCATGTTTTGCACCGGTGGGATTCGCTGTGAAAAATCTACGGCTTATCTTAAAGAGCAGGGATTTGATGAGGTTTATCACCTGGAAGGGGGGATTCTTCAGTATTTGCAGGATGTGCCAAAAGAGACTTCATTGTGGGAAGGTGACTGTTTTGTTTTTGATAATCGCGTTGCGGTTAATCACGATTTGGAAAAAAGTCATTATGACGCGTGTTACGCATGTCGGTTGCCCATTACAGAAGCCGATAAGCAATCAGATAAGTATGAGCCGGGTGTAAGTTGTCCCCGTTGTTACGGCACTCATAGCGAGGAACAGCTTGCGCGCTTCCGGGAACGGGAAAAACAGGTACAACTGGCTAAAGCCAGAGCTGAAGAGCACGTTGGTACCGAAGCCCGGCTGGCGATGGAAAAGCGACGTCAGGAAAAAGCACAAGCTCAGCGAGCCCGGGCTCTTGCCGCTAAACAAAACGCCCCTGCAGTAGACACTGATACCGTTGAACGTTAAACTGGCTTTCTAAGTCGTAGAGAGTAGGAAAAATCAGTGAGTACGCAATTATCTGAAGAAAAAATCGCTGAAATAAAAAAAGATTTTAGCTTTTTCGATCAAGACGGTAACGGTCAGATCGATTTGCCAGAATTTATCGAGTTACTGACTGTGCTGTCGCCCAAAACAAAGGCGAGTCATGTTCAGGAAGGGTTTAAACTCATTGATAGTAATAATGACGGTTATATTGATTTCGACGAATTTCTTACTTGGTGGCAAGAAGCCTGGTGGGAATATTAGCAGTTAGAAAAGAGCGGGCAGAGCCCGCTCTTTTTTATTCCTCTTCGTCATCTAGTGATAAGTTTCTTTTTCGCTTCACAATTGGCATATTACCCGCTTCTTGGCCTTGCATAGTATTTACCCGTTTTTTCTTTGTCGCTGGGCTTGAAGTAGTGTGTTTGCGATGTTGCCTTTGTTTCTCCGCGCCGCTTTGTTGTTCTGCTATTGGCCGTTGTTTACCTTTGAACTTCGCCGGAAATTTCTCATTGGATTCGCATTCAAGAGGGTAGTTTACATGGGCTTTAATATTCAGGTAGCTCGTCCAGTCCCGTGGACCCACGAATGATAAGGCAACGCCCTTGTCACCAGCGCGACCGGTTCGACCTATGCGGTGAATATATTCATCTGCCTGTTTTGGTAAATCAAAGTTAATGACCAGCCCTACTTTGCGCAAATCAAGGCCACGAGAGGCAAGATCTGTAGTAACTAATACGCTGTGCTGACCGCGACTGAAATTATTCATGATAGCGGCGCGCGTGTTTTGTGGCAAATCGCCACGCAAAGCAATGGCATCTAATTTCGCTTCGTTTAACAGTGTTGCAATGCGATCGGTATCTTCCCGAGTGGCGGTAAAAACAACAGCTTGATTGTAGTCGAAACTCGCTAGTAGCCCACTCACCATGCGGTCTTTGTGGCCAACGTCATCTGCATAATACAAGGTTTGACTAATATCCTGATGAGCTTCTGTAGCGTCGCCAACAGCCACCCGTACCGGCGCTTTCAACAGACTTTTTGTCAGGTGTTGTAATGCAATGTTATCCAATGTGGCGGAAAATAACATCGTTTGACGCTTGCGGTGATCGGCAAAGCGGTTAATAAGATTAAGTTGATCTGCGAAGCCTAAATCCATCATGCGGTCGGCTTCATCGAAAATGAGTAGTTCGAGGCCGTTGATGAAAAAAGATTTGTCTTCGAGATGGTCCGCTATACGGCCGGCGGTACCCACAATTACATGGGGATTTTTTCTCAGTGCCTTGGTTTGATCGTTATAATTCTCTCCACCGACGATAAGCGCACATTGAATACCTAAACCTGTGCCTAAACTCCGTAATTCAGAATATACCTGCTTGGCGAGTTCTCGTGTAGGGGCGAGGATTAATGCTCTTGGATCTTGTCGACTGAGCGCCTTCGTTGTCATTAGCCGGTGAACCAATGGGATCAAAAAAGCAAAGGTTTTTCCCGAACCTGTTTTTGACGATGCCATGATATCTTTGCCTTGCATAGCAGGCAAAATGGTTTTTTCCTGGATCTCAGTCAGGGTCTCTAACCCCTTTTCACTCAGGCGTTTTATAATTTTATGATGGACGGGAAGATCAACAATAAGCAAAGGGAAACCTCTTCAGTAACAATAGGGATATTATCCACGAATGCTTAAGGAAGTGAAAGCACAGGGGAGCAAAACTCCCCGTAATTCACTGGCTGCTAACGCTCATTTCGGGAATATCACCATCGGTCACCAGAGCACCGGCAGTTTTGTTGCGAATTTCTTCAATGCTAACGCCCGGTGCGCGCTCTTTTAGATGAAATGCCCCGTCTTTAACTTCCAACACAGCTAAATCGGTAATAATGCGGGTAATGCAGTTTACGCCGGTAAGTGGAAGTGTACATGCCTCCAGTAGTTTCGAATTACCGTGTTTATCTGCATGAGTCATAGTAACAATAATATTCTTTGCGCCTGCCACAAGATCCATGGCACCGCCCATGCCCTTCACCAGTTTACCGGGAATCATCCAACTAGCGATGTTGCCGTTTACGTCTACCTCAAACGCGCCCAGTACGGTGAAGTCTACGTGACCGCCACGGATCATAGCAAAACTCTCGGCGGAGCTAAAAATGGATGCGCCGGTAATGGCTGTCACCGTTTCTTTACCCGCGTTGATCATATCAGCGTCAACTTCCTCCTCGGTAGGATAGCGACCCATGCCCAGCAACCCGTTTTCAGACTGCAGCATAACGTCAATACCATCTGGCACAAAATTGGCTGCCAGGGTTGGAATGCCAATGCCAAGGTTTACATAGTCACCATCTTTAAACTCTTGCGACACGCGCATTGCTATTTGTTCTCGGGTAAGTGCCATGATTATGCCTCCTGTTTCGCAGTCACTTTGCGCTCAATTCGCTTCTCGAAAGTGCCCTTAATGATACGGTTGACGTAAATACCAGGGGTATGGATAGTTGCGGGATCTAACGTGCCCGGCTCTACAATTTCTTCTACTTCGACAACTGTAATCTTACCGGCGGTGGCCACCATGGGATTAAAATTCTGAGCTGTATGACGATAGATACAGTTCCCATATCGGTCCGCTTTCCATGCTTTTACAATGGCGAAATCACCGGTTATAGATTCTTCAAGAATGTAAGGGCGTCCACCAAACTCCTTTACTTCTTTTCCTTCACCGACGGGAGTACCGTATCCGGTCGCTGTATAGAAAGCAGGTATACCAGCACCACCGGCGCGAAGCTTTTCCGCCAGTGTACCTTGTGGCGTGAGTTCTACTTCTAGTTCGCCACTTAGCAATTGCTTTTCAAATAAGGCATTTTCACCCACGTAAGAGGAGACCATTTTTTTGATCTGACGGTCTTCTAACAAAATACCCAGACCGAATCCGTCTACACCACAATTATTTGATACAACAGTAAGACCCCGAACACCGGTTTTTTTTATCTGTGAAATAAGTCCTTCGGGAATACCACACAAACCAAAACCGCCTGCAACGATGGTCATGTTGTCTGAGAGACCCTCCATCGCCGCTTCATAGCTGGTCACAACTTTATCGAAACCTGCCATTTGCTTCTCCTATCTGATGAGTTATTCGACAATAAGAGTATCGGTTAGGGATAAAATTTTGTAAAATTGATTTTATATCATTATTAATAAATTTATTTAAATAGTATGGCTATTTCTTACCGAAATATGCAGGCCTTTGTTTGTGTTGCTGAATCGGCAACATTTGCAGAGGCTGCTGAAAAACTCCACCTTACACAACCGGCGTTGTCCAGTGCCATTAAAAAGATGGAAGAGCAACTCGGGGGTAAGTTGTTCAGTCGCAGTACTCGCAGAGTATCGTTGACACCGGAAGGGGAAACGTTATTTCCCACTGCTAAACGGCTATTAAATGACTGGGATGAAGCCTTTCAGGATATGCAAAACCTGTTTGCTATGAATCAGGGGAAACTGACGATTGCTGCTATGCCGTCTTTCGCAGAAAGCTGTTTGCCGGGTATATTGAAGCGCTTTCACGGAATGCATCCCAACATTCGGCTGCGCGTACTAGATGTTGTCATGGAGGCAACTATTACTTCAGTATTAAGTGGTGAAGCAGAAATCGGCTTTACATTCGAGCCGGAACTAAAAGATGGCCTGATTTATCACCCGTTGTTTGTGGATGACTTTATTGCTGTTGTTTATCCTGAACATTCGCTGGCACAAGAGGCAGAAGTTAGTTTACAAGCGGTATTATCCTATCCGTTCGTAGCTATGAATCGAGGATCGGCAGTCCGACGCTGGACAGAGGAAGCTGCAGAGGGAAGAGGGGCGTTAAATATCGTAACTGAAACTGGTCAGTTAGGTTCGGTAGGGCAGTTTATCGCTCAGGGTATGGGGGTCTCAGTGGTGCCCGAGTTGTGTCGGGCTCAAATGAAGAGCAAGGGGCTTGTATGCTTACCGCTCAAGGAAAAACCCCTATCTAAATCCGTAGGACTCATCCAGCATACGAGAGGGAGTTTGTCTGTGGCGGCAGATGCTTTCTGGAAACACTGTGCAGCTACCTTTAGCTAAACCCTATTAGCCCATTGTTGCTCAAGCTGTATGATTAACGTCACAATGTACTGTTACCACTTTTTCTTGGGCGCAAACAATTCGTCAAGTTCATCACGCTCTTCTTCCTGTCGTCTCGCACGGTCTTCTGCATTCGCGTTCTTTAAATCGTCCTGAATGGTTTTCAGCCATTCTTTTAGTGTGCTGGCACGACTTAAAATATAGTCATCAGGTTGCGTTTGATTGTCCAGTGCCGTGATCGCTTTTTCAAAATACTGGCGGGCGGATCCAAGCATATTCGATTGCAGCGCACTTCTTCCCCGTTTTACCAGTGTTTCTACATTTACCTTTAACTGCAGACGTTCAAGGTTTTTGTCTTCTTCCGCAAAAGTACGGGCATCTATTTTCCCTTTGCTGTGTTCAGACCGAAGTAAAACCCGTAGCTTCTTTACTCCCTGAATATATTGAATAATGAGTTTATCATTGTCTGGCAGTGAAAATTCTCCCTGTGGGTTTGGATCTGCTGCCGCAGCATTGGAATGGCTATTTTCTGCATCTGCAATTCGTTGTTTTATGTCAGCTGATCCTGCGCCTAATTCTGCTTGTGCTTTTAACGCACCGAGGACCCGAGTATGCAGTATTTGCATTAACCGAGGTGACACGGGCATGTTCGCGCAGGCCATAATTACATTTTCTGTTTCATCCACAATGGCCCGGAATTTTGCAAGTTCCGTTCTGCGTTCAGCTTCTTGTTTCGCGCGGTGTTGTTGCCAGCCATTGATGACAATCGCCATCACTACAAGCAACACAATGAGTATAATTATTATGGTAAACATGCAAAAGCTTCCAAATTGGTCCTGTTATACTGGTCTTTTCGATCAGTATAAAGAATTTATCGTCTTTAATCGTTAGATCTTAAGGCAATTTCATTTCGAAAACACTACCACCTAGGGCACCGCCGTTGGTGAGTGAAATAGTACCTTTTTCTGTTTCTGTGTCATGGGCCCGAACAATTAATCGCGCGAAGTATAAGCCCAGCCCTGTGCGCCCTTGACTGACGTGAAATGTGGATAATGCTTCGTCAGACCGGGACAACATGGATTCGGGATACCCCGGACCATCGTCTTCGATGCGTATTACTAAGCGGTTATTTTCAATAAACCCGCCAAGGGTTATTTGTGACGTACCATATCGCATTGCGTTAATAAGAACATCGTTAACCAACAGGAAAATCAATTCCTTGTCTAAATACCAGCTCAGTGCACTGTCTACTGTTACCGTAACACAGAGATTTTTCTGTTCCATGTAAAGCCGGACAGAAGACATAACATCTTCGAACAGTTCATCGACAAAACACTCATCAACGGTAATAGGTAACGTATCAAGTTCGGTGCGATAAAGAGACAGAATTTGCATCAAACTAGTATTTAAGCGCGTCGCCTCATAATGCACACTGGCAACCTGTTCCCTAGCCTCTGTATTTTCTACTCCGACGGTTTCGTTCAGTGTTTCAATAGATTGAATTAGTAAACACAGTGAGTTTTTCATGTCATGGACTGCTGCTGCTAAAACAGAAGAGAAATCAATGGTCTGTTCGACATTTTGTATTGACATAAAACCTCGCTACTACCTGAGTAAACCGTTGGAAAACGGGAACTACAACCGGGCGATTAGGCCGTAAACACGAGCATATCAGGCTATAAATGCGGTTCCTAATTCACGTTTAGCACGTCATTATTAAATACTATAACAAAATGCACTATAGCAATAATCCGCGCTTTTAGTTATAACGTTACCTCAGAAATGATAACGTTCCAGTCGGTGAGGGACACCACAGATGAAATTACAGCAGCTTCGCTACATCGTAGAAGTCCAGAACAACAACCTCAATGTATCTGCTACCGCTGAAAGCTTGTATACATCTCAGCCGGGTATTAGTAAGCAAGTAAGAATGCTCGAAGATGAACTGGGGGTACAGATTTTTGGTCGAAGTGGCAAGCACCTTACCCACGTAACAGACGCAGGGGCAGATGTTATTAACATTGCCCGGCAGATATTGTCCAAAGTCGAAAGCATTAAATCTGTGGCCCGGGAGCACACGTTGCCAGACCAGGGAAAACTGAATATTGCGACGACTCATACGCAAGCGCGTTATGCACTGCCTGACGTAATTAAAGGATTCATGAACAAGTATCCTAAAGTTTCCCTGCACATGCATCAGGGTACGCCATCACAAATTTCAGATTTAGCGGCAAAAGGCGAAGCAGATTTTGCCATCGCCACCGAAGCACTGCATTTGTACAACGACCTCGTTATGTTGCCCTGTTACCACTGGAATAGAAGTGTGATTGTAAATAAAGATCACCCGTTGTCTAAAAAGGGCACCATCGATATTGCTGATATCGCCGAATACCCATTGGTAACTTATGTATTTGGCTTTACCGGCCGCTCCGAACTCGACCAAGCGTTTGAACGTGCCGGCCTGACACCCAAAATTGTTTTCACAGCGACGGATGCGGATGTGATTAAAACCTATGTGCGTTTAGGTGTCGGGATTGGCGTAATTGCGTCTATGGCGGTCAGTGAAGAACTTGACGACGATTTGGTGAAAATTGACGCCTCACATTTATTCGATTACAGCACAACGAAAATCGGTTTTCGCAAAGGTTCATTTTTGCGAACATACATGTTCGATTTTATTGAGCGCTTTGCTCCACATCTGACCAAAGACAAAGTGGAGAAAGCCATGATGCTGAAGAACAATGACGAAGTAGAAAAAATGTTCAGAGGCATTACCTTACCCGTGAAGTAACCCGCGCCGACGTGCAGGCGTTAACACTCGATTATATTCACAGCCAAACCGCCCCGTGCGGTTTCTTTGTATTTGGTTTTCATGTCGTTGCCGGTGTCTCGCATGGTCTTTATTACTTTGTCTAATGAAACCTTGTGTTCTCCGGATCCTCGCAACGCCAAACGGCTTGCATTAATCGCTTTGATCGCGCCCATGGCATTTCGCTCGATACACGGCACTTGCACTAAGCCACCCACAGGGTCGCATGTAAGCCCCAAATTGTGTTCCATGCCAATTTCTGCTGCATTTTCTACAGAAGCTACGGTACCCCCCATAATCTCTGCCAATGCGCCAGCAGCCATTGAACACGCGACACCTACTTCGCCCTGACAACCCACTTCAGCACCGGAGATTGAAGCATTCTCTTTATAAAGAATACCAATTGCGCCGGCGGTGAGCAGAAATCGGGCAGCGGTTTCTTCATCAACGGGACGAATAAATTTGTCGAAATAGGCGAGTACCGCGGGAATGATGCCAGCTGCGCCATTAGTGGGTGCGGTGACAACCCGCCCACCCGCGGCATTTTCTTCATTTACTGCAAGTGCAAAAAGATTTACCCAATCCATGGTTTGCATTGGATCTGCGGAACGTTCTGACTGTAATCTGCGATATAAACCCGGCGCACGCCTCACAACTTTCAGGCCCCCAGGCAAAATACCTTCACTTTCGATTCCTCGATCAATGCAGGCTTTCATGGTAAGCCATATGGCGAACAGTTTTTGTTTTACGTCAGCTGCCGGCCGTAACACACTCTCATTTTTCAGCATGAGTGAGCTGATACGCAGTCCGTTCGCGTCGCATTGCTGGCAAAGTTGTTCCGCGGTTTTAAATGGATAAGGAAAACTTGTCTGCGTGTTTAGCGCCAGGGTTTTGGCTTTATCAAAGTCTTCGTCTTTGATTATGAAGCCCCCGCCGATGCTGTAATAGGTTTGCGCTTTCAGCAACGCTTCGTACTTGTCATAGGCATAAAATGTCAATGCGTTAGCGTGTTTGGGCAAAGTCTTACGGCGGTGGAAGACTATGGCGTTTTTATTGGGGAAAAAAACCGGATGCTGACCGTTAAGTTTGAGGCATTGTTGCTTTTCTACATCCGAAAGCATGCCATCAATGCTCTCAACATCAATAGATTCTGGCAACTCACCCAATAAGCCCAAAATTACAGCTTTACCTGTGCCGTGGCCTTTCCCCGTTTGACCTAGTGAACCAAAAAGTTCAACCCGAACACTGCTGATGCGTTCAATGATATCGGTAGTAGCGAGCTCACTGGCAAATTCGGCCCCTGCGCGCATAGGACCGACAGTATGTGAGCTAGAAGGGCCAATGCCAACACTGAACATATCAAAAACACTGATCATAAACTTTTTCTACTCATCGTCATTTCATTAATTCACTGTAATGATCTTGCCTAGTTCGCTACCGAACTACAATAAAGAAAAGCTAATATCCAAATAAGTAAACCTAATGAATTGTAAAGTCTGCGTTGCACAGACTTGCGCGCGAAAGCACTATGGGTACAGATGATGAGACAGGTTTCGCAAAATGGCGGCAGTCGCACCCCAAATCATCCGTTGCTTCCAGGGCACAAAATAAATGGGAAAGTGTTTTTGCTCCCGTTGGGCATAATGAATTAAGTGTTTTTTGCGATCCACTAGTGTGCGTAAGGGTACTTCGAAGACATCAGCAACTTCGTTTTCATCGACCCGCAGCCGTTGTCCGGGGGCAACAAAACCGATCACCGGTGTCATACTATAGCCACTAATTGTCCTGTAGGGGGGCAGTGTGCCCACAATATCCACGTAAGATGGATCAAGGCCAATTTCTTCTTCGGTTTCCCGCAATGCAGTAGCAACCAGATCAGTATCCTGGGGTTCTTTTGCCCCGCCGGGAAAACTCACCTGGCCTGGATGATGCCGTAGATGTTTAGCACGTTGTGTAAGCAAGACGTCTAACTTTTCACCGTAATCTACCAGTGGAATAAGCACAGCGGCTTGCCTACCACAGTCTTTTAGCGGGTAGTCGGCTTCGTATTTCACGTTGCGTATGTGATGAAAACGCGCATTGAATTCGGTTCTAGTCAACACCTTTCTCCAGTACAGGTAAAATACGGGACACTTTATCCAGTGTTTCCTGATACTCTTCTGTGGCTACAGAATCGATAACGATGCCGCCGCCAGCCCAGCAATGAAGATAACCATTTTCAGCTAAAAGTGTACGAATGAGAATACTGGAATCCATGTCTTGTCGAAGACCGAGGTAGAATATTGACCCGCAGTACACGTTTCGTCGGTGAGGCTCAAGTTCGTCGATGATTTCCATGGCGCGTATTTTTGGTGCGCCGGTAATGGACCCTCCGGGAAATGCACCGGCCAATAAAGCCATGGCTGAGGACGAAGGTTTGAGTTTACCAACCACCGTACTTACCATATGATGCACTGCTTTGTAGCTTTCAAGAGCAAACAAAGACGGAACGTCTACTGAGCCAGGCAAACAATGTTTACTTAAATCATTGCGTAGCAAGTCGACAATCATCAGGTTTTCGGCGCGGTCTTTTTCTGCAGATAACAGCGCTTTGGCACTGTTTTCGTCATCGCGCTTGTTTTTATACCGCGGACGAGTGCCTTTTATTGGTTTGGTCTCAACAATGCCGCCTTTCACCGACAAAAAGCGTTCTGGAGAGATACTCATAACCGTGGCGTTGGGCAAACGCAAAAATGCAGAAAAGGGCGCCCGGTTCGCTTGTCGCAACGCTTGGTAAGCTGAAAATTCTGAGCCCTCATACTCGGCGGTAAATCGCTGAGCCAGGTTTACCTGGTAACAATCTCCAGCCTGCAAATACTGTCGGATTCGTGTCAGTGCCGTTAGATAGTTGTGCTGAGTTAAATTAGATTTCCATTCGCTGCAAAGACGAAAAGGTGCTCGTCGACCGGGCATCTGTTGCAGTGAAAAGACTGGATGTTGGCTCAGTTTACAGGCGTAAATAATCCCGCGTTGCTTATCTTCAATAAGCGATTGTTCGTAAATGCCTACGGCAAAATCAGGGCAGAGGTAATTGCCCTTTGCTCTGTTGGGAAGAGCTTCGTAATATCGACCCGTATCGTATCCTGCAAGCCCGGCAGCCCCGATGAGGAAGGGCAGGGCGTCTACATCTGTCTGGGGCAAATCATGAACAATATTCGTCGAACCCAGACGGCGCTCTACTTCTCGGTGTACTGTGGTAAACGGGTCGGCCAACGCCGGTTGGACTTCGCCAGTCTTGGTGTTGGTAATAGTTACTTTACCTTGCCTGGCTTCAATTACGGTGACTGGGTCCCAAACGGCGATACTAAAACGCCCGGCGTCTGACTCCGCAGAGTCAAAGAGGGTTGCATAAGGTTTTGAGGACAGTTGAACAAACAATTCTGTCAGTGATAACGATGTTGGCAGTATTGTTATTTCAAGCACTGCCGGACGTGATGACGACATAAAGTAACTCTGATTTCGCTAAACATTTTCACAGGGATCACCACCATCGTTGCAGAGTGAAATCGTGGTGCACGGTGCAAAGATGCGCTAGTATACGCTTTTTCCATTCCCTTACACCACAAAGGCTATAAGAAAAGAGGACGCCATGACCGTTATCCGTCAACAAGACTTCATCGATAGCATTGAAGATGCTTTGCAATTCATTTCTTACTATCACCCGCTGGACTATGTCAAGGCTGTTGAGCAGGCTTACCTGAGAGAGAAAAGTCAGGCAGCAAAAGACGCGATGGCACAGATCCTGATAAATTCAAGGATGTCCGCTGAAGGTAAGCGCCCCCTGTGCCAGGATACGGGTATTGTAACTTGTTTTGTGAAAATTGGTATGGGTGTGACCTGGGACAAAACCGATCTCACCGTGCAACAGATGGTCGATGAAGGTACCCGCCGTGCTTACACCAACCCAGATAATCCATTACGAGCGTCAATTGTTGAAGACCCTGCCGGTGCCAGAAAGAATACTAAAGACAACACGCCATCAGTTGTTCATATTGATATGGTCCCCGGTGACAAAATTGAAGTGATGATCGCCGCTAAAGGTGGCGGTTCAGAAAACAAATCAAAAATGGTAATGCTCAACCCTTCTGATGACATTGTTGAGTGGGTGGTTAAAACTTTGCCAACCATGGGGGCGGGCTGGTGTCCGCCAGGAATGCTAGGCTTGGGCATTGGTGGTACGGCTGAAAAAGCGGCAGTGCTGGCAAAAGAAAGTTTGATGGATCCTGTTGATATTCAAGAGCTTATTGAACGCGGGCCCCAAACCACAGACGAAAAACTTCGCGTAGAGATTTTTAACGCGGTCAATAAGCTCGGTATTGGTGCTCAGGGATTGGGCGGTCTAACTACCGTAGTGGATGTTAAAATTAAATCTGTTGCTACTCATGCTGCGTCTAAACCTGTAGCGATGATCCCCAATTGTGCTGCTACCCGTCACGCTCATTTTTATCTGGACGGTTCGGGCCCAGCTGACCTAAAAGCACCGAAATTAGAAGAATGGCCTGAAGTTACCTGGGAAGTATCAAAAAACACCCGTCGCGTGAATATGGACGAGGTAACTGCAGAAGAAATTCAAACTTGGAAAGTAGGTGAAACGGTCTTGTTATCAGGTAAAATGCTTACCGGTCGTGATGCCGCGCACAAGCGTATTCAAACTATGCTTGAAAATGGAGAAGGACTGCCTGACGGTGTGGATCTTACTGGTAAATTTATTTATTACGTTGGTCCTGTTGATGCCGTTGGCGATGAAGTGGTTGGTCCGGCCGGCCCAACGACGGCTACCCGTATGGACAAATTTACTGACATGATGCTTGAGAAAACTGGTATCGCCGGCATGATAGGCAAAGCTGAACGGGGGCCTGCTACCGTAGAGTCAATTGCCAAGCACAAATCTGTGTATCTGATGGCGGTGGGTGGAGCAGCCTATCTCGTTTCCAAAGCCATCAAAAAAGCCCGTGTAGTGGCCTTTGAAGATTTGGGAATGGAAGCCATTTATGAGTTTGAAGTTGAAGATATGCCCGTTACCGTCGCGGTAGACAGTACCGGTGCTAACGCCCACCAAACTGGTCCTGCCATATGGAAAGCTAAGATAGCCGAATTGGACGCAGAATTGTCTAAATAACCGTACGCAGAGATATACGAATACGAAAAACGGGTACACAGTAGTACCCGTTTTTTTTGGGTTTTGGCACAATAGGTTTACAACAACAACGAGATGACTTCATGACGGCGCTATTTTTGTCACCCATTGGTCTGGGTCTATTGATCACAACGTTTTTATCACTGCTTTGTGCTCTGGCATGTTTATTTAAATGTAAACAAATCAGAGCGCATAGTACGTTTATTCAGCAACAGCATGAAATCGCACTGCAAGACAGTCATCGTGATTTACTGGCTGCCCGGGACGAGCTTGAAGACTACCGGGAGAGATTGCTCCACAATCAGGGGCAATTGGGAGAGCTAAGTCAAAAAGCCAGCCAGCTAAGTCACTTGCAGCGCGATTACAATGAATTAAAGCAGGAATTTCGAGACCAACAGGGGGCATATTCAACCCTCATGGCAAATCACGAAGCGTTAACAGTACAACTGAATGAAGTCAAAAAAGCCAACGAAGAAAAGATCGCACTGCTTGAAGATGCTGAAAAACGTCTGCAAGGACAATTTGAAAATCTGGCTAACAAAATTTTCGAGCAAAAAAGCGAGACTTTTAGCAAACTGAACCAGACTGGTATATCCGCAGTTCTAGAGCCTCTCAAGCTGCAAATTGACACCTTCAGAAAGCAAATAAGTGAGCAGCACAGTAGAGAAGGCCAGGAGAGAGCGTCGCTTAAAACTGAAATACTGTCATTAAAAGAACTCAATAAGCAAATTACAGAAGAAGCAGCTGCCCTTACCCGTGCGCTTAAAGGTGATAACAAACAACAGGGGAACTGGGGGGAAGTGGTGTTAGACCGCATTTTGCAGCAATCGGGATTACGGGAAGGCCATGAATACGATACGCAAACCGCTGTGAAAGACGATAAAGGCAAACGACAAATGCCAGACGTGGTTGTCCATTTACCTAATAGTAAAGACGTGATTATCGATGCAAAAGTAAGTTTGCGCGCCTATGAGCAATTTTTCAACGCCGCGGATGATAGTGAACGGGAACGATTGCTTAAAGACCATGTCTTATCTCTTAAACAACATATTAAAGGTTTGGGGCAAAAGCGCTATCAGGATTTAAAAGACTTACAAACCCTTGATTATGTTTTGATGTTTGTACCGGTTGAGCCGGCATTTTTACTAGCGGTACAAGAGGCGCCTGAGTTAGTGTCCTTCGCTCTGGACAACAACATCATGCTCGTAAGTCCGACTAATCTTTTGGTGGCCCTTAAAACCATTAACAATATCTGGCAATACGAGTACCAACATCAAAATGCCCAGCAAATTGCTGAACATGCCGCCAAGCTGTACGATAAATTTGTGGGTTTTGTGACTGATTTGGACAAAGTGGGCAAGGGGTTAGCGTCTACCCAAAAACAATTTGAGCAGGCAATGAACAAGCTCTCTGAGGGCCGTGGAAACTTGGTTAGACAGGTAGAGCACTTTAAAACTCTGGGCGTACAGCCAGGCAAAAAGATGCCTGTTGAATTCAATGAGAACGTTGGTAATCTAGGTGAGCGAGATCCTGTGTAACATTGTAATATGATTACCTGTGCAATTCTTACTACCGTCTTACAACAACCATTTCCAGTAGAGAAATAGCCCAAGAAAGCCGAATAAATATACGAGCCCAAAGTAACTGAGTGCGTTTAACCACGGCCTGGGTGAAAGGGCACTATTGAGTTTTACAGTATTCACCAGTTTGTGATTGAGAAAGGCAAATACCGGCGTCGTAACAAAGGCAAGGGTCATGGCAAACGCAAGCATGGCGAGCAGTGCGGTCTTGAAAAACAAAACAATGATAAAGCTACAAGTCGCGACAGCTAATAGTGTGATAACGAACAGCTTCTCCGGTATGTCACGTTGTCCCTTAAGTAACACCAGTGCTTCAGCCACCGCTCGTGAATATCCGTCATAAACAGTCAGTGCAGAACCAAAAATACACAGAAACGCGATGATGGCAATCAACCACCTGGCCCACTCACCTATTGTATCGGCATACATACTCACTAGTTGCTTTGAAAAGCCGATGCCACCTGACGCAAGGGATTCACCATTGCCGTGCAATACCAGTGCACCTAATGCAAGAAATACCAGTGCCAGTAACATGGTGGCGAGATACCCGAGATTAAAATCAAAAAGGGCAGATTGTGCGGTGACTTGTTTTTCTTCTCTTTGTTGCTTTAACCACAGCGATGTAATTCCTGAGATCTCGATGGGCGCGGGCATCCAGCCCATGGTGACGACCAAAAAGCCCACCGTAGCCATCGTCCACGGCGAAGGGGAAACGTAATCGGGTGGAGCAACTGCGCCATTTTGCCAAGCAACGACCGCTGCTGAGACCGTGGCGACAACCAAGGTGATCATGATGATTTTGGCGACTTTATCAAGTGCGGAATAATGGCCTGCAATAAGAATAAATAAAATGGCACTGAGCACCAGTGTACTCAACACTGGAATGGCCAATTGAAAGGGAAAAAAATAGCCCAGTAAACTGGCGGCAAACATGAGAAGGGCGGCTGCGTTTACCACAGACGCTAATGCGTTTAGTGCCAAAGCCAGCAACAAATAGCCCTTTCCCAGTACGAGATAGCCATGCTGTAATGTTTCGCCGGTACTCATTGTGTAGGAAACACCGGCGCGGAAAAAAGGGTATTTTAATACGTTAACCAGAAAAACGAGCAAAACGAGTTGCCAGCCAAATTGCGCGCCAGCCTGGGTTGATGCTACCAAGTGGCTCCCGCCAATTGCAGCAGTAGCCATAAGAATTCCGGGGCCTAACTTTTTGAGTAAGGTGCGAAGGGGGGGGGTACTAATGGACAAATCCGGCGCCAACGTTTTCTCTAAATACAGGTATCTGAATATTAAGAACTATAGTGTACATCAATATCGCAATGAACATAGTGAAAGTGAGAAAAAGACCGGTAAAAAAGATTACCGGTTTGATGAAAAACCCACTGGTCGCAATCTTTCTTTCGAATAACGTCCAAGTTTTACGTCGCTCCCTTTTTAAGCGTACGCCACCATATTACAGGCAGTACCAGCAGCACAAATACGCTCATGCTGCCGCCGCCACTACTTTTTTGTGGGGCTCTGACAGACACTGATACTGTGTCGGTTACCGTGTTTGTGCCATCAGTTACCGATACGACAAAAGACACATTGCTGCCAGCATCAGTAAGTTGTGATTGCGTACTGAACACGGAGCCCGAAACACCGTTTATCGCAAAAGTCAGTGGATCTTCTTCGGCATCGGTCGCAGACGCTCGCACCGTAATGGTATTGCCCGCTATCACAGACGAAGGAGCTGAGACGCTTAATACCGGGGGTTGATTGTTCGCCAGTGTTACTACCACGTCCGCACTGCCGGTATTACCACCGGGATCCGTTACCGTCACGGTTACTGTGTTTTGTGTACCTGGGCTGCTTGATGGCGCGGAAATGATCACGGTTTCGCTTTGCGCATTGACAAGATTCAACCCACTTCCAGAGGTTTGTGTCCACTGATAAGACACATTGTCGTTATTGGGGTCATATACTTCGGCCGTAATGGAAATCTGACCACCAACTGCCAGAGTTGCCGTAGCGGAGTTTGCTCCGGCAATGGTGACAACAGGCGCGCCATCTACTTGAACGCCATCAAAAACAGCCGTTAGTTCTGGTTGCCCGCCGGGAATATTCGTTACGTCTGAGGTTGCTTGTATCGATATGGGACCAATGTGCGCAGTATCTTCTACAACGGCGCTGAATGACAGTGTCGCACTCGATGACGAACTCGCGTCTGTGGTATCGTTGCTCGGCACATTGACCTGCCATGTGATTGCATTGTCCTGTATCGTGCCACCGTTGCTTATAGTGGTTGGGAGCACATTGAGAGTCTCTGGTACAGGCAAGGTTATGTCATAGTTGCGGTCTTCTGCAGTCAGATTCTCGAGAATATTCACATCGAAGGTTAGACTGTTGCCCCGGTTTACACGAGCACTGCCCGGTGACGATAGACTGACGTCATTGTCTTCACGGCTCACTATAACGTGGGTAACACCTATATTGCTGTCAGATGAGAGATCACTACCCAATGAGAAGGCGCCAAAATATCGATCGCCAACTGCAGCGAAACCGAGATCCCAGATGATGCGCAAGTCAAAAGCGGTCATTGCACCACTAGTTTGTGGCCCTTCCACCAATAAGTTGCCCTCGTCTTCTTCATCTACGACAACGTATTCCAAGGTATAGTTGTCAGCAGAGGAATCCGATCCCTCGAAATTATGCACAATAACAAACCAGGTACCCGGTTGTGGTGCGAGTTGATCTACTTCTTCATCGGCATAAACAGATGTACTTTCCTGGCGTATTTCACTTTCCTGTGGGAGGCCGTCACCATTGCTATCGTATGCCAGATAGAGATCGAGATCGTCGGCGTCTGCCAGGCGGGTTGCCGCATATAAACGCAAGGCATTATCCGGTACATTCAGGGAAGTGATTGACAGCGCAGAAATGTCGTCAAACAGATCGTTAGGTGTAGCATCTGCCAACAGGGAAGGGCGTAACAAGGTGGATTTGGTAAGACCGTAGGACGCGTAGTTAAACGCCTTAATTTCAACAGAAAGTAAGTCCTTAAGCAGGCGACTATCGCCATCCCGGTGGGTTTCGAATTCAACAAATTGAGGTATGGTGCCATTGGACGCATATACTGCAATGGGTATGTGTAAATCAGGGGAACTTTGACTCGTAAAACGCGACTCCCCAAAGGCCCAGTGATAATTTTGGACGCCGGTTGCATCAATGGTAAACGTCAGTTGCTGTGATTGCCCTTCTGTTAGCGAAAATTGTGAAGGCGACACATTAATGCTCAGTCCAGATGTGATTGCAGAAGTCGTGACATTCCATGAGCCGGATTTTACCGCAGTAATGGTTCTTGTCCACGAACACGTACCTGCGCAATTATCATCGACGACGGCGGGTATATTAAGCGATCGAGGCTCTCCTCCATTGCGGGGGTTAGCGGCTTCGTAATTTGTATATGTCTCGTTCATCACAAAACCGGCCTGGGTTGCCAGGTTGACTTGGATTCTCCCCGCTCCCATGGCAAACCAATCCGCTGCTGTTTGACCATCTTCAAGCTGAACATCTGTGACGGCGGTTAACATGAGAGCCGAACGAATGTGGTCTGGTGTCCAATTGGGGTGATCCTGTTTCAATAATAGTGAAGCCCCAGCCACATGCGGGCTGGCCATAGACGTACCTGACGAATAGGCGTAGTCAGCAGGTGCCGGACCAGTTTCGTCATGTCCGTAGTGCTCATCTGCCCATGCTGAGTATATATTGACACCTGGTGCAGACAGCATAGGTGTGAGGGTACTAACGGAGCCGTTTGGTCCGCGGGATGAAAAATCAGCGATGTTGTCTGCTTTGTCATCGTCAGTTTCTACAGAAAGGATACCGGCAGAAATAGTGGCTCGGTGATTATTTCCATCTGCTAACCAACGTTTAAGGGTATCACCGTCATCAGCATTAATGTGGATACCCGGGACCACATAGGCATCGTTGGCTAAAAAAGAGTCTCCGCCTTGAATATTAGCAAGGATATAACCTCCCGCGCCGCCCTGGGCCACGTTTACGGCTTTTTGAATACGCGCAATAGTTCCCCTGTCACACACGACGATTTCGCCGCGAAAAGTATTGGCTGGAAAAGGTTCAAGACACTGGCCCGGATCACCATTAGGATCATTGCGATTAACGTAATCACCAGCGTAGACTACTTCAGCTTCGATAGCACCTGAATTACTGTTTCCCTTAATAGTTGCTGGCGTAAATGTCCCACCGGAAAAATCAGAAATAGATTTCTCATAAACGATGTTGGTTCCATGGCTAGTAGCAGCGACCGAGGTTAGCCAAGGGGCATGTTTGTCTGTCGTACTCATCGCGGGACCATCGTTTCCGGCTGAGTGAGCAAGTAAAATACCTGCGTTGTGAGCATTTAACCATGCGCGGTTTAACGCTGTGTCCCAGGGAAACTCTCCACCGGAAATGGAAAAGTTCACAACATCAACAATATTGGTATCGATGATATCTTCTATCGCCTGAAGCATCACTGATTCCAGGCATCCGCTATAGGTGTCTTCGTCTTCACCGGGTTGGCAAACCTGATAACTGATAATGTTTGCGTGTGGGGCGACGCCAGAGAATGTATCAAATATAAAGCCGGTTTCTACACCGTTACTTTCGGTCTGTTCATAGTCGGGGACGACTTCCGGCACATTGTAAAGCACATTACCCGCAGCGGTGGCAGCCACGTGGGAGCCATGACCATTGTAGTCTTCGCCATTTCTGGGCAAATCAGCGGGAAAAATATCACTATCAGAATACGCACTTAAAATAGCCGGGTAACTGTAAACGCCAATGAGTTTGTCGTTGCACAGCGAGGGAAAACCGCCGGCACAATCACCTAAATAGGTTCCCGAGCCCAATGGGTTGATGTGGTTGTATCCGTCGTCGCCAACATCTGCAAATGAAGGATGATCGGTATTAATACCAGTATCGAGGATAGCAATAACGGTTCCTTCTCCTTGAACCTCAGTAGCGGAATTAGATTCGCTGCCATTCCAAATATAAGGTGCGCCAACAGTTGCAGGTCCCACATAGGTGTTGAGGCGATAGCGCTTGTCTTTTTTAACCGATTTCACCCCCTCGGTGGTAAGCAGTGCTTTGGCTTGCTCGGCACTCAATTTCACAGCGAAGCCATTAAACGCTAATTGGTAATCTGCAATGGGGGGGGCAATAGGCTCTGCACTGCTTTGATTGCGAATCCATTGTTGCCTTTTGCGAAGGTATTCCCGGTATTTTAAGACCGCGGGGTTGTTAGTATTAAGCCGCTTTTTTCCACGAGTGGCATGTGTGGCAACATAACCAGATATATCTCCTTGATAATTAACTACGGGCTGCTCCTGGAGCTCTACAATATATACTTCCTGTTTAACGTTATCTTTGCTCAGGTTTGCAGATGCCGTGCTGGTCATCGCTGTCGTTACGCTCAGGCCAAGCGCACAAGAAACGGCAAAGGCGATCATTTTTTTCATTCTAGTATCCCATTCATGTGCGAGGTCCCGTCAGTCTCCAGCTTATATTAAAATGAGCGCTATACGGCGTACAGCCACAGGTTTTTCTGACATTCATTATTTCATTATAGGTTGAGGTGCTGAACAAATTGTGAATGCCAGTGATTCATGATGATAAAAGACCTGCTAAACATAAAAAATCTTTCCCATTGCGCATTACGAACCAATTCGTTAAATGATTAGCACATTTAAATTAAATCAATGTTAAATGTGTAGGACAATAATTTCGATATCACTCAAACTTGGTGATATCTATCCTTACTACGTTTGTTACCAACTCGCAATAAGCAAGGTCTTTGCAACTGGAAAGCTTTAGCATGGATTTTACATTCAACACGTCTGTGGCGAATACTACTGAAGGATACAAAACGTGAAAGACAGAAACCATCTTGCCCGAGTGAGAGTAACTCACAAGGTAAATATTATTGAGAATGGTCTCGTTGACATTCCCATGTTGCAAATCCTGTCTGCAGAAGGTGTTGTCCACGACGACAGCACAGCGCCTGTATTGGAAAAAGAAAAAGCGCAACGCATTTTGGAGGTTATGCAGTTTACCCGGATCCTCGATGAGCGTATGGTTGCGGCACAACGCCAAGGACGCATTAGTTTCTATCTGGCTTCCACCGGTGAAGAGGCGGCCACTGTAGCCAGCGCTGCTGCACTATTTGACAAAGATATGATCATGTCGCAATACCGTGAACAGGGAGCGTTAGCCTGGCGGGGATATCGTACTGAACAATTTATGAACCAGATGTTCAGCAACAAACTCGATCCTAATAAAGGGCGACAAATGCCCATTCACTATGGCGACAAAGCACTTGGATTCATGACAATTTCATCCCCCTTGGGTACGCAAATTCCACAGGCCGCGGGTTTTGCTTATGGACAGAAAATGGCTAACGAATCCGCGGTAACTATGTGCTACTTCGGTGAAGGCGCGGCCTCTGAAGGGGATTTTCACGCTGGGCTGAACATGGCTGCGGTATTGGGTTGCCCGGTAATTTTTTTCTGTAGAAACAATGGTTACGCTATTTCAACACCTGCAGAAGAGCAATTTGCCGGTGATGGTATAGCTTCACGAGGCATAGGCTATGGTGTTAAAACCATTCGTGTAGATGGCAACGATCCATTGGCGGTTTATGCTGCTACACAGAAAGCCAGACAACTTGCTCTGGACACCCTGCAACCTGTATTAATTGAAGCCATGACATATCGCCTGGCTGCGCACTCTACCTCCGATGATCCCAGTGGGTATCGTTCCAAAAAAGAAGAAGAAACATGGCAACAAAGAGACCCTGTATTGCGTTACACCCGGTGGTTAGATAGTCAGGGTTGGTTAGATAAAGACAGTATCGAAAAGAAGCAACAGACGATGCGGGAAGACGTATTAGCGGCATTGAAAACCGCAGAAAAGGTAGAAATAAATCCTGTGGATGATTTGGTTACTGATGTGTTTGATCACGTTCCTTGGCATCTCAAAGAGCAACTAGATGGTCTGAAGCGCCATATCAAGCAGTATCCTCAGATGTATCCGAAAACGTCAGGGAGTGTGAAGTAATGGCACAAATGAATCTTCTTCAGGCGGTGAACAATGCGCTAATTACTGCGATGATACAAAACGACAAGGTATTGGTGCTGGGCGAAGACGTCGGCCATTTTGGAGGTGTGTTTCGGGCAACCAGTCATTTACAGGAAAAGTTTGGCAAGGGCCGGTGCTTTAATACTCCGCTTACTGAGCAGGGAATTATTGGTTTTGCCAACGGTCTCGCGGCACAGGGAGCCTTTCCCGTGGCAGAAATCCAATTCGCTGATTATATATTTCCAGCATTCGATCAAATCGTCAATGAAACAGCTAAATTTCGCTACCGTTCGGGAGGCCAATTCAGTTGCGGCACTCTGACTATTCGTACGCCCTATGGAGGGGGAATTGCTGGTGGGCATTACCACAGCCAGTCTCCGGAAGCCTTTTTTGCACATTGCCCGGGCCTTCGCATTGTGGTACCGCGTAACCCTTATCAGGCAAAGGGGTTGCTGTTAGCCTCGATTAGAGACGATAACCCTGTGTTGTTTATGGAGCCTAAGCGTCTTTACCGTGCTTCGGTATGTGATGTTCCTGAAGATGACTATGAACTCCCCTTGGGCAAGGCCGATATTGTTCAAGAAGGCGAAGACATAACCTTGGTGGGTTGGGGAGCACAAGTTGAAATATTGCAAAGGGCTTCAGAACGCGCACTGGAAGAAGGGATAACGTGTGAAATCATTGATTTGCGCAGTATTGCGCCTTGGGATGCAGAAACAGTGATTGAGTCAGTGATGAAAACCAACAGACTGCTAATAAACCACGAGGCGCCCATGACCGGCGGCTTTGCTGCAGAAATAGCTACGACTATTCAAGATAAGTGTTTTCTGTACCTTGAAGCGCCCATCGCCAGGGTTTGTGGTTTGGATACGCCCTTTCCGTTGGCACATGAAAAGGAATATATGCCAGACGAAACGAAAACCTATGAAGCGATTATCCGCACAATGCATTATTAAGGGGTTAGATAATGATTACAGATTTTATTTTACCCGATATTGGAGAGGGCATTGTTGAATGTGAACTCTTAGCGTGGCTGGTAGCCGAGGGGGAACTAATAGAAGAAGACCAACCTGTAGCTGAAGTAATGACGGACAAAGCAACGGTACAAATTCCGGCAATGTACAGTGGTGTGGTCAAGCAATTGTTTTATAAGCCAGGGGATATTGCAAAAGTCCACGCCCCGCTATTTAGTATGGAACTGTCTGGTGCAATGACCACAACGCAGGAAAAATCTGCTCATAACAATGACAGTCAACCGGTCGTCCCCACAGCAGAAAAGCAGGATAATGACACAAACAACGCGCTGTCAGTTGAGGATTTCCTTTTACCGGATATTGGTGAAGGTATTGTTGAATGCGAGATTGTCAAATGGCACGTAGAAGAGGGTGAACAGATAGAAGAAGATGCGGTAGTCGTGGAAGTGATGACGGACAAAGCGGTAGTGGAAATACCAGCGAAGCACGCAGGGGTGGTTGTCAAACGCTACTATCAACAAGGGGAAGTGGCGGCAGTTCACAAACCTCTGTTTTCCATTGCCGCCAGTGATAGTTCCATTGCAGATCATGTGACGCAAGATAAAAAAAGTGACGGTCAGTCTTGTGATATTGCTTGCGATAAACAAGTTCAAAACAGTAGTCAGCTAAGTCATGGTGGCAGTGAAGGTCAGTTTGAACCCGTTTATATTCGACCTGGTAAAACAATGGCTAGCCCCGCTGTACGTCGTATGGCCAGGGAACAAGGGGTCGTCTTGTCAGATATTGTAGGCACTGGTAAAAAAGGGCGGGTGTTGAAAGCAGATGTTGCCGCAGCAATAGAATTAAGAGTAGGGAGTGACACACATGACGAAGTCAAAACCGCACACCTTCCGAAAAAGCCAATCAGCCAAAAAAACACAGGAGTGGGGCGCACTGTAAAAGTGAAAGGTATCCAGGCTGCCATGGCTCGTCAAATGGTGGCCTCAGCTAAAACTATTCCCCATTTTACCGTTAGTGATGAATTGCAAATGGATGCGCTCATGTCCTTGCGGAAAAAACTAAAACCAGCGTTTGAAAAGCGGGATGTAAAACTCAGCTTTATGCCGTTTTTTATTAAATCTCTTTCCCTTGCGCTTACCGAGTTTCCAATTGTCAATGCCCAGCTTAGCGATGATGGCACTGCTCTACAATACTTCTCGGATCACAATATTGGTTTTGCCGTGGACAGTAAAATGGGATTGCTGGTACCTAATATCAAACGGGTACAGGATTTATCATTGCTTGATATCGCCATTGAACTACAAACATTGATTGGTTTAGCGCGTGAAGGGAAATTGCCTGGCGAAAGCCTTAAGGGAGGAACCATTTCTATTTCCAATATTGGTGTATTGGGTGGAATAACAGCCACACCGGTCATCAATATGCCTGAAGCCGCGATTGTTGCATTGGGTAAAACGCAAAAACTACCGCGCTTTAGCACTGATGGCAGCGTGATTGCGCAGCATATCATGCACGTAAACTGGTCTGCAGATCACCGTTTTATAGACGGCGCCACCATGGTCAGGTTTAACAACAGGTGGATGGAATATCTGCACGAACCGGACAAAATGCTAATGTTTCTAAAGTAAGTACGATTTGGAGGCCAATGGGCCTCTGTTCGTTATCATGTTGGCGCGTTACAATGGTTCACATCAATTTGTCTTTATATGAGTTTTGTGTGCTTAGCTATCTACACGCCTTTCACGCTGGAAATCACGCTGATGTAATTAAACATTTGTGTTGGCTCGGTGTTATTAATTATCTGAAGAAAAAAGAAAAGCCCTTCACGGTTTACGATACTCATGCAGGGGCAGGGTGTTATGCCCTAACGGGCGAACAAATGCAGAAAAACCGAGAGTTTGAGACAGGGTTTGTTCCCTTGGCGGGAATTAATCCGCAATCGTCTCTCCTTAGCGGCTACCTTGACGCGATGACGCCTCACTGGGAAAATTTGCAATATGCCGGTTCTCCACTTCTCGCGGCGAACGCATTGCGGGCTCAGGACAATGCGCATTTTATGGAACTTCATCCGACTGAATCTGAAGTACTTACTCAAGTGATTCGCGGCGTGGCCAAAGGTAATACCCATGTACATCACAGGGATGGGCTAGAAGGCGTAATTGCCCTCACGCCGCCGAGCGCGAAACGGGGGGCAATATTGATAGATCCCCCCTACGAGCGCCTGAACGAATACGAGGCAATTCCCACTACTATCCGAAAAATTTTGCAGCGGTGGGCGGCGGCACAAATTGTACTTTGGTATCCGTTACTATCCGGTCGGGCCGGCCGTAAAGCGGGAGCAAGCGAAGCAATGGTTAGTGGTTTATCCAATGTTGGAAAAACCTCATTTACGGCAGAATTACGCGTTGCTGACAAACATCTCGATACTGGTATGTACGGCTCTGGTGTAATGGTCATTAATCCTCCCTGGCAACTCGATGCACAACTACACGAAGCGCTTGACGAAGTGAGCAAGCATCTAGGCCCGAGCGTCAGCAGTACGATTAACTGGGTCAAAAAAGAATCCAACTCATGAGTAGTCCCCGTGGTTTAAAGCATTTTTACATTCCCGACGATCAGTCGGTCTATTTGCTTTCTCATGAAGATGCGCAAAAACTGCGGGATTGGGTGGAGTTGTGTAAGAAACAACTGGAGTCACTGGGCTTTAGTGCCATTACGCTTATTGGCAAAGGGGCTTTTGGCTTTGTTTTTGGGGGGATTTCGCCGGACAACGAATCTCTCGTCTTCAAATTTTCCAGAGTCAATTTACCTCAACATGTTCAAGACCGGCTTGAAGAAGAAGCCTTTATGCTTTCTCAAGTCGCGCACCCTTATGTACCGGGCCTGCGTGAATTCCAGTTGGTAGGAAAACAGGCCATTCTGGTAATGATGAGGGCCAAAGGGCAGGATCTCGAGAGAGTTAGTCTCGACAACGGGCCGTTACCAGCGCGTATCATCGTTAAAATTGCCGTACAAATAGGTGAGGTGTTGCTGAGTTTACGGCGCTGTGGCGATGGTCATAGCAAGCCAGTGGTTCACGGTGACATAAAGCCTTCTAATCTCGTATGGGACCCAGCGTTAGAGCAGGTTGCTCTCATCGACTGGGGGTCTTCTGTGTTTGCACAGTTAGACAGCGATGGACAAAGCGTTGAAAATAATGTCATGGATTTAATGTCAGGCGATCTGCAACAGACAAATGCGCGTCTTGGAGACGTATATTTTATTGGTGACGAGCAACTTAACGGAGCATTGTCGTCACCGCGATTTGACGAGCAAGGACTGGCAAGTACCCTCTATGCGCTTGCTTCGGGGCAATCCAGTCGTTTTGGTAGGAAAGTCATTACGCCATCCTCTTTGGGGCTTCCTAAAATGTTGGCAAGTATTCTTTCTTATATGCTTGATGATGATCCTATCCGTCAGCGTCTCGGTGGCGATTATTTCTTCAATCACCTGCACGTGTTGAAGCAAATTGTTTTCGCTTCGGACCAGCCACCAGACTATACGGCCATGATCCCTACGTGGCTTGCCTGCGAGCCAGAAGACATTGAAACTGTGGTGTATAGCTCTCGCAAGTCTTTTTTACGGGAAATATCAACAGATGCCCTTGGCGCACTTAAATACATTAACGATGCGCAATTTGACCGCTATTACAAAAATTATCTGCAAGGCATGGGAGAGACGGAAAAGGGTTTTGTTGCCGCAGTATCACGTCTTGGGAAATATCCGGTAGTCGGCGGCATTGCCATTCGCTGGATGCCTGACGGTATTTACGTTGATTCAAGTTTAAACTTACATGATAAATCCAAGAAAGCGGCCTTTGAGCAGGCGGTAAATAATGTTATTACCCTGGCAAGAGCGATTCATCGAAAGGGCATATTTAAGTGTTGTCTGTTCAATGCAAAAGATACGTTACATCTGGAGAGAGACGCTCCAGATGTACCATTTATTCCGACAACCAGCTGTGTTATCCCCTTTGAATTGTCAAAGTTGCCCCTATCTTCTGATAGTAGTCGAATTCATTCTTATTTTGAAGATGGTGATGACCCTGATGAGTTGTTAAAATTGCCAGACACCATGATGGCCATTTTAAAGCAATTAAACGCTATTCATCACACTGGTTGCGTCATTTTTGAAGCGCTGCCACGTCACCTTAAAATTCACAGTTATTATAAGTTATTGGATCACGACAAAAAGGAAGAGTTCACCGCACTGTTAGGGCAGCTTGTTGAAGCGGTGCCTGACATCGACGGTTTGGGCATTTCAGGATTTATGAAATTGCCATATAAAGACACCCGGTATTTCGAACACCGGGCACAACTTCCGGAAAAATACTACCCCCGGAATCCTAAATTAGTATTTACAGAGACGACAAACGAATGATGAGCGAAGTAAAACTTGCTTCCCTGATGGAACTTGAAACCATTGAGTATGGCATTTATCGCGCCCAAAGCTGGGACCTGGGTTTTCGAGCACTGTTTGGTGGACAGGTTTTGGGGCAGGCTTTGACAGCGGCATATAAGACAGTAGAGACCGGGCGGTTTGCTCATTCGTTCCACTCGTATTTTTTATTGCCTGGTGATGCAAAAAAACAGGTCGTTTACGATGTTGAGGTCGTGCGTGACGGCAATAGTTTTTGTACTCGTCGTGTAAAAGCCGTCCAGGACGGTCGTACAATTTTTTATATGACAGCTTCCTTTCAGCGGGAAGAGCAGGGCATGGAGCATCAGTTTGCCACTATGCCCGACGTGCTACCACCAGAGAAAGTGACATCTGATATTACCTTTTATGAAGCCAATTTTGATAAGTTGGCCCGCCCTATGCGCGAAGCACTTAGTTATCATCGGCCTGTCGACATCAGGACTATCGATGCCGTGAATGCCTTTTCAGCTAAAAAGCGTGACCCTCAAAGATACATTTGGTTACGGGCACGAGAAACCATGTCGGGAAGTGAAACATTGAATCAGGCCGCACTAGCTTATGCATCTGATTATCATTTTCTCAGTACTTCGTTGCAGCCCCACGGTGTTTCAGTATCTGACAGGGATCTTAGAATTGCTACCATTGACCATGCTATGTGGTTTCACAAACCGGTGAATTTTAACGAGTGGTTACTGTATGTTACAGAAAGCCCGTTTAGTGGTAACGCCCGGGGAATTGTAAAGGGGCAGATTTTTAATCAGCGGGGAGAATTGATTGCTTCCACTATGCAGGAAGGACTTATGCGTAAAGTGTAAACTCAGGTGACTCAGAATAAAAAATGCCCAGAACTTTCGTTCCGGGCTTAGGGGAATGGCTCATTGCTGAGCCGTGCGCTAACTATTAAAAGGGAGAGGTTACCCGTTAAATATTTCACTGGGATCCATACTATAGATCAAAACCGCTCACTTTATAAACAAAAAATAGTGGGAAAGTACAAAAACTTCCTCAAGTATCTTTATTTTACCACCGCTGAATAAAAATCATAGGGTTAATTCCGATCAAGCTGTGATCATATATGTCAGTATACACCCTCATAAAATATATGTAGCCGAAAGTAGCCATTCATATTAGTTATAGTGGTCATGGTACGATTGTACCGTCTGCGACAGGGTGCCACAATGATACTACCCTTTGACAGGCAAGACAGGAATTCGATATGACTCTACCAGCTTCTTTTATTCCCCCGGAGCGCACTCTAATGGGGCCGGGCCCTTCAGATGTGCCCCCGCGAGTACTCAATGCCTTAGGGCGCTCCACCTTAGGACATTTGGATCCACTATTCATCGACCTTATGGATGAAACCAAATCACTGCTGCAATACGCCTTTAAAACGGAAAACCCATTAACCATGCCCATCTCTGCGCCAGGTTCAGCTGGTATGGAAGCTTGTTTTGTGAATCTCGTTGAGCCTGGCGATAAAGTGGTGGTTTGTATTAACGGTGTGTTTGGCCGTCGCATGGTTGAAAATGTAACCCGTTGTGGCGGTCGGGCTGTAGTCGTTGAAAATCAATGGGGTACACAAACTGATCTCAACGCGGTTGAAGATACATTGAAAGCGAACCCTGACAGCAAAATTCTTGCTTTTGTTCACGCTGAAACATCCACGGGTGTGCGCAATGACGCTGCTTCCCTTTGTCACTTGGCACAACAATTTAACTGTCTTACCATCGTTGATGCAGTCACCTCGCTTGGCGGTATTGAGGTTGATGTAGATGGGTGGGGAATTGATGCTATCTATTCCGGATCTCAAAAGTGTCTCAGTTGTGTGCCAGGCTTATCACCGATCTCTTTCAGTGAGCGGGCAGTATCTGTTATCCAAAACCGGAGCCATCCGGTTCAAAGTTGGTTCCTCGATATGAATCTCATTGTGGGATACTGGGGCCAAGGTGGTAAACGAGCGTATCATCATACGGCACCAGTGAACAGTGTGTATGCGTTGCATGAGTCGCTGCTTATGTTGAAAGAGGAAGGCTTGGAAAATGCCTGGCAACGCCATCAAACAGGACATGAGAAACTACGTGATGGTTTAGCAGCATTGGGGTTAGAAATGGCTGTGGACACTGGTTATCGCTTGCCCCAACTAAATGTGGTAGTGATTCCTGATGGTGTTGATGACGGTGAAGTTCGTGGCCAGTTACTGCGTGATTTTAATCTTGAAATCGGTGCGGGATTAGGCGCACTTGCCGGAAAAGTATGGCGAATTGGATTAATGGGCTATGCGTGCAAAGACAGGAATATAGATCACTGCCTTGCCAGTTTGTCCAAGGTACTCCAATAGGTCTCTTCAATTGATTTCAGGGAAGGCTGGCTATTTCCTGCTGGTCTTTTACCCTTCAATCTTGACAATCAGCCAGCCAACTACCAGAGCGCTGGCAAAGCTCATTAAAGTGCCTAACATCATGTATTCTGTTAGTCGCATGTCTTTTTGCCGTGACAAATCGCCCACCCGGAATACGGTTTTGGTTGCGACAAGAAAACCAAGTCCAGTGTATTCGTCTACCAGAATAAAAGACAATGCCAGTAACCGTTCAACGTAGCCGATATAGCGCCCGGCTTTTCCCAAACTGTCGTTGTCAGCCCCTTGTAACTGCGCCGTATGTTGAGAGAGTAATTGAGCAATAAGCAAACTGGCAGGACGGAAAATAATTAAATAACCTACTAAGTAGAGTATGTGCTCATGGGTGAGGCCGTTTTTTAATGACAGTAAGAGTTGCCAGATTGATGCTGTTTGAAAAGACAGTGAGACAAACACAATAACCAGAATATGGGCCAGTTGATCCATAACGAAAGCCAGGGCACTGTGCCTGCCCGCTTTAGCCCAGTCGATGAGTAAATGGGTTGCTGTAATCACTCCGGCAGCTGCCAAGCCATGAAACAACCCCGCGCCTGCAAGCCACAAAGCAATGATTGCCAGAATACTGTGCACACCCGCATGCATAAACAACGCTGGCGACTGAATGCCATTTTGGTGTCTGCACGTTATCCACTTTGTCGGTTGAAGGTAGAAGTCACCAATAAAGTGTGCCGCTAACAAAAGCAAAAATAGCGTCATAGTTGTTGCTTGTCCTTTTGGTTTAGCTGGGCATTCGTGTAGTTTATGAACGGTTGTAGCAAATCGCCCCCTGCGGCTTTTAGTCGTTCACTGATGTTTTGACGCGACGTGTGTGCCCATTTTGCCAGCACTTTGTGTGCAGGAAAACCTTCTTTGATATAATGATAGAGTAACTCCGCTTGCTTGGCGCTGAGTTTGTTTATTATATAACTCATCTGTTGGCATATAACGTCAGTAGCTGACTGTAATGAAGCAGCATGGCTAATGATGCGCAGTTCGCCCGGCTTGGATTTTTCAAGGCCCCGGCCCGATTGCACAAATACGGTGCCGGTAGAGCGGCCTGGTTTGCCTGTACTGTAGTGACCACTTCCATAGGCCAAACATTGGGTACAGTCTGTGATATACCCCTTAACTTGGCTATTTAGAAATAACTTTGTCTGAATCATCACCGTGATTGCGGCTTCCGGTTGAGTGAAAACCAACTGAAATCCGTCGCCGCGATAGATTTCATAATCGACGCCATGGTGCTGATGCAAGGTTTGAAAATAAGCTTCCATTGCGTCAATAATGGCCTGATATGCTGTGGCCTCTAATTTTGTCGATTGCACCAGATCACCGGTGAGTACCGCAAGCATAGTGACTCCTTATTTTGTCATGACTCAGATTTTACTTTAGCAATATTGAAGGCTTGCTTTTCTTAATGCAAGCTTAATTACTTGCTTTTTTCATTGCAAGCTTAAAGTCTTGCCTTAAAAATCAAATCACGGTTTATCAGCGGTTTAACAGAAATCGACAACATAATTCAGGAATTAATGTACACTGCATCCACCATTAATTAGAAATAAAGTATTATGCTTCATCGAATCTGGCTCTCGTTTATCGTATTCGCATTTTTGGCAACTGTCTGGCAAGGTTTTTTTGGCGACAACCCCGGCGGTTTCCAATCAGTGATGCAATCAGTAACCAGTATGGCACAGTTGAGTGTGGACATCGCTATTGGCTTAATTGGTGTGTTGGCGTTTTGGCTAGGCATCTTTGAAGTGGCTGAAAAGTCGGGGTTAATTGAAAAGTTCTCTAAAGTGCTCGCGCCGTTTTTATGCCGAATCATGCCGGATTTACCCCGCAATCACCCGGCACTAGGCAGTATAACCATGAACATGTCTGCAAACGTGTTGGGCCTTGATAACGCAGCGACTCCCTTTGGGATCAAAGCGATGCAAGATATGCAAAGTCTTGCATCGCGAAAAGACACGCTTACCAATAGCCAGATCCTGTTCTTGGTGATGAATACCTCGTCGGTAACCTTGTTCCCCATAGCTGTTTTTTTATATCGCGCTGAGCAGGGTGCAGCACAACCCACAGATGTATTTATTCCTATTTTACTCGCGACAAGTGCATCCACAATGGCAGGTCTTCTCATTACGTGTTTGGTACAAAAGGTGAACTTATTAAATCGAGTAGTTGTGTTGTACCTGGTAGGGATTTTTAGCTTGTTGGGGGCTGTTATCGTGTACTTTTCCTCTCTTGCGGCTAATGAACTGGCAGCACAATCGGCCGTAGTGGCTAACTTTTTACTGTTTTTGTTTATAGTGGTGGTGCTGGTAACCGGTTGGCGAAAACAGCTAAATACGTATGAACTATTTATCGATGGCGCTAAAAAAGGGTTCGAAGTGGCGATATCACTTATTCCTTTCCTGCTCGCCATGCTCATTGCCATAGGCATGCTCAGAGCAAGTGGCATCCTCGACATGGTTGTCAATGGCATCGCTTATATGGTTACTGTGCTGGGCGGCGATCCCCGGTTCGTTGAGGGGCTGCCAACGGCAATCATGAAGCCGCTAAGCGGTAGCGGAGCAAGGGCATTAATGATAGAAACAATGCAACACCACGGTGCTGATTCTTTCGCTGGTCGCTTGGCGTCAGTACTGCAGGGTTCTACCGAAACCACTTTTTATGTGCTGGCTGTATATCTGGGGGCTGTGGGAATAAAACATTCTCGCTACGCCGTAGCGTGTTGCCTGGCTGCAGACCTGGCTGGGATTGTGGCTGCGATTTTGGTGAGCTATTGGTTCTTTGGCTAATGACTACATCAAAATGCCAATACCGCGTAAGCGTTAAGTGAATATTCATCTTTTATTCAGGCAAAAAGATGCACAATGAAGACAACAATGACAAAAACCGGAATCGCGATAACCTGTATTCAAGCGGTTTCGGGGAAAAGGAGATCGTATGATAAAACGTTATTCAGCGGTAATTGTTCTTTTTACTACTTTGTTTGCAGGTAACGTTATAGCGGCTGAGCCGGCTATTCAGGTTTCTGGGGAAGGGCGGGTTGCTGTTGTTCCGGATGCCTACACTATGACATTTGTACTTGAAGAAAGAGGTGAATTAGTCGCCAAGCTAAACGGTCAGCTTCAAAGCGATATGTCGGCTATCCTAACTTTTTTACTTAAAAATGGCATTGAAGAAAAAAATGTTCAGTCAATGCAGATCAATTTGAATCCCTATTATGAATCAACCCCACAAGGCAGACAGCAAAACGGTTTTATTCTCAGTCGCGAAGTGCGCATAACCGATACAAATATAGACAACTACGATAGTATTATTGATGGTGCATTGTCTAGAGGGGTAGATCGGGTGCAAGATTTTAGGTTTATTGCTAGCGAACAACAAAATGCCTACCAAAAAGCCTTGATAAACGCCGTTAAAGACGCCAGATTACGCGCATCACTGCTGGCAGAAGAACTTGGCGTGTCGCTGGGTAATGTTCTGTCAGTGTCAGAAAGTGGTCAGGGCTATCCAATGCCGGTGATGCGCATGGAAATGGCAAAGGCGGATAGTTTTTCCACAGCCATGCCAGGAGAGCAACAAATTAGCGCGCGGGTTAATGTAACTTTCGCCATTAACAACTAATAGCAGAGGTATTGTTTGAAAAGTACGTTTTATGCTGAGATATTGGCACAGGCAAAGGGGCTAATGAATGGCGAAACCGACCTCATTGCAAACATGGCTAACCTAAGTGCGGTTATATTTAACAGTATGGAAAGAATAAACTGGGCCGGATTTTATCTGTACAAGGATGAGCAGTTGGTACTGGGGCCCTTTCAGGGCAAGCCTGCGTGTATAAGAATTCCAGTGGGGCGGGGCGTGTGCGGGACTGCCGCTGCATCCAGAGAAACCCAGGTTGTAGAAGATGTACACGCGTTTGCTGGCCATATAGCCTGTGATGCCGCCTCCAATTCAGAAATAGTCGTACCTTTAGTACACAAGGGTGAGCTCATTGGTGTACTGGATATAGATAGTCCGGATTTCGCTCGCTTCGACGCTGATGACAAGGTTGGTGTTGAAGCTCTAGCCAACGCGCTTATGGATACCTTTCAATGAAAGAATACGTAGATATTCACGTGGTGCTTGCAACACCACAGGACATGGAGGACAAATTTGATGCACCAGATGAAGCTGCTGAGCGCATAAATTTTATACTTCACTGTATTTACGACCGCGCAGATGATGATGTCGAAACACATTGGCTTGAGCGTTTATTGCACTATACTTGGGAAACATGGCATCAAACTGACAATTTATTAGATATAGATGACGATGAATTGCTTGATTGGGTTGACCACACGCTGGCAACTTGGGATGATGCAGACAATGAAGAAGATTATTAACCTGCACGTAAAATATTAATGGAACAACCAGAGAAGTTTTCAAACAGTAAAGAAGTCATTGCCTTTTTGGCAGAATCGTTTCCTCACTGTTTTTCCACAGAAGGCGAAGCTCGTCCTTTAAAAATAGGCATTTTTCAGGATTTAGCTGCTCGCTTGGAACAGGAAGAGCGCATCAGTAAAACACTGTTGCGCTCTACACTCAGACACTACACTAACAGCTGGCGTTATTTGCATAGCATTAAAGAAGGCGCTTACCGTGTCGATCTTGACGGCAATCAGGATGCTCAAATAGAAAAAGAACATGCTGAACATGCAAAACAGCAGCTTGACGAAAGCAAAGCCAAAGCCGCCGAAAAGCGCAAAGCAAAGCAGAAAGCCTCGGGTGAAAAGCGTCAGGCTCCCAGAAAACCGCGACCAGAAAACGCCGAAGCGCCGGCAGGACGTGGTAAAAAGGGAACTAAATTTAAATCTGACAGACCAAGTAAGACACCGCCGGCAAAACTGACTGATGCTGATATGAAGTCTGGTACCTCGGTAACTGTAAAGTTGGGCAAAGCTCCTATGCATGCCGTTATCACTGAAGTTGCTAAAGATGGTATTCACGTTCAGCTTGACTCCGGCATGGTCGTCAAAGTCAACGCAGATGCCTTACGTTTGGCAAATTCCAAGAGGTCGTAATATGAAAGAACTCCTTCGCATTTCCATTGCCAGTGCTTTTTTGTCCGTCGGTATTGGCGCCGGTGCAACGACAACTGCCGATTCGGTAGAACACTTGCCTTTGCTCCAACAGGAAACCCAGCACAGTGTAGCGGCTAAACGTGTGAGTGCATTGTTTACCCGGGCACACTACAAGGAAATTGCGTTGGATGATGCGTTGTCCGAGAAAATTTACGATCGCTTCTTGCGATCTCTCGACAACAACAAACAAGTGTTGTTGAAATCTGATGTTGCTGCTTTTGACCAGTATAAAGACGCTTTTGACGACGCCCTGAGTCGCGGTAATTTACAAGTAGCGTACGACATGTACAACAAGAGCGCTCAGCGCCGCGTTGAACGTTATGAGTACGCCTTGAGTCTGTTAGAAAAACCCTTCGATTTTGAAAAAGCAGACGACAAATTCTATTATGACCGTGAAGATGCCGCTTGGCCGGAAACTGAAGCAGAACTAAACGAACTTTGGCGTCAACGTGTGAAATACGATGCGCTAAACCTCATTCTGGCAGATAAAACCTGGGATGAGGCTAAAGAATTATTGACGAAACGCTATACCCGCGCGATTAAACGCTTGAAACAAGCGGAAAGCGAAGACGTATTTCAAACCGTGATGAATTCCTTTGCTCGCAGTGTTGAAGCGCACACCAGTTATCTGTCTCCGCGTAATGCAGATCGTTTCCAAATGGAAATGAACCTGTCATTTGAAGGAATTGGTGCAGTATTGCAAAGCGAAGACGATTTTACTGTCATAAAAAGTGTTGTACCCGGGGGGCCTGCAGATAAATCAAAGGCACTCAAGCCCGAAGACAAAATCATTGGTGTTGCCCAGGATGACGAAGAGTTTGTTGATGTGGTCGGTTGGCGGTTAGATGAAGTTGTTGATCTGATTAAAGGCCCAAAGGGTAGCACTGTCCGCTTGCAAGTACAAAAGGGTACGTCAGACAGTAAAGCAATGTCAGTGGTGAGTTTGACTCGGGACAAAATCAAGCTTGAGGATCGCGCTGCCAAATCAGAAGTATACGAGCCTGAGACCGGCCCTCACGCGGGTGAAAAGCTCGGTGTGATAACCATCCCCAGTTTTTACAACAACTTACACGCAGACGTAAAAAAAGAGCTTGATGCGCTTAAAGCGCAGGATGTGAAAGGTATTATTGTTGACCTTCGCGGTAACGGCGGCGGGTCACTAACAGAAGCCACCATGCTAACCGGTTTATTTATTGAAAAAGGCCCTGTAGTACAAATTCGCTACGGCGAGGGCAAGGTCAGTGTAAACCGGGATACCGATGGTCAGGTAGCTTACGATGGGCCTCTTACCGTGTTGGTGGATCGTTACAGCGCGTCAGCGTCTGAAATTTTTGCTGCAGCAATGCAGGATTACAGTCGCGCCCTGATTGTCGGTGAACAGACTTTTGGTAAAGGCACAGTTCAGCAGCATAGAGGGTTGGGGCGTATTTACGATTTATACGACAATCCCCTTGGCAGTGTTCAGTTTACAATTGCGAAATTTTATCGCATAGATGGTGGCAGTACACAGCACAAAGGCGTGGTGCCTGACATCAAGTATCCATCGCCTATTGATCCGGCAGACTGGGGTGAAAGCCAGGAAGAAAACGCATTGCCATGGGACAGAATCGACCGTGCAAATTATACGACTTTCGGCGACAGTCAAAGTGCGTTGGATGTATTAGCAGCAAAACACAATGCCAGAGTTTTGAAAGACCCTGAGTTTATTTATCTGGGTGAAGATATTGTTGAGTACCAGAAAAATAAAGACAGAAATTTCATTTCTTTAGTTAAATCTGAGCGCGAAGCGAAGAAAAAAGAATCCCTTGATAACGAACTCGCCCGGGCTAATGAACGACTGGCTCGAATGGGCAAAGCACCGGTTGAGTCGCTCGACGATTTACCTGAAGAATTAGAAGAACTGGATCCATTCCTGGATGAAGCTGCGAATATTACGTACGATATGCTTGATACTGGGAAATACGCAATTAACCATCATTAGCGTTACACAGACAGGGGCTGGTACCAACGCCAGCCCCTTTTTTTGTGTCTATAAAAAACAAATAAAACAATAATAAAGGACGACATTTATGGCAATGCGAGGTGAATTCTCATCCCGGATTGGTTTTATTCTGGCTGCAGCGGGTTCTGCTGTGGGTCTGGGTAATATCTGGGGCTTTCCAACACAGGTCGCAACGAACGGCGGCGCAGCATTTGTACTTGTTTATTTATTACTCGCTTTTGTACTGGCATACCCGGTATTGATGGCTGAGTTGATCATCGGTCGTTCCAGCCGAGCCAACATGGTAGACGCGCTAAGCAAGATTTCAGGTAATAAATTAGGTGTTGCGACTGGCTTGTGGGGCTGTGTAACAGTGTCAATGATACTCGCTTTCTACGGTATTGTCGGCGGCTGGATGCTGGCCTATTTTTTCGATGCAGTGACCACAGTAGCAGGTATTGATGAGACGTCAGCGTGGTTATTGGGTTTTTCCGACAGCAGAAATTTGATTTTTACCGGCCTGTTTATGGCCTTAACTGCCAGCATTGTTTTAGGTGGCGTAAAGTCAGGCATCGAGAAATGGTCGGTGAGGCTGATGCCAACACTTGTGATTATTATTCTGGCTTTAATTGTCTATGTAAGCTTTCAACCCGGGGCAATGGAAGGATGGGCAGCATTTCTGGTACCTGATTTTTACCGTGTCCTCGACCCTGATTTGCTTATTAGCGCTATGGGCCAGGCTTTTTTCTCCATGTCCCTTGGCGTTGGTACTATGCTGGTTTACGGATCTTATCTCTCGAAAGACGAGAATTTACCTTCCATTGGCGCTTCCGTGGCGTTGGTCGATATCGGCGTTGCTATCATCGCTGGTATGTTGATTATTCCTGCTATGTACGTGGCTCTAAATAACGGCGTTGAAATTTTCACCGACACGGGCGCGCTCATTGAGGGGGATCAGTTAATTTTTAATGTATTGCCAGCATTATTCGAGTCTATCGAGGGCATTGGCATGTTCATCGCAGTAGCATTTTTCGCCCTAATGGTCATTGCGGCAGTAACGTCATCTATTTCTATGCTTGAAGTACCCGTGGCATATCTCGTTGAAAATAAAAAGCAAAAACGCAGCCGTGCAGTCTGGATAATGGCAATGGTAATATTTTTCTGCAGTGCTGTGATTATTTTTAATTTCGAGGTGCTATTCGGTTTAGTCATTGCAGCTACCACGCAGTACAGTCAGCCGCTATTGGGTTTTGCATTGTGTATTTTTGCTGGGTGGGTTTGGCGTCGCGACAACATATTGCGAGAACTTAAATCGGGCTATGACAATGCCGAGTACAGTTTGTTCTGGAAGATCTGGCCCTGGTATGTCAAGTTTGTATGCCCAGTCATCATTCTTGTGATGTTTATTCGTTCGGTATTCTAAGAGAAATAATAATAATGAAAAACGCTATTCGAGAACCCTCACTGACAGACGCACTCATTCCTATTATTGCACTCATCGCCATGATGAGCGGAGCGGTGTATTTGTTTGCCGACAATTCGTCTTTCGGTCCTAATCAGATTGCCTTGCTTATTGGTACCGGGCTGGCAGCCATAATTGGCATGAAAAATGGTCATCGCTGGAAGGAAATTGAAGCGGGTATTGTCAAAGGTATTTCTATGTCTTTGGGCGCTTGTTTGATATTACTCGCAGTGGGGTCGCTCATTGGTACCTGGATGTTGTCTGGTACGGTTCCCACACTTATTTACTATGGCCTTGAACTGTTGAACCCTTCTTTTTTCTACGCGGCAACCTGTTTGATTTGCGCGGTGGTTGCCATGAGTATAGGCAGTTCATGGACCACGGCTGCGACCGTTGGGGTTGCACTTATGGGCGTCGCAGCGGGCATGGATATGTCTGCTGCTGTAACGGCAGGTGCGGTAGTTTCAGGTGCCTATTTTGGCGACAAAATATCGCCGTTGTCAGAAACCACCAACCTTGCCCCCGCCGTTGCCGGTACCGATCTTTTCGAACACATTCGCTACATGTTGTGGACGACGATACCCAGTTTTATCATAGCTATTATTTTGTTTATTGTTCTGGGCTTCAGTGAAAGCAACGTGGCGTCACTGCAACGTATCGAAGAAATGCAAAGCCTCTTGGGGTCTTCTTTTTCACTGGGCTGGTACTTACTGGTTCCACTTGTCGTTTTGTTAACCCTAGCGGTTAAAAAAATGCCAGCCTTTCCCGCAGTGTCAATAGGAGCATTACTCGGGGGAGTGTGGGCAGTGCTTTTTCAGGGCGATGTGGTAACGGCTATGGCTAATCCAGATGACAGCCAAGCCATCGGTACCTTAAAGGTAGTTTGGACAGCATTGTTCGATGGCGTCAATTTTTCTACCCCAGACGAAAACCTCAACGCTTTACTCAGTCGCGGAGGTATGTCTTCTATGCTCAATACCATTTGGTTAATTATTTGTGCCATGTCTTTTGGCGCAGTGCTAGAACGGGTTGGCTTACTCAAAAGAGCAGTGAGCGCGATCCTCTACGGTGCGAAGTCTGCTGGCGATATGGTCAGTCGTACCATTTTGACCTGTATCGGTACCAATCTTGTCACGGCGGACCAATACATGGCTATTGTGATGCCTGGTCGAATGTATAAAGAAGAATTTGAAAAGCGCGGGTTAAATCAATTAAATCTATCCAGGAGTCTGGAAGACGGAGGCACGCTGACGTCGCCGTTAATCCCTTGGAATACTTGCGGTGCCTACATGCAAGGGGTGCTGATGGTGCATCCTTTCGAATATATCTTTTATACTTTTTTCAATATTATTAATCCAATCCTCGCCGTTATCTATGCCTATCTGGGAATTAAAATTTTGCGGCTAGAGCCGCCCTTTAACAAGGGCGGGCAGGAAGAGCGCACCTAGTTTTTTTGGGGGTTATCATGAGCAATATTGCTGCCAAACGTCGACTGGATTACCAGCCACCGGCTTACACTATTTCTTCAGTAAACATGGATGTAATATTGCATCCATCAAAAACCAGCGTCACCACCGTCACGCAGGTAGAGCGTCAAGGCAATCATCAAGAGCCCTTGCGGCTCGATGGTGAAAAATTACTCCTTAAGCGCATTGCGATTGATGGTAAACCCTATACTGATTATCAGATTGAAGATAAAACTCTGGTTCTCTCCGGGGTTCCGGAGCGGTTTAAATTAACTATTGAAACTGAAATTAATCCACAGAACAACAAAGCTCTAGAAGGTTTATATTTGTCGAATGGCGTGTATTGCACGCAATGTGAAGCCGAGGGTTTTCGGCGAATTACGTATTTTCTCGACCGTCCAGATGTACTAGCAACCTATTCCGTAACCATTACAGGTGACAAGCAATCGTTACCCACATTGCTTGCTAATGGCAATAAGGTAGATGAGGGAGATAACAACGATGGAACACATTGGGTAACCTGGCAAGATCCTCATCCTAAGCCCTGCTATTTGTTTGCGCTGGTAGCTGGTGAATTCGATCGCCTCACTGACAACTATACCACTACGAGTGGCAGAAATGTTGCACTTGAGTTGTATGTAGACAAAGGCAAGCAAGACAAAGGTCAGTTTGCTTTGGAAAGCCTCAAGCGCGCAATGAAATGGGATGAAGACACCTTTGGTCTTGAATATGATCTGGATATCTACATGGTTGTCGCGGTCGATTTCTTTAACATGGGGGCCATGGAAAACAAAGGCCTGAACATTTTCAACAGCAAGTTTGTTCTCGCCGATCAAAACAGCGCCACTGACGAGGACTTTTTTAACGTAGAGTCTGTGATTGCTCACGAGTATTTTCATAATTGGACCGGTAACCGGGTTACCTGCAGAGACTGGTTTCAGCTTAGTTTGAAAGAGGGGCTGACGGTATTTCGCGATCAACAGTTTAGTGCGGATATGACGTCACCTTTGAGTAATCGAATCAAGCATGTGCGGGTAATGCGCGAGCACCAGTTTGCTGAAGACGCCAGTGCCATGAGTCACCCCATCAGACCCGACGAAGTAATAGAAATGAACAACTTCTACACCGTGACGGTGTACGACAAGGGCGCAGAAGTAATACGCATGTTCCACACACTACTCGGTGCTGATGGCTTTCGCCAGGGAATGGATGAATATTTCCGACGCCACGATGGTCAGGCAGTCACCTGCGACGATTTCATCGCAGCTATGCAAAGCGTGACCGATCGCGATCTTTCACACTTTGCCCGATGGTACAGCCAGTCAGGCACACCTATCGTGGGCGTTGAACGGGTTTATGACAAACACAATCGTACACTGCACGTAACCTTGTCACAACACACACCACCTACTGCTGATCAACGGCAAAAGCTACCTCTGTATATACCTGTTGCATTTGAATGCATTGACGCTACTGGAAACCACTATAAAGACGACGAAGGAGTACTCGATGGCGGGCTGGTTATTGTCGACAAGCCTAGTGTTTCCTTGACTTTTACTGATGTACCGGAAACCTGTTTGCCTGTCGTGCTGGGAAACTTTTCCGCCCCTGTAAAAATAGACAGTAGTTTCTCGGCCTCGGAACTATTGCAAGTTTTTAACTTTGCTCACGATGCCTTCAATCGATGGGACGCCATACAGTGTTTGTATGACCGTTGTATTCAGACCATTGAAAATGACGAACCTATCGCAGACGCTATATGGCAGCAATTGGAAAGCGCTCTGTTGCTAGAATTAGATAACACGGAGTTATTGGGCGAGTGTTTGGTTATTCCGAGTTTTGAAACCCTTTGCCAAAGCAGACATCAAGTCGATGTGTTTGCTTTAAACAGCGCAAGAACGAGGTTTTGTGAACAATTTGCAGCCAAGCTTGGTCGCGTATTGAAAAACATTCTGGATCGTCATCCATCATTACCTTATTCCTATGCTCAAGCTGACGTGCAAACACGACGTTGCAAAAATGCTGTATTGCGATTATTGGCTTACCGCGATGACAGCGCAAGTTTATTGCAGACGCAATTTGAACATGCTGACAACATGACCGATACACTCGGCGCGTTGAAAGCAGCACAGACTTGTGGCGGCACTTTATTCGAGTCACTCATGGCATCTTTTGAGCAAACCTGGAACCATGACCCGCTGGTACTCGATAAATGGTTTGCTCTTCACGCCACGACTGAGCGTGAGGACATTCTTTCTCACTTGACGTTATTACAATCTCATCCCCAATTTGCCATGGGCAACCCAAATCGTGTGAGGGCACTGATAGGCAGTTTTGCGTTTTACAACCCCACAGGTTTTCACCGCAAAGACGGGACAGGTTATAAGTATGTTACCGATTATCTTATCGCGTTAGACAAACAAAACCCTCAGGTTGCGGCGCGCATTGTTACGCCACTGACTCAATGGCAAAATTATGCGCCGGACTACCAGACTCGAATGAAAGCGCAACTCAACCGTTTGCTCTGCCAGGAAAATCTGAGTACCGATGTCTTTGAGAAAGTCAGTAAGAGCCTGGCTTATGAACAACATCACGAATAGCGACAAAATCTACTTTTTTACATTTTCCATTTCGTACCTTGAATGCCTGGCGCTATACAGCAGTGTTAGGCATTCCGTAATACTCGTAGCAGAATCCGGAGAGAAAGTTCAAGTGCCCGCCTCAAGGCTAAAAGCCTTTATTGACAGCCGAGGAATTTCTGGACGATTTCGCTTGGTTATTACTGCTCAAAATAAAATCAAATCCTTTGAAAGACTTCGATAATTTAACTAGTAAACTTTCACATTCTCGACTATTGGTTAATAACTGTTTGAAAGGGAAAATGTTATTACTACTGTTAACTGGTACGATTAGTTCTTGCGAAACATCGAAAATGATGTAATCATTTTGTTAACTACGTTGGTTGGTCACTTGTCTGCGCAATGCAATTACGCACTGTTGCGTGACTCAGGAGTATAAGAACGATGACAAAAAGGCAAAGCACATTTAAAAAGACACCGGTCGCCGCTGGTATTTTAGCCTTACTTGGTGCAGCGTCTCCGGCTTTAGCCGCGAACTGGCAATTTGGCGATGTTAATGTTTCTCTGGATTCTACGTTCACGCTGGCAACCAGTATTCGCGCTGAAGACAGGGACTACAAGTTAATTGGGAACAGCAATCATCCTCAATTTGACTGGACAGGATACAACGCAGCTACCAATGTTATTTATCAGTCCGCCGATGTATGGGCATTGGCAGATGGTGACTATTCTGCAAATAACGATTTAGGTAATCTGGCACACGACCCAGGTAAAGCTTTTTCAACACAAATTTCAGGTAACCACGATCTGGATATTAATTTCGGTGAATGGGGCTTTTTCACACGCGCCTTTTGGTTTTATGACTTTGAACAAAGTGAAGGGACTCCTGCGGCTGACAAAGCAATAACAGGCAGCACTGTAAATCTGTGTGAATCACCAGGCGCAGAAGAATTATTATGTAAAGATTTCCGTATTCTCGACGCATATTTCTATGGTGACTTCTGGATAGACGACAAACCATTGTCTATTCGCGTGGGGGATCAGGTAATTAGTTGGGGTGAAAGTACATTCATTCAACATGGTATCAATACAACTAACCCTGTTGATGTAAACCGTGCACGAGCGCCTGGTGCCGAGCTAAAAGAAGTCTTTATCCCGGTAGGTATGGTTTATGCCTCTTTGGGCGTAACCGATACAGTAAGCGTATCTGCTTATTATCAATATCGCTGGGAACGAAGCTGGTTGCCTGTCGCTGGTAGTTATTTTGCCACCAACGATTTTGCCGGCGAGGGCGGCCAAGCGAATAACATTCAACTTGGTTTTACCGGCAACCCGGATATAGATCTGGATTTCTTGTTGTCTTCGCTCAACGGTTTAGGCGATGCGCTTCGTTCCGGCGCAGATGCCTCGACAATTGGTTCTGCGTATTTAGCCTACCCAACGAAAGTAGCGGTGCGTGACTATTCTGATGCAGCCCACGAAGACGCCGATGACCAAGGACAATATGGTATACGTTTGACCTGGTTCTCGGAACTGCTAAACGACAGCGAATTGAGTTTCTATCATATAAATTATCACAGCCAGCGCCCATTGATTTCAGGTATAACGTCTAACTTTACTGACGCGGGCATAGCTCAGGACTTGGCCTTTATGGCGCAGAATGAGATTACCCGCGATAATATTGCTCAGTTAGATGCGTTTACTGAAGCCCGTTTCTTTTACCCTGAAGACATTAAGTTGTATGGGTTCAGTTTTAACACCAATATCAAAAGCTGGGCGTTGGCTGGTGAGTTTGCGTATCGGGTAGATGAACCTCTGCAAATTGACGATGTCGAACTATTGTACATGGGCATGCCTGAACAGCTGGCGAATGTTGGCGCGCGTCCTGATTTAGCGGGTATTTCCCAGTTGAACAACATCGACCGCGCAGTAGGTCCTGGTGAAACGGCTGACGGATTTATCTTCTCTGATACGTGGCAGGCACAGTTCACTTTGTCTCAGGTATTTGGTCCAACGCTGGGTACTGATAACCTAATTTTCCTCGGTGAAGTGGGTTATGTAAATATCGTCGATTTTCCGGATCCGAGCGAACTGCGACTCAATGCGCCGGGCACCGGCCGAACACCGTCCCTTGAACCAACGTCAGACGGTAACCCAAGAACCGGCCTGCATACGGGCTTGTCAAATGGTCCGGAGACTAACCCCTTCGCCACCGAAGATGCCTGGGGTTATCGATTATTGGCGTTAGCTGATTTCAACAATGTATTTTCGGGTGTAAATTTACAAACGCGAGCGACCTTCTCCCACGATGTGAAAGGCACTACACCAGATCCGCTTTACGTATTTTTAGAAGACACTAAATCGGCAAGTATTTCTTTTACGTTTAATTACTTAAGCAGTTGGTCTGCTACCGCCTCGTACAGTTCATTTTGGGGTGGCGTCGGCACAACGAACCAGTTAGCCGATCGCGACTTTGTGTCATTTAACCTCAAGTATTCGATTTAAGGAGTATCGTATGTTTAAAAAAGCAAGCATTGTCGCTGCTGCACTGGCCGTTGCGCTGTCATCCGGTGCTGTACTGGCAAAAGTATCGCAGGAAGAAGCCGATAAGCTGGGTAACACACTCACTCCGTTGGGCGGTATTGCTGCCGCAAATGCCGATGGCAGTATTCCGGCTTATACTGGGGGGATCACCAGTCCTCCTGCCGGTTTTTCTGCCGGTGATCATCATCCAAATCCCTTTCCTGAAGATAAGGTAATGTTTGAAATTACTTCGCAAAACTACAAGGAGTACAGTGATTTTTTATCTGATGGACAGAAAAAATTGTTTGAAACCTATCCGGACACATACAGAATGCCGGTGTATCAAACGCGGCGTTCAGCGTCTAACCCTCAATTTGTGTATGACGCCACCAAAGCGAATGCTACCCGTGCAGAGTTAATTAAATCAGGCAATGGTATTCGCGGTGCAGCAACCGGCATTCCGTTCCCCATTCCACAAAATGGGCTAGAGGCAATCTGGAATCACATCCTGCGTTATCGAGGCGAAGCCATACAGCGTTTTGGTGGTCAGGCAGCAGTTACATCATCCGGTGATTATAACCTCATTGGTTTTGATGAAAAATTGCTGATCAAATATTCAAATGAAAAGGCGAAACCGGAAGAGTTAGAGGAAGATAATATCCTTTTCTATTTCAAACAGAAAATTACGGAGCCTGCGCGTTTAGCCGGTGATATTCTGTTGGTAAAAGAAACCGTTGATCAGGTAAAAGAGCCCAGAGAAGCCTGGAAATACAACACCGGTCGCAAACGACTCAACCGCGTACCACAGATAGCCTATGATACACCGGGAACAGAAGCAGACGGTTTGCGAACGACAGATGATTTCGATATGTTCAATGGTTCACCAGATCGTTATAACTGGGAATTAAAGGGCAAAAAAGAAATGTTTGTTGCGTACAATAACTACGCACTTCACAGCGACGATGTAACGTACGATGAGATATTGAAACCCAATCACATTAATCCGGATCTCACCCGATGGGAGAAACACCGCGTTTGGGTTGTGGAAGCGACGCTTAAGGAAGGTTTCCGTCACATCTACCAAAAGCGGGTTTTCTTCATTGATGAAGATAGCTGGCAAATCCAGGAAGCGGATATGTATGATAAGAACGGCGAATTGTATAGGGTCGGTGTAGCGTACGGCGTTAACTACTATGATGTACCGACACAGTGGTCTACACTGGACGTATACCACGACCTTAACTCCCGTCGTTATCTGGCTATTGGCCTAGACAATGAAACCAAGATGTACGATTTTACCATTAAACCTCGTGAAGCTGAGTTTACTTCTCAGGCTTTGCGACGGGAAGGCCGCTAGTTTTAATTTATAAACGGTTGGCAATGCCAACCGTTTTTGTTTAATCACCTTATTTTTTCAGGGATATCGTTTTGATGAAAAAAGCGCTAACGGTGATAGCCGCGTTTACAGTGATAACTTCTGTGCAAGCACAGGACGCCTTTATGGCCCCCTTAGTTGAACAATCTTTGCTGTTAGGCATCGACAGTGCTGACAGTGTTGTTGTGGTAGGGGAACGTGGGCATATTCTCACATCCTCTGATGGCACGTCATACACGCAGCAAACCGTGCCGACGACAGCAACACTGACTGCTGTTACCATCAAAGACAATCACGTTTGGGCAGTGGGCCATGATGCCACTATTTTACATTCAGATGACAACGGTGAGACCTGGAAGATACAGTTTCAGCATCCAGAACTCGAAAAACCTTTTCTCGACGTTTTGTTTTTTGATCAGCAACACGGTATTGCCATTGGCGCTTACGGACTCTTTTATCGCACCCGGGACGGAGGCAACAGCTGGAAACGGGAGCTTCATGCAACGTTACTGAATCCCTACGATCAGGAATACCTGGACGAGGTCAAACAGGACACCCCTGAATATTATGAAGAAGAGCTCAGTGCGATTTTGCCCCATCTCAATCGCGTTCGCTTAGTGAACAACACCCTATACCTTGTCGGTGAAGCGGGTTTAGTTGCAAAGAGCGTTAATCACGGGGAAACATGGGAGCGCATGGAAACCGGGTACGAAGGTTCGTTTCAGGATGTCAAATTCATCGGCCACGATACAATGATGATTGTGGGTCTCAGGGGGCACGTCTTTCTTCAGAAAGACCAAGGTGAATGGGAATACGTGCCCACGTGTCTGTCTGGTTCGTTGAATGTAATTTTACCAGGTGAGAATAAGACGCTGTCATTATTGGGAAACAACGGTTTTATCGTTCAATTACCTGCAACACCTCAAACCGCGGAATTTAAACCGTACTCCCCTCGAAGCGAGTGTGAATCAACCGCTGACATGACCACGCAACAGCTAAAAGACAAGGCCAGTATCGTTAATGTAACCCGCTTCGACGGTAAGGTCATTGCCGTTACTGCCAATGGCGTCAAGAACCTAGATCTGGAATAATTCACTGCTATGTCCATGCTTACAACATTATTAGAAAGATTAATCTTTGGATACCGGAAAATCGTCGTTTGTCTGTTCCTGTTGGCGACGGTATATCTTGGTTTTCAGGCATCGATGATGCACTTAGACGCCGGTTTTGAAAAAAACGTGCCGTTAAATCATCCCTATATGCAAACATACATGAAGCACCGAAAGGACTTTGGCGGCGCAAACAGTGTGCTTGTCTCGGTGTGTGATGCCAGTGGCAATATTTACAACCAGGCGTTTATGGATACGCTGCAACAGGTTCACGATGCTCTGTTTTTTATCAATGGGGTAGATCGCTCTTTAGTCGTCAGTTTATTTGCCCCATCAACCCGGTTTACAGAAATTGTAGAAGGGGGGTTTTCCGGGGGGCCGGTTATACCGGCAGATTTTGATTCTTCTCGCGCCGAGGCTCTGAATCAGGTTGCAGTGAACGTTGAAAAGGCAAAAATTGTCGGTCGACAAGTGTCGAATGATTACAGCTGTGCCATGGTTACAACTCAGTTGCTCGATCTTGACCCTAAAACAGGCGAGCCTCTCGATATGCTGACTGTTGCTGAGGATTTAGAGCAAGACGTAAGACAAAAATTTGAAACAGATACGATCTCCATTCACATCATCGGCTTTTCCAAAATGATTGGTGATGTTGCCGATGGAGCAAAAGATGTGGTGCTTTTCTTTGCCATTGCTTTGGCTATTACGGCAGTCATGGTGTATTTCTTCTCCAGAAACATCATGATGACCATACTTCCTCTAGCCTGTTCCATTGTAGCCGTTGTTTGGCAACTGGGTTTATTGACCGTATTGGGCTTCGGTTTGGACCCCATGTCTATATTGGTGCCGTTTTTGGTCTTTGCCATAGGAGTGAGCCACGGCGTACAAATGATCAACGCCGTAGAGAAAAAGGCGGTTGCAGGTATGGGCGCACAACACGCCGCGATGAGTGCATTCCGCGCCTTGTTGGTGCCGGGCGGTATAGCACTGCTGTCAGATACGGTGGGGTTCATGACACTGCTTGTTATTGATATTGGCATCATCCGGGAATTGGCCATTACTGCGAGTATGGGGGTGGCTGTTATTATTCTCACCAATCTTATTTTGCTGCCAGTCTTAATGAGTTTCCTTAAACTCGATGAAAACTACGTCAAGCAGTTTAATAAAAAAGAGCAGAGCAACACCGCATTTTGGCGTGCTATTGCTGCCTGTACGCACAAGAAGCCCGCTGTAGTGATCATGGCAGTTACGGCAGTGTTGTTTGTTTTTGGCGTGATTCAGTCACAACAAATGAAAATAGGCGACCTTCACGCCGGAGCACCGTCATTGCAGGAAAGCTCGCGCTACAATCAGGATACATTCCTCATTACCGATAAATATGCCGTCACTGTCGATTATCTATCGGTGGTGGTTGAAACCACACCAGAAGCGTGTACGTCTTACAGTGTGATGCGCGCAATGGACGATTTCCAGTGGAAAATGGAGAACGTCAAAGGTGTTCAATCCGCGGTTTCTCTGGCATCAGTGGCAAAGAATGTCAACGCGGGATACAACGAGGGAAATGTTAAATGGCAGGTGTTGCCGAGAAACCAGCAAACCCTGGCTCAGGATATATCGCTAGTGCCTACGTCGTCCGGATTGTTAAACGGTGATTGTTCTGTGATGCCTATTATTTTGTTTATGGAAGACCACAAGGCCGAAACAATCTCTCATATTGTTAAAGCCGTGAAAAACTACCGTACCGATTATGAAACTGACGATGTTAAATTTAGTCTTGCTTCTGGGCCTGTAGGAGTCATGGCGGCAACCAACGAGGCTGTAGCCGACGCACAATCGCCAATGATGCTTTATGTATTCGGGGCGGTAATTTTACTGTGCCTGTTGAGTTTTCGGTCGTTGCGTTCTACTTTGTCCGTCGTACTACCGCTTTATGTGGTCTCCATTTTGGCCCAAGCACTGATGACCTACCTTCAAATAGGACTGACCGTATCTACACTGCCAGTAATCGCACTAGGGGTGGGGATTGGCGTAGATTATGGTATTTACATACTGTCTACAATGAGTCACAAGTTAAAAGCTGGGGAAACGGTTCAACAAGCTTATCTTGATGCGCTAAAAGAGCGGGGCAGTGCTGTGTTGTTTACAGGTATTACACTGGCTGTTGGTGTCAGTACGTGGGTTTTCTCCACACTGAAATTCCAAATGGATATGGGTATTTTGCTCACGTTTATGTTCCTGGTGAACATGTTAGGGGCAATTATCGTATTACCTGCGTTAGCGAGATTCCTCTGGTGGAATAAAAACGACCCTGACGTGTAATTATTTTTGCATAGTTAATTACTAAAAAGGGTCATTAGGCCCTTTTTTTTATGCCTTTTCTGCATAGTTATCTATGCTGTTAATAAAGCGTTAAAAAAGCACTTTTATTGTTGTGCAACTTTAGCGAAAATAGGTAAGGATTCTGTGCACTTACGACTAATTAAGGTTAAACCATGACAGTCACCTCTCAGCGGCAGTCGGTGCTGCTTGATAATGTTTTTTCTTTGATCGAAAAAAAAGTAGACGCCCGTCACAATGCGTTAGTAAAACAATTTGGACAACACTTGTTTCAGGCTATTTCAAATGACGACCTGGAAGATCGCAACGACAGCGACCTTTACGGCGCAACGTTAAGCCTGTGGAACGTTTTTTCTACTTTCGATTCATCATCACCTTATATCCGGGTGTTTAACCCTGAAATAGCGAAACACGGATGGCATTCAAGCCATACCATTGTTGAAATCATTGTCCGTGACATGCCGTTTTTGGTTGACTCAGTGAGGATGGCACTCAACCGCCTGAATATTACCTCTCACCTTATGTTACACAGCCCGATTTCGTTAAAACGCGATCAAAATAACGTTGTGGAAGCGTTTGTCGACAATGGAAAAAAAGCGAAGTCTACAGTAAAGGAAACCGTTTTACTTATTGAAATTGACCGCCAAACAGCTAAGTCAGACATCGACGCGTTGACCAAAGAGTTGCGCTCCGTGGTTGACGAGGTGTCACTTGCGGTTGAAGACTGGCAGGCAATGGCTGGAAAACTCGAACATGTTATCGACAATGCAGACAGTCTCAAATGGCCTATCGACAATGAGAAGAAAGCACAAACGCTGCATTTTCTGTCTTGGTTAGCCGATCACAATTTCACTATGATGGGGTATCGGTTCTATGGTGCAAAAGCCATTGAAGGTGATTATCGCTGGATCCCAGATGATGCTAGCAGCCTCGGGCTGATGAAAAAATCGGTGACTAAACGGGAAAGGCTTATTTCCAATCAGGCGCCGTCGGCAAGGGTTGAAGCATTAAGCGGTAATCCGCTTATGCTCACAAAAACCAATTCTCGTTCAAGGGTTCATCGCCCTGCACATATGGACTATGTTGGTGTAAAAGTTTTCAACGATGATGGTCAGGTCATTGGAGAACATCGTTTTCTCGGCTTGTTCAGTGCATCGTTTTACAATTCCAGTGCCACTGAAGTCCCTGTCTTAGCCAGTCGTATAAAGGAGATTTGCAGTTTATCCGGCTATGAGCCTGGTACTCACGCATATAAAGCATTTGTAAATATTATTGAGACCTATCCCCGCGACGAACTATTGCAAACGCCAGCTGACGAAATGGCCCAAATTATCATGGGAATATTTCAGATGCAGGAGCGCGGGATAACCCGCTTATTTGTGCGCAAAGATGTATTCGGCCGCTTTATTTCCTGTATGGTTTTTGTTCCCAGAGAGCGGTACAACACGCAACTGCGCAAAGACACCCAAGCGCTGCTTCAACGCTCCTTCGGCACAGACGAAGAGGTAGAATTTACAACGTTCTTCTCTGAGTCGGTTTACGCAAGAACACACTATATTGCGAGAGTAAAAAACAACAATGTGGAATACGATGTGAAGGAAATAGAGCAAAACATCATTGAGCTGACCAAGACCTGGAATGATCGCCTGGCATCATCAATAAAAGCGGCCCACGGGGAAGCGACAGGAAAAGCCTTGGAGCGCAAGTACAACAACGCTTTCTCGCGCAGCTATACAGAACAAAACTTGCCCAGTGCGGCTCTCATCGATATTGAAAAATTAGAACAACTAAGCGATGAACACACACTGGATATGTTGTTTTACCGACCTCAGGAGGAAAATGCTAACAGCGAAGTCGTGAAACTAAAACTGTTTCACCGCGCCGAGCCTATTCATCTTTCCGACGTCTTACCAATGCTGGAAAACTTTGGCTTGCGGGTGATTGACGAAAGCCCTTACAAAGTAACTTGCTCCAACAACCTGCTCAACTGGGTGATGGATTTCACTATGTTGCATAAGTCCGGCAAGGATTTCGACATGGAGAAAGCCCAAACCCTGTTTCAGGATGCTTTCGCAAAAGTATGGGAAAATACCTTAGAAGACGATGCGTTCAATCGTCTTATTCTCGGCGCCGGTATGACAGGACGCAAAGTGACAATTTTGCGAGCTTATGCAAAATATATGCGTCAGACAGGTAGTTCATTTAGCCGAGATTATATCGCAAACACGCTGTCAGCTTATCCAAGTATCGCTAAGAATTTGGTACAGTTTTTTGAATTGCGCTTTAATCCCGCATTAAAACGCAGCGCCAAGAAAGAAGAGGCATTGCTTGAGCGCATTAAAGAGCAACTGGACAACGTAAGCAATCTCGATGATGACCGCATCATTCGTCGTTATCTGGATATGATGCTGGCTACTTTGCGCACCAACTTCTACCAAGCTGACCACAATGGTGACGAAAAGCCATATGTGTCGTTCAAGCTACTGCCAGAGCGCATTCCTGAAATGCCGCTGCCACTTCCCAAGTTTGAAATATTCGTCTACAGCCCTCGGGTTGAAGGTGTTCACTTGCGCGGCGGAAAAGTAGCCCGAGGTGGGTTGCGTTGGTCTGACAGGCAGGAAGATTTCAGAACTGAAATACTAGGCCTGGTAAAAGCTCAGCAGGTCAAAAATACGGTTATCGTTCCGGTGGGCGCTAAAGGTGGTTTTGTGTGTAAACAACTACCTACAGAGGGCGGGCGCGCAGCTTTCCAAGCCGAAGGTCAAGCCTGTTACCGCACTTTTATTCGCAGTTTGTTGGATATTACTGACAATATTGTCAATGGTGAAATTGTCCCACCTAAAGACGTGGTTAGGCTGGACGAAGACGATCCTTACCTGGTGGTGGCCGCCGATAAAGGCACTGCGACGTTTTCTGACATTGCAAACAGCATATCAGAAGAATACAACTTTTGGCTTGGTGATGCTTTCGCTTCAGGCGGCAGTGTGGGATATGACCACAAAAAAATGGGTATCACCGCACGTGGTGCGTGGGAGTCGGTCAAACGGCATTTCCGCGAAATTGGCATCGATTGCCAAACTACGGAATTTACTGCAGTGGCAATTGGAGATATGGCTGGCGACGTATTTGGTAACGGCATGTTGCTCTCTAAACACACGCGGTTGGTTTCAGCGTTTAACCATTTACATATTTTCTTTGATCCCAACCCGGATGCAAAAACCAGTTACGAGGAACGCAAGCGCTTATTTGAAAACCCAAGCTTAAGCTGGGAGGACTACAATACCTCCCTTATTTCAAAGGGGGGCGGTGTATTTAGTCGGGCGAGCAAGTCAATAAAGTTAACGCCCGAAATGAAAAAATGGCTTGGAACCAGGCAGGTATCCATGACGCCAAATGAACTCATACACAACATTTTAAAAATGCCCGTTGACTTAATCTGGAACGGGGGTATTGGTACTTACATTAAGAGTAAGAAAGAGTCTCATACAGACGTGGGTGACCGCGCAAATGACGATTTACGAGTAAACGGTGGTGATGTTCGTGCTAAAGTAATTGGTGAAGGTGGGAACCTTGGGCTAACGCAGCTTGGTCGGGTTGAATACGCCGCTAATGGCGGTCGTGTCAATACTGACTTTATCGACAATGTTGGTGGCGTGGATTGTTCTGACAATGAAGTAAACATTAAAATCTTGCTCAACAGTCTGGTGAATAATGGCGATCTTACGATTAAGCAGCGCAATAAATTGCTGTACGACATGACCGACGACGTAGCGAAAATCGTGCTCCAGGACTGCTACAGACAAACGCAGTCTATTTCAATTACCGAACGAGCAGGGGTGTCACAGTTGAAGGAGCAACTGCGCTTTATTCACGGTCTTGAGCGTGATGGTGCATTAAATCGCGAGTTGGAATTTATTCCTTCCGACGATGAGATTTCAGATAGAGTTGCGTCTGACAGAGGACTCACCAGACCAGAATTAAGCGTACTGATCGCTTACGGTAAAATGGTGTTAAAAGACGCATTTAACATTCCGGAAATTACTGACAACCCCTACCACGGCAAACTGTTGGTCAACGCATTCCCTCCTGTATTGAGGGACAAGTATGGGGAGCAAATGGAACAGCATCCATTGCGGGCAGAGATTATCGCGACAAAATTAACCAATAATATTGTCAACGACATGGGATTAAACTTTGTTTCCCGTATGCAGGAAGAAACCGGCGCTACAGTTGATGAAATTGCTGATGCTTACGCGGTCGTCAAAGGTATATTCAACATCGAGCCTTTATGGAAAGAAGTAGAATCGTTGGACAACGTGATAGATGCTGATTTGCAACTGAAAATACTCGAGAGTGCACGACGTATCATGCGCCGTACAGCACGTTGGTATATTCGTCACGGCAATAAATCTCTGGGTATTCATTCCGCCATTGAAGCGTATCGCAACACCTTTAATAATCTGCAAGAAAACATGCAGCACTACTTAGTTGAAAGTGAATATGCAGCACTTGAAAATACCACCAGTGAACTGGTGAAACAAGGTGTACCGCAAGCGCTGGCCTATAAGGTCGCCAGTTTCTCAAATTTGTTCTCTAGTCTAGATTTAGCTCAAATTGATGAGATTGATAATCACGAAACATCTGTTATTGCCAAGTTGTATTTCCAACTGGGAGCGAAATTGGAGCTACATTGGTTCCTCGATCAAATCACTAACCAGAATGTGAGCAATCATTGGCAGGCTCTGGCGCGTGCCTCCTACCGGGAAGAGTTAGACTGGCAACAACGCGCGATTACGCTTAACTTGTTGCAGTCAAGACCGGACAGCAACGATGCAGATGAAATATTAAATACGTGGGTGGACAGTAATCAGGCGCTATTACAGCGTTGGTATCACATGATGTCTGAGTTCAAAACCAGCGCTACGCACGAATTTGCGAAATTTTCTGTCGCTTTACGCGAATTGATGCTTTTAAGCGCTAAGTCTAGCCATTAGAATACGTTCATCATGAAATAATGAAGCCCTGTTTCCACAGGGCTTTTTGTTAGAGACACGCCATGCAATCTATCGCTCAAAAGCTTTTGTTACAATGCGAACCCGAAAAAAGTCACGATTTTGCTATTAAGTGGCTGCATCGCACCCAACACACGCCTTTAAAATGGGTTTACAGTCAACCAACTGTACAGAAGCCCGTTAAAGTAGCAGGCATTTCCTTTCCAAACCCAGTAGGCCTTGCTGCTGGACTGGATAAAAACGGTGAGTGCATAGATGCATTTGGCAGTATGGGGTTTGGATTTGTTGAGGTTGGTACCGTCACCCCCGTAGGTCAACCTGGTAACGCGAAGCCAAGAATATTCCGACTGCCTGAAAAACGCGCCATCATTAATCGCATGGGTTTCAATAACTACGGTGTCGACCACCTGGTGAATCAGGTAAAGGCGTCGCGGTTTTCCGGCCCTGTTGGTATCAATATTGGAAAAAACAAAGACACGCCTGAAGAACACGCACTCAACGACTACCTCATTTGTTTAAACAAGGTGTACCCGTACGCCAGCTATATTACAGTGAATATCTCTTCTCCCAATACGCCGGGTTTGCGAAATCTGCAATACGGCGAAGCATTGGACAGTTTGTTAACGGGGCTAAAACAAGCGCAGGAAACCCTGTGTCAAACCCACGGAAAATACGTCCCCTTGTTTATTAAAATTGCTCCTGATCTCGACGCACGTGAAATTGACAGTATTGCTCGTTCACTGGTGAATGCTAAAATGGACGGCGTAATTGCAACGAATACAACGCTGAGCAGGGATGCCGTACAGGGGTTACCTCATGCGGAAGAGGCGGGCGGACTAAGTGGCGAGGTGCTCACTGAAATGAGTTTAGAAGTCACACAAAAACTCGCAAAATCGTTGGACAGAGCCATGCCAATAATTGGTGTTGGTGGTATACACGATGCAAAAACTGCAAAAGAACGGCTAAATGCCGGCGCTTCGTTAATTCAGGTCTACTCAGCGTTTATCTATCAGGGGCCTGCATTAATTCGCACCATCGCGGAAGCGCTGTAATCCTGCCTACCACCTTTTAATTATGCAGTGCGAAAGGGTACTGCATTTGTAGAGATCTATGAATCGAATAATTGTTACTACCAGCCGAGGGTTGGACGAACTACTCAAAACAGAAGTGGAAACACTTTGCGAAGGTGCCCAATGCAGAACATCACCGGGGACCGTGTATTTCGATGGCACATTAGCGCAGGCTTATACGCTGTGCCTCTGGTCGAGGCTGGCTAATCGGGTAATTTGGGTACTGGCGGAAGGGAAGTGCGATTCAGCAGAGGCACTTTATGATACCGCAATGTCTGTAGACTGGCCTTTGCACATGAAAGCCAGTCACACCTTGTCAGTACAGTTTTCCGGAACAAATCGGGCAATTAAAAATACCCAATTCGGCGCAGTTCGAATTAAAGATGCCATTGTGGATCAATTTCTTGAAGAGCAAAATCAACGTCCTTCCGTTGAAAAGCGTCTCGCAGATGTTCCTGTATGGGCTCGATGTCATCGCGATCAGGTAACCATTGGTTTAGATATGTCGGGTAACAGTCTACACCAGCGGGCTTATCGCACTCAAACTGGTGAAGCGCCACTAAAAGAGCATGTTGCATGCGCCATGTTAATGCGTTCGGGTTGGACTGAAAATCAACAAAAGCCGCTGTATGATCTGTTCTGCGGTTCCGGCACGTTGGCCATTGAAGCTGCCTATATTGCAAGAAACATTGCGCCTGGTATCAAACGTAGCTACTGGGGGTTTAATCGTTGGCTTCAGCACAATGCCGCTCTGTGGGAATCGATGCAGGATGATGCATTACAGGGGCAAAAAGAATGTGAAACAACCATAGTTGCTTCAGATATTGATCGTAAACTCGTTGCGGTTGCCCGTAAAAATGCCGATCAGGCGGGTGTATTTAAAGACATTGTGTTTAACGTTGCGGACGCTGTGAATGCCTTTCCCGACATTAACGACTCGGGCTATTTGGTGTTTAACCCGCCTTATGGTGAACGTCTGGGTGAACTAACTGACCTCATTCCTCTTTTTTCTCAACTCGGCAAGAGCCTCAAGCAGCACTGGGGCGGCTGGAATGTGTCTGTGCTAAGTAGCAACCGCGATTTACTTCGCGTGATGAAATTGCGTTCGACAAAAGAGTATGCATTGAACAACGGCAAGCTTGAATGTCGTTTAGTGAATTACGAACTCGATGCTGATAATCTGAAGCAGTTTGGCGATGATGGTGACAACCATGAGTTTGCCAATCGCTTGCGTAAAAATCTAAAAAAAACCAAGAGCTGGTTGAAAAAGCAGGATACCAACTGCTATCGGATTTACGACGGTGACTTACCGGACTATAACGTTGCAGTGGATGTTTACGACGACTGGTTAGTCGTGCAAGAGTATGCACCACCTAAAACAGTATCAGAAGACAAAGCAAGACGACGACTACAAGAAGTATTACTGCATCTGCCGGCAGTAACGGGGGTTGACCCGAAGAAAATCGTGCTTAAGGTACGCAGCCAGCAGAAAGGTCGCAACCAATATGAAAAAATGGCACAGCAAGGAGAGCGTCTGACGGTATATGAAAATGGTGCGCGGTTATTAGTGAACCTGACAGACTACCTAGATACAGGCTTATTTCTGGATCACCGTATCACCCGCCAGCGTGTTGCACAATTGTCAAAAGACAAAGACGTACTTAACCTGTTTTCTTACACCGGAAGCGTTTCGGTTCATGCAGCTCTCGGTGGAGCGCGTTCTGTAACCACAGTAGATATGTCAAAGACCTATCTCGATTGGGCTAAAGACAATATGCATTTGAACAAAGTAAGCTGTGCTTCTGCATTCATTCAGGCCGATTGTACTACCTGGTTGAAAACACACCCAGGCAGGTACGACATCATTTTCATTGATCCACCGTCATTTTCAAATTCGAAACGCATGCAGGACACTTTTGATGTACAACGAGACCATGTGGCGTTACTAACCGATGCACTTAAGTGCTTGAATACAAATGGTACGGTTATTTTTTCAAACAATCGCAGAGGGTTTAAACTGGATGTTACCGCGTTGAATAACGCAGGCTATGGGGATATAGACGATATCTCAAAAAGCACAATTCCTGAAGACTTCGCCCGTCACAGTAACATTCACAAATGTTGGGTGCTTTGCCGATGAAACTGGCTTTTTATACTGGCCCCCAGTGCCACCTGTGTGAGCTGGCCGAGCAGGTAATGACGCAAACAAATAAAGCCAGCGATCTTGAGATTACAAAATTTAACATCCGTGAAGACGCAAACCTGTATCATTGCTATGCAGTTCGCATTCCGGTCATTAAAAGGCTAGACACCGGTGACGAACTAGGCTGGCCTTTTGATGTTGAACAGGCAAACAAATTTTTATCATGAGTGTTATTCAGCTAAAAAACATAACTGTTATTTATGGGAACCCACCGTTGCTTGATGGTGTTGATCTTGTCGTTCAACCCAGGGAGCGAGTGTGTCTAGTGGGGCGCAATGGCAGCGGTAAGTCAACATTAATGAAAGTGATAGCCGGCGATATCACAGCAGATGACGGACAGCGAATAATTGATGGGAAAACCGTTGTTGCACGCTTGGAGCAAGACCCTCCTCAAACGGTTGACATTTCGCTATTCGATTATGTTGCTGAGGGGCTTGCTGATGTCGGCGAGTTACTCAAACAGTATTTTCACCAAACACAATTGGTCGCAGATGCCCCCAATGAAGTCAATTTGAACAAGCTTCAAACGCTACAGGAAGCGTTGGAAAGTCGCGATGCATGGCAATTTGAACAGCAAATAGAGCAAACACTGACCATGCTTAAGCTTGAGCCAAACATGTCATTGTCCACCTTGTCCGGTGGTTGGCGTCGCAAAGCGGCATTAGCACGGGCATTGGTTCGTCAACCTGACTTGTTGTTGCTCGACGAGCCAACTAATCACCTGGATATCGAAATGATTCGCTGGCTTGAACAAAGCTTGAAAGCGTTTCAGGGTGCCATTGTTTTTATCAGCCACGACCGGGCATTTATCCGGAACATGGCGACGCGAATTGTTGACTTAGACCGCGGTACATTAACCAGTTACCCCGGGAATTACCAAGCGTACTTGGAAAAAAAACAACAGGATCTCGACATTGAAGCAGCACAAAACGCGGAGTTTGACAAAAAGCTGGCCCAGGAAGAAGTGTGGATAAGGCAGGGTATTAAAGCCCGCCGTACGCGCAATGAAGGTCGGGTTAGAGCATTGAAAAAACTACGTGAAACTCGCCGGGCGAGGCGAGAAACGCAGGGCAATGCTGTAGTGGCCCAACATACCTCTGCCCGGTCGGGGAAAATGGTGTTTGAAGTTAACGATGTTAGCTATGGCTTCAAAGATAAACCTATTGCCCGGCACCTCGATCTGAAGGTGCTGCGGGGAGATAAGCTAGCGCTGATTGGACCTAATGGGTGTGGGAAATCAACGCTGATCAAACTCTTGTTAGGAGAGCTTACGCCTCATACAGGTTCGATTCGCCAGGGGGTAAATCTCGACGTTGCGTATTTTGACCAACATCGTCAGGCATTGGATTTAGATACATCTGTTATCGACACCGTTGGCGATGGCAAGCGGGATCTAATGGTGAACGGACATCCACGGCACGTTATTAGTTATTTGCAGGATTACCTATTTACGCCAGAGCGGGTGAATGCGCCGGTAAAATCGTTATCGGGTGGTGAAAAAAATCGCTTGATGCTTGCCAAGCTCATGTTAAAGCCCAGCAATGTGTTGGTACTCGATGAGCCTACAAACGATTTGGATGTAGAAACACTGGAAATGCTGGAAACGCTGCTCAATGACTACGAGGGCACCGTATTATTGGTAAGCCACGATAGGGAATTCGTCGACAATGTTGCCAATAGTTGCTTGGTATTCGAAGGAAATGGTTCGCTGAAAGAATTTATAGGCGGCTTCTCCGACGTGGAAATTTGGTACAAAGAAAACGGCGAAACAAAAAAACGTCAGCCCGATGTAAAAGATGAAACTAAACAAATTTCTGATAGTCCTAAGGCAAAGCCTTCTGTCCGGAAAGCTAAAAAGTTATCATACAAAGATCAGCGGGAACTGGATACACTGCCAGCCGACATTGAAAGTCTAGAAGAAAAGCTCGAAACATTACAGGAAGCCGTTAACGCCCCTGATTTTTTCAAACAACAGGCAGATGAAACAGCGAAAATACTCGCTGAACTCTCGGAAACCGAAGACACGCTATCCCAGAAATATGCGCGCTGGGATGAATTGGAAAGCATGCTGGAAGAAACTCAGCAGTAAATAGGATAATAAATGAAATTAACACAGCTTGCCGCTGCCATGGCTTTGACCAGTGCGTCTATCAGTGCCACAGCCGCGACCTATTCAGTTACGCCTTTACCTGTCACGGATATCAGTATTAATAATTTTGCTCAGTCTATTGATGATACTGGACATATGCTCACGATGACCTCTTCGGAGTTTAATCCACCTGTAGATGTCGATTTTCTCGAGGAGTCAGGATTTATTGATGCCAATGCAGTGTTGTTCGAAAGTGAAGAAGATGTTCGGCAGGGTATATTTTCTGACAGTGATTACACAACCATCGTAAATACTTTGCTCACCCATAGCGGCAACGCGTTCAACGCCTATGGTTACCAGCACTTGGCAATTTATCGTTCGTATTTAACCGATACCACAGACGCGGAACTTGTTCCGGGACTTGACGAATATTCAGAAACCTTTGATGACTATGCCCAAGAAGTCGTGACTTTTGCCCGAGACAGTCTCAACGGTGATTTCATCGTTGGTACCACCGAGGGGACATATTACAACCTGAATTACGAAGATGAAGAGGGAAACGAACTGATTTTCGTTTTAAACGATATAGAAGAAACAGCCTTTGTAAGTGTAAATGGCGTTACCAAGCTACTGCCTGGTGAAGACGACACCCTAGGCGGATTAAGTCAAGCATTTGCCATTAATAATAACCTCCAGGTAGTAGGCAACAGTGCCATTGATTTTGTTGACAGTATTGATACAGCTGTCGAAAACTGTGAAGATGATGAGACACGGGGTGATTTGCCCATCGAGTATTGTTATCGCAGCATACGTGTCGATGCAACGTCAGATACGGTAGGTTATGGCTTTCGTATTCCTGAAATTGGCGATCGGACAACGCCAGGCGCCTACGTCAGAGCAACCATTTGGCAATTAGATGCTGATGGCGACGTTATTTCCACAGACACCTATCCATTGGTATTTGAGCCCGATGCAGATGATGAAGCGGCCTACTGGTCTCTGGCCAGGGACATAAACGATCAGGGTATTGCCGTTGGTGCATCTTCAGTTGATGAAATACTTACTATTCGTCGGCCAACTGGTTTTGCATATGAGCGTCTTAACGTAGCAGTTAGCTATGCTGAAGGTGAAACTACCGAAATGCTCCCCAGGGATGAAAATATTATTTCGGAAGCCGTAGCTATTAACAACGAAAATTGGGTTACTGGTTACGTGTTGCGCGCCCCGAATGACACCGCACGCAACAGGATTTTCGTCCATAACCTGGATACCGGCGAAACGCTGTATCCTGGTGGTTTGTTTACAAACGCTGGGGCGGAGGGGAAGGCGATCAACAACAATAATATTGTTGTTGGCTTGTCAGAATACGACGCAACCGCCGATACCAATCGTGAAACTCACGGGTTTATGTATACCATTGGCGACGATGCTATCGTCGATCTTAATGATTTGTTGCCTTGTGATAGTGACTACACCATTGTCGATGCCATTGACATCAACGACAACAATGAAATCATCGCAAATGCTCGCTTTCGCACAGCATCGCGCTATGTTACTGGCGAAGAAGTGATCAATAGTGAAGGCGAGACAGTGATTGATGATACGATTATTGCAGTAAAATTGTCGCCGGTGGCAAACGGTGTTGTTGAAGAGTGTGAGATACCAGAAGATGAAATTGACGATGTCGCCTACGAAAGAAAAGGGGCTTCTTTTTCTCCTTGGTGGCTGCTGTTATTGGGTGGACTGATTCCATTTAGGCGTCGTATGCACTAACTTATAGCAAACAAAAAAAGCCGCCGTTGAGCGGTTTTTTTGTGCATATATATTGACGTTTTAAAACAAGTCATATTTATGCAAAAAAATTGTAACATTAAATAGATCTAATATTCATAATGTTACTGATTGTCAATAGCAAAAAAACAATAAAAAGTATTGAACCATTACGCATTGTGCACTATCTACTATTATGTGCTTGATGATTGTGATGGCTCCATCAACCGAAAGAACTATGGAGAGCCCGAACAAACATTAGTGGCACGGCAACCACAATATGAGGCTTATCAATGAAACGACAAAAAAGAGATAAATTGACGCGTGCACACGCAAAAGGGTATCAAGCTGGTATCAGCGGTCGTTCTAAAGAGAACTGTCCTTTCCAGTCTAACGATGCCAAGTCACAATGGCTAGGAGGATGGAGAGAGGCCGTTGAAGACAGACAACTCGGATTCAACGTGCGTTGAGGATCTCTTTATAGTGTAAGCAAGCCCCGGATTCGGGGCTTTTTTATTGATGGAATATGAACTCAAAACTTCGACGTATCTTGGAAAAGCCCTACTTTTAAATCTTTTGCGGTATATATAACTCGTCCATCCACTTCGACCTGGCCATCAGCCAGTCCCATGAAAAGTTTGCGTTTTACTACGCGTTTCATGGTTATTTTGTACGTCACTTTTTTAGCTGTAGGCAGAATTTGTCCGGTAAATTTTACTTCGCCTACACCTAACGCGCGACCTTTGCCCGGACCTCCGCTCCAACCGAGAAAAAATCCCACAAGCTGCCACATGGCGTCTAATCCAAGACAACCCGGCATTACCGGATCGCCAGGAAAATGGCAGTCGAAGAACCATAGGTCGGGTGAAATATCCAATTCGGCAATAATTTCGCCTTTACCGTATTCCCCACCTTCATCACTGATATGTTGAATTCTATCCATCATTAGCATGTTAGGAGCGGGTAATTGGCTATTTCCTGGTCCAAACATCTCTCCGCGACTACAAGCTAATAAATCATCGCGGCTAAAACTGTGTTGCTTATCGGACATGCGATCCCTTTGTTGTTAGTATTCAATGTGCTAATTTAGCGAACACTTGTACGCTAAACAACTCTGAACAGTCATTTATTGATAAAATTTCCATGCTAAACTATTTACATCACAGAGAAATGACAAAGTTATGAGCGAACAAAAGAAAGCCATGCGAAGTGCCAATGCTGAAAAACAGAAGCGATTCAGAGAGAGACAAAAAGCTGCTGGAAAAAAAATGGTGCGGGGCTACGTGAGTCCTGAGGCGATGAAATGCTACAAAGAGATTTGTGAAAAAACAGGATGGAATGATAGCGATGTGCTATCAAACTCGTTACGCATAACCTATGCAGCTTATAAATGCGGCCAAATTCGCTTATTAAATCAGTGGTTAAAGGATCACAATCACTAGTCTGCTAATCCTCGTTCAGTGTTTGAAGAGAGATCGTCTAATTTGTTGACCCCCATTTAGGTGACTTCCAGATACAACGCGGTAAGTGCTGGCATCTGAGTTGGTCGTAACCCCTGACTGAACAATAACAACCCCGTTTACCCGTGCTGTGATTGTGCTTCATTACAAATCCTTAATTTTTTTAAAGGTCCAAATCGGTTTTCAATATACTGCGTATACTACAGCTAGCGTTTCAATTGTTTGTAAAGGATATTAATGTGGCGGTACCCGTCAGCTTAGTCTGGTTTCGACAGGATCTTCGAGTCAAAGACAACCCTGCACTGAACGCAGGGTGTGACAATGGAAAAATAATTCCTGTTTATATACATGACACGACTTTACCCAAAGACCGACTCCCAGGCAGTGTCACTAAATGGTGGCTTCATCATTCATTAAACTCTCTTAATGACAGATTGAACGGACATTTACACGTTTTCAAAGGCAATCCGAAAGACATACTGCTGTCTCTCACTGAGAAATACGATATTGAGGATGTTTACTGGAACCGTTGTTACGAACCCTGGCATGTGACAAGAGACAAGCAAATAAAACAAGCATTAAAAGCCGCTGGTAAAAAAGGGCACAGTTTTAATGGTAGCTTATTGTGGGAGCCTTGGGACGTTGCAAATCAATCAGGAGCTCCCTACAAAGTATTTACCCCATTTTACCGAAAGGGATGTTTGGCGTCGCCACCTCCGCGGTATCCCAAAGCGCCTCCCGCGCGGATTACATATGCCGATATAGCAAAGGCTGAACTTACTATCGATGATTTGTTGTTATTACCCAAAATCAAGTGGGCTGAAGGTATCGCTAAGAGCTGGCAGCCCGGTGAAGAAGGCGCGGCTAATCGGCTTGCTGATTTTATTGATGACGCAATACACCACTATAAAACTGCGCGGGATTTTCCTGCAGTTGCCGGGACATCAAAGTTGTCTCCCCACCTGCATTTTGGTGAAATCTCTCCGAACCAGGTGTGGTATGCGATAAAAACCGCTTATGGTGATAGTGAGAATAAAGACATTGATACCTTTTTGAGCGAACTGGGGTGGAGGGAGTTTGCCCATCACCTGATTTATCATTACCCGGATTTTCCAGACAAGAATTTCAATAAAAAATTTGACTATTTTCCATGGCGCAAAAGCAGCACCGACCTCAAAGCGTGGCAACAAGGAAAAACCGGAATTCCAATAGTTGACGCCGGCATGCGTGAATTGTGGCACACCGGCTATATGCACAACCGAGTGCGTATGATAGTCGGCTCTTTTTTGGTTAAAAACCTCCTTATTGACTGGCGAGAAGGTGAAGCCTGGTTTTGGGATTGTTTGGCCGATGCCGACGTGGCAAATAACAGTGCAGGGTGGCAATGGATTGCTGGTTCCGGCGCCGATGCTGCACCATATTTCAGGGTTTTTAATCCGGTTTTACAGGGGGAAAAATTCGATAAACAAGGAGAATACGTTAGAGCTTGGTGTCCGGAACTTAAAAAACTACCCAATAAATATCTGCATAAGCCCTGGGATGCTGATGACCTGACTCTGCGAACTTCAGGTGTATTGCTCGGAAGAGACTATCCAAATCCCCTGGTTAATCTCAAGATATCTAGGGAGCGGGCACTCGCCGCATTCAATGACATAAAGGGCAAATAGCTGTACACATTCTGTATGAAAAAAGCTCATCTACCTAGAAAAGTTTGTCCTGTATGTGAGCGTGCATTCAATTGGCGAAAGAAGTGGAAAAATCATTGGAACGAAGTGAAGTATTGTTCTAAACGTTGTGCAACGAGGAGAAATAACATACGCATAAACCATCAGAATTAACTTGGTTTTGATAACACCACCAATGTTATGTTATAACATTAGTCAGTTTGTGATGGAGTAAAAGTTTTGGTGGGCCAATCGTTAATTAAACAAGCGAAGGTTGTAAACGAAGGTGTAGAGTTTATTGCAGACGTTCGACTGAAACACGGTCGTATTGACAAAATTGCGAGTGAAATTTCCGCGCTACCTGGGGACGATATCATTAATGCAGAAGGACATCTTTTGCTACCCGGCATGATTGATGATCAAGTGCACTTTAGGGAACCAGGCCTTACACATAAAGGCTCGATTTTAAGCGAGTCTAGTGCGGCTGTAGCCGGTGGAATAACGAGTTATATGGAAATGCCCAATGTCACACCTGCAACAACGACCATTGAGGCGTTAGAGAACAAGTTTGCGTTGGCGGCGAAAAAATCTGTAGCAAACTATTCATTTTACCTTGGTGCAACCGAAGATAATTTAGGCGAAATTAAACGTATTGACCCTCGTCGTCATTGTGGATTAAAAGTATTCATGGGCGCCTCTACTGGCGATTTACTTGTGGAGCATCCTCAGGCTTTGGACGCCATCTTTCGAGAATCTCCAGGTTTAATCGTCACGCATTGCGAGAGTGGGTCCATAATAAAAGACAATCTCCGGACTATAGGTAGAAGTAACCTCGATATTCACGACCATCCGGCCATTAGATGCAGTGAAGCTTGCTATGCTTCATCCTCATACGCCGTGTCTCTCGCAAAACAATATGAAAGTGATCTTCACGTATTACACCTTACCACAGAAAAAGAATTGTCTTTGTTCAGCAAGGGCCCAATCATTAACAAGCGAATTACCGCTGAAGCCTGTGTTCATCATCTTTGGTTTGACTGCAACGATTACCAACGACTGGGGAACCTAATCAAATGCAACCCTGCCATCAAGACAACTAGGGACCGCGATGCACTTATTGCAGCGGTGAATGATGACCGAATAGACATTATAGCGACAGATCACGCACCACATAGCTGGCAAGAAAAGCGTCAGAAGTACGATAGAGCACCAGCGGGCTTACCACTAGTCCAGCACGCATTGCTAAGTTTACTGGATCTGGTTTCAGCTAAGCGGTTTACGTTGTCAACAGTGGTTGAAAAAACGGCCCATAATCCATCTATTCGATATGGCATTGTCGATCGCGGCTTTGTTAGAGAGGGCTATTTTGCAGATTTAGTACTCGTTGATCCAAACAGAGAAACCCCGGTTTTTCATAGCAACACTTTATACAAATGCGGATGGACGCCATTCGATGAACACGTGTTCACCCATCACATAGCGTCCACTTGGGTTAATGGCAAGTTAGTATTTGATGGCAAACGCGTTGTGGTCAACCCCAGATCAGCACAACGGCTAACGTTTAACAGATAGAATTTGCCGTTGAGTTGTGATTGAGCATATTGAGAATTAGGCTATCGAGAAAATGAAAAACGAACTCACTAAGGAACAAATTCTTAACACTTCACCTGATGATTACATGAATGATGAACAGCTCGCATTTTTTTGTCATGCATTACATGAACTTAAAAGGAAAACCATGTTGCATATTGAGGAAATGAAGCTGGCGTTGAGTAACCCACCAGAACTCAATGATGACGCTGACCGTGCACAATACGAGGAAGAATCACGTCTTGCTTTGCGCATAGTGGACAGGGAACGTCTGCTGCTTAGAAAAATAGACAAATCTCTTCGTAGAATAGCAGATGGTACCTATGGCTTTTGCTTGGAAACTGGCGAGCCTATTGGCATTCCACGTCTATTAATTCGGCCAGTTTCAGAATATTGTGCAGACGTAAAAAAAATTAATGAATGTAAGGAACAACACTATTTTAGTCAGCGAAAATAATCTGACTAACAAGTCATGATACTGGCAGTGTTATAGCCACTCATATTATGACAGAACCATTAACCATACATATTCATAGTAGATATAGATGATACCACTGATAAACCCTGACGCGTCTCTCAAAAATGAGTATTTGCGCTATGTAGAAGCGCTTAAATGGAGCAATTTTAGCGGGGACGTGGAAAAAGCCTATTCAACTCGAATTGCTTATAGCACGGACAATTCAGTTTATCAAAAAACGCCTCAGGCTGTTGTTTTTCCTAAGAATATTGAAGACCTTGTAACGCTGGGTGAATTGGCACACAAACCCGAGTTTATAAATATAACCTTCAGCGCGAGAGGTGGCGGAACTGGCACCAACGGACAATCTCTTACCAGTGGCATAATAGTCGATACGTCACGCCATATGAAGCATATTATTGACATCAACACTGATGAACGCTGGGTAAGAGTTCAAGCAGGAGTTGTAAAAGATCAACTCAACGACTTTCTTAAGCCTCATGGTTTCTTTTTTTCACCAGACCTTTCGACGAGCAATCGTGCAACCATTGGCGGTATGATAAACACTGATGCGTCGGGGCAGGGGTCTCTTGTCTACGGAAAAACATCTGATCATGTACTGGGGCTTACTTCAGTCTTGGTTGACGGGACGATTTTACACACCCGGCCGATTGAATTACAAAGAGCGAAAGTGGATGCCCAACAAGCCACTCGAATAGGAAACATTTACAAACAACTTATCGAAACCGGTGTTGGGAAACGGCAACTCATTACTGATAAATTTCCTCCGCTAAATAGATTTCTCACAGGGTATGATTTAGCCCATATTGTCGACTCCAATATGACCTCGTTAGATCCGAGCCGGGTGATATGTGGCTCGGAAGGGTCGCTGGTATTTGTTGCAGAGGCCATACTCAATATAACGCCCATTCCAAGCCATAAAGTGCTCGTCAACATTAAGTATGATTCTTTTGACTCCGCCCTGCGTCATGCTCCTGCTATGGTTGCGGCAAAAGCAACATCTGTTGAGACTGTGGACAGCAACGTGCTCAATCTGGCTCGGGAAGATGTAGTTTGGCAGAGTGTGGAGCACCTAATAGAACCAGTACCTGAGCGTGACGTTCAAGGTTTGAATATGGTTGAATTTAACAGCGAAGACAGATCTGATATTGAGGGTAAAATTCAATATCTTCGCGCCCAGTTAGATCGTGAAATCGAAGTCGCTGAAACAGGTGTCATCGGCTACCAAATCACCGATGATATTACAGACATTGACAAAATTTATGCCATGCGTAAAAAATCAGTGGGCCTTTTGGGTAAAACTAAGTCAACTGCAAAGCCTATTGCCTTTGCTGAAGATACGGCTGTGCCACCTGAACATCTGGCCGATTTCATAATGCAATTTAGGCAAGTGCTGGATAGCTATCAACTTCACTACGGCATGTTTGGCCATGTCGATGCCGGTGTATTACACGTAAGACCAGCATTGGATTTATGCGATCCTGACCAAGAGATCACACTTCGGAAAATATCTGATGAAGTCGTTGCTTTAGTCGCTAAATACAGGGGGCTCATGTGGGGGGAACATGGAAAAGGGTTCAGAAGTGAATATGGTCCTGAATTTTTCGGCAATGAGTTGTTTGCTGAGCTGCGGAAAATCAAGGCTGTTTTCGACCCTTATAACAAAATGAACCCTGGAAAAATCTGTACTCCTATTAATAGTAAAGATACGTTAGTAAGCGTAGATGACAAAAAGCGCGGAGGTTTCGACCGGATCATTCCAGTAAACACCAGAGCCTCGTTCAAAAATGCGTTAAACTGCAATGGCAATGGTCTGTGTTTTAACTACAACGCTAACTCGACAATGTGTCCATCATTTAAAGTATCAGGAGACAGACGCCATAGCCCAAAGGGAAGGGCTGGGATGTTACGCGAATGGCTTCGCTTAGCAGCGCAACAAGGCGTGAACCTTGAGATCGCAGAAAAAAACGATAAAAAGTTATCACGGTGGCAACGGTATAAAAATAATAAAAGCAAACACAATGACTTTTCCCATGAAGTCCTGGCGATAATGAATGACTGTCTCGCCTGTAAAGCATGTGCCAGTCAATGTCCGATAAATGTGGATGTACCTGATTTCCGTTCGCGATTTTTCGACCTTTACTATCAACGTTATAGTCGGCCCGTGAAGGATTATTTGGTTGCTAATATCGAACGCATGGCACCATTACTATCTTATGCCCCGCGTTTAGCAAACCGGATCATGAATATTAATAGTGTTAAATCGGCTATCGAAAAATACGTAGGCTACGTAGACTCGCCCCTTCTATCCTCGCCCACATTACGACAGCGAGTTGGGAAGCGCTATAGTTTTAACTTAGCACTATTGCGAGCTATGTCGGCTGCGGAAAAAGAAAAGACAGTCATTGTCGTCCAAGACCCATTTACCAGCTTCTATGAGGCTGAGGTAGTTCACGATGCACTTTCAGCCCTAGATAAGCTTGGCTTTAATCCCGTATTACTGCCTTTTAAGCCGAATGGAAAGCCACAACACGTCAAAGGTTTTCTTAGTCAATTCGCTAAGACGGCAAGCAGCACCGCAGCATTTCTCAACGAAATTGCCACTGTGGATGTCGCTTTGGTAGGCTTGGATGCATCCCTAGTACTGTGTTATCGCGATGAATACAAAAAGACACTCGGTGAGAAACGCGGAACGTTTAATGTGGCCCTTATACAAGAATGGTTGATTGACAAACTTTCATCACAAATTCTGAATACCGATTTTAATTATAAATTGTTGAGTCATTGTACTGAAAAGGCAATGGTGCCTGCATCAGAAAAACAATGGCGAGATATCTTTAATAAATTGGGGGTGAAGTGTGAAATCGTGCCTGTCGGATGTTGTGGTATGGCGGGTACGTATGGACATGAGAAAAACCACCTAGCATCTTCTAAAGCTATTTATTCACTTAGTTGGCAACGTATTATTGAAAGTGCGAACCCAGATGAAATCATGGTGACGGGGTATTCATGTCGTAGTCAGGTGAAGAGAATTAATGGCTATAAGCCCAAACATCCGATGCAAGTGATATTAAATTTACTGGAATGAAGCTCGTGCGTACCTGAAGAAATCAACGCGCCCTCAATTAATTTGGGGCGCGATTGGTACATGTTAGAACATCCATGACTCAGGGTCAGGGTGGGCTTGGTTGGCTTCAAGGGCCTTCATCCCTTTAACACAACGAATAATAAGCCAAACAACCCAGAACAACAGAATAAACCAGCCAATAATGATGAGGGACAGTAACGAACCGACAAACATATAGAGAAAACCTATCCAGAATGTTCTGATTTGGAAACGATAATGGCTTTGCAACCATTCAGGTGCATCAGACTTATTGATATAGGCCATAACCACACCAACGATACCTGTAATACCGAATACAATACCAACCAAGTACAGAATATAAACTAGTTTAGCCGTGGAATTTGAGGCGGGAGCAGGAGCTGTTGTCGCCGGCGCTTCATTCATCTTATTCTCCTTTAGATGAGTAAGTTAAATTTATTGTTTGTGTTTTTTATAAATTCAGCCGCATTTTAAAATGCTGAGTATTGAAGGTAACTTCGCGCAGAAACGTAAGATCCTTCAGACTACATTGCTAAACCGCTGTTGCTTTCTGTGAAGAGTGAAATCAACAAGGAAATAGTGCAGTTTTTAACAGCCAAAAGCAACGCAAAAGCAGACGAAAACCCAAGGAAAAGATAAGTTTAAGGAATGATAAGCCATTCTATGGTGTTTAATTACATCCATAAGTGATGAAAAAAAAGCCTTTAGTTATATTAATTGAGCAAGTAAGCGGTAGGTAAAGAAAAATTTGATAGCCATCACCAAGACTATCAGAGCCATGAGTAAAAGCTTACATATGAATGTAATAGCTGAAGACGAGGAAATCACCAGGGCCCAGGCAAATTTACATTTACGCGAAGGTTGCTATCACGCTCAGGGATTTCTATATACTGAGCTCGTGCCATTTAAAATACTCATCAAACTCATTGGTCTTGAGCAAGCCTAAGACTTCGTTAATCTAAGCGTAACACCAGAATCACTCTCAGAATTTAATCTTTAGCACATCATGCGAAACCACGAGCCAGGTAGCAGAGACAATGAAACCCCTGATATAACTCACCCAATTCACTATGCTTACAATTGCGCATAATGTATATTATGTTAAATAAAGACAATTTGACTGTATTTTGAACTTTTATACTTTCGTATCAAAAAAGACAATAAACGCCTATTTTTGCAAGTTTTCTGTTTTATTAAAATCAGCACAAAAAAAATATTAATCATTAGTTTTTTTCATGCAATTTTTTATGTTGGTGGCTATTACATGAACAAATCATTCAAAAAATTACTTCGCAAAAGCGGCTTTGTTATTGTTTTTGGCGGCTCTGTTATCATTGATAAAAACGCCGCCTGTGATTTTTTGCACTGCTCAACTCGCACGCTCGACCGCTGGATAAACACCGATAAACCATGCCCCCGCGCTGTCTCACTTTTGCGCATGAAAGCGCGTAGCATCCCTGACTCATGGGGCGACAAATACGCTTTTGATATTAACGACAATCTGATCACCCCCGACTACCCGCACGGAATAACCCCCGAACACCTCAGAATGATTAAATTTATTAATGCAAACGCAACGCGCCAAGAATCAGACAATGAGTATTATAAAAAGCAGATTGCAGCTTTACGAGATGATAACGCACGAAAAGCAGCTAAAGCGCGTATTGCTCAAGCTGCCAATTTATTAAATGAAGTTATAAATGATGTAATATTTTTAGCGCCCAATGAGCGCCCTACGCACAAAAAGAAAGTTAATTAAGTTTGTTCAATTCGTATATATCGCGCTCATTGCGTGACACTCGCAATTCTATCGCATCCATCCACGCGCCGCGCCGGTTAAGCTCCATGTTAGCCGCTGATACTGATGCAGCCAACTGGCGCACGGTTTTAATATCAGATTCGATATATTGCACCTTCGTTTCGAGCACTTTGATTGCCATTTGCGATGATACAAACGCCGCAGCAACACCGGTTACAACCGATACGCTAACCGGAACAATGATATCCTTGAACAAATTTTGCCGCCGTCTATCTGTCACTTTTTAAGCCCTGCAAACGCTGGAATTATCCGTTTTAATTCTAGCGCCCCCCACACTGTCCCATTGATGATCATAAACGTTTGAATATACCAATCCGGCGCGGCTGATAAATTTGCGAACAATTCCCGCCCCGCGCCTGGATTAAACGCCGTTAATACGATTGGAAAACTAAACAATCCATATGAAAACCTACGTATCCACACGCCGGAATCAAGCGCTTTAACCTCCCACGCCGCACCGGTTTTTATTTCTTGAATTTCGCGCGCATTAATCGCCGCGCGTTTTTCGCTGTACAGTGACAGACCGCCGCGAATTAACGCTATAACGTCACTTATCATCAACAATACCGCTTGTGTGCTTTTTGACTTGATAAACAACGACCGCGCCCAGCACCGCACCCGCCGCCGTCATTGCCAGCCATTTAAAATCAATATTCATACGTACACCCCGCCGGAAATATCAAACGTATCAGGCAACGCCGCACCAAATAGCGCCCCGTCATATACGGCCCTCTCTATCAATGCGTTACCGTACGGCTGCTGCCCGTTTTCGTGATAAATCATGGCTTTGATAATCTCAACCAACTGCGGCATAGCTGTAATGTTTTCCGTTGCCGCAATACCTGTTTTTTGTGACACGCTGGCAATATACGCCGCCGTGTTATTTTCCGTTTCCGGGGCCCATTCTGAGATTATTTTTTCTATTGTGGTATTGCCCGACAGATAACTATTTTTCATGTTATTTGCCGCCGCTCTTATTCCGTAGTGCGGCGTTTCAAACGTAGTAAAACCGCCATTTTCGCCGGTTTTACCGTTCCACGGAATGCCCACTTCACGCAAGTTAAGCGGATTATTATTTCTAATGCCTAACGGCAATTTTTCTGATTTTAATTTCATGAGCAAATACAACCCCAACGCGACCGCCACCGCCGCCGCGCTTGTTTTAACGTTCATTGATTGGTTTTTCTTCTTTCGCACCGTCTGCTAACAACTCAGCCGCTCGCCCTGTCGCGATAATATTTTGTTGCTCCAGATAGGCGATTGCCTCTTGTGTTTGCGAAAAATCCAAATCAACATACGATGATGCAATCAAATCCTCTTCAAACACTTCCAGCACTGGATCATTACTGGTCTTTATTGCGACTTTTTCAGCTGTTGTAAAACGGCGGCGAAATGCGCCTACACTGATAATTCGTATTGACTCACTGACAACCGGCACATCAACAAACGCGCCGTTTTCGTAGCGCTTACCCAACAATGATAAATCATTGCTTTGCAATTCAATCATGCTGTCATTATTAACTACACCCGACAGTGACATTACAGCCACAACAACATTATCATCATTTATCTTTGCGTAATTTTTATTCATATTCGATTAACTGCCAAGTTATTTCACACGTACCGCCCGTATAACCTTTCTCAAAGGTTATCGTTGTCGCGTTTTTCAAATACGCCGAACCTAAAAGGTTTATATTTGTAGATGAAGTAGTAGCAGCCTGCATCAACACAGCCTTATTCATATCGACCGCTGAAATTGTCAAATCCTTGCTTGTGTCGCTTGAATACAAAACATATACGCCGCGCTGAACACTTTTAACGCCGCTTTTTGTCATCAAATCAGATTGATTTGTTTCTAACGTTGTCAGCGTTGCCGCTTGTGCTGTTTGCTCTGCCTCAATATATGCCAGCTTTGCCGCCACTGCTGACAGCGCGACATCAATATCGCCGGTTTCCGACGCAACCAACGCATTAACCTCATCAACTTTTGATGATACCGCGCCGCTTTCTGAAGAAACCAGCGTTTCTATGTCTGCGCTTTCCGTTGCTACTACGCCCCGCGTTAGTTCGCCCTGGCTTGTCACATCTCCAATAATGTCTGCCGCCGCCGCCTGAATAATGGCTTTAATATTGGGTTGATTAACTACCGGCATTATTTGACCCCCGCTATTAATGATACAACCGCATCATCTGGCGATTCGTTATATGCGTAAATGTCTGTAATTGCTTCAAATTCCAGTGATGCAATTGCATCAGTAGACCCTTCAAGCACCAGACCACGCCCCGCCGTCACTGTATTTGAGCCGATACGCAACCGCGTTGTCACTGATGATATAACCTGCATAATCACTGTCCGCCGGTTTACTGCTTCAGCATCAATAATCTTAATTTTGGTTCCTGGCGGGATAGTAATATCATCAAAATCAATCAATGAATCGTGGCTCTGCGCTGTTACCGTGCCGTTTTCGACCGTTGCCGCCGCGTTAACCTGTATGGCCTCCTCAATCCTTCGGATAGTCGGTTTGTTTTCGATTGATACAGAGCCGGAGCCGGAGCCGAATATTTGTATATTGGCAATTTCGTATTCAATTTCGATAGGATCACCAGAATCATTGATGAATAAAACCTCTGTAATATTATCAAGTACATACTGACGACCAATTTTACCAATTACATTTCCAAGCGCTGGCGCATTAACGACAAATTGTCCATTTGCACCAATGACAGAAAGATATTTTGCAGGCGTTTGAATTACACGTTCTTTTCCCGCCGCAATAGTGACTATTGGCATTATTTAAACCCCCTGAACACCATTGCCGCGCCGACAAGGCCCAAACCCACAGACAAATACAAGATCATCTTACTGGCCGTTTGTGCTACTACATCTTGACCGGCTAGGGATGTACTACGCGCCAAATCTGCAATCACCTCCTTGTCATCGCTACTTTGTTCCGCAATTTTAGCGAGCACTTGCGCTGTATTTCCGCTTTGCTGACTTGATAGCGTAGTCAATGAATCGTTAAATCCCTGCGCCGTTTCGCCTAGTGTTTCTGCGTAATTCACTGAGGTTTCGCCGATCACATCAATAGCACCCGCGCCGAATTCAGACACATTTTCAAGCGCTTCATTGTATGCCGTACTGACGCTATTAATTGCATTTCCCGCCGTAGCTTGCACCGCATTCACAGCATCACTACCAAAATCTAGCGCATCATCAATAACCGCCTGATTTGCCTTTAGCGCCTCTGTACTAACGTCTTTAATTGTTTCATTGCTAGATACAACCGCATCGACCGCCTTCCCGCCAAACTCGAACGCCTGGTCTACTGTATCCCCTGCAAAATCAAACGCGCTATCAATTGCACCGCCGTCGAGTATGTTTATCGTTCCAGAATTCCCAGCCAAATCGCCTGAATTTGATATTGAATTATCAATTTCCTGCTCTATGTCTGTATTAGTATTACCCGAATCATTAATCGAATTGTCTGTCTCTCTTACCTGGGAGTAATCGAATTCCTGATCAACCTCGACATTACTATTGTATGAATCATTAACCGAACGGTCTGACTCATCTAATACAAAATCGGACGCACCAGCAAACTCACCATCGTTGACAATGTTATAGCTGGACTGAGAACTACTGGTATTACTGCTAGAACTACTTTTTCCACCCATTAGAACAACTCCAGCGTATAGACGTATTCATCTGCGCCAAACGTACGATTTTCAACACGCAATAGGCGTACCGGCAAACCGTACAACCCCTTTTTTAAATGCTCCGGCGCACGAGTATGAAAACGTATATTTTTATATCCGTTAGCCGTTGCAAATCTGAAAATTTCGTCCCGCTCTGATTTGAGATTAGACCCCACCACAGCAACAACAACCAGCGTTGCCACCTCACGCCGCAAAACAACCAACAAGCCGCCGCTTTCAGTGAGATACAAACCCGCCGCGCCTGTTTCTATTTCGTCAAACACTGTTTTCTCAGCATTGCCCCACAGCGCCGGTTTTAGCGCGTCTTTAAATTCCCGTGTGAGTGGTACTTTTTTCATTTCTTTTTCACCACCGTTAAAATAAGCAACGCGGCTAGCCCCGCAAGCATTAAGTGCGTTGTATTAATGCCGTTTGAGTAGTTAAACCCGCCGAACGTTGTACCTGTCGATTGGCTAGTATCACCTATCCCGCTTGATGCATCGCCGCCGCTTGCACTATAACCACCGCCGCCCATTACTTGATCACCTTCGTGTAAACTAAATAAGCCGCGCCGCCAACAATAACGAGATTCGTTATTTTCGACACGCCATCACTGGCAAACATGCCCCCAGCGAACCCCGCCGCCAGTGCGATTACTGGTATTAATGGCATAAATACCCCCTACTTCAAAAGCAACACAACGGCAAGTAACACGCCACCACCAATCATGGCTGTTTGCGCGTTAATAGCAAAACCGCTACCCGCGCTGTTATGCTGACTTGCTACATCATCGCTAGTGCCTGATGTATTCCCAGTCGTGCCCGTTTGCGTTGCTTGCGCTTGCTGGGCATCATCGCCACCGCTCCAGCCGTACGCCCAATCACCTACGGCATTTTGGGCAGCACCGGAAACCGTTTCCCATGCGCCCTCGCCGAATTCTGTCACCGAGTCCCAAAAATCCATAAACGCCCCCGTTACGCGATACGATCAAAACCGTCTACGAATGTGCGTATTGCCCCTGGCCCGTCAACCTCGAATTCAAAATTCAGACCTTCAGTAGTAATTGCATCATTTGCACCGAAACCGAACTGAATAAAATCAATCAGCAAAAAGCCTGGCACTGATACCGCATCCGCGTAGCGACTATTCCCAAAATCAATATCACTTCTCGTCATCTCTCGAATGACTTTTGCGCCACGTTTTACAATAACGCGTGAGATAGAAACTTCGGATTCATCAAGAATTAATCGCTGCAACGAACGGTTAACGCTGCCAGAGGGAAAAATCCAGTCATGCTTCCCCGCCGCCGCTGAAATTTGCGTCAATTCGTACTGAATAGGTAAAAATTTACGACCACCTCCAGCAACGTTCGCCATTGGATTTTCCGACATGTAGCCCTTTGCTTTGAGCGTAGGTACCGCAGGATCATGATTTGCACTATCCGCATCAGTGGTATTTCGCGAACCGAACTCAACTTTTAGCGTAACATCATCAAAAATTGATGTAGCAAGCGCGGTTTTATAAATACCCTGCGGACTGCGGCACTCGAATTTTGCGAGATTTAAAACCAGACGGCCGTCCGCTTTATGTTTTGCATAAAGATCATCAATCAGGTTTAAAATTTTACCGGACGGTGAAACGATAGGCGTACCGCCTATATCAATCGACACTTTTTTAATTGTGTCTTTGTTTTTTAGATTAGTTTCCAGTTCCAGACCGTGAAACACCATCCCAGCGCGTAATTTTATTGCCCATTCTTCGTTATATCCCGAACCAGCCGGACTGGCGCACTGAAGCATAGCTGGCATGATTGCTAAAGCAATTGCTGATGCATTCATAATATTAATCCCCCTTAGCCGATCACGTCTTCAACTGCATCAACGTTATTTGACGCCCACACCACCGCCGCTGATACTGCTAATGCAATACCCGCAAACATTAAATAATCTTTTTGTTTCTTACTCATCTCTGCACCTAAAAAAAATAAATTAAAATAAAGCGGCTACAATCTAAGCACAGCAACTTATAAACATGTCAACACCTATTGACTAAAATATATAATTCGTTTTGTAAAATTCAGGCATAAAAAAACCGCGCAATTGCACGGTTTTTCTGACCTGTTTGTAAAATCAAACTAATTTATATACGCCTAATTTATCCAGCCGCCTTTGCTCTGCATTCCATTTTTTACGTAAATTTGCAGCCGGTTTTACATACGCCGCTACTTTTTCATGCACCCCGACCGACTCAGAAAATAGATAATGCACTTTTGTCCTCACCATTTCATCAAGCCCTTCATGATACATTTGCAACGCTTTATTATTTGCGGCCAGTTCTACCATATCGGCGCGACTACACCCCACCGCGTCAACACATCGCGCTATATCATTTTCATATCCCTGCGCCCCAATGACTTTACGCGGCGAATTTCCCCAAATTGTTTTGGATATAGTCGCGGAACGCTGAAACACCGCAATACCGCGCAAACCGAATTTACGTCCCCCCGTCCATATTTTTCCTATCGTGGTATTGTCATCGGCTGTACTTTCGCAATACTCCCCGTATTCCTCAAAAACAGAATATAAAACGCGGTTTCCGTCTCCCGCCGCCCAGACCAATTTCGCAAACCATTCAGCCGCATTTTGTAACTTTTGTTTGCTTTCTTTTTCCGTCCGTCCCTTTGTGTCTGGACAGTAACCCAGCGCGAACGGCCTACCACTATTCCACGCTTTTATAAATGTTTTTGCAAAATTGCGCTGTGTTTTGTATTGATATACGCGCCGCCCTGCAATTTTATTGTGTTCTCCATGCGGATCAAAAATTACTACAGGATATTTATCAGGTATTAACCCTAAAGCGTTTAACGCTATGCCCTTACCCGCGCCCGTCATCATACATACAGCCGTATGCATGGCGTTTCTTGCCGTATTGGGATTAATCGCCACTTTGTAAAATCTCCGGCTCCGGCTCCGGCTCCGGCTCCGGCTCCGGCTCCGGCTCCGGCTCTGGCATCATCTTGCTAAATTTTTTGTTTTGCAAATACAGCGACCCGCCCAACCCGACAAGCCCCGCCGCCGCGAAGATTTCCGGCATATACGATTCTTCGTCAATATCACCGGTCAACTGTTCAATGTAATTTTTAACTGTGTTGCCGTATTTCATTACCAGCGGTGTGCCCAGCGTTGCAAAAATGGTCAACTGGCCTTTGCTGATTTTTAGCGGCTTTCCGGTTTGCTCTTGTGCAAATTCAACGATTTTAATTACTCCAAATGTTGCCATTTGCGCGGCTTCGTCTTTTGGCATTACTGACAAATCCGAAACTGTTTCAACACTATCAACTTGTTCATTCTGCGCCTTTGTTGCTTCTCCGATCAGCGCGTCAAGTTCCGCGTTATGCTCATTGTAACCGCCGTCCGGCAACGGCTCCGGCTTAGCTTCCTGAACCTCTGTATTGCCATCTACCGGCAACGGCTCCGGCACTAGCTGTGATTTTTCTGTATTTTCCACGTTTTACCCCTTTGTTTTTCTAAATGCAGCCAAACCCAGACCCGCACTAATTAGCGCAACCGCTAACGCCGCAACATAACCTACATATGTTTTTTCTTGCCCTGGTACCTGGCTTTTTTCCTCATCTGGTACCTGGCTTTTTTCCTCATCTGGTACAAAATCAGATAATTCTATACTTTCCGGCACTGACTCCGGCTCTGGCACTGACTCCGGCTCTGGCACTGACTCCGGCTCTGGCACTGGCTCCGGCTCTGGCATCATCTCAACCGGAAAGCTCCCCAGCTCCCCGAACGGCTCTTTTTCCATCGTTTCCCACAACGCCGAATCTTTGCGAGTAGTCAACCCGCCGCAACCATCGACACAATACAAATAGCGCAAACGTTTACCGTTTTTTTGTCTGCGAATCTCAGCTATTCGACCGCATTTTGGGCAAATACATTGCTTATTCATCTTTTATCAACTCCACCATCAAATGGTTAAATTTGCACTGCAACGCGGCCAATCGGGTTAAATTTTCTTTAATTTTCCCCATTTGCAAACCATTTATTTTCGCTGTTTCCAGCGTTAAACGTGTGATTTCGTCTGCCATCGCTGACAACTGCGCCGTTTTATTACTCACTCTAAACCCCTTACAAAAAGTGTGTTCTCTTTAAACTCAAAAACCCTATTCCCTGCAGTCACTTTGTGCCCCCTGGCAATTATCGGAACAAAATATTCACTTAAACCCGAATTTGTTACTGCACGGGACAGCCTGTCATCATCCCCCGTACAGTTAGTGACAGTACTCCAAGTAAAACCGCTGTCGCGGTTTTTTAATTGCGCCTTACGGCGCTCAAGGCGGTACCGGTTTACTCGCGTTTCAATATTAAAGCCCTGAAAAACCAAACCGGCTATTTTTCTGATTTTTTCACCCAGTTCATTTTTTACAGACCCATAGCGCAAACGAACCGGATTTTCCTTTAACAGTTTTGTAAACTCTGCCCATTTCGCAGAATCGGCGGCACGGCGTATCTTTTCAAACACATCATTTTCAAATTCTATTTTCAGACGCCGCAACTCGCGCCACACCGTAACCGGCGCAGCTCCGAAAAATTGAAATTGTCTTATTTTCCAACAGTTAGCCCACGCCGTAACGCGCTCTATACCCTCATCAATTGACGTATTACCCGTTTCAAAGTCCGGCTGATTTTGCAGTCCCGCACCGTCAACGTTTTTACTAATATATTTCGCTATATAGCCCGTTGCACTACCCTTACTGCGATCAATTTCTTGTATATCAAACCGCGGCTTGATGTTAATCACTCCCTTTTTATTGATCAGCTCGCCTTGCTCATGCTCACACGCATAGTTCGCCATGATTTTTTGCATATTGCTTTTTTGCTGCGGACTGACAAACACTAGCATATGCCAATGCGGGCACGAATCCGCGTGAGGTTCAGCAACACGAACACCGAACCATTCAATACCCGCGCGTTTAATAGCAGCACGGCATTTTGCCCATTGTTCTACTAAGTACGACTGCGTTTGTTTTGCAGTGCTTCCATTATATTTTTTGCTATTCGGATGATATTTACTTGGAGCTGTCCACGTCACGAAATAAGAGACATATCCAAAATCGTCCGCTAAATCTTCGAGACCGCGACACCTAATCATTAACTCAATACGGCGCTTTTCTGGCGCTGAACTGGTCGCGTTTACAATGTCTTTCAGGGAATAGCGTTCTTCTGTGTCTTCGTCTACGAGTTCCATTTGTTCTAGATAATCCGCGTTTTTTCTCTGTTGATTTCTCCAGTTCTGCACAGTGCGGTTACTTGCGTATATCTGCCGGTTTTTCCTGACTAGCCCGATCAACACGGCAACATGCTCGTTAATCTGCTCACGCATACGCAATAAGCGTCTTTCCCACCATTCTGGATCAGTCATTCTCATGATTGCTGCGGCCTGTGCGTCTGTTTCTGTTTCAGCATCACGTAACGGAACCGATAAGCCCCAGCTACTAACAAAATCCGAAATTAAATCAAAGGCGCGTTTCATATTCTGTTCATAGTCCTGCGTTGATTCCTGATCAACAAAATCATTCAATTTTGACTTGCATGTATTCGCCGCTGATATAGCCAGTTCGCCTAACACTTTGTCATTGTGTAGCGCTCTGAGATCATCAAAACAACATGTATCCAGATAACGCCTAACGCTATCAGTTGCCTTTCTTATAAATATATTGGCGGCACGGGTAGGATTTAGCGCAGTTTCACTGCGGTATTTTTTGGAATATTCATCAATGAGTGTTCTGCCTATTGGGTAAGGGATACCCTCCAATCGCCCATTGATGAATTGACGTGCAGATTTAACGTTCTTGGCAAAATCCGTGATAGTGGCCGTATGCCACTGCAAAAGCCGCCGCCGCTTTTTAACTTCGTGCCGCATGGGGAATCACCTCCCCAATGCGATTGATTGCGCCTTTCTGATACGCTCCAGCAATTCGAGCTTTTCTTTTACACGGCTTTCTCTCTTTGCTGTATCCGTAAATAACGCTTCGCGAATGGCGGCAATGTGTTTTTTTGCTCTAGCTTTATCCTGCGGCGTAATACGCAAACAAACATCGTTCACGTTATACCCCCGCTCTTGCTAGTTGTATTTTTTCACTTAAAGAAACCGCTGTTTTTCTCTGCCTCTGCCATTTCATTTGTTGACCCCGCGCCGCAATCATAGATAGGTTCTGATAACGTCTAGCCGCCGCAATAAGCTGTTCATCTGTTTCTGATAGAACTATTTCCAAAGCTGCATCTGCTAAATCCTGCGGAATAAAACCCGCACCGGTGACACATTCAATACAATTCAAAAAATCTTTATTCATTTTTCCGTTCCGTGTGGGCTTTCCGTTTGAGATGGCCGCCGCCCCTTGCAAAAGACGACGACCGAACGGAAAAGCGTTAATAAATCGTTAATTCCCAGTTCAGGGAATGGCGGCCAAAATGACCGCCTGATATTAAGGAGATGCACACCAACAAAATGAATATTGCGAGTAAACAGGTTGCTAGTGCGGTATTAAGAATAGTCAAGCCGGATCACCATAGTCAAGCCCCTGAAACGTTGATTGCACATGACGCATGAACTATTCTAATCAAGCGAGTAAACAGGAGATTGTCAAAAATGAATACAACCCTAGATCTTATAGATACCCTCAAAGCCGCGTATAACCTGCCTTCTGATTATGCCGTAGCAAAAAAACTTGGTATTACACGCTCTGCCGTTAGCAGATACCGTTCAAGTGGCGCAACTCTTGACGATTGGTTAGCTATTGAAGTGGCCGAGCTTTTAGAGCGCGACCCCTTACAGACATTGGCTTGTGTTAAGTATGAAAGGGCAATAAAAATGAACGACAAAAGACTTTGTAATTTTTGGAAACAATACGCCGCGTAACCTGTGGATATCTCACGCATATTGACATAGAAAGAAACCGCTAAACCGCGCCACATAAGGTTTAGCGGGATTTTAAATTGTTAAAATGTATATTATGTTAAATTAAGTATTGTTTTATCTCAGTAGCATTTACTTTGCTGTCTTTTCAAAGATTGCAAATACAACCATTGCCCTCACACCAACTCCTATGAAATATAAAGCGCGCAATCTATTTTGGATAAAGTTTTAACCGTAACTTGGTTGACGGCCAGTGTTTTGCTCATCGAGATGAATGTTATGTGGAATGCATAGCCTGGTTCGCAGAAAGTTGTTGGCATGTCACGAGATGTTGCGTTATTTCTTCTAGGTGGTATGGCCAAACTGGCTAATCGTCATCGCAGATGATCCACCCCGTTTTGTAAAAGAGCCTAGCTCCCACCATGTATTTGTTAAGTCTTAACCCAATACATCAAATTATTGTTCAAAATAACCTTATCTTGTAAATTTTTTGTTGCCATGCCACTTTCTTGGGTTTATAGTGAATTGGTAATGCCAAAATGCAAATATGTATTTGTATATCGAAAAAACATGGCTTAGGGGCGTTATTAATTGTTCGAACTGCAATATTGGCTTTACCAAATAATTTGCATTTATAAGCAAAAAGCTCATTGAACAACGGCTTCTTTATATTTGAGAAACCAAATTTATTTTGGGTTTTCAAGTATCACTCATTCAATATAAGGAACGAGAAGATGTATAAAAATAATAGTAAAACCCTGCTGAGTGTTGCGGTTGCCTCCGCATTACTCGGCCAATCATATCAGGTACTAGCCCAGGAACCCACATCTCCAGAAGATACTGAAATTATTGAAGTTACAGGGTTTCGTTCGTCACTTATAAAAGGTCGTGACCTGAAGCGCAGTTCAGCAGTATCACAAGACACTATCGTGGCTGAAGACATTGCGGCTTTTCCAGATTTGAACCTCGCTGAGTCACTGCAACGCGTGTCCGGGGTTACAATTACTCGTGAAGGTGGAGAAGGACGACAAATATCACTGCGAGGTTTGGGGCCTGATTTTACTCGGGTGGAAGTAAACGGGATGGAGGCATTAGGTACATCAGCAACAACCCTGGATGCTAAAGATGCGTTCAACAAGCGCAGTTTTGATTTTAATGTTTTCGCGTCAGAGTTATTTAGCCAGTTGGATGTAAAGAAATCCTACTCTGCCGATACGGAAGAAGGTGGTATCGGGGGCACGGTTGGATTGCGTACAGCTAAGCCTTTTGACTACGACGGGTTTACCGCGGTGGTGTCTGGTCAGGCCGGTACCAATACCAATACAGATTCCTTTGATCCTCGCACAGCCTTTTTGATCTCTAATACGTGGAACAACTTTGGTGCATTGGTATCCGTTGCCTATTCTAAGCGCGAAAATGAAGAATATGGAATTAATACTACTCGTTGGAGAAAACGCGCAGATGCAACAGCCGCAGCGGGTATAGCTGACCCTACTCTAGCTTCACAGGTTGAAAATGGTGACATCTGGTTCCCACGGGGAATTCGAAATAGCAGTTGGTTCGGCGATCAGGAACGTTTAGGTGTGACCGCGTCAGTTCAGTACAGACCCAGTGACGATTTTAGTCTTACTTTTGACGCGCTATACGGCAAGTTAGAAAGCGATAAATCGGAACACCACTTAGTCAATACATACAGTTTGCCAAGTAACCACGACATCACAGCACTTACTTTAGAAACGGTGAATGGCGATGGCCCTACTACAGATGCCGGTGGTGACATCCAAATGGTTTCAGGTACCTTTGTCGCCAATGATCAAAGTCTTCGAACGGAAACAAGAAGAGATTTGGACGATAGTGAGTTCAAAAACTTCGTACTGTCGGGTGATTGGTACATCAACGATGATTTGAGCATGTCTTTTCTTGTCGGGACAGCAACTTCCACCTTCGACCGGCCACAAAGTGACAAGGCCTATTTGCAAAATAGAGCTGACGCTACCCCGATTGAATTTACCATTGATTGTTCCAGTTTTGAGTGCACGAGAGAGTTTGCTAGTTTCGATCCCACAAATCCGGATAATTGGGAATTCAGAGAGCTCAGGTTTGAAGAAAAGTACATCGATAATAGTTTTGACAATATTCAAATTGATTTTGAGTATGCATTAACCGATGAAACTACATTAACATTCGGTATCAACAGTAAAAAATTTGAAAACAAAGTCACATCTTTGCGCATCGATAAATCGTCGCAACTTACAGAATTGTCGTCATCGTATTTGTCAGATAACACTATAGGCTCTGGTGGTGTGGCTGTTACGCCCTTTTCCCAACAAGGTGGTATGTCCTGGTTATTAGCTGACTTAGACAGTGCCCAGTCTTATTACGGTTTATCTAATCTTAATTTGTTGCAACTGCGAGATTCAGGCTATGCAGATACTATAAACTCCCGCTCAGTACCCGATGGAAAAACAGAAGAAGATACCTTTGCTTACTATGCGCAGGTAAATTTTGGATTTGATGTTGGTGATATGTTTTTACGTGGTAATGCCGGTGCTCGCCACTACAGTACTGATGCAACAGGGCGCTCAGGAGATATCGTTGAAGAGATAAGCTACTCCGGTACTCTGCCCGCTATTAACTTAGCGTTAGAAATTAACGACGCCATGATAGTCAGAGCCAGTGCTGGAAAAAACATTTCTAGACAACCATTAAGTGCACTAACGCCAACCAATGCTATTCGCGGTGACCAAAATATGGATATTCGGGGTGGCGCGCCTAACCTCAAGCATATGGAGTCCACTGATTTAGAAGCTTCGTTTGAATGGTATTTCGAGGAAAATGTTGGTTATTTTGCCGTAGCGTATTACCAGAAAACCATTGATGACTTTATCACAGAGTTTTCCCGACCAGTGGTCTTTAGTGATACGGGGTTAGATCCTGCTCTTCTGGAAGGTATACTCGATGAAAATGGCAATCAAACAACGGCAAATTCCGTATTTGATCTCGAAGGTACCATCAACATTGATGAGGCGGAGTTTTCCGGTATTGAGTTCAGTTTGGAGCGAGATTTTGATTTCCTTCCCGGAACATTGAAAAACGCAGGTATTCGCGCCAGTTACACCATGTCAGATGGTGATACTGTTTATCCGAATGTGCAGTCTTCAGGTAATGATTCCAAGAAAAACTTCATAGGCCTTTCAGAAAGCAGCTATAACGTTACCGTTTACTATGAAACAGAAGTATGGGGTGCACGCATTTCTCAAACTTACCGTGACGATTATATTACTCGCGTAGAAGTTGGGTTAGCGGATGAAGATGAGCGCGGTTTTCACGGTAGCACATTTGTAGATTTTGCCGGTTTCTACAATGTGAGTGAGGATCTGAAAATTACGCTTAAAGCCAACAACCTTACAAACGAAAAAGAAGAGCTATACAGTGATTCCAGTGATCGTATGTATGCAGTATTACAAAATGGTCGAAACTTCTACCTAGGTGCTACATATCAATTTTAACTAATCTAAGCCCCTGATCAAAGGGGCTTTTCCCCACTCCCATGTTACGCGTAACCAATTTCCGTGTGGTTTTTATTTTGTTTTAAGTTCTTAGCATTACAAGGTTGACAGTTGTCAATCCGCCGCGCATCATTGACGCTTTTATTCCCATCTTTTCTCTGAATCATGAAAAATATACTCATACTTTCAGCCATTGTCGTGCTCAGTGCCTGTCAGCCCAGCAATAATATGGCTGGATTAGACAGGGTTTATTTGAAGCCAGTGTCTGTGGATTGTGTTGGTGAAGTTGTGAGTGACCAGGTATTTGTCGATGAATTTTCCAAGGATAAGCTGGTTTTTCACTTTTACATTGATGGTTATAAAGCAAGAATGTTAAACAAGACCATAGATGGAAAATTGTCTGGCTATGCAGTTACCATAGATGGTATGCAAAAAGGCGATGAACCCAACACGTTCTACAAAAAAGTAAAAGCGCGGGAAACAACGATTTTCAACGCCATTGTTGAACGTTGCTATTGACTCATTATCTAGTCTAGTAGCTGAGATTGACACTTAACAGATCTCACTCATTCCCCCTATTTTTGCTTGAACCACTATTTCGGTACTGTAGCTACAAGCCAATGGTTCGAGATTACGCTAACCTGACATGATACAAAATGTTAACTACATCTTATCGTCTCCCAAAATCGAAGTATTAAGTGCGCAATTACCCGAAGAGGTTTCAGACATGACCGCAGATATCCGTTTATATGGATTGTCAGAAATAGCGATCACTACGATGAGCTCAATGCAAACCACGAGTGAAGATCACGCTCTATTAATGATGGAATTTCTTGATGAGTTGGGCAAAAGTTCACCGGGTGTAGCCATTAAGGATATCAGTGTTCTCTACAATTCGGTTCCGACTACAATACATGGCGACATGGCATTTTTAGCTTTCTCATCCCAGGACATTGAATCAGGCGAAATAGCAGGTAAGGCCAATGTTGGACTAAATGTATCTATTGGAAAAGAGGTTGACACCGCCCTCCCCCAATTTGCACCTATGTTAAAACATTATATGCAAGCGGGGTTTGTCATTAAAGACGAAGAACAAAACTACATTTCAGATATTACGGTGAAAGACCGCTCGCTTTCAGCCAACGACAATACGATTCAACAGTGTTAATCGTATATAAAAAAACCGCCCCCCGGCGGTTTTTTTAACTAGATGTTTTAAAACTGCATAATAAGAGACAATTGCAGTCGTCTTGGGTTGTAGTAATCACGTGGCTCAGCAAAACTGTCTGCCGTGACATACGGGTCGTAATTATAGCCCGTTTGCTTGTCAAACACGTTAAACAAGTCCGCACGGAACTTGACGGTGTAATCACTGATAACCCAATCTTGTGTGTAGTTCAGATCAAGTTGCCAATGACTTGCGCCGCGTCGGCTACCTGCAGGCTCTGCAAAACGGCTTGTACTTGATGAGAAGCCATACAGTGAACCATCCCAGGCGTTCCACGCTTCGCCCGACTGGAAGATAAAGTAGGCACCAATATTGGCTTCCCAATCTGTGGTGTAATAACCAAACACCTTCACTTTATGGGGCTTATCTGCTGCCAATTTGCCGTAACGGAAATCCCACGGCATACGACCGCGTCCATCACCATAATATGACGAACCGATAAAGTTGTTGGCATCATTGGTTGTCGTAGTGTTGTCTTGGTCGAAGTTACCATAGTAGTGACTCCAGGTATAAGACGCGTTCACATAGGTGCGCTCACCAAACCACTCCAGCTCTGAACTCCATTCCCAGTACTTCGTTTGTCCGCCATCAACCTCTGCAATAACATAAGAAGATCCGCCAACCTCAGCACGTAACTCATCTAAGTTATCGATATACAAGCCTTTCGCTGCAATGTCCGCAGGTACCGAACCGCCCTCGTAATCACCATAGAGACGCGCACCATTTGGCATATCTTCCCAGAAGTGACTACCATAACGGAATCGAACGTGGGAACGAAGCATCAGGCTGTTGCTCAATGCTCGGGTCGTACCTAACGTGTACTCATCAATGCGACGTGGGCGCATATTGTCGGCAAAGAATTTACCAGATGAACCTGGTTTCGCCCCGGAATCAAGATAATTACCTTGCTCATCAAATTGAACTTCAATGGTTGCACGGGAGTTTCTGTCCCAACTCGCTGCACGCGCTAACGATGAAGCATTCGGGTTATAGCTGGCATAATTGGCAAACACAGTGCTTTCATCATCATATTCCCAGGTTACACCTAGACGGGGCTGAATCATGTCTTTCCAGTCGGTGGAATACATTTCGTATTCGTGACCAGGTGCATTTTCGAAGCCAGATACGTTGCTGCTGTTTTCACGCAACCCCTGGCCATAGAGGGTGTCTTTTGAAACGAGAACACCAATGTTATAAGTAAAGTCGCCATGTTCGATGGTGTCATTGATCTCAAAGTTAATGGTTTCGGATGTAGACACAATGGACGGTGTTTCGGAACCGTCAACACTCAGGCTCATTTGCTGAACATCAGCAACGTAATAGGCACCTGGGAATTCGTCGTCTACGCCGCCCACATATTTTATGGAGCCCCAACCATTGGACAAGCGAACTAAATCTTCGGAGATTTCTTCCCATTTTGCGGCAACATGAATAGTGTGATAGGTATCACCCAAGGCTTTTTCCGTGTCAAATGCAAGTTCGAAACTCTCCCGTTCAAAGGATTGACGATTATATGTTGAATAGGCGCCAACACCACCACCGCCTGCGCGTTGCCCATCGTCACCGATGTAGCCATATTCATTGATAAGGGGTAACGCGCCTGTATTGAACTGGATATCTTCGTTCGTTAACTCGGCATCATCCCGCAAACCAGGAACATTGAAGTAGCCCATTTCGTCTAAGCGAGCTACATCAAGCGTACCACCAAGCGAAGGTACGACACTGGTTAACTGTACATCGGGGGTGTCGATAAAGTCTTCTTCATACTTGCCGTATTTAAATGACAAACTGGACTCATCAAATAACCAGGAACCATCAACGGAATAAATACTGAGGTTTGACTCAGAACCTACTGATACCGAATCGGCTTCAAATTCACCAATCGAAGAACCCGATACGGTGCGCTCCGAATCTCGTAGGCTGGCATTAAGCAAAATATCATCGGTGGGAGCCCAGGTTAACTTACCAAAATATTCGTTTCTTTCACTTTCATAATCTTTGGTTGGTCCATACGCAGTTTCTTTGCTGCTGCCGTCTACTTCCGGACGGTAAAAAGAACCATAGAAGAAAAGTTCGTCTTCAATCAGTGGCCCACTTACCGAGGCAATGATCCAACTCTGATCCGTATCTTGAATTACGCCATCTTTGGGTGTTGCTGAGAACGAAGAAGGCTGAATGCGGTATTCAAGACTGCCATGAAATTCGTTGGTACCTGATTTAGAGACCGAGTTAACTGAAAAACCACCAGAGCGGTTAAAGCCAATGGCTTTTGCGCCACCGCGGTCAACCGAAACACTTGCGATATCATGGGTAGATGGCTCAGAAGAAAGGTTACCAAACATGGGCATAGATAAATCTACGCCATCAAAACCGTAACTGTTGTCAGCCCCAGATCCACCCGCTGATGGGCCAAGCGTGCCGTTTTCAGAGTACTCGACCCCAGGCAGAATTTTCAGCATATCGCGATAAGTTTGTCCCACCGGCAGAGACTGAATAACTTCGGCGCCAAAAGAATTGGTTAAAGATGAATCACCCGTGGTAACAAATGGGCTACCGGTAATAGTAATCACTTCAGTATTGTCTGGTGAGTAAACAAAGTTAATCGAAGAAGTTTGTTCAAGGAGAACGCGGGCTTCAAACTCTTTGGTTTGACCATTAGGGAGCTTAAACGACACCGTGTATTCACCCGGTAGCAAAAATGGCATAGTAAACGAGCCATCTTCACGGGTTGTCGCTGTTCTAGGCTTGGGCATGACCGAACTGGTTGCTGTTACTTCAATGCCAGCTACATTCGTTGTTGAATCACCAGCCTCGACCTGCCCTTTGATACTACCAGTTTGTTGTTGTGCCATAGCAGGAGCTGAAAGCACAGCAGTTGCTAAACAAAGGGGCGCAATAACATTAACGGGGTTCCAAGACTGACGAATTTGCTTGCTTAAATAGCGTGCAGCAAAACGTGCTTTTTCCTTTCTCATAGTGTCACCTGTTGTTGTGTTCTGTTTTTTACTGGAACGTTACGTTTTTATTATGTTTGAACATTTAACCGCCAGCAGCAGGCTTCGTCAAGAATAGTTTGTTCGCCAAAAGCCATTCATTTGTAATATTTTATATTATTTGAAGGTACCACTTGTTTTTTCCAATCGCCATTACTGCCGAGCAGAATATACGTGCAGACATACTCATATCAGAGGTTTACCCTGCTATTGACAGCGATAAATACAACTTGATTTTGTCCCTTTGCGCATTTTATCTATAGCCGGGAGTTATAGTCCGTGGAATGAAAGGAATGCAAGGTATTTCTAGGGAATTGATGCAGATTTTTTATTCATCAATATGAATACACAATGAATTAAAGATAACAGAAACGAATAGAACTTTTTTCCGGCTATGTGCGTAACAATCGCAACAACGGAGGATATTATCATGTCTTGTGAAATGAAAACGCAGCACGCCAAATTGCTAGCGCAGATCGTTACTCAATCGTCACAGTGGTCTCTGCAACCAGAGAAAAAAGCGCCGTTTAAGTCAATCGACGATGCGTTTCAATATTTTGAGTCCCACAATGAGCCTTTGTACATTCGCGTTCCCGTTTCAAACAAGCGTGAAGACGAGCTGGTGAAAGTATGCAGCCAAGGTGATGATGTATGCTTTGAAACTGTAAGTCTGGAGAATACCAAGCAAGCGAAAATTCATCATTCTCATTTAAAGCTCATCGAAAGTACGGTGACTGATTTGGTCAACGCTCAACTTCCCGAGGGAGAAAAAGCAGCTTCATTTTAGCGCTGGATTCAACTGCAATGGTTTGCTATGCCTGTGAAGTTGTAATAATTAAAGTAATAAGATCATTGCCCAACTCAATGTTGCCAGGACAATAGCGACAAACACAGCCGCCGAGGCAATATCTTTGGTTTTGCGAATAAGTTCGTGGAACTCGATACTCACCTTGTCTGCCAGCGCTTCAATGGCAGTATTGAGGAGCTCGGTAATTAACACCAAGAATAAGCTACTGATTAAAATTAACCTTTCAGCCGTCTCAGGGGTAACAAAAAAAGCGGCAGGTATAAGAAAAAACATGACGGCTAATTCCTGTCGGATAGCCGCCTCACTATACCAGGACGCTCTTAACCCGTTTAGGGAATACAAGGTCGCGTAATACATTCGTTTGAAGCCCTTTTGTTTTTTTATCATACAACTGAATTCCGGCTAACAACACACTGAGAAAATAATATGACCGCTTTCACTGAGGCGACTTGCGTATTCTAGCAGTTAAACTACCGCAGTAATGTTACACCTTAACAGCAAGTACATCCGTTTTTACTCCGTGCAATACGGCGTTTGCCGTGGAACCTAATAACAAACGCATTCCACTGCGCCCGTGGGTACCAATAACAATGAGATCAGCCTTCAGTCGCTCTGCTGCTTCGTGGATCTCTTCAGCCGCCGCCCCTACTACCACATGGGTATGAGAATGAGGAATGTTGTGATGATTGGCAATGGATTCCAGTTTGCGCTTGGCCTGCTGGCAAATTTCATCAGAATAATCAGTTTCTAAAAACAAGCCATAGGGTTCTATACTGGTTTGTGGATATACGACATAGAGTAAATTAACCTTAACACTGGTGCCTGCCACCTGAACCGCGCGCTGTACAACTGGTTCGTAATCAGAGTAAATATCAATTGCTACTAGAATTGCATCGTAAGATTGCATAAAGCGTTCTCCTGTATGAAGTCAGTTATGCAGTAGCGTCAATGTCGTCGCTGCTACTCTGATACGCTAACCGATGATAAAGATCAAAAGCTTGATTAACATCAAATTTACACTGCTTTTGTTTCTTCGTCGATCGTTGACAACAGGCTTTTAGGAATAAAGCTACTCACACATGCTTCCTTAACGTGTAACGCAAAGCGCTCTGGTATGTCATCAGACAAAAGAACACCGCGTTTAATGTGGGGAAAAATTTCATCGTATCGGCGTACGTCCTGTTGGTTAACACGGCGAAAAATGTGAGTGCGATTTAGAGCTGAGTGGTCTCCATGCCCCGTAGACGATAAGATATCAAGAAACGCATGTATGGTTTTTTTGTGAAAGCGATAAACACGTTCGTATTTATCTTCAACAACCAGTCCTCGTGCAAGGGAGGGATTTTGAGTTGCCACGCCGGTAGGACAGGCATTAGTATTACACGACAAACTCTGAACACACCCAAGCGCCAGCATCATTCCCCTGGCACTATTACATAGATCAGCCCCCAGACTCATATTCTTGACCATATCAAATGCAGTAATAATTTTTCCCGACGCAATAATTTTAATGTGCTGACGGATGTCATATCCGGTTAAACAATCATCGACGAACGCCAGTGCTTCACGTAGTGGAAAACCAATGGAATTTGTATATTCCAATGGTGCTGCGCCAGTTCCTCCCTCGCCGCCGTCTACAGTGATAAAGTCTGGCATTATCCCGGTTTCTTTCATTGCTTTGCAAATAGCTATAAATTCACTTTTTCTACCCAGTGATAATTTAAACCCCACCGGTTTACCACCACACAACGCCCTCAATTTCTTAATAAAAGCCATCATTTCCAACGGTGTCGAGAAGGCTGTATGTCTGGGTGGGGAATCCACTTGTGTGTAGGGCTCGACACCTCTGACACGGGCAATTTCCGGCGTATTTTTATGCGCTGGTAAAATACCACCGTGGCCCGGTTTGGCACCTTGACTTAACTTAATTTCTATCATTTTGACATTGTCGTGACGAGCTTTGTCCGCAAACGCCTGTTCGTCAAAATCTCCATTTTCATTTCGGCAACCAAAGTAGCCTGTTCCTATCTGCCAAACAATATCACCGCCGTGTTTCAGGTGATAAGGTGTCAGCCCCCCTTCACCGGTATTGTGGTAAAAATGACCTTTCGCCGCCCCTTTGTTTAAGGCTTCTACCGCATTGCCACTTAGCGCACCAAAACTCATTGCTGAAATATTGAGAATGCTGGCGTTGTATGGATGTTGACAAGCCGGACCACCAATTCGCACGGTTGGATGTTCACCCATTTCATTCATGTCCATTGCGGACAGTGAGTGACCAATCCATTCGTAACCAGGCTGATAGGTATCGAGTTGGGTGCCATAGGGTGCGGAATCTAACGCATCCTTTGCCCGCTGATAAACAATGGCCCGATGCATCCGACTAATTGGCTTGCCATCGGTGTCCGACTCAAGAATATACTGTTGGATAAACGGCCGTAGCGCTTCTATTGCCCACCGAGCACGTCCTATAAGCGGGTAATTTTTAAGTATTGCGTGACGATTCTGCACAACGTCCAACAGCGCAATAACACTCATTATTCCTGTAATGACTAACAACCAGATAAGGCCATGCCAAAAAAAGGCAGCAACTGCGCTCAGAGAAACAGCAGATACTAGTATCGTTAAAATTGTTTTGTGCATAAGAATGCGAGCCTGGAAACGTGGATAATGGTATGTTTTGAAGAGTACAACAGGATCAGCCTTGTTTCACGGTAACTCGCCCTTTTCTTCTAACAGCCCAAAGTACACGATTCCCGTAACGCTGCAATTTACAAACGGAAAAATCTAACGCATTCTAATTGCATTGTTGTTTCCCCTCAATAATTTGAGCACGTAGTACATGGAATATCTTTTTCTTCTTTTTGCTTTTATCTGTGGCCTGTCAGTGAAAATGGCAGGTGTGCCTCCTCTGGTTGGCTATTTACTTGCAGGTTTTATCCTTAATGCAATGGGTTATGCAATGACTGATTCGTTGCAGTCTATCGCAGATCTCGGCATTACCATTATGCTCTTTACCATTGGTCTAAAACTCAACATAAGAGATTTAAGTAAGCCTGAGGTTTGGCTTGGGAGCGTAAGTCACTCGCTGATATGGGTTGGCGTTATTGCGGGTTTACTGTACGGGCTGGCCTTCCTATTTTCTGCATTTTTCGGCGATCTTTCGCTGCAAAGCGCGTTACTTATTGCCTTTGCCCTGAGCTTCAGCAGCACAGTATGTGTTATCAAGGTATTGGAAGAAAGTGGCGAAAGCAAAACCCGACACGGCAGACTGGCTATCGGTATTCTTGTAATGCAAGACATCTTTGCAGTACTTTTTCTTGTGGTTGCAACCGGAAAAATACCCTCTGTATGGGCGCTGGGGTTGTTGGCTGCATTTCCACTTCTCCCGCTGCTCAACCGCATCATAGACCAATCTGGTCACGGCGAGTTGCTTCCCCTAACTGGCTTTGTTCTTGCGTTAGGAGGTTATCAGGTATTTGATTTGGTAAACATAAAAGGCGATCTGGGTGCGCTTCTGACAGGTGTGCTACTTGCCAGGCATCCAAAAGCGACCGAGTTATCAAAGTCTTTATTATCATTTAAAGATTTGTTTTTAATTGGTTTCTTCTTGTCCATTGGTCTTACCGCTCTGCCCGATTCTACCATGATCGTTACAGCGATTGTGTTATGTGGATTCCTGTTTATTAAATCTGCACTTTTTTTCACTCTGTTTACCCGTCTCAAATTGCGCGCACGTACCAGCTACCTCACTTCACTAGTGTTAAGCAACTACAGTGAATTCGGTTTGATCGTAGGGGCCTTGGCGGTGAGTCTAGGCATGCTTGCTCAGCAATGGCTGGTTGTGCTTGCCCTTGCTGTATCACTTTCCTTTGTGATTACCAGTTTGCTGTACCGAAACAGCCACAACCATTACCTTAAAATTAAAAAGGACATACAAAAATTTGAAAAGCCCCAGCGCCTTAAAGAAGATGTATACCCCGTGATCACCCAGGCAGAATTTTTGGTTATTGGTATGGGTCGAGTGGGCACGGGGGCATTTCACTCGCTGCACAAACTTGCAGATAACGCTGTGTGGGGAATGGACGCAGACAGGTCGAAAATACAGTTGTTGCAAAAACAAGGTCTTAACGTCATTTGTGGCGATGGTGAAGACGTAGATTTGTGGGATAACCTTGATGTTTCAAGAGTAAAACTGGTGTTGCTTGCCCTGCCTTCAATTGACGATGCGGTAAACATTACAAGGCAACTAAAGTTTTCCGGTTACCACGGCAAAATTGCCGCCATTGCCAGATATGAAGATGAAGTTGAACGTCTGTTGGAGAGAGGAGTAGACAAGGTATTCAACTTCTTTACTGAAGCTGGCCTCGGTTTTGCCGAAGAATCATTGTCTTACGTCAATGAAGAAACTCAACGTACGGCTGAATAGTAAAAGAGGTCGTACTGGGAATTGTTATCATTATTATCCCATTGTTTTATAAAGGTTTTTCTTTGACTATTACCAGGTTAAGTCCTATACTTATGCAAAATTAAATGAAGGGGCTGGCTATGAAAGGCGACAAGCAAGTCATCGTTAAGCTAAACGAAATACTTACTATTGAGCTCACATCCATTAACCAATATTTTTTGCATGCGCGAATGTTTAAAAATTGGGGATTTGGCGAGCTCAACGAGAAGAACTACAAGAAGTCTATTAAAGACATGAAGCAGGCAGATGAGATTATTGAACGCATTCTGTTTCTTGAAGGCCTGCCGAATTTGCAAGCATTGGGTAAACTTTATATCGGTGAAGAGACTGCAGAAATGCTGCAATGTGATAAGCGTTTTCAAATCGAACAACTTCCTGTACTTCGCGAAGGGATCAAACTGTGCGAGGAAAAACAGGATTACGTCAGCCGGGACATGCTTGAATCCATTCTTGAATGTGAAGAAGACCACTTAGATTGGTTAGAAACACAGGAATATCAAATTGACACTATGGGTATGCAAAACTACCTGTTAAAACAAGTAGAGGGAGGCGAGTAAGATGAAAGGTAATAAATCAATCATTAGCGCTCTCAATGAGTTATTGTCGTACGAGCTCGCCGCTATGGATCAGTATTTCATTCACTCCCAGATGTATCTCGACTGGGGGTTAAGCAAACTGTATGAACGCATTAACCACGAATTTGACGATGAGCGTGGTCATGCTACTAAGTTAATTGAACGTATCCTGTTTCTGGAAGGTGAGCCTGATATGGTTACGCGCACGGGATATTTGCGAGGCGCGGATGTCCCGGCAATGCTGGAAAGTGATCTACGAGTGGAATACGAGGTTGACGCAAAGTTGAAAGAGGTCATCGCGCTGTGTGAGTCGGAAAAGGACTACGTCACCCGAGACATGTTAGTTGAACTACTTGATGACACAGAAATGGACCACGCTCATTGGTTGGAACAACAACTCGGTCTCATTAAAAAACTAGGGCTGCCCCTGTATATGACTAGCCAGATGTAAAAAGACAATGCCCTGCTCGTCAGGGCATTTTTGTATCGAAAAAAAAGAGGTATGGTTGATTGCTGTTTTTCACGTACATCACCATTTTCCAACGCATTACTGGTTCGCTGCAGACCCCCAACATAAACCATCCCGACCATATGCCCGGCTCTGTTTTCTCCACTAATACCGGTACCTTGCCCATGTACATATTCACGCCCTCTATCCATACACTGTCAATGTCCATAAATGGCGGTAAAGAAAAGTTAACTGTAATGGACGCTTCCACTTCCGGTATACTGGAAAACGTCGATAAAACAACGTTATCATTGTGGTTTATCTGGCAAAGGGAATTGACAAATTCGCATTGATTAACTAAACCCATGGAGGTGTCGTTGTCTGTCTTGCCCTCTCTCAGTGCGAAGAAAGCGATAATGACCGCCAGAAACAGCGCAAAAGCGATGTATCCTTGTTTTTTTACTGGTATCATAGATGTTAATAAACGGTTGTAACTTAAAAAAATTATTGCAACGTTTGACGGAGATCAAACGCAACTAGTTTACGATATCTTTTTCTTAGCAAAGAACTTATTATCCTGTTACCAATTTGCTGTAACGACAAAACTATATCACCACTGGACGTGTTTTTGCTAAATCGCTCACAGACATATCCATAGTGACACAAATTGGAAACCCATTTATCTTTGAAGTGGAATAACAATCAAATGAGTGAAATAAGCCAAGCACAACCTGACTATAACTATAAAGTGGTCAGGCAATTTACCATCATGACTATTGTCTGGGGTATTATTGGAATGGGGTTAGGGGTATTTATTGCTGCGCAATTATTTGCCCCCGCGCTAAATTTCGATACTCCATGGCTCACCTTTTCAAGGCTGCGCCCTCTGCACACCAATGCAGTAATTTTTGCATTTGGTGGTTGTGCGTTGTTTGCAACGTCGTATTACATCGTGCAGCGCACATGTCAGGTCCGCCTGTTTAGCGATAAGCTCGCTGCTTTTACTTTTTGGGGGTGGCAGGCAGTAATTGTGCTCGCTGTGGTTACCCTGCCCTTTGGGTTAACCAGCACAAAAGAGTACGCCGAATTAGAATGGCCTATCGATATCCTTATCGCTTTGGTGTGGATAGCTTACATTATCAACTTTTTCGGTACTCTGGTTATACGCAAAGTGTCGCATATTTACGTTGCAAACTGGTTTTTAGGTGCATTTATGCTCACCGTTGCCGTCTTGCACATTGGCAACAGTATGGCTATTCCCGTTTCGTTTACAAAGTCTTACTCTTTGTATGCCGGCGCAGTGGATGCGATGATGCAATGGTGGTACGGCCACAACGCCGTAGGCTTTTTCCTCACTGCTGGCTTCTTGGGTATGATGTACTATTTCGTACCTAAACAAGCTGGGCGCCCTGTTTATTCTTACCGATTGTCAATTATTCACTTCTGGGCACTTATTTCTCTTTATATTTGGGCCGGACCTCACCACCTTCATTACACGGCACTGCCTGACTGGACTCAGTCACTGGGCATGGTGATGTCCGTCATTCTCTTTGTTCCGTCCTGGGGTGGTATGATCAATGGTATTATGACCTTGTCAGGCGCTTGGCATAAACTCAGAACAGATCCAGTTTTGCGTTTCTTAATTGTTTCCTTGTCTTTCTACGGAATGTCGACTTTTGAAGGGCCAATGATGGCGATTAAAACAGTTAATGCCCTCTCTCACTATACAGATTGGACAATCGGACATGTTCATTCAGGGGCACTGGGTTGGGTTGCCATGGTTTCAATCGGTTCAGTTTACCACCTCATTCCCGTGTTGTTCGGGCAGCGGGCTATGTACTCCACCACGTTGGTTAATGTTCATTTTTGGCTTGCCACTATTGGCGTCGTGCTTTATATCGTCGCCATGTGGATATCGGGCGTTTTACAGGGCTTAATGTGGCGTGCAGTAAATGCAGACGGTACCTTAACCTATAGTTTTGTCGAGTCACTTGAAGCGTCTAAACCCTTCTACGTTGTTCGCTTTATTGGTGGGGTATTTGTGGTTGTTGGTATGCTGGTCATGGCGTACAACACTTGGAAAACCATTCGTGCCCCCAAAGGCAGTATCGCGGCTGAACCAGCAGCTCAGGCAGCGTAAGGAGGACATGACATGAAAAACCCACATGAAATAATTGAAAAAAATGTCGGACTGTTAACTGTCCTAATTCTCATTGCTATCAGCTTTGGTGCGTTGGTTCAAATTATGCCGCTCATGTTTCAGCAGCAGGTAATGGAACCCGTTGAAGGCTTAGAGCCCTATACGGCACTGCAACTTGAAGGGCGTGATATCTACATTCGCGAAGGCTGCGTAGGCTGTCACAGCCAAATGATTCGCCCTTTCCGCGCTGAAACCGAACGTTATGGCCACTATTCTGTTGCTGGAGAATCTGTATGGGAGCACCCGTTTCTCTGGGGCTCGAAAAGAACCGGGCCTGACTTGGCTCGTGTAGGCGGGCGTTACAGTGACGAATGGCATCGCGTGCATCTCATCAACCCCCGTAATGTGGTACCTGAGTCGAACATGCCAGGCTTCCCATGGTTAGCAGAAAATACACTTACTGGGGAATATACCGCAAAGAAAATGGAAGTGTTCCGCGGATTTGGGGTGCCCTATACTGACGAAGACATCGCTGGTGCAAAAGCAGCCGTCGAAGGCAAAACAGAAATGGAAGCATTAATTGCTTATCTGCAGTCCCTTGGAACGTATTTGAAATGAATATGGATCAGGGTATCGTTGGCAGCATTTTTACTGTTGTTGTGTTTATAAGCTTTATTGGCATTGTATGGTGGGCGTTTAGTAGTCGAAATAAACAGAGATTCGATGAAGCCGCTAATTTGCCTTTTGCCGATGAAGCAAAAGAAGAAAATATAAAAGATAAGCAGGAGTCTTAAACTGATGAGCACGTTTTGGACAATTTGGATTTCGGTGATCACACTGGGAACCATCATAGGCTGCTTCGTTTTGTTGCGCTGGGCACTAGCCAATAAAACAGGAGTGGAAGAAGGCGAAGGCATGGGGCATGTTTTCGATGGCATTGAAGAAATAAATAACCAATTACCCCGTTGGTGGACCATTCTCTTTTACGTTTGTATTGTGTGGAGCTTTTTGTACCTTGCGCTGTATCCGGGTTTGGGGTCATTCCAGGGCTTGTGGGGTTGGAAAAGTTCCAATCAAAACATTCAGTCGCTGGAAGAATCCGCCCAAGCTCGTATTGATGCAAAGGAAGCTGGAATGTTAGTAGCTTACGATCGCGAGCTCGACAATGCAGCAGAAACCTACGACCCCATATTCGAAGCATATGCGCAGATACCGGTTGAAGATTTAGCCAAAGATCCTGAAGCACTAAAAGTAGGACAACGTTTGTTTTTACAAAATTGTTCTCAGTGTCACGGTTCTGATGCCCGAGGGGCAAACGTCGGCTTCCCAAACCTCACTGATGATGACTGGTTGTACGGTGGTAGTGGCGCAAAAATTGTAGAAACCCTCACACTTGGTCGTCAAGGAGCCATGCCAGCATGGTTAGGTGCAATGGGGGAGCAAGGGGTTAAGGAAACCGTTGCTTACGTACTTAGTCTAAGTGGACGTGAACAGTCGCCGGAAATGGAAGCCTTGATAGACAAAGGAAAAGCCAGGTTTACTGTATGTGTTGCATGTCACGGCCCAGATGGTAAAGGCAATAAAATGTTGGGGGCGCCGAATCTAACAGACAACATCTGGCTTTACGGCTCTACCGAAGCGTCTGTAACGGAAACCTTATACTACGGTAGAAACGGCGTTATGCCGTCGTTTAAGAAAACATTGGGCGATGACAAAATCCACGTAGTTGCAGCTTATGTGTACAGTTTGTCGAATTAAACAGTACTAATACTGAAAGCCCCGTGTTTACGGGGCTTTTTTATGGGAAAATAGTAATCCATATAAATTCAATTGATTGAAATCATACTGATTTTACGAAGCCCTGATACAATTCATATCGCACTTTGCTAGTGCGATCTCCATTTAAAGAGACTGCGAGAATGACGCATACACCTTGGTACAAACAATTCTGGCCCTGGTTTTTGATAACCGTACCAATAGTGACGGTTATCATGAGTGTTTTTCTAGTCTACCTTGCTTCATCCACACAGGACAGCTTGGTAATAGATGACTACTACAAGGAAGGTAAAGCTATCAACGCCGCCTTGTACCGGGAAGAGCGCGCGAGAAAACAAAACATCTCCACTGAACTGTTGATATCAGGGAATCGCGTTGCGCTGAAGTTTCACTCGGGAATTCCTGAAGACGGAACTGCATTAACACTCAGGTTTTTCCATGTAACACTAAGTGACAGAGATACAGAAATCCTGCTAACAAGGGATGCCGGCGGTGTTTACCGCGGGCTTACCACTCAACCTCTTGAAGGTAAATGGCGGGTGAGTTTGTCACCGCTTGATGAAAAGTGGAAAATTCAGAATACACTGTTGCTACCTCAATCATCTCCTATTGTGTTCAATCCGTGAATCAGCCAGTTCCTTGTTTTCACTGCGGTGAACCTACAGATCCAGCCCAACCGTTTTCAGCGGTTGTACTTAGTGAAACCAGGCCAATGTGTTGTCCGGGGTGTAAAGCAGTTGCCGAAGCTATTGTGGACAATGGCCTTGAAGACTACTACCAGTTTCGTACCGAACCTGCAATCAAGGGGCAAAGTCTTGGTGATCAAGCCCTTTCAAAACTGACAGTATTCGATGAACCAGCGTTACAAGAAGAGTTTGTTTTTGATGAAGGTAAACACAAACAGATTGAACTTACCCTAGAAGGCATAACGTGCGCCGCGTGTGCCTGGTTAATCGAAAAGCAACTGTCAAAAGTCAAAGGCGTTAAACAGATTGCCGTAAACGTGGCTCAACGCAGGGCCATTGTAAGCTGGGCACCAGAGGAAATAACGCTTAGCAACATCATGTCAACACTTCAAAGGGTCGGCTACCCCGCATTACCTTTTCACGCTGGTCAACACGAAGAAAGCTATAAAAAAGAAGACAAGTTGTTTTTAAAAAAACTGGGGCTTGCCGGACTCATGACGATGCAAGTGATGATGCTTGCAGCAGCGCTTTATTTCGATTTGTTTGACAGCATGGATTCAACCACCAGGGAATATTTCCACTGGATAGCCTTGGTATTAACGACCCCAGTGGTGTTGTATTCAGGCAGTACCTTTTATCTCGGTGCGCTAAAAGCGCTATCGGCACGCACGGTAAATATGGATGTACCTGTAACTATTGCCATTTTTGCAACCTATTTAGCAGGGCTCAAAGCTACATTGTTCCAGCAGGGGGATGTGTATTTTGAGTCCATCTGTATGTTTATCTTCCTGCTCTTGCTCAGCCGCTTTCTCGAACATCGAAGTCGTCATAAAGCGGCTCAAATATCTGCTAACCTCATGCAGTACATTCCGGTAACAGCATCTACTCAAGCTTCCGACGGCAGCATTCGAGAGGTATTAGCGAAAACCCTCGCCATTGACGAAGTCGTTATCGTAAAAGCGGGAGAAACCATTCCCATTGATGGCGTCGTTATTGACGGTGTGTCATCCGTAGATGAATCAATGCTTACCGGGGAGTTTGAACCAGTCAAAAAACAACCAAACTACACGGTTTACGGCGGTACCATTAACCAAACAGGCGTGTTGCGTGTTCGCGTTACCCATACTTTAAAACACGCACTGGTAAATCAGATTATACGGTTACAAAGCCAAGCGTTGGCCAGCAAGCCACGCATAGCCCTTATGGCAGATAAATTTGCTAGCTACTTTGTCCTGGCAGTGCTACTCGTTGCAAGTTTTACTTACGCTTTCTGGTGGTTTAAAGGCAGTGAAAGCGGTTTTTGGATCACAATTTCCGTCTTGGTAGCAACCTGCCCCTGTGCACTCGGGCTAGCCACGCCCTCAGCCCTTACTTGTGCGATGGCAGCCCTTAACAAACGGGGAATTCTGGTTAAGCGCGCTGATGCACTTGAGCAAGTCAATCTCATTGACACACTTGTGATGGATAAAACCGGTACCCTTACTGAAGGAAGATTTTCTATTGCTGAATCCTGGTACAAACAAGACAATCAGGAAGCATGGCATATTGCAGTATCACTGGAGGCATTATCAGAGCATCCGATTTCCAGAGCGTTTCAAGGTGATAGTATTAAACGAGTAGATCAATTTGAAGTAGTACCTGGTGGTGGCATTTTTGGGGTCATCGATAACACAGAATATAAAATGGGCTCTGCGGCATTCACTGCCGTTGACCCGCAAGCGTTGCCCATTACCGCCAATGTATTTTTGGTGTCTGAGCAACAATGCATCGCAGCCTTTCACGTCACAGACAGCATAAAACGCGACGCTATCGATACCCTCACCCATTTGCGTAACAAACACCTGGTACTACTGAGCGGCGATATACAGGAAAACGTCGATAAGGTTGCCAAAGCCGTGGACATTCCCCAGGCAATGGGGGGAAGAACACCCCAGGAAAAATTTGATGCAGTGCAAAGCATGCAATCAAACGGCAAAAAGGTCATGATGATGGGTGACGGTATTAACGATGCGCCTGTGCTTGCCGCAGCAGATGTCTCTGTTGCTGTTGGCAATGCCAGTGACATTGCCAAAAATGCGGCTGACGTTCTGCTAATAAACGACAAATTGAGCAGCTTGCCCCAAATATTCGCGATGGCTCGACGTGTGAACCGCACAATCAAACAAAATATGGCTTGGGCGCTAGGCTACAACGTACTCATACTGCCCTTTGCAGTATCGGGAATACTGACGCCGTGGATGGCAGTGATCGGGATGAGTATAAGTAGTATTATCGTTGTTACTAATTCAACTCGCTTACTGAAATAAACACGATGAGTATAATTTATGTCCTCATACCCTTGGCGGTGATTATTGTTGCCTTAGCCATTGCTGTATTCTTTTGGGCGGTCAAGTCTAATCAGTTTGAAGATTTAGATCGTCAGGGTTACAGTATCTTGTTTGATGACGACCTCTCACCTGAAGAGAAAAAGCTTGCTGAAGAGCGCAAAAAAATAAATGAATGAACTTAGCTTCTTTAGTGCGTTTCTCATCGGTTTAGCAGGTGGAATACATTGTGTGGGTATGTGCGGCGGTGTTACGTTAGCAATGAACGCTGCCATTGGCGTTAACCGCAACCGTTTGATCTATACCCTTGCTTATAACGCCGGACGAATATTTAGCTACATTATAGCGGGAATAATTACCGGTGCAGTAGGCCAAATCGCGACACATTATCTCCCCTTTTCAGGTCCCATCTTAGTGCTAATGAGCTGTATTATGCTCATCGCCATGGCTGCTTATTTGGGAAACTGGTGGCGCGGATTAACTTATATTGAACGGGCTGGGCAAGGTTTGTGGCGCTATTTTCAGCCCTTTTCGAAGCGGTTCATTCCTTTTCGTAGCCCTTTCCATGCATTCCCTTACGGCATGATTTGGGGTTGGCTGCCATGCGGATTGGTGTATTCTACCCTCACCTGGGCGTTAGCGTCAGGGAGTGCCCTAGAAGGTGGGCAAATTATGGCAGGTTTTGGTTTAGGGACGCTACCTACTTTAATTGCCACTGCCCTTGGGGCACAATGGGTAACGAAACAGTTTAAACACCCCTTGGTTCGTCAGGTTATCGCATGCAGTTTATTGTGTTACGCGTTCTTGTTGATCCAACGAGTATTCGGTACCATACATTAGGTTTTTCGCATTTACGGTGAGTTTTATGCAACAGCGAACGGAATTTTCAATACATTGCCAAAATTGCAGTTTCAGTCATTTATGCCTGCCAGTTGCATTAAACAAAACAGAAGTTGAATCTTTAGACGATATCATAGAGAGGAAAAAGCCCTTACATAAACAAGATATCCTCGTTGAAGCGGGTCAAAAGTTCACATCTCTGTATGCTGTTAGAGCCGGATCGTTCAAGAGCTTTGTCACTGATAAAGAAGGCGAAGAACAAATAATCAGTTTCCACTTTCCCGGAGATATTATTGGTTTTGACGGCTTGCGCGATGAAACCTATCAAAGCTATACGCAAGCACTGGAAACGGCTATGGTCTGTGAGTTGCCTTACCCAACATTGGATAAAATTGCTGAGCAGTTCCCCAAGCTACGTCATCAAATCATGCGTTTTATGAGCGCAGAAATAAAGCAAGATCACAATATGATGATGTTGTTGAATAAGCGCACTGCCGAAGAAAGACTCATCTATTTCATCGCTCATTTGTCTGGTCGCTTTGAAGAGCGAGGGTTTTCTCATCGCCAGTTTAATTTAAGCATGACCCGAAACGACATCGGGAATTATCTGGGCCTGACAGTTGAAACCATTAGTCGGTTACTGACCCGTTTCCAAAAGGAAGGCATAATTAAAGTCGATGGTAAACTCATCACTATTGTCGATTTTGAAGCTATGGATAAAAAGCTGCATTCAATGGAAATTCCAACCAGTGCTGTTGATTAACCATCAACAGCAGTACACTTTTCAAGCAATACAACGGCCCTAACGTTGGTAAAATCATCTATCTCAGTGAGTCAGCCATTATTCCCATTGGCGGCGTTGATTCAGACTGCGTATAATACGTTTTTCGTTTTAATCAACCTTTTGAATTGCCATGAATCACACAGTCTCTTCTACGCTCACTGACAAGCGTCACAGCGCTCAAAGTAAGCAAAAATATAATTTTAACAAGCTTCAGAAACGTCTCAGAAGGCATGTGGGCAAAGCAATTGATGACTATAAAATGATCGCTGATGGCGACAAGGTTATGGTGTGCTTATCGGGCGGAAAAGACAGCTACACAATGTTAGACATACTGCTTTTCCTTCGCAATATTGCCCCCATAGATTTTGATATTGTGGCTGTTAATCTCGACCAGAAGCAACCGGGTTTTCCCGAACACGTTTTACCTGAATACTTAGCGAGTATTAACGTCAAGTACAAAATTGTACAAGAAGACACTTACTCCATTGTTAAAGATAAAATTCCGGAAGGAAAAACCACGTGTTCGCTGTGTTCACGCCTTCGTCGTGGCATACTCTATCGCACAGCAAAGGAAATAGGTGCGACTAAAATTGCCTTAGGTCATCACCGGGATGATATGCTTGAGACCCTTTTCCTCAATATGTTTCACGGTGGAAAATTAAAATCCATGCCTCCAAAATTAGTGAGTGATAACGGCGAGCACATCGTTATTCGCCCGTTGGCATATTGCAGTGAAAAAGATATTCAAAAATACGCAGACGCTGCTTCCTTTCCCATTATTCCTTGTAACTTATGCGGGTCACAGGAAAACCTGCAACGTCAGAACATTAAAATGATGTTGCAAGACTGGAATAGACGTTTTCCTGGAAGAATAGAGTCGATGTTCCGCGCTCTACAAAATGTTGCGCCGTCACACCTGGCAGATAAAAACCTTTACAATTTTGCGGATATTACCACTACCGGAGCACCAGTGGCAGATGGTGACACAGCTTTCGACACACCGGAATTTACCGCAAATGTTGAAACTTCGCCATCTTCAACGGTTCACGTAGTCAACTTAACGGAATAGCAATGAAAATAGGATTGGCATTAGGTGCCGGCGCTGCACGCGGGTGGACCCACATAGGTATTATTCAGGCCCTGGAAAAACTGGGGGTACGCATTGATGTAGTGGCTGGCTGTTCAATTGGCGCTTATGTGGGAGCCGCCTATGCGAGTGGAAAACTTGAACCGTTAAAAACCTGGGCGTGTTCTCTCACTGAATGGCAAATACTGTCGTTAATGGGCGTCGGGTTGCGCAAAGGTGGTATTGCCAGTGGTCAAAAGGTATTTACCAAACTTGCTGAAGAGTTTTGTGCCGAGACTTTTGAAGAAATGACAAAACCATTGGCCGTTGTAGCCACAGACTTGTATTCCGGTCGCGAAGTAATGTTTAACAATGGTCCCGTAGGCAGTTGTATTCAGGCATCTTGTGCCATACCGGCTTTATTTAGCCCAGTGGCCCATGATGGTCGATGGTTGGTTGATGGGGCAGTAGTAAACCCAGTGCCGGTTAACTTGTGCAGACAATTAGGAGCTGATTTCGTCATTGCAGTAAATCTCAACGCCGATTTTAAACCCCAACGCCTGGAAAAACCCACCGTTGAACACGAGAAAATTCAACGTAAAACCGACGATTTTTTTTCTAAAAGCTCTAATCTTGTCAGGCAATGGTTTTCGCCAGAAGACAAATCAGAAAAGCTCAATCCCCCTGGAATTTTAAGCGTTATGAGCAGTTCGCTGGAAATTCTACAGGCGCGAGTAACCCGTTCAAGATTGGCCGGGGACCCACCAGATGTATTAATTGAACCACACTTATCTGACGTTGGCTTAATGGAATTTCATCGCGCGACAGAACTTTGTGAGGTAGGAGAAAAAACCGTCAATCGTCTGGCTGAAGAAATACGCTACCAACTGGTGATAGACGAACCGCAATAGAATGCACAACCTGATATTTCTGTCTACTTGATAGCTTTTGCGGTAACCCGTAAAGGAGCTTCAGGCAAGGAAAGTAATTGATGCTCGTCAATCCAGCTTTCTGTTAATACTGTCATACCCATGGTAATTGCAGGCCGTTCTTTGCCTGCTGGCATGCTGATATTATCGTCGCGAAATTGCACTACAAGCCCTTCAACACTGGGCATCATAAATGACAAAAAACTCCCCATTGCGTTGAAAAACGCGCGATACTGCTCTAATAAAAACAGAAGATCATCACGAGAATATTGAGTTTTCAAGTATTCTGGCTTGGTTTCCAGTTGAACAGACATATCACATACGTTGGCGCGTTCTTCAAACGTAACCTCAACGTTGGCATCTGCCAGTTTTAGCGCTTTTTCAGATGGCAGAGTAAATCGATTTTCTAGCGATACCTCAACCGGTATCACTTGCTTGTCAGTAATAATATTTGCTGATGTAATATTGCATAGTCGTCCCTCACCAACGCGCAGAAAACCAAAAGCAAATTGCAAAGCCTGGGTATCCTCATGATCGAGTTTTTTTATATGGCTATAAAAACGACTGTATTCTACCTGAATAGTTTCAGCCTGAGAGGAAGTACATACCAAAGCCAAAAGTAATATCCATTTTTTCACCACGATTACATGTACTCCCTGTTGTATCGAATCATTGCCTGAAGTTCTTCCACATAGGCAATGCCTCTTTCAGAATAATTCATCAGCCCTTCCGCCAGCGCGACTCCGTTCACCGGAAGTTGGTTCGCCCTGAGGGTGCTGCGAATATTGCGAAGTTCTCTATACGCACTATGTCGATTAATATTTCTCATGTAAGTATATGTAGCTTTCGAAAGGTTCGGAAAACGAGCCACTTCATGCTCTAACCCGGCTGTACGTCTTGAAGGAACAAATCCACACCCTTTTCTGAAACACCATAAACCGAAGAAATTATACCCTTCTCTGGCAAAACGACTGGTACCCCATGCAGATTCATTAGCTGCCTGTGCCAGAACCAAAGAGACAGGCAGTATATCAATTCGCCTTAACAACGTCGCTATTTGCCGCTCAATGCTTTGACTCTCATCAACCTGATATTCATTAACCAGCCAGGCAATGCGAACTTCGTCTTCTTTATCCAAAGTTTCATCCAATGACAGCTTGCGCTGTAACGTCTGTACATAATGACGTAGAGATAACAAATATTCGTTTTGCTTCTCCACTTCAGGTTTGAGATAACTGAAAAAGGCTTCTTTTTTTTCTTGAATGTTGTCTATGCTCTTAAAATCCGGGACGGGTTTTCTAGCTTGCTCCGTCATTGGAACGTCGAGAATATCAGCCTCTTTGGATGACATGATCCATGCATTAATAACAATGACCAGAAGTATGGCCACAGTAATTAAGACAATTTTCACTGTCTCCCGTTTATGCATCGAACTTTAGCTCCTGTTGGTCTGATGGAAAATCAGACGGGTTATTGTCGTCAAATAGCACTACGTAAATCACGCCCAGAGAAATAAAATAAAGCGGCATGACAAATAGGAGTGCAAAGCCAAAGGTAAAGAGGCTCAGTAAAAACAATACGAAATAAGCACCGAAAAGAACAATGAACGATAGTATAAATTTATTGACCGTTTTACACGATTGCAGAATAGCATCAAATATTCCCAAATTTTTATCCGCAATTAACGGCAGAGCATAAGTGGTAGCTATCAGTATATAAACCCCGGGAAGGATCAGCAAAATTAAGCCAATTTGAACCAAAATAGATATTAGTAGTTGTGCTAACCCAAGCACCACTACCAAAGGCGCATAATTAAATATATCCAGCGCTTTTACCGATTGATGTCGAGCAGCCCTAACACCCATTACAGAAATGCCAGCGGTAAGTGGCGCAACAACAAGGATAAGCGCAATATCAATAATGCCCTGCTGTGACGTTGTGAGTTTGCTCATGTCTTCTAAAGAAAAGAAATAAGAAAGCGCTATTCCACAGGCGATAACAGAAACCAGTAGAATTACACAGCCCTGCAACATGGCAGCAAACTGGCCTTTGAGAATATCAACAGACGTTTTCGCCAGCCAACTAAAATGGAATTGACCATTGGGCTTTATCAACGACTCTCGGTTTAACGGTTTATTGTTTGTATCTGACACAGTAGAAACAAGGTTTGTTCACAGATGCTCAGTATAACTGAATATTCTGGTTAACCCTATGAAATGCTTTGCGATACACGATGTTTACATGACAACAAGTTTAATTGCCAGGCCCACTAACAACACCCCCATAGTGCGGTCGAGCCAATAGCCCTTTTCTCCGATAAGCTTGGCAACTTTGCTAGTACTGAGTAAGTAGGAAAGAAAGCAAAACCATATTGCAGTGGCAAGCGCGAGATACACACCGTAACCGAGCTTGATTGAAAACGGGGTGTCTGCGTTAATGATAGCGGTAAATAGCGAAAGAAAGAACAGCGTTGCTTTGGGGTTAAGCCCGTTTGTCAGAAATCCAATACCAAATGCTTTGGACAATGAAATATTATTTTGTGATTTCGCAGTTTCGAGTTTTTTTTCTGTGTCCTTAGCCGGACCGCTTTTCAGCGCACCATAAGCCAGATAAAGCAAATATGCCGCCGCAGCATAACTGAATGTAGCGTACAACCATGGCGTAGTTTTTATAATTACACTTAACCCCACCAGTGAATAGGCGACGTGTAGCAAAATAGCCGCTCCTATCCCTAGGCTGGTGATCATTGCAATCCTTCGCCCATAATGCACACTGTGTCGAACAACAACAGCAAAGTCGGGACCAGGGCTAACAACGGCAACCAAATGAACTATCGCTATGGTTAGAAATTCTTGTAAAAACATATTCAAAGTAAGCTATTTTGCTGAGTTAACGCGTATTCATCTATCAAACTATGGATGAACTGGGGAACAATCATCGATGCACGCCCGAGATAGGATTCGTCAAATAAGGCACATTTGTCGCTGGGTTGCAGATTCAGTTCAACCGTACGCGCGCCACTGTCTTTTGCAACCTGAACAAACCCCGCAGCGGGATACACCTGGCCAGAAGTGCCGATGGAAAGGAATATATCCGCTTTCGTCAGCGCCAATATAATGTTATCCATATACATTGGCATTTCACCAAACCACACAATATCCGGACGCATAGCCGACGCGGGTGTACAACACGGACACGGTGTTGATGCATCAAATTTGCTATGCCAAGTGTGGCTGCGCCCACTATTTATACACCGGGAAGACAGGAGTTTACCATGCATGTGAATGATGTTTTTAGAACCGGCACGTTCGTGGAGATTGTCCACATTTTGAGTCACTAGTAGTACATTATTACCAAACACACTTTCCAACGATGCCAGTGCTTCATGGGCGCGGTTTGGTTTTACGTTAGGAAGCTGCAATTGTGCCCGTCTGTCATTGTAAAACCCATAAACTAGATCCGGGTTCCCGGCAAATGCTTCGGGCGTCGCCACATCCTCTATTTTGTGATTTTCCCATAAACCATTACTATCACGGAAAGTCTTGAGACCTGATTCAGCAGAGATACCCGCACCGGTGAGTATGACAACCCTGGGAAGATTCGCCATATCAAACCTCAATAGGGAGTGTGGTTGAAGCCCCCCACTCCGACCAAGCACCATCATAGATCTTTACATCGTCTGCACCGCAAAGTCTGGCTGCAACTCCAACGATACAGGCTGTTACTCCAGAACCACAGGAAAAAATCAATGGTTTGTCTAACGACACACCTATTGAAGTGAAAAGCGCATGCAATGCGTCAGGAGACTTAAAAAAACCACCTTCTAACACCTTCGCAAAGGGTAAATTATATGCACCAGGAATATGACCACGGCGCAAACCCGCTCTGGGCTCCTCGACACGTCCATGAAACCGCTCTGCACTTCTTACGTCGACTATTTGCACATCCGTGCCTAGCATTTGCAATACATCGGTGGCACCAACAAACCAATGAACAATGTCATTCTCCACCTGATAAAACGCCTTACTCGGGCTGTTTGGTTGTGACTTGGGCATACTGGGAAAGCGGACATTCCAAGCAGGCCAGCCACCGTCGAGTAAACGAACATGACAATGACCCACTGATTTGAGCATCCACCACAACCGGGCAGCAGAAAACTGCCCGCGATTATCGTAAATAACGATCTCTGATTCTGCAGTGACGCCTTTGTTGCCCAAAATAGTAGCAAATGCCTCAGGAGCCAACATGGTGTGAGGATGAGCGCTCTTGTGGTCACTGCCCTCGCCATCAATGTCTACATCCACTGCCCCGGGGATAATTCCAGTACTGACGGTGTCTGCTGTGCCATTAACGGGGTCTGCCATAAGTGCACGAAGCAGAACTACCTGCTGATTTACTAGCTTTTCTTGTAACTGTTCTGCTGAGATCAGGATATGGCTCATAAAACGTGAAGCGTCCCTAAACAAATCGTGTGTAGAATCTCTATCATACGAGTGTTCTTCAACAAAATACAGTGGATTTGGCTTTTTGCCGGAAAGGATAAATGGTGCCCGGGGCCGGACTTGAACCGGCACGCTGTTACCAGCGAGGGATTTTAAATCCCTTGTGTCTACCAATTTCACCACCCGGGCTGGGTTGTCTTACGACTGGTACAGGTTGGTACCTGTTACTGCGTGATGCAGTATATGGAGGCGGAACCCGGAGTCGAACCGAGATCCACGGATTTGCAATCCGCTGCATAGCCATTCTGCCATTCCGCCAATTTGGAGCGGGAAACGAGATTCGAACTCGCGACCCCGACCTTGGCAAGGTCGTGCTCTACCAACTGAGCTATTCCCGCCTTGTTTGCAGTAATAGTGAAGATAAACATATTTCTTCGTCACCTTGCCAAACTTGGCAATCACTTCGTGACGAGGTACATGCTCTACCAACTGAGCTATTCCCGCTAACTTTACGTTTTTCGGTACTCCGTAAAACGTGGGGTGCATTCTACCTTTACCGATAAAACTGTCAACAGCAAAAAGCAGCAATTTACCCCTAAATCACTCTTTTTGTGATTGTTTGCAGCATTTTTATTCACATTGACCAGATGACAATCAGTTTTTCCCTTTTGTTGGTCCTGCTAAGTGCTTCCAGGCAGCGCCGGTGTAAACCAACATAGACCAAATTGAAAGCACTGCGGCGATGTACAACAGCACATGGCCAAGTGTAACCCAATAAATAGTGACCCCCATGAAGGTCTCAAGACCACTGAGCAAACCAATGAGAGCAAGCATTTGCACCATGGTTTTGGCTTTGCCAATAAAACTGACTTTTACTGAATCACTGTAACCCCGTTGCGCCATCCACTCCCTAAGGGCGGAAATATAGATTTCTCTCACCATCAGTACAATCGCCGGTAAGGTAATCCACAGACTGCCATAAGTATGAGTGATCATGATCAATGCCGTAGCGACAATGAGTTTATCGGCTACAGGGTCGAGGAATGCTCCAAAAGGCGTGCTCTGTTTGAGTTTTCTGGCAAGATAGCCATCGAACCAGTCTGTAATTGCAGCCAGCCAAAAAACGAATGCGCCCAACTCCTTGGCCCAACGCCAATCAAGAAAATAAACGCCAACAAAAACGGGAATAAGGATAACCCGGAACAATGTAATTAAATTGGGTACCGTCCACATAAATTTTGATTTAACACCTTTTTGTCATTTTGTGTCTCTAAAATAAAACGTCCCTGCATTCACAACACGGTTACAGATGCAGATGGTCATAAATGATTTCTGCCAACTCCTGGCTAATTCCAGGTACGTTGGCAATGTCGTCTTTACTTGCTTTTTTCACACCTTGTAACCCGCCAAGAAATTTGAGTAAACTCTGTCTTCGCTTGGCCCCTATTCCGGGAATATCCTCCAAACTGGACGATGTCTTGGCTTTTTGCCTTCGAGCTCGGTGACCGGTAATTGCAAACCGGTGAGACTCGTCGCGAATGTGTTGAATTAAATGTAATGCAGGCGCGTGCCCCGGCATTGGGATGGTCTCATGAGAATCAGCCAGTATAAGGGTTTCCAGACCGGGTTTTCGGGTTGTACCTTTAGCGACACCTATAAGCAAAGGTTTCGTGTTATCAGGCCAGTCTGAAAAAAACGATTCTGCTTGGCCCAATTGCCCCTTCCCGCCATCAATAAACAGTATGTCCGGAATTTTACTCGCTTCCTGTACACTTTTATACCGACGTTTCAATGCTTGCGCCATAGCTGCGTAATCATCACCCGGCGTTATCCCCTCAATATTGTAGCGCCGGTAGTCACTTTTAAGAGGGCCATCCCGATTAAATACCACACAGGATGCAACGGTCTGTTGTCCGGAGGTATGGCTAATATCAAAACATTCCATACGGGATATTGGTTGCTCGAGATCGAGAATGTCTTCGAGATCGATATAGCGGGCATGGACAGATTTTTGTTGGCTGTACTGTGCATCTAAGGCGTTTTGCGCGTTAGTTTGCGCCAATTTTAGATAACGCCGCTTTTCCTCTCGGGCACCTTTGAAGAGTTTAACCTTCCTTTTAGCTTCCTCACTTAGCACCTCCACAATGCTATCTTCCTCGCTCAAGGGTCTGGGAATGACAATCTGCTTGGGAATAATTTTATTACCCGACAGATAAAACTGCAGGAAAAATGACTCAAAAATCTCGTCTTCGCTGGATGCCGCTGGTACCTTGGGGAAATACGATTTACTGCCGAGAAGCTGGCTGTCGCGAATAAACATTACTTGGATACAAGCCATGTTTCCCCTAACTGCAAATCCAAAAATATCCATTTCGTCTTGCGTACCAGCTACCCATTGACGCTCTTGCACTTTACGCAATACAGTAATTTGGTCACGGAACCGGGCGGCAGCTTCAAAATTGAGATCATCACTGGCCTGTTCCATTTTCTTTACCAAGGTACCAATGACCTGCTGATTCTTGCCATTGAGAAATAACCGCGCTAAGTCTACCTGTTCATCGTACTCCTCGTCAGAAACATATCCCTCCACACAAGGCGCACTGCAACGCTTCATCTGGTATTGCAGACAAGGGCGACTTCTGGACCGGTAGTAGCTGTCTTCACACTGACGAACCGGAAAAATTTTCTGCATGGTTCGCAAACTCTCCCTAACCGCCCAGGCACTCGGATATGGCCCAAAGTACTCTCCCTTTTGTTTCTGTGGGCCGCGGTGGAATGAAAGTCGAGGATGGTTGTGGGAAGACAGAAATATAAATGGATAAGACTTATCGTCACGCATAACTACGTTGTAGCGGGGTTTATACTTCTTAATAAAATTATTTTCGAGAAGAAACGCCTCAGTTTCACTGTTTACTACTGTGACATCCATGTCCGCAATAGTTGCAACAAGAGAACGGGTCTTAGCGTTGTCTACGTGTTTTCTAAAATAGCTGCTAACCCGTTTCTTGAGATTTTTGGCTTTACCCACATATATAACGTCACCCTGGTCATTATACATACGATAGACACCGGGTTGAGCTGTCAGATTCCGCAAAAATGCCGTGTAATCAAACTGAGACATTCAAACCTTACAACATTTTCGGTTCGATAAGTTTATGACGCAAAGCCAGGTGAGTAAGTTCTACGTCGGTATCAACCCCTAACTTTTCAAACATCCTGTAACGATAGGTATTAACAGTTTTGGCGCTTATGCTAAGCTCATTGGCAATTTCAGGAACTTTTTGTCCTTTCGTCAACCGCATGGCGATATTCAACTCCCGGGTAGAAAGCACATCAAATGGGTTGTCTGACTCTGGAATCACTCGCCTGATGGCAATATTTTGCGCAATGTCTGCCGGCAAATACTTTTGTCCAGCGTGAACCTTATAGATCGCTCTAATCATTTCTTCCGGTTCGGCATCTTTAGTTAGAAAACCAAAAGCGCCAATTTGCATGACCTGCGAGGGAATAGGATGCTCTTTATGCATAGATAAACAGATAACACGTGTATTCTCAGACATGCGCACTATCTTTTTGGTCGCTTCCAAACCGCCCATACCGGGCATATTTACATCCATTAACACAATGTCAGGCGCATTGTGGCGACACAATTTTACCGCGTCTTCACCATCTTTCGCTTCGGCAACAACCGAAAATTCTCTTTCATCGTCCAAGATACGCTTGATCCCTGTTCTGACCAGTTCATGGTCGTCTGCCAGGATAATTTTTATCACGTTTGCGCTCACTAAATCGTCGTTATTATAATGGGTGTAGCCCTCAAGCCACACTTCATAATAACATTTTCACAGCCGCTGTGAAACGTGACAACCGCGATTTATTGCCTGTGAGTATAAGCGCTATCAGATAACGGGTAAATCAAACCAAAGGGCCTCCACCGAGCCCTGCGCACGCAGTGTGAGTGTATCTTGCTGATATAAACCGAGTCCGTCACCGCCACTAAGTGAAATCATATCGTCTTGCAGTGTTCCATGAATAAGGTGAAGGTACCCCATCCTATGTCCAGTCGAAAATGTCACCGGTTTACCGTTATCGAGTAAAACCCGATAGATACTCACGTCCTGATGTATACGTACACTTCCATTTACTCCTGAGGGCGTAACAAGGGGAGTCATGTCGTCAGTTTGCGGTATGGTTTTTTGCTCATACGCCGGGTCAATACCTGTTTCACTGGGAAGGATCCAAATTTGCAAAAATTTGGCAACTTGAGTACTGGATGCATTGTATTCAGAATGCATAATGCCTTTGCCAGCACTCATTCGTTGTACATCTCCAGCTGGAATGGTATGTACGTTCCCGGTACTGTCTTTGTGCACAAGTGCCCCATCGACAACGTAAGACACAATCTCCATATCCTGGTGACCGTGCGTATCGAAGCCACGTCCGGGTGCCACAGTATCATCATTGATAACCCGCAATACAGACATCCCCATATGTTCAGGGTCATAGTAACGTCCAAACGAAAAAGTATGAAAAGATCGAAGCCAGCCAAAATCAGCTTTTCCTCGCTCTGTGGAAGGTCGTCTATATCTCATGGGTCACTCCAAAATAATTACCTGACCCATGATAATCCAATCCGTCGTCTTAACTATGGCAAAAAAACGAGACTTATATTCTACTAAGTTGAATGAATGAGGTTTACAAGACGACTAAGTGCCGTCTTCACCATTGTGCTGCTGGTGGCCAGATTAACCCGCACGAACCCTGGCATGTCAAACATCGTGCCATCATTAGATGCTATGCCTGTCGCCTTGAAAAGTGCACCTGCGACATTGGACGTTGTTGGAAAAAGCAGTCTGAGATCTAACCACAAAAAATAAGTGGATTGGGGACAACAGGTCATAAGAGAAGTATGTTTCAAAGTGTCAAAAGCCATTTGTCTGTTGTCATTAATGGTAGTCACCACTTCAGCGAGCCAACTATCGTTACGTCGGTCGTAGGCAGCGGTTAATGCCACGCAAGCTAAATCACCAGCACATAAATGCCGACGCAGAAGACTGCTCGATATGCGGCCATACCACTTAGGGTTCGCTATCACCAGATAGGACGCAGCGGGCAAATGAGCGAGGTTATAAGCTTTATTTGGCGACTGAGCGACCACAACAGACCGCCTGAAGTGCGCTGATAATGAAAGTGCAGAGAAAAATGAGCAATCAGCGCGGATAAATTCGCTGTGCACCTCGTCGACAACCAGTGGAATGCGTTGATGCTCACAAAACTGGGCAAGTTCATACATGTCATCACTGTGTACCAACTGTCCGGTGGGGTTATTTGGGTTGCACAACAGCACCATTTTAATATGGGAAGGCAACTGCCCTGAGGCTACTACATCTCGAATGGTCAAAGTTTCATCGATAGTAACGGACACTAAGGTTCTATCACAGTCTTTGACGAGAGAAAACAGCGGTCCATAAGTTGGGGAAAAAACCGCTATCGCATCACCGGGCGTGGTAAGGGTTTGAATAGTTGCCGCAATTCCAGCCAGTACGGAAGAACAGGTAACGATTGTATCTTCTTCAACGGTTATACCGCGTCGTGAGTACCAATTGCGCACCGCTCCGGATACCGTTCCCATCTGATAACCAAAACACTGACTAAGATACGTATTGAGCGTTTCCGATATCACGGGTGGAGGCGGAAAATCCATATCTGCCAACCACATAGGCAGAGCGCTTTTGTCTGTATAACCAAAACGCTCGACAACGCCATCAAACTTTAATGAGCCCGTCCTGTTTCTGTCTGGCAATACCATCATTTGACTCGTTTGAATATATTAAACTCTGATAGTGAATGCTGGTGTTTCCGCTTGGTTTCCCGAATTACAAAAGGAATATCACAGGGCCCAGCTACCCGAACAAAACGATGTTTGAGTACTCGTTCCAAAGCGTCGGTTGACGACAGCGTTTCGCCATTCGTCTCTTTATGGCCTCCCAGCCAATTTTCTCTTCTTGTGTATTCTTCAAGCCAGGTGAAAGGTGAACCGACAACAAGTAAACCCTCTACGTTTAATCTTTCGGTGATACTGTGAAGCAGGTTTTCAGGTTCCGGTACTCTGTCGAGTAAGTTACTCATAAAAATTAAATCGTAGCCAGTATACTGAGGCTTTAAGTTACCTGCGTCGCCCTGTGCAAAATGTACCCGCCCTTTTACGTCATCAAGATCAAGTTCTGCCAGTCTGCGAATATGAAAACTGGTGAGTTCACCTTCATCAATTAAGTCATAGCGAATTTCACCAAATCCTTGCATTGCGCAGGCGGTTTTGATGAAGCGCGCTGAAAAATCAATGCCATCGACTTGTTCAAAGTGCCGCGCCAGTTCAAAACTTGCTCGACCAACCGCGCAGCCCAGGTCCAAAGCCTTGCGCTTGGGGATGTCGGTGGCAAATTTCATCGCATAGGCAACAGACGCTGCAGCAAAATTAGGCACATCAAAATACGTATTACCGTAATGGAATTCACTGTACTGCGATACCTGGGTATCACTTTCATAATCGAAATCATTCACCTTAATTGTTGCCTCCGACTCAACGTAACGAAAACCGGCGTGCTGAAAAAAGTGCCTGCGAAAAGCGTAACGACTTGTTCGCGCAGCCTCATTACCCGTTGAAATCCACGACCCCCCTTTTATCAAGTTGTGTTTATTGTCGAATGTGGGCGTGGTGAAATCGTCGTATAAAGGGTGTACTTTAAAACCTTCGAAGGGATAAATTGGTGTTTCTGTCCACTGCCAGACGTTTCCTACCACGTCATAAATGCCATTGCGCCCATATCTGTTTACTGGCACTGAGGAAGCAGGGCCTGTCAGTCCGATTTGCCATCCATCGAAATAGCGCTGTTCGGTTACTTTTGCCTCATCCCGTAACCTGAACCACTCGTCTTCAGTTGGCAAACGTATCGGACGACCGGTATTTTTTGACATCCAGTTACAAAATGCTTTGGCCTCGTGATAGTTTACATCAACAGGCCAATCAAGGGGGAGTGGCATTTCCTCTGTAAGGGTTCGGTACAGATAACGCTCACCTTCTCTTCGCCAGAATACCGGATGGCTAGCCTGACTATATACTAGCCATTGCCTACCTTCTTCTTCCCACAATGACATCGTTTTATAACCACCTGCCTCAACAAAACGCAGAAACTCACCATTACTAACCAGGTATTTTGCCGCTTTAAAAGCGTTTACGCTGGCATGGTGACTACCATATTCGTTGTCCCAGCCGTAAAAGTCATCATCGTGGCATTTACCTGCGTAAATATCCCCAGCTGGAATACTAACTAGCTCATTTACGGGTGCCTTGCATGATTCTCGACAAGGCGCCCACTGCGACCGTGGTGAAACATACGCTAAAGGCAGTTGCCGTATCAGTACAGACGATGTTTCGAGGTGGATGCCTTCGTGTTCGATTCCCATGATAATCGGCCATATAGGGCTATCCCACGTTACAGGTAAGGTGAAATCTATACTGGCAATGAGATCAGACACCTTGGATCTTACTTGCGTCCTGTAGTTTCTTACTTCGTCGACACCTGGCCAATCGTAATTTTCATCGTTGAGGTCATCCCAGCTCATTTCATCAACGCCAATGGCAAATAGCGACTCAAAATGAGGGTGGACTCTATCATCAATCAGTTTCGCCAATACGAGCTTGTTGATGTAGAACGTCGCAGTGTGCCCGAAATAGAAAATCAGCGGATGCCTCAGCTTTTCGGGTCGTTGGTAATACGCGTCATCGCTGGCTAGGTTGGAAAATAGACTTTCATACGTATCAAAAGATTGATGGAAGTACGCGAGCAGTCGTTGACGAAATGCGTCGGGATCGGCATCCCGTAACGAAGGAGTATGTAAGACGGTCATTAGCTTCCTCTGAATAACGCTACTGCAGCACCGCGCCATTTGCGGTTCACTCTTTTTTCTTTACGTTAACACAAATTGTAATTGGGGTATTTACTGTGGCTATAAAACGCACTTTATACGTCGTGTGTTACGTAACAGATTGCGTGAGGATCAGATTAAAGCGATTTAATACAGAATATAATCGAATGATAAGTTGTTGTATAAAATAAAAAACCCGCCATTAAGGCGGGTTTTTAGAAGGTGGCGGAGAGAGAGGGATTCGAACCCCCGGAAGGTTTGACCCTTCGCCTGATTTCAAGTCAGGTGCATTCAGCCGGACTCTGCCATCTCTCCGAGAAGTGATGCGTATCTTAATGATATTTTTGGGCCTGTAAAGCCTTAATTTTAAAAAAATGTTCAACCGCGCAGCTTTTAAACAAAGCGGTTATTTTTCACACTTATGCGGGTGCCTTTTTAACCGCTTAGGCGATGTTAGCATTAAACCGCGTGAAATCACTTGAAAAAGTGAACTAAAACCCATACAAATGACCTAAGATAAAGGTAACTGACTTATCTGGTTTTTAATTATCCTTCTGGAGGAAACAATGGATCAACGTTCGATGTATGCAGGTGCATCTCAACAATCAGTATTACAAACAAACAAGGTGTTGCGTAATACTTATATGTTGCTAGCAATGACACTGGCTTTCAGCGCAGTTTGTGCCGGAGTTGCTATGGCTGTAGGCATCACACCAATGATGTCTCTGGTTATGACCATCGGCGCGTTTATTACTCTTTTTGTTGTGCAACGCAAAGCGGAATCGGCCTCTGGTATTTACTGGGTATTTCTCTTTACCGGGTTAATGGGGGCTTCTTTAGGCTACACCCTCAGTTATTACTTGGGCGTTGCAGGTCCAGGTTTGATCATGCAGGCGCTGGGGGCAACGGCATTAGTATTTTTCGCTTTGTCTGGTTATGCCTTAACGACTAAGAAAGACTTCTCCTTCCTGGGGGGCTTCCTTATTGTTGGTTTGCTAGTCGCCATTGTTGCGGGCATCGCAAATATTTTCTTTATGGTACCTGCTGTTTCACTGGCTATTAGTGCTGCAATTGTTTTTATTATGTCTGGCTTCATTTTGTTTGATACCAGTCGCATTGTTAACGGTGGCGAGACAAACTATATTCGTGCAACCGTTTCGCTGTACCTGAACATATACAACTTGTTCACGTCTATCCTGCACCTGTTAGGCGCATTCGGTGGCGACGATTAATCCAAAATTGAACGCGGAGAAAACACCCCGTTAATGGGGTGTTTTTGTTTTTATGTCAACATACTCAGTACTCGTGACATCCTCACCTTATGATAGTTCCAGAAGTCTTGATGCCGTTCGCTTTTGCCAACAGTTGCTAGAAACCGGACAAGAACTGGGCCAGGTTTTTTTCTATCAGGCGGGCATATATAACGCGATGGGGAGCATGATACCTACAAACGGCGAGGTTAACCTGTTCGAGGCCTGGACCAGAATTAGCAATGAAAGCGGAGCGGCATTACGTGTGTGTGTTACCGCGGGAGAAAAGAGAGGGGTTACCTCCCAGGTGTGTTCCTCTCCATTTGAACAGACCGGGTTGGCAGAGTTCTTTACAGCGCTGCACGACAGCGACAAACTGGTGCAGTTTTAATGTCTACTCTCCTTATTCGAATGACGAAACCGCCCTATTCCACTAGTAGCGCTTCCGATGGATTGGATTTCGCCCTCAGTGCGACGAACTACGGTCACGACGTAGTCATGGTATTTGAAGGCGAAGGAATATTGCAATTGATTGACCAACAAACGCCTGCTACGACAGCCATAAGGAATCACGCTAAACGCTTAAAATCGCTACCTCTGTTCGACATTCATGCATGCTATTACATCACTGAAGATGTTCCCCAATGGGGACTAATGCCCCAAGCGCTCAATGCTGTTGCCCAACCGTGTTGCCACAATACCTTAATAACACTGATTAACAGCTGCGATCATGTGGTGACATTTTAATGATTATATTCTTAACCAGCGCCACCGCAACTGCAGTGCAGCGTCGCTACGTCAATGCATTGTGCGACAACGATGTGATAGTACTTAAAGAAGATGGGGTCTACCAGTATTCTCAATTAAAGCATTTATCTGTAAAGGTATATGATATAGATGCTGAAGCACGAGGGATTAGCGTCTGCGAGCAACACCGACTGTCAATTTCGCAATGGGTTACCTTACACGATAAACATCAACATTGGGTTGTTTTATGACTGATAATTACACAATCATTTGGAACGGGCAAGCCGTGCCCGTGGATAAGAATGGTTACTTGCTCGACCACACCCAATGGTGTGAAGACATGGTTCCTATACTTGCCGAAAGTGAAGGGATAACACTGACAGACGCTCACTGGGAGGTCATTCGCTTTGTCAGACAGTTTTATGAAGAGTATGAAACCAGTCCTGCCATTCGTGCTTTAGTCAAAGCGATGGCAACTAAACACGGGCCTGATAAAGGTAATAGTCGATATTTGCAGCGCTTGTTCAAAAAAGGGCCAGCAAAACAGGCAACCAAACTTGCAGGCTTACCAAAACCGGCTAAATGCTTGTAAAAAAATAAAAAAAGCGGAACACATGGTTCCGCTTTCTTCAATTAGTTCGCTGTTATGCGCGTTACCCCACCCATATAACTCACTAACGCTTCCGGCACCACAACACTGCCATCTGCCTGTTGATAATTCTCCAACACTGCAACTAAGGTTCTTCCTACTGCAAGGCCTGAGCCATTCAGCGTGTGTAATAATTCTGGCTTATTTGTTTCGGGGTTGCGATAACGCGCCTGCATTCTTCTGGCCTGGAAATCAAACATGTTTGAACACGATGAAATTTCACGATAGGTATTTTGGGCAGGTAGCCACACTTCAAGATCGTAAGTTTTACACGCTCCAAACCCCATATCCCCGGTGCAAAGAAGGACTTTTCGATACGGCAAATTTAATTTCTGAAGTATGGCTTCAGCATGGGCAGTTAACGCTTCTAAAGCATCAAAGGATTCTTCAGGTTTGACAATTTGTACAAGTTCAACTTTTTCAAACTGGTGCTGACGGATGAGTCCCCGGGTATCACGGCCATAAGAACCTGCTTCACTGCGAAAACACGGGGTATGCGCTGTCATTTTTAACGGCAGTTCCCGGGCATCAAAGATTTCATCACGAGCAATGTTTGTCAGCGGAACTTCAGCAGTAGGGATGAGTGATAGCCCCTGGCCCTCTTCGGTAGCTGGCTGTGTATGAAATAAATCTTCTCCAAATTTAGGTAACTGGCCAGTACCGTACAAACTGTCGTGATTGACCAGATAGGGCACGTACATTTCCTGGTATCCATGCTCATTGGTGTGAACATCCAGCATAAATTGCGCAAGGGCTCGATGTAGCTTGGCAATTTGGCCTTTCATCACGACAAACCGACTGCCGGTAAGTTTAGAAGCCAGTTCGAAATCCGCTCCTTTGTTTAACCCCTCGGCAATATCTACATGATCTCTGACTTCAAAATCAAACGAAGGTGGTGTACCCCAGCGGCTGATTTCTTCGTTGTCGTCTTCATTCGCGCCCACAGGGACTGACTCATGAGGGATGTTAGGCACGCATTGAGTAAAGGTAGTAATTTCTTCCAAAAGAACCGACAACTCAGCTTTGGCCGCATCGAGGTCATCTCCTAACTGTCCCACCTCAGCCAACAGCGGCGCAATATCCTGCCCCTGAGCCTTCGCTTTACCAATAGCCTTGCTTCGGACATTTCGCTCGTTTTGCAAATCTTGAGTTTTAGTTTGAAGAACTTTGCGTTTTTCTTCTAACGAATTAAATGTATCCACGTCTAACGTAAAGCCGCGTTCAGCCAGTTTTTTGGCTGTATTTTCTATGTCTGACCGAAGTAACTTTGGATCTAACATGCCGTTCTATTTATCCTTTCATCAATACAATGGCTGCCCAACCTGCCAGTAAACAGGCGCAAACATTGAATAACACGTTGGCGACGGCTTTCATAATAAGGCCATTCTCCAGTAGTGTGAGTGTTTCAATTGAAAATGTTGAAAAAGTGGTAAAGGCACCCAGCAAGCCCACGCCTAATAACGCACGATAAGGAGATTCCATTAAATCGTGTCGTTCAATTAATCCGTAAAGTAATGCAAGGGAAAAAGAGCCTACAACATTGACGGTAAGTGTACCAAAGGGAAGCGCTTTTCCAAACCAAGAATCGATGTTTGAAGTAACAAAATAGCGCAGACATGCACCTGCTGCACCACCCAAGGCTAAATAACAATACAAGACGATACCTGTTGGCATAGCTAATACCTTTTGTTTTTACTGTTTTCGTTTAAGGCATCCAGATAGTCACGCTTTGCCTTCAATTGTTTTTCCAAACCTCTATCTGTGGGATTATAAAGCCTTACTCCGGCTAACTCAGGTGGTAAATACCTTTCACCCGCAGCAAACGCCCCCGGCTCATTATGAGCGTAGCGGTATTCTTTTCCGTACCCCATGTCTTTCATCAAAGCCGTAGGAGCGTTTCGCAAGTGATCGGGCACGCCATAATCGGGTGATGAAGAAGCCAGTCTTTTGGCCTCTGAAAACGCCATGTAAACTGCATTGCTTTTCGCCGCAAGCGCACAGTATACCGCGGCCTGGGCAATGGCCCGCTCGCCTTCCGCCGGGCCTACCCTGTGATAGCAATCCCAGGCATTGACACAGAGTTGCATAGCTCTGGGATCGGCATTTCCTATATCTTCAGAGGCAATAGCTAACAATCGGCGCGCTACGTAAAGGGCATCACCACCACCTTGTAATATACGCGCATACCAATAGAGGGCCGCGTCCGGGTCAGAACCTCGCACTGATTTGTGAAACGCAGAGATTAAATCGTAAAAAGCATCGCCTTGTTTGTCATAGGCCGCAACCTTTTCCCCCACTGCTTCTTCGATATCTCGCAACGAAATCACACGTCCGTCACAAAAGTCGCTGGCCAACTCCAAATACGTCAATAAGCGCCGTCCATCACCACAGCTTAAACCAACTAGCGCCGCTTTAGCATCGTCATCAACGCTTAGCCCTTTGTCGCCGAGCCCCTTATCCTTGTCATGTAAAGCCCGGTTCATCAACGCTACTAACGCAGATTTATCTAACGCCTTTAACACATACACACGAACACGAGACAACAATGCATTGTTAAGTTCAAAAGATGGGTTTTCAGTGGTTGCGCCAATAAATGTCACGGTGCCCGCCTCAACGAAAGGGAGAAAAGCATCTTGCTGACCTTTGTTAAAACGATGAACTTCATCGATAAACAGCAAGGTTTTCTGCCCGTGTTTGGCATCAATTTCTGCTTGTTCCATAGCCGTTCGAACGTCTTTCACCCCGGCAGTTACCGCAGAAAGGCGTACAACTTTGGCTTGGGTGTACGCCGCTATCATGCCTGCCAAGGTAGTTTTACCTGTGCCCGGTGGGCCCCACAACACCATAGAATGGCACTGACCTGCTTCGAGCATTTTTCTCAATGGCTTTCCCGGTCCCAACAAATGTTGCTGGCCAGCATATTGATCAATCGATGTAGGCCGCATTCTGGCCGCTAGCGGCGCGAAATCATCTTGGAACAACCCTCTCATCGCTGGTCATCAACAACGTAGGTATCACTTACCCGGGCTTGAAAAAGGCTTTGTTGGGGAGGTGTTTTTGTATTGATATCTGAAAATGACAGCAAACTGGTCTGGTCCTGGGCATCCCGAACACTCAGGCTTTGCAACGTCCCCTCTGTAAAAGAAAACACAAGGGCTCTAACTTGACCTTCTACTGAATTCGGCGTCACGGTATAACGTTCAGGGTGCTGATTGTCTGCACTGACAGTGAACTTTTCCCAAACCGTGTCATCTGTCGAAATGAGCAACATAAAAGGATTATCTTTTATCGCCGCTTCCTGATCTAAAATGGTAACCTGTTCTACAAATGGGTCAATATTCCACACCGAATCGCCATCTGCAATAAGCAGACTTTCATCGGGAAACCGCGTTTCCCATCTCAGTTTGTCAGGCCTGGCCAAATACAGGACACCTTTAGCCTCGTGAACTAATTCATCGTTACCGTCAGAAACAACTTGGGAAAAAGATGCGCTAAAATAATGTAGTTCACTAAGGTGACGCTTTAGCATTTCCTTGGGTGTTACACTAGCGTGAACAGACAGCGCAAATACTGAGCCTGTAATCATCAAAAATAAGGTTTTAATCCACGGTTTCATCTTCTACTCCTTCGGGGCAGGAGGCGCTAGAACCTCTCTGTTCCCATTGTGCCCTGGTGATGATACGACACCGTTTGCCTCCATTTGTTCTACAAGCCTTGCCGCCCGATTGTAACCAATTCTGAATTTACGCTGCACTGAAGAAACACTGGCCCTTCGGGTTTCGGTAACAAATGCCACTGCCTCGTCAAAGAACGCATCGTATTCTTCGTCTGAATTTTCCGCTTGTTCTCCGGGTAGCAATACTTCAGCCGACGCTTCGCCGTTTAAAATTTCATCAATATAATCCGGTTTACCTCGCTTTTTCCAGTCGTTCACCACGGCGTGAACTTCATGGTCATCCACAAATGCGCCGTGTACCCGAGTTGGAACGGGGCTTCCAGGCGGCAGATACAACATATCGCCCATACCCAATAAAGCCTCTGCCCCTTGTTGATCCAAAATGGTTCTGGAATCAATTTTGCTGGAAACCTGAAAGGCTATACGAGTGGGAATATTGGCTTTAATCAAACCCGTGATAACATCAACTGAAGGTCGTTGAGTAGCCAGTACCAGATGAATTCCCGCTGCCCTCGCCTTCTGTGCAATACGGGCAATGAGCTCTTCTACTTTCTTACCTACAATCATCATCATGTCGGCAAATTCGTCTACAACAACAACAATCGCAGGCAATTTACTGAGTTCTGGCGCCTCCTGTTCCATGTTGTCTTCCGTGCGCCAAAGCGGATCTTTAATTGGCTCTCCGTCTTCAATAGCCTGATTCACTTTGGCGTTGTAGCCTTTCAGGTTTCGTACCCCCAGCGCAGACATCAGCTTATACCTGCGCTCCATCTCCCCAACGCACCAGCGCAGCGCATTGGCCGCTTCTTTCATGTCGGTAACCACTTCAGCTAGCAAGTGCGGAATGCCTTCATAGACAGACAGTTCCAGCATTTTGGGGTCGATCATAATCATGCGCACATCTTCTGGCGTCGATTTATAGAGCAAGCTCAAGATCATGACGTTTACGCCCACCGATTTCCCTGCTCCGGTGGTACCGGCAACCAGCAGGTGAGGCATTTTGGCCAAATCAACCACAACGGGTTTTCCGCTGATGTCTGCACCAAGCACCATGGTCAATGGCGATTTATTACTCTGGAAGGCATCACAGGCTATAACCTCGCTAAGCCTTACCATTTCGCGTTTTTTGTTTGGCAGTTCCAAACCAATGACGGACTTCCCGGGTATTACTTCCACAACTCGCACTGAAATAGCAGACATTGCCCGGGCCAGATCTTTTGACAGTCCGGTAATCTTACTGACTTTCACTCCAGGGGCGAGATCGAGTTCAAAGCGGGTTATCACCGGCCCCGGATAAACACCCACCACATTTGCCTCAATATTAAAGTCTGCGAGCTTGTCTTCTACTAACCTGGATACCATGTCCATTTCTTCAGGGGTAATGGGGTTTTCCTTGCGGTCAGGACGCTCGAGCAAGTCAAAAGAGGGCATTGGCCCTAACGCTGCCAATTCAGCTTTTTCTTCTTCTTTGGCGGCAACAGCTTCTGCAAGTGTGGTTGGTTTAACTTTCTTTGTAGAAGTTGTCGCTGTAACTTTCTGATCACTGATTACACTTGTCCCTTCATCCTGATAACCGTCTGATGGCAGGCTCTCGTCTCCAGTGGACGCAGCGTTGCTATCCGCCGCTATTTTACTAGTAAATTTGTCTTTTATCTGACCAAAAGAAAAGCGCGATGACTCTGCTTTCGGTGATTCATTAGAAGAAGCTGCAGCTCCATTTACCGAAATTTTGTGGTCGTCAACAATGAATGGTGGTTCATCCTCGGCAGAAAATACTTCCTCGGGTATACCAAAACTCGGTTCGTTTCGCTCTGAAGTACGGAGAGTTTCATTGACACTTTGCTCAGCTGGCGGTTCGGCGCGTAAGGAGGTTACATCCAGCGAAGAGGTCTTCCCCTCCCCTGTTGACTTATCGGGCGAAGACAAGGCCAACTTTGGCATCTCCATCCCAATTAATTGCTGAGGCAACTTCACTGTTTTTTTGCTGAGCCAGATAGTTGCACTTCCCAGGGTATCAATAATATCCAGCCAACTTATCCCTGTGAGTAACGTAAACCCGGTACAGAAAAAGCAAAGCAACAGTAAGATAGTACCCGCTTTATTAAAATAAGGAATGAGTGCAGAACTAATCACATCACCAACAAAACCGCCAGCAGAGAAATTAAACAGATCATTAAAATTGATACTGGCTATTCCGGTAATGCCCAGTGCAATGAGCAGGCCTCCTATGATACGAAGGCCTATCGTTAGGTAATCAAATTCATCAAGGTCTTTAACATGTTGGAATAGAAACCAGCCGAGAAAAGCGAAACAGAAAGGCAGCAAATACGCTAACCAACCGAAACTGAACAGCAGTAAGTCTGCAACCCAAGCGCCTGTTGCCCCGACCCAGTTGTGAACATCAAGTTGTAAGCCCGCCTGACTCCACCCCGGATCACCAGGATGAAAAGAAGCCAAAGCCAAAAGAATAAAAAACGCAAATACACAGGCAATAATCATGCATGCCTCTAGCATTCGCTGTACACCAGTTAAACGCGCCATAAACCCTAAATCACCTGACACCTGTCTGTGCTGCTATCCCTAATACACGGAAAAAACAGGGTGCTAACTAAAAACATTATTATTATATCTCAATTACTTGTTCGCAAATTGCTCACATTTACACAATCGCATTTTGCAGTAAACAGACTAACACAAACTCATTGTTAAAACTGCAATGCCTGCGCTACGTATTACTTTACATTGATTCTCAATGCAGTGGTACTCTTCACCTCTTCCATAACGACATATGTTCGTGACTCACTGACTCCAGGCAACCGCAAAAGTGTGTCGCCAAGTAACTTTCGATAACTAGACATATCTGCCACGCGGGCTTTGAGTAGGAAGTCAAAATCACCGGATACTAAATGACACTCCTGAATATCTTCGTGTTCTTGCACTGCAGCAGAAAATTCTGCAAAAATATCCACTGACGTTTTAGTCAATGTGATTTCCACGAACACTAACATGGCTGCGCCGAGTTTTTCGGGTTCGAGCATGGCATGATAGCCCTGAATATAACCTTGGGACTCCAGTCGTTTGACGCGCTCAAGACATGGACTAGCGCTAAGACCCACTTGTTTTGCCAGATCTACATTGGAAATGCGACCGTTTTTCTGCAGCGCATTGAGAATATTTCTGTCTATTCTATCAAGGTGTTTAGGCGTTTTAACCAGCATATTAAATTTTTCATATAGGGAAAATATAAGTATATTATACCGCTAAAATTAAAACTTCAGTCAATACTACTTTTTTTTATCACGTATACTTCTGCCCAATTGTTAACCCTGTCATAAGCGAGAAAGCAAATGCTGGTCGGTGTACCTAAAGAAATAAAAAATCATGAATATCGTGTTGGCTTAACGCCTGCTGCAGTTAAAGAGTTTGTTACCCATGGTCACAGTGTAATTGTAGAAACTCAGGCAGGGGCCGCTATTGGGTTCACGGATGAGCGTTATGAAGCAGCCGGTGCAACCATTGTTTCCACGGCGAAACAAGTCTTCGCCGAAGCAGAAATGATAGTAAAAGTAAAAGAACCGCAACCGAATGAGTGCAAAATGTTGCGCCAGGGTCAAACCCTGTATACATATCTCCACCTAGCCCCGGATCCGGTACAAACTGAATTACTTGTCGAATCCGGCGCAACCTGTATTGCGTATGAAACGGTTACTGATGATCGCGGTGGGTTGCCATTGTTAGCGCCAATGAGTGAAGTGGCTGGCAGAATGTCTGTGCAGGCAGGTGCCCATTATTTGGAAAAAGCACATGGCGGCAGCGGCACACTATTAGGGGGTGTTCCTGGTGTTGCTCCAGGTAAAGTGCTGGTTGTAGGTGGTGGCGTAGTTGGTATTAACGCGGCTAAAATGGCATTAGGCTTAGGTGCAGATGTTACCATTTTAGACCGTTCATTACCCCGTTTACGGCAGTTGGACGACGTTTTCAACGGTCAGGTTAAAACTGTTTATTCAACTGTAGACGCCATCGAGCACTATTCATCAAATGCCGATTTAGTGGTTGGGGCTGTGTTGATCCCGGGTGCGACAGCACCTAAACTCATTAACGAAGACCATATCAAAGCGATGAAACCTGGTTCGGTAGTAGTTGACGTAGCCATTGACCAAGGCGGCTGTTTTGCAACATCTAAAGCCACTACCCACCAAGACCCTGTCTATATTGTTGATGACGTTGTGCACTACTGTGTGGCCAACATGCCAGGTGGCGTGGCGAGAACCTCTACTATGGCATTAAATAATGCCACTTTACCGTTTGGCCTTGCCCTAGCAAACAAAGGGCCAAAACAAGCAATGTTGGAAGACAAGCACTTACTGAATGGATTAAATGTTCACCAGGGTAAAGTTACTTATAAAGCGGTAGTTGATGCTCTGGGCGAAAAGCTTGGGCTGACTTACACACCTGCGGAAGAAGCACTTCGATAATAAAGCTAAAACGTACAAAAAAGCCCCTTTTCGGGGCTTTTTTTACACTAACAATTCGTTTATATGTTTTAACACCGCTAAGGGATCCTCGGCCTGAGTGATAGGTCTACCCATTACCAAATAGTTCACCCCTGCTTCCACGGCGCTTTGTGGAGTCATTACGCGTTTTTGATCTCCCTTATCACTGCCCTCTGGCCTAATACCCGGCGTAACAAGTAAGAAATCTCTGCCATAGTGTTTTCTTAGCAAAACTGCCTCTTGGGCTGAGCATACCACGCCATCCAGTCCCGCTGCGTGTGTCAGAGCAGCAAGTCTCTCAACGTGCTCAGCGGGTGTGACTGAGGGAACTACCCCGGCCAATTGTTCCTGATCCATACTCGTGAGTACCGTAACAGCAATGAGTTTAGTATCAGGGTTACGGCTTGCTAATATTGCCTGTTTCGCAGCCTTCATCATTTCAAGACCGCCAGAGGCGTGAACGTTTACCATCCACACACCAAGTTCAGCCGCGGCCTTACAAGCTTTTGCCACCGTATTGGGAATATCGTGAAATTTGAGATCGAGAAAAACGTCAAACCCCTTACTAACAAGTTGTTTAACTAAGTCTGGACCGAACAAGGTAAACATCTCTTTGCCAACCTTTAACCGGCAAACAGTGGGATCAAGACTTTCTACAAACGCCAGGGCAACATCTGCATCGGCGTAATCCAGGGCGACAATAACTTTGGGGTCTTGCATGAAAATTTATTCTCCGTCGAGACCTTTAATGGGTTTAACTACATTCCACTTCTTGCACGACGGGCACAACCAGTAAAGCTTGCGGCCTGAGAAGCCACAGCTTACACAGCGGTATTTTGGTCGCTGTTTAATTTGGTCTTCCACCAGTGCTTTGAGTAATCTTAAGCTATTTGCAGACACTTCGTCTTCAATCTGATCGATATACAACCCCATAAGGGTTTTAAATCCTTTCATCGTCGGGCGCTTGCGAATTTGCTCTAACAGATAATCACTCGCTTCCTGAGTTCTTCCTTGTGCTATTTTTATATCAACCATCGCTAAATACGATGTGGCACAATCCTGCCAGTGGGAAGACAAGGCCTCTTCAAAGCGCGTCCAGTCACCCGTTTTCTCAGCGATCACTTCCAGACTCGGAACAGCTTCACTGAACCAATTCAAGTCATGTTCTGCTACCTGGACAAAATAACCAATCGCATCGTCATAGCGCTGTTGTTTTAGTGCAATATGCCCGAGCATTAACCAAGGCCTTACCGCATGTTCATCGGCATTAACGGCTTTTTGCAAAAGGATTAAGGCCTCACCGCTTCTGTCAGCTTTTATTTCTATATCAGCTTGTTCGCAATAGAAGTGAGCCAAGCGCTCACTGACATCATCGGAATCACCGTGACAATCCACCATGCGCTCGGCAAGTTCAATAGCCCGATTCCACTCTTTGGTTGTTTGATAAATACTAAATAATTGCTGTTGAGCTACCAAATAATACTTGTCGCTGTTCAGCAATTGAAGATAAGCGTTTTCCGCTCGCTCCAAAAAACCCGCTTGCATATAATCACGGCCTAATTCCTTTAGTGCGGTTTCTTGTTGCGTACCTTGGATCTCTTCCCGAGACACCAGGTTTTGATGTACTTTGATAGCCCGATCAATTTCTCCCCGATGACGAAAAAAATTTCCCATTGCAATGTGGGTTTCAACTGTGTCGTTATTCAGGTTGATCATTTTAATGAGAGTATCAACGGCCTTGTCGGGTTGATCCGACAGCAAAAAATTAAGCCCTTTGTAATAGTGACGGGATAAAATACTAGATTGCTTACGCTGGGCTTGGCGCACACTGTTTCTGCCCATAATCCAACCGTAACCAGCCGCAACGGGCAATAAGAGAAACAGCAATTCAAGCATAGGTTATTCTTTTGTGAGCTTTTTGATACGACTTCGTGCGGCTATCAATTGCATACGCAAACCAAGCCAACTCACCAGCATTATGAGCAACCCTACAATTATACCAATACTAACTGCAATGGCGATAAGCGTTGATAATCGTAAATCTGCCTGTGCAATGAGGTAATTGACCGTAACTACCGATTCATTTTGCGAACCAATTGCGAATGCCAGCGCCAGCAAAGCGATGACCAATAGAAGTGTAACTATGCCCTTCAAAGCAAAAACCCTAGATCTTTTAACTATTGGTCAGGATAGCAAATTGACGCAAACATAACACCACATTCGTAAAAAATCATTCGCTATTAGACTTGACCCACAGCGGAGTAGCCTACCCTTGCGCTTTTAAATCAGACGTTGTTCTTTGTTTAACCGGGCGCAGCGCTGCTTTCATTATTGCGGTTTGTAAAACTGATTCGCTGGTCAAATAAATTACGTGAGTATAAGAAGACTGCATAACATTAAACTTGTCGTACATAGCTTTATCAATACGAGATAACTGTGCTAGTCGCTTCTTTGTCATGGAGGTTGTAGCAGATAAGCAACGACCTACCTCTATTTTGGTTACGCATAACTCGACCTGCTCGTCATCGATATACTTCTGGACGACTTTTCGGGTGGTACTAAACAAATACTCTTGTTCTGGCACAAAAACCAATTTTTTGTCCGATTTACGCACACAGTGAACGACATCAGTGGTTGTAATACTACCTCTGAGCATGTCGGTAAGCATTTTTGACTTTGGTTTCTGAGCATCCCTGTCAGCAAAAAAACCGTGCATAGGTACGACGTTTTGAATTTGAGAAAATGGATACAAATCATCACAATTTACCGACTGATATACGGTTTTAAGACGGTTCAATAGATATCGATTAGTGGTGCACAGTATACTGGCTGAAGGATGATGCCGCATGGCCAACTCCCAGACAAACCTATGTGTATTACGTTGAATGAGCGACAGATCGCGGTGCTTAAAAATGGCGTAGTGCTTTTGCACAAACTGAGTAATTCCCGCTGCAATAGTTTCCCGCTGTGACGTCAAACACAATCTTGCCTCACCAGAAGCAGCGTGGTAATTCACCACCTTGTATTTCTGATTTTTGACTTTGAGCTCCGGCACTGTCACCCGTATTTCACTGCCAACCTTTTCAGGTTTATCTAAATAAATCAGTCTCATACCTTGCGCAGATACATCCAGAATTTTCACCGCTACTGAACTTAACAAACCGGTTTTCACTGATCCTTCTTTATCCAGTAAATACCGCGCTTCTGCTCGTCGATCTAATTCGTCTTCCATGATGATACTCAAGGAATAATCCTTTAGATCGTCTATCAGGTTCTCGGGTATATCCGGTATCAGTCTTTTTTCTGTGAGTACTAACCCCTGCATCGTTTCAGAGACATTCTTGCAATATATGATATGGGAATATGCATCGAGTTGGGGGTAATCTTGTTTAATTAAATCATGAATGGCAAATGCTTTGGTTTTATCATCTTGCCGCACGGGTTCTAAACGGCATTGGACACATTGCAAGCTTTCGTTTTTATTCAACAAGTGAATAAGAGGCGACAATAAATCCAGTGACTCAATTTCCCGCAAGGTGGCATTGATTGGAATAGATTTTTTTTTCGTTTCCAATACACCGGTTATTACAAAAGCTTCTTTGTACTGACACAGTTCTCTGATGAGTCGGGGAAACATCTGCACTCGCATAGCCGTTTGTATAACAGGAAGTCCGCCACTATGGGCCTGATTCAATTTAGTAAACAGGATTGATGCAGGCTTAAATCCGTCGTTGTCTTTTTGCAAAAAAACCGGCACCCATGGGCTGTGTTCCAACACCCTGTCTCTTTCGAGATCTTGCATTGCCCTTTCCGCTTCTAATTCTCGTTGTAATGGTTGCTGATAGGCAGCCATATCGACATATTTGCTAAGGATCTGCCTTATTTTGGGCTGAGTTGAAGGATGTATTTTAAAATGTGTCTCGTACTTTTCCGTTTGCTTGTTGAATTTTATTGATGAAACTACGTAGTTTATAGCCATGCCCTTAGGTAAGCCCGGTACTTCCGGAAACTGAAACTGAAATATATCCCGTGTGCTTACTTTGGGTGGACGTTTACTTTCCAAGGCCATTTTTTTGTAGCCCAATGAGGACACACTACAATTTTTTCCTTTTTCAAACTCGGGGCAAGATACGGGAAAATTTGGGCTAATTGCAATATCATCACCAAAATGAATATCGTCGAGAGATTGTGTTTCAACCGTAAAGGCATCGACAATTTTTTTGTGGTTTTCTTTGCGAATGTGTTCCTGATAAAACGCCGAACTGGTAATACTCTCAAATACACCCACAGTGTATCGATCGCTGTAAAGCTCAGATTCTTTCTGTAGGATAGTGGCGCCAACCTTATCAAGGCGCATTTCAACGCCAAAATGAGAGAACTTAAAAACCGGGAACTGGGCAAATGCTGAGTTATCTGCGGGTGCATCAGTTAAACACGTAAGACGAATGACCTCGTCTTTTATTATTTTTCTGACGTGACTAGGCACTCGCCCCGTGAACTTATTCAGACCTTCTAATAATCGGTTTTCTTGTTCGTAAGGAATAAGAGCACGCACTAGCGGCTGATATTGTTTTATTATTTGTTCTTCGTTAGATGCTGACATATTCAGCTGTAATAATTTTTATTTAACGAATCTCTAATATAACCGTTAATTATACTTGGTCAACAAATAATCCGTTTAATTTGACATTTCAGCGGCAATAATCTAGCGGATGCATGGCAAGGATATTGGCTTTGCAGGGAAATACAATAAAAAGGCACAAAAAAACCGCACAATGTGCGGTTTTTTTCAACTAACAGCGCTGTCTACCCGTTCTCTTAACTCTTTGCCCGGTTTGAAGTGTGGAACATACTTACCGTCCAACTTCACAGTATCACCAGTCTTGGGATTTCGCCCAACACGAGGTGCCCGGTAGTGTAAAGAAAAGCTACCAAACCCACGAATTTCAATACGCTCACCTTTTTGAAGGGTTTGCGCCATCTGTTCGAGGATTTCTTTTATCGCCAGCTCCAAATCTTTCGCCGGGATATGTCGCGCTTGGTCCGCGAGCCGTTCGATTAGTTCCGACTTGGTCATTTAAAACCTCTCTCGTAAAACAATGTTATAACAGCTACTGCGGACAGGGTGTGAAAGTTCACACCCCTGAGCATATTATTCGCCTTTAGCGGCTTTAAATGCTTCTGCCATCGCATTTGCGAAGCCAGCGTCTTCCTGCTGGTTAACCTTGTCGATCGCTTCTTTCTCGTCAGCTTGGTCTTTTGCTTTTACAGACAAGTTAACGGTGCGGTTTTTACGGTCAACGCCCATAAATTTCGCTTCGATGCTTTCGCCAACACTAACAACTTCAGAAGCGTCTTCTACACGGTCGCGAGACAAGTCTGCAACACGGATGTAGCCTTCCACTTCTTCAGCCAAATCAACAGTAACGCCTTTCGCGTCAACAGCAGTAACTGTACCGTTAACGATAGCACCTTTCTTATTATCTGTCAGATACTTGTTGAAAGGATCTTCTTCGATTTGTTTAACGCCAAGAGAAATGCGCTCACGCTCTGGGTCAACTTGCAGTACAACCGCAGAGATTTCGTCGCCTTTCTTGTAGTCACGAACCGCATCTTCGCCAGTTTTGTTCCAGCTGATATCAGACAAGTGAACCAGTCCATCGATACCGCCGTCAAGACCGATGAAGATACCGAAGTCAGTGATTGACTTGATCTTACCAGATACTTTGTCACCTTTTTCGTGCGACTCAGCAAACGTTTCCCACGGGTTAGCAATACACTGCTTCAGACCCAGAGAAATACGACGACGTTCTTCGTCAATTTCCAGAACCATCACTTCTACAGTATCGCCTAAGCTAACCACTTTCGATGGGTGGATGTTCTTGTTCGTCCAATCCATTTCAGAAACGTGTACGAGACCCTCTACGCCATCTTCGATTTCAACAAAGCAGCCGTAGTCTGTCAGATTAGTCACCTGACCTGTGATCTTAGTACCTTCTGGGTAACGGCCCGAAATATCGTGCCATGGATCGTTGCCCATCTGCTTCATGCCAAGTGAAACGCGTTGCTTCTCTTTGTCAAACTTGAGAACTTTAACGTTGATTTCATCACCGACGTTAACAATTTCACTAGGGTGCTTAACGCGTTTCCACGCCATATCAGTGATGTGTAACAAACCGTCAACACCACCCAGATCTACGAACGCACCGTAATCAGTCAGGTTCTTAACGATACCTTTGATTTCGTGGCCTTCTTCCAGGTTAGCCAGCAGAGATTCGCGCTCAGCACTGCTTTCTGCTTCAATAACTGCGCGACGAGACACAACGACGTTGTTGCGCTTGGCATCCAGCTTGATTACTTTGAACTCAAGCTCTTTACCTTCCAGGTGAGTAGTATCACGTACAGGACGTACGTCAACCAAAGAACCTGGCAGGAATGCGCGAACACTGTTAACTTCAACAGTGAAACCGCCTTTAACCTTACCGTTGATAACGCCCTTAATAGTGACTTTATCTTCGTAAGCTTTCTCCAGCTCAACCCATGCTTCATGACGCTTCGCTTTTTCGCGAGAAAGGATAGTTTCGCCGAAACCATCTTCTACTGCATCAAGGGCAACATCTACCTGGTCGCCAACAGCGATTTCTAACTCGCCTTCAGCGTTTTTAAATTGGTCAGCTGGTATAGCACTTTCTGATTTCAGGCCTGCATCAACAAGAACGATGTCTTTGTCGATAGAAACAACGGTACCTTTAACAATGGAACCAGGGCGTGTTTCTAATTCCTGGAGGCTTTCTTCAAAAAGTTGTGCAAAATTTTCAGTCATAAGTTCAGTTAATTTAAAGTTGACAACCACATTTCACTCCGGATAACGTGGGGTTACTAGCAAAAATCAACACATCCTGTGTCGACAAACAAAATGGAAAACAAGAGTCATGCAATGGCACTAAGCCATTTTGGTCTTTACAATTTCCATCGCTTTATCAAACACTTGGTTTATATCCAAGTGTGTAGAATCAATCACAATCGCATCTTCTGCCGGTACCAATGGCGCCACAGCACGAGTAGTATCCCGCTCGTCTCTCGCTTTGATATCGGTTAAAAGGCGCGCAATATTAACATCCATGCCCTTGTCTTTCAACTGAGCATATCTGCGCTTTGCCCGGGCTTCTGCACTGGCAGTTAAAAACAACTTTACGCCAGCGTCGGGAAACACCACAGTTCCCATATCCCTTCCGTCGGCCACTAAGCCGGGAGACATCTGAAATGCACGCTGGCGTCTAAGCAGTGCTTCTCTTACCCTTGGTAACGCAGCAATTTGTGAGGCTACGGCTCCAACCTGCTCAGTTCTGATATCATCAGTGACGTCTTCGCCTTCAAGGATAATACGTGTACTTTCACCGTCAGTTTCAAAACTTACATCAAGACCGGTGGCTAAAGGCACCACACACCCTTCATCATCCACAGGAAGATCGTGGTGTAAAGTTGCCACCGCTAGCACGCGGTAAATTGCACCACTGTCTAGAAAATGCCAGCCAAGTCTCTCTGCGAGTAAGCTACTTAAAGTTCCTTTGCCTGCTCCGCTAGGTCCGTCAACCGTGACGACAGGGATAAGTTGCATACCGGCTCCACTTTAAAAAAAGGTTAATAAATCGCGCGCAATTATACGCGCCTTCTCAATAGAAGCAATGCCGACAAAAGTATTGTCGGCACGGTTTTTCGCCTATTTTCGACGTATTTTCCAAACCGATAATGGCGAATTAATGACAAATTGAAGAAAAACGCTCGAAGTAATCAGGAAATGTTTTCGCTGTACAACCCGGGTCGTTAATCGTCACTGGCGTGTCACTTAATGCCACCAAAGAAAAACACATGGCAACGCGGTGATCGTTATAGGTATCAATGGCAGTGTGGGTTAACTTCGCGGCAGGCCAAACGGTAATATAATCACGACCTTCCTCCACGGTGGCTCCCACCTTTTTCAATTCAGTGGCCATGGCGTGAAGCCTGTCAGTTTCTTTGACCCGCCAGTTATAAATATTTCTGATTGATGTAGGGCCTTCGGCAAACAGCGCCGTTGTTGCAATGGTCATGGCAGCATCCGGAATATGGTTCATGTCCATATCAATACCTTTGAGTGGAGCTCCTGTAACGACAATAGCATCGTCAAACCACTCAACACCGGCCCCCATAGTTTCAAGCACATCGGCAAAACGAATATCACCCTGTATACTCTTTCTACCTATACCAGTAACTTTAACCCGACCGCCTTTAATAGCTGCTGCAGCGAGGAAATACGATGCTGAAGACGCATCGCCCTCAACTAAAAATGTCCCCGGGGCTTGGTATACTTGATTTCCACTCACTTCAAAACTGCTGTAACCGTTATTGGTGACATGAACACCAAACTTTTTCATGGTGTCCAAAGTAATATCAATATAGGGTTTTGATACCAAATCACCTTTTATTTTGATAGTTGTATCAGAGGTGAACAAGGGAGCAGCCATTAACAGTGCAGTAAGAAACTGGCTGGAAACACTGCCGTCGACGAATACTTCTCCGCCTTTCAAGGCTCTTCCCATGATGTGCAACGGAGGATAGCCGGGATTTTTCAAATAAGTGATACTTGCGCCAGCTTCGTTTAATGCATCGGCTAAATCGCCGATGGGGCGCTCTTCCATTCGCGGTTCACCAGTAAGCACAACGTCTACATCACTGGCTGCCAACACTGCACAGAGCGGACGCATAGCGGTTCCAGCGTTTCCCAAAAATAACGACAATTGCTCTGGCAGTGAAAACTTTCCGCCCACCCCTTTTACATCACACTGTGTTTTACAACGACTAAGGGTATATTTAACGCCAAGTTTTTCCAGCGCTACCAGCATATGATGTATATCCTCACTGTCCAGCAAATTTGTCAGGCGCGTTGTGCCGTTTGCCAGTGCCGCCAATAACAGTGCCCGGTTTGAGAGACTTTTAGAACCAGGTACGTTTACTTCGCCGTCTATACGGCGAATAGGTTGTAATGTTAACTGCTCCACACTATCACCCGTATTGCTTTTCAAAATGTTGCATAAATTCTACCAGTGTCAATACGCCCGCTTTAGGCATAGCATTGTAGATACTCGCTCGCATGCCGCCTACTGAACGATGACCTTTAAGTGCTCGCAAACCAGCTGATTCCGCTTTTTCGAGAAAAACAGCATTGAGGCTTTCTTCAGCTAAAAGGAAAGGAACATTCATGATAGAGCGATTGTCGGGATGAACCGGATTACTGTAGAAGTCACTACTGTCAATAGCGGCATATAATATAGCGGCTTTTTCCTTATTTCGGCTTTCCATTGCAGCCAAACCACCTTGCGCTTTCAGCCATTTAAATACCAAACCTGCTAAATACCAGGAAAAGGTTGGTGGCGTATTGTACATGGAATCGTTTTTAGCCATTAAGTCGTAGTCGAAAATTGAGGGCGTTTCACGACGGGCCTTGCCGATCAAATCGTCTCTGACTATGACAACCGATAACCCTGAGGGGCCGATATTTTTTTGCGCACCGGCGTAAATAATGCCGTGTTTGCTCACATCAAGGGGCGCGGACAATATGCAAGAAGACATATCCGACACCAGAGGCACTTCACCACTTTCCGGCAACCAGTTATACGCAATACCATCCACCGTTTCGTTTGGGCAAAAGTGTAAGTATGCGGCCGAAGCATCAATATTTTCAAGTGAGGGAGGCGCCATATAGTTAAGCCCGTCTTTCTGAGAAACCTCGGCAACAACCTTTGCTTGGTTATACTTTGATGCCTCGGTAACAGCGCCTTTGGACCAGGATCCCGACACAATGTGCAACGAGGTGTCCGAAGATTTAGAAATATTTAAGGGTACGGCAGCAAACTGTCCCCGGCCCCCACCGTGTGAAAACAATACCTTATAATTGTCCGGTATGGCCAGAAGATCCCTGAGATCCTGCTCGGCAGCAGCGGCTACTTCAATGAAGGCTTTACCGCGGTGGCTAACCTCCATTACGGAACAACCTGATCCCTGCCAATCAATAAATTCAGCCTGCGCCTGTGACATGACTTCAGCAGGTAACATCGCCGGCCCTGCACTAAAATTAAACACGTTATTCATAGTAGTAATTTCAACACCTGCAAACACAACAAGCGGCATGAGCCGCTTGTTCAAAAAGAATGAAAATAACCTCAAGCCATGAGGTCACTCCCGCCTATTCTTCTGTCGTTGGCTTATTGTTATCAGCGTCTGCGGCGCCCTCGTTTACAGGGGCGTTTGCGGTATTTTCTCCGCTTTCGTCGCTTTCTTCGCCGTCTTGTTCAAACCCATCGTCGATGATTTCTTCAATGCGTTGTAAACCCACAACATGTTCGTCGTCACCGGTACGGATCAAACGGACACCCTGTGTATTTCGTCCGACCATCGAGACTTCATCAACGCGGGTTCTAACTAGTGTGCCCTGGTCACTGATGAGCATGATTTCATCCATTGGATCTACCTGCACCGCACCAACCACTTTGCCGTTGCGTTCAGATACCTTAATAGACACCACGCCCTGGGTAGCCCTGCTCTTGGCAGGATATTCTTCCAACGGCGTACGCTTGCCAAAACCGTTCTCTGTAGCAGTAAGAATGGCTCCATCGCCCCTAGGTACAATAAGTGATACCACCCGTTGCCCATCCTGGAGCTTTATACCCCGGACACCAGTCGCGGTTCTTCCCATAGGGCGTAAGGCTTGTAGTTCTTCTCCCGTTTCGGGATCCCGTTTCACTTCGCCGGTTTCTGCATCGCGGAGCTTTTCATTGAAGCGTACTACCTTACCTTCGTCAGAAAATAGCATAATATCGTCATCACCATGAGTGATGGCTACACCTATCAATTCATCACCTTCGTTCAAATTCACGGCGATAATACCGCTTGACCGAGGTCGCGAATACAGACTCAAATCGGTTTTCTTCACAGTACCGTTAGCGGTAGCCATGAGCACGAATTTGCCTTCTTCAAACTCTTTGATGGGTAATATTGCAGTGATACGTTCGTTATCTTCCAAAGGAAGAATATTCACGATGGGTTTACCACGAGCGTTGCGGCTGGCAAACGGCAATTGATACACTTTAAGCCAGTACAAACGGCCACGGGTAGAGAAACAAAGAATGTGATCGTGTGTATTTGCTACCAATAGACGTTCGATGAAATCTTCATCTTTCATCTTGGTCGCAGACTTGCCTTTACCGCCACGACGCTGCGCCTCGTACTCAGTAAGTTTTTGATATTTTACATAGCCTTCACGAGAAAGCGTGACAACCACGTCTTCCTGCTCGATGAGGTCCTCTATATCGATATCATGGCTGGCAGCGGTAATTTCTGTCCGCCTTGTATCGCCAAACTCGTCCCGCACTTTTTCAAGCTCTTCGCGAATAACTTCCATCAAACGTTCTGGACTGCGCAGGATATGCAATAACTCGGCAATCTGCGCGAGTAATTCTTTGTATTCGTCGAGGATCTTTTCGTGCTCAAGACCCGTGAGTTTGTGTAAACGTAAGTCGAGTATGGCCTGAGCCTGTTGCTCAGTAAGGAAATACTTGCCTTCGCGAATACCGAACTCTGGTGTCAGCCAGTCTGGACGCGCGGCATCATCCCCTGCACGCTCCAACATATCAGCCACATCACCTAAATTCCACCCCTGAGATACCAAGGCCTTCTTGGCTTCTGCCGGGCTTGGCGAGGCTTTAATCAACTCAATAATAGGATCGATGTTGGTCAGCGCGATAGCCAGGCCTTCAAGGATATGAGCGCGATCCCGGGCTTTGCGCAGTTCAAATACAGTTCTTCGCGTAACGACTTCACGGCGGTGCAGGATGAATGCTTCCAGCATTTCCTTGAGGTTAAATACCTTGGGCTGGCCGTTATCCAGGGCAACCATATTGATGCCAAATACCGTTTGGAGTTGTGTATTGGCATACAAATGGTTTAGCAATACTTCTGCAGATTCATTGCGCTTCACTTCAATAACGATGCGCATTCCGTCTTTGTCAGATTCATCCCGCAGTGCAGAGATACCCTCAATGCGTTTCTCTTTAACCAGCTCTGCAATTTTTTCAATGAGTCGGGCTTTGTTTACCTGGTAAGGGATTTCGTTGACAACAATGGTTTCCTTACCGTTGCTATCGGTTTCGATATCAGCCTTAGCACGGAGGTAAATTTTACCGCGTCCAGTGCGGTAGGCGTCATCAATTCCCTTGCGACCGCTGATCATAGCAGCAGTGGGAAAATCGGGCCCAGGTATATATTCCATCAACCCTTCAATAGGCATCGAAGGATCTTCAATTAACGCCACACAACCATTGATAACTTCGGTGAGATTGTGAGGTGGTATGTTCGTCGCCATACCTACTGCAATACCGGAAGAACCATTGACTAACAGGTTCGGTACCTTAGTTGGAAGTACATCGGGAATGTGTTCAGTACCATCATAGTTGGGCACAAAATCAACGGTTTCTTTTTCCAAATCGGCCAATAATTCATGGGCGATTTTGGCCATTCTTACTTCTGTATAACGCATGGCTGCTGCAGAGTCTCCATCTACAGAACCAAAGTTACCCTGCCCGTCTACCAGCATATATCGGAGAGAAAAAGGCTGTGCCATACGCACAATGGTATCGTATACCGCGCTGTCACCATGAGGGTGATATTTACCTATGACATCACCAACGACACGGGCTGATTTTTTATAAGGTTTGTTGAAGTCGTTTTTGAGCTCATTCATCGCAAACAAGACGCGACGGTGAACGGGCTTAAGACCATCTCTTACGTCGGGCAACGCTCGCCCGACAATAACGCTCATCGCATAATCAAGGTAAGAGTTTTTTAACTCTTCCTCTATATTGACGGGAAGAATTTCTTTAGCGTTATCACTCATAAACTGCAATATCCCTTTTTTAATCTATTCAGACTTTTGCTAAACCTTTGCCGTGAACGAACAAAAGCTACGGTCAGCCTGTTTATTATGGGGTGGCTAATTAATCCTTGAGTGTACCATTGCAAAGAGAATTTATGTAGCGCTTAATCATCGCAATTCCGGGGCCGTGTTCCAACAGCTTACTTTTCGCTCAATTGAATCATCAGAGACAGGATTAACGTGCCTTTTAGGTGTGCGATCATGTATCTTTACACCATTACGCAGTTGATATGAGAAAGTCATGATGACCAATGTTGACCAACAGGAAATAGCAAAATTCAGCGAACTCGCCTCGCGGTGGTGGGATGCAGAAGGCGAATTTAAACCCCTCCACCTTATCAATCCCCTGCGCCTCGATTTCATCGCTCAGCATTGCGGAGGCCTATTCGGAAAACGCGTACTGGATGTAGGCTGCGGTGGAGGCATCCTTGCGGAATCTATGGCGAAACTAGGTGCAGACGTTACCGGTATCGATTTGGCGGAAGCCTCTTTGGAAGTTGCTAAACTTCACGGTTTGGAGTCACAAATTCCAGTAGACTATCAATGTGTGTCGGCAGAAACTCTGGCTGTCAGTCAGGCCGCAGAGTTCGACGTTGTTACTTGCATGGAAATGTTAGAACACGTGCCCGAACCAGCGTCCATCATCAAAGCATGTGCTGCGCTAGTAAAACCCGGTGGACATATTTTTTTCTCGACACTGAATCGCAACGTAAAATCCTGGCTAATGGGAATTGTGGGCGCCGAATATCTGTTGAAACTAGTACCAAAGGGTACGCATCAACATGAGCGCTTTATAAAACCGTCAGAGTTAATGGCTATGACTGATGAAGCAGGACTCTTGATTCGGCATGCAACCGGACTTCATATGGATCCCTTAAGTCGCCAGTTTTATTTGTCTGATAAAAATATCGATGTAAATTATATTGTTCATAGTCAACGACCTAACGAGTAACACTACATATAGTGCCTGCATATTTTTAGAGCACCATATGTCGTATTTGTAATCAGTTCGAAAATCGCGATTAAAATCTTTTAATCGCAGCTAAAAATATCAAATAACAGTTGCATTTGCCCGAATGAATACGTTTAAGCACCTTCTAGGTGAGTCACTACTAACTAATATTATCTGCGAATTTGATCGCTGCTTTAACCACCAGATATTGGGTTGCAAAAGCGCATAAACCTCATTATCTTGTGTCTTATCCGGCGAGTATTTCACAAAAAAATGCAGTGTAAATTTACGGGATCTCAAGCAGTCAACAAACGATATACCGCAGGACAGGCTTTCGCAGCCATCTTATTATTTCAAAATAACGATGAAACGGGTGCCAGCCCAATTTTCATGCGCTAACAAACTAACGGCCAGTACTAATGAATAACAACTTGTATGTCACCAAGCGCAATGGCGAAAAAGAAGCCATTGAGTTAGATAAGATCCACAAAGTGATTACATGGGCAGCAGAAGGATTAAATAACGTTTCTGTATCCCAGGTTGAAATCAAAGCTCAGATACAATTCTACGATGGTATTAAAACCGGAGAAATCCACGAGACACTGATTAAGTCTGCCGCAGATTTAATTTCTACCGATGCGCCTGACTATCAATACCTGGCAGCCCGTTTGGCTATTTTCCATCTGCGGAAGAAAGCATACGGTCAGTTTGAGCCTCCTAAACTGTTCGATCATGTAAAGAAAATGGTTGAAATGGGTAAGTACGACGAGCATTTGCTGGCAGATTACAGCCAAGCAGAGTTTGATGCCATGGACGATTTTATTGATCACTGGCGCGATATGACATTCAGTTATGCAGCGGTAAAACAGTTAGAAGGCAAATATCTGGTACAAAACCGGGTTACCGGTGACATTTACGAAAGTGCGCAATTTTTGTACGTCCTGGTTGCAGCATGTCTATTCGGTGATTATCCCAAAGAAACCCGTCTGCAATATATCCGTCGATTCTATGATGCGGCCTCCACGTTTAAATTGTCGTTACCTACGCCCATCATGGCAGGAGTACGCACCCCTACTCGTCAGTTTAGTTCGTGCGTATTAATTGAAACGGGTGACAGCCTTGATTCCATCAATGCCACTGCCAGCGCCATTGTCAAATATGTTAGCCAGCGCGCGGGAATAGGTGTAAATGCCGGTCGCATTCGTGCGTTGGGCAGCCCGATACGTGGCGGTGAAGCCTTCCATACCGGCTGTATTCCTTTTTACAAGTATTTCCAGACAGCAGTAAAAAGCTGTTCTCAAGGTGGTGTTCGCGGTGGTGCAGCGACCTTGTTCTACCCTCTGTGGCACATGGAGGTAGAGTCACTGCTAGTACTAAAAAACAACCGAGGTGTTGAGGAAAACCGGGTTCGTCATCTCGACTATGGTGTACAGTTTAATAAACTCATGTACCAACGAATGATGAAAGATGACTACATCACTTTGTTCAGTCCCTCTGATGTGCCAGGTCTTTATGACGCTTTCTTTGCCGACCAAGACAAATTTGAACAGTTGTACGTGAAGTACGAACAAGACGAGACAATTCGCAAGAAACGCATTAAAGCCATGGAATTGTTTAGTCTGTTTATGCAGGAGCGCGCATCCACTGGGCGTATTTATCTGCAAAATGTCGATCACTGCAACACACACAGCCCCTTTGATCCGGCAGTTGCTCCTGTGCGTCAGAGTAATCTCTGTCTGGAAATCGCCTTGCCCACTAAACCATTGGAACATGTCAACGACGAAAATGGCGAGATTGCTTTGTGTACGCTGTCTGCATTTAACTTGGGCGCAATTAAGTCACTTGACGAGCTCGAAGAGTTGTCAGACCTTGCGGTAAGAGCTTTAGACAGTCTCCTTGATTATCAGGATTATCCCGTACCAGCGGCTTACCACGCCACGATGAATCGACGTACATTGGGTATTGGTGTGATTAATTTTGCCTATTATCTGGCCAAAAATGGCGTAAAATACTCAGACTTTAGTGCTAATGGGCTTATCCACAGAACTTTTGAAGCCATGCAGTACAATTTGTTAAAAGCATCTGTGAATCTGGCCAAGGAAAAAGGCGCGTGCCCTAAGTTCAACGAAACCACGTATGCCAAAGGCATATTGCCTATTGATACCTACAAAAAAGATTTGGACAAGATTTGTGATGAGCCTCTACACCTCGACTGGGAAACGCTCCGCGAAGAAATTAAGACCCACGGCTTGCGCAATTCTACACTGTCTGCATTGATGCCGTCTGAGACGTCCTCACAAATCTCTAATGCCACGAACGGCATCGAACCACCAAGGGGCCACATCAGTATAAAATCCAGTAAGGATGGCGTGCTCAAACAGGTTGTACCGGAATACGAAACATTAAAAGACCAATATGAATTGCTGTGGGACATCCCCTCCAATGACGGTTACTTACAGTTGGTGGGGATTATGCAGAAATTTGTCGACCAGACTATTTCGGCAAATACCAGCTACGATCCTAACAAATACGAAAATGGCAAGGTTCCAATGAAACTCTTGCTCAAGGATTTGTTGACAGCTTACAAATTGGGGGTAAAAACGCTGTATTATCACAACACCCGGGACGGGAATACGGATTCCAGCTCCATGGAAGTAAAGCAAACACAATCGCAACCTCAGGCACAAACGGCTGTTATTGAGGAAGACGACGACTGTGCGGGCGGTGCTTGCAAAATATAGCCATTGATATGCTGGGCGCAACAGCGCCCTCTTGCGTACCTCCGTTTTAATTTTGTATCGAGTGATAGCAGTGATGAAATACACAACCTTCAATCAACAAAGCGTAAATCCCCTGGTAGAGCCCATGTTTTTTGGCAACCCGGTTAATGTTGCCCGTTACGACCAGCAAAAACACAGTATTTTTGAGAAGCTCATTGAGAAACAAATCAGCTTTTTCTGGCGCCCGGAAGAAGTTGATGTCACTCGGGATCGCGTTGATTTTCAGAAATTGACTGAGCCTGAGCAACACATTTTTATTTCCAATTTAAAATATCAAACACTGCTGGATTCAGTTCAGGGTCGCAGCCCCAACATTGCGTTTTTACCTATTGTTTCCCTGCCTGAATTGGAAACTTGGATCGAAACCTGGTCTTTCTTTGAAACCATCCATTCCCGTTCTTATACACATATTCTGCGCAATCTGTTCTCAGATCCGAGCAGTATCTTTGAGGACATCGTGGTTAACGATCAAATAAAACGCCGCGCAGCAGACATTTCCAAATATTATGACGATCTAATTTTCCACACCCAACTGTGGCAAACGCAGGGTGAAGGCATTCATACTGTAGACGGCAATACGTACGAAGTGTCCATGCGTGTACTCAAGAAGAAAATGTTTCTGTGCATGAATTCAGTAAACGCGCTGGAAGCCATTCGCTTTTACGTATCTTTCGCCTGTACATTTGCATTTGCTGAACGAGAACTAATGGAAGGTAATGCGAAAATCATTCGTTTGATAGCTCGAGACGAAAACCTGCACTTGTCTTCAACCCAACACATTTTAAATTTGTGGACAAAAGGCAAAGACGATCCCGAAATGGCAGAAATTGCTGAAGAGTGTAAAGAGGACGCGCGCCAAATTTTCGTCAGTGCAGTAGAACAAGAGAAAGAATGGGCAGACTACCTGTTTAAAAGTGGCTCAATGATCGGCATGAACAAAGAAATTTTATGCCAGTACGTTGAATACATAGCTAATCAAAGAATGACAGCAATTGGTTTTGACGCCCCCTTTGATGTGAAGAGTAATCCCCTGCCCTGGATGAACAACTATCTCAACTCTGACAATGTGCAGGTTGCACCACAGGAATCTGAAATAAGCTCTTACTTGGTAGGTCAAATCGACTCGTCGGTTAGTGAAGACGATTTCGCCGATTTTGAGCTATAAGCTTTCATAGCTGTACATGGACAAAGCAGATAAATCATTGCAGATTGATATCGTCAATCTGCAAACTATTCATGGGCTCGCTGATAAAACGCTGTTGGAATCGCTAGAAGCAGCAGGGATTGCCTGCCATTACCATTGTCGCGACGGCTTTTGTGGCGCTTGCAGAACAACACTGCTTTCTGGCTCTGTAATTTACACATCAGACCCCCTCGCCTTCATTGATGACAACGAAATCCTGCCTTGCTGCTGTAAACCCAACGGCCCCATAAAAATTGATATTCCACAATAAAACCCTGTCCTGGTTGCGTACAATGCCCTCGTTTCCGTTGCAGCTAAGTATTTTTTTTACTTTGAATGACCAGAACGATTCCACCCAGTATGGCTACACTGGCAAGTATGATCCGCAAATTAATGGCTTCACCGAGAAATATCCAGCCCATTAAAGTGGCAATGACAGGTACACTCAATTGTATGGTTGCTGCATTGGTGGCCTTAATTTGGGGCAACACCTGATACCATAATGCATAGCCCAGTCCCGATGCCAGCGCACCTGAAAGAACAGCCAATAGAAAACCCATGGTATCAACATTCATAACGGGCGCCATAGTAAACAACAACACCGCCGCCAAAGGGGTGGCTTTGACAAAGTTCCCTCCTGTCATCAACAAAGCAGAAGACGCGCCTCTGCCCATCAGTGAATAGACCCCCCACGCCACACCGGCAATCACCATTAAACCCGAGGCAACGAAAGGCGGTGATGTCAGGCCTGGCGACAATAGAATAACCAGCCCAAGCACGGCCAACACAAACCCACAGCTTTGTATCCAAGAGAAAGCCTCTCCCTTGAAAAATCCCCATGCGATCATGGAAACCTGTACGGCCCCAAATAACAGCAACGCTCCTGTACCTGTGCTTATGTTTACATAGGCAAACGAAAAACCCGCTGCGTAAATAAACAACGCAAGCGCCCCCCACCAACTGCCGCCGCGCAAGCTGCTAGTCTTGTTGAGTAATAACAATAGTGACAAGGTAATAGCGCCACTTAACAGACGTATAAACGTGAAACTGGCCGGATCAATATTTGTTTCGCTCAGCGCCATACGACACAACAGTGAATTTGCAGCAAACGCGACCATGGCCGCCGCAATATATAATAGGGTTGATTTCATAAAACGTCTGAGTCTGTGCTTTTTATACGACTTTCGATGGTATACCAATATCACCGTTATGTGGCGTTAAACCGACGAAAAACAGATGTGTACTGACAATAATGGCAGAAATGCACTTAGGGAAGGAGGAATAGCGTCAGTTAATAGACAGGCTACAAACTGACGCCGAAAAATCACAAATTAAGGCCGAGGCGAGCGGCAACCTCAATATAGGTTTCAACCACAGAACCCAGCCCTTGGCGGAAACGGTCTTTATCCATTTTTTTGCGGGTTTCCTTATCCCACAAGCGGCAACCATCCGGCGTAAACTCATCGCCGAGAACAATATTACCGTTGCGGTCTAATCCAAATTCGAGTTTATAATCAACCAGAATCATACCGCCTTTGTCAAATAGCGCTTTGAGTACATCGTTAACAGCAAATGTTAAACGCTTCATTTCTGCGATCTGAGCTTCCGTCGCCCAACCGAATGAAACGATATGGTAGTCGTTCACCATAGGATCGTGCAGTGCGTCATTCTTGAGAAAAAATTCAAACAAGGGGGGCTCAAGATTAAGGCCTTCTTCAACACCTAAACGACGCACTAGAGAACCTGCGGCCACATTGCGAACAACACATTCAACCGGGATCATATCGAGTTTCTTAACCAGTGAATCATTGTCAGACAACAAGGATTCCACCTGAGTGGCAATCCCCGCAGCTTCCAGTTTATTCATGATGAAGTGGTTAAACTTGTTATTAACCTCTCCTTTGCGTTCTAACTGTTCAATTTTCTCGCCATCAAAGGCGGAAGTATCATTTCTGAATTCCAGAATGAGCTTGTCACTGTCATCGGTTAAGAAGACCGTTTTAGCTTTACCACGATAGAGTTCTTCGCGCTTTTCCATTGTTTCTCTCAAGAGTGTTTAAATATCCAGATCGTCTTCAGACATAACCCGAGCAAATTGGTCGTACATATCGGCCACCTGATTGGGCTCAAAAGGTTCGCTCTCGTCATTCATAAACGTTATGGTTGATTGGTTCTCGCCTGACGCTGTAACTTTAAGACGGTAATCCCCCTTCTCCAGTATGCTTTGACCGCTACTGAAAAGATTACTCCACCAACCAGTGTCATCGCCATTGTAGCTGACAAAGAGTAACCCGGTAGATTTATCCAGGTCTTTTACGTCAAAGCCCATTTTACGCAACACTAAAAGCAAACGAGGCCAGGCTATATCATACTGGGCATTCACCACATAAGCAGCGGCGCCCTCGCTGTCGAAGCCAAGGTCAAGTTTCAAGCCTTTGCGAATTTCAGCAATGCGCTTGCTTTGATCAAGCTGAATTTGATACTCGTAATGGGAAATAACTTCGTTGAGTATATTGACTTCCTCACGACGTTCAGCAAGGTCATTGAGATTTGCCAATTTCTGTATTTCACCGTCACTGGTTGACGATTTGTAGTCCTGTAGTGTAGCGCTAAGAGATGCAGTTCTTCCATGAGGCTTAACCGACATATCGAAAACGAAACGTTTGGCAATTTCTTTTGACTGGGCTTCAGTCCATTGATACCAAACTGATTCCTCTGTTTCTTCTTCCACTACCCAGTTAGTAATAAGCTGCCCTTTTTCCTTGTCAAAGGATTCAACGCCAATGTTATTCTCTTCCAAAAAACTCAACAAGGTGTTCCAAATGGCAACGGACAGAGGTTGACTGTCATCAACTTGATCAAACCAAATTGTCGCGCTTTGCGTGCCCTCTTCTACATGAGAACCACTCACCAAAGGCAACACCAATGCTGGTGATTGAATAGTCAAAGACTTACCAACCAAAGACTCATCAGCATTCTTCCCCAACGTGGGTAAATCGTACTGCGAAGAAAACTCAGGTGCGTCCAAGTCTTCCGGAATTTTCACCGACGCTCTTTGAGACGCCTCGAGATAATCATAACTGCCTGATGCTGTTTGGTAATCTTGTTGGCTTGAACAACCTGTCAGGGCCAACATTGTCAGACCACTAACCAAAGCCAGAGTGTTTTTCATTGGGGATCCTTAATAACCAGAAATCAATGCGTATTTTTTTAATAGTTCTTCGAGTTGTTTTTGGCTCGTAAGTTCCGGTAAAACCATTGGCAAACGTAATTCAGCACTTTGCATGAGCCCCATTTTGTACAATGCCCATTTGGGCATTACCGGATTAGGCTCAATAAACATACCATCGTGGAGGTCTGCAATAGAGGCGTTAATCTTGCGACATTCTTCATAGTCACCGGCATGAGCCGCATTGCACATATCTGAAATTGCCCGGGGCACTACATTGGCAGTTACGGAAATCACTCCGTGGCCGCCAGCACATAAAAACTCAGCACTGCTGCCATCGTCACCACTGAGCAGAACAAAATCATCTGGCACCAGCGTTTGTGTTGCTTTTAAGCGTGCTAAATCACCTGTTGCATCTTTCAATCCAACTATATTTCTATGAGACGCCAATTCAGCGACGGTCTCAGGCAGCAGATCGGCAACCGTACGGCCAGGTACATTGTACAGCAGCACAGGTAAATCCGTGGCATCGGCAACCGCCTCGAAATGTTTTACCATTCCACGTTGTTGCGGTTTGTTGTAATACGGCACCACACTCAAAAAGCCGTTTATACCCAAGCCTGCCATTTGCTCACTGAGAAAAATGGCTTCATCAGTTGCATTGGCACCGCTGCCCGCAATAACAGGAATTTTTCCCTCGGCGTACTCTACCGTGCGTTTGACCACTTCGATATGTTCTTCGAACGGCAAAGTCGCTGATTCGCCCGTTGTGCCAACTGACACAATTCCATGCGTACCCTGCTCAACGTGAAACTGAACCAACTTCTGCAATGCAGAATAATCTATCTCGCCAGCTTCATTCATTGGCGTAACAAGTGCGACGTAACTGCCTTTAAACATAATCTCTCCCGCTTTTGTGAGCGCACATGTTAATGAGGTAAACTGTCAAAAACAAGCCGCTTTGCTGCCTTTTTAAGATTATTTACTTTGTCGAACATACACTAGCAAGGTAAAAAAACTCTGTGCTACCATTCTTTAGAAAATTATTAAAAACGAGAAGTCATGAATCATCAACTGATCGTAACCATACTGGGTACCGACAAAAGTGGTATTCTCAGCGAAATTGCCGGTGCAGTCTCTGAATCGCAATGCAACATACTGGACAGCCGCCAAGCCATATACGGCAAAGAGTTTTCCTTAACGATGATAATAGAGGGCACACACCAGGCTGTAACCCGCGCTGAACTAACACTGCCCACGCTATGTCAGCATCTCGGACTATTATCGGTACTCAAACGAACCAGCCACCACGAAAAGCAAAACCTCAGTCATCTATACGATGTATCATTTAGTGGTGAAGATAGCCCTGGACTATTGAGAACAGTGACAGGCTTTTTTGCTGATCGCCATGTTTCAATTAATGCCTTTCGACAAAGTACAGATGTAGATAAATGCAAAAATCAGACAACTGTGCGGTGTAAATTCGTTGTCAGCGTACCCGACGACATTGACTTTGAACAATTAAAACACGAACTGGACACCCTCTACGCGTCGCTAAACCTCACCGGCGCTGTGGTTGATAAATACAAAGGAGATATATGAAAACCTTAACTGCAGGCGAAGTTGCCCCAACGTTTACACTGCCCGACCAAGACAGCAACAGCGTAAGCCTTGCTCAATTTACCGGCAAGAAAGTACTGGTGTATTTCTATCCTAAAGCCATGACGCCAGGTTGTACAGTACAGGCGCAAAACTTGCGCGACAGCCAGAGCGCCCTGAAGGCACATAATGTCGAGGTGTTGGGTATTAGCCCGGATCCGGTGAAACGGTTGCCTAAATTTATTGAAAAAGAGCAATTGAATTTTACGCTCTTGTCTGATGAAGACCACGCTGTCGCTGACGCTTTTGGTGTGTGGGGCTTGAAAAAGTTCATGGGGCGGGAATACGACGGCATACACCGGATCAGTTTTCTCATCAATGAACACGGCGTCATCGAAAAAGCCTTCGACAAATTCAAAACAAAAGAACACCATCAAGTGGTCTTAGCTTATCTTGACAACGCATAACCCGCGAAAGCCCGCCTACGGGCTTTTTCGCGGCACCGCAAACTAGTCCACGGTACTCACAGTCCCCTCGTCAGTACCGTCCGACCACGCTGTTATTACAGCCTTAACCAAGGTTGCCAGCGGAATGGCGAAAAACACTCCCCAGAAACCCCACAACCCGCCGAAAAAAAGCACTGCAATAATAATGTACAGCGGGTGAAGACTGACAGCCTCACTGAAAAGCAGAGGAACGAGTAAGTTGCCATCCAGCGCCTGAATAATGGCATACGCTATCATTAAATACCAAAAATCAGGCGTCACCCCCCACTGAAATAATGCGACCACTGCAACCGGAATAGTCACCACCGCAGCCCCGATATAAGGGATCAGTACAGACAAGCCCACCAGAATGCCCAGCAAAATGGCATATCGCAAGTCCATAAGTACAAAAGCAATACAAGACACTGTCCCTACGATGATAATTTCAATTACTTTACCGCGAATGTAATTGGCAATTTGGGTATTCATTTCATGCCCAACCTGTGTAATCAGGCGACGTTCTTTTGGCAGTAAAGAAGAAATACTATCTAAAAAGAATAATTTGTCTTTAAGCATAAAGAACACCATCAAAGGCACTAGGATCATATACACCAATACAGCTGCAAGATTACCAATGGAACTCACCGACGCAGTGAGTAATTGCTGCCCGACATCAACAAGGTGTTCATTGATACTTTCCATCAAATTTGTGATTTGATAAACCTGAATGTAATCGGGATATTTTTCCGGCAGGCGAAGAAACCATGCTTGGGCATTTTGCCAGATAAGCGGCGTTTCCTGAATTAGATTCACACTTTGACGACTGACAGTTGGCAATAGCCCAATAACCAGCATAATGGTAAGTGCGACGAATAGCAGCATCACCACACTGCAAGAAAGGGTTCGGCTTATACCGACATTGACAAGGCGATTCACCGGCCAATCAAGCAAATAAGCAATAACGGCCGCAACCAATACCGGCATGATCAAGCCGCCCCAAAACACAAGAACAGCGGCTGTAAGCAGGAGCAATATGAGCAGCATAGCTGCATCAGGGTCGGAAAATTTTCGGCGGTACCAGCGGCCGAATACGCTGAATAAACTCATATCTATGCTCTGCGTGAACAAGAAGGATCCGCATCATAGGGGAAGTTACCCGTGATTGGCAACTGAATCCCGCATGCGCTGTCCAACCAGCAAATTAACGATGACACATCATGTGTAGTGTATGGGGTATTATGCATGATTCCAGGTGGTATTCACCGAGCGGTTGCGGCACAATGCTGAAATATCGCGATGGAAAAAATGAAACTTAGCAGGGTGTTATCTACTCTACATGTCATAGATCACGTAGTACTCACAGAAAAGGTCCAATGAGAGACAAAGCGAGAAAAGGGTTAAAGTGCGGATTACTCATGATGGCGTGCAGCTTAGCCGCTGTCGCACAGGACGCGTCTTATACCGACAAAAATGCCCTGCCAGAAATTGGTGTTGTGGCCTCAGATGCCCTTCCCCTCGACAAAGAAATGTTGATAGGCGATGCCGTTATGCGACAGATGCGGGGGCAGGCCCCTATTATAGGCGATCCCGTTTTAGATGAATATCTCCAGGATTTAGGCAACCGTTTAGTCATTGAGGCAGAAAACAGTAAATTTCCCTTTGAATTTTTTTGGGTTAACAACAAAGCTATAAACGCATTTGCATTCTTCGGCGGCCATATAGGTGTCCATACCGGCCTCATTCACAATGCAAAAAATGAAAGTGAACTGGCATCGGTTCTCGCTCACGAAATAGCCCACGTAACCCAAAGGCACCTTGCCAGACGAATGCAGGCACAGCAACGTGCAGCGCCCATAGCTTTGGCCACCATGCTCGGGGGAGTACTACTGGCGATGGCAGACCCTCAAGCCGGTATGGCTGCCATTTCAGCCGGTCAGGCAACGTCTGCACAAATGCAAATTGATTACACCCGCAGTAACGAGCAGGAAGCAGACCGCATCGGCATTGCCATGCTTGCTCGTTCGGGCTTTGACCCTAACGGCGCTGCAACATTTTTTTCAACCTTAGCGGAACAGTACCGGATGGTGTCCCGCCCTCCGGCGCGATTATTGTCTCACCCGCTAACGGAAAACAGAATAGCTGATGCACGCAACCGGGCGGGAGATTTCCCACCTGTCCGCCTAGCCCCTAGCTTGTCATTTCAACTGGCAAAAGCCCGTGTAATGGCACGCTACACGCTAGATAAAAAATACAGCTTGGACTATTACAAAGACGCCGTTGAAAAAAGGGATTACGTGATACGAGAGGCTGCACTGTACGGGCTGGCGCTGTCCTATTTGCGCAATGAAAATGTCAGTGAGGCCAAAGCTGTCATGGACACGTTATTGCAGGGCGATCCGGAAAATTTGTTTTACCTCGACGTGGTAACAGACATTTCCCTGGCTATGGGCAACGCAGAAGATGCAGTTGAACGTCTGAGACCGCATTTAGCAAGAACTCCAAGGAACCAGGTATTAGCGCTAAATCAGGCTAATGCCATGATTCAGGGCGGGTTATACCTCGAGGCCATTGCGGTTTTAAAAGATTTTCTCCTCGTGCATCCCGACTATGAAATTGCCCATCAGTTGTTAAGCGAAGCTTACAAACAGAGTAAAAACTACAAGGGAATGCACCAAAGCAAAGCGGAAGTCATGGCCTTAAACGGCGCCTACGAACGGGCTATCGATGAACTCCAATTCGCCTACAACTTCAGTGGCGACAATCACTTGGATAAACAGCGAATTCGCGCACGGATAAAACAATTCAGAGACGATGTGGAAAGACTCAAGCGACTATAATATTGCCGACGTGCCAGCCGCTTTTTCCAGCAACGCTTTAAGCGACTCTGCATCTTGTTCACCAAACAGGCTGTGCACAACCTCCCCATCCGGTGAGATAATAAACGTGGCCGGCAAGTAAGGTGGCGTCGACATCGGAAATACCGTCTTGTCGTCCACCAGGATAACCGGGTACTGAATATCTAGCTCATCAACCAGTGTTTGTAATTGTTGGCGATTGGCAGGGTCGTAGCTAACGCCATAAATTTTCACACCGGAAAGCCGATGCTGATGCAGTATATTTAGCGCCGGTATTTCCCTCAGGCAAGGTGAACACCAAGGTGCAAAGAAGTTAATAACTTTCCAGCTTTTATCCCCATGTCTCCAGGCCACGTTTTCACCACTGAGCGTCATAGCGTCGCTTTGCCATCCAGGGCTTGCCCATAGACCAATCCCGAGGGCGCATAGCCCTGCAAATACCAACACAAGTGCGGACTGCTGTGTTTTCATGTTTTTTCATTCTCTGCTTGTAGATTTGATTGCTAACCTTGTTAGAATTACTGCCGTAATCCAATAAGGAATATTATCATAATGAAACAAGTGATCATGCTTCACAACCCGCGATGCTCAAAAAGTCGCCAAACCCTCGCGTTGTTGCACGACCGGGGAATAGAGCCTGTTGTTATTGAATACTTAAAGAATCCACTATCGGTAATAGAGCTTAAAGACTTGGCAAGAAAACTTGGTCAGGTGTCACCCATTGAAATGATGCGTACAAAAGAGCCTGAGTTCAAAACCCTGAAGGACAACCACGAAACGTTAACGGATGAGCAGTTGTTTGCTGCCATGGCAGACACGCCGAAACTCATGGAACGCCCGGTAGTAATTAACAACAATAAAGCTGCGATTGGCCGCCCGCCCGAAAATGTATTGGGTATTCTCTGATGCAGAATGTACTTATTCTGTACTATTCCCGGCACGGAAGTACCAAGAAACTGGCTCAGGCCATGGCCAGAGGTGTAGAGCAACAAGGCCTAGAAGCGCGTATTCGCACTGTGCCATCCATCCCGGACTATCTGTCAACGCAATCTGCCGTACCACAATCTGGGGCCCCGTACGTCAGCGAAGAAGATTTAGTTTCCTGCGCTGCACTGGCATTGGGCAGTCCTACTCGTTTTGGCAACATGGCAGCGCCATTAAAACACTTCTTGGACAGCACCAGCAGTAGTTGGTTAAAAGGAGCGCTTATAGACAAACCCGCCTGTGTATTCACTTCCAGTTCAAGCTTGCACGGCGGTCAGGAATCAACCTTAATCAGTATGATGCTACCCTTACTTCACCACGGCATGGTTATGTGTGGCATTCCTTACAGTGAACCGGCCCTTCACGACACCAAATCCGGCGGTAGTCCTTATGGTGCTACACACGTTGCAAAAAATAACGACGCGCGGCTTACCGACGATGAAATAACGCTGGCCAATGCGCAAGGCGTACGCCTTGCAGCTCTGGCGAAAAAACTTGCAGGACAATCTGAATGACCCCCATGTCTGGCACCACCAAAAAGCTCCGCTATCTGGCCCTCATTTCACATGTGATGCTCCTGTTGTGGGTTACGGTATGGCAGTTTACGCTTGTCACAGAACGCGTTTATTCAACGATTTTTTTAACGCTGTTTTATTTGTTGCCCTTATTGTTGCCTTTACGGGGCATTGTTGCAGGCAAGCCCTATACCCACGCCTGGGCAAATTTTGTCGTATTATTTTATGTGATCCATGGATTTACCGTTTTGTACGCCATTCCGCAAGAACGATCTTACGCCATAGTTGAGCTTATTCTGGCTGCTGCCATGTTTACAGGATGTACAGGGTTTGCCCGTCTCCGTGGCCGGGAATTAGGCCTCGGATTAAAAAAACTAAAAGAAGAGATGAAAGAAGAGAAAGCGTTTTTTGACGGAGACAACAACGCAGAAAAATAAGGCCTAATCAAGGCCAAGTTCCCGCTTCACCATGCGTACTGAGACTTTTTTTTGTTCTTGCAGTGAGCGGGCGTCAAGCCGCTCAAGAATAGCCAGCAAGGTAGGCAGGTCCCGTTCGCAATGATGAAGCAGAAACTGAATGGCTTGAGAAGAAAACTTGAGCCCCCGTTCACTTGCCCGGGCAGCAAGCACTCGCGCTCTGAGATCATCGTTTAACGCCTGAAGCTGATAGGTGAGTCCCCAGGAAAGCCTGGAGCGCAAATCGGCCAATTTAAAGGATGGATGTGTTGCACCTAACCGTGACGTCATCAGTAACACGGTGGATTGTCGTTCAACGACACGATTAATAAAGTCGAATAAGGCTTCTTCCCAGTAAGCGTTTCCGGCAATGGCATGTACATTGTCAAGACAGAGAAAGGGCAATCCCTCGAGATGATCAAAGACTGCAGTTGTCCACTGCAAGGCATTTTCCAAATTGAGATAAAGGTGAGCAATGTCCTTATCAGCCAGTTGATGACAAAACGCATATAACAAATGGCTTTTACCTTTTCCGGCACCTCCTACTAGCATTACGCCGGGCAAAGTACTTTTTTCCAATACCCGCAATGCCAGTGATGATCGCCATTGCAGACCTGTGTCAGCTAATGTCGACAGCAAGCTAACCACTGCGCCGTTGTCTCCCGTGACGAAACTGGCGAAGGTTTCATCAGTGGGTAATGACACGGGCAATGGTAGTTGCATGAACGCCTTAGTTATTCCAGTAAAAATTTAGTTCCTGGCTAGGCTGACCAAATTTATCCGATAGCGGTTTAAAACGTTCATCGAGAGTAATCAGGTTGTAAAAATCAGCAGTGTCAGCCAGTAGTGAAAGTGAGAGTGTTGCCACCGAGCCTTCTTGTCTGGTCAGCGTCACCCGGTTTACCACACTCATCTCTGACAAATACCCAATCATATGCGCATAGCTCACCAAAGAGTCTATGTTTGCCACTGAAATTTCGATAACATTTAGCGCCAGGTTTTCACCAGTGGGAATAATAGCAAACTCGCTACCCAAATAATCGGCGTAGTCTTGTATGAAAGACGACAACAAGGCTTCTTCATCGGAGTTGTACAAACTGCCAAATTGCACGTCGTCTTTGGAAATAATTACCCAGTCAAGGGCATAGTCGCCTACTGAGGCCTGTTGTTTCATTGATACAAATTCTTCTTTTGAAAATGCTGGCTTGCTCACCTCTTCTACGAGATCATCAACCAGATAGTCACTGAGATCCTGCATACCACTGGCCGAAAACGCGGGGCGATTATTTTCAAATTTCACTCTTGATGCCTGCTCTTGTGTACGCTTTTCTTCCTCAAAATCGGGAATAGTGTTGGCTTTCACTTTGTACAGTCTGGCACCTATGACAAAATCAGGTTCATAGCGCACTGATGCATGTTTGAGTCGTTCTGCAAAACGCCCCCATACGTCGTAGGTGGAAATTTGAGTGTTGTCGTCCAGATCCATAAGGGGAAACACCACGGGAACCCCCCGTTCAGACGCGATTGCCTTAATAGGCCCTTTGACAGTATCGCTTGCGCTATCTTCAATGATTACGCGTTGTCCATCGTCACTCTCCAGGGCGAGCCAAATCAAAGTGTCCGGGCGTCTCTGGCCCCATAACGGTAAACTTTCCTGCTTCAACAAACTGGTTAGGGCTTCAGCATCAAAATCCGCTATATACAGCAAATTCGTTCCGTCCGCTTCAAATCGGTAAGAGCGCAAATATTCCTGAGGATTGCGAATAACATGACTCACCACCGGGTTATCAACAATGTCCCGCTGGCCGGTCATTTTAATGAAAACCTGTCGCATTGCCTCTCTCGCGGCACCGCGCTGGGTCTGTTGAGACTGATCGTCTACGGCAATGACGCCCTGCGCTACTGACACTGTGGAGCTGGCTCGAGCCAACGACACAAACGAAAGCAGAACAATCAGCATTGTCGTTAAACCTACCCGGCTTTTAAATAAAAAACACATGAAAATCAGCCATTACCTCGTGATAAAAAGATAGTTACAGCGGAAAGGCTATTGTCTGTTATCTGGCGCAAATTTGCATCTAGATTTATATAAAACTTTTTTTTATCGATTATAGATGAGTGACAATACACCCCAAAAGCACATTGGACTTAACCTGAGTTGCTGGTAGAATCCGCGTTTTTCCACCACTCCTTCAGGGCCAGATCGTGAGCGAAAACAAAACATCATTGAGTTATAAAGACGCAGGTGTTGATATTGATGCCGGTAACCAGCTTGTAGAACGTATAAAGTCAGTAACAAAAGGGACGCGTCGCCCCGAAGTAAAAGGCGGGCTTGGCGGTTTTGGAGCACTGTGTGAATTACCCACAAAATACAAGAAGCCATTATTGGTATCTGGCACTGATGGAGTAGGGACAAAACTGCGTGTTGCTATGGATGCAGGACGTCACGATACCGTTGGAATCGACCTGGTCGCCATGTGTGTTAACGATCTTATTGTTCAGGGTGCAGAGCCGTTGTTTTTCCTGGATTATTACGCCACGGGCAAGCTGGATGTAGACGTAGCTGCAGACGTGGTCACGGGTATTGGCTCAGGTTGCAAGCAGGCCGGATGTGCACTAATCGGCGGTGAAACCGCTGAGATGCCTGGCATGTATCACGACGGTGACTATGATATCGCCGGATTCTGTGTTGGCGTGGTCGAAGCCGACAGTGTAATCGATGGTTCGGGTGTAAAGCCCGGACAACAAATTATCGCTCTTGGCGCTTCTGGCCCTCACTCTAATGGTTATTCTCTGGTTCGCAAAATCATTGAAGTCAGTCAGACGGACCTGAATGTTGAACTAGACGGTCGCCCCTTGATAGATCATCTCTTAGCACCAACTAAAATCTATGTTAAATCCGTTCTCGCACTGTTAGACGCGGTGAAAGTTGAAGCTATTTCTCACATCACAGGTGGTGGATTCTGGGAAAATATTCCGCGCGTACTCCCTGACGACGCAAAAGTTGTGGTCAATGAAAAAAGCTGGCAATGGCCTTCCGTATTCAACTGGTTACAGAAAAGCGGCAATGTAGAAACCCATGAAATGTATCGCACTTTCAATTGTGGTGTGGGTATGATTTTAGTCGTGAATGAAGACGATGTTGAACAAGCATTGTCCATTCTGCAGCAAGAAGGTGAAAAAGCCTGGGTATTGGGCCATGTGGAAGCCCGCGGTAACGGTGAACAGGTAGAGATCGTTTAAATGAGTGAAAAAAAGCCTCGTCTCTGTGTTCTGATTTCAGGCAATGGTTCTAATCTGCAGGCTATGATTGACCGTATTCAGTCGGGTCAATTGGAAGCTTCTATTGTGGCTGTCATCGCCAATAAAGCCAATGCTTACGGTTTGGTTAGGGCTGAACGAGCCGGCATTCCCGCAATTTGTCTGGAGCACAGTCATTATGCGAGCCGTGATGAATACGACATGGTACTGAAAGATACAATTGACACCTACACGCCTGACTGTGTAGTACTTGCGGGTTTCATGCGTATTCTCACCGCCGATTTTGTGCATCACTACGCGGGCAAATTATTGAACATTCACCCTTCTTTGTTGCCGAAGTACAAAGGGTTAAACACCCACCAACGCGCGATAGAAAACGGTGATAAAGAACACGGTGTCAGTGTACACTTTGTCACTCCTGAATTAGATGGTGGTCCGGTCATCATTCAAAGTCGCGTACCGGTTTTTGCAGAAGATACACCGGATGAGCTCGCAGCGCGGGTGCAGGAGCAGGAGCGACAGATCTATCCGCTGGTATTGCAATGGTTTGTCGCCGGCCGTCTCAGCATGAAAGACAACAAGGCTGTACTTGATGAAAAAATTCTTCCCACAGAAGGTTATGCCAACGATTAAACGCCTTGGGCAATTAATCGGCTTGTATTTGGGTCTGCTTCTCGTAAGCGGTCCCACCAGCGCCCATAGCGGATTCACACTGATCCCCTTTGAAGCCAAATACACCGCATACAAATGGAACGATGATGTGGGCTCTGTCACTATCAAACTCACTCCCCTCGCGAAAAATCAGTATTCGCTTACTTATGCATCGAAAGTATCCAAGTTCTTTTTGTCTGATGAACGCTTTGAGCATTCAATTTTCTTTTATGAAGATGGCAGCATTACACCATATCAATACTTCTATAGACGCGAAGGCACGGGGCCAGACAAAAATCTGGAAGTTAAGTTTTCTACTCGCCCGAACAAGCACATTGAAATTTCAGACAGCGAAACTGTGGTTTGGCAGGGTGAAACAGACAATCAACTCTACCGGTTAGACTTGGCCAAGCAATTGGCATCAGGTGCAGACAGCGCGGCTTATGACTTTATCAATTACCGCGGTGAAAAAAAATCCTATGGCATAGAAGTAATGGGAAAAGCCACACTATCCCTGCCTTACGGTAAGTTAAACACCATTAAGGTAAAACTCATTCGACAAAATAGTAGCCGGGAAACCTTCGCCTGGTTTGCTCCTTCACTCAATTACAACCTGGTAAGGCTACAGCAATTTAAGGACGGTGAGGAACAAGGTGACATACGGCTTTTGTCGTATCAAACCCTCTAGTGGGTATGGCGCTGGATTTATTGTGCGGTATACACTAATTTTGGTTTTCTACGTATCCTTTCTTGACCTTTTGTTAACAAGCATTTAGCTTTAGCATCATTATGCTGGTCTGACCTCAAGGTTCAAGGCCATCGATTTTATCGTTTCACACTGTTCAGGAGCTAAGTATGGGTGAATTACTCTGTTTTCTCATTTTTGTGGTAGCGGGTTGCATTGCTGCTTACAAACGCATGAATTTGTCAAATACGGTTTGGCTTCTGGCCGCTGTGATGGTTTTAGGCACCTTGTTTGGCGAAGTAGGCTTCCTCGCGTGGCTGCTGTTTCTAGCGGCTGCGATTCCTCTGTCTATGGAAAATATCCGCAAAACCTACCTCACCAGGCCGCTACTTAAATTTTATAAAAAGGTCAGCCCTGAAATGTCTTCCACAGAACAAGAAGCGATTGACGCCGGTACAGTGTGGTGGGACGGGGAACTGTTTTCAGGCAAACCCGACTGGAACAAGCTACATACAATCCCCAAAGGCAGATTGACTGCAGAGGAACAAGCATTTCTCGATGGGCCGGTAGATCAGGTTTGTGCCATGGTTGACGAATGGCAAATCAATCATCAGGACGCTGACCTGTCTCCTGAAATATGGCAGTTTTTGAAAGACAACAAGTTTTTCGCCATGATTATTAAAAAGAAATACGGCGGTCTTGAGTTCTCAGCGTACGCTCAATCCAGAGTATTGCAAAAATTAGCCGGGTGTTCGGCAGTGTTGTCCAGTACCGTCGGCGTGCCTAATTCGCTCGGTCCAGGCGAATTACTGCAACATTATGGTACTGCAGAGCAGCAAGACTACTACCTGCCCCGCTTGGCGAAGGGAGACGAGGTGCCTTGCTTTGCCTTGACCGGACCTGAAGCGGGTTCAGATGCTGGAGCTATCCCCGATGTAGGTATTGTCTGCAAAGGTCAATGGGAAGGCAAAGAAGTGCTGGGGATGCGCCTTACATTTAATAAACGCTACATTACTCTGGCCCCCATTGCCACTGTTGTAGGTCTGGCTTTTAAACTAGAAGATCCCGACGGATTATTAGGGGGGAAAGAACAGTTAGGCATCACCTGTGCGCTTATACCAAGAGACACTAAAGGAATGGAAATTGGTCGTCGCCATCTTCCCTTAAACACCCCATTTCAAAACGGCCCAATCCGTGGTGAAGATGTGTTCGTCCCCTTGGACTTCATTATCGGCGGGCCGCAAATGGCCGGTAAAGGCTGGCGTATGCTAATGGAGTGTTTATCAGTTGGTCGCTGTATTACCCTGCCCTCAACCGGCGCTGGCGGTGCGAAAACCGTGGCACTCGCCACAGGTGCTTACGCCCGTATCCGTCGTCAGTTCCGCATACCGGTAGGAAAAATGGAAGGGGTTGAAGAAATGCTGGCCAGGATTGGTGGCAATGCCTACCTCATGGATGCAGTTACCCGTTTTTCTACTGTCGGTGTTGATTTGGGGGAAAAACCTTCTGTCATTTCGGCCATTAGCAAGTACCATCTAACGGAAAAAATGCGCCAGGTAATCAACGATGCCATGGACGTTCATGGCGGCAAGGGTATCATGCTAGGGCCAAACAATTACCTGGGTAGGGGTTACCAAGGTGCCCCTATTTCTATCACCGTTGAAGGCGCAAACATCCTTACCCGTAATATGATGATCTTCGGTCAGGGTGCCATGCGTTGTCACCCCTATGTACTGTCTGAAATTCAGGCTGCTGCTATCGAGGATAAAAACGCACAACTGGACGCGTTCGACAAAGCAGTATTTGGTCATATTGGCTTTGCCATTGCCAATAAAGTACGGTCGTTTTGGTTCTCGCTCACCGGCGGTATTTTTCACAGTACACCGTTCAATGACGAGACACGTCGCTACTATCAACTATTACAGGGCTATAGCGCTAATTTAGCTTTCTTAACAGATATATCCATGGGTATGTTAGGAGGAGAACTGAAACGCAAAGAGCGCCTGTCTGCCAGATTGGGCGATATCTTAAGTGGTCTGTACCTTGCCAGTGCAACCCTAAAACGCTACGACGAAGATGGACGTCTACAGGAGGATGCGCCACTCATGCACTGGGCAATGCAAAATACGTTGTTTGATATTGAAGAAGCGCTGGATAATTTTTTGTCCAACTTCCCAAATAAGGCTATGGGATTTGCACTGAAAGCGTTGACCATGCCCTTTGGACGCCGTTGTAAACGCCCAGATGACAGTCTTGAACACAAGATCGCCACGCTCTTACAAACCCCCGGCACGGCCCGTTCCCGTCTGGGCGATGGACAATACCTGACAAGGGAAGAAGGTAATTTATTTGGTGATTTGGAGCAAACGCTGGACAACGTTATTGCGGCTGATCCTATCTTCGAACGTATCTGTGAGAAGAAAAAAGCCAAACTGTCGTTCACACAGTTAGATAAACTGGCCGATGAAGCACTTGAAAATGGCTGGATAGACGAAGAAGAAGCGACACTACTCAGAGAAACAGAAGCAGGACGTCTGCGTACGATTAACGTGGATGATTTTGATCACGAAGAATTGGTAGCAAAAATCCAGTCTAAATAAACTGAGTATTTTCAATACCCTAATTTAAAAAAGCCACTTTTTCATGTGGCTTTTCATTTTTCTAAAAGGTAGCAAACACACAGTTACGCGCAATGCGACGCGTTTGGGTGGCCTAAGTCTCAGTATTAATTAAACTGAAGTTTATCCATCAGCAACACGGCTTGAGTACGAGTATTAATTTCAAGCTTTCTGAGGATGGCGCTGATATGCGCTTTAATAGTCGCTTCAGTAACATTCATCTCGTGGGCAATTTGTTTATTCATTAGCCCGGCTCGCAAATATGACAATACCTGAATTTGCTTCGGCGTGAGTTCACGGAAACGCTTAAGCAGCAGCGCCATTTCTTCATCGACATTTTCCAGCTCTGCTTTCATCTCTTCCGGTACCCAGGTATCGCCATTTTTAATCGTAACGATAGCTTGCGCGATTTGTGAAGTAGGTGCCGATTTCGGAATGAAGCCTTGAGCTCCCAGCCCCATGACCTGGGCAACCACTTCAATGCTCTCATTAGCGGAAATAACCGCGACAGGTAGGTCAGGGTACACATCTTTAACGGAGATCAAACCATTAAAATATTCACCACCTGGCATGTTTAAATCGAGCAGAAGAAGATCAATATGGTGATTTTCGTTCAATACTACCAGCGTCGATTCAAGACTGTCAGCTTCAATTATTTCTGCATCCTCAAAATGGGGTTCCAAAGCTGCACTCAATGCTTCTCTGAATAAAGGATGATCATCTGCTACTAAAATACGCGTCATACTGTGCTTGCTCGCCCTGATTGATATAATTTTAATCCGTAAAGTAATACTTTAGACTAATGTTTGTAAGATAAAAAGCCCATACTCATCTCATTATGACAAAAATTTTTCTTTAGGTGTGTAAAAACATGCGCTATTGAGTAAAATTGCCGCCCTTTAGTTATTATGTTGTGGTGATTTCTTTGCACAAGTCAGACAATCTATTTGCTTCACCGATGAGCCAGGTGAGTGATTTTCAATTTGACGAGCAAGTTGCGGATGTCTTTCCGGACATGATACAGCGCTCGGTTCCAGGCTATCAAACGATTCTGCACACTATTGGTGAACTTGCCAAATCCTATATTACAGATGGCTCTCGCGCTTATGACTTAGGTTGCTCACTGGGCGCAGCTAGCCTGGCAATGGCGAGAAATTCAGAGCACGTTGACTGTGAAATCATTGGAATCGACAACTCTGAACCTATGATTGAACGCTGTGCACGCAAGGTGAAAAGCTTTCACTTGCCAAATCCTGTGACCCTACACTGTGAATCTATTCTTGAATCAACCATCTCTCATGCGTCCATGGTAGTGATGAATTTCACACTGCAATTTTTGCCGCCCAACAACCGCTTAGCTATGCTCAAAAAAATTTACGACGGCCTTAACCCCGGTGGAATCTTATTATTATCAGAAAAAATACAGCATCCCAGTGAACAAGGTAATCGCCTATTGGTAGATTTACATCACCAGTTCAAACGCAACAATGGCTACAGCGAATTGGAAGTCAGTCAGAAGCGAGCAGCACTTGAGAATGTAATGTTAACTGACACGTTTGCTACCCACGAATCGCGATTGCGAGAAGTCGGTTTCGCCGACGTTGTAATGTGGTTCAAGTGCTACAATTTTAGCTCCATAATCGCCGTTAAAACAGCAGACACTCAAGAGTAAAACATGAATAAACTCGCACAAAGTTGGTTTAACGCCAGCTATCAACGCATGCTTCAAGGTCCCGTCGCTCATTGGTTGGAAACATTGCCAGCACAATTGGCCCACTGGGCGAAGCACGACCTCCATGGCGAGTTCGACAAGTGGTGTAGATTGGTAGCAAAACTGCCCTCAACAACGCCCTCCGAGACAGACCTGATAAACCAGGTTCGCATTGGTAAAGAGGGAGATATTTCAGATTATGAACGCAAACAAATTGAAGGCCTGTTAAGACAGTTTATGCCTTGGCGAAAAGGCCCGTTTTATATTCACGGTATTCATTTGGACACCGAATGGCGATCTGATTGGAAATGGGAACGGGTATTGCCGCACATCTCACCGTTGGCCAATCGTCAGGTATTAGATGTTGGGTGTGGAAGTGGCTATCACATGTGGCGAATGCTGGGCGAAAATGCACACAGTGTTTATGGCATTGATCCATCACAGTTATTTTTAATTCAATTTCAGGCTATTAAGCATTTCTATGCCTCTGAAGCAATTCATTTCTTACCCGTGGGCATCGAACAAATGCCCGCATTGCAGGCCTTTGATACGGTTTTTTCAATGGGCGTACTCTACCACCGTAAAGATCCGTTACTTTTCTTAACCCAACTAAGAGACCAATTGCGCAAAGGCGGTGAACTCGTTTTAGAAACACTTGTAGTAGACGGTGATGAACACACCGTACTTATGGCTGGCGAACGTTACGCTCAAATGCGAAATGTGTGGTTTCTGCCAAGTGTCGAAGCACTGAAGCGATGGTTGTCGCGTCTCGGTTTTATCAACATTGTCGTAGCAGACATTAATGTCACAACAGTAAAAGAACAGCGCACTACACCATGGATGACATCCCAGTCTCTGGCGGATTTTCTCAATCCCGAAGACAATACAAAAACCATTGAAGGCTACCCTGCACCACAACGAGCAGTTATCGTAGCGACCAAGCGGTAATTTTTTTACGCAATTAATTGACCTGTGTTGGCATAATTGTTGTAGATACTACGTAAGAGTAAGTGTGCAATTTAGCACGTCAACCAGGTAGTATCATGGATATCAAAGGCTTTCTGACAGAACAGCAATTACCTGACAGTTACCAACACATTGCACAACAATGGTTCATTCCGCTGGCGGAAGAAATCGCAGCGCACCAAAATGGTGCCAGACAGCCCTTTTTTGTGGGTGTAAATGGTTGCCAAGGTTCGGGAAAATCCACGGTATGTGCTTTTCTCGTCTACTATTTTTCTCGTTGTGGGCTAGATGCCGTTACCGTTTCTCTGGACGATTTTTACCTGTCTCAACAGCAACGGCAATCTCTGGCGCAAGCCATTCACCCGCTTTTTGCTACCCGGGGTGTACCCGGCACACACGATACCGCGTTGGCAGCACAGACTTTCCGTGCCTTAAAGCAAGGAGAATCCGTTGCCCTTCCCCGCTTCAATAAATCGACGGACAACCCCTTTGATCAACAGGCTTGGCCAGTAGTGCTGCAGACGCCTGATATTGTGTTAGTGGAAGGATGGTGTTGGGGTGTGGCACCACAAACAGAAGATGCACTCCTTGCGCCGGTGAATAAATTGGAAGCTGACGAAGACAGTAACGGGCGGTGGCGTCGCTATGTGAACGAACAACTCGCCAATACCTACCAACCATTATTTGACGAAATGGATTACTGGTTCATGCTGAAAGGGCCATCTTTTGATTGCGTTTATCAGTGGCGGTGCGAACAAGAACACAAACTTGCCACACAAACCTGCCATAATGGCAAAGGATTAATGTCAGATGAACAGATCCTGCGCTTCATCCAGCACTATCAGCGGTTGACTGAGCACGCTTTTCGCACATTGCCAAAACGTTGCAACCGTGTATTTGAGCTGGACGAGCACAGAAATATTTTCAACGTAATCAGGACCAGCGAATGATAGAGCAACAAATTATCATTTTTACCGATATGGACGGAACATTACTGGACCACCATACTTATAGCTTTGACGCCGCGATCCCCACTCTTGTCCGTTTAAAAGAGAGCCACATCCCTGTGGTTCCCACCACCAGTAAAACTTTTATAGAACTGCTCGAATTGCGTAAAAAGATAGCATTAAACGGGCCGTTCATCGTAGAAAACGGGGCCGCAGTGTATATTCCACACGGTTTTTTTAACAGAAAACCCTCAGGCACCGTGTGGCAGGATGGTTTTTGGTGCAAATCGTTTACATCCACTAAACAGTACTGGCTCAAACTATTGGAAAAAATAAAACCAGATTTTGCCGACGAGTTTACGCATTTCAGTGAGATGTCAGTTGATGAAATCTGCGAAGCGACTGGACTGAAAGAAGCTGAAGCCAGCCGTGCAGCACAACGGCAATTCGGTGAGCCGGTATTGTGGACAGGCTCAGAGGAAAGAAAGCAAATATTTATAAAATCGGTCAAGGACCGAGGCGCCTATCCCTTGGAAGGCGGGCGCTTTATCCACATTTCCGGCGATTGTAACAAAGGGTTTGCATTGCAATGGCTGGTTGAAGAATGGATCCGACAACATGAAATTCCGGTAACCAGCATCGCCCTTGGCGATGGCAAGAACGATATCGCCATGCTGGAAGCTGCCGATGTAGCCGTGCGTATTGCATCGCCAGCCCACGCGCCCCCCGAAATAGAAAAACAAGAAAACGTATATACCAGCACCCGTTGTGGCCCAGAGGGCTGGACGGAAGTACTGACCCAATTACTTTTTAAATAGGACATGGAGAATTTATGGCCGATTTTTATCAAAATGGCGTTGTGACGACGCTACACAACCTTTCAAGACGTCCGACAGAAGAGCTCGAAGCAGAGCTGCTACGTTTCTCTCAAAAACGACCTATGGCGCTTATTCTGCCATCCCTTTATTCCGAACTAGAGGGAGAGGCATTGCCAAACATCGTTGAAGAACTCACGCGAGTTCCGTACTTATCAGAAATAGTCATTGGTCTTGATCGGGCCGACAAAGCACAATATCAGTCAGCACTCACGTTTTTCAATAAGCTTCCTCAACACCACCGCGTACTGTGGAACGATGGCCCACGTCTCAAAGCGCTTGACGACGAGCTATCAGCATTGAATTTGGCCCCCAAAGAGATGGGGAAAGGTCGCAATGTCTGGTATTGCATGGGGTATATTCTCGCGTCAAATCGCGCAGAATCTGTTGCATTACACGACTGTGACATCGTTACGTATAAACGGGACCTCCTGGCCAGGCTTATTTATCCTGTGGCCCATCCCCAGTTTAATTATGAGTTCTGTAAAGGATATTACGCCCGTGTGGCGAATGGAAAGATAAACGGCCGCGTGTCAAGACTATTGGTCACACCGCTATTGCGGGCGCTGAAACGTACATTGGGTGACCACGAATATCTCGAATACATGGACAGTTTCCGCTATCCCCTGGCCGGCGAATTTTCATTCCGTCGCGATGTACTCAACGATATTCGCATACCCAGTGACTGGGGGCTTGAAGTAGGCGTGCTTTCAGAAATGCACCGCAACTACAACCACAACAGACTCTGTCAGGCCGATATTGCTGACATCTACGACCACAAACATCAGGACCTTTCGTTCAACAACGATCAAGGTGGCCTGTCAAAGATGTCCATTGATATTACCAAGGCGTTATTCCGCAAGTTGGCCACCCAGGGCTTTACTTTTAGCAATGAAATGTTTCGCTCGATTAAAGCCACGTACTATCGCATCGCACTAGATTTTGTTGAGACTTATCACAATGATGCAGTCATGAACGGGCTGACGCTGGATATTCACAACGAAGAAAAGGCAGTGGAACTTTTTGCCAGTAATATTATGAAAGCCGGCACAAACTTCCTCGAAAATCCAATGGAAACGCCATTTATACCAAGCTGGAACAGAGTCACAAGTGCCGTTCCGGACATTCTCGACCGCCTGCTTGAGGCAGTTGAAGCAGACACCGCAGAATTACTAGGGTAAAGAATGAGTACAAACTGGGATCTCTTACACGAAAAAGTAAGTCATCATCTGCAAGCCATTTATGCCGATATCACTCTTGATATCGGCATAGGCGATCTCGCGTCACAGTTGTTGGCTACTATGGGGTTACACAGTGATGATGATATCACCACTCCGTCTCCTCATGCCAACCAATGGGATGAAGACGATATCATCATGATAACCTATGGTGATAGCGTGATTAGCGAGGGCGAAAAACCCCTGTTCACCCTCAACCGCTTTTTGCATACCTATTGTAAAAATACCATCAATAAAGTGCATATGTTGCCCTTTTTTCCTTACAGTTCGGACGATGGTTTTTCTGTAATCGACTACTCCAGTGTAAACGAATCACTCGGTGACTGGACAGATATTGAGCGTCTCGCGCAAGACTATGGGCTTATGTTCGACCTGGTAATTAACCACTGCTCAGCCAGAAGTGCATGGTTTCAGAATTTCCAAAAAGGCGAAGATCCCGGTCGGGATTTTTTCTTCACAGCCGATCCTGGTGAAGATCTTTCCATGGTTACCCGACCCAGGGTTTCTCCGTTGTTAAGAGAAACGGAAACGGCAAGTGGCACTCAACACGTGTGGTGTACCTTTAGTCATGACCAGGTAGATTTTGATTTCAGAAACCCCAAAGTGCTTGAGGCATTTGTTGAAATTATCAGGCTCTACCTCGACAAAGGGGCTAAACTATTCCGACTCGATGCTGTTGCATTCCTATGGAAAATCGTTGGCACCAGTTGTATCAACCTATTTCAGACCCACGAAGTTATAAGACTTCTTCGTACCCTAATTGAGCACGCTGACCCCAGTGTCATCATTATTACTGAAACAAATATACCCAACCGGGAGAATCTGACCTATTTCGGCAATGCCAACGAAGCCCATGCCATCTATAATTTTTCGTTGCCTCCTTTATTGGTTAATACGCTCGTCACAGGGAATTGTACTTATCTTAAAAACTGGATGATGAGTATGCCCCCAGCGCAAAATGGCACTACTTACTTTAACTTTATTGCCTCCCACGATGGCATAGGCCTGCGACCGGCGGAGGGACTCCTCGACGAAGAAGAGATATCCACACTGGTCCATACCATGCAAAATTTCGGCGGTAAAGTGTCATGGCGTGCTTCAGCCCACGGACAGCAGAAGCCATACGAAATCAACATTACGCTTTTTGACGCACTTCAGGGTACTGTTGGTGGCCCGGATCGCTGGCAAGTTGACCGCTTTATTTGTGCACACGCAATTATGTTGGGAATGGAAGGGATCCCAGGGCTTTACATCCACAGCCTGCTGGGAACCAGTAACGACTATGAAAAAGTTGCAAACACCGGGCAAAACCGTTCCATAAACCGGCACCGCTGGAACTTTGAAGAACTCGAAGCTTTGTTAGATTCCCCCTATTCACAGCATCACAAAGTACTAACGCGCATATCGCAGTTAATTCGCATAAGAAAAGCACAGCCTGCATTTCACCCCAATGCGACACAATTCACCTTGCAACTTGGCGATGAAATGTTCGGTTACTGGCGACAAAGTCTCGACAGAAAACAAAGCGTTTTCTGTATCAGTAACATTACCGATAAAGAGCAATCCATCTTACTGTCGAGTATTAATCTCATTGGAACAGATGCCTGGCTGGATCTTATCACCCGCGAAGAGTTAAGTGACGTAGCTGGCTTTTTGCAGTTGAAGCCATATCAGACGGTTTGGATCAGCAATATGGATTTTGAATAGTAAAGCACGAGTTGGTTTTGTGCCACCAATGGGCCATAATCTGCATTTTGTAGCCTGAGTAAATGCGGTATGGCCCAAACACCTTCTCCATGGCTGTCGCTAGACGACGCCCTTGCGTTTTCCCTGTCTAACGTCTCGCCACTTGACGAGACAGTTTCTTTACCAGTTGCATCGTCACTGGGTTTTGTATTGGCCGACGATCTCATTTCACCGGTAAACGTCCCACCAGCAGACAACTCTGCCATGGACGGCTATGCCGTTTATGCCAGTGACACTCAGTCACCGTCGCCACTAACCGTGGTTGCAGAACAGTTTGCTGGTATGTCGCGCCCTGACAAGAAACAAGAAAAAGGTACAGCGATAAGAATAATGACAGGTGCTCTCATTCCCCCTGGTGCCGATAGTGTTGTCATGCAGGAAAACACCGTCAGGGACGCGACACAAGTAGTCATTGCGAAACCGGCGTTGGTGGGGGAAAATATTCGACGGTCTGGCGCTGATATTGAAATGGGTTCAACAGTAATAACAAAAGGCACAGCGCTTAACGCCGCTCACCTGGTATTGCTGCATTCAATGGGGATTAGTCACGTCACCGTAACCCGCCCCCTGAAAGTAGGCATACTGGCGACGGGTGATGAACTTGTTGAGCCTGGAAATACGCTGTCTAGCGGTCAGATATACGAATCTAATAGAATAGGCACCCGTGCCCTTCTCGCGCAATTGCCGGTTACCATAACCGATTACGGTATTGTAGCAGACGACAAGAAAGCACTATCCGATATCTTAACAAAGGCGTCAAAAGAGCAGGATTTACTCATAAGTAGCGGTGGAGTATCGGTAGGCGACGCCGATTTTGTTAAAGAGTTAGTGGCTCAGCTCGGAGAAATAAACTTTTGGAAGGTTGCCATTAAACCTGGTAAACCTTTTGCCTTTGGCAAATTGAGCTCAACAGTGTTCTGTGGTCTCCCGGGAAACCCGGTTTCGGCATTTGTAACTGCACAGCAATTAGTATTGCCCATTATTCGCCGCATGGCCGGGATTGCAACCCAACACAATACTACCACGCTAACACTCACCGCCCGCCTACAGCAGGATATTAAGCGCCGCAAGGGAAGACAGGAGTTTCTTCGTGCCAGGATGTACCAGGATAGCGATCAGCAATGGTGCGTAGCGCCCCTTTCAAAGCAAAGCTCAGGTGTAATGACCAGTATAACCAATGCAAACTGCTATCTTGTTTTACCCGCCGAAGTCAGTGAAGTAAAAGCAGGGGATACTGTTTTAGTGCAGCCTTTGCGCTTAAATGACCATTGGGCTGGCCAATGAGCGCAGTATTTTCTCCGCGATTTCTTTTAGAAAGCCGACGATTATTATCACTCGCTTGGCCTTTATTGATTGCACAAGTTACCCAAATGCTCATGGGGGTTATCGATACCATCATGGCCGGTCACTACAGCGCGGTGGATATGGCCTCTGTCGCATTGGGTTTCAGTATTATCGTGCCTCTGCAGTGTTTCATTCAAGGCTTGGCACTTGCCATGCCGCCTATTCTATCGAGGCTGCACGGCAAAGGCGACGTTCAACGCGTTGCCAGTGCAGCGCAACAAGCTGGCTATCTTCTGCTATCAATAAGTATTGTAATTACACTGCTGTGGCCAGTTACACAGGCTCTGGTTGCCCTATTTCCCATGGATGCACACTTATATGTCATTACCGTTGATTACGTGCGTTTCGTCCTGTTATCCATGCCCGGTTTTGCCCTTTATCAGTGGCTGAGAAACTACTGCGAGGGTTTGGGTACGACAAAACCTACGATGATTATCACCTTAATTGGGCTGCTGTTCAACGTGTTGGGTAACTATGTATTCATTTATGGTTTAGGCCCCATCCCGGCTTTTGGTGGAGCAGGTTGTGGTATTGCAACCACTTTGGTGATTTACACTATGCTGGTTGCGTCTGTTATTTATGTCAGTCGTGCCAAGCGTTTGCAGCGATATCATCTCTTCACCCGAATTTACAGACCTGACCTAAAACAAATATGGCTCACCCTGCGACTGGGTTTTCCCGTAGCCATGACACTGCTCTTTGAAGTAACCTTATTCGCTGTCGTAGCGTTGCTTCTTGCTCCTTTTGGAGCCAACACGGTTGCGGCACATCAGGTGGCACTGAACTTCAGTGCCATCATGTTTATGTTCCCCCTTAGCCTGGGAATGGCACTATCTATTCGTGTGGGCTACCGCATAGGACAGGTCAAGCCAGCACAGGCGCGAACTGTAGTAAAAAGTGGTATTCTCATCGGTGTGATTGTAGCGTCACTGACCGCCACATTCACTGTACTTGCGAAAAGTGCCATTATCTCGCTGTATACCAAGGACGCCGCCGTTTATGCACTGGCCAATTCATTGCTTATCTATGCTGCCTTGTTTCAGTTTTCTGACTCTATACAAGTACTTTCTGCCAACGCACTGCGGGGATATAAAGATACCACCGCCATGTTGATAATCACGTTTGTAGCGTACTGGCTAATTGGTCTGCCTACCGGAGTCATTCTCGGCCGCACAGACTGGTTAACGGATGCTCCGCTGTCTGCTGCAGGGTTCTGGATTGGCTTTATTGTGGGCTTGAGCAGTGCCGCCATTATGCTAGGAGCACGGGTTATCTATATTCAACGGCGTAATATTGTTCACGATACTTAATGCTGCGAAGTGCGATGGTGTTGTCCATCGCTTTCTTGTCGTTCTGCGTTAACTTCACCGCCCTGCCACTGGTCACCAATTACAGGGTCTTGGTCATCAGTATTCTCCCATGCGTAACGTTTGCGAACTGGTTTTGGATCTCGCGTGCCAAAAAGCAGTGCCGCTATAGCCCCTCCCAGAGCGCCAAAGAAATGCGCTTCATAAGAAATTGCTGGGTCTCTGGGGAAAATCGTCATGACCATGCCACCGTATAAAAAGAAAGCAATCATCATCAATCCGACAGATCGCGTGTCCCTTCGCATAATGGCCACCACAAACAGATAGAAAAATAGCCCATGGCTTACTCCACTAGCACCTAGGTGTACCGCAGGCCTACCCATTAGCCACACACCAATACCCGAAAATAGCCAGGAAAACACCAGTGCCTTTAACCGCGTCACCGGATAACCATAAATTAACGCACTGCCCAACACAATAAGTGGCAATGTGTTGTGGAACAGATGTTCATAAGAACCATGAACCAATGGTGCAGTAAAAATACCCAGCAAGCCCTGCAATGTGAGCGGTTTTATCCCGAACGTATTCAAAGATAGATCAAATAATACACTGGCAGACTGGATCACCCACAGTAAAACCACAAAGACCACTGGCAATGTGAGGGAATGGAGTAAACTGTCTTTGCTTAATCTTTTTTTCATTACTCCAATATTGGGGCAGTCCGAGCTTTCTCAATATCCTGTGTACTGCTTCCAATCTTGCGGGCAGTCGATGTCCAGCCAAGCTTCAACATGATCCACAGGTATGCAATGTTGCGGTGAACTTCGCAATAAATGGCCTGCACCACAATCACCGCGTAAATTACGCAATAGCGGTAAGTCCACGTAAGGGAAAATAGCCGGAGCCATAAGCAGGCCATTACATCTACTCGCAATGCGCATGGCTGGAAATTGCAACCGTTTATCACACAATCGTTGTAAAGACGCAGAGGTGATACCTGGCGTATCACAGACCGCCAGCATCACATGACTGATGTGCTGCGACCAGTTCGCGGCGATCAGCGCATTTACCCCACAAGCAATACTAGCTGCGAGGCCTTCCTGCCATAATTGATTATATACAACCTGAGATGTTTGCGCCGGCAACGCCGCAGTGATCTGAGCGTGATATTTCCCCGTTACCAGGGTAAGCGGCAGTGAACTAATAGCTTGGTATTGATCAATGACATAACTGAGTAACGAGCCGCCACGAGGATGAGCGCTAAGCAGTTTGTTGCCGCCGTATCGTTTGCTTTCTCCTGCTGCTAACAACACAATGCCTAGCTGGCCTGACACGATTTTCCCTTCAAAGAAGTTGCAGATTTTTGATAAATAGCGGCATGGGCTTCGCTTAATATAGACAACGCGATAGACTCCGGCAAATCACCACCTAAAGCGAGTCCAGCGGGAGCACTCAGGGGTACCGAAAAAGCATTGCCACACAACCTAGCTTCTTTTAAAACTCTATTGGCGCGATGTACTGGGCCGAGCAATGCCAGGTAGCGCAACGCATCCGACGTGCCGGCAGCAACAGCCTGCAGTGCCTCAGCATCTAACACAACCTGATGGTGCATGACAACAACGGCCTGGCACGCAGCAAACCAAGGCTGATGGTTCAATTCTTCTGCTTTTACTCCCTCTGTTATAGTTGCAGAGACAAAATCGGCCTTTCTTGCGTAGCGAGCGCGTGGATCATTGACATACACATCCCAACCTAGTCGTGCGGCCATATCACAAAGCGGCAGAGCATCAACCCCCCCACCCAAAATAGCAAGTGATGGTGGAGGACTAAGCCAGAACCAGTAGTCTGACGCTCGTTGGCCAGGCTCAAAGCTCACGAAAGCAGACGGCACGCCAGGTTTCCTGGGTTGGCAATAACCAACGGTTTTCTTTTCAGCCAGTGCGAATAGTACCTTTGGCAACTGTAGGTAGTCTGATTTAGCAGTGACAGGCTGTAACAACAGTGTGACTTCTCCACCACAACCAATGCCCAAGCGCCAGGCTATGTCCCCCTCTTCCTGCATATCATATGTGACCAGTTTTGCCCTGCCACTCGACCAGGCTTTGCGCGCCTGATGCAATAGGTCACTTTCAAGACATCCGCCAGAAACAACCCCCAACTGTTCGCCATCTTCATTGAACAGCATCATTGCACCGGCTTTGCGATACGACGACCCTTTGGTCTCAACGATAGATATCAGTACCCAATTGGATTCATCCCGTCTTGGATACCAGGCCCTGAGCAGATGGTAGATATGATGATTCAAATCCCCTCTCCCTCCGTTCCTTTTACTTTATTCAGCTTGCTGGTAGACAGTCTCGGTCCAGCATGCCTGACCACCAGCGTTTCGGCGATTTTATCCTGAATAGCTTGTCGGTTGGCGTCCCAAAACACTTGAAAAAAGCCAAGGAAACCAGTCGCAAAACCTGCACCGTATCCACCGTATCTGCCAAAGCTCTCCCACAGTGTCGGCGACCTGCCATCAAGTCGCAACACCCGGATTCCGGTAAGCCATTTACCAGGAGTGTAACCTTTCAGGCTTGCAGGAAAAACACTGTAGTACAGTGCCGCCCATCCAAAGCCCCACCCTAACTCTGTTAGCAGGCTTTTTCCATCGTGGATGATTTGCCGCAGGGACGATAGAAAGGATTCATTGTGCGGTTTCTCCACGACGCGCATTGCTTCTTTTTCATCAGCAATGCCATTTAAATTATCGTCAGTATCGCTATGCTGTGCCGTTTCGATGGATTGTTGCGCGTGAAAAGCGTCGTACATGATGGTTCTCAACGAAGTAATTTGGTCATCGTCAAGGCCACTATCTTGTGTCAATGCAGAGAAAACCTCATCAAGTCGAGGCAACGTCCCCCCAATTTCAGCTTGGCTCTCTCCAAATTCTACGGCAACTGACGCTAGGCATGACATATCGTTATCACACTGCTGCCACAACAATGCGGTTCCGCCAACAACAAGGGGCTCAACAACAGCAGCAGCCTCATGATCTCTCTGGGTGTCAGCGAGTGCAGATGTATCTTCGTCCACAATGGTAAACAGTAACCAGGCCAGAATTGCCACCCCGACCACGCGCAATATTTGAGTAACCCCTTTAGCGCTGGACTTCTTCGCCAAATTATTACCCGCTTTGAGAAAAGTCACAGCAGCGACAAGGGCAAAGATCAACGCATTAGCTGAAGAGATAAAATAGAGAAAACTAATATCTAACAATTGGGCCATCGCACGTCGCATGGGTGATGCCAATGGCGTTCCCAATAGTTCAGGTGCCACCTGAAAGGCATAGGGAGTAACGATCTCCCTGGTTTCCTTGCCGTTGCGAGGAAACGCCCCCACCTCTGCCGGCGAGGGTTCTGCGTTGAGGGTATCAACCTCGTTTTCAGTGCCAGATAATACAGGTTTTGCGCTCTGTTCCATTATCGTATCCCTTTATTTTAAGCATATTAGAATACACGTTATAAAATAGCGTTCAACGATTGGAAGGAAAACAACAAGTTGGCGCCACGGTAAACGCCAACGTTACAGTGCGGAAAATGGATGACTTATTGACCAACCACTTTAGATAAAGGGCGACTTCTCGCTTTCCAGTTCAACGCCGCCGGAATTTGCTCACAGCCAAGCCCTTTGTAGCTCACATTCTGGCTAAGGGTATCCCGATGACAATCGCGATAGTAATCCGCAGCCAATTCGTGAAACGACACACTGCTATCTGTAAAATGAATGTTTTTACCGTGCTCGATATATATACCATCTACGCCATCAACGACTTTCTCACCTTGTGGATGGGTAGTCCCTGCCGTATATTCTCTAAACGGCCAACGGTATTGGGACCACAAGTCATACTGCACATGTACATTGTCAAAATGAACATTGTCAATAGGAGCGCCTTCTCGACCCACTAATACCACTCCGTGCTCTGATACTGCGGTGATATCCTTCAGATGAATATTGTAAATACGCCCAACTTCTGCATTTTCAGTTCGAGGAATGGATATCATCCAAACAGGTTCTCCGTTACCCCACCATCTGTCGGCGTGATAGCGGGTTTCTATATCTATGTTCTCATACGTAAAATCGTAAACGTCACCCCCGCCGACATATCCCACCTGTTGAACCCCAATGCCGCGGTTAGAATCAAAGATACGTATATTTCTGAAGTACGCATTTTTCATATCTTCGTCGACATTACTACCTACTTTGATGGCAGAACTTTTTGAGCGAATGACGGTGTCTTCCACCAACAAATTGTCAATAATGCCGTAGCCATCGGACGATTTAAGACAAATTCCATCGTCTGCAACACTGATGTAGCTATTTCTAATGGTAATGTTTCTGGAACTATCAATATCAATGCCATCGTTATTTGGCATCCGCAGATCACCATCAACAGTGATACCATCTATATAAATATTCTCAGATCCTTTGAGGTGGAAAATCCATCGAGGTGAATTTACAAAGCTCACGTCTTCGAAATATAGGTTTTTGCTGTTATTAAATCGCACCAGCTCAGGCCTGCACTCACCGCGACAATCGTCAACCGTCCATGTTCTCGGTTCAAAGCGATCATCATGACTGGAATAAAATTCAACGTATTTTTCATTCCCCATTCCATTGATGACACCTTTGCCAATAATTCCTGCATTTTCAATATTATGGCCCGAGACTACATTCCAGTGATAACCTGGCTCCACGCCCTTTTTGTACTTTCCTTCGTCCCAGTGCTGAGTAGGTTGACCATGCCAGACTTTAAAGTCCTCCGGGTCACCAGATGCAACCAGTTCTGCGTGTTCCTTGAGATCTAGATAGACATTAGAGCGCAAAATAATACCGCCAACCAGGTACTTACCTTCAGGGACGACTACATAGCCTCCACCTTTTCTCGATGCAGTATCAATCGCATCTTGTATTGCTTTTCTATCGAGTGTCCTGCCATCAGCTTTTGCTCCAAAATCCATTACATTAAACTGATTGGCAGATGTGCGTGCTGGCAGCGCTAACTCTACAGAATGAATGATTGAATTGTGATGTGCTATGGTCACAGGTGCAGCACAGGCCGCACCGACGATGAGGGAAGGCACGAATAGCAACCCAAGTTTAAATTGATTTTTCACTCGTTTAACTCCAATTTTTTCTGGCATTTCACTTATGCAAACCTAAACATGACAATTAAGTCTCGTCTCCACCATTAACTCAGCAATGCAATACTGCCAAGTCATTACAACAACATTGACGGTAACGATGAATGCTTGTTGGCCTGACTGTTACATAAATGTTTGTATTTCAACTTTAGTATTACATAATTAACACTTATGACACCAGTGTCATTTTGAAAAAAATATACAACCTAACAATCGAACCACAGAGTTTTACATTAAGTTGTTGTTATATTTAAATTAAAACATCTACCTTTGTGGTAAAAGAAACAAAAAAACGGCCGAAGAATAATTACTCTCGTTAACTAAAACCCACTAAATGTCCATTTCTAGACAATCTGTGTAACTGGTAGCGTACGTAGATACAATGCTAACCCAGCATTGGACGGCAAGCGCCGCCTTGTTTCGGCAGAAATTTCCTTGTGCTCTGTTTTCCTGCCAAAGACGACCCGACATTCATACGTTGACACCGATAACATTTACCATCAAGCTAGAATAATCATATAATTGCAACTTCCCTCTTTGAGAGCGGAGGTACCATTTTCCCTTTCTATTTGTATAGGTTACAACCAATAATAGACTCATGGGGAGCAACGCGTTGACAGCTAAACTAGTATTTGCATATGAAAGCACCTAACATCAATGATGTAGCGGCACATGCCGGCGTATCAAAAAAAACCGTCTCCAGAGTGATTAATAACGAAAGCAATGTACGTGAGCAAACTCGCAAAAAAGTTCAGGATTCTATTGCTGCATTGGGCTTTAAACGAAGTCCATTAGGATTAGCACTGGCTAAGAGTCGATCTTTTTTCATTGCATTGTTGTCAGATAACCCCAGTCCTGGTTATGTAAACAAGTTGCAACAAGGAATTTTACAATCTTGTACTGAAAGTAAAATGGGATTGTTTTTATACGATTGTAAATATAGAAGTCCGACTTTGGTTGAAGATATAAGCCATTTCATTGATTCTACTCTCGTTGACGGTGTCATTCTTCCCCCGCCATTGTGTGACAACCAACCCTTGATTGACATGCTAAACAGCCGAAATCTCGCCTACGTGAGTATTGGCTCTGTTAAAGCGGAACATCAACACTACGTGTCATTTAATTACGAAAAAGCTGCGTGTGAAGTCACCCGTTATCTTCTAAAAATGGGGCATAGAGATATCGCATTTATCAAAGGCCATCCAGATCAACAATCAAGTATGGATAAAGAACGAGGTTTTAAACGCGCCCTCAGTGAGCAGGGTGTCGATGTCAACGAATCACTCATTACTCAGGGGTTTTACACCTTTCAATCAGGAAAAGACGCAGCGACCATCCTGTTAAGTCAGGATCTCAGGCCCACCGCAATCATTTCATCTAACGACGAAATGGCCGTTGGCGTCTTGCACGAACTGCACTATCAAAAACTATCCGTTCCTGGTGACATCTCGGTGGTGGGCATGGACGATATCTCAATTGCATCCAAAGTGTTTCCCTCATTGACAACTTATCGACAGCCATTAGGTAGCATTGGCTACAAGGCCGCCACCATTCTAATTAACAAGTTGACACAAAAAGAAAAAGGGGAAAAAGTGGCACCGGACATACACGCTATTTTTGACGGTGAACTGGTGATACGCGATTCAGTGGCTCCGCCAAATACGTAGCGCTAACGCAGGTCTGGATCTGACAATCACGCCTTCATCGCAAAGTAAACTAAGATATAGCAAAAAAGCACTTTTCATTTTGCTTTTTGACATCAATTATATGGGAGTAAAACAGATATCTGTGTGCTGAACACTGCTTTTTTTGTTTTCTCGCACGCTTGTCTGCAGATATCGTAAACCAGGTAAGGAATCATAATGCAAGTATTTGACGACAATTCACTTTCTATCGGCGGAACACCCCTTGTAAAACTAAACCGTGTCACCGGTGGAAATGTCTTTGCGAAAATCGAATCGCGCAACCCAAGTTTTAGCGTTAAATGCCGAATAGGCGCCAACATGATTTGGGACGCAGAAAAGCGTGGAGTGCTTACTGCGGGTAAAGAAATTGTTGAACCTACGAGTGGGAACACGGGTATTGCACTGGCTTTTGTTGCTGCGTCCAGAGGCTATAAACTCACGCTTACCATGCCTAGTAGCATGAGTTTAGAACGACGTAAATTACTTAAAGCCCTGGGGGCAAATCTGGTACTCACAGAAGCACCCAAAGGCATGAAAGGCGCGGTTGCGGCAGCCCAGGAAATCGTTGATTCTGATCCAGAGAAATACGTTCTGTTACAGCAATTTGACAACCCTGCGAACCCTGAAATCCACGAGAAAACCACAGGTCCAGAGATCTGGGATGCTACCGATGGAAAAGTTGATGCATTTGTAGCTGGCGTAGGCACGGGGGGAACTATTACCGGTGTCAGCCGATATATCAAGAACACTAAGGGGAAAGCCATCACATCTGTGGCCGTTGAACCCACGGATTCTCCTGTTATCACCCAAGCAAAAAATGGTGAGCCCCTCACCCCAGGACCACACAAAATTCAGGGGATCGGCGCAGGATTTATTCCCGGCAATCTCGATTTAGATCTCATTGACGAAGTAGAACAAGTCAGCAATGAAGAATGCATGGCCATGGTACATCGACTGATGAAAGAAGAAGGTATTCTGGCTGGGATTTCCTCAGGCGCTGCCGTTGTTGCTGCTAAGCGTTTTGCTGAGAAACCGGAAAACAAAGACAAGGTGGTCGTAGTGTTACTAGCCAGTGGTACAGAACGATACCTCAGTAGCCCACTGTTCGCCGGAGAGTTTACTGAACAGGAAGAAGTGCAGTAATCACAAAAAATTAATGCTTTGCGGGGTGTCCACCCCGCTCGTTTTTTGTCATTATATCCATCAGTATGTCGTCGCTTTTTATTCACTTAGGCGAATCGTGGCAAACCAATGATTAATTACTGCTGTATGGAAACTGTAATGATTACACAACGTCGTTTTACCCTCGCCCTTTTCGCATTGTTATCGCTTTTCTCTCTCTCTGCCTGTGAAGAAAAAGAACCCGGAATTGGCCGCTATGGCATGCTGGACGAAAATACGCCGGATTATGCTGCAGTGATGTTTATGAATAGCATCTATCATGACAAAAACATCAACCGGGCCCTATCCCTCAGTTCAGCAAGTATGGCTCGTATGTTGCGCAAATACCATTCAAACAGAAATGTTCAGCGTCACATTATTAACCTTCGATACGATGAGGTAACAGTATCTCCTCAGGGGTCTAATCGCGTAGGACGCAACGAGTTTGCAGAAGAAGCAACGGTAACCCTGTTTTTCAGCGGTTTCTATGGTGATGACAAAATTGAAGATTTACGCACCGTGCAGTTAATCCAGGAAAACGGTCAATGGAAGGTTGACCGAATTAACCCGGATCACTTCATGTAATACTACTGACCTACCGCTACGCCTTCCCGTCGGGGATCCGCACCACCAATTAGTTGCCCGTCTTTTAGTTGGATACCGTGGAGGCCTGAGTTGAGATCTATGATTTTCACGGTATGGCCTAATGTCTCCAGAGGGCCTTTCAAGGATACCAGCGGCGTTTTACTTTCCAACGCTGTATAGTCATTTCTGTTGGTCACTCGCGGCAAGTTGATTGCCTCTTGAATATTAAGACCGAAATCCAATACACCAAACAGTGTTTGCGCCACATAGCTCACAATTCGACTACCTCCCGGAGAGCCGACAACCAGTGACAATTCACCGTCTTCATCAAATACCATTGTCGGACTCATGGCACTGCGTGGCCGTTTGCCCGGTTCAACCCGATTTGCCACAGGCCAGCCACCGCGCTCAGGATTAAACGAAAAATCGGTTAATTGATTGTTTAGCAGAAAGCCTTCAACCATTAAGCCAGAGCCAAACATAAACTCAATACTTGTCGTAATCGATACAGCATTGCCTTCTTTATCTACTACAGAAAAATGGCTAGTATTGGGTTGCTCCAAATTCATGCCAACGCTAATGGGTCGGTTGGTATAAGGTTCCCCTGCTCGGACTTTTTTCCACGGCTTATCTGCCGAAATACCTTGTGCCCGTCGCTTCAAGTAAGGGTCGTTAATCAACGCTGCAAACGGCAAATCGACAAAATCGCTATCTGCTACGTATTTTTCTCTGTCTGCGTAGCTCAGCGCGCTTGCTTGAGCAAACAAATTAATAAAAGCCACACTGTCAGGAGACAATGATGATAAATCCTGCCCCTCCAGGAGTTTTAATATTTGGAACACATTTATCCCCCCAGAACTCGGTGGTGCCATACCACAAATCTTATTGTTGCGATAATCACCACAAATTGGCTTTTTTTTCAGAGCTTCATAGGAAGCCAGATCCTCTAAGGTCATCTTACCGGCGTTAATCGGCGCATTGTTAACAGCCTTGACTATTTTTTCCGCGATGGGGCCTTGGTAAAAGTAATCTGCACCCTCTTCAGCAATATGTCTCAATGTGTCTGCCAACGCTTTGTTTTTCTTTATAGTACCGGCTTTCAAAGGTAAGCCAGCTGGATAAAAATAAGTGGCGCTGGAAGGAAATTGTTTTAAGCCTGGATGTCTGTCTATTTCCACCAGATGTGCCAGTCTTGGCGAAACTTTGAAGCCTTTGGCACTGGTGTTTATAGCGTCTTCAAACAGTGTCTTCCAAGGAAGCTTACCAAAAGATTTTTGCGCTGTTTCCAGAGCCCGCAATGCACCGGGCACACCAACCGATTTTCCGCCTACCACAGCCTCAAGCCAACTCATAGACTTGGTTCCATTGTAAAACCAATATGGGTTTACGGCTGCAGGTGCAGTTTCGCGCCCATCAAAGGTATGCAGCGTCTTGGTTTTGTTATCCCAATACAGGATAAATGCTCCGCCACCGATACCTGACGATTGTGGCTCTACCAAGGTAAGCATCGCTTGAATGGCAACAGCCGCATCAATGGCTGAACCACCTTGCTCAACAATATTCTTACCAGCCCAAGACGCATACGGATTGGCGGCAACCACCATATATTCTTTTCCAATATGAGCCTGCTTGTTCTCATATCCCGTGGCAGCTTCAGGTTCATTTCTCTCCACCGCCTGAGCGCCAACCGAAAGCGCAATTGAAAGACAAACCACTTTGATTGCTGATGACAGCATTACCCTACGAAAATTCAAACTGTGTGTTCCCCGTTATTATTTAAACTTTTTAGTGTTCACCGGTCGCTTATTAAGAAATGCGTCAAAGGCTTCTTTTGCCGCATCACTGGCAAGTGCTTCTAAGAAAACGTCCAACTCTGCACTAATTTGCTTTTCTATCGCATCGTGTTCGTTGCTCATTAGTTGCTTGGTGTGTTGAAGTGCAAACACAGGCTTCGCAGCAAGTTTATTGCACACTGCCTGTACGGTATCTGTTAACTTATCCGCGGGCACAATGTCAGTAAGAATACCAAATTGCAACGCTTCGTCAGCACCAAATGCTTCCCCGAGCATCAACCATTCGCTGGCTTTTCTGCGACCGGCTATGCGCGGCAAAATATAGCTCGACGCATATTCAGGAACCAGACCAAGGTTAATGAAGGGCAGGCAAAACCTTGTATTTGGCGCACTATACACCAAATCGCAATGTAGCAATAAAGTTGTACCTATGCCTACTGCTACGCCACGAACTTCAGCTACCACAGGACAGGTACACGTCGCCAACGCCTGCATAAAAGCATTAATCTCAGCGATGGTGTCACCGTCTCGGCGCTGTGCAAAGTACTCAATGTCGTTTCCAGCAGTAAACGCTTCGCCTTCCCCCTTGATAAGTACCACTTTTACACTTTCGTTGTCGTTTGCGTGCACAAGCGCATCTGCCATATCTTGGTACATCGCGAGCGTCAGTGCATTTTTCTTCTCTACCCGGTTAATGGAAATGGTCATTACATGGTTATTGATCGTTGACAATACCTGGCTCATCGATTTCTCCTTAGGTGGTAAGGCGTATTATTCTCATTTTTTTTGTATGATACCGGCTAATGGTTTCGCAGTTCAAAGAATTCATCTTGGTTTTAGAAAATAAACAGGCCCTTAGCGGGCCACTATTACTTACATTGTTGTGTATTCTTGCTTGGCTTTCAGAGCCTTGGTCGGGCAACTGGCTCGCCTACGACCGCTACGCGATTCAGGGGTTTGAGACATGGCGTCTGCTCAGTGCCAATCTAGTACATACCAATGGTTATCACTTGCTGCTAAATATTACCGCCTTGTTCTTACTCACCCTCCTGCATGGTGCCCATTATCATATACGGCGCTTTATTAAGCTATTTGTGTGGTGTGCTATTCTCACAAGTCTGTGTATTTATTGCTTCTCGCCGCATCTGATTTGGTATGCTGGATTGTCCGGCGCGCTTCACGGTGTTTTTGTCTGGGGTGCCTGTATGGATATTCGGGCTGGATATAAATCCGGCTGGCTATTATTGGCCGGTGTCACGATGAAAATTTTTTACGAACAACGATATGGTAGTGCAGAAGATATCGAAGCGTTAATTAATGCCGCCGTCGCCATCGATGCCCATTTATACGGCGGTATGGCTGGCCTAATGTTCTTTTTACTGTTCGTAATGCCTGAATTAAAGCGTCTCAAGGGAAAAATAAATAACTTGTGATCAACCGCACCGGCCTTGCAGCCGGCGCGTATTGCTTTTACAAGTTTGTTTCGAACAATTTATAAATCCGTCTGTATTCATCGAGCCATGAGCTGGGCTGAACAAAGCCATGTGGTTCCACCGGATATATCGCCGTTTCGAAATCGGTTTTTTCCAGTTCAATCAAACGTTGAACTAACCTGACAGAATCTTGAAAAAACACATTATTGTCTACCATAGGTGCAATGATCAACAGGGGTTTTTGCAGCCCTTCTGCAAAATAAATTGGCGAGCTGCGTTTAAAGGCAATAGGGTCCACATCCGGCGTATTGAGAATATTTGATGTATAACCATAATTGTAATGTGCCCAGTCTGAAACAGGTCTTAACGCAGCCCCCGCAGCAAATAACTCCGGTTTTTTGAACATAGACATAAAGGTTAAAAAACCACCATACGAGCCTCCATAGGTACCGATGCGGTTTACGTCCACATTGGCATTTTCTACCAGCCAGTTTACGCCGTCCTGTAAATCTTCAACTTCAGGGGTTCCCATCTGACGGTATATTGCCGTGCGCCAATCTCTTCCGTAACCTTTAGAAGCGCGGTAATCCATGTCCATAACGACATAGCCTTGCTGAACCAACATGCTATTGAACATGTATTCACGAAAATAATCAGACCACCCCAAATGGGCATTTTGTAAATAGCCTGCTCCGTGATTGAATACCACCGCTTTTCTCGCTGGCCCTTCCATGTAGTTGTCCGGCAGATATATTCGCGCATATATAGGTTGCTTTGAATGGGAAGACGGGATCGCTACAACCTGAGGTACCGCCCAAGGTAAGGAAAGAAAAGTTTCACTTACCGTAGTGGTAATCTGCTTTGCAGGCGTATCTGGCACTGTGGGTTTAATATACAACTCAGGAGGACGATTTACTTTGCTGTGAGTAAGCAGAAGCGTGCGATTGTCCGGGCTCAGACGATAGTCGGTTATACCATTTAGATCAGTTAGTGCTTCGCTCTCACCTGTTTGCGTTGAAACCCGGTAAACCTCGTAAATCCCCGGATGCTTTTTATTTGCCGTATAGTAAATAAAAGCGTCGTCGCGAGAAAGTGACGGCGATTCAACGACAAACTGGCCACGCGTTATCTGCTTGGGAGCTTCTCCAGGTTTTTGTAAGTAGAGATGTGAATAACCATCCTGCTCTGACTGATAAAATAGCGTTGCGGACTGTTTCAACCAACCAAACTGATTGTGGCTGTAGTTTATCCATGCATCATCGTGCAATCGTTCCATGACTTCAAATGCCGAGTTTTTAAAATCAACGGATACAATCCAGCGGTCTTTGTTGTCTGCGGCTTCCAGCATAAGCGCCACGTGTTTTCCGCTTTCATGCCAGCGAATGGAGGGGTTATTAAAGTTTCGACTACTGAATAGCCTGATTTTTCGCGGCAAACGATTTACTTGATAGCTCTCCCCCCGAGCTGCAGCATTCTCTGCTTTTACAGACGCAAGAACATCTTCGTTGTAACCAGGTAATGACAAATAAGAAAGTTTTGATTTTTTTCCCGATGTTAAGTTAACAAGCCACACATCATGTTGAACTTGCTCACTGTCAGCCACCCGTTGTCGCACCCGCAACGCAGCGATCCTTCCGTCTTCCTGAATGTAATGGGGCATGATATCTGTATCAGCACTTGTGGCGCGATTTTCCGTGGTGGCGATAATCGCATAAGCGCCATCAGGCGACACCGACGCACTCACCAGGCGATCGTTTTTATTAAAATAAATGGTTTCAGGTGCATAGGCCAGACTCACCTGACGGATGTCCTGCTCTCGTTGGGAGGCCGCTTCCCGCAGCCTCCGTTGCTCAGCGACATAATAAATAAGTGCTTGTTGTTCTTTGGCGATATAGTCTCTCGCCGGAGTTACTGCTTCAGGTTTATCAGAAAATGCCCAACTCAATAGTACTTCTCGCTGGCCTGTTTCTATATTCATGGCGATAATGCTGTTACCAACACGTGCGGTAATTCTTCCATCAGTCATAAACCCAATACCTCGCAACGCCTCACCGCCACGGGTTAACTGAACAATGTTGTTCTCGCCATTCAGCACAAATACACTGTTGTCGACACGAAAAACAGTGACATCACCGTCTGGACTCACGGCACGCTCATCAAATCGATATTGATAAATTTCTGACAACGGGACGGGTTTCACATTTTTCGGACTTGTCACCGGCGCCGCAAAAACAGTGTACAAATTGCTGTTTTCTATGGGTTGTTCGTAAACAATTTTCTTGCCATCAATGCTCCAGCCAGGACGAACGGGTGTACGTCCGATCCACTGAGGATCCGACATAATTTGCTCGATAGTAATAGCCGTATTATCGGTTTGCTGCTCAACAACATGCGGATGTATTGTCACGGCTGGCAAGGATGAAACTGGTTTGACCGGCCTGTTGTCGTGTTCTGCCGTTGTCATGCACGCGGATAGTGATCCACAGAGTGTTACGGTAGCCACAATGCTTAACATTTTTTTCATTATTAAATTTTCTTTTATGTGTTATGAATTAGTCTGGTATTTCTGGTGGGTGAAAACTGCGATAAAGACAGCATTGTCTATCGTGGCAGCTTAACACCGAACAGAAACAATCCACTGTGGTAGATTATACATTCAGGTACATTACACCACGTCAGTTTTATCGATGCTACTGTGTGAGTCGTCCCGCCCTAAAAGGTGGCATCACAGTTAACGCATTTGGCTCGGTTACGAACGAAGTACGTGGCCAATAGCGAATTATCAACGCCATATAGAAGAGAGTGATATGAAAAAAATGCTACTCGCCCTAACTTTGTCTGTATTTGCCTGTACTACCATGGCTGATGCTTGTCCCTCAGTACTAAAGTTTGTTAAGCGAAAACTAAATTCCCAGGAGACAGTTAACTTATGTGAAGCCTACAAAGGCAAAGCCGTACTGGTGGTTAATACGGCGAGTTATTGCGGTTTTACTCCACAGTTTGAAGGCCTGGAAGCCATGTATGAAAAGTACAAAAACGACAACTTCACGATTCTTGGTTTTCCATCTCACGATTTTAATCAGGAAGCCGATGAAGAAGGCAAGACAGCGGAACTTTGCGAATTAACCTACGGTGTAAAATTCCCAATGTTTGAACCCACAGTGGTCACCGGTGATGATCAGGATCCTCTCTATCGTATGTTAACCAATGCCACAGGCAAAGCTCCGAGTTGGAACTTTAACAAATATCTCATCGACGCCGAAGGGAACATCGTTAAACACTATGGTAGTCGGGTGAAACCAAACGATAAATCACTGCGACAGGATATTGAAGCTGCCATGTAGAATAAAAAAGCCCCGCACTAGGCGGGGCAATCAAGCACACTCAACTTGGAACACACTTTAGCGGCTACAAACAAAGATAAACTTCACTTGTTTTAGCTAACTGCATTAATTTAGTCAGCAAGGTGTCCTGTTAGTTCAAATTAATTTGTAGAAATTTAAATTTTTGTCTTACTTGCCGTAATGGCGCTGACTAAAGGGAAATGAATACACAAAGGAATGGAGCAAGTAGCGGCATGTCAGATATCAACTATGTATAGAGTTCGCCAAAACATTATACGACAAAATGAATGCCCGCATACTTGCTAAAAGCATGTTATCAGGTTTGTAGCCAAATTGCTTCAGCAATAACGGATTTTTTACAAATTTAGGCTAATTTCCCACAGCGGCTAACGCTTGCTTAAAATCATCGATCAAATCTTGAGTGTCCTCAATACCCATGGATAATCGAATCATCCCTTCTGAGATCCCCATTTTAATCCTTTCTTCTCGCCCGTTTTCAAAAAATATGGTGGGCGCAACTGGAAGCGCAAGGGTGCGATTATCCCCGAGATGAGTCGCACATATGACTAACTGTAATTGATTAATAAATTCAACAGGGTCAATTCCATCAGCGAGATCTAAACTTAAAATTGCACCGTAACCGCCTTGTAGCATTTCCCTAGCAATAAAATGCTGCGGATGGTTGGCTAAACCAGGATAGTACACCTTTGCGACCTTGCTATGACTTTCGAGGAAAGTCGCAAGTTTGAGGGCGTTAATACAATTTTTTTGCATTCGCAAACCCAAGGTTTCCATACCAGTGGCAATGGTATGTGCTGAAGCAGGAGCCAGTGTTGCCCCTATATCCCGCAAACCACGTTTCTTTATTTGAGTTAATCCCCACTGGTGTTGATCTGCTACCTGATAGCCCGGCTTAATATTGGCGTACTCACACCAATTAAAGGTGCCGAGATCCACCACAACGCCACCCAAAACATTACCGTGCCCTGATACATATTTGGTCAACGAACTTATCACTAACGATGCCCCAGCCTCTTTAGCATCAAAAAGAGGGGGCGGGGTCATTGTATTGTCCAACACAAACAGAAGCGCTTTTTGTTTGCAAAACTGGCCGATTGCCGATACGTCTGCCACCTGAGTCACCGGGTTTGCAATGGTTTCTGTGTACACCATTCGAGTATTGGGTTGATAGGCAGCCACTACATCTTCTATACGGGTCACATCCACAAAACTAATTTGCACACCAAAGTCATCAAGGGTGTCCATCAGACATCGGGTGTTACCAAACAAGTACTGGCTTACGATGATATGGTCGCCTGCTTTCAAAAGCGCAAACAGCGTGCTACTGATTGCTGCCATGCCGGTTGCAAAACACAAGGCCCCCACTCCGCCTTCCAGGCTATTCAAGATAGTCTGCAATGCAGCTATTGAGCCTGAAGATGAGCGGGAATAGACGTGGGCAGCCTTTTTCCCCTGAAACGCATCAATAATGCCTTGAGCATCATCAAAAGCGAATAAAACTGAATTCGTAGTACTGGTATGAACTGCGCCATGTTCAGGTGTATTTAAGCACAGGTCTGCATGCACCTGACGGGTATTGAATCCCATTTTACTCACAGTGTAAAACTCCACATTGAAAAGTGTAAAAGCCTGATACGCCAAACAGCCAAAAATTCGCGTACGTTGTAGTAATTGAAAAGACACATCAAGCGAGGAAGAGAGATTTTACCGTAAAGTCAGTGTGCATCCCAGTGGCAATTTAATGCCAGACAATATCATGGGTAATATGCTGTCCAACACAGATGGCTAACATTCTCCCCTTATCCTCTTATGTGCACTTTATTTATCCAGAGATGATTACTCACTTATTGTGGCAGCGAATCGGGACGAGTTTCATCGTCGCCCAACAACAGGCTGAAGATGACGCGCTACCGAACAAGGGCGTTTCTTTCGACTTGGAGAAGCGGCTGTCGTCAATATTCATTACCGGGGTAAGAATATGCCACCCGCTGCTCTGCTCCGTTACTGGCAGATAAACATGGTGAAGCCCACTTTGTCGAATATACCTACAGTGTAGGCGGTGAATATGTCGATAAACGAGAGGCAAATTTCAATTTTTTACTTTCACCCAAAAAATAACGCAAAATATTGCGTATTTTTTAATTTTTAGGGTCGTATTTTGCGGCGGCGGTGGCATAATGCCGGACTCGCTTAATTATCACGCAACGTGAGGACATACTGTGTTTGAAGTTTTACCCCAACTCGCTCCCGACCCAATCTTAGGCCTGTCAGCTGCTTATCGCGAAGACACCAATTCAGCAAAAATTGATTTGGGTGTAGGCGTCTACAAAGACGAACAGGGAAATACGCCTATTATGACTTCTGTGGCAAAAGCGCAACAGATTCTACTGGAACGTGAAACCACTAAAACTTACATCACGCCACAAGGTCATCAGGGATACATCGATGGCATGCTGGAATTACTCCTCGGTAAAAACAGCAAAGTGCTGATGGCCGACCGCGTTGCTGCCGTTCAGGCACCGGGTGGTTGTGGCGCCTTGCGTATATTATCTGAGCTGCTGGCCCGTTGCGGTGACAATATGAAAGTGTGGGTCAGTGATCCAACCTGGGCAAACCATATCCCCCTTATCGGCTCAGCAGGTTTAACAATTGAAACCTACCCTTACTTTGACAAGAAATCAGAGGGCATTAATTTCGATGCCATGATGGACACGTTAAAGCAAACTGGCAAAGGTGACATTGTGCTATTACACGGATGTTGCCACAATCCTACTGGCGCCGACCTGACTAATGCTCAATGGGATGAAGTACTGAAACTGGCTCAGGAAAAAGGTTTCCTGCCATTCATCGATGTAGCCTACCTGGGCTTTGGTGACGGTCTCGAAGAAGACGCTTACGGGATCCGCTTGCTGGCTGAAAACTTACCAGAAGTGATAATTGCGGCCTCTTGTTCGAAGAATTTTGGTCTCTATCGCGAAAGAACGGGTTTAGCGGCAATTATTACAGAAACCAGCGCAACCAAGAAGATTGCACAAGGGCAAATTCAGTCTGTTGCCCGGGGTATCTATTCAATGCCGCCAAGTTGGGGGGGCGCGCTGGTTGATATCATTTTGGCTGATAACTCCTTGAAAACAGAGTGGATGTCTGAAGTAAACGAAATGCGTAACCGCATGCAATCGCTACGCACCATGTTGGTTGAAAAATTGGCCGAAAATGGGGCCAACCGTGATTTTAGTTTCTTGAATACACAAAAAGGCATGTTTTCATTTCTTTGTATTTCACCTGAGCAAGTGCGTGAAGTGCGCAGTAAACACAGTGTATATTTCGTTGATTCCAGCCGTGTTAATATTGCAGGGATTAATCAACAAAATGTTGACGCCCTGGCAAAGGCGTTAGTGTCAGTCCTGTAAACTAAACATAAGACACAAGCCCGTCAGGCATAAACCCATTGTGAAAGCGGTCAATTTATACAGGCCGCTTTTTTTCAAAAAAATTCAAGATCGCGGTAGTCTTCATCCCGATTGTCTTCTACTACCGAATCAGTTTGCACTCCCATATCGAGCATGCGATTTTTCAAACGCTCTTCAATGCCAGTAAACAGATTAGCAAAGTCCTCCAACGAAGCAGCGTCTCTTTCACTATCACTGACATTTTCTAACCCGAGCTCTACCATTTCCAGCACTTGGTTAAATGGCAACGATATTTGTAAATCGGTATCCAACGCCTCTACGAGATTAGTTGCCAAGCGTTCAGCGACGTTAAACTTATTACGTTGAACAGAAAAAATGGCATCTTGCAACCGGGAAGAAAGATGCAATAAATCATGATGAGTTTTTGCCAATGCGTTATCTTTCATCAGCACTTTAACTTGTTGATTAATTGCCGGCACAAGCATCTTCCCCATTGACAACACAGTGTCATAAGCCCCACCAGATTTGTCAGCAACATGTTTTATCAGCAGAGATACGTCCGTGCTGTTAAACAAAGTCCGTCGGCCAAACCGGTACACATCTCCTTGCTTTCTCAACACAGAAAAAACTTTTACCGTGGTATCGTCACAGGGAAGCAAGTTTGTATCGAAGTGGACTGGTGTATTGGTATCGCGAAACTCCATAGCCACTTGAATACCATTTAGGCGAAACGCGTTGATGGTTACTTTTGCAATCTCCTCGATAGACCTGGCCTTAACCGTTTCAGCCAGGATTGATATACCTAGCTCATATAATGCAGAATCAGTTTTTGCAGATAATGTCGCAGCTTCATTCTGCTTACTATCAACCCGCATTTGTCGTACTGTCAGTAACTGATGCTTTAATGCAAAAAGCGTCTCGGTAAATTGGATAACTTTGTACGGCTTAGTAATGTAATAAGACACGCCGCCATTGTAGGCTTGTATCATACTCGACTCGCGATTGTCTTCACTAACGACAACAATTACAGGGGTGATAAGCGGGTCATCTCGATGCGTGTTGGCCGAAAGACTGGTGGCGTTAAGTGAACCGATTTCCCAGTCGCAAACAATGATGTCGACGTTTGACGTTGCTACAACTTGCTGTGCGGCTTCAAAAGAGTGCGTTGTCTCAACGTCAAAGTCTCCAGATAACGACAACTGATATATTTCCGCCTGGACATCGTCCTTCTCTACAAGTAATAGTTTCACGATTAAGGCTCCTTGTTTGCTCCTATGTAGTTATAGTCGCAATAAGGCAATCACGCACCTCTTTAACCGAGAAACACAACTGACAGCGCAGTTTACGCTGCCAAAGAATGATTGAATGCCATTTTTTTATGGGCTTGGGATACAATAAGTTGCAGTTTCCTGCACGCTTTCACGTAACAAGCGTCACGTTGAAAAAAAACTTGCTCGATCACGTCCCCTCTTTCGTCTATGAGAAAAGTGGCAAGACGCGCACTTCTGTGGGGCAAATACCATGTGTGAAGTTTAAATCGCGAATGACGTGGCGCCGACACCACCGCACTCCACAAACAATAGGGAATGTTGATACCTCCTGTATCAGCCATCCCCCCTTGCAATATCTTTACACACTGAGAAGTGTCTCTGCCTTCTTCGACACGAACCCCAAAACGCGAAATCAGTTTATCGATGTTTTTCATACCCGTTGACATAATATTCCCCCACAAACTGGATGCAATTACAGTACTGTATAAAAAAACATATATCAATAGTTTTGATTAAAAAAACATCACCTCATGGTTTGCGCGCCGTTTTCCGCATCGTAACCGCTATTCGTCGTCTTTTTACCACCGAAGAAGTTACCCAGATCATGCATCATTAAGTAGAGGCATGGCACCAATATAAGGGTGATAACGGTGGCAAATAAAATGCCAAATGCCAGTGAAACGGCCATTGGAATTACAATTTGCGCTTGTAAACTTCGCTCAAAAACAATCGGCATCAAACCCATAAAGGTTGTTAGTGATGTCAATACAATAGCTCTGAAGCGTTGCGTTCCAGCTTGAATAGCTGCATCAACGAGCCGGTGTCCTTCTCTCCTGGAACGATTAACAAAATCAACCATGATCAGGCTATCGTTTACCACTACTCCTGACAGCGCAATTATACCGCAAATCGACAACACGCTTACGGCCAGTCCGAGAACCAAATGACCAAAGATCGCGCCTACAATGCCAAAGGGAATGACAGACATAATAATAAGTGGCTGAGAATAAGAGCGCAGCGGGATTGCTAATAATGCGTAAATGGCAAACAAGGCGAAGGCGAGCCCTTTTACCAACCCCATCATTGCATCTTGCTCTTCCTTCGAGTTCCCTTGCAATTTGAAGTTAACCTGAGGATATTGATCGAGTAAATCGGGTACAATAGTGGTGATGACTTCACGGGTGATCTCGCCAGGATCAATACGGTCCTTATCGACTTTTGCAGAAACAGTAACTGAGCGACTCCCATCTACGCGCACAATTGAATCATAACCTTTGCCTAAATTAATCTCGCCCACTTCTTCAAAGGGAATATCATCGCCAGAGGGCGTGCGAACCCGCATTGTTTGCAGATGACTCACTGACGAGCGTTCCTCCTTCGGATAACGAACCATTACTTTTACTTCTTCGTCATCGCGCTGGACCCGCTGTACCTCTGCACCGTAAAAACCATAGCGAACTTGTTGTCCCAACTGCTGTAGGGTTATGCCCAGCGCTTCAGCCTGTTGCGTCAGGGAAAGCTGTATTTCGTCACTGCCACCGGCTAAGCTATCATTAATGTCAGATACGCCCTCAAACGTCTCCAAACGCGCTTTTAATGCCCCGCTAATCGATTCCAACGCATGAATGTCTGACGAGCTGAATTCAAAGCTGAGATCAGCGCCTCCCATGCCACCTGGCGATCCGATATTTAACGATTTCACGCCAGGGATTTCCGGCATTTCATCTCGCCACCGCTGATGAATTTCGAAATCCTTCATTTGGCGACTTTCACCCTTCGTCAACTCTACAAAGATTTCACCGGCAGTTGTACCACTGTCGTAAGCGATAGCGTGTTTGATAGTTTTCTCACCCGACGCTTCCTCAATAGCACGGTCCATCCTGTGCATCGCATCAAGCATGGTTTCAATGGTTTGGTCTCGTTGTTGAATAGAAGAGCCGGGCTCAAGCTCAAAAGATGCCAACATGAAATCACTTGGAATGTTGGGGAAGAAAACGAAACGTACCAGTCCACCTTGGAACAAACCAATAGTAAGGATCATCATTGCCACAAATATAGAGAGGGTCAGATATCGCGCGGAAATAGCGGTGCGCAAGAAAGGCGCATATGAGTGATCGATAAAGCGCTTAATGCCCTCGCTAAAGAAATCCCGAAATTTCTGAAATGGGTTGGCCTTTGCCGGATCATAGGGTTTGAGTTTCATATGTACCAAATGTGCCGGCAAGATAAACTTTGATTCAATAAGTGAGAAAATCAGACAAATAACCACTACCCAACCAATGGTTTTCCATATAACCCCAAAGGGGCCGGATACCATTAGCATAGGAGTGAATGCGGCGACAGTTGTTAACACTCCGAACGTTGCCGGCATCGCCACTTTCTTTACGCCGGCAATGACATTCTCAGCACTGTGCCCCTTTTTGTCAATTTCAGAATAGGCTGATTCCCCCATGATAATGGCATCATCCACCACTATTCCCAACACAAGGATAAAGGCAAACAAACTCAACATGTTAATTGACACGTCAAACGGATCTAAAGGCATGACAAACAAGGCGCCCAGAAAGCACACAGGTAGACCCCAAATAACCCAGAACGCCAATTTGATTTTTAAGAACAACGAAAGAACGATGAACACCAGGAGCGCACCGAAAAACATGTTTGACAACATCATATTCAACCTGTCGGCTAAATAGAAAGAAGAATCTCCCCAGGAATCCGCCGTGATATTAGCGGGAAATGTCTTTTTATTGTCGTCGAGATACGTGTTGACCTGCTTGGAAATTTCCAGCGCGTTTTGATCTCCAACCGCCCTCACCCGAATGTGTATCGCGCTTTTGTCATCAAACTGAGAAAACTGGTTGTCTTCCACGAATCCGTCATTGATCCGCGCGACATCACCGAGGGTTACGCGCGTCCCGTTTTGCTGCGTAATTAATACAATTTTGGCAAAATCATCACCAGTATAGGCCTGACCTTTGGTGCGTAGCAAAATATCACCGTTATCAGTTTTAATGGCCCCCCCGGGTAAATCAACACTTGATTGCCTGACTACATTGACAACGTCTGAAAACGTCAGACTAAACTTTTGCAGTTCTGATTCAGAAAGTTCAATAGATACTTCATAATCCCTCGCACCTACAACGGACGCCGAAGAGATGCCGGGCAAATTTGCTATATCGTCGCGAACCCGTTTAGCAAACTCTTTGAGTTCTCGTTCCGTCGCGTCGCCATAAACAGAAATCCAAATAACATCTTGCTGAATTTTTTGCCGGTATACGATAGGCTTTTCCGTGTTTCCCGGGAAGCTGGGTATAGCATCAACCTGTACCTTGACCTCGTCGAGTACTTCTTGAACGTCATAATCTTCCTCGACTTCAATACTGACTGTACCCAACCCTTCAACCGCCGTTGACGTTATTTGCTTGATGCCGTCGAGATCTTTAATGGCTTCCTCAATTTTTAAGATAACGCCTTCCTCCACTTCCTGTGGTGCGGCGCCAAGATAAGGAACCCTAACGTTGATCACGTTTATTTCAAATGCGGGAAACACCTGCTTTTGGATTGAAAACGCGGAAAAAATACCGCCAACGAGTAAAATTACCATTAACAAATTAGCAGCCACACTGTTCCTGGCAAACCAAGCAATAACCCCGGAATGGGTATCAATTTTACTCATTGCCGCGCCCCTCATCGTTTAGCGTAATAGGTTGTTCTGCTGTCGATGGCTTATCACCTTCTGTCAATAATTCATCACCTGCCACGCGCAGTTTCATACCGTCATAGGGATTGGGCACCACACTGAGAATGACCTTCTCACCTTCATCGATACCCCCGCGTAAATAAATTTGCTTTGCCGTCGCTCTGGCAACATCGACATCTTTGATTTTCAGTGTGTTGTCTTTACCAACCGTTAAAACAGTGCCGTCGAGGCGAAGCGCACTTCTGGGCAATACAAACAGTGACTGAGTTTGCGTAGACGCAATGCTGGCTTCAACGAACTGTCCGAAACGCAATACGCGATTGTGTGCTGATTGCGATCTATTATAGGGGTCTGAAACTTCAGCAATAGCATAAATAACCCGACTACCGGAATCCAAAATGCCCTCCGTGCGTACCAATTTCGCTTGCCATTGATGGGTTTCTCCCGCTACAACTGCGCGAATAGCTACAGTCGCTGCAGCCTGCAAGTTGCCATTGATGTCTATAAAAGCGAGTTCAGATTCCGTTATGGGCAGTCTTACTTCAGCAACATCAGTAGAATAGAGTGTGCCTACTTCAGTGCCTGTGCCAATAAACTGTCCAATATCAATACTTCGCTTTATCACAATACCGTCATAAGGAGCTCGAATTTCGGTTCGGGCCAGGTTGCGTTTGGCTCTTTCATATTTAGCCTCGGCCGCTTTCACATTCGCTTGTTCCCTTGCCAGCTGAGGTTTTCTCAACCCTAATGAAGGAGGCACCACACTGTTCACAGAGCGCCATTCTTTTTCTGCTACAATGCCCCTTGCTATCTCCTCTTCCAGGGCGGCTTTCGCCTGCGCGAGTTCAGCTTCAGCAAGTTTCATTTCTGTTTGATAATCGTCTTGCTCCAAAACGGCCAGTACATCTCCTTCGTTAAACATGCCACCGGCAACAAATACATCAGCAATGCGAACAACCTGCCCACTGACCTGCGAGCTTAACCGGGTTTCACTTTTCGGTACCACATTGCCTTGTGAACTAATCACAAAAGACGCTGACTGGCGATAAAACGGCGATGCCTCCACGAGGAGATCTTTCTTTTCCAGCGGTTTTTCTTCCGGAGGTTTCTTGGACATAATCAGCACCACGGCAACCACTAATGCCAACAAAATAACAATTAGCGGGCCAACCGTTTTCACCCAACCGCTCTTAGTCATGCTTTTTCCCTTTATCGAGTACTGCTTTATAATATGAACGCTGTGTTCCACGATCACTGTGAAACATTTACGCCAGTCAACTATTTCTAACTATCGCGATAAATTCTACCGCTAAAGTATGAAACCAGCCCGATATAGATTGTTAAATTTTATTTCAGTTTTTATGTCACTTGAGCAACCCTATCAATAACATAAAAATTGCATTGTTAATCATCCATTTACAAAGCTAATAGCAAAATACAAGAATTCTCGAAAAAGGGCTTGAACTGTTTGATTTTTAGCCGTAACTTGTCAATTACTAGCTTTGTGAATTGAGGGATGTCATGAGTTTAAAAAAACAGTATTTAAAATCGAAACCCGTGTGCAAAGTCACTTTTAGGCTGACCGCCAGTGAAGCAGGAGACGCCACCACGGCCAGACTGATCGGCGATTTTAACGCGTGGGACAAAAGTACGCCGCCTATGAAGAAATTAAAAAACGGTGACTTTACCCAAACCATTAACCTCGATACAAATTCTGAGTATGCGTTTCGCTATCTCATTGACGACGAAACCTGGGAAAATGACTGGCATGCTGACGACTATCGCCCTTCTCCTGTTAGCATGGAAGAGAATTCAATCGTCAGAGTGTAATAAATCGGCCGCCTTTATGCGGCCGATTTTACTTTACAAGGCTTGTTCAAATTGAGGGAGTATATCAAATAAGTCACCCACCAGACCGTAATCCGCAACCTGGAAGATTGGGGCTTCTTCATCTTTATTTATTGCCACAATGACCTTAGAATCTTTCATTCCGGCAAGATGTTGAATGGCACCAGAGATACCAACGGCAATATACAATTGTGGCGCCACGATTTTACCCGTTTGTCCTACTTGCATATCGTTGGGAACAAAACCTGCGTCTACCGCAGCCCGGGAAGCGCCAATAGCGGCACCTAACTTATCAGCAATGCCTTCAAGTAAAGAGAAATTATCGCCGCTCTGCATCCCTCGTCCACCTGAAATGATCACATCTGCAGCCGTAAGCTCGGGGCGTTCAGATTCGGTAAGTGAAGCGCTGACAAACACCGAATGTGCAGATGGAATAACTGTATCAAGTTGGACAATGTCAGCTGAACCGTCGTCGGGGACGGCATCAAAAGCAGATGTCCGCACAGTCAGAATGTGGATAGTTTCTTCCGATTTCACTGTAGCAATCGCATTACCAGCATAGATGGGGCGTACAAATGTGTTGTCTGCAGCTATATCGGTAATATCTGAAATTTGTTCCACATCCAGTAAGGCCGCAACACGAGGCATGAAGTTTTTCCCCGTGGTAGTTGCTGCAGCTAAAACATGGGAATACCCTTGTGCAACTGAAACCACAAGGTCGGCTGTATTTTCGGCAAGTTGATGTGCATACACCTCGTGACTAGCAACCAAAACCTTACTCACGCCGTGTAGTTTTGCCGCCTTACTGACAACGTCGTCTGAAACGTCACCCACAATCAACACATGTACATCGCTGTTGAGTTTCGATGCAGCACCGGCCAATTTGGCGGTTTCGGGTTTCAACTGGCTATTGTCGTGTTCTGCAATAATCAGGATACTCATGAAATCACCTTTGCTTCATTTTTTAGTTTCGCTATTAACTCTGCCACGTCAGCCACCTTAACCCCGCCCTGGCGCTGAGCCGGAGGAGCTACGTTTACAACGTGTACTTTTGAGGTAAGGTCAACACCAAATTCTGCTGCGGTTTTGACGTCCATGGGCTTTCTTTTGGCTTTCATGATGTTTGGCAGCGAAGCGTAACGGGGTTCATTGAGTCGCAAATCTGTCGTCACAATGGCTGGTAATGTTAGTGTTACTGTCTGCAGACCGCCATCGACTTCACGGGTAACGTTTATCTTATTGCCTTCAATGACGACTTCAGAAGCAAAGGTGCCCTGGGGCAGGCCTGTCAATGCGGCTAACATTTGTCCGGTTTGATTATTGTCTGAATCGATACTTTGTTTGCCCAAGATGACTAACTGAGGCGCTTCTTGTTCATACAATTTGTGAAGCAACTTTGCCACATGTAAAGAAGACAGTTGCGGATCGGCCTCAATGTGTACAGCACGATCTGCCCCCAGAGCCAACGCCGTCCTCAATTGCTCTTGGCAAGCTTTGTCGCCAATAGAGACCACAACAATTTCATTGGCCACACCTTTTTCTTTGAGACGGACGGCTTCTTCCACCGCTATTTCACAAAATGGATTTAGTGCCATTTTGGCATTAGTCAAATCGACGCCTGATTCATCCGCTTTTACACGAACCTTAACGTTATAATCAATAACGCGTTTTACAGGTACAAGTATTTTCATCTTTTACCTCGTTGATTGAGAATTCGCTTTATAAAGTCAGCATGGCACCTGCCCGTCAATTTAACAAGCCCATAACAAATAGGCGCTGACTTTATCTTTACGTTAACGTAAACTGATAAGAAATGTACTTGCTGTTAACGTAAACGTCAACTTATATTAGCCTGAGTCTGTGGTGTGATTACCACATGCCAAAAAGAAACAAAAAGCCGAGAGGAGAAAAGCATGGAACGTGAGTCAATGGAGTTCGATGTCGTCATCGTTGGAGCAGGACCCGCGGGCCTTTCTGCAGCCTGCCGAATTATGCAACGGGCTCAACAACACGACACAACTCTCACCGTTTGCGTGGTTGAAAAAGGGTCAGAAGTGGGCGCGCATATATTATCTGGTGCAGTGTTTGAAACGCGGGCATTGGATGAATTATTTCCTGACTGGCAAACCGAATCAGCTCCGCTCAACACGGCAGTCGTCCGCGATGATATATTTTTGTTGAAAGACGAAAACGCTTATCAAAAGATACCCGGCGCCTTTGTACCAAAAACCATGCACAATCGGGGCAACTACATTGTCTCCATGGGCAACGTATGCCGTTGGCTAGCACAGAAGGCTGAGTCCCTGGGCGTAGAAGTTTTCCCGGGTTTTCCCGCCGCCGACATCATTTACGATGAAACGGGCACGGTGGCCGGCGTGATTACCGGTGACATGGGTATTGACGCTAATGGCGAACAAAAAGACAGTTTCATGCCGGGGATGGAACTGAGAGCCAAATTTACAGTATTTGCAGAAGGCAGCCGCGGGCATCTCGGTAAACAACTGATTAGTCAGTTTGATCTTGACAAAAACAGTGATTCACAACACTACGCCATCGGGTTTAAGGAAATTTGGGATATCGACCCGGCAGTACATGAGCCTGGCGTAGTAGTGCATACCGCTGGCTGGCCACTGTCTGACACAAGCGGCGGAGGATTTCTCTACCATGCAGAAAACAACCAGGTATTCGTTGGTTTAATCGTGGATCTTAACTATGACAACCCCTACCTTAGTCCTTTCGATGAGTTTCAGCGAATGAAGCATCACCCTGTGTATGCCAAATATCTCACTAAGGGTAAGCGCGTATCCTACGGGGCAAGAGCCATTACCAAGGGAGGCATGAACTCACTTCCCGATATGGCTTTCCCCGGAGGTGTGCTCATTGGTTGCGATGCAGGTACGCTAAATTTCGCAAAAATAAAAGGTAATCACACGGCGATGAAATCAGGCATCTTAGCCGCTGAAGCCATAGTTGATGCGATTGTCAATGACAAAACTAAGCAGTTTGTTGCAGACTTCCAAGCCAGATTCAACGAATCCTGGCTGTGCAAAGAACTTAACAGCGCAGCAAATTTCGGCCCAGCTATTCACAAGTTTGGTACGTTTTTCGGTGGTGTGTACAATGTTTTTGAGCAAAATATACTGGGTGGAAAGCGTCTGTTTAAATTAACCGATGATAAAAAAGACTATGCACAGCTTAAAAAAGCAGAAGCGGTAACCCCTATTTCCTATCCAAAACCAGACGGTACATTGAGCTTCGACAAATTGTCTTCCGTATTCTTGTCAAATACTAATCACGAAGAGGATCAACCTTGTCATCTGCTATTAAAAAATGTTGATATTCCTTTAACAGTAAATTTACCCCTTTATGCTGAACCCGCACAACGCTATTGTCCAGCTGGGGTGTATGAAATTATCGAAGAAAACGGCGAAAAGCGTTTTCAAATAAATTCACAGAACTGCATTCACTGTAAAACATGCGATATTAAAGACCCTTCTCAAAATATTACCTGGGTAACACCTGAAGGCGCAGGAGGTCCTAATTATCCCAATATGTAACAAACAAAGAGTGTAATGAATGATTTAAATTAAAAGTCACACACTGTGACTTTTAATTTCTTCAAAATTTAACTATCATCCAATGGATTTTTATATATTTGGATTAAGGTTAATTAATGAGCGAATTTTTAGACATACTCACTCATGGAAGACGTTTACAAGGTGCTGTTAAGGAATTGAGCATTACTGAACTGGAAGCAGTGCAGGAAAAACTGGCGAGCATCATAGCCAAGCGTGTTGAAAAAGAAAAGGTCGAAGAACAAGCCAAACAAGAAAAATTTAAAAAAATAGCTGAAATTCAAAAGCAACTTGAAGAAGCAGGCCTTGATATTAACGATTTAAAATCTGCTCCTGTGGAAAAAAATGGAACCGGTAAAAAGCGCCCGATTAAGTTCGAGTTAACGGACGAAAACGGTAACGTTCACCGCTGGACTGGAATTGGTCGCATGCCGCGTGTTTATAAACAAGCACTGGAAAATGGCAAATCCCTAGAGGATTTCGCAATTTAATTGTTCACAGACTTCGCACTTTTTCCAGTCATGAAATAGTGCGAAGTTTTGTCTTTTACTTCACACTTCCCTTGCCTGATTCCGGATTTAATTCATGTCCACTCATATTCACTTCAAATACTCAGATCACCCCACCTCAAATGAATTATTGGTATTGATTCACGGTTTATTTGGCTCACTGGATAACTTGAGCTTCATACATCGACACTTTGAAAAATCCTGCAATGTGCTTGCCGTTGATTTACCTAATCACGGAAAATCCGCACATGTATCGGGGTTTACATTAAATTGCTGTGTTGAAGCTCTCTTACCTGTTGTCAAAAACCACGTCAATGGCCCCGTTTATGTCATCGGTCATTCCCTAGGTGGGAAAGTCGCCATGTTAATGGCATTAAATAACCCTGCTATGGTGCAGAAACTGGTAGTAGCAGATATTGCACCTGTTGTGTATCCATCGCTTCACAACACTATTATTTCAGCATTGCTTGACGTTAACCTTGACAACCTGAACAACCGCAATGATGCAGACAGCCAATTGAGTTCAGCGATCCCGGAATCAGGCATTCGTCAGTTTCTGCTAAAAGGCCTGTGGCAAACAGCTGAGGGAAAATGGCAGTGGCGCTTCAATTTAAGAGACTTAGCCGAGAACTATGAAAATATTCGGGGCTGGCCAGATACTGAAAAAAGCTTTTCCCATCCCAGTCTTTTTGTCAAAGGTGGCAACTCCGAGTACATAAAAAAAGAAATGCAACCAGCCATTGTTAGCCGGTTTCCAAACGCCAGGGCACACATTATCGAAAACGCTGGACACTGGCTGCACGCAGAGAAACCGGTTGCTTTTAATAACGTTGTAGAGCGATTTTTGTTTAGTCAATAACCATTGCGGTAAACCTACTGTTTGTGGGATAAAATTACGCCGTTTTCACTGCGAAAGAAACAGACAATGTGATATAGTCACGGCCGGATAATTGACTAATGAAATTATGCTTGCTGAAAATTACGAATTAATTGAAACCATTATGCTTTACGGCGGCCTTGTCTGCTTGTTTGTCCTAATGGGTTATGCGGTACACGATGTGCTAAAAAACAATGATGTTCCTATGATTGGCAGAGTTGTCACATATGGTGTTCTTGGCCTTGGCGCCTTAGGCTTTGTCGCAAAAGGTATCATTGAAATTATTTGGCTAAGTACTGGCGTGTAATATCAGTGGCAAGTGCAAATAGAGGGTGATTATGGCAAGTGTGGGCTTGTTTTTTGGCAGCGATACCGGTAATACCGAACACGTCGCTAAGATGATTCAAAAAGAACTGGGAAAAAACCTCATTGAGGTTCACGATATCGCGAAAAGCAGTAAAGAACAAATCGCTGAATTTGATCTGCTCATTTTTGGCATTCCTACGTGGTATTACGGCGAAGCACAGTGCGATTGGGACGATTTTTTCCCCGAGTTAGAAGATATTGATTTCAACGACAAGCTCGTGGCTATATTTGGCTGCGGCGATCAGGAAGACTACGCGGAATATTTTTTGGATGCCATGGGAATGATAAGAGATATCGTCGAACCCCGTGGTGCTATCCTCGTAGGCCAGTGGCCCACTGAGGGTTACGATTTCGAAGCATCAAAGGGCATGGCTGACGACAATCACTTTGTAGGTTTGGGTATCGATGAAGACAGACAGCCGGAACTAACTGAAGAACGGGTAAAAACCTGGTGTAAACAACTTCACGACGAACTATGTCTGGCAGAACTTGCCTGAACACTGCAACAAAGCGAGCTACGGCTCGCTTTGTTACAAGTGAAAGCGTTCTACCACAGTGCGCAGGTGCTCCATCTGATCATCCACTTTACTGCTCAATTGATTCGCTCGTCGCGTACTTTCGGCACTTGCATCGGTCAGGGTAACAATAACCGCCAAATTATCAGCAACTTCAGCAAGTAACCTGTCCTGCTGCTGGGTATCTGCCACAAAGCTCTGGTTAATTTTCTGCAATTGCGCAATCAAGTCCCGAATCCCCGCCATTTGTGTGTATACACCCTGACTAATATCTACACATTGTTGAGATTTGTCCATACTAAGCTCTATGGCACTAACAGCTTGTTTAGCATCCCGCTGCAAACTGGCAATCATAGTTTCTATCTCTTCTGTGGAATCATGGGTCTTACTCGCCAGAGTGCGAACTTCATCGGCTACCACAGCAAAACCCCGGCCTTGCTCCCCAGCCCTGGCAGCTTCAATAGCGGCGTTTAACGCCAGCAAGTTAGTCTGACCGGCAATGGCTTTAATGACATCTAATATACTCCCGATGGACTTAGTATTCTCCTCCAACCGATGAATGATAGAAGACGATTCAGCAGCTTGTGCTGCTTGTTGAGACACTTGCTGACGATTCTCGTCTACCATCGAGGATATCTTAACCGTATTGTCTGCAACGCTGTTCAATGCGTCCATCGCCACCAGGATATCTTCGAGTTTTCGTCGGCTGCTTTCTCGCAAGTCTGCCGTATTCGACGAAGTCTCATGCACTTTTTCGCGTTGTTTGTCGACTTCTTTCAAACTTTGCTCGCCCATGGCGACACTTTCCCGGGACACTGCTAACAAGTGCTCCTCCTGAGTGTGTATATTACCTATAAGCACCCGGAGTGCCTCAGTGAGGCGGTTGACTTTTTCGGCAAGATCCGCGAATTCATCATTGCCCGTATCCATTAACTTGATATTTAATTCACCCTCACTGATTTTAGTCAGGCCATAATTTATTTTTCTCAGTGGTTTTGCAATGCTACGCCTGACAACTAGCGTCAGTATAACGGCAGCAGTCAAACCAAAAGCGGAAACGATCAAAGTGTCCAACAAGCTTTCATCCACGGTACTGAGAATAACCTTCTGCCCTTCCAGCGCTGAATTTGATACCTCGTCATAAAGCACATTAATGGCACTGGCAGCATCATTCAGTGCTTGTGCGCCATCACCTCTGGCCTGCGCAATAACGTCTATTTGCTCCAATTTTACTTTTTGTAAAGCAATAAGCCCGTTGGCATTGGTAATAGCTGAAGTAATGGTGTCGTACTGGTCGTTAAAATGCTCAATTATGCCGTCTGTGTTTATCCCCTCTGCCATGCGATACAAATAATCAATATCTACCTGTAAATTGCTAAGTTGATAGTCAAGGTCATCCAGAATACCGCTAGACAGGTGTTGCCCATCTGATTTCACAACTTCAGAAACCGTTTCACTTAAATTCAGTAGTTTGTTATCGATATTAGTCCCGAGGCCGGCCAACGCCTCAACTCCTGGTGTATCGGTTTGTAAAAAGCTCAAATCCATCATAAGTGCACCGGCTTCATCTATCGCTGCAACGATCCGTGACTCCAAGGATTGCAGTTGAGAATGAACAGCAATGCGGCGATCGATGGACTGGTACATCAGCCTGCTTTTACTAATAAACACCTCGGCACTATTAGACGCAATTTTCGCTTCTTTGCTGTTTGGAAATTTCTCTTTCAACTCAGATAACTGCCCCTCGAATTGTGTCACCATTTTTGAAAACTGCCCCAAATTGGTGTCAAGGGATGTTTTATCACCAACATAAAAGCCGTTGGTGGTAATAGCCGCTAAAGAGAGGGCGTCGCTCTTTAACGACATCATGCGGGTTTGTAGTGGCATTTTTTCATTCACCACACGTTCTGCCGCATTGCGAATATTGTTAAGCCCTAAGTAAGACAGAGTACTGGTGATAAGGAGCAAAAATCCGAATAGGGAAAAACCGAGAGTGATTTTCTGAACGACAGTCAAACGCATTATACCAGCACCCATTAAAAAGCCAACAAAAAATTAACAAGGATATGTGGTTAACCTAATATAAAATTACGACAAAATACAAGAAAAAGAGAAAAACAGGCAACATAATGTCGCTTAATGTCAACAAATAGACAAAACGTGATTTTAAAAAAAGAATGTCCGCAATACATAAGTGTAACATTTGTATGCCATGCAACAGCAATAGAAAGTGGGAATGCCTCGTATTTCAGGGCAGCGAATTTGCTGAAACAGGTTTCACCTGCAGTCCGCTGAACACGCGACGGGTTGCGTTAAATATCAGCTTACCCTACGCCCTTCTCACCGTTTTTCTGGCTGCAAATTTTCGCTTTTACTTTTAAATCTGAGTAAAGTACCTATAATGTCCGGTAAACCAAAAGCGCTCCCAAAAGTGGTAATTTATGGACCAAAATAAAGAACTGAAAAAAGCGGGATTGAAAGTAACGCTTCCTCGTTTAAAAATTTTGCAGATCTTGCAGGAACCTGCCAATCAGCATATCAGTGCCGAAGATGTGTATAAAATTTTGATCGAACAGTGTGAAGAGATCGGCCTGGCTACCGTGTATCGTGTACTTAACCAATTTGATGATGCCGGCATTTTAAACCGACATCATTTTGAAGGCGGTAAATCCGTTTTTGAAATTAGCCACAAAGAACATCACGACCATCTGGTTTGTCTAAAATGCGGCAAGGTTATTGAATTCGAAGATGAAGTGATCGAACAAAGACAAATCGAAATAGCCGAACGCAATAACATTAAGCTTACCCATCACAGTCTCTATCTTTACGGTGAATGTACAGATGATAGTTGCGAAGGCAAAGACTAGAAAAAGCCTGCAAAATATGCAGGCTTTTTTTATAAATCAAATTTATAACGATTAAAGCTTTCAATAGCTTGTTGCCATACAGCACCCACTTCACCGTTAGCGATAGGCTTGTCGTCAACATATGTTACAGGCGCAACTTCTTTACTGGAACTGGTAAGCCACACCTCATCAGCTCCTTTCAACTCAGCCAAAGTCAATGGACGCTCCTCAACGGCAATGCCGTCTCTGGATAAGCTTTTTATCACAATATCCCGGGTAATACCCGGTAGTATTTGGTGATCTAACGGTGGTGTAACAATGTGTCCTTGAACAACCGCAAACACGTTGCAAGCACTGGCTTCGGTAATTTGTTCTTTGTCGTTATACAAAATAACCTCTTGCTTACCGGCTATTTTGCTTTGTTGAAAATGCAGAACATTGCCTAGCAACGATGTGGACTTGATATTGCAGCGTTGCCAGCGCCGGTCTTGTTCGGTGATGACACTAAAAGGGGTGACTTTGCTGCGATCGGGAAGCGGGGGAGCGGCCGTAGCGAAAGCAAACGCAAAAACCGTCGGTGGAATATTGTCAGGAAAACCATGGGCGCGCTGCATCACAGTGCCCCGTGACACCTGAATATAAACCCCCACTGAATGTGATACCAGTTCCTCACTGTTTTTGCGGAGCAATTCAGCAATAAGGGTTTCCCACTGGTCAGCGCTCTTTGGGTTGTGGATACCCAATGCACACAGGCCGTTATCTAGCCGTTCAAGGTGACCTCGCAAACCAACAGGCCGGGTCGCCAATGTTGGAACCACTTCATAAATGCCATCTCCAAAGAGAAAACCTCTGTCCATAGGAGAGATTCGGGCTTTTTCGAGAGGCAAAAATTCACCATTTAAAAATGCAACTGCCATCGACTGTAAACTAATCCTTAATAAGAGAAGATCTAAACCGGTGCCTTAACAACCAAGTACATCTAGCATCATTGGCATCCGTTCGTGTAAAAGACACAACGTCTGAGGGCACAGCCTGAGCCAGGCGGCCAATATCATAGGGAGCAATTGCGCCCAACTTGGGATAGCCTCCCAACGTTTGTCTGTCACGCATCATTATAATGGGCTGGCCATCGCCCGGCACCTGAACAGAACCCAGATTTATGCCTTCCGACCGCATAGTTCGACAACTCGAATCAATTCTCTGCCCTTTTAAACGATACCCCATTCGACTAATTTGTGACGAAACCATATACGCAGACGAGTAGAAACGCGCCAGTGACAGATGACTAAAGTGTTTTTCCTGATACCCAGGCACCAGTGCTAATGGTTCGCTTAGTTCGTAATCTGGCCGGTGCTCAATTGGCACTTCTCGGATATCATTAAACGATGAAAACGTTCCCGGTAGTGAGTCACCTTCTTTTAACGCCCCACCTTTGCCGTCAATGCCACCCAAATTTTCTCGGCTAATGGTGCACACCGACCCCGCGACAGGACGCAATGACCAGGTACCATGCACAGCGATATAAGCCCTTTGACCAAGACGGTGTGGTTCTATCACCACGCGATGACCATTGGATAGCTTCAAGGTTTTCCACGTGGGTGCTTGGCACTGGTTAACTGTCACAGTGGTTTCAGGCCCACATACCGCCAACGAAATTCTAGCCGTCGCTTCAAGCTCACATTTTCCAATAACTTCAATTGCCGGTGTATGTATAGGATTAGCACAAAGCCAGTTCGCCATCTCATAAGCATCAATATCCATAGGACCGCCTTCGCTGAGTCCTTGGTCCTGACCATGAGTTCTGCCCATATCGACAACAATGCTAAGCAACCCGGGATTTACAACCAGGATCTTAGAATCCACCATGCCACCTCCGGTAGTCATCCTCTTTAATCGAATAAAAAGAAAGTGTATCTCCCATTTGTAAATAGCCTGAAGGCGTCTCACTAATATCAAACAGCGTTAATGGGCACAGGCCGAGTAAATGCCAGCCTCCAGGGGATACATGGGGGTAAATTGCACTTTGTCTGTCGGCAATAGCTACAGCCCCTGCCGGAACTTTGCTTCTGGGCGTCGCTAAACGAGGAATACTGAGCGATGGTGGATTTTCTCCTAAATAGGCAAATCCAGGCGCAAAACCCACGGCAAACACCTTAAACCTTGTGGCAGTGTGCTGTTGAATAATGTCTTCGTGAGACAAGCCAGTATGAGCAGAAATCAAATGAAGATCATTGGCTGAGGGGGCACCATACCATACAGGAATTTCGTGATGTTTAGCTGTTCGCAACTTTGTACCACCAGCTTTCACTTCTTTTAAATACCGGTATACACCATGGTTATCTATTTCGTAAGGATTGAATACCAGCAACAGAGAATCATAGGAAGGTATGACAGTTTTCAGCCAGGGCGGAGCATAGTCCTGCAAGTGTGAATGATAGGTTTCTACGTGATCATTCTGCTCGCGGAGATCACGTCCGGAAAAATAACAAATTAATCCATCCATACCTGCCGGCTCAATAGCTGAAAACGGATAAAACGGCCGCAAATTTCCTCCTAGTCTTTATATACTGTTAAACATTTCGCAACACAAGGCTAAACCGGGCAGCCATCTCCACAGCACCAGGAGAATCCCCATGAACACAAAGGGTATCCGCAGCCAACGGCAAGAGATCCCCGCTTTCGGTTTTTACCATTCCCGTGGATATCAGCAAATCCACCTGCTCTTCTGCCTCTTGCGCACTCAATACTGCGCCAGGCTTGTCGCGTGAAGTAAGATAACCATCATCTGTGTACCTGCGATCCGCAAATGCCTCAAATAGCAATGGCAGAGCAAGGCGCTGCGCCTGCACGGCTATCTCATCGCGTTGCGGTGTGGCTTGAATCATCAATGCCATTTTACCCTGCCCAATTTCGGCAACTGCCTCCATCACTGCGAGGCGCAAAGCATCATCTTTCATCAGATCATTGTATAATGCACCATGAGGTTTCACATAGTCCACGCTGCATCCCTGGCTAAGTGCAATACCACACAACGCCCCTACCTGATATTGAATCATGGCTTTGATATCATCTGGTGCAATTGCCATACTACGGCGACCAAAGCCCTGCAAATCCGGATAGGCTGGATGAGCTCCGACACTAACACCTGCTTGTTTAGCAAGGGCTATCGCCCTTTTCATTACCGCAGGGTCCCCTGCGTGAAATCCACAGGCAATATTCGCCTGATCAATGTAAGACATAATGGCTTCATCTACGGGCATAGCCCAGGCTCCGAAAGCTTCACCGAGATCACAATTCAACTTCATAATGGTTTAGCAATAACTGACAATTGGGTATCATAGTACCTGCATTTACTTTTACAGTCAGTTCTGATGATTAAAATTGGAAAAACAAACTCATTGCGTGTAGCAGCATCCCTGCCCTTTGGCTACCACTTAACTTCGGACAATCCCAATGATCCCTTGGTATTGTTGCCGCATGCACAAGTAAGCACCCCGCTAAAGGACGGTGATGTTCTCTCGGTTTTTGTCGGCACAGATGAAACCGGGAACCTTCAGGGATGGACAACACCGCCCGTGGCAGAAGTAGGTGACACCCTTGTATTGAAAGCCGTGGGTTCCACCCATTTTGGCGGCTTTTTTGATTGGGGGCTGGACAAAGATCTACTGGTGCCTGCCGGTATGCAGGAAAGTCCGGTAAATCAGGGTTTCAACTACGTTGTACATATTTATTACGACGACAAAACCAACCGTATACTCGGTGCAACCAAACTGCATCATTTCCTCAGTGAAACCAACACTGAACACCAGGTTGGCGACACAGTCCAGTGTTTAGTGTACGCGAAAACAGAACTCGGCTTTAAAGTGGTCATCAACCGCACGAACCTTGGACTTATATTTCACAGCGACGCTTTTAAAAAACTCAGTATTGGTCAGGAAGTAGAAGGCTATATCAAAGTCATTCGCGAGGATGGAAAAATTGATGTAGCACTACAACGCACTGATAAGATAGGCAGGAGCAATCTTGAAAGCGCTATTTTAGAAGACCTCGATGCCTATGGCGGTGTATCCACACTAACAGATAAAAGCAAACCCGAGGACATTTATGCGCATTTTAATGTGAGCAAAGCAGCATATAAAAAAGCGCTTGGTGCACTTTATAAAAAACGCTTAATCACCATTGATAAAGACACAATCAGACTAAATAAATAAGCGAAAACACTATGAAAGCAAAGGTTGTTTGGGATAAAGACCTCACGTTTACTGGTACTACTGAATCCGGCTACAAAACCGTTATGGACGGCAATGGTCAAGCAGTTTCTCCAATGGAATCAGTTTTACTTGCCGCTGGCTCCTGCTCGAGTATAGACGTGGTGGACATTTTAAAAAAAGGCCGCTTTGACATTACCCATTGCGAGTGTGATTTACAGGCAGAACGAGCGGAAACACCGCCGCGGGTATTTACTAAAATTATGGCTACCTACACGGTAAAAGGCAATGGGCTCACAGATAAAGCTGTAGCAAGAGCAGTTCAACTCTCTGCGGAAAAATATTGCTCTGTGATGCTGATGCTCGCTGGGAATGTCGACATCGAAACCCGATATCACATTATCACTGAGTAAAATACCGCCACTTCCTTGCTGCAAAGGAAGTGGCAATTTCGCCACAAAATCGCAATATTCGCTAAAACTTTTGCAATTCGCTTTTTCCTTCCATTATCTTTATTTCATAACCAAATGATTTATATGCACTTTATACTAAAGTGTATATTGTGGCATGGTCAGTGCTGTAAAGAAGCATTAGAACAATACTTTTTTACGGGCCAAGACCATGGAAACAAAAAAATTTCACTTACTTGCAACCTCACTTACGCTGGGTTTGCTCTGTATGCCGCTAACAGGATGCGGCAGTGCCAGCGCGGAAGATGAAGATAAGAAGGAAGAGGCCATTGTTTTGTCTATTCCTGTTGAGGCGACGAAAATCGAAAGAGGCGCGATTACGTCAAACTACGCCACATCAGCCATTCTGGAAGCAAAGCAAGAGGCCTTTGTAGTCGCGAGGGCGTCAGGTATCATTGAGGAGATCCTGGTTGAAGAAGGTGATTATGTTGAAAAGGGACAAGTTCTTGCACAACTGGATAAGCGCCGTTATGAACTTAACCTTATCAAAGCAAAAGCTGATCTCGCCGGTATTGAACAAGAATTAGCAAAAATCAATGCTGTTTATTCTAAGAAACTCATTAGTGAAGATGTGTTCGAAAAGCTCAGCGCCCAATACGACAGCGCCCGTGCCAATGTGGAATTGGCAGAGCTAGACCTTAAAGAAACCATTATTACCGCACCGATAAGTGGCTATATTGCCGAGCGAAATGCAAAAGTTGGCAACCTCACAGAATCCTTCCAGCGGGAGAGAATGTTTCATATCGTGCAGCAACAATCCCTTCAGGGAATCGTGTACCTACCAGAAAGTGAATTATCACGGGTACAACTTAATCAAGCGGCAACACTGCGCGTACCAGCATTGGAAAACATTGATGTTCCGGCTGCTGTCAGTCGAATTAGCCCGGTGATTGACGCCACCACAGGGACGTTCAAAGTTACGCTCCATGTGCCAAATGAACAAGGTTCACTGAAAGCAGGCATGTTTACCGAGGTGGCATTGAACTATGCAACCCGAGAAAACACCACTCTCCTCCCCCGTCAGGCACTGGTGAGTATAGATAATCAAAGTAACGTGTTTGTAGTGAGAGAAGGTAAAGCGCTGAAAGTACCTGTAACACTGGGTTTCGAAGAAGGCGATATGGTCGAAATTACCAGTGGTCTGACTGGCGGTGAAACGGTGGTGATTGTCGGTCATCAAAATCTCAAAGATCAGTCGCCCGTTGACGTCGTTAACGGCTAATTGACTGAGCAAGGAGTATTGAGATGAGTATTGTACAACTCGCCGTAAAGCGACCCGTCGCCATAGCCATGTTTACTGTCGCAGTATTGCTGTTCGGTATGGTTTCATTGAGCCGGTTGTCAGTTAATTTACTGCCAGAATTGTCCTATCCTACGCTTACTGTCAGGACAGACTACAACGGCGCGGCCCCTAATGAAGTTGAACAGCTGGTTAGTAAACCCGTTGAAGAAGCCGTTGGTGTGGTTAAGGGAGTCAAATCGGTTAAATCTGTGTCCAGACCCGGGCAATCTGACGTTATCCTGCAGTTTTCATGGGGTACAGACATGGATTTTGCCAGTTTGGAAGTTCGCGAAAAACTCGATATTCTGCAACTCCCCCTTGATGTAGAGAAGCCTCGATTACTCAAATTCAACCCCAGTATGGATCCGGTAATGAAGTTGGGGCTGTCGCTGACCCCTGATGCAACGCAAAATACTACCGACAATACCGTGGCCGAATTGAAGAGGTTGCGACTTTACGCTGAAGAGCAGATTAAGCGTCGTCTCGAATCAATTGAAGGTGTTGCTTCTGTGCGTTTAGGTGGCGGCCTCGAAAATGAAATACTGATCGCAGTGGACCATCGCAAAGCCAGTCAGGTTAATGTGCAAATCAGTGACATTATCGCCCGCCTCCAGGAAGAAAATGTAAATACCGCGGGTGGCAGAATTGATGCTGGTACAGAAGCGTTTTTGGTACGAACACTCAACGAGTTTGAACACCTCAAAGACATTGAAAATGTTTATATTCGTCAGTTCGACGGCAGAAACGTGCAACTCAAAGACGTCGCGACAGTAAGCAATTTTTATAAAGATCGCGATGCCATTACCCGGTTCAACGGCGTGGAAGGAACGGAAATTGCCATTTATAAAGAAGGTGACGCCAATTCTGTTGACGTTGCGCAGCGGGTTTCAGAACGGCTAGGTGATATCAATGCATCACTGCCTGACAGGTACATTCTCGATACAATTTACAACCAGAGTATATTCATCAAGCAAGCCATTGATGATGTAAAAGTCTCGGCACTGGTCGGTGGGTTACTTGCCATGCTGGTTATTTACCTTTTCCTGCGCAACTTCTGGACGACCTTGATCATCTCCATTTCCATACCCGTCTCAGTTATCGCTACCTTCAACCTCATGTATGGCAATGATATTAGCCTAAATATCATGAGCTTAGGTGGTATTGCGTTAGCCGTGGGTTTGTTAGTTGACAACAGTATCGTGGTACTTGAGAACATTGACCGACACCGAAAAAACCACAGCGTAAGTAATGCGCAGGCAGCAGAAAAGGGGACCAGGGAAGTGGCTGGCGCCATCGTGGCATCGACACTGACAACCATGGCTGTGTTTGTGCCACTAATATTCGTTGAAGGCATTGCGGGCCAACTCTTTAGCGATCAAGCGATGACTGTGTCCTTTGCCCTTGCAGCTTCTTTGATTGTTGCACTCACTGTCATCCCTTCCCTGGCAGCGCGAAGTAAAAAAGCCGAACTGGCACATGCCGATGTGTTCTCTAAAGCGAAACACCGACCCACGACCATTTTAGGGTGGACAGGCGCCGTACTTTTCTTCCCCTTCAAATTAATATTTGTGTTTATGCCAGCGGCGCTAATAACCTTGGTGATTGGCGTCTGGGCCATCATGGCAAAACTTTGCGGCTTTATTTTTCGTCCTATGAGCCTTGGTGTATCGGCACTGTTTATTCGCCTTCAGAGCGGCTACGACAGTGCTATTCGATTAGCTCTGGGGCAGCGAACTGTGGTTCTGTTTACAGCCTTAATTATTACTGGCAGCTCGGTGTTGCTCGTACCAAAGCTGGGAATGGAGCTGATCCCAAAATTGTCTCAAGGTGAGTTCTTCGTCGAAGTAACACTACCCAGTGGTTCCCGGGTCGAGCGAACCGATAGGCTACTCGCTGAACTGGCGAAAGTCACAAATGCACAACCGGGCGTTCAACGTACATACTCCCTCGCGGGCACAGGTAGTTTACTTAGCGCCGCCCCATCACAAGGCGGTGATCACTGGGGGAAACTCAATGTGGTAATGAAACCAGGAACTGATTTGGCACTAATGAATAACGCAAAAGACGCAATGCGCGCCTTTCTTCGCAATCAGGCCGGTGTTCAAAGTCAATTCGGGGAACCAGCTTTGTTTAGTTTCAGCGCGCCGTTGCAAATTCAGCTTCAAGGCTATGATCTTAGCCAACTGCGATTGTACAGCCAGCAAATCATTAGTGAGTTAGAGAGTAATCAACGCTTTGCTGACATTACATCGACCCTGCAAGCCGGAAATCCTGAGCTAAAGATACGCTTTAACCACGCCAAACTCGCTCGTTTGAATTTAGACGCCAAACAAGTTGCCGATATAGTGGCATCACAGATTGGTGGCAGTATCGCCACTCAGTACAGCATTGACGATCGCAAAGTAGACATTTTGGTTCGCAGTAAGGAACAGCAACGAGATAACATCGCTGACGTCAGCGCGATCATCGTCAACCCCCAAAGCCAATTCCCGGTACCGTTAGGCGCAGTAGCAGATATCTACATGAGTACCGGGCCAAGTGAAATAACCCGGGTTAGCCAACAACGTGTCGTACTTATTGAGGCAAACCTGGCTTATGGTGATTTAGCCGATGCGGTGGCAGATGCAGAAAAAGCGCTTGGCGCAGTTTCATTACCCTTATCTATGAAAAGTGCGGTAGCAGGTCAACGAGAAGATATGGATGAAAGTTTCGCGTCGCTACAATTTGCATTGGCGCTGGCCGTTTTCATGGTGTATCTGGTAATGGCATCCCAGTTTGAATCACTGTTGCACCCATTGCTAATATTGTTCGCCGTCCCCCTTGCTGGCGCGGGTTCAGTGTTTGGCCTTTGGATAACCGGCACGCATGTTTCTGTTGTCGTGTTTATTGGACTAATCATGCTCTGCGGTATTGTGGTAAACAACGCCATTGTACTTATAGATAGAATTAATCAGCTGCGTGCCCACGGCATGGATAAATCTCAGGCCATTGTAGAAGCAGCCAAGAGTCGACTTCGGCCCATCGTGATGACAACACTAACAACTATTTTGGGTTTGTTACCCATGGCTATAGGCTTTGGTGATGGCGCAGAAGTGAGAACCCCAATGGCGATTACTGTCATCTTTGGTCTGCTTTTTGCCACTCTTCTCACGCTGATTGTATTACCAGTTTTATACAGTGTATTTGACAACAAAACCTTTGTTCGCGAAACCGAAGCTGATGTGTTATCCGGCCAAGGAGAAAATCACTATGGATAGACACCAGCCCGTTGGCGCAAGCCTCGCAAGGTTCGCCTTGAGTCACCCCGTTACCATTAGTATGTGTTTTTTGTCTATGTTGCTGTTTGGCGTACTTGCCGCACAATGGTTACCACTGGAAAAATTTCCGGGCATCGATATCCCTCAAATAGTGGTAGAAGTGCCCTATCGCGATGCCACACCCGCAGAAGTTGAGCGCATGATTACCCGTCCCGTGGAAGAAGTGTTGGCCACTATGTCAGGTATTAAGCGCATGCGAGCTACATCTTTTGAAAACCGTGCTCAGGTCTTTATTGAGTTCGATTGGGATGAAAATATCAAAGCGAAAAGCATTGAAGCCAGGGAAAAAATTGACGCCATTAGACAAACATTGCCCAGTGACGTTGAACGTATACTGGTTTACAAATTTAATACCGACGACATGCCTATTTTTCAATTGCGCGTTTCCAGTGAACGGGACTTAAGCAACGCTTATGACTTACTCGACCGCAATCTTAAACGCCCTCTCGAACGTGTTCCCGGGGTGTCAAAGGTAGAGCTCTATGGTGTCTTGAAAAAGCAAATCATTATTCGCTTGCTACCGGAAAAAATAGCCGCGCTGCACATCGACAATCAGCGCCTGTCCGCGCGATTACAGCAAGCTAATTTTTCTGCCACATCGGGTTCTTTAGCCACTCAAAACAAAATTCTTGTCAACCCGGTTGGTGAATTTACCAGCATTCAGGATTTTGAGAATATGTTTATCAGGGATGGTGTGCGACTCAAAGACATTGCCACTATTCGCTATGAAACGCCTAAGCGCAATGAGGGCCGTCACCTGGACAGAACCTATGCCGTTGGCTTTAATATTTATCGCGAATCTGGTAGCAACCTGGTAGAAGTGGCCCAACGGGTCATGAAAGTCATCAACCAGGCCCAATCAGACCCAGAGTTTAATGGCATTAGCTTATTTGTTATGGACGATGTCGCTGATAGTGTGAGTACGTCCCTAGGCGATTTAGTGTCTGCAGGCCTCCTGGGGGCATTGCTCTCTGTGGGTATTTTGTATCTTTTTCTCAGACAATTAACCACCACCCTCATTGTAGTTTTGTCTGTACCTTTTTCTATTTGTATTACCCTTGGTGTGATGTATTTATTGGGTTACTCGCTGAATATCTTGTCATTAATGGGGTTAATGCTCGCGGTGGGTATGCTGGTGGACAACGCTGTGGTTGTCAGTGAAAGTATTTTTCAGGCAAGGCAAAGCGATCCAAACGCCGTACGAGCCACGCAAACCGGTATCAACCGGGTAAGCCTGGCTGTTATTGCCGGAACTGCGACCACGGCCATTGTATTTTTGCCAAATATTGTAGGTGTAAAAATTGACGTAACCGTGTTTCTTGAACATGTGGCTATTGCTATTTGTATCTCGTTGTTTGCGTCGTTGCTCCTGGCACAAACCCTTATTCCCTTGCTCATATCAAAAGTGTCTGTGCCCGCCGTTAAAAATGCGTCTCTGCCCGGTTACATCAGACGCTACGGTAAAATCTTATCATGGTCACTTCACCATCCTAAAACCATGGGCCTGGTAGCGATATTGTTGCTAGCCAGTACCGCCATCCCCATGAGCAATATTAGCGGTGACGAAGAGAACAACGGCGATCAAGGCAGAGTTTGGCTCAATTACCACATGACGCAAAATTACAGCATGGAAGAAGTGGAAAAAACGGTGGATAAAATGGAGGCCTACTTGTACGACAATCAGGCAGCGTTTCACATAAAGCAGGTTTACACCTTTTTTGAAGCTGGGCACGCCGTCTCTGGCATCACCCTGGAAGACGATTTACCTGTTCCCGTTTCTGAGATAAAAGAGAAAATACGTGATGGTATGCCCGCCTTTGCCAGGGCTCGACCATCTTTCGATTGGGATTCAGGTAATGGCGGAGGTATTCGCATTACACTACTCGGAGAATCGTCGGAAAAACTTCGCGAAATTGCCGACCAAATGGTCCCCATTATTGCTGCTATAGACGGATTAGAAGACGTAAAAGCAGATGTCGGTACAGAGAAGCAGGAATATCAGATAGCGGTAAATCGCGAAAAGGCGTGGCGCTTAGGCATTAAACCGAATGAGATTGGTAACCTGATCAGTACGGCGTTACGGGGCGCAAACTTACGGACGTTCCGCTATGGCGACGCGGGAGAAATTCAAGTGAGAATGATGTATGGCGAATCTGCCCAAACGTCGTTATCAGCACTGAGAAGCGTCAACATTGGTCAGGTGAACAACCAACCCATTACCTTAGATATGATAGCCGATGTAACTGTGGTACCTCAATTGTCGGAGATCCGCAGGTTTTATCGACAGACGGCCCTGTCTATAGGTGCAAACCTCGACGAAGACTTGACGGTTGAACAAGCTCGCGAACGGATTGAAAACGGGTTGCAGTATATTACCTTACCTACGGGTTATGAATGGACCCTCGACGGTAGTTTCCAGCGTCAGGACGAAGCCTTTGCGGTAATGCAATTAAACATGTTATTGGCCATAGTAATGATATACATTGTGATGGCGGCATTGTTTGAATCATTACTTTTACCCACAGCCGTTATCACGTCTCTACTCTTTTCGTTTACCGGCGTCTTTTGGGCATTTCTCATTACCGGCACATCCATGTCTGTTATGGGTATGATAGGTATGCTCATTCTGATGGGTATCGTGGTGAACAATGGCATAGTACTGGTAGACAGGATTAATCAGTATATCAATGAAGGCGTCACCCTTTATACTGCCGTTGTTGATGGCTGTATGACCCGGATCCGGCCAGTTCTAATGACGGTTGCAACGACTGTGCTGGGCTTAGTTCCTCTTGCGGTAGGCACCACGAGAATAGGTGGCGACGGCCCTGCATACTCTCCCATGGCCATCGCCATAATCGGAGGATTGATTTTCTCTACAATGACAAGCTTGATCCTCGTCCCCTTGGCATACGTTGCTCTGCTCAAACTTCGCTACCATGTACAGCGTTTGTTCGCAAACAGCAAGCAAAGGGTGTCACGTTGGATAAAGGTTTAAACAAAAAATAGCGACATCGGCGTTTGACCCGGGTGGTGTTATTTGTGCGTACATAACATCCACCCGGCTCGACAGCCACCCCACGATTAAATACGTGATACTAAGAAATCGTGAACAGCTGTTGCATCGCGTTGTACGGAGAAATCAACCAGATTTTCACCGTTGCATGTTAACCCACCTTCAGAAGTCAACATACGCAGAACTTCACGCTCAGTAGCAGCAATACGACCCACATTGCGGCTAAGATTGACGCGCAATGCTCGGACATCGTCAGTAGCCACAGCTTTACAGAAACCTGCAAATTGGGTGTCACCGATGAAGCGATATTGTTTATCGGCAGCAACAGCAGGTGCAGTAACCGCAGTTACACTTAATAAGACAGCAAGAGATTTAGTGATAGCTTTCATGATTCATTTCCTCAACAAGTTTTGGCGAACTTAATCTTTATGTCTCCAGAGCCCTGCGCCCTGGTGACGTTAATATTTATCCTACAAAACCGAGGTAAATGCTGTTGTATTATTGTTTCTGCTGGGTAAATCTTGCGTAAATGCAGATATTAATAGCCACAATATATAGCAACCCATTGAAAGTATTATTATTTTTTTATTTTAAAATAACCAAAAAGAATAAAAAGATTAAATATAATTCAATAAAAATCTAAAAAATAATGAAAAAATAAGTATGACAAACGCACAAAAAATGAAATTTTAACAAATAAAAAAGAAAGTTTGGGTGGATAGCACGGCTTAAAAAACAAAAATGTTGTAATAAAACTACATTTTTAGTGCTTTTTTAGATGTCAAATTCGCGAATATCTGCTGGATGCCAGTAAGTTTGCCCACAGTGATGACTGGATAGCAATCTATTCAACTGGCCAAATCGGGTTACAGGAGGTGGAGCTGTCAACATACATTGAGCTACAAATCGATGGCAGTTGTTGTTGATCACATCATAAGGGCTATAAGTAAAGAGCCTATCAATGGCCCTAAGTGCCCACTGCTCATCAGCAATTGCTTGGGCCGACGCATTACATGCAATATATGTTGTGTTGCCACTGCGATCTGCCAAAAAGCGCTCGACTGACACAGCTCTTATCAAACCTGTACCTGCGAGTTCAACGATTTTACCCTCCCACCATATCCCAGTGTGGATAAGCACGTTGTATATCCCACAGCACAGTATCGCACCATTTAAAGGTACTACAGGCAACATTGACCGTTCCCCAGGAAAAACAGCGATATTGCCCTCATCCCTGCTCAGGGATTTGGCTATTTTATTTCCTGTATAGGCAGCAGTTACAGCTGCGCCTAACCACACTAAAGGCAACGGCATCGCATTTACCCCGAGGAATTTTTGTACAGTATAGCAAAGGAGGACTGTCACAGGAGCATGAAACGCATTTGGTTACACTATTTAAATGTTTGCGCACCAAAATTTGTCGTTTTTGCTTTAACGTAGAAAAAATCTCATCCCTATCAGATAAAATGATGATAAAGATAGCAAATTATTCTTAACAACCAGGCTGACAATGCGATAATCTGAAAGCCTGAATAATCACTTCAAGAAATGCAGTAATGAAACCAGTAGAACGCTCTCACAAATTAGACAACGTATGCTATGACATTCGTGGTCCCATTGCGGCGCAAGCCAGAAAAATGGAAGATGAGGGCCACAGAATTCTTAAGCTAAACATCGGCAACCCCGCTCCTTTCGGTTTCGAAGCACCCGACGACATTGTAAAAGATGTTATTCACAACCTGCCCACCTCCCAGGGATATTCTGATTCTCCTGGTATTTACGCCGCCCGCGTTGCTGTCATGCAGTACTATCAGCAGATGAACATAGCCGATATCCGCATTAATGATATTTTCATTGGCAATGGCGTAAGCGAAATGATCATGATGGCCATGCAAGCCTTGTTGAATCACGGTGACGAAGTGTTACTCCCAAGCCCTGACTATCCACTTTGGACGGCTGCTGTAAGCCTTTCGTCGGGAACACCGGTTCACTACCATTGCGACGAACAGGCAGACTGGTTTCCTGATATTGACGATATCAAGAGCAAGATCACCAGTCGTACCCGGGCCATCGTGTTAATCAACCCAAACAATCCTACCGGAGCGGTGTACGACAAAACACTCTTACAACAAATTGTCGACGTTGCTAAAACCCACGAACTGGTTATCTTTTCTGACGAAATTTACGACAAAATCCTTTACGACGGTCGCAAGCACACGTGTATTGCGTCTCTTACAGACGATGTTTTTTGTGTAACCATGAGCGGTTTATCTAAAAACTATCGGGTGGCAGGTTTTCGAGCAGGCTGGTTAGTTGTCAGTGGTAACAAACGCATTGCGAAAGACTACATTGAGGGCCTCAACATACTTTCATCCATGCGAATGTGTGCCAATGTCCCTTGTCAAAGTGCCATTCAAACTGCGCTGGGAGGCTATCAGAGTATCAATGATCTCGTCGCAGACGGAGGACGTTTAAAACTACAACGTGATCTTACATCAACTATGCTAAACGATATCCCCGGTATCACTTGCGTTAAGCCCAAAGGTGCAATGTACTGCTTCGCCCGGGTTGATGAAAAGAAATTTAATATTGCCAGCGATGAACAAATGATATTTGACCTGCTCAATGAGGAAAAAATCCTGCTGGTACACGGGCGTGCTTTTAATCTCAATACAGGCTGCTATTTCCGTTTAGTGTTCTTACCCCACGTTGATGTACTTCAACCTGCTCTTACCCGTATCGGCAACTTTTTCAAGTATTATCGTCAGCACGACATGCCAGGCAGTAAATAATAATGGTTATCGGAGCGCTGTTATGACACAGCAAAGTACTTTTCTAGCTTGGATTTTACGTATGCCGCTGATAAAGCGCTGGGCGTTAATGCATACAGTAAAACGTGAAAACATTGCCGAACATTCCCACCAGGTGGCAGTAATTGCCCATTTGCTCGCTGTGATCAGAAACGAGCGTTTTGGCGGAAGTCTTAACCCTGAAAGGGCAGCCACGGTGGCCCTGTACCACGAAGTCTCAGAAACAAAATTATCGGACATTAATCACGTAACCAAATACCACAACCCGCAAATAACCCGGGAATTCAAAAAACTCGAAGAAACCTCGGAAAAAGAATGCCTGGCGTCATTACCCAAATTGCTACAACCCCATTTTGCGCCTCTAGTAGTGCAGTCCAATGTGGATCCCGAATACAAAACAGTCGTCAAAGCGGCGGACCTTATTTCAGCATACCTCAAGGCCTGTGATGAAATTCAGTTGGGAAACCGGGAATTTATTCCGGTTAGAGATCGTCTCGATGGAATGCTGTCTCATTTTAAGGAAACCTTGCCGGAAGTACGTTATCTATTCGATACATTTGCAGATAATTGCTTGGTTAGTGTGGATGAACTTTCTCAACAGGACAATTAAGTAAATCGCGATGCTCCCCGTGCTATGCGACATTATTGATTGATGCTATGTTGTTGACATTGTAACCATTATTGATGTTCGACTATGACTAAAACCGGTACAAATTTATCAGCCAATGCTTTGCAACACGCGCAGTCTCCGTGGTGTGAGCGACGTTTACCCCGAAGTCAGAACCGCGATGGTGATCACCGAAACCCCTTTCAACGGGACAAAGCCAGAGTGCTTCACTCTGCCGCTTTCAGAAGATTACAGGCAAAAACTCAGGTGTTAGGTGTTGGTCTCAGTGATTTCTACCGTACCCGTTTAACTCACTCCCTTGAAGCGGCGCAAATTGGCACAGGTATTACAGCCCAACTTTGCGGCAAGTTTCCCGAAATTGCACGGGAACTAGGCTTAGAGGCCCCCCTGATAGAAACCCTGTGTTTGGCGCATGATATCGGCCATCCCCCCTTCGGTCACGGTGGGGAAATTGCCCTGAATTTCATGATGCATGAATTCGGTGGCTTTGAAGGAAACGGGCAAACCTTTCGTATTATCACCCAGTTGGAGCCCTATACAGCCAACCACGGAATGAACTTAACTCGAAGAAGCGTACTCGGCCTGGTCAAATACCCAAATTTTATTGATGCCCTCCACAGCGACGGTGCCAGACCGGAAAAGCCCCGTTCTTTTCGCCAAGTGAAAGCCGACTTATGGCACCCGCCAAAAGGACTTTTTCGATGTGACGAGCCTTTACTCGACTGGTTACTCGACCCATTTAGTTTGGATGAAAAATCGCGGTTCATGTCGTTTAAAAACAATGCGGGCGGTCATAGCAAGACCTGCTACAAATCGTTTGACTGTTCTATCATGGAGCTGTCAGACGATATCGCTTACGGCATCCATGACTTGGAAGATGCCATTGTCATGGGAATGGTTCACAAACACCACTTTGTACAGGATGTGACGTTGCCATTGCGGGAAATGGCTATCCCCTGGTTATCAGAGCACATTGAAGGGCTTACCAATAAGCTATTTAGCAGTGAGCACCACGAGCGAAAAAATGCCATTGGCGCACTGGTAAATAGCTTTATTACTGCCATAGAAATTCAGGGCGTCGCCGGTTTCACCCATCCCCTCCTGGCCTTTAACGCAACCATGCCCTGCCACTATGCACAAGCCCTTGAATTGTTTAAACGCTTTGTATACGGAAAAGTTATCCGCCGGCCAGATGTTCAGCTATTAGAATACAAGGGGCAGTTGGTAGTCATGGAATTGTTTGAGGCCTTTGCATCAGATCCTGAGCGCTTACTTCCGGAGAATACTCAATTGCGCTGGCAAAAGGCCAGTGAAGAACAAAATGGGATGCGCGTTTTAGCTGATTACATATCAGGTATGACGGATGAATTCGCGTCGCGATTGTACAGTAGTATATTCTCACCCAAGCAGGGCGGTATTCAGGATACGTTTCATATCTAGTTCCACACCTTGTCTCTGTCTCAGTTATTGTGGCGGCTGTGAAAGTTTTGATTCTTTTGGCGTGTACGCTGTGAAAGGCAGTAGTGAGCTTCCTCGCAATAGTTTCACCTTTTTCTTGAACTCATAGCTCATCATTGGCAGGTACACTTTGTGAAATTTATTTACTTCATTACGGGTCTACAATTATGACCTTTGGTGTATCACGGAACAATTATGGTTAAACCTTATAAACCCAGCGTAATATTAAAAGACAACGACGTTACAGACGAGTCAGTGTACCGCAACAGGAGACAGTTGATTAAAACACTGGGATTCATTGGTGCTGGCGCTTTACTAAGTAACAAAGCTCAGGCATTTGGATGGTTTAGTGATGATGACGAGAAAACACTATTTACTACAAAACCTCTGAAATTTACCAAAAATGAAGCCTATGTAACTTCAGATCCGCTCACGCCCTATGAAAAGGTAACCACCTTCAATAATTTCTATGAATTCGGCACAGGTAAGGATGACCCCGTAAAGAATGCACAATCATTTCACGTACAACCGTGGACTTTGAGTATTGATGGTTTAGTGGAATATCCCATAACACTGGATTACGACGCCCTTTACTCAACAGTCAGTCTTGAAGAACGCATTTATCGAATGCGGTGTGTGGAAGCCTGGTCCATGGTTATTCCTTGGACGGGATTCCAACTCAGTGAACTACTGAAAAAGGCCAAGCCTTTATCCAGCGCAAAATATGTTGCTTTTGAAACCCTTTACGACCCCGATCAAATGCCGGGTCAGCGAAGCCGCTTTGTGGGCGGGGGAATAGACTACCCCTACGTTGAAGGCCTAACCATTGAGGAAGCCATGCACCCGCTTTCCCTGTTATCAATAGGGGTATACGGGAAAACCCTGCCTCCGCAAAACGGCGCTCCGATACGACTGGTGGTGCCATGGAAATACGGTTTTAAAAGTATCAAGTCCATTGTCCGCATTCGCCTTACGGACAAGGAACCGCCCACTACCTGGAAGCGCCTTGCTCACCAAGAGTACGGCTTTTATGCGAATGTGAATCCACATGTCGACCATCCAAGGTGGAGTCAGGCGTCAGAGCGAAGAATTACAACTGGCGGGCTTTTCAACCAGCAGCGCATTCCCACGCAGATGTTTAACGGTTACTCAGAAGTAGCTTCTTTGTATAGCGGTTTGGATTTGACGAAAAACTACTAATGAAAACTCTGTTTGCAAAGCCGGTTCGCTTGACTCCAATACACCGCTACGCGGTGAAATGTGTAATACATTGCTTTGCCCTTGGCTATGTCGGTTGGGTATTTTATAGAGGTGTTAACGACGCATTGGGAGCAGATCCTGTCGAAGCCCTGTTAAATACATCTGGCATCACGGCCCTCAATCTATTGCTGGTGTCGCTCGCAATCTCACCGTTAGCCCAACGTCTCCCCTGTGGCGATTTAATCAAATTCAGGCGTTTGATAGGCATTTACGCGTTTTTTTACGCAATACTTCACATGCTTACCTATATTAGCTTCGAATTACAGTTACAATGGTCACTTATTGTTGAAGAATTGACTAAACGTCCCTACATCATTGTGGGTGTTATCGCGCTTAATATTCTTCTGGCGTTGACAGTCACCTCCCCCATGTCTATCAGACGAAAAATGGGAAAAAACTGGCAACGGCTTCATTACTTAGTATATCCAGCGCTTTTTCTGACCCTGCTACACTACACCTGGTCATTGAAAACCGGGTGGCAAGACCCGGTTTTTTACTGGTTGGGTGCCATTCTCATCTTTATTAGCCGCAAAGCAGTGCTGACAAGATTAAACGTCAAAAGCTTCGGCTTCAAAGGTAAATGAACCGACCCATGAAAGTAGAAAATAACCCTCACCGCCATTTGGCGGTGTTTTTTTATGCAGAAAATACTTGCTTATAATATCGAAACCAAATACTGTATATCCATACACTGTACAGAAAAACAGGTTCACCTATGATTAATACAAACATCCATCACGCTAAGTCCACACTCAATGTGGTCCAACTTTCATTTCCATTCGACGGTGCACCATCTCGTCTCTCACGTCCACGGGGCTGGTGTTATTTACTGTCAAATTCAGTGGCGTTTAAAAAAGACATGCCCCATACCATCCGCATGCAGAAACCGGATGAAGAAACCGTACCGGCTTGGATTTCAAAACTAATTACCAGCGGACAGTGCAAAACAATTTATGTAGAAAATCTGGCCTTAAATGCTTCTGAACGCGCAAATATTCAAAAGCTATGTCATTTATATGCGGTATCAGTCATTAATCTACAGGTAAAAAATGACAGTAACATACAGGGTGGAAAAAATGTCGTCGTTGGGCCGTGGTAAGCGTTGCAGGATCACAGCGCTAAGCGTAAACTCCCCACCCTGGAGGTGTATGCATGCTATGTTATTGTAATAGTAGTAAAGATTTTAGCGCTTGCTGTCAGCCGCTTCTTGCTGGTCACAAACCTGCGTCCTGTGCAGAAGCCCTTATGCGTTCTCGATATTCTGCTTATGTTACAAACGCGTATAGCTATATTCTCCAAACCTATAGTATTCAGGGGCGTGGCTCACTAACTGAAGCTGCAGTGGCTGCTGACGGCAAGAATACCACGTGGATCCGCCTTCAGATTGTGTCAATACCTTCTGATTCTCAGGTCGAATTCAAAGCCTGGTATGCTCATAACCGACACCTCTTTCTCATGCACGAAACATCCAGCTTTATTATCGAAAACGGTGAGTGGAAATACCACGCCGGCATTATCCACGCCGATACCGGCACGTATAAACCGAGACGAAATGAACAATGCATATGTGGTAGCGGGAAGAAATACAAACAGTGCTGCCTATCACAGTATAAATAATCAAATCAAACAAGCATTCGCCCTATTTTCCTTGATGTATGTCATTTGCCTTGTTGTGGTGTCAATTCAAAGTACCTATTGATCCATCTCTTCGAAAAGTCATAGAAATCGTACACTCACAAAAAAGAGGTCAAACGATGACGAATGTATTAATTATTGGTGCCAGCGGTAACATTGCTAAACAAGCAACGACAATGCTGATTGAAGAAGGGCTTACGGTAAAAGCCTTGGTAAGAGATGCCGGTAAATTAAGTGATATCCAGCATCCTAACCTGTCTGTGTTTGAAAAAGATTTAGAGGACGATTTTTCAACCGCCTTTGAGCAATGTGAACAGGTGGTCTTTGCCGCCGGTTCCGGTGGTAACACTGGTGCAGAGAAAACCCTGTTGATTGATTTATGGGCTGCGAGAAACGCAGTGGAATACGCCAAGCAACACGGTACCATCCGCTTTACTATGGTCAGTTCAGTGGGTGCTGATGATCCGGATGCCCTGCCTTCGGCAATAAGACCATACTTGGTGGCCAAACACATGGCAGATGAGCACCTTAAGCTTAGTGGCTTGCGTTATACCATTTTACGCCCCGGCACTTTGCTGGATGAACCCGGTACTGGTAAAATTCAAACAATAAAACCTGAAAGCAAAGACGACGTAGTTATCCCAAGGGAAGATGTCGCTACTGCGATCGTTAAAGCAGTAACCTCTACGGGTAGTGAGAACCGAATAATTCCCCTTTACCGCGGTACACGTGATATCGCGGATTTTTTTAAACCGACGCGTAAACGGTTCGCAGGGTCGGTTACGGAATAACCGCCCTTGCTACCCACTCATCGTTATTTTTTGTATGTAACATTCTGTGATGCGGTGTCGCCTTAAGAGACAAATAGTCCACTTCGTAAGGTTCAAGCGCAATTAAACAGAAATGCGACGGAGGTTCGGATGTGGTAGCTTCACTTTTTATGGTTTGACTGTCTGCCAACAGTGCTTTTGGGTGCCCCCAGAAATATTGTTTTTTGCCCTGCTCGGACATAGTATTCCAGCAAGCTCGTAACCGGTTGGGGTCAGACTGAATAGTAACCACAGTAGCTTTGCAAGACATTCGGTACTGTTCACGGTTTGCCGCAAAGTACCAGCATAGCGCACAATCATTGCACTGACGAAGCTCGGCGATTTTTTCTGTGCGCAAGTCAGAAAATGCATACAAAATAGTACTAGTGCTATCGAGTTCACGTAGTACCAATGTGCGAACTTGTGGCATTCCCCGGAAATCACATGTTGCTAGCTGAAAATAACGGCTTTCCGGTGCTCCACGAGTTTGTTGCAAACTCTTTTTTAACTTCCCCATCCATTCGGGGTAATTTGCTTCAGGTGTTTTTTGCATGGCGAAACAAACGATAAAAGTTGTCTGTCGTAATCTCGGCCAGGGTTTGCACCGATACACCTTTTAGCTCAGCAATGAATTCTGCAACTTCTACCACGTAACCAGGTTGATTTTCTTTACCACGGTGGGGCACCGGTGCCAGCCATGGAGAGTCAGTTTCGATAAGTAACCGCTCTAATGGCAATGCGGTAACCACATCGCGTAAGGCTTGCGCAGAATTAAATGTGACGATACCGGAAATAGAAATATAGAAATCCATGGCGATGGCTTCTTGCGCCATTTCCAGCGATTCGGTAAAGCAGTGTAAAACTCCGTTGGTATGCGGTGCTCTATGGGATTTTAGCAAGGCGATAGTATCTTCTCTTGCATCTCTGGTATGAATGATCAGAGGCTTATTTAGCTCGTTAGCAACATTGATATGGTCCACAAATGATGTGCGTTGGATGTCTTTAGTCTCAGCACTGTAAAAGTAATCTAACCCGGTTTCACCCACAGCAACCACTTCAGAACGAGCGGCTTTTTCGAGTAAAGTGTCATAATCACAAGCGTCCTCCTGATGCAGCGGATGTACGCCGCAGGATACGGAAACATCATCAAAACCTTTTACTTTCTCATACATACTGTCAAAATCTTTTACTGATACTGACACACAGAGAAAATGTTCTACTCCACGCTGTCTGGCATACGTCAACGCTTCCGTTAAGCCAGCATCATCCAGTTTTAGTCTGTCGAGGTGACAATGAGAATCTACAAACAAAATACAACCCCTAGTTGATTTGAACTACTGCGATGAAAAAACGGTTAAAATGCCTGTAAGGATCACCGATTTATTCACCCCTGCGTGGGCGAGCCGTTGCTTCGCTTCCATACACCGCATGGCTCTTTGATAATCCGCCGATGCACTACTCTTAAGAAAAGCCTGGTGCGCTTCGGCTTGTAGCCACGTCACTACTTGTGCTGCGTCATCTTGCCATTTTCCTGCGAGTGCGCTGCATCTGACATCTCCGTTTTTAAGATCTGCAAGAGCCTGTTCAAACTCGTCGTAAGTCAGCTTTTCGCCCTTCTCAGCAAGACTTGCTTTTATAGTCAGGGGTGAATACCCGTAAGCACCCAGGTATCGCTCAGTTACGTGAGGAAACCCTTCTCCGGCAAGCCATGACTGCAGTTCTGATTTGCCAGGAAGGGACAGCATGTGCTTTTCACAGCGACTTAATATGGTGGGTAACAAACCGTTAAGCCGACTAGTCAACAACAGCAAATAGGTATTTCTGGTGGGTTCTTCTAAGGTTTTAAGCAGTGCATTTGCCGCTGCCTCTGTCATAGTCTCAGCCTGAGGCATTACCACCACCTTATTGTTACCGAGCTGTGCTGTGCTTGCTAATTTGCCAATACCTTCGCGAATTTTGTCTACCCCCAGTTGTTTTTCACTGGTCAGTAAATGAAAGTCAGGATGATTTCCCGCTGCAAACAAATGACAACTTTGACATAGTCCACACGCCCCCGTTTTACCGGGTGTTTTACATAGAATCGATTCTGCCAAAGCATAGGCAAAATCCTGCTTACCCAAGCCTGCAGGTCCACTTAGTAGTAGCGCATGGTGAAGAGTACGCTTGTGTAAACGCGACATCAACTGACTGAAAAGCAATGTGAACCAAGGGTAGATCACGACAAATAGGCCTCAATTGTTTTTCTTACGGTCTCGTGCACCTTATTCATCGGTTGCATCGCATCAACAGTGTGAACGCGGTCATCGCTATTGGCCAATTGAAGATAGCGTTCCCGTGTACGCTCAAAGAACCCCAGTCCAGATTTTTCAATGCGGTCGAGTTCTCCCCGTCCCCGAGCCCGCTTGAGGCCTTCGGCAGGGTCAACATCCAAATACAAGGTGAGATCAGGGCGAAAACCTTGTAAACATAACTGACGTAATGCGTCGAGTTTATCAGCGTCAATTTGTCTGCCTCCCCCCTGATACGCAAGTGAGGATAGGTCGTGACGATCGCCAATCACCCAATGCCCTTTTGCCAGCGCAGGCTGAATGACATTCACCAATAGTTGCCTTCTAGCGGCGTACATCAGCATCAATTCAGTCTCTTCAGACACGCTTTCCTGCCACTCGTGTTTCACGCATTCACGAATAGCTTCTGCCATGGGGGTACCACCTGGCTCCCGCGTATTGATACACGTGTACCCTCGATCGGTTACAACACGCTTCACAACGTCAATTACCGAACTCTTTCCAGCGCCTTCAAGGCCCTCTATAACAATGAATTTTCCAGTCATACTACTTCTGGCCTTGGTTCCGTTGATACTGGTTTACCGCGTCGTTATGCGCGTCCAGTGTAGATGAAAAAACATGACTACCATCGCCTTTCGCGACAAAATACAACGCCTCTGTTTGTTGAGGATGTAATGCTGCGAGAATGGCTTCACGTCCAGGCATGGCAATAGGTGTAGGCGGCAACCCTTTGATAACGTATGTGTTATAAGCCGTTTTTTCACGAAGATGTGCGTACTTGATATCTCCCTCATACCGTTCACCCAAACCGTAAATAATCGTTGGATCTGTTTGTAAACGCATCTTTCTATTCAATCGGTTTACAAACACACCAGCAATGAGTGAACGCTCGTTAGCAACAGCCGTTTCTTTTTCTATAATCGATGCGAGGATCAATGCCTCATAGGGCGAATTCAACGGCAAATCAGTATCTCTTTCTTGCCATGCTTGTGAAAGAAATTCAACGAGCTCACGATTTGCTCGTTCCAATACCTGGCTCACTTTCGTTCCCGCTGTATAGTAATAAGTATCAGCCAGAAAAATGCCCTCGGGGTACACGCCTTCTGGCATCCCATCAACATTAGTGACCCCTGCAAATGCGTCACCATCAGTATCATCAACCAAATGGGGCTGTGCTATCAGTGAATCCACCCATTGCCGCAACGTAAGCCCTTCAATAAGAGAAACACTAAACTGGCGTACCTTGCCTGCATTCATGTCGGCAAATAATGTCGCAAAGCTGTGTCTTGGAGTGACCTCATACGTACCCGCCTGAATGTGGCTGATGTCGGGCTCAAGTTTAAACCACACCCAAGGCAACCAGGTGGGCAAGGAGGTCAAGTCGGATTCAATGAGCTGTTCTGAGACAGCAAGAGGTGACATACCTGATTCGACGGTGAACAAAACAGGCTGTTTGATGTTCATAGGAGAGTGAAGCGCGTTCACCCCCCACACTGCCACTGCTATGGTCGCAGACACTGCAAGAATGACAAATACAACAACACCTGTTATCCATTTCATACTTAGGTCATTGCCCTGTTTGCTAATTGTTGTTGCAGGTGCCTTACCGGCTGAATATCAAAGTTATACACACGTCCATCGTGATGGAGGGATCTCACCGGTACGATTTCCATAAGCGCGTTGCACAGAAATAAAGCATCTGCGACAAACACGTCACTGAGAAAGTAATTGCCAACCTCCGCAGCTTGACCCTTAGTCTCAAAATACGCGGTGATAAATCTTCGAAACACGCCTTCAACACCACATTTTGTTAGTGCCGGTGTATACCAGGTGCCGTTTGCATACCAAAACACGTTGCTGGCGCTGGCTTCTATCACGTAACCGTCAATACTGGTAACAATAGCATCATCAAAGGTTAATTGTTGTTTCACCAATACCTGCTCTAACCTATTCAAGTGCTTTATACCGGCCAGCAAAGGTTGTACACCGAGTTGAACAGGACTCACACTGATTTCTATTCCATTCTTACGCCAACCTGCATAATGAGAGGGTATCTGATGATAGGAATAGGTTACCGTTGGCACAGTGTCTTCAGCCCTTTGATACCCTCTGCCTCCTGTACCCGCTGAAAGGTGAATTTTAAGCACGCCATTTTTCAGCGCTTTAGCCTGTTGAAACGCTTCGACTTCCAGTTTTTCACCATTGATATCTATCATTAGCCGATGACTGTCAGAAAGCAGACGTTGCTTGTGAAAATCCCACAATGCGATTGCACCGTTTTGCACCACCGCAGTGGTAAATAGGCCATCACCGTATTGTAAAGCACGATCTAATGGGGGGCTACTTGACATCAAGATTCCGTTTAACTCACAAACAGGCCCGAGAGTATACCAGCAGAATCGCGATATTTCAGCACACATTAAGTACGTGAAATGCAACATTATCGGGGCCTAGACAGATGGACATGTATGCCTTTTATATCGACCATGTTTTACCCAGCAAACGAAAAAGCCCGCGATAATCGCGGGCTTTTAACTGATCCTCGTTGCACATCAGATGTGCTTGAAAATCAATGATCCGTTCGTACCACCAAACCCAAATGAGTTACACAATGCGTAAGGTGATTCAAAGGCTTTTGCCTCATGAGCAACAAAGTCGAGATCACAACCCTCTCCCGGATTATCCAGGTTGATAGTGGGCGGCGCCATCTTGTCGCGCAGTGCCAGCACTGTAAAAATCGCTTCCACAGACCCTGCTGCACCTAAGAGGTGACCTGTCATGGATTTAGTCGAACTTACCAACAAGTCATAGGCGTGCTCGCCAAATACCCGTTTAACCGCAGCCACTTCTGCCATGTCTCCTGCAGGCGTAGACGTACCATGAGCATTGATATAGCCAATGTCTCTTGGCGCCATTTTCGCATCTAACAAGGCGTTTTCCATAGACCGGGCAGCACCTTCCCCGTCTGATGGCGGAGACGTCATGTGGTACGCATCACCACTCATACCGAATCCAATCAATTCTGCATATATGGTTGCACCACGGGCAACAGCGGATTCATATGATTCTAACATCATAACGCCGGCTCCCTCACCCATGACAAAACCATCGCGATCTTTGTCCCAAGGACGACTAGCCTGTTGTGGTGCGTCATTGTTTGCAGACAAAGCTCTGGCAGCGGCAAAACCTGCGATGCCAAGAGGCGTGATTGACGCTTCAGCGCCGCCGGCCAACATGGCATCTGCATCGCCATATGCGATGGTTCTGGCAGCCACACCTATGTTGTGAACACCCGTGGTACAGGCCGTCACAATATTTAAGTTTGGCCCCTTCAAGCCTTCCATAATAGAAAGAAAACCCGAGATCATATTTGTGATAGTGGACGGAACAAAAAACGGCGATACCCGTTTAGGGCCACTATTTAACAACTTGATATGATTTTGCTCAATCTGCTCCAGACCACCGATGCCAGAACCAATAGCAACACCCACGCGGTGTGCGTTGTCATCGGTAATGCGCAAGCCTGAATCAGCCAGCGCCTGTTTACCCGCTGCAATTCCCAGCTGGATAAACCGATCCATTTTCTTAGTTTCTTTTTTTTCGATGTAATCTTGCGGGTCAAAGTTATCAACCTGACCGGCAAAACGAGTGGAATAGTTACTGCAATCGAAAAGAGTAATGTCACCGATGCCGCTTTCGCCATTCAGCAAACGCGTCCACGTACCCTCCACGGTGGAACCCAGTGGAGACAACATACCCATTCCAGTAACCACTACGCGACGTTTTGTCACAAAAAGCCCTCGTATTGGAAATAACGACAGATACAAAAACGGCTCTTAACAGAGCCGTTTCCGCAAATTCAATGGACGATATTAGTCGTCTTTGTTTGCGTTGATGTAATCAATAGCAGATTGAACAGTAGTAATTTTCTCTGCTTCTTCATCAGGAATTTCAGTATCGAACTCTTCCTCTAAAGCCATTACCAGCTCAACAGTGTCGAGTGAATCTGCGCCCAAATCATCAACGAAGGAAGCTTCAGCTTTTACTTCTTCTTCTTTAACGCCCAGCTGTTCTACGATGATCTTTTTTACGCGCTCTTCAATGTTACTCATAATTCTAGGTTTCCCTTAACGTCACTAGATAAAAAAGTGCCGCTAGTTTATTTTGCAAGTCATTAGCTTGCAAGTACCAGTTTATCTAAACTTTCTGGTCAAACCAGCAACTAACCAATTAAATTCTACAAATTTTTAACACCATCACCCTGGCAAAACAAGGATAAAGTGCTGTTAACTGCACAATTGCAGCTTAGTTCATGTACATACCACCATTCACATGAATGGTTTCACCGGTAATATAAGCTGCGCCATCGCTTACCAGAAAGGCGACAGTGGACGCAATTTCTTCGGGCGCACCTAACCGGTTTGCCGGAATATCCTTAAAGATCGCTTCCTTCTGCTCATCTGTCAATGCTTTCGTCATATCTGTGTCGATGAAGCCAGGCGCTACTACATTAATCGTGATACCACGAGAAGCTACTTCCCGGGCCATAGATTTAGAAAACCCAATTACGCCAGCTTTTGCTGCCGCATAGTTTGCTTGCCCCGCGTTACCAGCGCTACCTACAACCGAGCCTACATTTACAATGCGACCATAGCGTTTTTTCATCATACCACGCAATACTGCCTTAGAGAGCGCAAATATTGATGTTAGATTGGTATCAATAATATCCTGCCACTCGTCTTCTTTCATCCGCATCAACAGATTATCACGGGTAATACCTGCGTTATTGATGAGAATATCAATGGCACCAAAGTCATCCACTATTGTTTTTAAGGCGGTTTCAACGGAGGTTTTATCTGTTACATTTAAGGCCAAACCTCTACCACCTGATGCTGCAAGGTAAGCAGATATCGCTTCTGCACCTTTGTCGCTGGTCGCAGTGCCAATAACAGTTGCGCCCTGAGCTGCTAGCGTCTCAGCAATGGCCTTGCCAATACCACGGCTAGCGCCTGTAACCAGCGCGATTTTTCCGGTTAATTGTGTCATGTTTTTCCTATTAACCCCAAATTAAACCAATGATAGCGAATCTGGTGTGTTCACAGCCACACAGGTCAATGATTTATCGATGCGTTTATTCAGACCTGTTAACACCTTGCCCGGTCCCACTTCAATAACCTTGTCGACACCAGATGTTGAAAGAAATTCAATCGTTTTTGTCCATTGAACCGGACAGTAAAGTTGTCTTACTAAGGCATCTTTAATCGCCGAAGGTTCCTCTTCAACGTTAACATCTACATTGTTCACCACAGGTATTTTAGGTGAAGTAATGATAATCGAGGCCAACGCATCGTCAAGTTGGTCTGCAGCCGGTCGCATAAGCTCGCAATGAGACGGCACACTTACCGATAGTGGTAACGCGCGCTTGGCACCAGCATCTTTACAATCGGTGGCTGCTTTTTCAGCGGCATTTTTCTCACCGGCAATAACAACCTGGCCAGGTGAATTGAAATTCACAGGTGCTACCACATCGCCTGTAGCAATAGCTGTTTGTTCACAAATTTCTGCGATTTTATTGTCATCTAAACCAATAATGGCATACATAGCTCCGGCACCAGCGGGGACAGCTTGCTGCATAAACTCGCCGCGGGATTCCACCAATTTTACAGCGTCTTTAAATTCAATGGCACCGGCACATACAAGCGCTGAATATTCACCCAGACTGTGACCAGCGACGTAATCAACGCTAAGCCCCTGTGCTTGCAATACGCGCCAAATAGCCACACTCGCGGTTAGGAGTGCAGGCTGGGTGATGTGGGTTTCGTTCAATTTGCCCTGTTCGTCTGTTTGAACCAACTCCCATAAGTTATATCCCAATACGTCAGATGCTTCAGCAAAGGTTTGCTCTACAATAGCGTGACTGTCGGCAAGCTCTTTAAGCATACCAACAGCTTGAGACCCCTGACCGGGAAAAACACAGGCTGTTCGACTCATATTTGTTCCTTATTTTTATTTTTTACGCGCAGTAATAAAAAGTAAATCAATATCTGACTAACGCAGAGGCCCAGGCAAAGCCGCCTCCAAACGCTTCTAACAATAGGTTCTGGCCGCGCTTTATTCTGCCATCCCGAATGGCCGTGTCCAGTGCAGTAGGAACTGTTGCAGCAGACGTATTACCGTATTTTTCCAGCGTAATAACCACTTGATCCAGTGACATGTCAAGCTTCTTAGCTGTAGCTTTGATGATGCGAAAATTAGCCTGATGAGGTACCAACCAGTCCAGGTCAGATTTTTGCATATTGTTGGCTTCGAGGGTTTTAATAACTGTTTCGGACAATTTTGTGACTGCCACTTTAAACACCTCATTGCCCTTCATTACCCCCCAATTCTCATGAACAGAGGCGTCGTCGCCACGGGTTGGGTTACCCACGTACAGTAAATCACCATAGGAACCGGCGGCATGAATATGGGTGGACAATATACCGGGTTCTTCACTGGCTTCAATAATCGTAGCCCCTGCTCCGTCGCCAAACAAAATTACCATTGACCGATCTTTTGGATCGACCAATCGGCTCAGACAATCTGTACCTATCACGAGAACCCGTTTCGCCATACCGGATTTAATATATTGATCCGCCACGCTCAGCGCATAACAGTAGCCCGCACATGCAGCGGCAACATCGAAGGCAGGGATACCGTCGAGTTCCAGTAAACGCTGAATTTCACAGGCAGTACTCGGAAGTGCATAGCGCCCGCTGGTTGTGGCACAAACAATCATGTCTATCGACTGGGGGTCGATATCAGCGGCTTCTATCGCATGCCGGCTAGCCTCTGCGCCCATGGTCGCTGCTGTTTCGTCTGCACCAATAATGCGTCTTTCTTTGATACCTGTACGATCAGTAATCCACTCGTCACTGGTATCAACCATTAATTCGAGATCGGCGTTCGTGCGCACTTCACTAGGATAATAGCTGCCCGTCCCGATAATACGTGAATAATTGCTCAAATCTGCTCCAACAAAACCGTTTCTATTTTGCTTTTTATTTTTTCAGGAATACCCATTCTTGCTTCTTGCATGGCCTGATAGATAGCATAGTAAAATGCATCGGCTGAGGCGTTTCCGTGACTCTTGATGACAATGCCGCGCAATCCTAACAGACTCGCCCCATTATACTGGTCGGGGTTCACTCGGTTGTAGATGCTTTTTAATAGCGGCAAAGCGATTCTTGCCATTGCACGGGTCAAAAGGTTCAATTGTGACTGTCGCTTAACCTCGCTGATTACGAGTTTCGCCAAACCTTCTGTTGACTTCAACGCAATATTTCCGGTGAAACCGTCAGTGACAACTACATCGGCGTAATCAGTAAAGATATCATCACCCTCAACATAACCAATATAAGTAAGGGCATCTGCTTGGCGAAATAATTGATCGGCAATTTTCACCTGAGCATTGCCTTTAATATCTTCTTCGCCAACATTGAGTAATGCCACCCGGGGCTTTTCTATGCCGCAGACTTCCTGAGCAAGTACGCTGCCCATCACACCGTATTGAAATAGAGCTTCCGAGGTACAATTTACGTTCGCCCCCAAATCCAACAAAAACACTCGGTGTTGGCTGGCAGTTGGCATGGCGGACACCAACGCCGGACGATCTATACCGGGAATAGTCTTTAACAAATAATAAGCCATGGCCAATAGCGCACCGGTATTACCGGCACTCACACATGCTGATGCAGATTTACTTTCAACCAGTTCAACAATGCGGCGCATGGATGATTTTTTCTTATTTCGCAGCGCATATGCCGGGGCATCGCCCATTTCCACAACATCTTCACAATGCTCAACAGACACGCGGGCACGCTGTTCAGGTAACAATTTTTCAAGCGCGGGATTAATAACCGCTTCGTTACCGCACAAAATAAAATTAAAATCGGAATGAAGCCGAATGGCTTTAAGGGTGGCGGAGAGGATAACAGGGGGACCGTGATCGCCCCCCATGATATCTAACGCAATGGTTAGCTTAGACAAAATGTACTCACCAACCGACTAGCGGGCGATGACTTTCTTGCCTTTGTAGTAACCATCAGCGGTTACGTGATGACGACGGTGAGTTTCACCTGACGTTGAATCGACAGACAAAGTCGCGCCTGTCAATGCATCGTGTGAACGACGCATACCACGCTTAGAGCGTGTTTTACGATTTTGTTGTACTGCCATAACTTACTCCTGGTCTCGCTTAAGTTCTTTCAAAACCGCGAAAGGGTTTGGTCGCTCATTCGCCGGGTCAATTTTGCCGAATGACATATCGTCTTTACTCACCGCGCAATCCTTCTCTGCATGAAGGGCGACAATAGGCAAAGAAATAATCAGTTCGTCTTCAAAAATTTGAAGTAGACTGACTTCTCCGTGGTCGTTGACCTCTACCGGTTCATAAGCTTCGGGCAATCCTTCATCATCGTCTGCTTGTCCCTGCACCGGACTAAAACAAAACTCTGAATAAAGGTCGTGAGTAAACTCACCATTGCACCGCTGACAGATAAGTGTTACCTGTGTTTGTAAGTGACCGTGAAAGACAGTAAGACCCTGCGCGTCTTTTTCGAACTGTACTTCGGCGTTCACCCATTCATCACAACTGACAACAGCTTCATTTAATCGCACCATGTCTTTGCTCGCAATCACGCCCCTGTAATCGGAACGTTTAACGGCGCTTTTGACCGGGTCGACGGAATGAGGTAATTTCACTTTCTGCATAGGGCGCGCATAATATAGATTTGCCTTAACACTGTCAAAGCATTAATCGCATTTCACCGTAATTTGCCCTATTTCTCTTCTCTCCGGCATAGACCTCAGCTTCGGAATCGGTCAGACTTTACATTATCATACATCAACACGACTATGCCGATATGACAACAGTGTCCACTCCACCTTTTATTCTGGCCAGTTCATCCCGTTACCGCCAAGCCCAAATGACAGCACTCGGAGTTGAAACTTGCTGCATTGCGCCGTACATTGATGAGACCCCGATGGACGGCGAGGCGCCAGACAAGCTTGCTGCGCGACTAGCCGCAGAAAAAGCAAAAACAGTAGCTGCTGTACACAGAGAAGCCCTTGTCATTGGTTCAGATCAAGTTGCTTGCGTTTCTGACGGGCAAGGAAGGACCGTGATTCTAGGCAAACCCCATCACTATGATGCTGCCGCAAAACAACTGGCACTGTGCAGTGGCAAACGCGTTGTTTTCCATACGGCATTGAGCGTTGTAAAATACAATGAACAAAAAGAAATCACGGGCATGGATAACACCACTGTCCATTTCCTACCTTTAACGTCACAAGATATTTCACGGTACTTGCGCAGTGAAACCCCGTACGATTGTGCCGGAAGCTTTAAATCTGAAGGAAAAGGCGTATTGCTGTTTGATCGCATTGATTCCAGAGATCCGCAGGCGCTGATTGGCCTGCCGGTAATGTTGCTCAGAGATATACTCAAAGAATTCGATGTAGATCTCCTCGCTTTAGCGACCTCAAGTCGGTAGCAACCATCGCTTAAGTTCATCGATATCACGGACAATGGTTTGAGGGTCAAACGCCTCTAAATGCAAAGCGGCATGAACACCATAGGAGACGCCGATGCGATCGATACCGGCATCTCTCGCCATCTGCATGTCAAACGTTGTGTCTCCTATCATGACGGTCTCGTGTGGTGCCACACCTGATTCCGTCAGCAGTTGAATAATCATATCCGCGGAGGGTTTTGATTCGGCATCATCCGCTGTACGTGAGTAAGTAAAATATTGTCGTGTGTTGGTATTCGCCCACGCGCGGTCTAAGCCGCGCCGTGCTTTGCCCGTAGCAACAGCAAGGGTTTTGCCATTGGCTTTAAGCGCTGCCAACATGTCTGCCGCCCCGTCAAACAGCGGGCTTGGAATTTGATCTTGCTCGATGAACACCGCTTTGTAGGCATCCACAAGTTGGTCTGTTCGTTGATCATCGGTGAGCTGAAAAAGGGTTTGTATCGCCGGACGCAGGCTAATACCAATGATCCCTCCGACATCTTCTGGAGTAGGTATGGGCGCATCACAACGCTCTGCGGCCAACTGCATACACTTGATGATCTTCGCTGCGGAATCCATCAACGTGCCATCCCAATCGAAAATAATAAGTTTATAGGATTTCATTTAACTGCTTAATTGAGTTTGTTAACGCACTGTCCAGTGGCGCATCAAATCGCACTGTCTCTTCAGTACCAGGATGAATAAAACGGATACTCGCTGCGTGCAAAAACAAGCGTTTTAAGCCCAAGCGACGCATTTGGTCGTCGAAATGAACATCGCCATATTTTGGATCACAAGCAATTGCATGCCCGGCATGTTGGCAATGCACGCGAATTTGGTGAGTCCGCCCGGTAATGGGTGAGGCTTCAACCAAAGTTGCCCCGGTAAAGCGCTGCAAGATGCGAAAACGTGTTTCCGAGGGTTTGCCATTGTCATTGACACTGACCAGACGTTCGCCGGATTGCAACACATTTTTCAACAAAGGGGCTTTAACTTTGAAGCGATTTTCTGGCCAGGCGCCGGCAACGAGTGCCTGATAACGCTTGTCCATTTGACCTTCACGCAACTGAGCGTGGAGATGACGGAGTGCGGAGCGTTTTTTGGCAATGAGAATGCAGCCGGAGGTATCGCGGTCTAGCCGGTGTACTAACTCCATAAAACTGGCCTGAGGCCTCAGCGCACGAAGCCCTTCAATAAGCCCGAAATTTAACCCACTGCCACCGTGCACGGCAGTGCCGGACGGTTTATTAATAACCAGTATTCTTTCATCTTCATAAAGAATGCAGGATTCAAGTTCGGCGACTTTCTCGAGTTTGGGATTGGGCGTGTCTTTCACTTCGGCAATACGCACCGGCGGGATGCGAACAAGATCATTGGCGACGAGTTTGTAATCGGGCTTTACCCGCCCCTTGTTTACCCGAACTTCACCCTTTCGCAAAATGCGGTAAATCATACTTTTAGGCACGCCTTTTAATTGTGTGCGCAAAAAGTTATCCACTCGCTGCCCCGCGAGATCGGACTCGATAGTTACAAAGCGAACTTTTTGAGTAATTTCATTTTTCATGGTGGCAAGTATAACTGACACACCGGGTTTACCTAAAGCAAAATAGTGGATAAAACGCTATTTTCAGAATACCCACACACTCGGAAACAGATGTTCTCGAAAGAATGTACCGCGCAATTGTCACGATTAAAGAGAAATATTATCTGCTTCACGGAAAATTAGCCTGAAGTTTACTTGCTTAAGTCTGACATATGGTGAGATAATCCACAGGATTTTGCTATTGCCTTAATCATTGTTGACTAAAGCCAACAACAAAATCCGGTTCGAACTTTAGCATGAACCATGAATGTCGGGCGGGCACGTGAATTATCTGATTAGCCCAGTTTATATCGGCAGCACAAAAGCCTTTAAAACGAAGCACCGACTAAATTTTAAAATAAAAGTTCGCCGTTTAGCCAAACAGAATTAAATTGACCTTTTCCCGAGCAACGTTATCTCGGGGGAATATAAGTAAAAGTAAGGGCCGTCGTTCCCGACACCCACGAAAATAGCGCTATTTATACGAGCGCAGGGTAATGCGACTGTACAACAAATTCCGCACACAGCCGGGAGGCTGGGTGATGAGTGTTTGCACGCGTCATTTTGATTTTGTGTCTATTCGGCTGTACAAACAGAGTTAGATACAATGAAAAGAATGTTAATTAACGCAACTCAACAAGAAGAGTTGCGCGTTGCCTTGGTAGATGGGCAGCGGCTGTATGATCTTGATATTGAAAGTCCCGGGCACGAGCAAAAAAAAGCCAATATCTACAAAGGTAAAATCACCCGGGTAGAACCCAGTCTTGAAGCCGCTTTTGTTGATTATGGCGCTGATCGCCACGGATTCCTTCCCCTCAAAGAAATTGCGCGAACTTACTTCCCCAAAGGTTACAAATTCGAAGGCCGTCCTAACATAAAAGACGTGATTAAAGAAGGCCAGGAAGTTATTGTTCAAATCGACAAAGAAGAACGCGGCCAAAAAGGCGCGGCGTTAACCACGTTTCTGTCCTTAGCCGGCAGTTACTTAGTGCTTATGCCTAACAACCCCCGGGCAGGCGGTATTTCAAGAAGAATTGAAGGCGACGAGCGCAACGATCTCAAAGATTCCCTCTCTCGCTTGGATTTACCTGACGGCATGGGCCTGATTGTGCGCACCGCTGGTGTGGGGAAATCCTACGAAGAATTAGAGTGGGATTTAAAAGTCCTTCTCAAACACTGGCAGGCTATTTCTGACGTGGCCGCAAACCGTGCAGCGCCGTTTTTAATCCACCAGGAAAGCAATGTTATTGTGCGTGCTATCCGAGATTACCTGCGTCGGGATATCGGTGAAATACTCATCGATAAAACCAGTATCTATGAAGAGGCGCTACAACACATAGAATTGGTTCGCCCAGATTTCGCCAGTCGGGTTAAACTGTACAAAGGCGACGTTCCCCTGTTCAGCCACTACCAGATTGAAAGCCAGATAGAATCTGCGTTTCAACGGGAAGTTCGCCTGCCTTCAGGCGGTTCTATTGTCATCGACCCCACTGAAGCACTGACATCTATCGATATTAACTCAGCCCGCGCTACCAAGGGCGGTGATATTGAAGAAACTGCGCTAAATACCAACCTTGAAGCGGCCGATGAAATCGCCCGTCAATTGCGATTGCGCGACCTCGGTGGACTTGTCGTTATTGACTTTATAGATATGACGCCTGTACGTCATCAGCGCGAAGTTGAAAATCGCATGAAAGATGCCGTGCGCTCAGATCGTGCCCGGGTTCAGCTTGGGCGCATTTCTCGTTTCGGTTTGTTGGAAATGTCGCGTCAGCGATTGCGTCCATCATTAGGTGAATCCGCCCATCACGTCTGTCCTCGTTGCTCCGGTCACGGAACCATACGCGGTACTGAGTCATTGGCGTTGTCTATTCTTCGCATCATGGAAGAAGAAGCCATTAAAGACAACACAGGGCAAATTGAAGCACAGCTTCCTGTACCAGTCGCTACATATCTGGTAAACGAAAAGCGCAAATCGATCAATGTTATCGAAAAGCGTCACAACGTTTCCCTGCTGCTGATACCCAACCCTAACCTGGATACGCCCCACTATGAAGTAGTCAGACACCGTCCTGATGAAGTTGTGTCTGAGGCGAGTTACAATGTTGGCCTCAAGGAAAGCGACGAAGACACCTCATTCCAGCCTAGTGCGGCACCAGTAAAACGCGAAGAACCAGCTTTGAAAGGTCTGGTTGCTCCTACAGAAGCGCCCCCGACACCGGCGCCTCGTCAACCACAGGAAGCTCCAAAAGAAGTCGCTTCCTCGGGAAATCTATTCACCAAGCTTGGCAAGTGGATATCCCTTATTCTCGGTGGTGAAGATGAAAAAGAGCCGAAGAAAGCAGACGCTGATACCAAACCCCGTCGCCCTAGAAATAACGACAACCGCAATCGCAAGCCTCGTAATAATCGCAATCGTCGCGGTAAACAAAACGATCCTCAGGTAGAAAGAGACGAGAATAAATCGTCTGCCAAACGCCCGGACGACAAGCGCAACAAGCCAAAGCAGAAGCGCAGAAATCACGATGAGAAAAACACCAAACAAGACATTAAGCAAAGCGAGCAACAAAGCGACAAATCACCTCAGGATGATACTCAGGAAGTAAAACCAGCTCGCAAGAAACAAGTTGCTGAACGACGCAAGCGCCGTGACAAACGTCGTAGTGTTCGCGTGCAAAACGACAGCCAGCAGCAAAAACAACAAAACGCACCGCTGGCCGCCAATGCGGACGCACAATCGGCACCAGCGACACCTGCGGAAAAAATAGTTGCTCCAGCCGAAGTGGTCAGTGAAAACACTGTTGTAGCTGCAACCTCTGCTCCTGTTGAGAATGAAGCTAACGATTCTAAAGCAGGTCAACCAACCCCAGCAGCGTCCATTGACCAGGGTGAACCGGCCAGACCTGCTGAAGGGGATGTAGCTTCTCAGGACACCGATGAGCAACAACCACAATCAAGTGATGATAGTGGACAGAAGCGCGAAGCTCGTGGGCGTTCAAGACGTTCTCCGAGACACGTGCGGGCAGCGGGTCAACGCAGACGCAAAGAACAGGATAGCCCTGAAGCTCTGCACTCAGACAACACAGATGCACCAGCGTCTGAGTCAGTATCTGCTGACGCAGACAGTGCAAACGATATAATGGATGAAGTAAATCACGTTGAGTCGGCCACTCAATCGGACAGTACATTCGTAAACCATGGTGAAACAGAGAAAGAGCAACCTGATACAACAACTGGGTCTGCCCAAAGCGAACAAGGTATTCAAGCCAAAGAAGCCGTGCAGGATGAACTACAGTTCGACATCTCTGACAGTGAAAATGACGCACAGCCTAAATCTACCCGAGCACAAAAACCCCGTGTTCGCGTAGAAGGTGATAGAATTAGTGCGCCGAAACAGGTTGAAATAAACCTGGCTACAGAAGAAAAAGCAGACATTAGCGAAAGCCCTGTATCGGACACGGTTCAGCCTGAAATACTAGAAGATAGCACAGGTATAGCCAACGAAACTAAGGAGTCTGAGCAGGCTGCGTTTTCTGAAGATCCTAAGCAATCACCTGTGCCAGAGAAAATAGTCGAAGCTGACGCTTCTACGCCAGCAAAAACGAAGGTTATAGCCACAGAAATACACGGCTTTACACCTACCCGAAGTTTAGGACAGAAGTCGGCTTCCCATCCAATGACGTTGCCTGCACAAGTTGACGCAGAGTTTGGTATTGCAGCGTCAATCGCAAAACCCGATGACAAGCGTCCTACACTGGTAAAATCTGGCAAATTTGCGTCTGTTTCCAGCGCTACGTCTTCTGCATCTGCACCTATGACACTGCCTGCAGAGTTTAGTGATGCGGAGAAAACACAAGAAGAAGCTGTAAACTAACTCATTAATTTGAGCAAGTCCGATAAGGCCGTACGACTCTGTACGGCCTTTTTTATTGGAGTCAATGATGACGCCACTTTATTAATGCTGGAAGATTTAAACCGTGGATTCCCCTTGCGGTGTAAAGCTTTGTCCGTTAATCAAACCAAGAGTGTCCTCTCGTGGTTGGCCCATTTTCACGGCAAATTTCTCAACTTGAGTGACAAACAAGTGTGGCGAGAAGGCACTTATTGGCACTTTTATACCCGTTTAGACGAGTGGCAGGCTATGCCAGCCTCCCCGTTGAAAGACAAGGCTGAAGCTATCGCACACAGGAGATCGCCTACGCTGTGGTGAAGGAATGGCAGCAATTGTATAACCTGGCATGTGCTGACTTTTGCAGGTTTCTGATGGGCTGGAGTCCTGGGCACTGGAAGCTGAATAAACCGCTGAGAAAAAGAACCCTGGACGCCCTGAAATGGATTGTATAGCGTCTCGTTGATAAACGTAAGCAGCACGCGCTGAAGCGTCGTACTGCAAACACCCTGTTACCAGGTTAAATCATCGGGGATTTCATACTCAGCATACCAATCGTCTTCATCTTGTTCTTTACCATCTGTGCCTTTTGTATCCAAGTCAGCGCGATAAATGACAAACGTCTCGTCACGCTGAGCGATTTTGTCTGCCACTGGTGTTGGCACAAGTTCGTATGCATCATCGAGCAATACCACTGCCAAACGCCCTTTCGTTACTTGTTTGTGAATGTCAACGCTGACATACATGCGCTTCACTACGTTATTGTGAGTAAAATTGAGCAGCGTCTCTCCTTTGCGCGGCTGTTTGTTAACCTCGATCAGTTGCTTTATCTGTGCGGCAATAGAACGCTTTTCGCGGGCTTTTTGTTGCTGCTCATTCAACTCGCGATCTTTTATTTTTTTCTCTTCTGCTGCTTTTTCAGCAGCCAACCGCGCCTCGTCAACGCCAATATCCTGGTTTTTATTCTTGAGTTTTTGTTTTTTTCGCTTTGCTGCTCTGGCTTGTTTCGCAGACGATTTATCCGCGAGACCAGCCTTGAGTAGTTGGTCTTGTAAAGATGCCATATGTTCAGAGCCTATTTTTTCTTTTTGTCCTGTGTAACCCACTTTCCGCCTTCATACCATGCAGACCAACCAGTAGATTTACCGCTTTCGTTCTCAGACATAACGTACTGCTGCTTAGTTTTACGGCTAAAGCGAACGATGGTCGGGTTACCATCGGGATCTTCCTGAGGCGCATCTGCCAAATAATAGAATTTGGGAGAAATGCGATCCCGGAACCGCGCAAGTTCAGCAACTTTAGGGGCCCGTGTTTCCCGTGATTTAGGGAAATTGTGGGCGGCTAAAAATATGCCCGACGCGCCATCGCGAAGTACAAAGTGGGCATCTGTCTTTTCACACGGTAACTCGGGAAGATCCACCGGATCTTCTTTAGGTGGTGCAGCCTCGCCATTGCGCAATAACTTACGGGTATTTTTACAGGTTTCGCTGGTACAACCAAAGTATTTGCCAAAGCGACCGTTTTTCAACTCCATATCGCTGCCGCACTTGTCACATTCAATTATAGGGCCGTCATAACCTTTAATTTTGAACGTGCCGCTTTCCACATAAGTGCCTGGACACGTGGGGGTATTTCCGCACACGTGGAGTTTGCGTTTCTCATCTACCAGATAGCTGTCCATAGCAGTGCCACAAACCTGACAACGACGTTTAGCCCGCAGGGCTTCAGTTTCCAGCTCTTCTTCGTCCTCAACCTTAACCACTTCATCACCGGAGGTGAGATTCATGGTATTGGTACAGCGCTCTTTCGGCGGTAAGTTGTATCCTGAACAACCTAAAAACACGCCCGTTGACGCCGTGCGCACATTCATCTCCCGGCCGCACTTGTCACACGTTATACCCGATGGCACCGCTTGATTTGCGCGCATACCTCCTTCTTCAGCCGCTTTTTCCGCCTGTAGCAGCTTGGCATAGAAATCCTCGTAGAAGGCATCCAGCACCTGTTTCCAATTCTTTTTGCCATCGGCAATATCATCCAGATGCTGTTCCATGTTTGCCGTAAAATCATAGCTCATCAGATCATCGAAATTTTCCATCAAGCGATCATTTACGATTTCACCCATTTTTTCTGCATAGAAGCGCTTGTTCTCCAAACGTACGTAACCACGGTCCTGGATGGTAGAGATAATGCTGGCGTAAGTAGACGGTCTGCCTATGCCGCGCTTTTCAAGCTCTTTTACCAGCGACGCTTCATTAAACCTCGCTACTGGCTTGGTAAAATGCTGTTTAGGGTCAAGGGCCTGTAAATCCAGAGCATCGCCCTGCTTCACATCCGGCAGCAAACGCTCTTCCTCACCTTTTTTGCGCAATTGAGGCTGAACCCTAGTCCAACCATCAAATTTAAGAACACGACCTTTTGCAACCAGTTCGTACTCACCGGCAGACACTTTGATGGTAGTGGCATCGTATTTTGCGTTTGTCATCTGACAAGCCACAAACTGACGCCAAATAAGTTCATACAACCTTTGTGCGTCTCTCTCCATCTCTTTTAGCGATGTGGCCTGTACAGTTACATTAGACGGTCGAATCGCCTCGTGAGCCTCCTGCGCGCCTTCTTTGCTACCATAGCGAATGGGGCTATCCGGTAAATACCGATTTCCGAAGCTTTCCTCGATAAACTGACGACAGTTGTCCAATGCTTCCTGGCTAAGGTTGGTTGAATCCGTACGCATATAAGTAATATGCCCAGCTTCATACAAACGCTGCGCCAACATCATGGTTTTCTTCACCCCAAAACCCAATCGCGTACTCGCCGCCTGTTGCAGGGTAGAAGTAATAAACGGTGCGGATGGTTTACTTTGGGTTGGCTTGGATTCCCGGCTGTCAACAACATACGGCGACGCATTCAATTGCGCCAGTGCAACATCAGTTTCAGCCTTATTTTTAGGTTTAAACGGTCTGTCCTGGAAACGGCTAACTAACATTCTTAGCTGTTGCTGTTGTGCAGAGGTTAAATCGGCATGAACGTCCCAGAACTCTTCAGGAACGAACGCCTTGATTTCCCGTTCGCGCTCAACCACCAGGCGGACTGCGACAGACTGCACCCGCCCAGCTGAAAGTCCGCGAGCAATTTTTTTCCACAACAGTGGCGAGACCATAAAACCAACAACGCGGTCGAGGAACCGGCGCGCCTGCTGCGCATTCACTCTGTCGGTATTCACCTCTCCAGGATGAGAAAACGCTTCCTGGATAGCATTTTTCGTAATTTCGTTAAAAACAACCCGCTGATACGTTTTGCCTTTTTCGCCCAGTAACTCCCTTAAGTGCCAGGCAATGGCCTCCCCTTCGCGGTCCAAATCCGTAGCCAGATATACGGTATCAGCATCTTTTGCCAACTTTTTTAGTTCGTTGACTACTTTCTCTTTGCCTTGTAATACCTGATAATGCGCTTTCCAATTGGCTTCTGGGTCAACCCCCATACGATCCACCAGCTTTCGGTATTCATATTTTCTTAAATATTCTTCCCGCTCACTGTCGCTGAGAAGCTTCAGTTCCTTGGCTGGTTTCTTTGGTTCAACATTACCGACAGCCTTTGTCGGCAAATCGCGAACGTGGCCAACCGAAGATTTTACGATAAAATTTTTCCCGAGATACTTATTTATCGTTTTTGCTTTTGCTGGTGACTCTACAATGACCAGTGATTTTGCCATAAAAATTGATTAAACCTGTTTTTAATCAGAGTGTTATCTCTGTTTTATATAAACTTTGGGGTAACGAAAGACATATGGTGGCTACCCTCTCTTTTTTTAACATATATCTACAAAGTGAATGGAAAACAAGATCTTCTTCATAGTTATTCTTTGCGGCGTTGCTAAAACAACCAAACAGCGCTCACTTTTTAACCAGCGCCATTGGCAACCGTATTAAAAGTCGTATAATGCCGCGCAAATGGCCCATTTTAAACCAACATACTTGAACTAGCCTGTTTATTTGGGTTTGCGAAAGAATTTCAAGTCCATGATAGCAGTAATAGAAAAACTTACATTGAAAGAGGCAAAACATGCGGCAATACGAAGTTAATTTTGACGGTTTAGTAGGTCCTACCCACAATTATGCGGGTTTGTCTGTTGGTAATGTCGCTTCGCAAAGTAATGCGAATGCTGTTAGTAACCCCAAACAAGCGGCCAAGCAAGGACTGACAAAAATGAAAGCGCTAGCTGACATGGGTATGAAGCAAGGTGTATTAGCACCTCAGGAGCGCCCTGACATTGCCGCACTGCGTCGTATTGGTTTCACCGGTTCAGATGCTCGGGTTTTAGCATTAGCTGCTCAGCAAGCGCCACAGGTGTTTTTAGCCTGTTGCTCCGCATCTAGCATGTGGACGGCAAACGCAGCAACAGTCTCACCCAGCGCCGATACTGCCGACGGCCGGATTCACTTTACGCCTGCCAACCTAACCAATAAGTTTCACCGTTCGTTGGAACCTGCTGTCACAGGCAATATTTTAAGAGCGACCTTCTCATCTGAAAAACACTTTGCCCATCACATGCATTTACCCGACAACGACCACTTTGGTGATGAAGGCGCAGCGAATCATACCCGACTGTGTTCTGATTACGGTCGCGCAGGTGTAGAATTATTCGTTTATGGTCGTTGCGCCTTTGACAGTCGCAAGCCCGCTCCTAAACGGTATCCGGCCCGGCAAACTCTTGAAGCTTGTCAAGCCGTAGCGCGGTTACACGGTCTTGACAACGAGAACGTGGTGTTCATCCAACAAAACCCAGACGTTATTGACCAAGGCGTATTTCACAACGACGTTATCTCTGTAGGCAATCAAAATGTGCTCTTCTATCACGAACAGGCATTTTTAAATACGCGCTCTGTATTGAATGAAGTTCAAGCGAAATTTGGCGACAGCCCCCTTCATTTTATCGAAGTACCTACCACGTCTGTTACTGTTTTAGACGCAGTCAGCACCTATCTTTTCAACACCCAGATAATTACGCTGCCTGAAGGTCACATGGCCATTATCGCGCCGACAGAATGCCAGGAAAACCCGTCGGTCAATGCGTACCTCGAACAACTTCCCGCAATGAATACTCCCATCAAGGAAGTGAAGTATTTCGACGTTAAACAAAGTATGAAAAACGGTGGCGGCCCAGCTTGTCTGCGTCTTCGCGTTGCCATGACGGAACAGGAGTTGGCCGCCACGAATCCTCATACCCTAATGAATGACATGTTGTTCGCCAGGCTGAACCAGTGGGTGGACAAGCACTACCGCGATCGCTTGAGCGAAGACGACTTGCGGGATCCCACACTACTCAACGAAAGCCGCACCGCGCTTGATGAACTCACACAAATTATGAAGCTGGGTTCTGTTTATCCATTTCAGCAAACGCCTTTGTAAATCGGAGATTCAGACTGACAACATTTTGTTGTTGCTCTGAATTCATTGAGTGGTAAAAAAGGCTGCGGTTTTTCACCCGCAGCCTTTTTCCTGCACACTAGTTAATTAGTGTTGTCACAAGAAAAACCTACTCCAAACGGACTGGAAGGTGGTTGAATGGTTTCATTGGAGGCATCCTCCGCAGCTATGCCATAGCGATATTTCATGCTGGCGCTGGCTTCACTGCCGGTAGACTGAGCAAATGCGGTAATCTCTGCTTCGTAGAACGCGGCGTACTCGCGGGGATAGCGCAGCTCAAGTGTTGCCTGACCGTTGGCATCAGTTTCGTTTACACCGTCTTTGAAAGTAAGCGAACCAATAATACCCGGAGTTAAGAAACCATCACCATTGGTATCTTCAATGTCAATTTCCAGTATGCCATTGCCGTTTATATCTTCGTTGTCACACACTGCTGTGTATTCAAAAAACTGCTCAATCTCACCTTCTATTTCGGCGGTGTAGCCCACCACCCAAACCGGATCTATATAAATCCATCGACCTTTGTAATACTTGCCACCGTCACTGAATTTGACTGGGGTAGAAGAAGCGGTCAACGGCACGCCTTCGACGGGTTGCCCCGCTGCATCCGTCACAAACACAGCAAACTCTTTGAGGTAGGTTGTCGAATCCGGCTTCGAGATTTCGTTGCCCGTACCAATAGACACATCGAAAGCGCGATTGCCGACGGTAAGGGTAACGTCGCCCGTTACGCCGGGTTTATCCTGTACCGTGGCAGTAATAAGTACGGCATCCTCACTGGTAACACCGCCGGAAGAAAACACCGTCGACGCAATACCATTGCTGTCGGTGGTTGCCTGGGAAGGTGATATTGAGCCAGTACTGGTATCGTTCACCGTAAAGTTAACCACTTCGTTTTTAACCAGGTTTCCGGCAGGGTCGCGAACAATAGCTGTAATAGTACTGGTTTGCCCGTCAGGACCAATTTGGTCCGGCGATGCATCTACCAGAATACTGTTTGAATTGGTTGCCACAAATTCAACTTCAATAGCAGCACTCACCTCCTGCCCATTGTTGTCCGTACCTGTTGCAGTAATGGCAGCCGGGCCCGCATTCGTTGATGCAATAGCAAAGCTTACCTTGCCGTTTGGATCGGTGGTACCTATTTCATCTCCGGGGCGGATATCGCCTCTTGAAGCAGAAAACGTGACTTCACCGCCAGCGAAGGGCGTACCGTCTTTGTTCCATGTCACTTCAATTTCAGCGTAATCACTCTCTTCGTAATTACTATCTGCAGCAACTTCAATGTCGCTTGTTGGAACAGAAGTAAAACCAAAGTCATCCTGCTGTACGGTGACGGTGAATTGTTCTGAACTCGCATTTAGTGCATTTGCGGTAATAACCGCCACACCAGAAGCGGTGCCAACAAAACGAATTGTGCCCTGGCCTTCTGTACCGGTGTTGGTCGAAATAGCAGTACCAGACGTTCCTTCATCAAGGTTGCGCAACTCACCCAGCGTGGTCGTCACTAACACTTCCTGGTTGGTCAGATTTGTGCCGTCTGAATCCTGGACACGAATGGTAAGTTCAGTATTATCGTTCACGGTCATGGATTTTGCACCGTTGATTGTCACTTCCGTTCCAACTATTAAAATACTGACCGTCTCGATCTGTTCTCCTGCAGTCGCCGTCACTTGAACCGTTCTCACGGAAGCATCGTTTTGACTGGTGACAATGGCTTTTGCTATGCCATTATCACCTGTTACCTCATCCACTTGCTGAATTTCCAGCCCGGCGTTCACCGGCGCCGAAAACGTTACCTCCACCCCTTCCATCAGGATGCTGCGGGAATTTTTAACTAACGCAATGAGTTCCACTTCATCAGAACCTGAAGACGCCAGTGTTAACGAGTTAGCGTATAACTCTAAATCAGCAGGTACGTCATTTATCACCGTAGAGCCCGCAGAAGAAAAAGTAGTAGAGGCGGTAGAACCGTCTGGTAGCGTCACTGTGATTTGGCCGTCGCCAGCCAATGCACCAGGTGTCATTCCAATGCTTGCCTCGCCTTCACTGTTCGTTCTTGCAGTGCCTGTATCGTTGCTAAACACAGCTAAATCATCGTTAGATAACGAAAAGGTTATCAATGCATCGGTAAGTGGGTTATCGTTTTGATCTACGACTAACAGATTTACGGTTAAGGGATTGTCTGACGTAAGATTTTTGTCTTCTTCGCCACTAGCATTTACAACAGAAAATGCCACTGTGTATTCAGCATCCTCGTCATCGTCGCTTCCCGAGGACGTAAATGTGGTCGTGCCTGTTGTACCATCAGGCAGGGTTGCCGTTACCTGACCATCTCCTGCTGCAGTGCCCACAACCAGACCAATACTTGCAGAGCCTGAATCGTCGGTTCTCGCCGTGCCAGTATCATTGCTGAATGCGGCCAGCTCAGAATTTGAAAGTGAAAATGTGATGAGTGTATCGGCAACGGGTGTCCCTTCATCATCAGTCACTGTCGCGTTTATGGTCAAAGGGCTATCTGTCGCAAGATTTCGGTCTGCGTCGTTATTTTGGTTTACGAGAGACAGGGAAACCGTGTAACTTGGATCACTGCTGTCTCCTGAGCCGGTGTCCGTGTCGGCGTCGCGTTTGAGTGAATCGCCGCCTCCACAAGCGAATAAAAAAAACAGCATACTGAACAGCGTCAGAGACTTGGAAAGTGTTTTCATAGTTGTCTTCCTGGACCTCTAGTAATTGACAATATTGAAATATTTCTCATTTCATTCTGATATGATTCTGGCACACTAAAGCAATAAAAAAATTAAAAACATCGTTGTTAGGAAACTTTCATGTCTCAATCTTCAAAAAAGCTCAGCCTCACTGCCAAAATCTTTATCGGCATGGGCGCCGGAATCATTACCGGAGCTTTACTTCAACTTTTGTTCGATGATAGCGGAGATTTGCACTTTGCGATATTCGGCTTCAACTTTTCCACGTATGGAATTGTAGTAGAAGGTATATTCTCTACCATTGGCCAGATTTTCATTAATAGTCTCAAAATGTTAGTGGTTCCACTAGTGTTTGTATCACTGGTTTGCGGTACTTGCAGCCTCACCGACCCAAGTAAATTGGGCCGACTCGGACTTAAATCCATCGCACTTTATATTCTAACAACGGCTATCGCAATAACACTGGCTATCAGTCTGGGTTTATTGGTAGCACCAGGCAGTGGTGTAACCATTCCAACCGACGCCAATTTCGTTGCCAAAGAAGCGCCGTCGTTTGCCCAGGTAATTATCAACATGTTTCCAACCAACCCCATTAAGGCAATGGCTGAAGGCAATATGTTGCAAATCATTATTTTTGCCGTGTTGTTTGGCGTATCCATGGCGATGACAGGTGAAGCAGGTAAGCGACTGGGCGCTATCTTTGAAGACATTAATACCATTATTATGCGTTTGGTAACGATTATTATGAACCTCGCGCCTTACGGTGTGTTTGTCTTGATGGCTAAATTATTTAGTACCATTGGTGCAGATATGCTTGGCAGCTTGGCGAAATATTTCTTCTTGGTTCTGTTCGTTTTAGTTGTCCACGCATTACTAACTTATTCTTTGCTGCTAAAATCCTTTACCGGTCTTAGCCCTTTAACCATGCTAAAAAAGATGCGTGATGCTGCACTGTTTGCATTTACCACGTCAAGCAGCAGTGCAACACTACCCGTAACTATGGAAACGGCCCGAAATAAACTGGGTGTTGGCAAATCGGTGTCTTCATTCACGCTTCCTTTAGGCTCAACCATTAATATGGATGGCACCGCCATTATGCAGGGTGTAGCCACCGTATTTATCGCTCAGGTTTACGCTGTTGACCTTACACTCGGTGATTATCTCATGGTGGTGCTCACCGCTACACTGGCGTCGGTGGGTACCGCAGGAGTTCCCGGCGTTGGACTGATTATGCTGGCCATGGTGTTGCAACAAGTGAACTTACCGGTTGAAGGTATTGCACTCATTATCGGTGTAGACCGTCTGCTCGATATGACCCGTACCGTAGTCAATATTACTGGGGATTGCACCGTATCGTGCATTATTGCGAAAAGCGAAGGTGAGCTTGATGAAACCGTATTTAATGATCCAAATGCCGGTATTAAGGAAGAAACGGTAGACTTCGAGCATTTCGATCACAACAAATAAAGCTGCACATCGCGGTACTTGCGTACCGCGCTTTTTAGCCATTCAATGCTGAAGCCGGTGAGATGTTAACCGCTCTGGATGCCGGATACCAGGTTGCCAGTAAACACAAAACAAGAGCAACGCTTACCGTTACTGCCACATCTACCCACTGAAGTTCCGATGGTAAGAAATCTATAAAGTAAATATCACCGGACAACAGCGTAACACCTGTCAACTTTTCAATATAGGTAACAATAGCTGAAAGATTAGGCGCAACTAACACACCACTGACAGTACCGATCACAATTCCCAACACACCGTTAATTAACCCTTGAATGACAAAAGTTTGCCGTATCAGGCGGTCAGAAGCCCCCATGGTTTTTAAGATTGCGATAGCACCACGCTTCTCTCTTACAGCCATGACCAGCGAGGAAACAATATTAAAACATGCAACGGCAATAACTAACGTGAGTGCGATATATACCACGGTTCTGACAAGTTGAATGTCGTTGTATAAGTGCCCCTGAGTACGAGTCCAGTATGAAATGTATACCGCCTGGGGAAATTCGTAACCAATACTGCGCATGGTTTCATACGCACTGTAAGGGTCTTGCAGTCTGAAACGTAAGCCTTGGGCGCCGGATCTAACACCGGCTTCCACGGATGCTTTGTCCAAATGCATCATGGCAACATAGTTGTCCATTTCGCCACCGATACTTAACGCTCCAGCCACCGTTAATGACATGGTATGAGGTGCTTTAAACGACAAATCCTGGGTAGCCGTAGGAATGAGTACTGAAATGCGATCACCTGGTTGCAAAGACAGTTTTGTCATAAACCCAGCCCCTAGTAATACGCTGTTTTCGTCATTTTTAAATGTAACCCAGTCAGACTTGCTTACCTGATCACGCCACCTGTCGTGTTTGGCATAAGACAAATCCAGCCCTGTGAGCTCAATGGCTCTAAGCTTACCTTTGTGTTGGAGCATACCCGTTATTTTAGTATAGGGTTCAACACTGGAAATCCGTGGATCTTCCCCAAGTTTCTTTGCCGCATGCTGCCAGTCATCTATACCTTCATCGCTGATTGAATACAACTCGCCATGAGGCACCACAGCCAGAATACGGGTGAGTAGTTCTCGTTCAAATCCGTTCATAATTGACAACAAGACAATAAGAACAAAACAACCAAGCGCAATGCCCGCCGTAGATGAGAACGAAATAAAGGAAATATAACCGTTGCGTTGTTTACCCCGTCGGAAACGGGCACCTAAGAACCAGGCTAGCGACATCGTTTTTAACCCTCTTCCACCAATTGACCGTCTCGGATCCTAAGAGTCCGGTCCATTTTAGACGCCAAGGCAATATCATGGGTCACGACAACAAAGCTGGTACCACTAGACTGACTAAGTCCAGTGAGCAAATCATAAACCTGGTTTCCGGTTTTATTGTCCAAATTTCCGGTGGGTTCATCTGCCAGTACCAGCGCAGGCTTAGTTACCAATGCGCGAGCGATAGCCACCCGTTGTCTCTCACCGCCAGATAGCGCGGCAGGTTTATGATGAAGACGATGACTCAGTCCCACTTCTCTGAGCATATCGCCAGCTCGCATCTGCGCTTCACTGGGAGCGAATTGCCCGATAAGCAACGGCATTGACACATTCTCCAGTGCAGTGAATTCAGGTAACAAATGGTGAAACTGGTAAATAAATCCCATCTTTTGGTTGCGCAGCGTTGCAAGTGCTTTAGCTTTTAACGACTGAAGAGACTGCCCCTGAAACCACACTTCGCCATGTGACGGGGTATCCAGGCCACCGAGAATATGCAGTAGCGTGCTTTTTCCAGATCCGGAACTCCCCAGAACAGCAACGTGTTCTCCGGCTTTAACTGAAAGACTAATATTAGAAAGTACGGCGGTTTCAGATTCGCCATCGTGGTAGGTTTTCGACACCTCCCGACAAGCGAGAATATCATTCATAAAAGACTTCTTCGTGTGAATTTGAACGCACAGAATGATACAGTGATACAGCGTGTGTACCAAGTGTAAGAAATTGATAAATTGATTATTTCGAGTAGATGGCGGAGCGGACGGGACT
>NZ_JAHKQR010000011.1:409646-800237 GCF_018860805.1 Aestuariibacter sp. A3R04 | reverse complement strand
CCAACTGAACTACCGCTCCACATTTTCAATATTTTCAGCAGCTTGCAGAAACTTCGTTGAAACCTCTGCCCTGACTGCGGCGCAGATAATACGTATTCCCTATGGTTGAGTCAACGCTTTTTTTTCATAAAATGTTCCAATTGGGTTTGTTTGCACGTTTTCTCGCCATGATGCTGCAATATACAGCAATTATAATAACGCTAGGCGCGTTTTCGGTATTAGTCTTCGGATTTTTTCTTTTTAAACGGTGACAGTAGTCTGGAAAACCATCCCGACTTCTCCATGCTCTCTACGGCATCGTTGTGGCTATCAGAACCATTTGCGACGGGTGGCTGTTTACGTCTTCGCCATAAAACAAAACCCGCGATACTCAGCCCCACGATTACAATTGTGCCGTTAACAGTACCAATTAATAGATAGAGGGTAGCGTCATCCATGCCCTCGTCCTCTGTTGGCGCTGTAGACTCAACCAAAGGAGCACTATCTAGCTCGGCGGCGAGTAGTGTTTCCATATTATCGCTATCGTCGGGCGCAGCGACTTCCTCTTCTACTGAAGCGACTTCACCCAAAAAAGTGAACTCAGGCACATCGAGAATAACATCACGGCCATCAACGGTAGTGGCGTAGGCAGTGACTTTTACACGAAACAGCCCATCTTCGTATGACAACACCCTGTGAATACGCGCGTCTTCGGAGGGATCTGTGATAGAAAATTTCTGTATATCTCCATTGGGAAAGCGCACTTTTCCATCGATTAATAAGGAATAGATATCAATTTGTTCCCTTACCACATCAATGATGACATCGTGATAGCCAGATTGCCCATCATCAAGCAATACATTCAATGTCACAGGATTGGGATATAGCATGAGAACCGGATCCACCTGTTGGCGGGAAAACATAGGTGTATCAACACTAAATACAGGTCGCCATTCACCAGATGGGATTGCCAGATTAAATTGACCAGTGAAAACTCCATCTAAAGGAGCTTCATCCATGCCACGACCATTATCTTCAAAAGTAGCAATTAACTCATCTGCTGCACCAAAGTTATCGTAATTTGGGTTATTTGTACTTTTCAATGTGATAGAGAGATCTACCACATCGCGAAACTGAGCGTAGTCTATAGGTTTTCCACCGTTTGTCAGCCGGGCAGTTTGCTTGAGAATTTCACCGGAAAAAATAACATTGGGTAACGGCTGTGCATGCAGTTCGATATCTGATACAACCATCACCCGGCTGTCGGGAGTAATTTGTCCCACCGCTTGCCAGGGGCCGGGAACCGGACGCTTAATTTTGATCATGTCGTAGGTATCATCGTCGTACCACACTACATTCTCGCCATCTGCTTGGGTGGAATATATCTTTGAGCCATCAGGCCGCACTAATACCACGGATGCTGAACCAAATTCACGAAAGAAAATCATCGTCACTTCGTCGACATTGTGATCTATTCTAAAGCGGTTTCTCAGCAATAAAATGGAATTCTGATAGTCGTTACCCAAGGTTTGAATGAGCTCTGGGTGTTCGACGTTTTCCGCAGACTCCCCGGTCTGTGCCCACGAAAGAGACGGGCACTTCAGGAGGAGTGCGACAAAGAGTAATAAAAGAAAATTTAATTTTCGTGATTTGTACGCCACAAACACTTACCACCGCTTTTTTGCACGATATCCAGACGCGCCTCATGTTGATCTAATTCATCGGCGGATGCAGTAATAACCTTTAATTTATTTCCATTGCGCTTAACTCTTCTAATCCCGTCAACATCGCCCCCACTTTCACCGCTAGATTGACCGGCGAGGTTAAGCTTTGTTTGCCCACCAGTCATCATCAGATAGACATCTGCCAGGATTTCGGCATCTAACAATGCCCCGTGCAGTTGACGATGGCTGTTGTCTATGCCGTAGCGCTTACACAAGGCGTCCAAATTGTTCTTTTGACCTGGATGCATCTTCCTGGCCAACAGCAATGTATCAAGAACAGTACAAATGTCATGGGTTTTCACAGTGGCCGTAGACGCGTTCATGGCAAACTCGTGGTCCATAAATCCCACGTCGAAAGCCGCATTGTGAATTACCAGTTGACCACCATCAATAAAGCGAATGAAATCATCTGCAACATCGGCAAAAACAGGCTTGTCAGCCAAAAATTCATTGGTGATGCCGTGAACCTCAATAGCTTCTTGTTCTATTTCCCGTTGCGGATTGATATAAACGTGAAAATGATTGCCGGTGAGTTTGCGGTTAATTACCTCCACACAGCCAATTTCTATTATTCGGTGCCCTTCACGAGGTTCGATACCCGTTGTCTCGGTATCAAGTACAATTTGACGCATTTACTCAACCTGCTTGCTACTGTTCAATGGCGATATCTTCAGTGTCAGCCACTTTTTCTCTGGCACTGAATCTGACAGACCTTTAGTATACCAAGCCAACTGGTCAGTAACAGTATTATCAAGAAAATTGCAGAATAAAAAGGCACCCATAACCTATGAAGAAAATTGCAGTGTATACAGATGGCTCATGCTTGGGTAATCCAGGTCCGGGGGGATATGGCGCGCTACTTGTCTACAACAATCACGAAAAGGCCCTGAGTGGAGGATTTTTTAATACCACCAATAACCGAATGGAGCTCTTGGCCCCCGCAGTGGCGCTAGAATGCCTGACTGAACCATGTCACGTTGACCTCACCACCGACAGCCAGTATGTAAAAAACGGCATTAACCAGTGGATCCACAACTGGAAGAAAAATGGATGGCGCACATCAGATAAAAAGCCGGTAAAAAATGCGGACCTTTGGCAACGCCTGGATACCGCGGTGCAAAAACACACCGTTAAATGGCACTGGGTAAAAGGCCACTCCGGGCACCCTGAAAATGAACGTTGTGACGATTTAGCGCGCCAGGCAGCCGAAAACCCCACTCAGGAAGACCCGGGGTTCAACGGATAGCCCTACCAAGTGACAATCACTTTTCCCATAGTGGCATTGTCTTCCAATAGCTGGTGAGCGCGTTGGATTTGTCCAACGGGTAACACGGTATCCACATTAACTCTGAGCGCGCCATTTGCAAAACCTGGCATAGCGTGTTTCACAAAGTCGTCGACAAGGGCGGCTTTGTAATTGTCACTGCGATTGCGCAGCGTCGAGCCTTGGATACGAGCACGTTTTGCCAATAATAGAGCCATATCGAGTTTATCGGCATATCTCCCTGCCAGCATTGCCAGGTAAATCATCATGCCATCTCGTTTTAACACTTTAAGATTGCGATTAATGTAGTCCCCCCCAACAACGTCGAGGATAAAATCTACACCCACTGGCCATCGTGATTTAATCACCTCGTCAAATTCTTGCTCTTTGTAATTAATGGCAAGGTGTGCGCCTTGTTCACGACACACCGCGAGCTTTTTCTCACTTGATGCCGTAGTGGCCGTTTCTACACCTTTAAATCTGCACAACTGTAGTGCCGCAAGGCCAACACCACTCGCACCGGCATGAATAAGCGCGCGATCGCCGGTCTTAAGGCTGCCAAAAGTTGTTAGCGCCTGCCAAGCAGTCAAAAATACCTCTGTTAGTCCTGCTGCTTCTGTCAACGAGACAGAAGTGGGAACCGGTAACACATGTCTGGCATCCACATTCACAAACTCAGCGTAACCTCCACCTGGCACCAGCGCGCAAACCTTGTCTCCTACTGACCAGTTATCCACTCCCTCTGCAATGGACGTGATCTCTCCTGATACCTCCAAACCAAGAATATCGCTCTCACCTGGAGGAGCGGGATACTTTCCTTGTCGCTGTAACGTATCTGCCCGGTTTACGCCAAAAGCTTCCACCGCAATGGTTACTTCGCCCTTGCCAAGCGCCGGCAGTGATGTGGTTTCAAGCCGCAGGGATGGAATGCCCTTGCCCGCTTCGTAGGTAACGTATTTCATTGCGCCCTCATTGTGTAACATTATTCACTTTTGCACTATGTACATTTATTCGGTTCAGTATACCCCACCACACGGGTCGCGAAACCAGGGGAATAAGGTTATAATTCGCGCCCTTTGCTTTTAACGACGTAAGTTCACTCATGCCAGCATCCGTTATTCTTCAACCTCAACGTGAAAAGTCACTCCGTCGCCTTCACCCCTGGGTGTTTGCCAGTGCCATTGATTCTTTAAAAGGGCGCTGCCGACCAGGCGATACTGTGGACGTTTTTAGCAGCACGGGCGAATGGCTGGCACGGGGCGCGTGGTCACCGGCGTCGCAAATACGCGTAAGGATATGGACGTTTGACAAATCAGAAGTGATTGATAATGGCTTTTTTGTCCGGCGCATCCAGTCAGCACTTAGGTTGCGGCAAAAATGGGTGATAGACAAAAACACCAACAGTTACCGGCTCATTGCGTCTGAATCTGACGGCCTTCCTGGAGTGACTGTAGACGTGTATAACGATGTCACCGTTATACAATTACTTAGCGCCGGAGCGGATAAACAGCGAGACAAAATCCTTTGGGCCTTACAGAAGATATTGCCCGGCAACGCAATATATGAAAGAAGCGATGTGGATGTCCGCGCTAAGGAAGGCCTGGAACCCCTTGTTGCAGTCCGCGCTGGAGACATGCCTGACGAGGTGCAGATCCTCGAAAATGGTATGCGAATTAACGTGGATGTTGAAAAAGGCCATAAAACGGGCTTTTACCTAGATCAACGGGACAGCAGAGACGCCGTCAGGCGTTATGCCAGCAAGGCCGACGTGCTCAACTGCTTTAGCTACACCGGCACCTTTGCCTGTGCGGCGCTTCGTGGGGGAGCTAAACACGTTACCAACGTAGATGTATCTGATAACGCACTGTCACTGGCATCAAGCCATCTCAAGATTAACGGTTTTAACCCAAACCAGGCTGAAATGGTTAATAAAGACGTATTTGACGCACTGCGTGAATATCACACCGCCCATCGCCAGTTTGATATAGTCATTCTCGATCCACCAAAGTTCGTCGATAGTAAAGCGTCGTTAAATCGCGCGGCACGGGGTTACAAAGACATCAACATGTACGGTATTCACGCGGTAAAATCAGGAGGGTTACTGTTCACCTTTAGCTGTTCCGGGCTCATGCCGGCCGACCTCTTTCAGAAAATCGTCGCCGACGCTGCACTCGATGCAGGCAGAACGATTAAAATTGTGGAACGTCTGACCCAAGCCAAAGACCACCCGGTCATCGGCACCTTCCCCGAAGGGTATTATCTCAAGGGGCTGATTTGTGAGGTAAGCGATCTCTAATCGCTTACTTCATCTCAGATATTTCGACGCCAATCACGCAACTTTCATCAGTCTCAGCGACGCAACGGACAACAGATGCAACGGCAGACAGCGAGGGAATTTGCGAACTGTTTGAATCGATAGACACATATATTTGTGTACCCAGTTCAATAGACGGCTCTTCAACTTCCAAAGACATACCCGTCGCGCTGATATCTTTGCAGACTGCCTGTAGCGTTCGGCTCGACTCTTCGTCGTTAATTTGTACCTGACATGGTGAATTCACCATCATTCTGAAAAAATTGCGTTTGTCATCGTATCCTAACATCTCGTACTTCTCCTAACCTCGGGCTGCAACCACATACCTACATCCACTTATAGGCGGTGGATGCATCTCTGTCAACTTGAAAGAACCATCATTATCCTAAAGTCATAATACCCGGCCTTTGTGACATCAAATATAAGTCAGTGTGGCCGTTTAGCTGTGCTCATCAATAGCGTTTAATACCCGCTTCGCGGAGACGGGATACGCGGTGCCTAGCTGTTGCGCGAAGAGCGACACCCGCAGTTCTTCAATCATCCAGCGAATGGCGAGAAGGCTCTCAGGCACCTTATCCTGTTGAAACTTACTGCACGCCTTTTTAAACGCCGCCTCGACCTTTTCAATTTGCTGTTGATGCATTCTGTCTCTATTGGGATCAATAGGCAACTTCTCTAAGCGCCTGGCCAGCCCCTTGATATAGCGGTTCCAATCAGACAACCTTTCGCTGCCGATTTCACAAACGAACCCCGGATATACCAGTGAATTGAGGTGATGTTTTATATCGCCCAGAGCACTCACCATCGCAAGGGGTACATTCCCTTTCATCTGTTTCTGGCACTGGTGTGCCATCGTCAGACCTTCTTCTACCTGTTTAGCAATAGCCAGCACTGTATCGTTTATTTCAGATCTGACTACATCCACACATTGCTTGAAATCTTGTTGTGAGCGAATGTCCTTATTGTTGTTCTGCATAAACTCCCTGACTAATTTATCAATACCCGCAAATATGCAGTCGTCAATGAGTGGTTTGATTTGGCCAAACGGATTAAAATAGAGCCCTAGCTTGGCTTTATTAGGTAATTTTGCTTGCAGGTAGTTAAGCGGTGAAGGCATCGCATTGCGAATAAGTACATTCACTCCTTCTCTGTGTTGACGTCTGGCTTTATCGGGTTCATCGATCAACACAATATCAACTTTGTTGCCTCGACGAACTAACGCGGGAAAAGCTTGAACCTCAAAGCCACCCAGTTTCTGCGTAAATGTTTCTGGCAACTGCTCAAAATCCCAGGTTTCAATGTTTTTTCGTTCCAACTCCGGTGTGGCCGCTTGTTCGAACGTGGCTTTTACCTGCCCCTGACATTGCTTTTTCAACGCTTCGAGATCATCGCCACGGGCAATAACATCACCTTTTTCACTTACTACGGCGAAATGCATAACCAGATGCTTGTCAAGTTGTGCTAAATTCCATTCGTCTTCCTGTACCACTACCCCCGTCATTCTGCGAAGCTTTTCCGTCAGCGCCGTTAATAGTGAAACCGGCTTACCCCGTTTGTCAACGGCACTTATATCAGCAAGACAAGCCTCTGCATAATCCGGAGCCGGTACGAAGTTTTTCCGCAAGCGCTTTGGCAGGCCTTTGATTAAACTGACGATGAGATCGTGTTGTAAACCCGGCACTAACCAATCAAAACCTTCATTGGCAACCTGGTTTAAAATCGGTAGTGGTATCGTCACCGTTACCCCGTCGTCTTCGGCGTTTGGCTCAAAGTGATAGCGCAATGGCAGGCGAACACTACCTTGCTGCCATGTATCCGGATAAGCATTGGCCACAGATCGTGTAGGCTGTTGACGGTAAACATCATCTTCAGAAAACAATAGAGACACTGTCTGCTGATTTTTTTGGTACCACTTTTTAAACGCCGCCTCGTTATTCACTTCAACGGGTAAACGCGCGGCATAAAAAGCCACCAGCGACTCTTCATCAACCATGATATCTCTGCGTCGGGTTTTCTTTTCCAGTTCGTCTACGTGCTCCAACAGCGTTTGGTTGTCTTGTAAAAAACCGTATTGAAGCTTGGTATCACCTTCAATTAACGCGTGGCGTATAAACAAAGCCTGACACACGGCGGGGTCAATCTTACTGTAGGTAACCAGACGCTTGGGTATGATTGGCAATCCGAACAATGACACTTTTTCGAAAGCCACAACGGCACCGCGCTTTTTCGACCAATGAGGCTCTGAGTAGCTCGACTGTGTCACATGCTTTGCAAGTGGCTCAACCCAGGCAGGATCTATCTTTGCGTTCATCCTGGCGAATAAACGCGAAGTTTCCACCAATTCTGCGGCTATCACCCATTTAGGTTGCCCTTTGGCCAACCCGGAGCCCGGAAACAACATAAACCGGGTATTTCGGGACCCCATGTATTCCCGATCTTTGTCTTTCAATCCGAGATGAGAGAGCAAACCGCTGCACAATGCCTGGTGAACTGATTGATAACTGGCGGGCTGGCTACTAATACCCAAACCTATTTCGGCGATGGATTTTTTCAGCTGACTAACAATATCCTGCCACTCCCGCATGCGAAGATAATTCACAAATTGCGCTTTACACCACTTTCTCAACTGATTATTGGTCAGCGACTGTTGCTGTGCTTTGAACGCCAGCCACAAATTGTAAAGACTGATAAAGTCGGAATCCTTGTCTGCATACTCACGGTGCTTTTCATCAGCTTGTTGACGCTTTTCCTGTGGCCTTTCTCTTGGGTCCTGAATTGTCAGTCCTGCCGCAATCACAAGCACTTCGTTCATCGCATTGGTTTTTCCCGCTTCAATCACCATCCGCGCATACCGGGGGTCTACAGGCAAACGTGCTATTTTTTTGCCCATGGCTGTCAATAGCGGTTTACCGTTGTCGCGAACGATGGCTTGAATTTCTTCCAGTAACCGAAAACCGTCAGTAATATTTCGACTGTCGGGTGGCTGAACAAAGGGAAATCCACCAATGTCGCCCAGGCCCAGCGCTAACATTTGCAAAATAACGCTGGCAAGATTGGTACGCAATATTTCCGGATCGGTAAATTCAGGTCTGCCAAGGTAGTCATCTTCACTGTACAGTCTAATACAAATACCATTTGAAACACGGCCACATCGCCCTGCCCGCTGATTAGCCGATGCCTGTGAAATGGGTTCAATGGGTAAACGTTGTACTTTACTGCGCGCACTGTAGCGGGATATTCTCGCCGTTCCGGGATCGATAACGTATTTGATCCCCGGCACTGTCAAAGAGGTTTCAGCAACGTTAGTCGCCAGGACAATTCGCTGCCCCCGGTGAGGTTGAAATATCCGGTTTTGTTCAGCTGCTGATAAACGGGCATATAACGGAACAATTTCGGTATTGCGATATTGCTGCTTTTGCAGGGCATCCTGGGTATCACGGATCTCTCGTTCGCCACTTAAGAAAACCAAAATATCACCTGGAGCTTCGCCCCTTAATTCATCCACAGCCCTGACTATGGCATCAGTCTGATCACTGTCATCTTCCCTGTCATCAGGATCGTGGTAGCGAATTTCTACAGGGTAGGTTCGTCCGCTGACTTCAACAATAGGGGCATTATTAAAGTGCTGACTAAAGCGCTCGGGATCAATGGTAGCTGAGGTAATGATCAGCTTTAAGTCCCGTCGTTTATCCAGTAGTTGCTTGAGGTACCCAAGCAGAAAATCGATATTCAGGCTGCGTTCGTGGGCTTCATCGATAATAATCGTATCGTATTGATTGAGAAAGCGGTCCTGCTGCATTTCTGCCAACAGCATCCCGTCTGTCATCAATTTTATATAACTGTTCTCACTAACCTGATCTGAAAAGCGAATTTTAAAACCCACTTTGTCGCCCAATGGGGTATTGAGCTCCTCTGCAATCCTCGACGCCACACTGCGAGCAGCAAGTCGACGGGGCTGAGTATGGGCAATCATTCCCCCGACACCGCGCCCTAATTCCAGACAAATTTTAGGCAGTTGAGTGGTTTTACCAGAGCCGGTTTCTCCGGCAACAATCACAACCTGGTGGCTTGCTATAGCTGCTTTTATATCGTCCTTTTTATCGCTTACGGGCAAAGGCGGATAATTCACTTCAGGCAAGTTCAGCTCACGCAGTGCACGCTTCTCTGCCGACAATGTCATTCGCTGGGCCAACGCCGCTAAGCGCTTTTCAGCTTCCAATGGGTCTTTTTTAATCAGCACAGTCAAGCGCTGAAGCTGACGGCGAAACGGGAATCGATCTACCACCATGCACTTGGGCAACAATTCAAACATGGCGGAAAGCGATGGCTTAGTGAGATCAAACGACAATGAACAATCCTTACGGTAAAACCCGACACACTTTATACTGAAAAAAGGCGCAATAGTTTACCATAAAACCGCGTAAATGCAGTGGCTTATCGCCCCCTTAACTCACTGGGCGTGTTCCCCGTCCAACGTTTTACAGCTCGTCTGAAGTTAGTCAAATCGGTGATGGCCATTTTCAAGGCACCTTGTTCGTTAGACAATCGACAAATTCGCAGCAAAAAAATCACTTGTTCCCGCCTAACTTCATCGACTAACGATGTATAAGTCACGTTATGCGCTTTAAGTTTTCTTTTTAAGGTCGCAGGGCTCACAGAAAGGGCATATGCCACATCTGATATACCTACGTGTTCGTTACGCATAACCATTCTTCTGATCACTTCTGGTAATAGCTGCCCAGTTGGAAGATACTTTTTGTAGTGGCACACTGACGCGTGTAACAAATACAAATCCGAGTGGCTAAAGGCTGTGTCCATGGTACCAGCTTCAATACTAAAACCGACAAATGGCTGCTCAAAGTGCAGCCTCCTGCCTAGGTGCATCTCGTAATTTGCAATGTGCCTGGGGCGCGTCCCAGCAAAATGGAAATGAATAGGAAGCCGGTAACCGCACCATTTTTTGGTTAGCGCAATAGTACAAGCCATGACTATTTCTCCAGCCAATGCCACCGCTTTACTCTTTCCCATACCATCGCGAAAAAGATAGAACACTGTGTGTTTTTGCCGGTATCGGCCAATAGAGATCAGCGGGCATAGCGGAAACAGAAAAACAGACAATACACGAAAAGCTTGTGTCATATCTCGCGCATAACTCAGAGCGCGAAATAAACCAACATAGTGTGAGGAAGCCAGAGCCTGCCCCACTTGAAAGGAAAAGTCCCGCGCTTTAACTTGCTTTTGTGCGTTGTTTAGTAACGCGTAAAACTGATTTGCTGATATTCGGTCCTGTTCCGACAGCGCATTTTCAAACAACCCCGTGCCGCGTAGCAATTTATTTACATCAGCGCCCTGCTCCCTAGCTACATCAATGACAACTAAACACAGAGGCGCTGCCGGTATTACCCGATCATCATGACTAATGAATTTAGCCCCACTAGAAGTGTCCACTACGATGCCGCCAACAATTTTCTTTTCGATAGCTGTCTTTGTAGCGTACTGACCACCTGTTCAATGGGCGTGAGGCTGTCTATTGATGTTACTGCCGTTCGCACAGATTGAAATACCGCAGTGGTGTTAATGCCGCTTTTAAAAGCGAGGTGATGAACCGACGTTTCAATATCATCGGCAATAATCATGGCACTGTGGTAGTCCAGTCCGTGCAACAAAACGATGAAACGATCGCCCGCATAACGACAAACCAGATCGTTCTCCCTCACATGCATAACCAACAGGCGAGCAATTTCCTGTAAAAAGCGATTACCCTCACCATATCCATGATTTTCATTAAACGTTGAGAAGCCGTTTATATCCAGCATTAACGCGCTTGCGTGTTCACCGCGACTACGCATATCTTCTACTCGCTCGCACCAGTAATCAGCCAAGTACAATTGAGTCACTTCATCTATCTGATTGTGGTTGCGATATGCCCATTCCCGGCGCTGCAACTGTTTGTTCAGTGCTTTTTGTTCTTTGTGCCAAGACAACAAACCTACAGACATAATGACCATACCAACGGCCGCGGGCATCGACTCCAACATACTCAACCATTCAGCGGCGGCAGAGTAAACCAACACTTCATCGAGAAAATCCAGTATGGCGGTAAACGCAAAGCAATTTAGGCCTGCCACCATCAGGCTGGTAACGATTCCCGGCGGCCTGCTGGCAACAGCGGCAATAATCCAGACTAAGGCGAATACCATAACGCTGCCTTCACCAATCACGTCCAGCAACTCAATATCCTTCGCGGGCCTGAAAGTACCGTTAGATAGACTCAGAAAAAAAGCCAGGGCTTGGATGGCAAAACTCGCCCCAATCAAATGGCTTTGCTTATAACGGTATACCGAATTCATAACCCCTCATTTCGCTATCCAGACCAAACCTATTAACCTGAATTGGTAATTCAGTTACAGGGTCATTTTGGCTCACTAATGTGACAATTGAGTGATTGTGATGAATAACGACCTCAGCAATTTGTAGTTAATCATTGTAAAAACAAATGGTTATCAGGGGGTCATTTCAGCTCACCTAACTGTAAAAAACACAAAAACATCGATAAATCAGAAATTTATGACACCTCCTGTCATAGAGTGGTCACATTTTTGTCATCTTATATTCTTAGCGTAGCGGGCAATAAAAAACACACGCTTTTATTTAGGATCACGCACATGCTTCGCTTAACTAAACTCTCCCTACACTGTCTGGCAGCATTCAGCTTGTCATCAATAGCGACGATGACCATGGCTGGTGACATTGCCGGTCAGTTAACCAACAGTGATAACTCCCGTGTTTTTGCCGGTGCACAAATTAAAATTCAGGAACTGAATCTAATAACCCAAAGTCGCCGTGACGGCTCTTTCCGCTTTAGCAATATTCCTGCTGGAAATTATACGTTGAAAGTGAGTTATCTTGGCGCACAACCAACAAGTTACACCGTACACGTCGATAGCGACAACATCATTTCTCCTGTGATTTCACTGTCTGACAATGGCAAGGCCATTACCGATATATTGGTCAAGGGTCAGCGCAGCGGACAAGCCAGTGCAATCAACCAGCAACGGGTTTCCGACAGAATCTCATCCGTTGTATCTGCCGATGCCATCGGTCAGTTTCCCGACCAGAATGCAGCCGAAGCACTCCAACGCTTGCCCGGATTATCTATCGAGCGGGATCAAGGTGAAGGACGCTTCGTGGGAATTCGGGGTATCGATCCGAACCTTAACAACGTCACAATTAACGGATTGAACATTCCGTCTCCGGAAGGCGGCGTACGTTCGGTTGCCCTTGACGTTATTCCCTCTGAACTGATCCAAACGCTGGAAGTGTCAAAGTCAGTCACGTCGGACATGGATGGTGACGCCATTGGTGGTGCCATTGAGGTAAAAAGCGTCAGTGCATTTGATTATCAACAAGACACAGCAAAAATCACCGCGCAGGCAAGCCACAACGAACTCGTTGAAAAGACAAGCCCCAAGCTGTCCGGCAGCGTCACACACAAATTCAATGAATCTTTTGGTATTGCCGCTGCGCTGTCCTGGTTTGAACGGGATTTTGGTTCAGATAATATTGAAAGCAATGGTGATGATGAGCTGGAACAACGAGATTACACCATCACTCGGGAACGTCTGGGTGCCGCGTTAAACGTGGATTTCAGACCGGATTTCAATAACCAGTATTTCATTCGCACACTCTACAGTGCGTTCTCTGATGACGAATATCGTCAGGCAAACGTCTTTACTTTCGACGGTGAAGATTCAGAAATAGAACGGGAAAGTAAGGATCGCTACGAGAAGCAAACCATCACAACGATTGCCGCAGGGGGCGAACACCAACTGAAGACCTGGGATATTAACTGGCAATTGGGCTATGCAAAATCAGATGAGGACGAACCTGACGCCTTGTATTACGTGTTTAAACAAGACAACGACAGTATCGGTGCTGATTTAGCGACCCGCATTCCCCAGCTATCGCAAAATACAGATGCCATGCAGCTAGCTGCCTATGAGCTTGACGAAATTAGTTATGAGAAAAACTACACTAAAGACACTGAGGTCAGTGCAAAAATAGACTTAATCCGCAACATTGCGGTGGGTGATTATAACGCCGAATTCAAATTCGGGAGTAAATATCGCGGACGTGAAAAAAACCGCAACAGCAACGTGTTTATTTATGACGGTAATTTTGACGATCGGACGGGTGAAGACTTTGCCGCCATTCAGCCTGACTGGGGAATAGGCGACTTTGGTGACGGCCTGAATCGCCATTCCCTAAGAGCGGATTTCAATGCAAACCGAAGTCGTCTTGAGCTGTCAGAACTGGACTCGGAAGTAGAATCGAACGGCGCTTCATATATCAATAACGAAGATATTTTTGCCGCTTATGCCATGGTGTCTGCAGATATAGACAAACTTCGTGTAATTGCTGGTGTGCGTTATGAAAGAACCGACTTCAGTACCGAGGGAATGCGGGTCGAACTCGTAGAAAATGAAGAAACCGATGTTGAAGAAGTGATTAATACGCCGTGGTCCGCAGAAAGGAATTACGACCATTGGTTGCCGAGTATCAATGTACGATATGACCTCAATGACCAAATTGTGGTGAGAGGTGCGTTCACACAAACCCTTGCACGGCCAAAATTTGAAGATGTGGCCGCTTTTCAAATTATTGAAAGTAAAACTGAAAATGAAGACGGTGAGTTTATCACCGAAAGAGAAGCTGAAGTAGGCAACCCGCAACTCACCCCCTTTGAAGCGAACAATTTCGATTTGTCGGTGGAGTACTACCCAGGCGCAATTGGTGTGCTATCCGCAGGCTATTTCTACAAAGATATCGACAATTTTGTCGTCTACGCGAATGTAGCAGGTACCGAAGGATGGACAGGGTTCGAAGAAGTTGTTCAACCTATTAACGGCGATGCTGCCAGTCTTCACGGTATCGAATTGTCCTGGGTAAAAGCTTTTGACAACGGTTTTCTAGTTTCCGCCAATAGCACGTTTTCAACGTCTGACGCGACGACTCTTCTGGATGGAGAACGCTACGACACCAACCTGCCAAACCAATCAGATACAGTGGGGAATCTCACCCTTGGCTATGAAAACAACGTGGTTAGCCTGCGACTCACAATGACATACAAAAGCGAGAACTTAGAAGAAATAGACGGTGATATGCTTCGCATGGAAGACGATCATCAGCAAGTCGATTTCTCCGGTAAGTATTACATCAGCGACAACATGATGTTGTACGTAAATGGCATCAACCTGACAGATGAACCCTTTTACCACTACTTCGATCAGCGCAACCGCAACGCTCAGTTTGAAGAATACGGGCGTACTTTCGAAATAGGCCTTACCTGGCAAATGTAAAGCGATACACCGGGAGCGCGTTTGCGCTCCTCTCTTGCCATCTTAAAAAAGGGTTACAACCTTGAAAACAACTTTTTTCTCGCTATCTGTATTTTTTTTCAGTTTATTGGTGATACCTTGTAAAGCCTACACTGCAAACACACCATCAACATACACACCAGAGCGCTTTTCGATACACGGACAGCAACTCACCCCCATCAATCACAACAACCAATTATTTTATCTGGTTACCAGTGAAACAGACGGCCTGTTGCTACTCGATGAAAAGCAAACCCCAAAGGCCCGACTTGCAGGCCACTTCAGCCAATCCGATATACTGTTACAAAAAAATGGGCGCTATTTAGTCGCCGCGCTAAACAGCGATACCTATGACGCTGAACTGTACACTCTAAACCATGACCTCACTGTGTTCTCCGCGCTTACATTTCTGGCTGCGGGAACTGCAGATTTGGAAGCGATTTGTCTGGCGACTAGTGACAACATCCCCGTGCTTACAACCGTAAACACTACAGGTGTTATGCGCCAACACATCATTAAAGATACTAACGCGTTGCCATTGCGGACAATTAATGTGGGAACGGGTATCAAAAGTTGCCAATCATCTTCTGTTGCAAACAGCATTTTCCTTGCAGACGAATATGTGGGGTTATGGCGTTACCCATTTCACGCTGAGAGCGACGGTGGAAAATCACTGATTGCCAGTGATGAAGGGACTGACAGTGTCGGTATGGATGGTCACGGTTTAGTGGCAAGGGTCTCCCCTGCCAAACCGGTTATTGCAATTGAATTGTTGGGTGCACGCCACACTGTCACCATCAATGGCGATGTTGAGTTGGAGTCAGTCCGTATTGCACGCATCGGGGATGTCGCTGTTGCTGGCTTGTATGATGATAAGTCAGGTTCCCTATATACCCTGCGTTTTCCCTACCCTATGGAGAATGACAACAGTGTTCCAACAATCCCCGTAGATGCCAGCTTGCAGGCCTTTGCACAGACTGAACCTGTGGCGCGGTTTGGCGACGCTGCTGACGACCCTGCCATTTGGTATTTCGCCGATGTCCCCATGAAGTCTGTGATCATCGGTACCGACAAAAAATCGGGGCTCAATTTATATGATCTATCGGGCAAGCAATTGCAACACCTGCCAGTAGGACGACTGAATAACGTCGATGTACGCACCCATTGGCATACCCCAAACGGTACATTATTCCTTGCTGCAGCAACCAACAGAACCAGCAGAACCATTGATGTCTTTAAACTAGATAACGTTAGCAGAAGTGCATCACCTCTGGCCAAACTGCCGTCATCGTTAAACGACCTCTACGGGCTTTGCTTATATCACAATGACAGTACCCTCGACATACTGGCAAATGATACCGACGGGAACTACGAACGCCATCGCTTATCCTTCGACGGGTCAGTACTTAACTCTGAGGTCGTAGAAACGTTTTCAGTGCCATCTCAACCCGAAGGTTGTGTAGCCGACGATGAGAACGGCGTACTTTACTACGGAGAGGAGAACAAAGGTATATGGAAGCGTTCGCTAATTGGTACCGGAAACCCATCGATTCGCATCGCAGAAGTAGGGGGCAAAGTAAAAGACGACATCGAAGGTATGGCCTTGTTTGACGTTGACGATGATCGCTACCTCGTCGTGTCGAGCCAGGGAAATCATCGCTACGCTGTCTATGCCACTACTGACAACCACAAGCTGCTAGGTACCTTTGACATTATCACAAACTATGAAAAGCACATTGATGGTGTGTCCGAAACCGACGGACTAGAAGCGATCTCGTTACCTATTTCCAATGCCTTACCTGAAGGTTTATTGGTAGTGCAAGACGGGCACAATGTCATGCCATCGCAGCCGCAAAACTTTAAACTAGTAAACGGCAGTGCCCTGGCGGCATTCATAAGAGCACACCGGTAGCAGACGCCGACTAACCGAGTGGCAGCAAAGTGGCTCAAACCGCTTTGCTGTATCCCGATTGAAGCTGTTTGTCGATAGCACGTAAAACAGCAGCTCGATTGATAGATCCCACGAGATTTCCATCATCGTCGATAACCGGAAACACCCTCGGCTTTTCAGATATGAGTTTCTGAGCAACTTCTAATACTGAGTTCCAAGGTTTAACCACCGAAACTTGCAACTGCATGATGTCTTTCACTCTGCAAACCTGTTCGCGGTAATAACTGGATTCTATCATCTGCTCGAGACAATCCTGCTCAGACAGAAAGCCAATCACTTTCCCGTTTTTATCCTGCACAGCACTACCGGTTTGGTTACTGGCAAGTAAGGTTTCCACTGCCTCAGCCACTGGCATATCTTCTATGAGTTTAGCCGGGTGTGTATTCATATAATCACTGACCAACAAAGATTCCATGGTTCCCCCTTAACGGTCTTAACTACACAACGAGGAAATATTTAAACGGGAAATGGTACATTTTTGTCTGCCACTCACTGCGTAACGAACGCACTTTTTATGAACTGGCTATCCCGTTGTCTGCCTCTCTTTCAGAGTAGACCTAAGTCCACGGGATAGCGAGAATTTTTACATTTTATTTAAAAGATTGTTACTCCTTTTCCCACGCTTTGTAAATCCCCACTGCCAGCTTGCCATTCTTGTCAATTTTGGCCCGGTACATGCCTGGGGAATTAAACGGCGTCGCAATGTTGCCCTGGTTGTCAATGGCAATAACACCACCATCGCCACCTGCCGCTTTCAGCACGCCATTAATGACGGTGTCAGCGGCATCTATCAGGGAAACCCCCTGATATTTAACTCGCGAACAAATATCTGCGGCAACGTGGTAGCGAATAAAAAACTCACCGTGTCCGGTTGCCGATACACCACAGCTGGCGTTATCCGCCCAAGTGCCTGCACCAATCACGGGGGAATCACCAATCCTGCCGTACCGCTTTGCCGTCATCCCTCCGGTTGATGTTCCAGAAACGATATTTCCCTGTTTATCCAGAACAACAGCTCCCACTGTGCCGAAGCGTTCGTTGCCTTGTTGATTTCCGTACACACCGGCTCCGAGCATACGCGCTTTGGCGCGCTCCAGTGCTTGCTTGCGCCTCTCGGTATCGAAGGAACTATTGTCAACGATTTCCAATCCTTGCTCTTGCGCAAACAATTGTGCACCTTTGCCAGACAGCATGACGTGGGGCGATTGGTGCATGACCGCTAAGGCAGCAGCAATTGGACTTCTTATGGTTTTCACTCCAGCAACTGCACCGGCATTCAACGAGCCACCATGCATTATGGAGGCGTCGAGTTCATGTTCACCTTCCCAGGTATAAACCGCGCCGACACCGGCGTTAAACAACGGGGAGGTCTCCAAAATTTGGATTGCGGCGATAACCGCCTTTTCACCTGGTTCACCTTGCAGCAAGAGTTTGTGTCCTGCTTCCACGGCATCGCGAAGCGTTTGCTTATAGGCCTGCTCGAGTTCTGGAGTCAGATTTTCTTTTAAAATTGTGCCTGCACCACCGTGCACGACGATTGCCACAGGAGTGGGTTTAGCAATAGCTGTTCCCACTACAGATAAGCCCACAAAGATCCAAACCCCAAATAACCACGTTTTCATAATCGTCCTTTTTTTGTTTCTCAACTTAAGACCAGTATATGCTACCGTTGCTGGCAGGCATACCCCAGCGCTGGTATAGTGCCTGACGCGAGAAGTCAAAAAGAGGAAACGATAAATTCATGAGTCAGCAATCAACCACCCTGCTTTGGCACGACTACGAGACATGGGGTGCTAACCCCCAAAAAGATGCGCCTTGTCAGTTCGCCGCCATACGTACAGATACTGACCTGAATGTTATTGATAAGCCCATAAACATGATGGCCCGCATCGCCAACGATGCGCTGCCCCACCCCCAAGCCTGCCTGGTAACCGGTATTACCCCCCAACAATCCTTGCGCGACGGAATGATAGAAGCAGAATTTGCTCAACGAATTCACCAGGAAATGAGCAAACCTAATACCTGTGTTGTCGGGTACAATAGTATTCGCTTTGACGATGAGGTTAGTCGCTATCTCTTTTATCGTAATTTTTACGATCCCTACGGGCGCGAATGGCGAAATGGCAACTCTCGGTGGGATATTATCGACCTAGCGCGCGCGTGCTATGCTCTGCGCCCCGAAGGCATCGAATGGCCGATGAAAGAAGACGGTACACCGAGCTTTAAACTTGAGGCATTGACCAATGCCAATAACCTCACTCATGGACAAGCCCATGATGCGTTGTCAGATGTTTATGCCACCATTGCCCTGGCCAAGTTGATCAAAAACTCACAGCCAAAACTCTTCAACTATGGGTTTAAACTTCGCAGCAAACACGAAGTATTAAAACATTTCGATTTCTCCCGTCCTTCTGTCCTATTACATGTTTCTTCAAAAATCCCTGCCAGCCAAGGCTGTTGTACATGGGTTATGCCCATTGCACCGCATCCGACAAACAGCAACGCCATTATTGTGATAGACCTTTCCAAAGATTTGCGTCCGCTTCTTGAAGACGATGTCGATGTGCTAAGAGAAAAACTGTATATGACGACACAGGATCTAGGTGACCAGCCGCGCCCAGGGCTAAAACTCATCCACATTAATCGTTCGCCATTTGTGACCACAGCCAAAGCCATGGACGAGGAAAATGCTGCACGCATTGGGTTAGATCGCGACCGCTGTTTAAAGCACTATCAAACTCTGGCATCCAGACAAGACATCTGGGATAAAGTGAAAGAAGTCTATAATCAGCCTCTGGAAGACACTGAAGTTGATGCGGATCACGCCCTGTACACTGGCGGATTTCTGTCTGATGAAGAGCGTCGTTGGTGTGATGACGTAAGGGAAAGCGAGCCGGATCTACTTGATAGTTTTCACGATACAACACAAAATTTAACGTTGAGGACGTTGTTGTTCCGCTATCGGGCGAGAAACTATCCCTACACCCTTACTGCTGATGAAATGCAGAGGTGGCAAGCTCACAGACAGTATCGGTTAACAGATCGAAACTCTCCGGCTTCACTCACGTTAGAGCCCTACTTACTCGAGCTCGAACAATTGGCAGAAGCACATCGAGAAGACGCAGACAAGCAAGCCATACTCAGAGCACTGTATCAGTATGCGCAAAACCTTTGACGAACATGAGATTATCGCTATAGAGTATGACAATTAAAGGCCTCAACATGATCAGCCGATAAGGCTATAATGCAGTTTAATGGAACCTCCAATGAAAGGTATCTCTCTCGAGTACAATAGCGACACACAACTTCTTACCTTACTCGTGCAACCCGAGGACATGCAAACTGAGGTCACCGTCGACGATGTAAAGACGCTGATTGAAGAAGCGCATTACGAGGCTTTGTATCTTTCAGCTGACACATTAAAATCTACCTGTGACAAGGCCAACCTGTATTATAAAACGGGTGATGTCACTCCAGTAAGTGCAAACATAGCTGAATTGCGTCACGCTGAAGTAAACTTCAGAATAAGCGACGACAACCTGAGCGCCACTGTTATCCTAACAGCACCTTATGGTGGACGTATGCCGAATGCTACTACCATCCGAAACCTCGCTTACAAAGCCAGAATAAAAAGGGGTATTGGGATGCGGCATATCCAAAAGCTCCTAGATGAAGCGGAGTGTGCTCCACCAGGCAAAGTCTTTGAATGTGTCATCGCCAGAGGGCTACCACCTAGAAATGGTAAAAACTCCCGTTTTATTCCCCTTGTACCCAACGCATTGGAACGGGTACTAAAACCGCAAACCGACGACTCAGACAAAACTGACCTGCGTAACTTAGGTGATATAATATGTGTAAAAAAAGGTGTACCAGTGTTACGCCGGACGCCGCCCACGGAAGGCAGAGCGGGTTTTGATGTGCGAGGTTCAGTATTAACTCCCACTCCCGGTGATTGGCTTGAGTTCAAAATGGGTAAGAATACCGAGGTGAGCCGCGAAGACGATAATATATTGGTTTCAACGTTATCAGGTATGCCTAAGTACCGTGAACTCGTGATGAACATCGACGAAACGTTTATCTGCAATGGTGTCAATGTGGGTTCAGGACATGTAACCTATGACGGCGCTATTCTGGTCAACGGCGATGTAGCAGAGAAAATGATTGTAAAAGCGACCAAGGACATCACGATTAATGGCTTTGTCGAATCTGCAACCATCGAAGCCGGAGGAGACATTATCATCACCGAAGGAGCCATGGGCAAAGTAACTGATAACGACAACGGATATGGTTGCACACTGATCGCTGGAGGTAGTATTCACGTCCAACACGGTCAGGGCCTTGACATCAAAGCCCGCGAAAACATCACAGTTGGCAGGCAAATGGCTTACAGCAGACTTCATGCCGGAGGTAGTATTAGCGTTGGTCACTTGCCTACCCCCATGGGAAATTTGTTTGCCTGTGAAATAGCGTGTAAAGGTAAAGTTGAAGCCGGCACACTAGGAGCCATCTCTGGCAGTACACTGAAAGTGGATTTTTCTGAAGGGCTCAGAGAACTAGAAGAGAAACAAAATACCATTAAAGAAATGCTTACTCAACTTCGAGAAAATAACCTCAGGCACAGAGAAAAACTCGATCTCATCACTCAACGGATTTACCATAAAGAACTTGCCGACAAGGTAGCTGAGGCCAAAGCGTTGTTTAACAATGAAACTGCATTGTTAAACTGGCTCGAACTGAAATCACTTGAATTAAAAAAGCGAAAAGAGGATTACTTACAACATATTCGACTTGTCGCGAATAAACGGCTGTATGCCGGAGTATCCGCTAAACTTAACAACAGAAACTGGCGTTCCGATAAAGAGTACGAGCGATGTGTAGTGTCCTATACAGATCACCAGTGGCAATACGATCCTCTGGTGTAACACGCATCAATCCGAAAATGCGACCACGTTTCCCCCCTGATGCTTAGATGAAATAATAGCTTTAGTTAAGTCGTTATTCCATTCGACGTAATCTTGAGCGGACTGCAATTCAGCCACACCAACATGGATGTATTTGCAATTGGGCAAGGTAGCGAGAAACTGCTCTAGCAATCGGTTGGCCACATAACCCGCTTCCTCCGCTCTGGTTTGTGGACACAGGATCACAAAACGATTTGCTTCGGTTCTCGCCGTCACATCGACATCCCGCACCGTAGATAAGCAAATGGTTGCCAATTTTCTGCTGCAGTTATCACGACAATCCTTGGTCATCATTTTCTCTGAAAATTCGGGCAATTCAACGCCAATCAATGTACACGGATGTTGGAATCGCTGATAACGGGATATTTCTTCTTCCACTTTTTTTACAAAGTAATTTCTGTTGTATAAACCAGATATATCGTCGCGAATCGACAAAAACTCCAGAATTCTTGTTTTCTCCAATAAACTGTTCTGCAACACTTCAATTTCATTATTCTTGTTTGTAATTTGACGGCGAAATTCCCGCACAACCCTGTTTCGCCAGGAAACTAACGCGACAAAACCTATTGCGCCGAAAACGATGAATACCATTGGCCAGTATCTCGGGTTTTGTACCTGTTTCACCGACGTCCAACGTTTATATATCTGCACCTCTCGACTCTCAGGGATTTGGTTTATTGCTTGATTCAACACAGGTAGAAGATAGGTGTACTGTGTATTAACACCAATTGAAAGAGAATTGAAGGGTTCAGCAAAACCAACAATGCTCAGGTTATCTAAATTGTGGCTGTTGATTAACGTGTATACACTGAGTAGAGAACTTACCATTAAGTCAATTTCACCAGAACTGACTTTTTTTAGGCCTTCTAACTCGGAACCTACATACTGAGTTGACACATTTGGATAATATCGCGCGAGGTATTCAGCATGGCGAAACCCGGCGACAATGCCCACTCGCCTGTTTCCAACACCACCAAACCCCTGCACGATCGGCAAAGCACGCTGGCCGATAAGTACGCTGGGAGCGTCTATGTAAGAATGAGAAAAAGCGAGAAACGTCTCCCGGCTAGGCGTTTTATTTATCATAGGGGTTATCATGCATTTACCGGATTCCACCGCTGTCAACGAATCCTGCCAGTTTTCCGTGGGAACCAAAACAAATTCTATACCGGTTAACTCCGCAATCACGTCGAGGTAATCCGCTGAAACACCTATGTGTTTGCCATTTCTAAGCGCTTCGTAGGGCATCCAGTCCGGGTCGATACAATAGGTAACCTGCATCTTTGTTGCATTTGCAGGAGCGCTAAGCAGGATATTGCTCAGCGCAATTAACGCTGACACTAAAAAAGCGAGCCGGATGAGCAAGAATAACCTCAGCTAAAAAAATCAAAGGCAATGAGTATCGCTAACTATATTAGCCCGAAGCAATACATATACCTAATTTTCTGAATCATTTATAAATTAGACAAATTCAGCGACAACCCATTAGTTTCTTAGACCTGTCTAACCAACGTGATTACGTCACGATGTTTCATAATATTGTGCCATTAGAATGACAATACTCTCACCTATTTTTATGATTGCAAAAAAAAACCCTGCTAATTAGCAGGGTTTTTGAAAAAAGGTAAGAGCATCTATGCACGTCTGCGCATTACCAAACCACCCATAGCCAAAGCAAAAATAACGAATAAAGAAGGTTCAGAAACGGATACTGCCACGGTAGATACGACTTGTACATCATCTTCAATCGCCTCTAATAGATAACCTGTACCAGCCTCGAACACTGATGCATAGTTATCGAACGTGGAAAACGCGTCGAAATAGACTTCGTAGAACCAACCTGCATCATCTGCTACATCCAGGAAAATATATTCAGAACCAGCGAACAAATTATCTACGTCAATAATTGCTTCAAAGTCATTGAGCACGGGGTTAAAACCCAAAGCTAGTGGGACGACCACATCGATCAAATCAAAGCCGATCATATCTACGGTGCTAACCACACCAAGACCCGAATTAATCAGTGAATCATCCAGTTGCATCTCGATGGTAGCGATTTCGATACCACCTGCATAGATAGTTTCCGTGATCAACGCAGCATTAGAGCTTGCAGTGAACAGCATTGAGCAAGAAAGCAATGCTGCTGAAAAAAGTGATTTAATGTTTCTCATGTACTTCTGCCTTTTTAAATCGAGCACAGCCAGCGCTGTGCTCTTTGATTGTTGTTAATTATTGTTGAATTGCTTCTACCAGGGTAGTGCCTTGATCAACACCATCACCATCGTAGAAAGTTACTGTTCCCATGTAAGGAAGTCCGGATATAAGACCCCTAGCGATAATTCGAACATCATTAGCTCTGCCTTCTACAGCGCGCGGCGTCATTGACATCCGAGTGCCGCTTTCCGCGCCACCAACGAACCAATATGGCATACGGAACGTTGTTTCCTCGACGCCATTTAAGTCATATCCATGAACCCAAACAATGTAGAAGTCTCCCGCATCTCCATCAGCTGCAGGTTCTGGATTAATCAACGTAACATCTTCATTAGAACCTGCATTTAGCGATGCACCAACCTGTGAGCAAGAAAGTGCGACACAGCGATAAACGTACAAATCTAAATCAGTTCCAGCTTGATCGACTAAATCATCGCTCAGCATGAAACGGGCAACGGTCGTTCCCTCTGGCACTAGGAAGATAGATGTAGACAGACCATCTTCATTGAACGCAAATGAACTGTCTGGATCTTGTGCTACCGTGTCATCAACAATCCCTGGTGCAGACAAACCGGTGTAGTCAATGCTGGCTCTACCAGAATAATTCATCTCTGCCGAGAAGTATCCACGTCCGCGGCTATTCAAACTTACAGTAACAGACTCAGGAGCATTAATTAGTACATCCGCAGCGGGTTTAACCGCAACAGGACTTCTAACCACTTTGCCATCAGGGCCTGTCAGGACCACTGCGCCGAATATCCAGTCACCTATCACTGTGCTCTCGGTTTTATCCATCGTCAGCGCATAAGCAGAAATACCATTTGCGTCAACTTCCAACATAGCGTCTGGAACTGGATTAAACTCAGAATCGAAACCCTGAACGGAAACGCTTAGTGTATCGAGGCCTTCTACAGAAATGGTATACGTACCACCAACGCCGGTTACATCAGTAACATAACGAACTATCGTTTCTTCACCAGACAATTCGCCAACGGCAATAGACGGGTAGTTCATCTGTGACGGATCAGTAGAATAATTCAAATCCTCAAGTCCATCACAAGTAATACCCCACTGTGAGGACACAAATGCACCATCACCCAGCCCACACATGAAGCCCAGATAATCACCTATTTGCGTATCATAGGTGAGACCAGGCTCCATTGCGGAAACTGGCGCTGCATGGCCCGCTCCGAAATCGAATGGATCGGCTGCAGTTATACCATCTTCTTTCGTGACTTCCTGATACGCGCTCGTCATTAGCGCAGATTTCACCTGTGCCGGGCTCCAGGTTGGATGCTGATCGATCAGCAATGCCGCCATACCTGCAATGTGCGGCGAAGACATGGACGTACCACTTAGATAAGCGACCTGCTCACCTTCTGCACCGAACATTGGTGTATCCGTTGTCGCAGCCAAAATACGTACACCAGGTGCTGTAATGTCTGGTTTGATAACATCTAGTGTAGAAAGATTTGGTCCACGGCTTGAGAAGTCCGCCATCATGTTGCCAACTTCCTGTTGCTCAAGGAAGATACCAGGGCCCATGGTAACGGTAACGTTGCCGCCTTCTACTACTGACGAGTTTAGTTGCGAACCAACGGATTGACTTACCATTCCACCAGGAATAACACCTACGTTTGTTCCACCCATGACCGTTACACCACCACCATTGTCGTAAACCACAACAGCTTTGGCACCTGAATCAACAGCACGGGTAACTTTTTCAGTGAAAGCACAGGACCCGCGCTGAATTAGTGCGATGTTTCCTGAAATAGCATCAGCGTTATCCAATGGTGTGGAAGCACCATCAACATAACAAGCTTCCAATGGTTCAGCGACGACCAGACTTCCCGTTACTTCACCAGTTTCTGCCAATGGACGTGTAATACCGCCTTCTGTAAAGGCATATGTTTCGTCAGCACCAAATGCATTTACCTGTAAACCATTCACCACTGAGGTGCCGTCGTAAGTAGATGCAGCCACTGACGCCACCCAAGGCGCTGGCGTACCAACAGTAAACTGAGTTGGGCCATCGTTACCTGCAGAAACAGAAACGAACACACCAGCCTGTGCAGCCCGCAACATCGCTGCTGTGGACGGATAGGTCATGTCATCGCGACTACCGCCAATGGAAAAGTTTATTACATCTACACCATCGGCAACGGCATCATCGATGGCCGCCATACTGTCGCTGGGGAAACAACCAGCTTCATCAGCGCCCTCTGGGCTGACGTAATCAGAGTTCCAACATACTTTGTACATAGCAACGCGGGCACGGGGTGCAATACCACTAATAGTTCCGATTTGCGCACCGCCCTTCATCGCAGCTACGCCTTCATTGCCCGCAGCCGTACTCGCGGTATGACTGCCGTGACCGTCAGCGTCACGAGGAGAGATGAATTCACCTAAATCAGTTTGAATGTCGTATACCGATTCAAAGGTGTCTTTATAATATCGCGCACCAATTAACTTGTTGTTACAGCTAAACGTGCCCGCTTCAGTTTCTTCACCAGCATCACAGATGCCATTCCAACCAAACGTGGTTGGATCAGAATAGCTGCCGTCATCGGCAAAGCTTGGATTTTCAGGTGTAATACCGGTGTCGAGTATCCCAACGACAACGTCTTCACCTTTGATGCCCAAACCATACTGTCCACCTGACCCGGTCAAACCGAGAAAGTCAGGTGTATTTGCGGTGTCAACGGTAAACGGAATATCTTCCCATACATTGACTACGTCAGGGTTCGCTTTTAACGCTTCAACCTGCGCAGGAGTTAACTTGGCAGAAAAACCGTTAAAACTGTGAACGTAGTTGTGAATGATGTTGATGCCACCAACCGCACTTGCTGTGTTGCGTTGTTGACGCTTGAGTTCATTAGTGTAGCGTCTGACGCGCTTTGAATCCGCCGCGTATTGATTACCAGTAGTAGCGATGGTTTGATTTTTGGGGATAAGCTCCCCAATTTCTTCTGCGTAGGCGATACCTGGTGAATTTTTCATCTGAATGATGTAAACACCAGTACCCTTTTTAGCGTTAAGGGAACTCCCCGCCTCAGTTACGTTAACATCCTGGAGAAAGATCTGTTGCGCAGAAACCGTACTGGATAGACCAGCGGTAACTGCCATTGAGATCATGGTTCCCAATAGCTTCTTCTTAAATGTCATTTGCGTCTCCCATTGACACTTTTTTTTTGTTTTGCGGTTACCGTCAGAATAAAGTTTTTTTTATCGTCGGGAATTAACACTATTTCGCACGAGGCGAAACCGTGACCCGCTTTCTGGATTTACTGCAAATTTATTATTATTTCGCTGCCTCGTAACGATGAACATTATTTGCCAGCGAATTAAATGCTATTCAACAATCACACCATTAATATAATGGAATGATTTAAAACAATTTTTTTTGGTTATAAAAAATTTATCACACGAAAATGTAAAATATACTGACATACAAAAGAACGAAAAATATGCAACATGATGCTTTTTTGTTCCTCAACATATGCAAAACAGGATTTTTTTATTCTTAAGGAATAAAAAAGGCAGCGAAAACGCTGCCTTATGTAGTTATTGTGTTTCGAAACCCACGCGCTAGATTAATTCCACAGCCAGTGCAACCCCTTCACCACCGCCAATACACAAAGACGCAATGCCTTTCTTTCCACCTTTGTGTTTGAGGGCGTGCAGTAATGTTACCAGCACGCGGGCACCTGACGCACCAATGGGGTGACCAAGGGCACATGCACCGCCATTAACGTTAACTTTGGCAGCGTCTAAATCCAGCTTTTTGATGGCCAGCATTGTCACCATGGCAAACGCTTCGTTTATTTCCCAAGAGTCCACATCGGCGCTTGTCCAACCTGCTTTTTCAAGTACTTTTTCCATCGCACCAACGGGAGCAACGGTGAAGTCTTCCGGTGCTATGGAGTGTGTTGCATGGGCGACAACCCGCGCCAATGGTGTCAAGCCCAGTGCTTCGGCCCTTGCCGCTGACATCACCAGCAATGCAGCGGCACCGTCTGATATTGAACTGGAATTAGCAGCGGTTACCGTACCGTCTTTTTTAAATGCGGGACGCAATGACGGGATTTTATCGGGTTTGGCTAAGCCGGGCCCTTCATCGGTATCAACAACAACGTCGCCTTTTCGTGTAGAGATAGTAATAGGACAAATTTCTTCGCTAAAGGCCCCACTGTTAATTGCTTCATTCGCTCGGGACAGGGATGTTAAGGCATAGTCGTCCATTTGTTCCCGGGTTAACCCTTCAGCATCGGCTGTATCTTGAGCAAAACATCCCATGGCTTTACCGTCATAGGCATTTTCCAAACCATCAAGCATCATATGGTCGAGCACCTGACCATGCCCCATGCGATAACCCGTTCTGGCCTTAGGTAATAAATAAGGTGCATTACTCATGCTTTCCATACCTCCAGCGACAATCGCCTCAGCACTACCGGCCTTAATTAGATCGTAAGCGAGCATGACTGCTTTCAAACCCGAACCACATACCTTATTTAGCGTTATTGCCCCTGCTGACAACGGAAGACCGGCCTTTAACGTAGCCTGACGAGCGGGCGCCTGACCGAGACCGGCAGGAAGAACACAGCCCATGATAACCTCATCAACCTGGCTAACATCAATGTCTTTACATACGGCCTTCATTGCTTCCGCGCCGAGTTGTGTGGCGTCAACGGGGGAGAGACTGCCGTTGAACGCTCCCATGGGGGTTCTTTTTGCCGCTACAATTACTACCGCATTTTCGCTCATAGTTTATTGCCTCACTGTGTGTTAAAAAAATAGCGATGCTGCACTGCAGAATAATTCCAGTACAACACATCTCAAAGAAAAACGTAACAGATTCTTTGCACTTATTGACGCCACATTTTTCTTACTTTACCTTAACGTTAACTACAATTTACGTTAACGTAAACCTGTATTGTGTTTACACACCTATAGCCGGATCCAAACCGGGCTCACCGTCACTTTTCATCGACAAAAGAGATATAAAATGAAAAAAACTAAAGAAACAGCAACTTATTCTATCGGTGAACTGGCCAAAGAGTTTGATATTACCCCGCGATCAATCCGCTTCTACGAAGAACAGGCCCTACTCCATCCGGGACGCACAGGACAAAATCGAATTTACAATAACAAAGACAGGGTACGATTAAAGCTAATTTTACGTGGTAAGAGGTTGGGCTTCTCACTTGCAGAAGTGAAAAACCTCTTCAAACTTTACGACTCAAACCCTGACTCTGCAGTGCAGTTGGAAACCATGTTGCAGATGACAGAACAAAAACGGGCACACCTGCGTCAACAGCTAGAAGATATTCAAATGCTGATGAATGAACTGGACGAAGTAGAAGCCAGATGCCGGGAAGAACTTGAAGAGTTAAAACGAGGACAAAACAAATGAATACGCCCTACCCTACCCTGAACTTTTGCTTAGGTGAAGACATTGACATGCTGCGGGACCACATTGCACAGTTTGCCCGCAACGAAATTGCCCCTTTAGCCCGCACTGCTGATGAAAATAACGAATTCCCCAATACCCTGTGGAAAAAACTGGGTGAAATGGGGCTCCTCGGCGTCACTGTTAGTGAGCTGTATGGCGGCGTAGAAATGGGCTACCTTGCCCATACTATCGCAATGGAGGAAATAAGCAGAGCTTCTGCAGGCATAGGGCTGAGCTATGGGGCACATTCAAATCTCTGCGTAAACCAAATTTTTAGAAATGGCAGTGACGCACAAAAAGAAAAATATTTGCCCGACCTCGTTTCCGGAGCCCATGTAGGAGCACTCGCCATGAGCGAACCTAACGCAGGCTCTGATGTGGTATCGATGAAGCTAAAAGCGGAAAAAAGGGGAAACCGGTATATTCTCAATGGCAATAAGATGTGGATCACAAACGGTCCCGACGCACACACCTTTGTCATTTATGCAAAAACTGACGTGAACGCCGGTCCAAAAGGCATTTCTGCTTTTATTGTAGAGCGAGATTTCCCTGGTTTTAGCCGCGCCCAGAAACTCGACAAGTTGGGTATGCGCTCTTCAAACACTTGTGAATTGGTATTTGAAGATTGTGAAGTCCCCGAAGAGAACCTTATGGGCAAAGAAGGCGATGGTGTGCGCATCCTCATGAGCGGTTTGGATTACGAACGTCTCGTGTTGTCCGGTGGTCCACTGGGCATCATGCAGGCCTGTATGGATATAGTTGTTCCCTACATTCACGACCGCCAACAATTTGGGCAATCCATTGGCGAGTTCCAGCTCGTTCAGGGCAAAATCGCGGATATGTATACCCACATGAACGCAGCAAGAGCTTATGTTTACGCCGTTGCCAAAGCTTGTGACCGCGGAGAAACCACCCGTAAAGATGCCGCTGGGGCAATCTTGTATGCCGCAGAACGTGCCACCGCTATGGCGCTTGATGCCATACAGCTGCTCGGGGGGAATGGATATATCAACGAATACGATACCGGTAGACTGTTACGGGATGCCAAACTCTATGAAATTGGTGCAGGTACATCTGAAATCAGACGCATGCTCATAGGCCGTGAATTGTTTAAAGAATCGCAGTAACGCCTGCATTTAGTATCGTTAAACCAGAAAATTTCAGGAGGAGTTATGCCCGTTCTTTCTTCAGTTGTAAATACGCAGAACAAGTCGTTTCGGGATAACGCAGAAAAAATGCTTGCGCTTGTTGCAGATTTAAAACACAAAACTGCACAGATCGCCCAAGGAGGCGGTGAAAAAGCCGCGGCTAAACATCGGGACAGAGGAAAACTGCTGGTAAGGGAACGCATCGACGTATTATTGGATGACGATTCGCCTTTTCTCGAAATCGGTCAGTTCGCTGCCTGGGAGGTTTACGACGATTACGTACCCTGCGCCGGTTTGGTGACGGGTATAGGTACAATAGTTGGCACACAATGCATGATTGTAGCTAACGATGCCACAGTTAAGGGCGGCACTTACTATCCATTGACAGTAAAAAAACACCTTCGGGCGCAAACTATTGCTGAACAAAATCACTTGCCGTGTATTTATCTCGTTGACTCCGGCGGAGCTAACTTGCCACGACAAGATGAGGTCTTTCCTGATCGGGAACACTTTGGCAGAATTTTTTTCAATCAAGCTACAATGTCGGCAAAAAATATTCCCCAAATTGCTGTGGTTATGGGTTCTTGCACTGCTGGCGGGGCTTATGTACCTGCCATGGCGGACGAAAGTATCATCGTAAAAGAGCAAGGTACGATATTTCTCGGCGGACCGCCGTTGGTGAAAGCCGCAACGGGTGAAGTGGTTACCGCAGAAGAACTTGGCGGCGGCGATGTTCATACCCGCACGTCGGGCGTAGCTGATCTACTGGCAAACAACGATTACCACGCCCTCGCGATGGCGCGGGATGTAGTGAGCCGATTAAATCGCCAATTACCCACTGCTAAGTGTCTTTCCGGTTTTGAAGAACCCTGTTATGCCGCCGAAGAGATCTACGGCATTATCCCCAAAGATCCACGCCAAACTTTTGATGTAAAAGAGGTCATTGCCCGTATTGTCGACGGCTCGGTATTCGACGAGTTTAAACCTCTGTTTGGAACAACCCTGGTTTGCGGCTACGCCTCACTGTACGGCATGCCCGTGGGCATTGTCGCTAACAATGGCATTTTGTTTGGCGAAAGTGCGCAAAAAGGTGCTCATTTTATCCAGTTGTGTGCAAAGAGAAAAATTCCTCTGCTGTTTTTGCAGAACATCACAGGTTTTATGGTGGGTAAGCAATACGAAACCGCGGGTATTGCCAAACACGGCGCGAAGATGGTAACCGCCGTAGCCTGTGCTCAAGTGCCAAAACTCACCCTCGTAATAGGTGGGAGTTTTGGCGCGGGAAATTACGGTATGTGTGGCCGGGCATACGACCCGCGCTTTATGTTTATGTGGCCCAATGCACGTATTTCTGTAATGGGCGGAGAACAAGCCGCGGGGGTATTGGCCCAGGTAAAGCGCGATCAGAAAGAAAAGGCGGGAGAAACCTGGTCTCAGGAAGCAGAGCAAGCGTTTAAAGCGCCGGTGATCGACACCTACGAAAAGCAAGGACACCCCTACTATGCCTCAGCTCGATTGTGGGACGATGGCATCATCGACCCCGCCGACACCCGTCACGTACTCGGCATGGCGCTGTCTGTTTCACTAAACGCACCGATTGAAGAGACGCAATTCGGCGTTTTCAGAATGTGAGGAATTAACCATGACAGCACAAGACAGTGTACGACTAGACATCGATTCCCGTGGTGTGGCTTCCCTTAGGTTAAATCGCCCTGATAAACACAATGCGTTTGACGATAGTGTCATTGCCAGGTTAACAACACATTTGGATGATATAGAGAACAACGATGCCATTCGCGTCGTCATTGTATGTTCAACGGGCACGAGCTTTAGCGCAGGAGCCGATCTTAACTGGATGAAGCGTATGGCAAATTATTCCGCTGAAGAAAACCAACGGGATGCCGAGGCCCTCGCGACCATGCTGGACAAATTAAACCGTCTCAGCAAACCCACCATTGCACGTGTTCAAGGCGCTGCGTTTGGTGGCGCTATTGGCATTATTGCCTGTTGCGACATGGCTATTGCTACCAAGCTAAGTAAATTCTGTTTAAGTGAGGTACGTCTCGGTCTCATCCCTGCCACCATTTCTCCATATGTGATAGAAGCCATGGGCGCCAGAGTGTGCAGGCGTTACTTTCAAACCGCGGAGGTCTTCAGCGCTCGTCGGGCGAGAAGACTCGGCCTGATCAGCGAATGTGTGAGCGAAGCTGAATTGGACATCGCGGTGGAAACACTCACAGATAATTTACTTAAAAACGGTCCCTGCGCTATGACACAAGCCAAACGGCTCATTGCAACTGTCGGTGATCAACCTGTGAGTCCCGAACTATTGCTACAAACTAGTCGCCTAATTGCAGATATCAGGGTGTCTGAAGAGGGACAAGAGGGCCTGCAAGCGTTTCTACAGAAACGAGCCCCTGCGTGGAGAGGACATAATAATGATTAAAAAGGTTGTGATTGCAAATCGAGGCGAAATCGCATGCCGTGTTATACGCACGGCTAGGGCCCTTGGTATACAGACCGTCGCCGTGTATTCAGAAGCAGACCGCCAGGCGCTTCACGTTAAACTGGCAGACGAAGCCGTTTATATCGGCGAAGCCCCCGCTAAAGAGAGCTATTTGTGTGGCCATAAAATACTCGAGGCCGCAAAGAGAACAAACGCCGATGCCATTCATCCAGGCTACGGTTTTTTATCGGAAAATGCCCATTTTGCTAAGGCCTGTAAAGACAGCAATGTCATTTTTATCGGCCCCTCCCCATCAGCCATCGAGGCAATGGGGTCGAAATCTGCCGCCAAAACCATTATGGAGAAAGCGGGCGTGCCACTGGTACCCGGCTACCACGGTGACGATCAGAACGAAGACACACTCCGGCAGGCTGCAGAAGACATGGGGTATCCGGTACTGCTGAAAGCGGCCGCGGGTGGTGGAGGGAAAGGCATGCGCCAAGTGCACAACGGCGACGATTTCAATCAGGCACTGGCAGCGGCAAAACGGGAAGCCAAAGCTGGTTTTGGTGACGATACTATGCTGGTCGAAAAATACCTTACCCGACCAAGGCATATCGAATTTCAGGTGTTTTGCGATAGCCTAGGCCAAGGCGTCTATCTCTTTGAGCGCGATTGCTCAGTTCAGCGTCGCCATCAAAAAATCATTGAAGAAGCGCCAGCACCAAATATGTCTGAGGCCCTGCGCAAAAGAATGGGCGACGCAGCCTTGCGCGCCGCCCAGGCCATTAATTACGTTGGCGCAGGGACCGTTGAGTTTCTGTTAGACGAAGATGGCCAATTCTACTTTATGGAAATGAATACCCGTTTACAGGTAGAGCACCCGGTTACAGAAATGATAACCGGCGAAGATTTGGTTGCCTGGCAAATTATCGTTGCACAAGGGTTTCCCCTGCCCAAACAACAACATGAACTGACGCTCCAAGGCCATGCCTTTGAAGCCAGAATTTATGCCGAGGATGCAGACAATGACTTCCTGCCCGCTACTGGCACGTTGTCATTGCTGGAAATGCCCAACACGTCAGCCCATGTGCGAATAGACACAGGCGTCGCGGAAGGTGACGAGGTTTCAGTTTACTATGATCCAATGATAGCCAAACTCATCGTATGGGATGACAATCGCACGGCTGCGTTACAGCGGCTGGCCAGTGCATTGCGGGCCTATCGCATCGGCGGTGTTACCACTAACACAGATTATCTTCACCGGCTCGCGACACACCCGGCTTTTGTCAATGCAGCACTATCAACAACATTTATTGAAACGTACCAAGACGATTTAAAACCGGCCTCTCACCTGCCCCCTGCTTACCTTGCTGTCATGGCAGTATCAACCCTCGCACGTGATAACAAGCACAATATGTCACCATGGACACAAAACCCTTATTGGCGCATGAACACCTGCAAACAACAAAGCGTTTCCATGACGGTGGCCGGACAGTATATTGAATCCAAGGTGACTTACCCGAACACTGGCGTCTCCAACTGGTTTGTTGAAACAGGCAATACGGCTTGCCACCTTGTTTATAATCGCCGTGGGAATACTTTGCATACTGTCGTCGATGGGCACACACAACGATTTACTCTGTTTGATCGTGCCTCCGAGTGGCTCCTGTTCAGCGATGAAACCATGGTCGCTTTCACACCTCTCATACAGAGCGTAAACGAAGAGGATACGAGTTGCGACGAAGGCGATTTTCGCGCTCCCATGAACGGTACTATTGTGGCTTGTCCGGTAAAGCAAGGTGATCACGTACTGCCCGGAACTGTCTTGGTAGTTATGGAAGCGATGAAAATGGAACACAACATTGTCGCGCCCGTTGCTGGCACGGTTGAAACCCTCTATTGCGCCCCCGGCGATATGGTAACCGGGGAACAACATTTACTGGTATTTAAAGCAGATGAATAATTGTTATCCCAAGACGGTGACGCTGGTTGAAATGGGCCCCAGAGACGGCTTGCAGAATGAATCCGCAACTGTGACGACAGAACAAAAAGTACATTTCATCGAACTGCTAAGTGCAACTGGATTAAGTCGCATTGAAGCTGGCAGTTTTGTGTCGCCCAAATGGGTGCCTCAAATGGCTGACTCAGATGCTGTCTTGTCTAGGATCCGCCGTGAAGAAGGCGTTAGGTACTCAGTGCTGACGCCGAATGTACGAGGACTGGAAAATGCCTTGGCTTCAGGTGCTGATGAAGTGGCCGTTTTCGGCGCAGCATCGGAATCATTCTCACAAAAAAACATAAATTGTAGTATTGCTGACAGTCTGAAGCGTTTTGAACCTGTAATTACTCGGGCCATCGACGCCAACATACCAGTGAGGGGTTATGTTTCATGTGTATTGGGTTGTCCATACGAAGGTGAAATATCACCCCGAGCAGTGGCAGATGTGACTGATGCGTTACTTGGCATGGGCTGTTATGAAGTCTCTCTTGGAGATACGATTGGTACGGGCTCACCGGTAAAAACGTCAAACATGCTCGACGCCGTATTGACATCATCGCCGGCTCATAAGCTGGCGGCGCACTTTCACGATACCTACGGCCAGGCTTTAGCAAACCTTTTGGTTGCCCTACAGCGCGGCATTACTGTTATCGACAGTGCCGTTGCTGGTTTAGGCGGCTGTCCTTATGCAAAAGGTGCAAGTGGAAATGTAGCCACCGAGGACGTGTTATATATGCTTGATGGAATGGGAATTGAAACTCAGGTAAATATGCATGCGCTGCTTAAGGCAAGTCAATATATTTGCGGTGTCATTGGCAAAAAGCCATCGTCAAAAGTGGCCCTGGCACTATCTGTAAAAGCAAATGAAACCCGCTGACGCTGTGCTGAATAACGTCAGGGGAAATGGATTTTCCCCTTTTAAAAAATAGTGTTCATACCCCGGATACGTGTTGCTATTGCTGGTTTTCCACTACCGTCTTCAAATTTTCTAACCCCATTTCAAAATCGGGCCCAATCATGCCATCGATCATCAAAGCCATATAGCGGTTTACGGGGTTTAAACCCATATCACCTGCGTCCGACCAAGTCACCAGCGTGCCTTCTTCTACGTCCTCTAGGGTAACCTCACCGGTTGAACTCATGTCGAAATCGGGAAAATAGAGACGGTACGTTACTTTTCGATTGTATTTTAAATCCGTGATCTCCATCTCACCACTGCCCTGCGTTTCACTCACCCACGAAGATGCCATTCCAATAGCTCTATCGGGACCGGAATAAGTAACCTGCATGTTTGGATCCCTTTTAAACCACACGCCCCATTTAGGCCAGGCTTTTAAATCTACCACGCTGGGATAAATGTCCCCGGGTTTCGCCTGAATGACCACTTGCCGTTCCACGTGATAATCAGAGGGCAAAACCAGGCCGATAGCCAGCAACCCTACAATCAGGATTGTAAGGAATATAATTGAACGCTTTAACCAAACCATGCTTAACCCTCCAAATTTAACAACAAATATAAAACAATTAACTTACATTTTCAGCAGTAAATGCACTAAACGGTCGTGAAAATTGAGAGATTACGTAGTTTCGTACCAGATCCGCATCAACGCTACTGACCCACTGAACTGTGTTTCCTTCTCCATTCGCAGCGCGATAAGTCTCACCTGCATTGGGCGTTTGAACACTGACAGCAATAGAGCCCGATGTTACAGTAATCGCCGATGAGGGAAGACCCATCACCGCCGTGGCGAGAATATCCCATAAAAAATACGTGAATTCATAGGCGGGAATGGCTGTCACGGTGGCGGCCCAAAACTGTCCAGCTAAATCAGAAACCTCTGTGCCAACCTTCGCTAACTGTGTCAAAAATGCCCTGTTCACAGGCAGTGCATTTGTAGCGTCCAAGGGCACCATAAGCACACTAACACCGCTGCTAATAAGTTGATGTGTGGCCAACGGATCCCAATATGCGTTCCACTCTGCAGTACCGTCGTGGTCGTGCATGGCCACATTGCCCTTCACGTCTACTGCCCCCCCCATCCAGACAACCCTGTCAATTTTCTCAGCAATAGATGGGCAAGCATCCAGTGCATGAGCCAGGTTGGTACAGGGACCTGTCATCAACACGGTTACTGAAACGGCAGACTGCTTCAGAAAATGAACCATCCACTCATCTGCAGGCAACGCACTGACATTGCCCCGTGTTTCCTCGACACGCAGCATCGCAGGCATACTATGACACACTCGCGGTTGCGCCCGCCAATCTGGTGGAAATGGATTTGGTCCTACTTTGTTACCAACGGCAACGGGAATACTCTGGTTTCCCGTTAATGACAGTATTTTCAACGTGCTTAATAATGCGTCGTCGGGATAGCAATCTGCGGGAGTAATAGTGACGCCTAAAACGTCAACATGATCCATGCTCAGTAACAATACCAAGGAAAGTAAATCATCTATGCCGCCATCGTGGTCAAAAATGACAGCGGTGCGATCATTATTTTTTTGCATTCGTTATCCTTATCTGGTTTTACGAATAATCTTGTGTAAGATGGTAATTATCATTTCAGATCCGTAAGTCTAAATGGTTTAAGAAATTTTTTACATCTCAGGCACAGTGGTATCGTGCTTTCACATGGAGAAATAACATGGCTGATAACAGTTCACGCTATATCAGTAATCTTACCCGTGATACCTACGCGCTTATCCTGGCCGGAGGAAAAGGGTCCAGACTGCATGAACTGACTACCTGGCGGGCGAAGCCAGCCTTATATTTTGGTGGTAAATTCCGCATCATCGATTTTCCTCTGTCTAATTGTGTTAATTCGGGCATTCGACGTATCGGTGTTGTCACACAATACAAATCTCACTCGTTAATCAGGCACCTTGTCAGGGGCTGGGGGCACTTTAAAAAAGAACTGGCAGAATCGGTAGAGATCCTACCCGCGTCTCAGCGCTTTTCCGATTCCTGGTACGAAGGTACCGCTGATGCGGTATTTCAAAATATTGACATCATCCGGGACGAATTACCCAAATACGTGATGATTTTGTCCGGTGACCATATTTATCGTATGGACTATGGCCCTATGCTTGCTCGGCATGTTGAAAGTGGAGCCAGAATGACAGTGTCGTGTATGTCTGTGCCAATTGAAGAAGCCGCTGGCGCATTTGGCGTGATGTCGGTAGACAAAGATATGCGCATACTGGGCTTTGAAGAAAAACCTCTAAACCCCACACCACAGCCCGGAGATGATTCCCGCTGCCTGGCTTCTATGGGTAATTATATTTTCGATACTGAATTTTTGTTTGAACAACTTCAAAGGGATGCAAAAACAACGGGGTCTCAACGTGATTTTGGTAAAGATATTATCCCTTCAATTATTGAAGACCACGATGTTTTTGCTTACCCATTCGAAAATTCCGGTGACGAAGAAGCGTACTGGCGGGACGTAGGTACTATTGACTCTTTCTGGGAAGCCAATATGGAAATGGTAGCACCTGTCCCTCAGCTTAACCTTTATGACAGAAAGTGGCCAATTTGGACCTACCAGGAACAACTTCCACCCGCTAAATTCGTTTGGGACGAAGATGGTCGAAGAGGTGAAGCGATTAATTCCGTGGTGTCTGGCGGTTGTATTATTTCTGGCTCAACTCTGCGACGAAGCTTGTGCTTTTCCAACGTACGACTGCACTCATACAGCACCATTGAAGAGGCGGTGATATTACCGGACGTGGAAATAATGCGTCACTGTAAACTTAAAAAGGTCGTCATTGACCGCGGTTGTGTTGTTCCGGAAGGTACAGTCATCGGCTACAACCACGATGAAGATCGCGCCCGTGGATTCCGAGTATCGGAAAAGGGCGTAGTGTTAGTTACACGTGAAATGCTGGGTATGCCAGTAGGTTTCCGTCAGCGATAGCTCTGCTCCCAGGTCCTGAGCGTTGCGGAAATCACATCCGCTACACGCTCAGGTTGTTCCAGTGGAAACATATGCCCACCATCAAAGAACGTTCGTGTAATCGAATTGTCCCTGAGGAATTTGCGCAAATCGGCTTCCTTAGTCACCGAAGATTGCTTAGCCTGTACAAGTAGTGCTGGACAATGCAAGCGCCCCTTAAAGGTATGCAGGTTGTGGGGAAAGTGTCTGAAAATATCGGCCTCTATGTCTCGTTTAAAGGTAAGCTTTCTGTCATCCCCCTCAATCGAAGTCGCACTTTTAATGTAATCGCGTATACACCGTTTATCCATATTTTTAAACAATGGTTTAACAGCGAAATACGCTTCCACATTGTCGTGTTTTGACCAACAGGTGCGGCGAATTTTAGCGAGTTTAGACGGTGTAATCTTGTCCATCATTCCGAACAACTTCGCCAGCTTTACAACGTGGCGACTGAAACCATACACAATGGGCGGGTCGAGCATAATCAGACCAAGTACTCGATGAGGATAACGACAAGCCATCATAAATGACAACACAGCCCCAAACGAGTGCCCTACAAGCCAAACCGGTTCATTGTTGACCTGGTCAGCTAAAAAATGTGCTAGTTCTTCTACCTGCTGCGTCCAATTTCCCGCAACGGTGTAATTAGGATGATGTCCAAACTTAGGTTTCGCCAATACGGTCCACGTTTTAGGCAAAGCATCAAACAGTGCCGCATAGCTTTGCGCGGGGAAACCGTTGGCGTGGGCAAAATGAACTATGGGCATAATTGCTTCATCTCATCGAGTGTGATCTTCAAATACTCAGCACGGCTTTAGGATTCGCCTGGCGTTTTATCAAAAAAACCGGTAACACGGTGGTTACAAATTGGCTCTTGCCAAAAACTCTGATAGCATACACCAAAACTCATCCGACCAGAACAGTTATGCATGTAGATGAACTTCTTAGATCGCCAGAAATGTCTGCAATTAGTGAAACGACATGGCAAAGTGACGCGTTAGTCATTCCCAAAGATTGGACTCAGGGGCGCACCGCGTTTGGTGGAATTTCCGCGGCCATGGCTTATCAGGCAATCGCGACCAAGGTCACCGACGAACGGAAACTTCGTTCTTTCACCACTAACTTTATTGGTCCGCTTCAAGCAGACCAACCGTTCACCATTGTAGTTTGTTGCTTGAGAACAGGGAAAAGTGTTTCACATTACACTGCGCAAATTATGCAAAATGATCATGTTTGTGTATTCAGCCAGGCTTGTTTTGGCATGGCGAGAAAATCGAAAGTACGAGTGGATAACACGGACACCCATGGCATGCAGTGGCCTTTGAAAGCTAAATACATCCCTCAAATTCCCAAGGTAACACCAAAGTTTTTCCAACACTTCGACTTGTCTATTGCAGAGGGAAGCCTGCCGTTCACGAACAAGAGCACCAGTTGTTACCACGGATTTATGCGCTACAAAAAGGCACCCGTTGAAATGACAGACGCTCACCTGATTGCCATGATAGATGCTTGGCCTCCCACCTTGCTGCAAATGCTTAGGTGGCCTGCACCTGCCAGTACTGTAAGCTGGAACCTGGAGTTCATCCATCCTCATCACCCTGTTAGTGGAGAAGACTGGTTTGCTTATCAGGTAAATACCCGTCAGGCAGCCGGTGGTTATGGACACACCGAAGCCACCATCTGGAATCGTCACAATGACGTCGTTGCCATAAGCCGGCAAACCGTCGCGGTTTTCGATTAAATCACTGCTTTTTTGCCGAGCAGTTGAAAACGGCAAAAGGGCGTTTTAATAGAGCATGAATGCGTTGGGGTTAAATAACGACATAACACTAATGCATTGCAGATTGGTAATGTCCAGAGCATCTTCGAGGTCTTCTCGGTTCAGCGCCAAACACTCATGGAGGGCCGGGGAAAGGTTGTTGTAACTCGGATACACTTCCGGGTTCACATTATCTAAAGCCAATACATAGGACAACTGCAGTATTCTGATATCTTCATCTTCAACACCACTATCAGTATCGTGTATCAACGATACCGGCCGGATGATGGCATCGGGGATCCCCCATCTTTTTACTAGTGCAGCAGAGAGCTCTGCATAGGTAAATCCCAGTATGGCCTGCTGTAACTCTGCTGGACTAACCCTGGTATTAAATGCCATACATCGCTTGGCATCGTGGGGCAGTAACGACACCACAACAAGCTCACCGACGTTGTGAAGCAAACCACAAACAAACAGACGCTCAGGCTCCCGAATACGCAGGGATTCAGCAAAGTACTTTGCAAGTAACGCACAGCTGACACTTTGTTCCCAGAACTTGTCCAAATCTATAATTTTTGAATCGACCTCACTAAAAGCGTGAGTAATTCCGTACGCGAGGGCTAAGTCATAGGCTGAACGGGTACCGATAACCTGCAGGGCTTTGCTAATGGTCTCAATTTTATTTGGAAAGCGATATAGCGCGCTATTGGCAACTTTCAGCATTTGGGAAGTCAGCCCTGGGTCAAATGCGATTATTTCTGCGATATCGTCAATACTGGCGGCACTGTCATCCATACACTCTTTTAAACGAATGACGGCATCGGGTAAAACAAATATGTCACTGGCTTTGTCTGCAATGTCATGTACATTCATTACTTCTTACTCCACCACTCACGCTGATAAGAACGTTGTCTACGCTGTTTCACATTGTATTAAATGGCTATATTCACAATGATTATTTGCCATAGGGCTGACGCTATTCCGCTTTATGTCTTCTAACTATATAGGCTATTAACACAACTCCTGCCAACCGAATATTACTTTTATGCGGATCTGTAATTGTCTGTACCCTGCAATGGCAACATCTAGTGTAAAAGAATATCAGAAAATGGCACTTATCCCTAAGCTGTCTGTACACAAAAGAATAAAAAAACATACGTAAAAACAAGACTTATTCACAAAAGCGATTGTCTTATGAATTTGTTACTATGTGTCCTCCTGAGAACTTATTTGAGAAATGCGGTTTAATGTCTGAAGCAATTCGTGAAGTGGTGATTATAGGCAGCGTATGGCCGGAATCTAATTCTTCTGCGGCAGGTCAAAACATGATGGGGATAATTTCCAGCTTTTTGGCACGTCAATGGCGCGTCATATTCATGAGTGCCTGCAACGATTCGCCGTATGTTGATACCGTTGAACATCCGTTGTTTAGTTTCGAACCAATCACACTGAATTGTGATACCTTCGACAGAAGAATTCACGCACTATCCCCTGACGTTGTTATTTTCGACCGGTTTATGACAGAAGAGCAATTTAGCGCCAGAGTGCGGCAGCAATGTCCTGGCGCTTTAAGAGTGTTAAATACGGAAGATCTCCACAGTTTACGGGCGAGTAGAATGGAAAGTGTGAAGGCAGGCAAAGCAATTTGCCTTAACTGTCCAGTCAATTCTGACAAGGCTCATCGGGAAGTTGCCGCTATCTTGCGCAGTGATCTCACGCTGGTCATTTCTTCCGTGGAATTGACGCTCCTGCAAGAGGTTTATCAGGTTCCGTCTAAACAGTTGTGCCTCCTGCCACTATTTTTGGGTAGCGAGCCAATATCATTACCAGACTTTACACATAAACGCGATTTTGTATTTATTGGAAACTTTCGCCATGCCCCCAATTGGGACGCAGTAATCGAACTGCAACGTTTGTGGCCGTCAATCAGGAAAAAGCTCTCCCATACCACCCTTAACATTTACGGCGCTTATCCCCCTAAAAAGGCCATGGCGATGGATAATCCCAAAACAGGCTTTCGAGTACATGGATGGACCGAAAACGCCGCAAACACCGTTGCCAGCCATCGGGTAATGCTCGCACCACTTCGGTTCGGTGCGGGGATAAAAGGCAAGTTGGTGCTTGCCATGCAATGCGATACGCCTTCGGTCACCACACGCATTGGCGCAGAGGGTATCACAGATGAAGCAAATTGGCCGGGGAGCGTTGTAGACTCGGACAGAGACTTCGTTAATAGCGCAGTCGACTTGTACACCAATGAAGCAGTCTGGTTAGCAGCAAAAAAGCACGGCGAGGAAGTGCTAGCGTCACAATTTGACAATGATAAAAATGCAAGTCAACTTCACGACGCACTCGAAGCGGCACTGAGTAACCTTGACCAATGGCGAGCTGACCTGTTTATGCAAGGATTGCTATGGCACCACACGCTGCGATCCACCCAATACATGAGTCAGTGGATTGAAGCTAAAAACCGACTGTCAAACTAAACCGCGCAGGCTGGGCAGTCTATTACTACCATAAATGTTTGCCCAGCTTCTATGGTATTCGTCTGGCTTCACACAATCGAGCTACCACAGTATTTATACCGTTTGCTCGGGAGGTGGTGAGCACCCTATCCAGATGAAGCTCAGACAGATATTGCTGTACAGCCGATTGGGTTATTTCTGACCTTACAGACTCGGTATACTCCATGAGAAGCGCCAGTACTCCCCGCATGACTTTTGCGTCGGACCAAGCTTGGAATACCCCTGTGTCAGGGTCTTGTCTCAACCAGACGTTACTCTGACAACCCGGCACCAAAAATTGCGCTGTGTGAAATGGCGACGGTAAAGATCTTAAATGCTTTCCTGCCAACATAACCGCTCGTAAGGTTTGGTCCCACCCTTTTGCACGTTTAACAGCCTCGGCCAAAGGTTGCAAAGTGTCACTCACTGCCCTTCTTCCTGTAAACTTTCCAATAATTCAGTCGCCGTAATTTTTATTCCTGCGTCGTCTTCTCGCAAGGGGAAAATAACAATTGCTGTATTGTTTTTCGCAAGGCCCGGCAACCATACCTCTGAAAAAGTCTGCGTGGGAACGGCGCGAGCATGACAATCACCGGGAAGCCCCTGCCACGTAGAGACAAGGTCGGTATGGGGCCACACGGGCAGACACAGTTGATCGCCTTGTTCAATCATCACAAACCCGTCACCGCCCTGGGCGAGCCAAACCTCGTTAGATTTAACCACATATTGAAGAAATAATTCCTGTCGCTCTTCAGCACTGAGGCTTATAGCCTGACTGATGACCACATCTGAAAGTTTGGCAGAAAGGGTTTGTGGAAACATAGTATTCTCTTTTGTAGGCAATGAGCGGAGTATATCAACGAAACGGTGAAAACACATCGCTCGATGAAAAGTGAAATCCGTTTCAGAGAGGACACAGGCCGTGGTACCCTTTGCGCTATCCCTGACTTGGTACCTAAAAATATGGTTTCGGAATACCACATCGTTTCTCCACTTCACGGTAAAAGCCTTCTTTTGGAGGAAGAGCAATTTAAGGATTTAAAACGGGCTCGCAAACGCTTATCAGCGGTTCACGCCATCCATCATAAATTTTATCTTGTAGAAGCGAATCTCAGGTTAATTACAGAAGCGCTCCTTGCCCTGATGGATAAGTACATATCTGGTGCAAATAAAGAGGAATTACTTCAAGCCAGTCATCGAGTGAATGCCTGTGTGAACAACTACGTATTGAGCGCAAGAACTTATACAGCCCAACTCAAGCGGCACATCCAATCCTGCTTGCCACACGACAGGCTCAAAGTTCACGAAGTTACCGCACAAATGGAAACGGAATATAAACGAAGTTTTAGCTACCGCTTTATGGAATGTCTTTATGACTATGTATCCTACAATGGTCTGAGTGTTCACGCCGTGCACATTGTCAGCGAAATAACAGACGAGACAGAAATCTCGCGAACGTTTTGTCTCAGCGCTTTTATCGATCGTGATTATCTTGGTGGCCCTGGCGATTTCAGAGCCTCCGTCTTGAAAGAGACACCTGCGAGAATCGATTTAATAGTTCTGTTGGAAAAATATATGGAAAGTCTGAATACCATTCACAACCTTGCGTTAGGTATCGTAAAACCTGTGGCACAGAGCAGTGAATCGATTGTTCAGGACTATATTTACGTGTTCACCGCTAAACACGGCATTCAACAAAACCTGTTTGTCGTTCACACCACAGGGCAAGGAGAAGAAGATATATACGACCAATTTCCGATTACCATGTATGTGGACAAGGTACCGCGCTTTCAATCTGTATTCAAAGGCATGGACACACTGAAAACAACTATTTCAGCCCCTGATGTTGCCCGCTATATGCCTGGATACTGTTCATCAGAACATTTGAGTTTTAATTATTACAGCATGTCGCAATGGTTAAGTGTCGAACAATTGCGCGACTGCGCGTTGCCGGTTACCGTCGTCCGGTTTCCATGGCGGGTTTACGTTGCCAATTTTGACAACATCGCCGAGTTTGTTGACGCTTGCTACAAAGGAATTAGCCTCGTAACCACAATCACGAAATATTCGGGTCTCCCACACAACAGCCCGGTTTATTTGGAGGTTGACCACAAAGCCTGTACCTTTGCCATCACCAGCAGCGATACACAGGCCTTACATAAATTCCTCGAATCAATGACGTGTCCAGAAGCCTTTTCTGTTCCTGACATTGCGCTGATTGACGAATCAGCGCACAGTTATGTAACGAGTAGAATTGCGACCTAACTAATTTTTTTACCGTACCAGGTTCGACTATTAATGATCTCAGTGAGGGATTTGGTTAGCCCAAAATGTCGCCCCAGAAAATAATCGACATCCAAAGTACTGACGAGTTGCAGAGTGACAGGTGTGTTAACGCCGTCTAAAATTAATTCTTTTTCCATTGCGCGAGCAAAATTGGCAATAGCACATAGCATTTTCCTGTCACTGTTTCCCCACTGCTCTGCCAACAAATCAACGTCTAATTTAACGGCAAAGACACTTTCTTCCTGAAGAAATTTCAGTGAAATCGCATCTTGCGCAAACGGGGAAAGATATAACTTGAACCCGCGCGCATGTAGTGTACGAATGATCAGGTTACCTCTGTATTCACCATGGTCGTGTGGATTAATTCCAAGCACAAACTGAGATGCAGGCACATGGAAATCTTCAATGAAAGTGGCAAACTGTTCGGCAATGGCAGGTGAGCGTATGTTAAGTAACTCACTATCAACAAAGAGTTTTACATGTTGAAGACCATTGGTACTGAGCAATTTACTTGCTATACACAACTCCCTTAGCATGGTCATCCACAAGGGGTTTTGCAATCCTACACTACCAGCTTCCGTGTTTAACACAGCGGTGTTCTGAATGGTTTTTCCCTTATAGGAAAACCTCGCCTCCAACCCTGTTAGCTTTTCATCACGACTAAAAACAGGGCGAAATAAGGTGCAAATCTCATCGTTGGCAAGTGCGGTTCTAATTTCACTTTCAAATGCCAGGCGGTACTCTGAGGGGGCGGGTTGCTCCTGCGAAAAGGCCACTGCCCTGTTTTTGCCTTTTCGTTTTGCCTCGAAAAGGGCAATATCTGCGCATTTTAGTAAGTTTTCACAAGATTGGTCGTCAACAGCCTTAGCATAACCAATGCTTGCCGTTACAGCGATAGGATGCCCCTCAATTGTGCAGGGTAACGTCAGTTCATTGAGTAATTGCGAAGACAAATCCGCAACATCTGTATCGTCCTGGATCAACACCACGAATTTGTCGCCGCCCTGACGAATAAGTATATTTACTTCTTGAATTGATCTTTCTATGCGGGTTGCACAAGCCACCAGTAACGCATCACCCACTCCATGGCCATACAATTCATTGACTTGAGAAAAGTTATCGATATCGATAAAAACCAAGCTGTTGATCGTTTGAGTAAACACATCATCTTTGAGAAGCAAACTAAGATACTGGCGATTTCCTGCGCCCGTTAGCCCATCACTAAAAGCAAGATTTTTAAGCTTGCGCTCTGCGTTTTGTAATTCAGATAAATCGGATATGGTAATCACAAAGGCGTCATTGGATCCCGCTTCCTCTAGCCTGGACACTGTGACGAATGCAGGAAAAACAACATTGTTTTTTTTGCGTAGCGACAACTTGTGCCGCTGAACTACTGACCTCGTGGCCTCGACACTAGATTCAACAAGGGAAACAGGCACCCCCATATCCGCTAAGGTCAACGGCTTGGATTTTTCGTCCTCACAACCCAACATTTGGTAAAGCGCGCGATTCCACTGAATGATGCGATGAGAAGCGTCAAGCACCGCTACGCCTTTAGCTAACTGGTCCAAAATAATGCTCGATAGCTGTAGTTTTCTGCTGCTTTGTTGCTGCTCAGTTACATCGACTACTGCGCCAATGGTTACCCGCTCATCGGCGATAGAGATGCCTGAAAAAAGAATATCAAGCCAGCAGGTGTTTCCTGCCCCGTCATCTGCTATGCGTATCGTTTTCCGCAGACACGTTTGCGATTTCATGGCCGCTAAAACGTCGGTTCTATCTTTCTCGTCAAAGAGCGACCAAAATTGGTCCACACTGGTTTGTGTTCCTCCACCCAAGCGATTTTTCAAGCTCGCTGCGCCAGTGTAAGTAAAATAATGACCACTCTCATCCAGGGCAAAGATACCAGCATCCGCCGCTTCAGCGGCTAACCTGAAGCGCGCCTCTGCCCCTTGCAACGACATTTCTAATTCAAAGCGCTTGAGGGCAGTTTCACAACTAACCTTAATGGTTTTGTGGTCAAAAGGCTTGACAATATATCCATAAGGAGATGTATCAAGCGCATCAGATAGCACGCTATCGTCGGAAAAAGATGTGGTGTAAATAAGCGGTATATGGTGTTGACTTCTGATTTTTTTCGCAGCACTTATACCGTTACCGCCTTCACCGAGATGGATATCCATCAAAATGAGTTGTGGTTGCAGCGCGTTTGCCATTTCAACGGCCTGCGATTCAGTACGCGCAAGCCCCACAACATCAGCGCCCATTTCGGTAAGCTCTCTGGCCAAATACGTTGCGGCAATGGTCGTGTCTTCGACAATTAAAACACACTTATTGGTTAATAAACTCATATTTCTCCGCAAGCTCTGTCAGATTGCTGATTTGAACAACTGGGACAGCGTTTCTTTTAGCACTGAGTCAGAAACGGGTTTGGTTAGTACGGGCGTATTGTCGAATGAATCTGGAAGAAGCAGTGCTTTTCCGTAACCACTGACAATAACCACTGGCACGCCTTTACCGCGTACTTCGCTGATTAATTCGTACGTGGTTTCTCTTCCAAGGTGCACATCAAAAAGTGCCAAACCAGGTGTACGTTTTTCAAAGTACTGCCGGGCTGCCCCTAAACTACCGGCAATACTAACATTATCAATGTGCATTCTCCTGAGCTTTTTTTGCATATCCAGGGCAATAACTAAACTGTCTTCCACAACAATAGCTTCTTTAGGCAACACGGTGGATGTTTCTTCGTCAGGGTGAACCTTTTCTGGAGGAGATTTTGAGGCCGCCTGATTAATGAGTAAAAAGCGATATGGAACGGTAAATGTTGCCTTTAGGCCTGGAGGTTCAAATGCGATATCTGCACGCCCACCTAATTCATGAGGTAAAACGCTCTTAATCATCGTAAGTCCAAAGTTTTCTCTTTCGGGCAGGGATACGGGGGGTCCACCCCGCTCTTGCCATTCAATGACGAGCTCGCTTTTCTCACTGATGTGCCAACGCACATACACCGTACCTTTTTTTTCACAAGCAGACAAAGCGCCATACTTGGCGGCATTGGTGAACATCTCGTGCATAACCAGCACCAGTGGCGTTGCCGCATAGGGGGAAATCAGCACATCATCGCCATCCAACTGAATTGCGCTATTAACATTGATATAAGCTTGTATTTCCGTTTCGAGCATTCTACGAAAAGACACTTCTGCCCATTCAGAGGCGGTTAACTGATCGTGTGCAGAAGCAAGGGCCACAAGTCTGCCGGTGAGCACCTCAACAAATTCACTTAACGATCTGTCCTGCTGTTCTGTTTGCGCTACGATGGCATTTACCAGATTTAAGATATTGCGTACCCGATGGTTGAGCTCAGAGATTAGAACCTCGTGTTTTCTGCTCGCCTGTAACATGAGATCATCACGCTCGTGGGCATGTCTGATAATCACTTCTAGCAAGGTGATCCTCAATGACTCTGCATCTTGTAATGTTTGCTCAGTCCATTCGTGGCAACTGTCGCTGTGAGTTTGCTTCCACAATTCAAAACTACTTCTGGGCAATAACCGGGCTCCGTTGGGCCCCACTGCTACTGGCTTTTGCGGGTTTCCTGCCCAATTTACCGTTTTTGTTTGCGGTTTTCTGAAGAACAACAAATAATCTCTTGGACTTTTTGACAGGGGAATAGCCAGTACTCCTGCAATTCCGTGAGCTTCGGTCTGATAGCCGTCAATGAATGCAGCCAGAGTTTCTATTGGTGCCACCTCACTGGGCGCCAGTCCATTGAGTTTTCGGCAGAGTACGAATAACAGTTCCTCACTTAAAGTTGCTCCGTCACTTTTCGCTTGGCCATCAACCACGACACATATGCCATCGCAAGAAATGAGATTACGCAAAACGGCAAATTGGGTAGCAATAATATCTTTTAACGCGCCATCGGAAGGCATCGTCGCTATCATTTGATTGTGAACATTTCGCGCGCGAGTTCGCTCCACTTCTTTTTCCCTCGCCAACCTGGAAGATAACTCCAACGCAAAAACCTCAGCGAACATTTCAAGTTCCGTTCGCATAAAATACGACGGTATTTTCTCGCTGTAGTGATGGCAGGCAAACAAGCCCCACAACTTTCCGTTTACCACAATGGAAATAGACATGGAGGCATTTACACCCATATTTTTAAGGTACTCAATGTGGATTGGAGACACGGCTCTCAACGTAGAGAATGACAAATCTAACGGTTGCGTTTTATTCTGGTTTGCAGGTTGAATTGGAACCACTGTATCTTCGACGTTACCAATAACTCTGAGCAGGTTTTTTATATACAGTGCCCGCGCTTGTTTTGGGATATCCGAAGCCGGGTAACGAAGGCCGAGAAAGGATTCTAATTCAAAGCGTTTGCTTTCCGCTATAACTTCACCAGCGCCATCCGGTAAAAACCGGTATACCATGACGCGATCGTAGCCGCTGATGAGTTGAATTTGTTGTGCCACCATTTCAATAAGATGACTGCTATCGTTGGCGCGGTAAAATTGTGTTAGCAATGATCTTACAAAGTGTTCCGGGTCCTCATAACCGTTGTGTACCTCTTCACATTCCACCACAATGTACTCGCCGTTGTGATGAATCGAAATGTCTACATTTTTCCCCGAAACAACAATGTTCCTGTTGAACAATCGCTCGTTTCGTTGGGTAATCATTGCTGACTGCAACGCCGAACGCATATCGTGCATGGTTTTGCGGTCAAACCAGTTTTTTAGTGGCTCACCAAGTACCTGCTGCCACTCATTGCCCAAATAATAAGGCGTATTCTCAGAGCAGTACGCAATCAACCAGTCAGGCTGCAGTGCCAGCAAAAAACCGAATGACTGAACACTGCCTGGCAAATGTATCGGTTCCTTGTCACAAGTCGTTAAATCAACCTCATTCTCTGGGACGATTTCACCGCGGTTTGTCATGAATGGCGCCTCTGATTGGGGTATGATGTACCATCGGATTTATTAGATCTCAGAATATCAGAACAACCAATTGATGAATATAAATAAACTATTTTCTTATTTAAAAGAAGATACCGCGGATTCTCACAAAGCGCTCGAAAACACTTATCCGTTTTCCCAGCAAATGAATAAAGAGACTTTCACATCGCAAAGTTATTCAGCAAGCCTGCACACTTTACTGGCTTTTCATACTTATGCGACACCGTTCGTACAAGGTCTGCCTGAATCCATACAGATACAGGCTAAAATAGACAGTGTGCACCACGCCCTGATAGAAGATATCAAAGCGTTAGCGTCATCCCCCTCTTTAACCCCGTCACTTGCGTGCAGTACTATGCCCGTGAACCCAGAATCACAATTGGCATGTGCCTATGTCTGGATAGGCTCCTCCGTGGGGGCCAGCATTATTGCTCGCTGGATGAAAAAAGAGTACCCACACTTCCCCATCAGCTACTACACCATCATGACGAATGTAGGCGCGAATTGGTCATCTTTTCGAGAGCAGGCTACCGATTATGCAGGTAGCAGGCAGGTTGATATTCACCTAACAAGCCTGTTTGCCAACCAATTGTTCACCGGATTGATGAATACGGCACGGTTACATTGGCCCAGTGAATGAAAAAGTCTTAATTATTCACCACTATACGAACAACGAAACCACAGTTTAAAGTAAAGGTATTATTGTATGAAAATTGTATCGTTTAATATCAACGGCATCAGAGCTCGCCTGCATCAACTCGCTGCACTAGTGGAAAAGCACCAACCCGATGTCATTGGATTACAGGAAATCAAAGTGCACAATGAACAGTTCCCCCTCGAAGCAGTCAAAGAGCTGGGCTATCACGTTTTCTATCACGGTCAAAAAAGTCACTATGGTGTAGCCATGCTTACCAAACAGGCGCCCGTTGATGTACAACTGGGTTTCCCCACCGACGATGAAGATGCACAACGACGTATGATTATGGTCACCCTTGCCGACAAACAGGGTAAGCCTGTACGTATTCTCAACGGCTATTTTCCTCAGGGAGAAAACGAAAAGCACGAAACGAAGTATCCTGCAAAACGTAAGTTCTATGCGGATCTAATGGGTTATTTGGCTGAACACCACACTCCAGATGATAATGTGGTGATCATGGGGGATCTCAATATTTCTCCGCAAGACAAAGACATCGGCATTGGAGAAGATAATAAAAAACGCTGGCTTAGAACCGGTAAATGTTCATTCCTGCCTGAAGAAAGAGAATGGATTACAACACTTTACAACTGGGGACTTACCGATAGTTTTAGGGCACAAAACCCTGATACAGATGATAAATTTAGCTGGTTCGATTATCGCTCTAAAGGGTTCAATGATAACCGTGGTCTGCGCATTGATCACATCCTTGCCACTGAAAGCGTTCACAGTAAGCTTGTTGAGACTGGCATAGATTATGAACTTCGCGGTATCGAAAAACCGTCAGATCACGCCCCGATTTGGGCCACATACGATATTTAAACAGGGGCGACTGTGACCACTATCCAAACATGCTGCGTATTCGCTTATGCCATTGTGTTGCTTCGGATTGTTAAATCGTTGTCTTGGTCAGCGCTGCTCAGCGACAAGGCACGGCAGCACGTTATTTTTGGTTTCACAGCCATTGTTTTCTTTCTGTGGATATTTCGAGCGGGTATTTACACTGGCCTCAGTGTCCATTTTCTATGGCTTTCAGCACTGGTTTTGACACTGGGATTTCGCTGGGCCTGCATGGCCGGAAGCGTTGCGCTGCTTGGTACCACATTAGCCGGAGCTGATAGCTGGGAAATGATGGGTGTAAACGGATTAGTGGGTGTGCTTATGCCTATATCAGTCACTTATTTGATATTTATAACTGCATTCCATCGCATTTCCCGAAACGTCTTTGTGTATATTTTTGTGTGTGCTTTTTTACCAGGCGCCCTGGTTATTGCATTGAAGATGAGCCTTCTTGCAACGGTTTATTGGACCGAAGGTATTTACGACTGGGCAACTGTGCGCGATAACTATCTTATCCTCATACCACTTTTGCTCTTCCCTGAAGGTTTGCTTAACGGAATGACGATGACGCTACTGGTGGTGTACAAACCCCAATGGGTATTCACTTTCCACGACAAGTTTTACATCTCAGGAAAGTAGAACTTGTCTGGGCAGTCTCAGTTAAGGCACCCACTGAGAGTGCCCCTCGAGCCACTTTCCCTATTCAGGCTTTTTATCAAACAACACGTCCATTACACTGGCTAGTTCTGTTTTGCCTTCGCGAATTTCTTCTTCGCTCAAACCCGCAATCTCGTGGGGGAATACCAGCCATTCATCACTCTGATTAACGAAATAGTCTGGCTTTATGTCAGTCTTATTATTCTGCGGTTTATACCAGGGACACGCAATGCGAATATCTTTAGGCATATTCAGGCGCATAAGCTTTTTCACTTGCTTTATTAACGCGTCCACGCTGCGGCCCGAGTCAAATACATCATCCACGATCAATAGCTTATCTTCGGCATTGGCATTTTCTACCAAATAGTGCAAACCGTGAACACGTATTTCTTTCGACTGTTTATTAATGCCATAGTACGAAGAAGTTCTCACCGCAATGTGATCGGTCGAGGTGTTTTTAAATTCAAAAAATTCCTGCACCGCGATACCTATAGGTGCACCACCGCGCCATATACCAATGATAAAATCAGGTCTAAAACCGTCTTCATAAACCATGGCAGCCAATCTGAATGCATCTTCAAGTAAAGATTGAGAGGTAATAAAGTTTTTATTCATATCGTCTTTCCGGCCGCCCGTTTTAAAGGCGCGAGTATAGAGAAATTTACCCATTATTGCACGCTTATTTAACCAATTGGTCAGGCTCTGTTTACATATTGCCATGCCTGTCAGGTTTGTTTTTTCGTGCTAATCGTTTTGCAGCGCAGAGGCTGGTTGTACTTTCATTGCGCGGTAAGCGGGATATATACTCGCCACCAGACACAGCGCCAGCGAGAACAGCGTAACGGTCACCACTTGGTGCCAACGAAGATCAATAGGGATACCATGGCCGTCAGCGGACAACGCGAGATTGATGTGCACAAGATCCAGAACGTTATTGAGTTGCAGCGTCACACCCACCCCTAACACTAGCCCCACAAGGGCGCCTTTCACACCGTTGAAAATACCATTTAACACAAAGACCAGCATCACGTAACCCGGCGCCATACCCTGGGTTTGCAATATTGCAATATCCCCTTGTTTTTCCGTAACCACCATAACAAGGGCCGAAACGATGTTAAACGCTGCCACTGCAATCACCAGCAACAGCATCATGAACATCATGTTTTTTTCCATCTTAACTGCATCGAACAAAGGCCCTTGGCGTTCGCGCCAGTTGTCACTGGCAACGCCTGCACGGTCAAGTTGTAACACCACCTCCTGATAGTTGAACGCGTCTTCAAGGAATAGGCGGGTATCAGACGGTGAATCCGATGCCAGTCGCATCAGCCGCTTTAAATCGTCTAAGGCCATGAAAATGACCTTGTCGTCCATTTGCGATCCCACGGAATAAACCCCGGAAACAGTGACTAAACGCTGGCTGGGAATACGCCCCAGGGGTGTATATATACTGGCTCCCGCCACCATAAGCCGCAATCTGTCACCAACCCGGATATCCAGTTGTACTGCCAGCGCACGGCCAATGACGACATTAAAACTACCAGGAGTTAAAGTGCCTAAACTGCCGGTAACCATATTATCAGCAACAATACTGTTTTCCATGGACGTCGGTACGATACCCTGGATACGCATACCTCGTAACCCAGTTTGGGCCTGTATTACCCCTTCTGTTTCAGCATAAGCCATTTTTCCGTAAACCCCAGGAAATTGGGTTTCATCAATCTCGTGGGGCTCAGCGTGAGCCACAATTTGCGGTACAATACCTAAAATTCTCTTTTTTAACTGTCCTTCAAAGCCGTTCATAACAGACAAAACGATAATCAGTGACATCAATCCGAGCGCAATACCCGCCACCGAAAAAAGGTTGATAAAAGAGACGAAACTATTTTGTTTGTCTGCCGTGGCGTAACGAAGCGCTAAAAAAGCAGAGACGGGTTGAAACATGAAGACTCACAAACAGTATTAAGGGCGAAAAGAACGGCTAAAATAAAATGCGATTTAAGGTAAACCTGTGATTGAGGTTTGCCGCAATAGTAAAGTCGTTATACTACGTGTAAGCTAAGTGACGTACAAGATTGATGTAGCAGGTAATTTATGGACAAGCTAACTCTGGCAGATAAACAGGCACAATTCGACGAATTTTTCATGATTGGCCATGATATTCCTGTGAATGTAAATCTCGTTGGCCAGGACGCTCACGTTCCACCACCTAAGGAACTAGAAAGCGTCATGCCTTATGCGTTTCGCATAGCCGGTGAAATGGCTGCCATCGAAGCCCAGGCGCTTCGTCCATTGCGAAACCTCGGCGATCAGGCTGCCGCCCTTACAGATTACCTCAATCACCAGGCCAGAAAAATAGACCTCATGATGTCTTACATCTTGCAGCAGCAGGATGATGAGAAATACCGCTTTTCCTCTGTTAAATTTGGCGGCGGTGGTGTGGTGGTAGCAGCTGCACACCCCATTGAAATGGGCAGCATTGCAGAACTCAAATTGTTTCTCACTGAAGAAGCTGCTGCGGTGTTTTGCTTCGGTGAAGTTATTGCTTGCCAGCAGCAAGAAGATAGCTACCATATAGCCTTTATTTTTCGCAGCATTCGGGAACAGGATCAGGAATTGTTGGTTCGCGCCAGCTTACACCTGCAAACCCAACAGCTCAGACAACGTGCCCAGGAAAAGCGTTAAGTCTATACCAACCGGGATCAACCATAATCACGTCAATATACTCAGGGTGACATGACAGCAACGATTTTATCTTTACCTTTCCCAAAAGACAGGAAAGCCAATGGTGCCAATGACCACAAACAGTGGGGCCAGTTACAAGGGAGTAGTCAGGCGCTGGCGGTGAGCCAAGCTTACCGACAACACGATGGCCCTGTTGTGTTAATCACGGCTGACACGCCATCTGCAATGAAAATACAGCGAGAAATCAGCTTCTTTCTGGATAACGACGCATCAGTTGCCACCCTGTTTCCTGATTGGGAAACCCTGCCCTACGATATGTTCTCTCCCCATCAAGATATTGTTTCTCAGCGCATGGAAACCCTGTATCGGATGGCCAATGATCGCGAAGGGATTTTTATTGTTCCGGTAAATACGCTGATGCAACGTCTGGCACCGGTGGACTACCTGAACAAATATCTGCTGATGCTACACAAAGGTGAAAAACTGGATAGAGATCAGTTTCGCCGGAATCTTGAGCAAGCTGGCTATCTTCATGTCAATCAGGTAATGAGCCACAGCGAATTTTCCATCCGCGGCTCTGTTATCGATCTCTACCCCATGGGGAGTGACAAACCGTTTCGCCTTGATCTGTTTGATGACGAAATTGACTCCATACGTTACTTTGATACGGAAAGTCAACGCTCTACTGATGCGGTGGACAAAATACGTCTATTGCCTGCCCGGGAGTTTCCCACTGACAAACCAGCCATCAGTCGTTTTCGCACCCAATACCTGGAACGGTTTAATGCCACAAATGCACAGGAATCTGTGCTCAGTCAGGTATCCAAGGGGACCATGCCGGGTGGTATAGAGTACTATCTACCGCTGTTTTTTGAGCAAACTGCAACCCTTTTCGACTATCTTCACCACCATTCACTGCTGTTATTACACGGCGATATCAATGACGCCAGCGATTTCTTCTGGGCGGATGTAAGTGAAAGATACGAACAGCGCCGTTACGACACAAGTCGCCCACTACTGGCGCCGGATGACTTGTTCCTTCCTGTTAACCAATTGTTTGAACGAATAAAATGCTGGCCTCGGGTATCACTAAGCACAGAGTGCTTTGAAACAAAGGCCGGACGAACTAACTTAGCCTGTCCCGCTCTCAAAGATATCGCCTTTAATCCGCAAAAAAAACAACCGGCAGTTGCACTGCTAGAAAGAATGAAAGTGGCCCGCAATAGCGGGAGCCGGGTGCTGTTCTGTGCCGAATCTCAGGGGCGAAGGGAAAACCTGTTGGAACTACTGGCCAAGGCCGGTGTTAAACCACAGGCGGTAGCGTCCTTCAGCGAGTTCGTCAACGGCGATACGCCCGTAGCTGTTACCATTGGTCTGGTGGAAAATAGCTTCGTATGGCAACGCAAAGAAGGTGATATTTTATTTATCACAGAAACCGAACTTCTGGGTAATAAAGTTAGTCAGCGTCGCCTTCGAGACAAGCGACAGGCTACCGATGAAAGCGCCATCATTCGCAACCTGGCAGAATTGACTATAGGCCAACCGGTGGTGCACTTCGACCATGGCGTAGGACGCTATATCGGATTGCAGACTCTCGATGCCGGTGGGGTTACCACAGAATATCTTTGCATCGAATACGCCAAACAGTCTAAGCTCTATGTACCTGTTGCGTCCTTACACCTAATTTCCCGTTATACGGGTGGTGATATCGATCACGCCCCGCTGCATTCTCTGGGCTCTGACGCTTGGACAAAAGCCAAACAGAAAGCTGCCGAGAAAGTCCGTGACGTGGCCGCAGAGCTTCTTAACGTGTACGCAAAGCGGGCAGCAAAACCCGGTTATGCCTACGATATACAATGGGAAGAGTATCAAAGTTTTGCCAACAGTTTTCCCTTTGAGGAAACGCCAGACCAAGTACAGGCCATTAACGCCGTTATCCAGGATATGGGCTCACCTCAGGCTATGGATCGCTTAGTGTGTGGCGATGTTGGCTTCGGTAAGACAGAAGTGGCCATGCGCGCTGCATTTCTTGCTGCAAATCACGGCAAGCAGGTCGCCATTTTAGTGCCCACTACACTTTTGGCGCAGCAGCATTATGAGAATTTTAAAGACCGCTTTGCCAACTGGCCGTTCAACATTCAGGTAATGAGCCGTTTTGTCAGTGGAAAAGTGCAAAAGACAACAGTGGACGGCATTGCCGATGGCACAGTGGATATCGTAGTCGGTACACATAAACTTCTGAGTAACGACATTCGTTTCAAAGATTTAGGCCTTGTCATAATAGACGAAGAACACCGCTTCGGAGTGCGTCAAAAAGAGAAATTCAAATCGTTGCGCGCAGACGTGGACATCCTGACGCTCACGGCGACGCCTATTCCCAGAACGCTGAATATGGCATTGTCCGGCATGCGGGATCTTTCCATTATCGCCACGCCACCGGCCCGTCGATTATCGATAAAAACCTTTGTCCAGCAGAGAAACAAGGGGGTTATTCGCGAGGCAATAATGCGTGAAATACTCAGAGGCGGACAAGTGTATTTCCTGCACAACGAAGTCGATACCATCGAGAAAACCGCCACTGAAGTGGCTGAGATCGTTCCGGAAGCGCGTATCGCCATAGGGCACGGACAGATGCGTGAGCGGGAATTGGAAAACGTCATGAGTGATTTTTACCACCAGCGCTATAATGTCCTGGTGTGTACTACCATCATTGAAACCGGCATTGATGTGCCTACCGCCAATACCATCATTATGGACCGCGCTGACCATCTTGGTCTGGCGCAGCTACATCAGCTTCGCGGGCGAGTTGGTCGCTCACATCACCAGGCTTATGCTTATTTGCTCACACCACACCCAAAGCGCATGACCAAAGATGCCGCAAAGCGGCTGGAAGCCATATCCCAGTTGGAAGATTTAGGCGCAGGCTTCGCACTCGCGACACACGATTTAGAGATCCGCGGTGCAGGTGAACTGTTAGGCGATGATCAATCAGGCCAAATTGCCACCATAGGTTTTAGTTTATACATGGACATGCTCGACCAAGCAGTAGCCGCGTTAAAAGAAGGCAGAGAACCCAGTCTTGACGAAGCCTCAGCCAGCCATACTGACATAGAATTGCGGATCCCAGCGTTGTTGCCCGATGACTACATCGCCGACGTCAATCAACGTTTGTCGTTATACAAGCAGCTGGCCAGTTGTCAAACTAAGGAAGCCATTGATGAATTCCAGGTAGAATGTATCGACCGTTTCGGTTTGTTGCCCGTTCCGGCCAAACAACTGATCAAAGTGGCAGAGCTAAAACTCATAGCCAAAGCACTGGGTATTGTCAAAATTGATGTCACCAGTATAGGCGGTACCATCGAGTTTAAGGAAAATACCCCCGTGGATCCTGGCTTTATCATCCAATTAGTACAGACTCGTTCAGACACATTCAAATTTGAAGGCAGCCAGAAGCTCAGGCTGATAAAGAAAACAAACTCCGCAAAAGAAAGGCTGGAGATGGTAGAAACCGTGTTAAACGATTTTGCCAAGGAGATTCGATGATCATGAATAGGTGCTTTGTTATCGCCACACTGCTGGCTGTATTTTCTCCCGCTTTAGCTCAGGCCGCTGACGATTGGTGGTTCGATGTGGAAGTCATTATTTTCGACCGCGACAAGAGCATCGATGAACTTAAGGAGCAGTTTGTATCACCGTCTACCCTGAGCCCCGTGGCCGCTGATCTCAATCTCATCGACCAATACCTGCGTCCGGACATCAGCTTCCTAAAGCAAGGACTTGCAGTATGCGGTAAGCCACAAAACCCCTTGTGGATGGCCCTGCCCACGTTAGAAGAGATAACAACACAATATCAACAATGGCAGCTATTACAATCATCGTCCACGGCGGACACAGATACCCCCTATTCCGATACACCGCGAACTGTTGACCCAATGAATCTGGCTACAAACATGCAGCCTCAGGTGGAAGACCCCGAGTTGGCGCATTCATCTATTCAAGCTGTTAGCAATGACAATTCATCAGAATTGGAAACTGTAGAAACGATGCCATCTGTCTTAGCGCAAGACATTGCCTCATACTGGGTAGCCTTTTCTGGTATCGACGATATCGAACCGGTAACTGTACCTCCGTTGAAATTTTGTGAACCTGACACGCCCTGGATGCAACTAGAACCAGTTACCAGACAATGGCGAATCACAAGTCCTGATAACAGTTTGCCCGCGCCTTCGCACATACCCGAATTTCTTGATGGCAGAGATTGGCCCCGTGCGTCCCATGCGCATTTATTGCCCTACGACGCTCTTGAGCTCACCGACCTTTCCCGGCAGATCAGACAAACCCGGGGACTTAACCGGCTTCTTCACATCGCGTGGCGACAACCAGTTAAATTTGGAGAAGATAATGCGTACGCCATGCGCATTAGCGCGGGAGATAACTTTGCTGAAGCATTTGACGTAAACGGTATGCCATTAGCGACTAACGACGAACTCCCGCCCGCCATGAGGTCTGATCGCGATACGTTAGACAAGAATAATGAACCTACACAGGGCAAGGACGATTTTTTTGCCCAACTAGACGCCGCACTTGCAGACGCTGCGCCGCTGTCGTTCAGGGAAATAACGGAAAACAGCGATGATAACACTGACGGTGACACATCACTTGCACGCGTAACCGAGCAAAACAGCCTTGCCATCTGGCAATTAGACGGCTATCTGAAGGTGTATTTAAAATATATTAACCGCGTCCCTTATTTGCATATCGACAGTGAAATGCAGTATCGCAGCCCGTCTAAACAACATGAATATTCCGAAAACAGGGTAGAAACCGTACTCAAAAGCGTGCCATTCAAACAAAAAAGAAGGGTAATAAGTAAACAAATCCATTACTTTGATCACCCCTTGTTTGGGTTGGTAGTAGAAATCAGGCGACATCAGCGTCCACCCGCAAACTAGTGGCGTTACACACGGGTCACAATGACCACCCCAGCCACAACTAAACTCACCAGTATATTAAGGATGGTGCCTTCGCGCACCATGTCCTTCATTGTAATGTGGCCACTTCCATAGACGATGGTATTGGTAGGCGTCGCGACCGGCATCATAAAGGCGCAGCTGGCGCTCATGGCTGCAGGCATCATCAGTAAAATAGGATCGACCTCAAGTGCGATGGCAGCACTAGCGAGAATAGGCATAAGCAGGGTCGCTGTGGCAGTGTTCGAGGTGATCTCCGTTACAAAACTCACGGCCAGACACAAAATAAGTACGAGCAACACCAGGGGAAGTACAGACACACCGGTTAATGCTTCTCCCAGCACCACACTCAGACCGGAAGCCGTAAATGCTTTAGCCAGGCATATCCCTCCCGCGTATACGAGTAACAGACCCCATGGAATTTGTGAGGCGGTTTGCCAATCAAGTATTTGACCGGGCTTGTTTTTATTCCCATCCGGAATAATACACATCAAAACCACGCCGGCTACAGCAATAGTACTGTCGCTTACGTTTGTCATATCGAGCCAAGCCGTCCAAAAAGGACGAAATATCCACGCCAGGGCAACAATGAGAAATGCCACCAAGACACGTTTTTCCGCTGGACGCCATTGTTCCGCCACTGGCAGATGGGCCGTTGGTATCGAGCCCAAATTCCGAGTAAGCCAAAACGCCATAATGGGAATACCCAGCGCAACCACCGGGATCCCCGTTTGCATCCAGTCCAGGAAGCTCAGTTCCGTGCCCGTGGTCTGTTGATACACACTCATAAAAATAATGTTTGGCGGGGTTCCTATTGGCGTACCGATCCCGCCCACACTTGCTGCATATGCAATACCGAGCAACAACGCAGTAGCCAAGCTCGGGTTGGCAATGCTACTAATAATAGCCAGTGCAATGGGCAATAGCATAAGTGCGGTAGCAGTATTGGATATCCACATGCTTAAAATGGCAGATGTAAGCATAAATCCGAGTACCAAACGCTTGGCATTTCCCGCCCCGGTGAGTGCCAACATGTAAACGGCAAGTCGGTGGTGTACACCGGATTTTTCCAGTGATTTAGACAGCATAAAGCCGCCCATAAGCAATAAGATCACATGGTTCCCCAGTGCAGAGGATGCCTCTTGATAAGACATCACACCTGCCATGGGAAAAGCGAAAAACGGAATGAGTGAGGTAACGGGAATGGGTAGCGCCTCAGACATCCAAAGACAGGCAATAAGCACTGTTAAGCCCGCAGTAACACTCATCACCTGGCTAAATTCGTTGAACGACATCAACGCAAAAACAAGCAGGAACATTGCAACAGCAATGCCTATCGCATAGGGTTTAATTTGCATACAGACATACCCGGGTAAGTTAGCGCCAAATTTTGTGTTTTTTTGAGATCTTATGACAGCCGGTGTGACACTAAGGCAAGACTGTATTATTGTAACTCTTTGACATTGATATCATAACTTGCAATAGACCTGCAAAAAAAGTTGCATCCTATCGATAAAACCGAGGAACACTATGATGCTAAAAGTGCTGAAAATTTCGCTTACCGCTCTGCTTGCCATTAGTGTTCTTTTAGGGCTGACTGGCTGGGTTGCTCTAAATGCCAGTTTACCTACCCTTGATGCAACCATTCTGACGTCATCTGTGAAACAGCCTGCAACCTTATCCAGAGACCACCAGGGTTACAGTGTTATCCACAGTGCAACACTTGAAGATGCCATTTTTGCGCTAGGGCTCGCTCATGGGCAAGATCGTTTTTTCCAAATGGATCTGCTCCGCAGGTCTTCAGCCGGCGAACTAGCAGCCTGGTTTGGCACTGGAGCCTTGCCGTTAGACAAACAGGCTCGTTTTCATCAGTTTCGCAAGCGAGCAGGAAAAATATATGCAGCTATGTCCGCAAATGATAAACAGCTACTTCGTCTATATGCAGATGGCGTCAACCGCGCCATAGGTGACAACTGGGCGCCTCCCCCCGAATATTTGGTCACCCGGTTTAGGCCAGTGCCCTGGAAACCTGAAGACAGCATACTTGTCGCATTTGCCATGTACGTCGATTTGCAACAAGGACAAATTGCGTTAGATTTGGCCAGAACCGGAGTAAAAGAATATTACGGTCAGCAGATGCTAGATTTTCTGACAGCACCGAGTCCGTATCAGGCCGCCCTCGACGGTTCAACCTTTCCCGTTGGCGATGTGACCATCCCTCCCCGCCCTTCTCTCACGGTAACCTCCAGTCAGCCAACCGCGTCAAATCCACCGCTAGTGCCATCGGCAGATATCGGCAGTAACAACTGGGCAGTGTCAGGCAGCAAAACAAAAACTGGTGCCGCTATGTTAGCTAATGATATGCACCTGGGACTCAACGTGCCTACGATCTGGTATCGGGCGCAACTTAACTACGTTAAGAACAACCAGGACGTGATGGTGACGGGCGTTTCTTTGCCAGGTTTACCCGGCATCGTAGTAGGCACCAATAATCATGTCGCGTGGGGGTTTACCAACGCAAATCTCGATAATGTAGACTGGATAGAGCTTAGCGACGACGACGCCACCTGGCAGGAATCTTCCTCCATCGATATCGCCAACGCTGGCACGTCGGCATACGAGATCACAATGTCAAAATACGGTCCGGTACGATCTCTTGATGGAAAACGCTTTGCCCTTCACTGGGTAGCATACGAGCCCTACGCATTCAATCTTGCCATTACTACACTTGATGATGCAAAGACTGTAGATGAGGCCATCAATGTGATTAAAAAAATGCGCTTGCCAGTGCAAAATGTCGTGATTGCTGATAAGAAAGGTAGTATTGCATGGACGCCGGGGGGGGCAGTATTCGACCGTGTAACGCCTAGTTTTACAGCCAGAAAATCAATATTGGTGCCGCATAACGTCTACCGCGCAGATAATGCGTTACCGGTAATAAAAAACCCGACAAACGGCCGGTTGTGGACGGCTAACGCCAGGGTAATGAGCACGCAAGCGTATAAAAAATACGGCGACGGCGGGTATTCGTTAGGGGCCCGTGGCTACCAGATAAAAACACGCTTATTGGAAAAAGACACGTTTAGTGAACAGGATTTTTACCACATTCAGTTAGACAACGAAGCACGTTTTATGACGCCATGGCATACTTTGTTGGTCAACACCCTGAAGCAACGGCCAGATCGTTTCAAAGCGCAAATTGAAGCGCTGGAAAACTGGCAGCAATGTGCCTGTGCCGATTCTGTGGGCTATACCTTAGTGGCCTATTTTCGGGATAAGGTCATCTCAGATCTTCTCTCCCCGGTACTTACCCCCCTGAAAGCAAAACACTACCAGGTAAATACGTTACTTCGCAAAGCTGAAACCGCCGTTTGGGCACTGTTGGATAAACGCCCCGCCGACTGGCTACCACGCCAGTTCAACAGCTGGGATAACTTTCTCATTTTTGCATATGAACAAACAGAACAGCGCTTGTTCACCCTACAGAAAACCCGGGATTTATCAGCCCTTCGCTGGGGGACCGTTAATGCGTTGACCGTACAGCACCCCCTCGCAAACCAAGTTCCGGCACTGGCCAACTTGCTCAATATGCCAAAAACCGATGGCTTCGGCGATTCTTTTATGCCCGCGGTACAAGGTCAGGAGTTTGGAGCCTCCCAGCGCCTGTTTGTTCAACCTGGCCACCTGGATAGCGCTATTTTGACCTTACCTGGTGGACAATCCGGTCATTTCTTGTCACCGTACTATCGCCAGGGCTTTGATGGGTATGTATCTGGAAAACCAGTACCATTACTGCCCGGCGACATCAAACACACACTTACATTGCTGCCACAAACTAATGAATAAATACCATGACTCCCGCCATTAATTTACTGAAGAAAAAGAAAATCTCCCATGAGATATTACAATATACCCATTCACCGGATGCCCCCTCATATGGTTTGGAAGCCTGTGAAAAACTAGGCTTAGCCACTACAGAGGTGTTTAAAACACTGGTCGCCGAAACCGATAACCACAATTTGATGGTTGCCTTGGTGCCTGTGACATCCACCCTGAATTTGAAAGCATTGGCGAAAGCTGCGGGATGCAAGAAAGCCGCCATGGCAAAAGCAGAAGACGTACAGCGCAGTACGGGTTATATTCTAGGTGGCGTTAGCCCCTTGGGACAGAAAAAAAACTTACCTACATTTATCGATAGCAGTGCATCTGCATTAAATGTAATGTTCGTGAGCGCCGGCCGGCGCGGGCTAGAACTTAAGTTATCCCCCTCCGACCTAGCCTCGCTCAGTCGCGCTGTATTCGCCGATATTGCCTGCGAATAGTCAAGAGCCTTAGTTTTTATTTTCCACCTGATAACGCTGCTGCCATAGTAATTTAGCAGCTGCAATATCGCTTGATCCCGGCGTCTGACCATTAGACAGTGTGAGCGCTATCTGGGAAATAATCGTGTCGCGTTTGGCCAGTAAGGCTTCTGCCTTGGGAAATAGATCCACCGCTTCAGGATAAGTTTCTTTCAAGTCACCTATACCTTCGAGGGCTAGATAACGCGTCTCAAAGGCTTCATTAAACAGCCGTCGCTTGGCATTGAAAATAACATAGTCCCGGGCTTTCTGTGAAGCAAGATACGCCATGTCATTCTCCGAAAGTCCCGCGACTTCGGCAACCTCTCTGGCTTTCATCAGCCAACCTGACACGGCATCACTGTCACCTTGTTTCACTGCAACCTTCACGCCTTCGGCGAGATCACTAGCGTGCAAAATATCCATCACCGTAATAACCGGAACACTTTCATGACTGGCTGACTCATCAGATAAATAAATAAAGTAACCACCGACAACAAATAAAACGGGAACAATGATAAGACCGATTTTTTTCATGATAACTCCACAGGGATCATATCGCGGTAACGAATAACATATACAAACACATTAGAGAAAGCAGGTGCAATACTGCAAGAGAAGACTTTCACCTAACACAGAAAGTGATGGCGACAGGAAAAACAACGCAGACAGCGCAGGACACTACGCTATCTGCATTTATACGGTGTAGGTAGACCGTAAACCGACAACTTAAGACTCAAACCGCCCGCTTATTCAGTGGGTGGCTTCGAGTTTTCAACACGGCTTTTCAATTTCTGACCGGGCCTGAATGTTACCACCCGCCGAGCCTTAATAGGAATGTCTTCACCGGTTTTCGGATTTCGTCCCGGTCGTTCATTCTTATCACGCAGGTCAAAATTACCAAAACCTGACAGTTTCACTTGTTCGCCGGATTCCAATGCTTCCTTGATTTCCTCAAAGAAACTCTCTACTAAATCCTTAGCATCTTTTTTATTTATACCGAGTTTTTCGAATAAGTGTTCAGCCATTTCGGCTTTGGTCAATGCCATAATCTACTCTCTTAACGCCGCCCCAAATTCATTCTCAAGCCCTTTAACAACGGAATCAACTGCTTGTTGAATGTCAGCTTCTTCCAATGTTTTTGCGGGATCCTGTAGTACAAGAGACAGTGCCAGGCTCTTGAAGCCAGGTTCTACACCTTTCCCTTTATACACGTCGAATAAGTTTAGGGCAACTAGTTGATTTACGCCAATTTTTTCTATGTAAGAAATAACTGACCCAACGGTAATGTCATCTTTCACTGTAATGGCGATATCTCTGCGGTTCGCAGGGTAGCGGGATACCGCTGTTGCCTCTGGCAATTTACGCACAGAAATTGCTTTAAGATCAAGCTCAAACACAAAAACTCGACCATTTACACCTAATAACTTGTCAAATTGCGGGTGAATAGCCCCCACCACGCCGATAGTCTCGCCATCAAGTAAGACACTGGCGGTCATACCGGGGTGCAGCGATTCATGTTTACTAGCCACAAACGAAACCCTGGAACGGTCTGCCGTAAGTGCCAATAAAGCCTCAACATCACCCTTAACATCAAAGAAATCAACGCCATTGTCGCCTGATAACCAAGACTCTTCGTCTCTGCGACCCGCGATGACACCGGCGATCACCGGCTCTTGCTCAACGCCATTGGGTGCATCTTGTTTAGGTAAAAAGCGCAGGCCCGTTTCAAAAAGCCGAACGCGGGACTGTTGCCGCTTTTGATTGTACGCCGTCGCACCTAACAAACCTGGCCACAAACTCACGCGCATAGCCGACATATCAGCCGAAATTGGGTGCGGAAGCACCATACTGGCTTGCGATGGGAACAACGCGGTTTGAACTTTAGGATCAACAAACGAATAGGTAATGGCTTCGACATACCCCCTGGCTGTTAATTCAGACTTGAAACGGCTAACTGCGATTTCTGCCTCGTTAGCGGGTAGCATATTGAGACTACCCTGAGGAGCAGTATCAGGAATACTGTTGTACCCGTATACTCGCGCCACCTCTTCGATGAGATCCTCTTCGATCGCGATATCAAAGCGATAACTCGGCGATACGGCTTGCCAGCCATCGTCAGTCACGGTAACGTCCATACCCAACCTAGTGAGAACATCTAAAACCTTGTCACCATCGATATCAATTCCGAGTACGCGATTCAAGCGGCTACGACGCAAGGTAACCGCCCGTGATTGAGGCAGGTGCGCGCCGTCAACAGCTTCTACTACAGGACCAGGTTGACCACCGCAAATCTCAATAATCAACGCTGTAGCACGGGCCATGGCCTGGTGTTGCAATTGAGGATCTACGCCTCGTTCATAACGGTGTGAAGCGTCTGTGTGCAGACCGTATTGTCGGGCTCTACCTTGTATGGCATCGCGACTAAAAAACGCACTTTCCAACAAAATATGCTTAGTGTCCGTTGTCACACCTGAATGCAGACCGCCAAAAATACCTGCCATGGCGAGCGGTTTGCTGTCATCGGCAATAACCAGAGTGTTGTCTTTTAACTCAACAGTATTTTCGTCAAGCAGCGTTAATGATTCTCCCTGCTTCGCCAGTCGCACCTGAATATTGCCATCAATACTGTCTAAATTGAATGCGTGGAGAGGCTGACCCAATTCCAATAACACAAAGTTAGTTATATCAACCACGGGGTCGATAGATCGTACACCGCAGCGACGCAGTTTTTCCTTTAACCACAAAGGCGAAGAGACACTGACATCCACGTTGCAAATAACACGACCAAGGTAACGAGGACAAGCTTCAGGCGCATTCAACGTAATAGTTAGCTTGTCATCGATAGTGGCGGGCACGACGTCAATAACAGGTTCGGTCACATCAATGCTGTTGAGTACCCCGACTTCCCTAGCGATACCTCTGATACCAAGGCAATCAGCTCGGTTAGGTGTAAGATCAACCTCAATAATGTTATCGTCTAGATTTAGATACTCGCGAATATCACTGCCAACGGGGGCGTCAGCGGGGAGTTCAATGATACCGCTGTGATCTTCACCCATGCCCAGTTCGGAAAAACTACACAACATCCCAAAAGACGGTTCACCCCGCAATTTGGCTTTTTTAATTTTGAAGTCGCCGGGCAGAATTGCGCCGACCTTCGCTACGGCCACTTTCAGGCCCTGACGACAATTTGGGGCACCACAGACAATGTCCAATAACTCGTCTTCGCCAACGTCTATTTTAGTCACTCGCAGCTTATCGGCATTAGGATGCTGGCCGCATTCAACTACTTCACCGATGACCACGCCAGAAAATGTTGCGGCGACGGGCTCTACGCCATCAACCTCAAGACCCGCCATACTCAGTTGTTCGGACAAGGCTTCGGTTGAAATTTGAGGGTTTACCCATTCTCTTAACCACTTTTCACTGAATTTCATTTTTTCTTTGCCTTAACTGAACTGCTTGAGGAAACGAAGATCATTCTCAAAGAACGCACGTAAATCTGTTACGCTATACCGCAACATAGTTAAACGCTCTACACCCATGCCGAAGGCAAAACCAGTAAACTCTTCAGGATCGATATTCACCGCCCGAAGCACATTAGGGTGCACCATTCCGCAACCCAGCACTTCCAACCATTTGCCGTCTTTGCGCTTCACGTCAACTTCTGCTGACGGTTCAGTGAACGGGAAGTAGGACGGGCGAAAGCGCACTTCCAGAGACTCTTCAAAAAAGTGTTCTAGAAAATCGTGCAAAATACCCTTTAATTCAGCAAAGCTTACGTTGCGATCAACCATTAACCCCTCCACTTGGTGGAACATTGGGGTGTGGGTCTGATCGTAGTCATTGCGGTAAACTCTCCCAGGGGAAATGATTCTAAGAGGTGGCTTTTCCGCTTCCATGGTACGAATTTGTACGCCAGAGGTCTGTGTGCGAAGCATCACATCCGGATTAAAATAAAATGTGTCATGATCCGCTCGGGCCGGATGATTGGCTGGAATATTTAGCGCGTCAAAATTGTGAAAACCGTCTTCCACTTCAGGACCGGTTTTGGTTGCGAATCCAAGTTGCCCAAAGAATTGTTCAATGCGATTGATAGTCCTGGTAACCGGATGCAAATTTCCGGGCAACTCCACTCTGCCAGGTAGAGTAACGTCGACCGCTTCTTCAGCAAGTTTGGCGTTGAGTTCAGCGGTTTTCAGTGCATCGCCCTTTGCACTAATCAACTGTTGGATTAGCTGTTTTGCCTGATTAATACGCTGTCCGGCAGCCGGACGCTCCTCAGCAGAGAGTTTTCCCAACCCTTTTAATAAATCAGTAAGCTTTCCCTTCTTACCCATAAATTCAACCCGGACCTGGTCCAGGGTAGCTACATCTTCTGCAGCGTCAATCTGACCTTTTGCCTGATTGATAATAGCGTCAAGCTCCATGTTTTCCTCAATTTACATGATGACTGCATGGCCGTGGTGCAAACAACCCCGCTACCAAGGCTAGCCTGAAATAAAGCCGATAGTTTACACGACTGTAGCTTGCTACCGCTACCTTATATCTCTGATATTGAGCTAAATTCTGAGGATTTTTTGAGTTTGACGGAGTTATTTTTCACTGAAACGAAAAACGGCGAGCATCCTGCTCGCCGTTTCCCGAAAGAACTTAAACTTAATTTGTTAAAAAATTAAGCTAATGCGCCTTTAGCCGCGTCGACTAATGCGCTGAATGCTACCTTGTCATGTACCGCAATGTCGGCAAGGATCTTGCGATCGATCTCGACAGATGCTTTCTTCAAACCGTTGATGAAACGGCTGTAAGACATACCATTTTGACGAGCCGCTGCGTTGATACGTGCAATCCATAATTGACGGAATTGACGCTTGCGCTGACGACGGTCGCGATAAGCATATTGACCAGCTTTAGTTACAGCTTGAACCGCTACGCGATAAACACGTGAACGAGCACCGTAATAACCTTTTGCCTGCTTGAGGACTTTTTTGTGACGAGCACGTGCAATTGTGCCGCGTTTTACTCTAGCCATTAATCAGTCTCCTCTCTTATACGTATGGCAACATGCGCTGAACCAATTTGGTATCAGAATCATGAACCAGTTTTTTGCCACGAAGGTGACGTTTACGCTTAGAGCTCTTCTTAGTCAGAATGTGACGTAAGTGAGACTGTTTACTTTTAAAGCGGCCAGAACCCGTTTTCTTAAAACGCTTGGCGGCACCGCTTACAGTTTTCATTTTAGGCATTGCTAAAACTCCGCATTGTTTAATATCGACATTCAGTGTGCAGTCACCGTTTGTCGGCTAATGTTTGCAGCAGGGTGTTTCAAAGGTGCAGAATCTTTGAAAACTTTAGACCGCTACTACCTCTTAATTGGGGCGAGCACCATAATCATCTGACGGCCTTCCACACGACGTGGGAAAGACTCGCAAGTGGCAATGTCTTCCAAATCCGTTTTCACACGGTTGAGTTGTTCAATGCCGATTTCCTGGTGGGCCATTTCACGTCCGCGGAAGCGAATCGTAACTTTGGCCTTATCACCACTCTCCAGAAAGCGACGCAGGTTGCGCAGTTTTACCTGGTAATCGCCTTCATCAGTGCCAGGGCGAAATTTAATCTCCTTGACCTGAATTTGCTTCTGTTTTTTCTTTTGCTCTTTCTGAGCTTTGCTTTTCTCAAAGAGGAACTTGCCATAGTCCATAACTTTACAGACCGGCGGCTCAGCATTAGGGCTGATTTCAACCAGGTCGAGACTTGCTTCTACAGCAGTCTGCATGGCCTCCGCAAGGGAAACAATACCTACCTGTTCGCCTTCTTTTCCGATTAAACGTACTTCGCGAGCACGGATTTCGTCGTTAATGCGGGCTTTGTCGCCCTGAGCCTTAGTATTAGCGCCTTTAATGTGCTATTCCTCCAAAGATTTACAAACAATGCCTGCCCGTTTCTCATGCAGGCAGACCGAATACTGACACACTACCATTATTTAATGGTTTTTTCCGCTATTTCCTTTTGAGATAACTCAATAAATGCGTCTACCGGCATGGAACCTAAATCTTCACCTCGACGGGAACGCACTGCGATATGCCCAGCTTCGACTTCTTTGTCGCCGCAAACCAGCATATAAGGAACACGCTTCAAAGTGTGCTCGCGGATTTTAAAGCCTATTTTCTCATTTCTCAAGTCAGACTTCACTCTAAATCCAGCTTTCTGCAATTTTTGTACAGTTTCTTTGACATATTCCGCCTGATTATCGGTGATATTCATCACCACCATCTGTTGTGGTGCTAACCACAACGGGAAAAATCCAGCAAATTCTTCGGTCAAAATACCGATGAAGCGTTCTAAGGAACCCAAAACCGCACGGTGTATCATCACAGGCACACGGCGTTCACCATCCTCGGCAACATAGGTAGAACCAAGACGGCCTGGCATTGAAAAGTCTAGCTGTACGGTACCGCATTGCCATGCGCGATCCAAGCAATCGTACAAGGTAAATTCTATTTTTGGTCCGTAAAACGCCCCCTCTCCTGGTAGATATTGGAAATCGACTTCTTTTGTTTTGAGCGCGTCGGCCAGAGCTTGTTCGGCTTTATCCCAAATTTCGTCACTGCCCACGCGTTTTTCCGGACGCGTAGACAATTTAACTTCAATCTTTTCGAAACCAAAGGCTTTGTAGGCATCGTAAATCATATCGATACACAATCCGACTTCACTTAGGATTTGTTCTTCTGTACAGAAGATATGCGCATCATCCTGAGTGAAGCCACGCACGCGCATTAAGCCGTGAAGCGCGCCTGAGGGTTCATTGCGGTGACAACATCCAAATTCTGCCATGCGCAACGGCAAGTCACGGTACGATTTCAAGCCCTGATTGAAGATTTGAACATGGCCTGGGCAATTCATAGGCTTAATCGCATATTCGCGCTTTTCAGATTCTGTGGTAAACATGTTTTCAGCATATTTGTCCCAGTGACCTGACTTTTCCCACAATGAACGATCCATCATTAGCGGACCTTTCACTTCATCGTAGCTGTAATCCCTCAACATGTTGCGCACGAACTTTTCAAGTTCAGTGTAAATAGACCAGCCATCGTTGTGCCAGAAAACCATACCTGGCGCTTCTTCCTGCCAGTGAAACAAGTCCAGCGCTTTGCCAATTTTACGGTGATCCCGCTTCTCAGCTTCTTCTAAACGCTGTAGGTAGGCCTTCAGTTGTTTTTTATCCGCCCACGCGGTGCCGTAAATCCGTTGCAACATTTTGTTGTCGCTGTCGCCGCGCCAGTAAGCGCCGGCCACTTTCATAAGTTTGAAGTGATGACAAAACTTCATATTTGGCACGTGAGGGCCACGACACATGTCGATATACTCTTCGTGATGATAGAGCGCAGGACTGTCGTCCTTACTGATATTCTCATCAAGGATTTCCATCTTGTACATTTCACCACGCCCTTCGAACGTGTCTCTGGCTTCCTGCCAACTCACCTTCTTTTTCACCACGTTATAATTGGTTTTCGCCAACGCCAACATGCGTTTTTCCAACGTTAGCAAATCTTCCTGAGTCAGGCTGTGCTCCATATCGACATCGTAATAAAAACCATTGTCGATGGTTGGCCCGATCGCCATTTTGGCATCTGGCCACAGCTGTTTAATCGCATGACCAATTAAGTGGGCACAGCTGTGACGAATAATTTCCAGACCATCATCGTCTTTTGCGGTGATGATTTGTAACGCCGCATCGGTTTCAATCAGGTCGCACGCGTCTACACGCTCGCCATTAACGCGACCGGCAATGGTCGCTTTGGCCAAACCTGGGCCAATGTCGGCAGCGACATCCAATACAGAAACAGCAGAATCGAAAGCGCGTTGGCTTCCATCAGGAAGAGTAATTACAGGCATGTTATATCCTTTACAGTGGTGACGCCTACGATGCGCCACTTGCGTAGTTAAGTTCGAAGCAGGTGGCACTACCACCAGAAGAAATTTTTAATTGTCAGGGACTTCCTCACAAAAAAGAAGGATTATAGCGACTTAAATGGCGTGTGCAACGACATATTCAGCTCCCCTTTCAAGGTTGGGAATAACACAAGCATTTGCCATAATGCAGTCACTCGCCCCAATTGATGTATGTTTGTGAACACGGACAGGCCGTGCTCGGGCGCGCAAGACTGAGTTTCACAATCAAGCAAGAGATTATGTACAACAGGCAGCTACCGATGATTTTACGCGGTTATTTTTCTATCGAGGCGCCCTCGTGGTGTTTCCCCAAACGGTTAGGGGTAATATGGCTTATTTTTGCACCACTGCTTAGTGGGTGCAGTGGTTTTTCCGCGGATGTAGAAGACAATCTTGCTGAATATGTCAGTCGACTGGAGCGGGTTCTGGAGATCAACGTAGACAGGGTTTCTCATACTGCACTACAGGGCTCTCCTCCAAAACGCGCGCTATATAAAAAAGTGGCTAGCGTGGAAATTAACCTCACTGAATTTTACACCTTACAGCAGTGTGAATTAGGCGCCCTCGTAGCACAAAGAAATACCGTACTTGGCAAACAACAGGATGTAGCTGCCCGGTTTCACTACGAGACAAGAATCGCTGATGCTTTGGGCTCCTGCGCTCAGCATGTTAAACACACTCGTCCCGCTTTAGCATCAACACTATTTCAATGGCAAAAAACGAAAATCGGACAACGGGCACTCCACTGGGCAAATCTTATACAAACCAGCGATGAAACACACCTGGCATTTACCCTCAGCCCAGGACTCTTGGAACAACAAGTCAACAAAGATGCCATGGCAGCAATTAACGCCTTGGGGTATTTGTCGAATATTGAGACTCAGTCTCACGGAAGTCTTGCAGAATTAAACCGCCAGTTGAAAATCCTTGAATCCTCACGTCTACCAGCGAAAGTATGGCGTACGCAGCAAACCATTGCCGTTGCATTAAACAATCTCACTCCTGCAGTGCATCAGGCTCTGGAAAACCTTGATTGCCAGCAAGACAGTGAAAAAACAACCATTGCCAGAAACGTGTTTTATTTGTATTTCATTGAAAAAATTCAGCCTGTAGGCAGTATCATTAATGATTTTCATTACAAAATGGAACCGGCAATGGACAGGCTACTCAATGCCGATCTACTCGATATACGCTACAAGGCATACCTGCGCACCTATCATCAGGCCGGGTTTGAAGCCTATAAACTAGCGGTGCAAAACCATGTCCAGGTATGGCAAAATATGCTGTCTCGATGCGGCTTGTCCCCAACCAAACGTTGAAAACAATGTAACTATTACAGGGGCCTTGGCAGTTTTACGGTGTGGATACAACCAAAAATGAACCCAAACCAATAGTGAAAATAAAACTCCCCCAAATGGCATGTTCAACAACCACTACGGGGGTGGATCGGGTTTGGATGTAACGGTAGCCGAACAATCCCCCGCCTATCCACGACAATACCATCGCAATCCAGTTTCCGTATACAAGATGCACCAAACCAAACACGAAGGTACTGATTGCCCAACGGACGTATTTAGACGGCAAGATGCGTTTGTATCGGTGAAAAAAATAAGTGCGGAAAATGATTTCCTGAGGGATCACCGAGACAATGGGGTAAATCAGTAACGTTAACACCCACAACTCTGGCTCGCGAAATGGCCAGGACAAAAACAACTCAGGCGTGAGTAAATAGACTGCCACCGCCAGCAAACAGGCCCAGGGAATGAACATCTTAAACGAAGTTTTCAGGTGAGTAAAAAAATCTTCCCAGTGCCACAACCTAAAGCGCTTAAACTGTTTGTCAGCAAGCAAGACTGCAAGGCAGCCTCCTCCCACAGCGGCTAATATCGGCATGAGATATTCTGCAATTTCTTGCGTCCAATATATTATTGCCAGCGGAAAAGCAAAAAAAACAATGACGAGTTCAGCCCACAAACGAATCACAAAGAAAACTCCCAATCAGAACATTGTGACAATACGATGACAGTATAATAGCTTTTCTCAGATCCTGCGGTGTTTTTTTATCCAAACTCCGTGCCGTTTTTGCATGTGTTTGGTTTCGGTAGTTGGCATAGGCCTTGTTTTCCTTTATTTTGTAAAAAAATCACGGCACGTGGGAAAGTATGGTTAAACGAGACGACTTAATGGGACGCATCGAAGCACAGTTCCCCTCCCTTTCGCCATCAGCCCGGCTAATTGCGAACCACATTCAGCAAAATCCAATGTCAGTCGTATCTCAAAGCACAGCAGACATAGCACGGTTCACCAAGACGTCTAAGGCGACGGTGAGTCGTTTTTTTCGTCAGATTGGGTTTGAATCGCATCAGGATGCAAAAGATGCCATTCTGGCCATGCGGGAGAAAGGCTTACCAATGGCATTAGGGCAGGATGAGCCCGACCACTTTCAAAAAGAATTGCTAAATGTTTCGCGCACCTATGAGGGCTTGAAAGACGCAGCAATAAAAGACGTAGTGGCGTTACTTGCCCACAGCGATCGCATCACGCTGATTGGCTATCGAAATGCTTATCCCCTGGCGCTGCATTTCAGACAACAGCTAAAACAGGTTCGCAGCACTGTGCGTTTATTGCCACAACCCGGGCAAACTCTCGGCGAGGATCTCGTTGACATTCCTGAAAACGAGGTGGTGGTATTACTCGGTTTCAGGCGGCGAACCAAGCTATTTAAGCGCATTATCGACGTACTCGAGCACCACACCACAATTCTGATAACTGACCCAACCGGGCAAATTTACAACAATCGAGTGAACCATCTATTAGTATGCCATCCGGGCCAAACTATGGCCTTCGACAGTTATGCGGCGCCCATGAGTTTGATCTCATTTCTCTCAAACCGAGTATTTGAGACATTGGGCGAAAAAGCTGTCAGACGCGCCACCCGCATTTCGCAAATGTACGATGATCTAGAGGAACTGGAACCTTAACAAGTATTTAGCGTCAAACCTTTTAGTGAAAAAATGCGTAAAAAGAGTCTCATACATGTTGATCACTTTTTAACCTTCATGACACTATTGCTGAACAGCCAATAAAGTAGCTTGTCGCAATGGAAGTGAGAGAAAGGAGCGTTATGCAAACATCTATTATTCCTCTTGAAGAGGTGTCCAGCGTTCTTGCATTTTGGTTTTCTGAACTCGAACCTCATCAGTGGTTTAAAGCAGACACCGGCATAGACAATTTAATTAAGTCCCGGTTTGGAACCGTACACGCAGCAGCAGCCAGTTGCGAATTGTGGCATTGGAGAATTACACCACAAGGGCGATTAGCTGAAATTATCGTGTTGGATCAATTTTCCAGACATATATACCGCAACGAAGCCCGAGCATTCTCCTGCGACGGAATAGCACTGGCACTTGCTCAGGAAGCATTGCGACTGGAAGCCGACAAAGTTCTGGCTGACGCTGAGAAAACGTTCTTGTTTATGCCATTTATGCATTCAGAATCTCTGTATATCCACGATACGGCCATGGAACTGTTTGACATAGACGGGTTGGAAGTTCAGTTGGAATACGAAAAGGAACACAGGGATTTACTTCTGCGATTCGGCCGCTATCCGGCACGAAACGAGGCACTAGGCAGAACATCAACGGCTGAAGAGCGCGCTTATCTAGATAGTATCAGGTAAGCGACACTCCATTGAAAAAGCCCTTTAGTTAATTACCCCTAGCATAAGGTTCAACAGGCAAGCCCTGCGCCTTCCATGCGTTAAAACCGCCCTCAATATGCATCACCTCTTCAAAGCCCATGTCTAATAACGTCGCCGTGGCCAAAGTAGAGCGCCAGCCCGATTGGCAGTACAAAATAAATTGTTTTTCGGCTTTAAATACCGGCTTGTAATACGGACTATCCGGATCGACCCAAAATTCTAGCATGCCCCGTGGAGCGTGAATTGCGCCGGGGATGTGACCCTCTTTTTCGAGCTCCCGCACGTCCCGGATATCCACCAGGACTACATCTTTTTGATAAACGGCTTCATTGGCTTTGCTGGGCGCAAGCCCGTGAATGCGTTCACTGGCTTCCTGCATCATCGCCTTAAACCCTTTTTTCAACGCCATTTTCTTCTCCTGATTCACGGTTATCTCAATCAGCCTACTGCAATGCAGCATTTTTTTACAAATTCATAACACTTATAGTCGTGATTAACTTAATTACTTAAATGAATAAAAATCCCCCGTTTCACTTGACTTGACAGTGAAACGATTGTTTCATAGTTCTTATTCTTAACCACTTGGTCAAGCTGTGTTAATTACTAAAAACCCTTTTATCACCACGAAACCCTTTCAATTTCCCCCTGCACGAGTAGCTGTGCACGCGGCAGGCGGGCCGTTGTGTGGACTTACGCTGGCGGTAAAGGATTTGTTCCACATGACTGGGTTGCCTACCACTGCGGGTAACCCTACGTGGGCAGAAACTCACGGTATACCTCAGCAAACGGCATCTGTCGTAACTCGCCTGCTTGAGAATGGTGCTTGCTATGTGGGTAAAACAATTACCGATGAATTGGCGTATAGCCTGAATGGACAGAACATACATTATGGCATGCCTGAAAACCCAGTAACCCCTGACCGACTGCCCGGAGGCTCGAGCTCAGGTTCTGCGGTTGCCGTTGCCCAGGGAATTGCCGATATAGGCTTGGGTACTGACACCGGTGGGTCAATAAGGGTACCGGCTAGTTATTTGGGTTTATTTGGACTGCGTCCTACACACGGCATTATTCCAACGGACAACATGGTTGCTCTCGCCCCGTCTTTTGACACCGTTGGCGTAATGACAAAAAACCTTGAAACACTGTCAACGGTAATGGATTGCTTGCTACCCAGCAGTTTCGTCGAACAGAACGTTTCTCTGGCAGTGGTAGACGATTTATTGCCTCTGGCCGTGCACAGAGAATATATTCAACAAAGCCTGGCACATATACAAAGAGCCTGGCCTCAACGGCCGCCTAAGCGAATATCTCTACAGCTGAAAAATTGGCCCCTGGCGGAAACCTTCAGGGTACTTCAGGGCGCCGAGATCTGGCAGCAACACGGCGACTGGTTGATGAAATACAAGCCCCGTATTGCTGACGACATCCAGTTACGGCTAAACGATTGCGCCACATTAACGAAACGGGAAGTTGCCTCCGCACGGGCACAACGAGACCGTTTTAACCTCTGGTTTGCAGAGAAAATAAGTCACTCTGTGTTTGTTATCCCCACAACGCCAGGGATCAGCCCACTTATTTCCACATCTGGCAGTGAATTAACTGATTATAGAAAGCGATTGCTGTCGTTAACGGCTATTGCCGGATTATCCGGATGTCCCCAGCTACACTTGCCACTATACGAACACGAGAACGCCCCATGTGGACTCTCTCTTATCGGACCAAGGGGAAGCGATAAACAGCTACTAAAAATAGCGAAAGATTTAACAGGAATCATTTTACATGAAGAACAATAATATGATTGGTTTCACCGCGCCTCATTTTGCAGCATCTCAAGCTGGCAGTGCTATTCTTGAGAAAGGTGGCACTGCTATTGAGGCAATGGTAGCAGCAGCGGCATCCATCGCGGTTGAATACCCGCACATGAATGGAATGGGTGGTGATGGTTTTTGGATCATCAGCGAGCCTGGCAAACAACCTGTGGGTATTAATGCCGCAGGCGTCGCTGCCAGCCAGGCTACACCAGGTTTTTACACCGGTGAATCTTCCATTCCAAGCCGTGGCGGTAAAGCAGCACTCACGATGGCCGGCGCAGTAGCCGGTTGGCAAGCGGCACTCAACATTAGTGCGCAATGGCAGCCTAACATGCCACTGCGCACCTTGTTAAATACCGCGATTAACCAGGCAAACTGGGGAATTGAAGTTACCCAAAGTTTGTCTGACGCCAGTTTTAAAACTTATGATGCGTTATCCGAAAATGAAGCCTTTAGTCAATTTCTTATAAAAGGTAAACCGCTTAAAAAAGGGAAAATTCTCAAGCTACCTCGTCTGGCGGCAACCTTATCTCATTTAGCAGAAGCAGGCCTAGATGATTTTTACCACGGAGAGACCGCCGATAAACTAGCTCGGGATTTAGCAGCCGTAGGCTCCCCCATTACCCGCACCGATTTTACCAATTATCAAGCGAAAATAATGACACCGCTCTGCGTGCAGACCAGCAAGGGTAAGCTATACAATCTGGGCGCCCCCACCCAAGGCGTTGCCTCGCTACTCATTCTGGCTCTGTACGACAAAATCTGGCAGAACGGCAAAACCGATGCAGACATGGTTCATTTGCTTGTTGAATGTACTAAACAAGCCTTTGTCAAACGCAACCTCTATGTAACAGATCCCAGCAGGCTTGAGGTCGATCTGCAGACATTGTTGTCAGAAACTCTTCTCGATGAAATGACCAGGCACATATCACTTGATACCGCCAGTCCGTGGCCACATCCAGCACAACACGGTGACACTATCTGGATGGGCGCTTGTGACGCTGAAGGCCGGATGGTGAGCTATATTCAGTCCCTTTACTGGGAGTTTGGTAGCGGCATTGTAAGTCCATCCACGGGTATTGTGTGGAACAATCGCGGTACGTCTTTTTCTCTGTCACCCGGCAGTAATCAGTATTTACAACCAGGATTAACACCCTTTCATACGCTCAACCCTGCATTTGCTGAACTCAACGATGGCAGGCGAATGAGCTATGGCACTATGGGCGGTGAAGGCCAACCACAAACCCAAGCCGCACTATTCGCCCGTCACGTTTATCACCATCAGCCTATCGACAAAGCCATCAGGTTAGGCCGCTGGCTGCTGGGCAGGACCTGGGGCGACGTGAGCCACAATCTCAAAGTAGAGCGGGACCTTGACGACTATGTGGGCGAATCACTGCGCGCGCGTGGTCACGAGATGGTGGTGGTTGACGCGTGCAACGAACTGATGGGACATGCTGGGGCTATCATTCGAACCGGCAGTGGTAATATCACAGCGGCTACCGACCCTCGAAGTGATGGCAAGGCGCTGGTTTCCCCAGCGCCAGTCATGCGTAAGGACAATATCTGATATGCAGTTCATTTTAGACAATTTATCTATCATTCTGGCCATGATGGGCACTGGCGTTTTTGCCGGTGTTTTAGCCGGCTTACTCGGCGTGGGCGGTGGTATCGTTATTGTCCCTGTGTTGTATTTTTTATTTCAGGCCCTTGGAATAAGTGCTGATACAGCCATGGTTGTGGCCACTGCCACCAGCCTCGCGACAATCGTTCCTACGTCCGTGAGCTCCATTCTCGCGCACAAGAAGAAAGGCAACGTTGATACCGTTCTGCTTCGACACTGGGCAATATTTATATTGGCAGGTGTACTCGCAGGTAGCTACCTGGTAACCAAAATTGATGGCAAATGGTTAACCCTGTTGTTTGGCATCATTGCAACGCTCTCAGCGCTCAACATGCTCATCGGAAAAAAACAGGCCATTACTGAAGGCTTGCCCGGCAATGCAGGACAGAGCGTCATGGCCACCAGTATTGGCTTTTTCAGCAGTATGGTGGGAATTGGCGGGGGGACGCTTACCGTGCCTACGTTGACGTTCTGTAACTACCCGGCGCATCGCGCTGTGGGCACGGCAGCCGCAGTAGGACTCATCATTTCCCTGCCCGCTGCGCTTACCATGCTCTTGGTCGGAACGCCCCCCGAAGACGCGCCGTTTGCGACCTATGGTTTAGTCAACCTGCTCGGTTTTGTTTGCATTGTGCCGCTTACCGTACTGTTTGCCCCCGTAGGTGCAGGTATCGCGAACCGCCTCGATGGTGTATTACTCAAAAGAATCTTCGCTGTTGTGCTCATTATTACCGGCGTAAGAATGCTCGCTCAGTTGTTTATTTAGGAACCTTAATGAAACCACTCACTCTCCCTCCCCGACTTCTCATGGGCCCTGGCCCCATCAACTGCTATCCAAGCGTTTTGCAGGCCATGTCCACACAACTCGTCGGACAATACGACCCCGCCATGACACAGACTATGAACGAGGTTATGGCGCTGTACAGGCGAGTATTTAACACCGAAAACCAACAAACCCTGCTGGTTGACGGTACATCCAGAGCAGGCATTGAGGCCGTATTAATATCTTGCATAGAACCCGGCGATAAAGTCTTAGTACCTGTATTTGGCCGTTTTGGCCATTTGCTTGCTGAAATAGCCCAACGTGCGGGGGCAGACGTTTACACCATTGACACAGAATGGGGCCGCGTTTTTGATCCTGAGCAAATAGAATCAGCAATTAAGCGCATTAAACCCAAGTTGCTTGCCATTGTTCAGGGTGACACTTCCACTACCATGCTGCAGCCTTTAGAGCACATAGGAGAAATATGTCATCAGCACGATGTGTTGTTTTATTCAGATGCCACGGCTTCCATAGGTGGTAACCCATTTGAAACAGACAACTGGGGCCTGGATGCGGTGTCAGTCGGTTTGCAAAAATGTTTGGGCGGCCCCAGTGGAAGTGCGCCAGTTACCCTGAGTGAGCGTTGCGTCGACGTGATTAAAAAGCGTCATCACGTGGAGGCAGGAATCCGCGACGCCCACCATACCGATGCTGAGGGTAGCCGCATTCGCTCAAACTATTTCGACCTTTCTATGATAATGGATTACTGGGGTGAGGAGCGTCTTAACCATCACACCGAAGCAGCATCTATGCTTTTTTGTGCCCGTGAATGTGCAATAACACTGCTGAACGAAGGTCAGGAAGCCGTCATACACAGGCACAAAACTGCAGGTGATGCCATGCTTGCAGGTATTCAGGCCATGTCATTAACGCCATTTGGCGATTTGACCAACAAAATGAACAATGTGGTAGGCGTTGAAATCCCACAACAAGTCGACGGCGAAGCCATCAGACAACAATTGCTCTGTATGTTTAACATCGAAATCGGCACCAGTTTCGGACCGTTAAAGGGTCGTATCTGGCGCATAGGCACCATGGGTTACAACGCGCGTCAGGATGCGGTTCTACATACACTTCAGTCGCTTGAAACCACCCTTAGACGAGCGGGAATGCATCTGCCCCTGGGTGAAGCGGTTGACGCAGCGATGGCGGTATACGGGCAACAAAGCCATGATTAATTACAATGATCTGGCGAAGCTGGTCATGGCCCGTTTAGAGGAACTGGGCAATATCAGCCAATCGACAGACTATCTCGACAGGCGCTATCTGACCCCTGAACACAGGCAGGCAAACAGGTTAGTAGCGGGCTGGATGGGTGAAGCAGGCATGATTAGTTGGGAAGATCAGGCTGGAAATTTGTGGGGGCGTTATGAATGTCTGGATCCGAATGCGCCTCGCTTCATTCTCGGCAGTCACCTTGACACAGTGCCAAACGGCGGTAAGTACGATGGCATGCTCGGCGTAGTGGCCCCCATTTCACTGGTTCATATTCTCAAAGTCACGCGAACGCCGTTACCATTTCATTTGGATATTGTGGGATTTGGTGATGAAGAGGGAACCCGGTTTGGTTCCACATTACTTGGCAGTAAAGCACTTACCGGGAGATGGCCCGATGAATGGGCCAAGCTGAAAGATGAAAATGGCATTAGCTTACCGGAAGCGTTGAAATCGTTCGGCTTAAATTTTGACAACGTCCCTCAGGCAAGTGTGGTGGACACAGGTGTACTCGGTTATCTTGAACTGCACATTGAACAAGGCCCTGTGCTTGAAAAGCAAAACTTGCCAGTAGGTGTAGTTAGTGCCATTTCCGGTGCCCGGCGTTTTGACATAGCAGTTACTGGCATGGCCGGTCACGCAGGTACGGTTCCAATGGCATTGCGTCAGGATGCGCTGGTTGCGGCCAGTGAAATGGTCCTTACTGTGGAAACGCTGGCCCGCGAGCACAATGTGGTAGCTACCGTTGGTAAAATCGAAAACAAACCCAATGGTGTGAATGTTATTTCAGGTCGCACCCAGTTGTCACTCGATATCCGCAGTGAAAACGACGCACACAGAGATGCCGTGTTGGAACAAATTGTGCAGAGTTTCCATCAGATTGCAGCGAGACGGCAAGTTGGCTTGGTCATCAATCAAACCCATACAGCTTCAGCGGTACAGTGTGATCACCGATTGCAGTCGATTTTAAAAAACGCCATCTCAGAGTGCGGTATTCCCACACACACCTTACCATCAGGAGCTGGTCACGATGCCATGGCTATGGCGCGATTATGCCCGGTAGCCATGCTGTTCCTTCGCTGCGACAGGGGGATAAGCCATCATCCCGCCGAAGCAATAAAAACCGACGATGTGGCTGTCGCACTAGCAACGCTGCATTCAACAATAAAACATCTGGCACATTAACAAGGGAGTCTCTCATGAAAATAGCGCGTATTTATAACGATGCCGAGGGGAAAAGTCATTTTGGTGAAGTAGATATTCCGCTCTCCGATGGTGGCCCCATTGGCTTGCTGTCTGAGCGCTTTGACGCAGGCACAGTCATTTTCAGAGAAACGCCCAGTGACTACGATTTTAAATGGCATCCTGCACCAGCACGTCAACTGCTATTTATTATCAAAGGGCGGGCTGAATTTAAGGTTAGTAACGGAGAGCGCCACGTCTTTGGCGCTGGCGATGTACTACTACTGGAGGATACCAAAGGCGAAGGGCATTGCAGCCGCGCAATGTATAACGAAGTACGCCATTCCATTTTTGTTACCCTGCCCGACGATGTCACTTTCGATTAAGTTTATCAAGTTAGTCACGCCCTTCCCAGAATAAAGGGCGCTTTTCCCTATTTTGGGGCACCGCCCCCCCTATTAGTGCACTACGTTGACTTTTCGCCAATACAACTCCCTGTGCACACAACAAAAGCATTAGCAAACATAAACTTAAAAACTGTCTCCAATCAGACCAAATGGTCAGACATTTGCAACATGCATTAAAAAACTGATTGTAGAGTGAGACTAACTTGCGACTTTTCTGTGTGTTTTTTATTAGCTTATTATCCCTTTTCACCAACGCCGGTACTATGGACAGCTGGTTTCGGGATTTTAAACGCAGCGCTACGCCCACACAATTGTATGCGTTTCTTCATGCCATGCCTAAAGGAGGCGATTTACATCACCACCTTACAGGTTCCGGGTACCCACAATGGTGGTATGCGCTGGCTACTGATAAAGACAGTAACGGTGGCTATGAATACTATACCCGAGTAAGTCCCTCCTTGTGTCAGGGTCTTTCACCGGATACGTTTGGGCCCGACAACCCATTCATGCTGTTTCGCACTGTACAAGCCTCTACGTGGCGTCGGCTCCCGGATTGCGAAAAAACACACTACCGTTCGTTATCAGCGCTATCAGACGAACAAAAAGCGGCTTTTTTAAACAGTGTCCGGCTTGATAAACAACACGAAGGTCGCAACGAATTTTTTGAAACACACTGGCAACGACTTAATGAACTGACCAGGAATCCATACATTGTCGGTCAGCTATTAGTGAAAAATATGCAGGCTTACCAGACCGAAAATGTGCGCTACCTGGAAACCCAGGTTAACGTGCATGGAATGATGGATGCAACGGGCAGCCCCCTAAGTGCAGAAACAGCGCTATCCATTTTGCTTGAAGCGCTAAACAGTCCGACAGCTAAAGCGACAGGCGTAACGGTTAAATTTCAGTATGCGTTATTGCGCTTTCTTCCCAATGCAGAAGAACAACTTGCAACCATTTATGCCTTTGTCGATGGCCATCGGAAAGATTACGTGGGCATTAATATGGTAGGCCGGGAAGATAACGACAAGGGTCACCCACTTCGCTTTTTACCTGCATTGAGAATGTTGAGACACAAGTATCCGGCCATTCCATTAGCTTTCCACGCCGGGGAAGTTGATGAACCTAATCATCACGTACGTGACACCCTGTTGTTGGGGGCTGACCGAATTGGTCATGGCCTGAATACCATCACGGATCCGGAGACGCTTTTGCTCATGCGTCACGGCCCCTACCTTATAGAAATCAACCTTATCAGTAATCTATTACTCGAATATGTAGAAGATTTTCAGTCTCACCCGTTTGGAGAGTACCTGAGGTTGGGGATCCCGGTGGCATTGTCAACAGACGACCGAGGAATGTGGGGCGCAACACTGACTGATGAATTCTATGTCGCAGTCAGGGCCTTCAACCTGTCATGGACGGAATTGCGCACGCTAACAGAAAATAGCATCGAGTACAGTTTTTTGGCAAAGCCACAAAAATATGCCCTGAAGAGCTCTCTCTCTGCTTCCCTGGACGAATTTGAAGACAAGGCTCCACAGAGTAATTTCATTAGTGTGTCAGTGCCAACGGACAGGTTTATTTGCCGTCGTGAACCCTCTCTTTGTTCAGCGCCAAAGGAATAACCTATGTCACAGCACACGTTACTTTACGGCCTGGATGACAAACCCGGAACACTTACCTGTCTAACAGCAGCGAGCCAACACCTGCTGGCTAGCTTTATTGGTGTGGTCACGCCAACACTTATCATTGCCGGAGCGCTGGATTTGGCATCTCAGATACCTTTCCTGATCAGCATGGCTTTATTTGTCTCCGGGCTGGGTACATTTCTGCAAACCAAGAAAATCGCCGGCATAGGCAGTGGCCTTGTCGCAATTCAGGGTACCAGTTTCGCATTTGTCAGTACCCTTATTTTAGCTGGCGTCAGCGTCAGAAATCGAGGCGGTTCCGACGCTGACGTTATGGCCATGTTACTGGGGATCTCTATGGCTGGCGCCATGGTGGAAATTGTGCTCAGTTTGTTTATTCACAAATTAAAACGACTGCTCAACCCATTGATAACTGGTATCGTCATCACGTCTATTGGCTTGTCACTCATCAAAGTTGGCATGACTGACCTTGCCGGAGGATTTGGTGCACCAGACTTTGGTGACAGCACCCATTGGCTTGTTGGCCTTCTGGTGTTGCTGATCATTATTTTTCTCAATGCTGCGTCCAATCACTGGCTCAGGCTAAGTGCAATATTTGTCGGCATGGTGGCTGGCACGCTGCTTACCTGGTTTATAGGGGATCTGCAATTTTCTCACCTTGCCAACTTACCTGTGTTCGCTATTCCCACGCCTCTTAAATATGGCCTTGACTTCGATGTCAGTTTATTTTTACCGATTGCACTTATTTACGTTTTTAGCGCATTAGAAACGGCGGGTGATCTCACGGCCAACAGTCTTTTTTGCAAGCAGCCAATAGCGGGACATATCTATATGAACCGCATAAAAGGTGGCATTTTGGGCGATGGTGTGAATTCTGTTATTGCCGGGCTGTTTAACACCTTTCCCAATACTACGTTTGGACAAAATAATGGTGTTATTCAACTCACAGGAATCGCCAGTAGAAAGGTGGGACTCTACATCGCCGGATTATACATAACGATGGGTATCTTCCCGGTTATTGGCGGTGTACTACAAAGTGTGCCAAAAGCCGCATTAGGGGGCGCCACGCTAGTCATGTTTGCCATGGTAGCGGTGGGGGGATTAAACATTATGATGCAGCAGCCTTTCACTCGCCGCAACAGTTTGATCATCGCCGCTTCCCTTGGACTGGGCATGGGCGTCATGATGGTACCCGATTCATTGCACACCGTACCTGCCTGGTTAGCAAGTATAGTATCTTCACCAGTTACCGTGGCCGGCGTTACTGCCATCTTCCTCGATACTCTGTTGCCCAATGGGTCTGCGCCCCCCCTCGAAACGACAAAAAAAATGACGACAACGGCGATTGTCCCTCCTGAAAAGGGCAAGTCGCCCACGAGCTGATGCACACAATGGAGCAAGCGCACCAGCAAAGTGCAGAAAGTAAACTAGCCGAAAGGTGTTTCTTACAACTAAAGTTTTACCCACTGACAGAAATACAAAATAAAACAATAAAAAACAACAAGATAAAAATATCACCATTGTTGACCAAGTGGACAACTATTTGGCATTGAATGTGCTATTCAGAGTCAGGACATTTTCAAAAAGCCCGCAGAGGCAATAAGTATTAAATCAGAGGAACAACATGAAACACACTTTATTTGCGGTTTCCCCGCTGGCCAGAGCAATTGCGTTTGGTCTCGTACTGTCGCCAGTTACGGCACTTGCACAAGACGCCAATGAACCCAGTGACGAGGAATACGAAAAAATTGAAGTTACCGGTTCGTTGGGCAGCCTCCCGGGCCAGGATGTTGAAGCTGTGTTTGGCTTTGGTAAATCCATACTGGAAACGCCCCGCTCTGCCTCTACAATCAGTGATGAGCAAATGGCCCGATTTAACGTGTCAGACATCGATGAACTCGTTGCCTTCGCGCCGGGTACCTTTACGCAATCTTTCTTTGGTGTAGCCGGTTCTCTTGATGTTCGTGGAACACCTGGTGAAACTTACTTCCGCGGCGTAAAACGCTTGGACAACCCAGGGAACTACCCTACTCCCATCGGCGCATCGAGCCGCATCGACATTGTTCGTGGTCCGGCTTCACCTATTTATGGTCCGGCAAAAATTGGGGGCTACCTCAACTTTAACCCCAAATCAGCTCGGGCATCGTCAGGGCAGTACTTATCTGAACCCAAAGGCGCCATGAGCTATACCCACGGTAGCTGGGATAAGAGTATTGTCACTGCTGAAGTTGGCGGCCCCGCCACAATTGCTGGCAAGGAGATGGGATACTACATTTATGGAGAAGTTGAAAACTCAGGCAGTTTCTATGAAAACTCCGCCACAGACCAATCTATTTTGCAAGCTTCGTTCAATATGGATATCACTGATGATTTACGCATTGAATTCGGGGGAATGTATCACAAATACGATGGCAATCAGGTAGCAGGTTGGAACCGCTTGACACAGGAGTTGGTAGATAACGGTACTTATATCACAGGTACAGCTCAACCACTGGACACCGACGGTGACGGTTCTATTTCTCACGATGAGTACGGAGCGGTAAACATCGCTGGTGAAAGTTTCTTCTACGTGCCAGCCTCTTCCTTTACCGATTCTGAAGCCACGCCGTTAATGGCATTGGAAAACGTGGGCTCTACAACTCTTGATCCCTCCCAAACCTTGGTAGCACCGGATGACAGACTGGAAAACGAAACCAGCACTCTGTATTTTGATGTCATTTACTACGCCGATAGTTGGGAAGTTAAAAACCAGTTATTTTACGATGCCTATGACAATATTAACGAAAACGCCTACGGATTTTCCCAGTTCCACGATAGCTGGGTAATTGAAGATAAACTGGTGTTTTCTACTGAAATTGAAACCAATTCACTATTGGCACAATTTCAGGTTTCTCCCTCATTGCGTTATACCGACTTTCTTCACGGGGACGACTTCACATACGAGTATTTCAATCGTCGGGATTTAACTATGCCGTCTTCTGCGCTGGATAGACGTGAATTGTCAACGAGAATCGGCAAAAACTTCGACAATTACGATGAAGGTAACTACCTGGATCTCGGTATCGCAGCGATGACAGATCTCACCTGGGATTTCGGCCTGAACCTGGTTTTGGGTGTGCGCTACGACACCATCGACATTGAAAGTACTTCCCATGTGAATCTATTGCTCGGCTCAGATGGAACTGAAGCACCAGTAACAGAAAAAGAAACCGTTGACGGCGTTTCCTGGAATGCGAGCATCTCATACAAAACGCCATGGGGACTCATTCCCTATATAACTGCAGCAGAGCAAGCAACCCTGGTTGCAGGGCAAGGCGCTGAAATTACCATCGATCAATTAAACAATGACGACGGCAGCGGCGCCTTCGATACCTCTGATTTATTCGAGTACGGAATCAAAGGCTCGTTTCTTGATGACAGTCTTTACTTCGCCCTATCGGTATACGAACAAGAAAGAACCGACTATAACAGCCAGGCAATCGTGACAAACGCCACTACGAAAAACGAAGGTGTTGAATTTGAACTGCGTTGGGTAGTGAACGACAACTTAGTCGTTTCAGCAGGCTACACCAACCTGGAAGTGATTAACCTCACTGCTCTGGAAGAGGGAAACCAGTTCGGCTTTTTGGGATTGGAAGATTTAGTTAACCTTGAAGATCCTTCTTTAGTACTAGGTGGTAACGTTATCGGTCTTAATCTGGTTGGTGAAGGCACGAGCAACCCGGATGCACAGAAGGCCGGTATACCAGAAAATATTTATACCTTAACCGCAACCTATGATTTCCAAAATGGCTTTGCCGGCAGTGTCAGCGTTATCGATGCTGACTCCACAAAATCGGGTTTCTCTGGTTCCGTTGAATTACCGGCTTACACGTTAGTAAATGCAGGATTGTCGTATCAGACTGAAAACTGGGATGTTAACTTCACGGTTAAAAACTTAACCGATGAGCGGTATTTCCGTGCCAACTTCCCTGACCTGTTTGGCAGCCAGATTGTTTTGCCTGAACTTCCCAGGCATTTCAACGTGAAATTTGGTTATAAATTCTAAACAAACTTGAAAGGTTGAAACGGCATGCTTAGCATGCCGTTTTTCATTGGAGAGCTATTTGTGAAAGCGCTTTTTACATTCATCTTATTATACACAGGCTGTTATTCCAGCACCTTTGCTGCCCCTTTAAAAGTAAAAGCCGTGGTGGTGACCATGTTTGAAATCGGCGAAGATGAGGGCGACAAGGCCGGCGAATTCCAAATGTGGAAAACCCGCTATGGCCTTACTACCCGTTACCCGCTACCACACGGTTTCCACGATATCTATGCCAATGACGAAAAAGGCGTGTTGGCTATAGTTACAGGCATGGGTACCGCCCGGGCTTCAGCTGCCATTATGGCACTGGGTTTAGATGACCGCTTCGATTTAACCCAGGCCTACTGGCTGGTGGCAGGCATTGCTGGCATGGATCCTCAGGACGGCACCATTGGGTCGGCGGTGTGGACCCGTCATCTGGTAGACGGTGATCTGGCACATGAAATCGATGCAAGAGAAATTCCCGAAAGCTGGCCAACCGGTTATTTTCCGTTGTTCTCCCATTCCCCCTACCCAGCCGCTAATGGCACACAAAAGGCGCACAATGGAGAAATGTATACGCTCAACACTTCACTTGCACAATGGGCTTATTATTTAACAAAAGACATCGAATTGATGGAAACTGAAGCCATGGCCAGCCTGCGTGCACGCTATAAAAAATACCCTAATGCACAGACAGGGGCTAAAGTTATGATTGGCGATCACCTCGCCGCTGCAACCTTCTGGCATGGCAAAAAAATGAACGACTGGGCCAATGCCTGGGTAAAATTCTGGGTGGGCGATGACGGAAATTTTATCACCTCGGGAATGGAAGACACAGGTAGCTTTCAGGCCATGCAATACCTGCACAACGCAGGTTTAGTTGACAAAAACCGCTTTATGGTCCTCAGAACCGCCAGTAACTTCACTATGCAGCCCCACGGACTTACCGCCGCTGAAAATTTAAAATTGGAAAGTTCAGGCGCGGGTTATGCCGGAATGGTACCATCGCTGGAAGCCGCCTATAAAGTGGGTAGCACAGTGATCAACGAAATCGTGGAGAACTGGCATAGTTACCAAAAACAAATACCTGCAAAGTAAGGATTTACTGAAGTAACGCCCTATTTGTCGCGAGCCTGAGGCGCGGGTGTTTTGCAGTTAAACCGGTGAACCTGTTTGCTCAAGTAGCTTATCGACTGCATTGCACCACGTCCGCTTCTCTTCATCCGTTAAAAAGCTGGCCGCAAAACTGTTTTTTACCAGTTGGGCACATTGGGAATGAGTCAGCCCCAGCGCGTTGTGAAGTGCAATAAAATTGTCATTTAAAAAGCCCCCAAAATACGTAGGATCATCTGAGTTTACCGTTACCATTAACCCTGCATTGAGTAAGTCGACAATGTTGTGCTCAGTCATGTCTTCAATAACACATAACTTCAAGTTACTCAGCGGGCACACAGTAAGGGGAATTTTACGGTGCTTTATCAAGGACATAAGTTCAGCATCTTCTTGACACCGAACCCCGTGATCGATGCGATCTACGTTCAACAGGTTAATTGCCTGCCAAATATATTCTGGCGGCCCTTCCTCCCCCGCGTGAGCGACTAGCTTAAAGCCGGCTTCTCTGGCCATACTAAAAACCCGCTCGAATTTTTCGGGCGGGTGATCCAATTCTGAACTATCTAACCCCACTGCGTGAATATTGTCATACCAGGGCTCTGCATTTTTTAAAGTCTCTATGGCTGCCGCTTCAGTTAAATGGCGCAAGAATGACATGATCAATTTAACGCTCATACCGCGGTTTTCTTGTACATCCCTAATGGCGCGCAGAAATCCCGGCATAAACACATCAAACCCAACGCCTCTGTTGGTGTGGGTTTGCGGGTCAAACATTATTTCAGCGTGAACAATGTTGTCCCGATCACAGGCGTCGAGGTAATCTTTCATAAGACGATAAAAGTCGTCCTCATCACGCAACACATCGGCGCCGGCATAATACAAGTCGAGAAAACTCTGTAAATCTGAAAACTGATATGCCTGTTCTATTTCTTCAACTGAATTATACGGCATGGAAATGCGATGTTTTTGCGCCAAGTTCCACATGAGTATTGGAGACAAGCTACCTTCAATATGTAAGTGCAATTCAGCCTTAGGGAGTGCCTTTATTAACGTTATTATTGACATATTCTTTTCCTTAATGACGTTTTCCACGACGAAACGGTAACGTCTACCTAAATAAAGCGGCAATGCGTTTTACCAGTGTAGCAAGTCTAACCAGTGACAAGGGTGTAACGCCAGAGTTGGATTTACAAATCATTAGTTCGACAAATTATCCAAACCGCGTATTTTTAACGCACCAAACAAACGCAAAGTACCAATTTGGTGCAAAATAGCAGCTCCCCGCTATTCCCATACGATTTTACTCGCCCAAGTTTGGTATACTTTTCATTTGCAAGTTTATGAATTTAAAATGGCTTTTCTTTTGGTCGAGCATAAAAAACCTAATTAAATCAAATAGCGCGACAATTACCTTCTATCATGAACTTGAATTATAAGCATAAAACACACCATTCCTGACTAGATGGTCAGGATATTGCTAACTCGTGTGTAGTATTAATCAGATCACTTCAACAATCCAGAGAGAACCCATGTCACACGCCTTATTGGACCGCTTGTTTAAATTACAAGCCAATGGTACATCCCTCAAAAAAGAAGTCATTGCAGGCATGACGACCTTCGCCGCGATGTCTTACATACTTGTTGTTAACCCTGGGATCCTTGGCCTATCCGGCATGCCAGTCGCAGGCCTTATTACGGTGACGGCCCTCGCCGCATGCCTGGGAAGTATACTCATGGCTGTGATGACAAACTACCCTGTGGCACTTGCCCCAGGTATGGGTCTCAACGCATTTTTCACCTTCACTATCTGCTTGAACAGAGAAGTGCCCTGGGAAGCAGCCCTTGGTATCGTATTTTGGAATGGCATGCTGTTTTTACTGCTTACCCTTACTGGCGTGCGCACTAAAATAGCAGAAGCAGTGCCACCGTCGTTAAAGGTTGGCGTACAATGCGGAATTGGGCTTTTCATTGCGTTTATCGGCCTTAAAAACGCAGGATTGGTAGTAGACAACCCCGCCACCTTTGTCAGCCTCGGAGATCTCTCAGACCCTGCAGTTATGTTGGCACTCGCTGGGATCTTATTGACTATTGTTGTGGTGATGCGCAATATCACCGGCGGCATTTTGCTCTCCATCATTCTACTGTCTGTGGTGGGGGCTTTCATTCCCACAGAAAATGGCTTTCTCACTCAACACCCGGATGCCATATTCGGATTACCCGATCCAATCAGCGATACTTTTTTTGCTATGGACATCTGGTATCCCATCGAGCATTTTTCCGAAACATGGGACCTCATATTCGCCCTGATGTTTGTCAACATGTTCGATACTATCGGCACCTTAATTGGTGTATCGCGCAAAGCGAACTTACTGAACAAAGAAGGGAAACTGCCTAAAATTGGCAGTGCCATGACGGCCGACGCATCCGCCAGCGTAGTGGGTGCTGCACTGGGTACGTCTCCTGTCACCAGCTATGTTGAATCTGCCGCGGGTGTATCTGCTGGTGGACGCACCGGGCTTACAGCCATGATTACCGCCTTGTGTTTTTTACTCGCGTTATTCCTCACCCCACTAATGAAAGTCATTCCGTTAATGGCCACCACGCCGGCGTTATTAATGGTAGGTATTTTAATGATGGACTCTATCAGGCAACTCGATTTCGATGATTTAGGTGCGCTAGCAACAGCCTCAGTTGCTTTGCTGGCCATGCCGCTTACATTCAGTATTTCAGAAGGAATTGCGTTGGGGTTTATTACCTACGTTGTCACAATGGCAGGTAGCGGTCGCTATAAACAGGTGAGTAAAATTACCTATGTCCTGGCATTGGTATTTCTGCTCCGCTACATCTTCGATTTGAAATAAACGACTAAACCCGCTGAGTGTCAATGCCAAATCAGCGGGTTAATATATTCTCAAGCGTTAATCGCCTTAATCAGATGTAGACGGCTGAAATGGGAAGTGTGTCTGCCAGTGCCTGGCGATGTCTTCTCTTGTTGCCAACCACACTTTGTCATGACTTTGCACATATTCTATAAACCGTCTTAACGCAGCTATCCTGGCTGGTCGCCCCACCAAACGGCAATGCAAACCTACAGATAGCATTTTGGGTTTGGTTGCCCCTTCTTCATAAAGTACGTCAAACGCGTCTTTAAGGTAAGTAAAGAACTGCTCACCACTGTTAAACCCCTGAGGCGTGGCAAAACGCATATCATTGGTATCCAACGTATATGGCACCATAAGCAAAGGGGCGCCATTTTGCGTATCGTAATAGGGTAAGTCATCAGCATAGGAATCCGCACAATATAAAATATCATTCCGTTCAGCAATTAGCTTTAAGGTATTTGGGCTCGTCCTGCCGGTATACCATCCCACCGGTTTTTTGCCCGTCAGTTTCTCGTGTAATTTAACTGATGCGTCAATTTGCCTGCGCTCGGTTTCAATATCCATGTCCTGATAATGTATCCAGCGCATGGCATGGCTTGCAATTTCCCATTGTGCATCAAGCATCGCCTGAACGGCTTCAGGATGGCGTTCAAGGGCCATGGTGACGCCGAAAACGGTTACCGGTATTTGCTTTGCGGTCAACAAGCGATACAACCGCCAAAAGCCAGCCCGGCTGCCGTATTCATAAATAGACTCCATACTCAGGTGACGCTCAGCATACGCCTGCGCGCCCACAATTTCAGACAGAAAAATTTCTGAATGCGTATCGCCGTGTAATACGCAGTTCTCCCCACCTTCTTCGTAATTCAGAACAAATTGCACCGCTATTTTGGCATTTCCCGGCCATTTAGGATGGGGGGGCTGCGCACCATAGCCCTTGAGATCTCTGGGGTAAACACTTGTTGATTGGCTCATTTTAAAGCGATCCTGTATTTTTCCGGCACCGACAAGCCACAGCCATTGAGAATCAGTGTCACCAGATGACGAGTTGCCTCTGTAAAGTCGGACTTTTTCATTTTTCCACCGCGAAGACGGGTAATTTGTGTCGAGAAATCAGCGTAATGCTGCGTACTTGCCCAAATATTGTAAAGTAGATAATGGGGATCTACCGCTAACATACGGCCTTGGTCAATCCAACCCTGAATAATTGCTATTCGACCCTGCATCCACTCTTTGTGCTCATCGTTAAAGTAGTGGTTTAAGTTTGGCGCACCGTTAATGATTTCCATAGCAAAGATTTTCGATGCCAGTGGATGAGTGCGAGACAACTCCATTTTTTCAGCAATGTAATGGGACAATACGATAGCGGGATCATCGTTTACCGTTGCTAAATCAAAGGTAGAATTCCACAAACTCAAGGTTTGCTTCAGCACGGCAAGATACAAATCTTGTTTGGTTTTAAAATAATACAATACATTGGTTTTTGGTAAACCTGCCAAATCGGCAACTCGCTGGACTGACGTCCCTTTGAACCCATGAGAAGCGAAGGCTTTCTCCGCCGCTGCCAATATAATGGTTCGGTTACGGGTTCCTACACTGGCGTCCAATTTAGATGTCTGAGCCATAACGACTTCATATTCCTTTTTTAACTGCGTCAAACCTGACTATTCAGTCATAGTGCCATAGTTACGTAAAAGTCGAAAAAATAATTCTTTTTTTTGTCTTCTCTCTGCCGAATGCCAATGCGCATAAATCTTGCAGCGTATCGGTGGTAGCAGCCACGGTCAGCGTGGATCAGTGTCAAAGCCACCATTGTAACCATAAATTGAACAAAGGCTGAGATTTGCATCCCCAAAAAGAAGCAAGCCCGTGGTATTTTGCACCAAAACAAGGCAGTCCTGCTGAGGGCTTTTTTTATCCTAAAAAAACTGACCACATGGTCTACTTTTTTGAGCAAAATCCATTTATAGTAATGATTATCAGTATTTCAGAAAATAACCGGAGTTCGGCATGGTCCGTTTTCTAATGAACAACGAGCCTGTCGAGATACAGGTTCGCGACCCAAACATGACGGTGCTCGCATTTTTACGTGAGCGGATGAAAAAAACCGGCACTAAAGAAGGCTGTGCTGCCGGAGACTGTGGGGCATGCACTGTTGTTGTCGGCTCCTTAAGCAATGACAATCAGGACATTAGCTACCACACTGTTAACAGTTGTATCGCGCTTATGTCTGCTTTGCATGGAAAGCAACTCATCACCGTTGAAGATTTAACCCGGGGGAACAAATTACATCCGGTGCAATCAGCTCTCGTAGAGCACCACGGTTCTCAATGTGGCTTTTGTACGCCTGGCTTCGTTATGTCTGCATTTTCTCTTTATCACAGTACTACCAAGCCCAGACGGGAAGACGTTGTGAATGCGCTATCGGGTAATTTGTGCCGGTGTACCGGCTACCGCCCTATCATCGATGCCACCCTGCAAGCCTGTGAGCACCCCAAAACCGATCAATTTGACGATAATAAAACCAGTACAATACGCGCCCTCATTGCCCTCAACGAAGAGCGGGAAAATGCCGTTGAACCATGTCTTCACATGCCGGAAAACCGCAAAGCATTGCGGGATTTTATACAGTGCTATCCCGACGCGCCACTGGTAGCCGGGAGTACCGATCTGGCCCTTGAAATTACCCAACAGCACCGCCGTTTCTCCCGCCTAATAAGTGTGGCACAGGTAAGGGAACTCAAGCGGGTTGAACGTACCACTAAATTATTAACATTAGGTGCAGCTTTACCGATCACTAAAGCCATGGGGGAAATCACCCGCGACTATCCCACACTCAGAGAATTGTTCACTCGTTTTGCTTCACTGCCCGTGCGCAATCAGGCGACACTTGGTGGGAATGTAGCCAATGCGTCTCCCATTGGAGATGCTCCGCCGCTGTTGCTCGCCCTCGATGCAAATTTAAGGTTGGATGATGGTGACACAGTGAGATCTGTTCGTGCCCGGGATTTCTTCACCGGTTATCGCGCAACCTTGCTCAAAAAAAACGAATGGATTGACGCCATTGAACTGCCGTTGCCCAGATCAAACCAACGCCTAGCGGCTTACAAAGTATCCAAGCGAATGGAAGACGATATTTCTGCGGTGTGTGCGGTTTTCAATGCGATCATCGAAAATCATACCGTCATTGAATTAAAAGCCGGTTTTGGCGGTGTAGCGGCTACGCCTGCTATTTGCCAGCAGCTGGAGTCAAGCATAGCGGGATGCGACTGGCGAGATAAAGCGACGTTGGAAGCAGGTAAAGCCGTGCTCGAAAACGCGTTTACACCCATCGACGACGTGCGCGCTTCGGCCAACTACCGCAAGCAGTTAGTGGTTAACTTGTGGCATCGTTTTTGGCTGGAACACCAGTGTGAAGAAAAAATCACAACCCGGGTGGTGCAGCATGCGTAAACTCATACAGCCTTCACTGGCAGAAACGTCTAACAGCCGGTTGGGCAAAGCGAAACCCCACGAAAGTGCAGAGCGACAGGTTCGGGGAGAAGCCCGCTATGTAGATGATATTCGTGAACCGATTGGAACCGCTTACGTTGGCATCGGTGTTAGTCAGTGTGTTTCTGGCAATATTACAAGTATTGACTTAACGGCAGTGAAAGCCAGCCCCGGCGTTATCGATGTGATTACTGTAGACGATGTACCGGGTCACACCGACATTGCCCCTGTATTTGATGGAGATCCCGTACTCGCAGAACATCGCATTCTCTTTTACGGGCAACCGGTTTTCGCCGTATTAGCCACGAGTACAGATGCTGCGAGGCGAGCCGCACAAGCAGGTGTTGTCGAGGTTGAAGAAACCCCAGCGGTGCTAGATATCAATGCCGCATTGACACAGCAATCTTTCGTGCGCCCTACTCATGCATTCGGTTCTTCTCGGGCAAAATCCGCCGTTGCGCAATCTCCCCACACTGTATCTGGTGAATTGTCTGTTGGTGGGCAGGAACACATGTATTTAGAAGGTCAGGTGTCCCTTGCGGTACCGGAAGAAGACGGCAGGATGATGATTTACACATCGAGTCAGCACCCCAGTGAAGTACAAAAACTCGTTGCTGAAGTACTGGGTGAACGGTTACACAAAGTCACCGTTGACATGCGTAGAATGGGCGGAGGCTTTGGTGGTAAAGAAAGCCAGGCAGCGCAATGGGCATGTATCGCAGCCATTTTTGCAAAACGCAATCAGTGTGCCGTTAAATGTCGATTACCTCGCAGCCAGGATATGACCGTTACCGGTAAACGCCACCCCTTTGAAAATCACTGGCAAGTGGGTTTTAACGACCAGGGAAAAATCCTCGCAGCAGACATTGTCGTAAATGGCAACTGTGGTTACAGTGCTGATCTCTCCGATGCCATTGTTGATCGGGCCATGTTTCACGTCGACAATGGTTATTATTTAGGTGAGGCCCACGTTACTGGCCATCGACTGAAAACCTCCTATGTGTCACACACTGCCTATCGGGGTTTTGGCGGTCCCCAGGGCATGATCGTTGCCGAGGCCATTATTGATGGTATCGCGAGAAAATTAGGGGAAGATCCTCTGACCATCCGCAAGCGCAACTTATATGCAAAAGCCACAGGGAACGTCACGCCCTACGGCATGGATATCGGTGAAAATCTGTTAGGCGATATGATAGCGCGGCTCGAAAATTCGAGTCAGTACTGGGAGAGACGCAATGCTATTTCAGCGTTTAACCAACACAGCCCGGTGATAAAAAAAGGGTTGGCCATGACGCCGGTAAAATTTGGCATTTCATTTACCGCTAAGCACTTAAATCAGGCCGGGGCACTTGTTCACATATACACTGACGGCAGTATTCAGGTGAACCACGGAGGCACAGAAATGGGTCAGGGTTTGCACACCAAAATAGCCCAGATTGCCGCCCATGAATTCGGTGTAGACACGGACAGTATTGAAGTGACATCCACCCGTACTGATAAGGTGCCGAATACATCGCCTACTGCGGCCTCGTCCGGTACGGATCTCAACGGTAAAGCGGTTCAAAACGCCTGTATTACCCTCAAAAATCGACTTATTGAATTCTGGGCAGACACTTTAGGTATAGAATCTGATGCGGCAAAATTCATCAACAACCGGGTTTGTATGGGTGAACACAGTATCGATTTTGCAGAATTGGTACAGGCCGCGTATATAGGCCGCATTTCTTTGTCTTGCACGGGCTACTATCGCACGCCAAAAATTTTTTATGACAGAAAAACCGGGAGTGGCCGCCCGTTTTTCTATTTTGCCTATGGCGTGGCAGCCAGTGAAGTCAGTGTAGATACCCTGACGGGCGAATATAAAGTGGATCGAGTAGATATTCTCCACGATGTGGGCGCCAGCCTTAATCCCGCTATAGACATAGGCCAAATAGAAGGCGGCTTTATCCAAGGTATGGGCTGGTTGACTTCGGAAGAGCTCAAATGGGATGACACCGGCAGATTGCTGTCAACCAATATGGCAACGTATAAAATCCCGGCTATCGGCGACACACCACGAGAAATGAACGTAAGCTTATATAAACGGCCCAACGATGAGGACAGTATATATCATTCAAAAGCCGTGGGTGAACCCCCCTTTATGTTGGCAATATCAGTTTGGTCTGCGTTGAAAGATGCGATTGCCAGTCTTGCTGACTACCGCATCGATCCTGAATTATCAACGCCTGCCACACCAGAAAGGGTTCTGGCTGCCGTCAATGAGGTTCGCAAACTTTCAGAAGGATCAACCCTATGATCACGCCGAGAACCTGGTACGACGCATTGAGTTTCTGTCATCAACACGGCCGCGCGTACGTGTTGATTACGGTATTGTCTTCAGCGGGCTCCACGCCAAGAGATTTAGGAGCAAAAATGGTGGTAACGGGTGACAGCCAGTACGACACCATTGGAGGTGGCCACCTGGAATTTGATGCCGTAAATAAAGCCAGGCAGTATTTGCTGGGTGGCAAAGATGCTCAACACGTTGAGTCCTACCCTTTGTCGAGCAAACTTGGTCAGTGCTGTGGTGGCGCGGTAAAAGTGTTGTTTGAAGTAAAATCGACCCACAGTCAAACACTTGCTGTATTTGGTGCTGGTCACGTTGCGCAAGCACTTGTGCCCATTTTAGCGCAACTACCGTTGAATCTGTTGTGGATAGACAGCCGCCCGGATGCTTTTGACAATTTGACCATTCCGGCTCACGTTAACACGGTATGTGATCCCCAACCCGAAGGTGAACTGCGTTTACTGCCAGAAGATAGTTGGGTATTGATCTTAACCCACGATCATCAACTTGACTTCAGACTGTCGGAAACAGCTCTCAAGCTGGCACAGTTTCCCTATGTAGGAATGATAGGCTCTGAAACAAAGGCCAAGCGTTTTCGAACCCGATTAGGTCACAGACAATTTAGCAATCAGGCAATGCGTTCCTTTGTCTCTCCGGTGGGAGAACAAACGATAATTGGCAAACGCCCCATAGAAGTGGCGGTATCTATTAGTGCCCAGGTCATCAATATGTTGAACAATGCACCTGTAAACACCACCTCTGAGGTACCAGCCGAATGACCCTAGAAGAACTAAATGGCTTATCAGAAGAAGCCTGTCGTGCCTTTTTCACTCAAACCTGTGCAACGCAGAGCTGGGTAGCATTAATGAGCCAGTCTCGCCCTTTTGTCACAAAGGAAGCGGTATTAAAGACAGCGCGTTCATATTGGCAAGAGATGAACAACGACGACTTTCTTGAAGCATTTGCCGCCCACCCGATGATAGGTGACATTAATACCCTTAGAAGTAAGTATGCCAATACTAAAGCCGTTGCTGCAGGCGAACAATCCGGCACTGCTGTCGCGGACGACAACACACTGTTGGCGCTTAAAAAGGGCAATGACGCTTATCTAAAAAAACACGGCTTTATTTTTATTATATGTGCTACCGGTTTGTCGGCTAACACTATGTTAGATGCGCTCAACAAGCGGCTGAATAACAGCACTGAAGAGGAAATTCAAAACGCAGCAGCGGAACAAATTAAAATAACCTGTCTTCGCCTTGATAAGGCATTGGCAATATGAGGACCATGATGATTTCACTTTCAAGCCACGTGTTGGATACCACATCCGGCAAACCAGCGGCTAACCTTCCCCTTACATTAACAACGCCTGATGGCAATCAATATCAGGGCGTTACCGATGACGATGGGCGCTGTAAATCCTGGCAAAATGCCACGCTAATAGCTGGGACTTATCAACTTCGTTTTCACTGTCATGAATACCTCACCACAAAACATGGGGAGAGCTTTTACCCCCACGTGGATATTGCATTTGTTATGGAAGAAAACGGTGGTCATTATCACGTTCCATTGCTTATCTCGCCGTTTGGTTTTAGTAGTTACCGGGGTAGTTAGTGAAACAACAACTTATTCGCGCCAAGCTGCTTCACTTCCCCACTGCGTCCGCTCAACCCGACACTGATGTTGTGTGGTACCGCGATGGCGCAATAGTGGTGTCTGAAGATAAAATTGTTGCCATTGGCGAGTTTGCCACTATTCGCCGCAACTACCCAGATGCCCGGTTACGGGACTATTCTCAGTACTGGGTAATGCCTGGCCTGATTGACAGCCACTTGCATTTTCCGCAAACCGAGATGCTGGCTTGTTACGGTGAACAACTGCTAAACTGGTTGGAACAATATACGTTTCCCACGGAACGACGCTTTGAAGACAAAACATACGCTGAAGCCATGGCAGGGGTATTTTTGCGCCAGCTATTTAAAAACGGCACCACCACGGGACTGGTTTACCCCACCGTTCACAGCACATCAGTAGACGCGCTATTCACTGCGGCAACCGACATCAACATGGCTATGATTACAGGCAAGGTATGTATGGATACCAATAGCCCTGAAAACCTTAGTGACACGCCACAGATAGCGGCAGCAGAAAGTGAACGTCTAATTCAAAAATGGCATAACAAGGGGCGGAACCTCTATGCCCTGACTCCGCGCTTTGCCCCCACCAGTAGTCGCGAACAACTCGCCGTTCTTGGCGAGCTAGCTTCACAATATGAAGATGTTTTTATCCAAACGCATTTGTCAGAAAACAAAAAAGAAATTGCCTGGGTAAACAGCTTGTTTCCAGAGCGAAACGGCTACCTGGATGTTTATGACCACTATGGGTTGGTGCGTCCCAGAGCGGTTTTTGGCCATTGTGTACACCTTACCGACAATGAATGGCAACGCATGGCTGAAGCACAAGCCACCATCGCATTCTGCCCTACTTCCAATTTGTTTTTAGGAAGTGGCCTATTTCCAATTCAGCGCGCACGGGAATATAACGTGCCGGTAACCCTTGCCACCGACGTTGGTGCAGGTACCACATTTAATTTGTTCCGTACCTACGGTGAGGGCTACAAAGTGTGTCAACTACAACAACAGCGGTTGTCACCACTGGAAGGATTATACCTGATCACTCAAGGCGCCGCCTGTGCTCACCAGCTCAGTCATTCTATCGGCAATTTGAACCCGGGCACCTATGCCGACTTTATCGTAGTTGAACCGCGCTTCTGCGAGCTAACAGAACACCGTCTGAAATCTCAGGAAACGCCGGAAGACGTGCTTTTTGCTTTGGCCATGCTGAGTGATGACAGGGCAATCATAGAAACCTGGGTGGCAGGTAAACCACAATATAAAAGACAGGAGAAGTACTAGATGCAGGGTTTAGACTGGCTTTCGCTGTTTGTGCGATGGTTTCATGTAATTGCTGGCGTGGCCTGGATTGGCGCCTCGTTTTATTTTATCTGGCTGGACAATAGCTTGCGCACACCTCCCGAATGGAAGCAAAAAAAAGGCATTAAAGGCGATTTGTGGGCGATCCATGGTGGGGGCTTTTATGAAGTCGCGAAGTACGCTTATGGACCAGAGAAAATACCTCCCACATTACATTGGTTTAAATGGGAAGCCTACAGTACCTGGTTGAGTGGTTTTGCCCTGCTCATTATTGTGTATTACTTTGGCGCATCCGCGTATTTGATCGATCCATCCGTAAACACTATTACGCCACAAACCGCTGTTTTATCTGGCTTGGGGATCATATTCGGTGGACTGGCAGTGTATGAATTGGCATGCCGCAGTCCATTGAGCAAGTCGCCGCGATTATTTGCGGTGTTTCTCGTCACACTTATTTGTTTTGTTAGTTGGCTAAGTGCTCAACTGTTTAGTGGACGAGGTGCTTACATTCACGTCGGCGCACTCGTGGGCACGATAATGGTCGCTAATGTGTTTCTAAACATCATGCCGAACCAGCGAAAAATGGTTGCCGCAGTTGCCGCAAAAAACAATATTGACCCTTCTTGGGGGGCAAGTGCAAAACTGCGTTCAGTGCACAATAACTACCTTACACTGCCATTGTTATTCATCATGATCAGTAATCACTACCCCATGACCTACCAACATCCTCAAAACTGGGTAGTACTGATTGTGATCATGGCCCTTTCAGCTTGGATAAGACATTACTTCAATCTAAAGCATCAAGACGTGAAGAAACCTGCCATTCTCGTGTCAGGTGCAATGGGTATGCTACTGTTGGCCATTTGGGTTTCAATGCCAGTTAACAGTGATTCCACTATCGCAGAACAGTCTAATGCACAAGCGCACATGGCAGAAACACGCCCTTTGCAAAACACGACACAGCAGCAGGTACACCAGTTAATCAACACCCACTGTACCGGCTGTCACGCTACTGTACCAACCGATGACATCTTTAAAGTTGCGCCGTTGGGAGTGAAGTTTGACAGCTGGGAGGATATTGAACGCTACTCAGGTCAGATATATCGACGCACAGCCGTTAGCAAAGATATGCCGTTCATGAATAAAACCGGCATGACGGACGTAGAAAGAGAACAAATTGCCAGCTGGTATTTAGGCAGACATTAAAAACAGGCGCGTCGCCTCTTCACCTAGCGGCGGCGCGATAATATACGTATTGTTGTTTCCCTGAATCTAACGTCACTCCCACTGTTTTTACTGTTGTAGACTGGGAAGCGCCAGAAAGTTCTAGCGCATCATTCCTCCACTTACCCTCTGAACGCCCAGTGCATTTTATCAGCAATAAAATTGCTCAGTGCTCTAGCATTGTCATAATGTTGCTTTACTCGGGGGTGTGCTCTATAACCTGTGAACTCAAAAACAAAGGTGTGTAGGCGCTCAATATCTTTTTTCTGTTTAGGAGATGCTTTTATCGAGGCAATGGCATTGGCAATATAGTTCGGCCATTTAGATGTGCTTGCTGCATCCATACTGCCTATTGCACAGATGAATACAGCATCGGGATGATGGGACATCAGTTTACGCAAAAAAGTCTCATATGCCTGCTGAATGTCCTTGGGTTGTGCTTGAAGTCGCTTCTCGTTCTCGATCAACCAGCGATCGTTTTGTCCGAGATTAACTACCACCACGTCTGGTTGCCAGGCGGCAAAATCCCAGCGAGAGCTGTTATTGTTTTCTCCTGTAAGCTGGTCGTAATATTCCGGCATGATGAAATCAAACCAACTCACCATAAAACCTATACCACTTTTAGCGATAGCATGGTGTTCAGCATTGAGGATTCGCGCCGCTATTGATGCGTAGGAAAGGTAGTGATTTTTTTCTGCAGGTTTACTATCTGGATCATTGTACGCAGCTTCATTCCCCATGCCCACGGTAATTGAATCTCCGTAAAAGAGAATTCGCCTTTTAGGGGCCTTTGGGGGAGACAACAATTGTTGAGAATCTCCAATTTCCACACCGTGAAAATACGTCCCCCCTTCTTCGCCCTCCGTTCTTTTAAAAATGGTTACCTGGCTTTTTTCTCTATCTATAAAATGACTAAGATCGTAAACATGTCGACCCTTTTGCAAATGAAGTACATAGGGAAAGTCATCCTTGCCATTAAAAATAACATTCATGTAATTCTGGCCAGACGTGTCCTCTAAATCGAGCTTCAGCCTATTCCCAGTAAATGCAAAGTGAATACTACTGCCAGGCCAGGTAAGAAAGGCGCTCTCATTCTCAAAAGCAATTCTGCCAGTATATCTGAAACCGTCGTCAGAGTAGGGAAACTGTTGATCCGCCGACGCAGGAAATATCAGTACGCCGAATACCGCGAAAGTAACAAGCAAAAAAATGAGGATATTTTTTTTAAACAAGATGGGTGTTGTCCGTTCAGTAAAACTTCAAGTTTACACTGTAAAGCGACCGCGAAATAACAAGATTGCTTTTTGACAGCACAAAAAAAAGCGCCGAAGCGCTTTTTCCCGCTATGTTTTCTCAGCGTTTACGCAATCTGCGCATAGCCAAAAGAGACAAGCTTATTAAACCAAGCGTAGTCGGCTCGGGAACACCAACAGGATTACCTGGCAGGGCCTCAACGTTAAACGTCATCTTATAGTCAATACCTTCCATACATTGTGCAACAATGCCCACACCATTGGGATCTGGCACATAGGTTTGTGCGCAAGTGCCCGTTGCGTCAAGCAAGCTGGAATAAACACCTTCCATCACATTTAACGCTGGTGAATCGACACTTTGCATGGCTTCCCCAAACTGCGTGCCTTCAAGTCCGGATACAGTGAAAACTTCTGGTGTTGTACTGCTTTCTTCAAAATACCAGCTAGCTGCACTAGCACCATAGGTATTTTGCTGTAAATACCCTGAAACAGGTGGATAAGTAAACCCTATGCCAGGTAAATTTGTCCCCCATAAAATACTGGCGCTCGTCAGCACGTAACCTGACATTATCTCTACTGTGAAAACATCTGCATTATCTGTCGGCCCCCATACAGAACCGACAAACTCGTTTACGCCCTCGATGAGGGTGAACTTTGCAACGTCGTCTAAACCGCCAATGGTGTCAAAATCACCAGCGGATAAGCCGTCTTCAGCAGCCACTGACACCTCATCAAAAAAGCCTGAATACGGAACATCAACAAGAGCAGCATTCACCTGAAAACCCATGGTCACAGCGAGGAAAGCCAGTGATTTTTTAAACTTCATAAGTTACCTTAGCAATACATTTAATTTACATTTTCACCACATGCAAACAAAGTACCAACAAATATATAAGCCTATTTTTCATACAGTTATTGAAAAAGTACTATTGCAGGTGAGTAAGCATGTAAAGGAAGCCGACACTCGCCCACCTCCTATCGGTTGACCTTAAGCAGGGCTTTATTTTGTCGCAGTAAAGCTTCCATCTCCATGGCTGCGACAGGTTTGGAATAAAGATAGCCCTGCACATATTCCACTTTCAGGTTATTGCAATAAGAAGCTTGTTTTTGGGTTTCAACGCCCTCTGCAACGATGGCTAAATGCAGTTTGTGACCGACATTTATCATGGCTTCCATGAGTGCACCATCAAAATCATTCTCCGGTGCATCTTTAAGAAACGAGCGATCTATTTTTAATTTACTTACCGGAAATTGCTTTAAATAACTGAGTGAAGAATAGCCGGTGCCAAAATCATCAATTGATATTTCTACGCCCTTTTGCCGCTGTAATGTCAGCCCTTCTAGAATCTCAGATTGCGACCTTATAAGGACATTTTCAGTAAGTTCAATACCGATATCTTCAGGCGCTAGGCCGTAGTTTTTTCGGCACGCATCCAGACTTGCGAAAAAATTAACATCTTCTAACTCCCTTCCGGATACATTAATATCAATACGCACTGACAACCCTTTTTGTTTCCATATTTGGGATTGCTGACACGCTTTATCCAGTACCCAATGGCCTATCCGCTTTATCAAATCTGTGCGCTCAGCAATGGGAATAAATACGTCTGGTGGCACTGGTGTATTTTCCCCTCGAGGATACCAACGAAGGAGGGCTTCACACGCTGAAATCAGCCCCGTACATAAATCTACCTGAGGCTGAAAGTAAAGCGTCAATTCTTCGTTGACTAAGGCGTCGTGCAGTTTAGAGGCAATGGTTCGTTGTTTTAGTAACCGCTGGCTTAACGCAGAGGTAAAAAAATTGAAACGGTTTCTACCTTCAAGTTTCGCCTGATACATGGCGTTATCAGCATTTTTCAATAAATCCACCACGTCATCACCATCCCGCGGAAACACGCTAACACCTACACTGGCTGTAATACGGATGTGCTCGCACCCCAATAGAAAACCCGATTTAAAACATGCCATCAAATGCTCGGCCATGGCTGTTATCTGACTATCATCATCAATTGCTGGTAAGACAAGAACAAACTCATCACCACCGAAACGCGCGAGTTCTCCCTTCCCCGCTACGCAATCCTGGAGTCGCTTAGCAACGCCTTTGAGCAATGAGTCTCCCCACGTATGGCCAAGGGTGTCATTCACCTCTTTGAACATATCCAGGTCGATAAAAAAAATAGCGAACTGACGTTGTGACTCCCTCGCTTGGGTAATAATGTCAGACAGAAAGTTATTGAGATGACGACGATTTGGCAAGTTAGTGAGTAAATCCGTAGATGCCATGCGCTCCAGTTCGTTGCGAATGGCAATTTGCTCACTGAGATCTATGTCCACACAAAACATTTCGGGTGATTCGGTATCTTGTTTCAACATAACGTGAGACGAAAAAACATGAACAGGCGCGCCATCTTTACGCACTAACACAAGATCTTCAGAAGGAATGGGCTCCCCCTTTTCGAGCCATTGGGTGTGTAGCCTGACGACTTCCGAACGCATAAACTCTGGAATAATAAGGTTTTCCAGTTTTTGACCAAGGGCTTCTTGTTCGGTAAAGCCGTAAATATGCTCGCTAGACTGATTCCAATAAATTACTCTGCGGTTTTTGTCATACCCTTGAACGGACACTTTAGGTAAGCCGCTAATAAGTTCGACAAAGCGCCTCTCTGCGAGATCGTGACTTTCGAATGTCACATCAACTTTCGATTTTTGTAGTTTCATAGCACTCCCGCTGGGCTTTATCTGACACCCCTACCCGTTTGTACTGAAGACGTTGTAAATAAGTGCAGTGGCATATCCTGAAAAGCAGAAGAAAACGCCTAAAGAACAGATTAAGTGTAGCCTAAAATAGTGTTGGTGCAGCAATTTTGGCACCGCCACCTGGAAAGCTATCGTTCACTTTAAAAATTAATACCTGCTGATTAATTGCGTGTTTAAAGGACCAGATGCAAAATAATTATTAATTAAGTATTAGGGGGCCGCACCTCTTCAAATAGAAGTTGACGACTCTACTTCCCGACGCCCTTCGTATAGAAATGCTTCCGACGTTTATCTTTCCGATGTCTCCAAATTTTCAAACTCGTCAAGCAGATGTGTTAGCCTGTGACCTGCAACCTCTTTGTAAAGCCAACTAATAATTTTATTGTCTCTGTTTTCGGGTTTGAGTTTTACAATTAAAAGTGCGACCAGGCCTGCAAAGACCAAAGCGAAAATGCAAAACATAACTTTTATTTCGATGGGCATCAGTGAAAGTAAATCAACACCAATGACAATGTCATAACCAATAAATACATACGCCATATAAAAAGGTGCAGATAGCATAATGAGTTTAAATGTATTTAAATTATGTGTTCTCACCGCGATAAGCGCAGTAAGTGTTTCTTTAACAGGTTTGGCAAAATCTATCTTGCTAAGTAACACTATTTGGCCAATGCTCCCGGCTAAGCCAACTATTGCAAATATATTCAGTATAAAAGCCGACACGACAGGCGCCGTTAACGCCCAGGACGACGCCATGTAACTTCCCAGACAGGCGATAATGGAGAAAAATATAAAACCTTCGATGCCGCTTACCAAAATGAGTTTGTTTAACTCTCCTCTTTGACGCTCTATCTTTTTCTCTGCGAGTAGCGTTTTATTCAGATTGATACACTGATCTAATTTTTCGCTATGCACTTGCCACATAGCCTGGATTTCTTCTAAATTCATACTAGTTCCACCCTTTCGTTGTTATCCGACGCTTTGCTTTAACTTTTGCTTAATTCGACTAATTTTGGTTGAGACATTGGAAACAGAGATACTCAGGTTGGCGGCGATTTCAGACTGTTCCTCGCCGTCTAAGTACATTAATAAAACCGCTTTATCTATGTCATTTAACCTATTAATAAACCCGTACAATTCACGCAAATCCTGTTCATTTTCACTTTCCTGTTCCATATCATAACTAAGTAGCCTGTCTTCCATTTCCGTATGCGCATAAGCGATTGTTTTGTCTTTTCTGTAAAAGGAAATGGCAACATTAAGTGCCACACGATACATCCACGTGGTCACTTTAAAAGCAACGTTGTACGTATCTAAAGAGCGCCAAACTTGTGCAAAAATTTCTTGCGCCAAATCTTCCTGGTCAAAGAAATTTTTGCAGTAGGCGCGAGTAACTTTAAAAACAATGCCCTTGTGCTTTTCTATGATCTCCAGATATAGCGCATGCTTACTTGTATTCATCTCACTTTTCTTAACGGCCTGTTGCATCTATTCGTAACCCAGATAAAACGTCTTATTGACGGACAGTAAACTCCATTGGGCGAACCGCTGAAAATGAATTATCGCGATGCCATTCCCCATTGCAAAACTCAGTCGTTAAAAAATGTAGTTTAATAATGATTCGCCGCAGGAAGGTAAATCTCACACATTTTTTTTAAAAATGTGAAATGAGCCTGTAAAAGGGCCGTTGTCTAATAGAAAAAGTTTGGATTAAAAGACGAACTAAACGTGTTACCTTTACCTTGCCCAAACTATCAATAGGATGACAGAGTGATTCGGTTCTTTTTAATTATATGCATATTGTTTAGCACCAGCGCATTCGCGCAAGAATTAAAAATTGCAACGTGGAATATTCAATGGTTGAGCGACCATGAAAACAATGTTCGTACAGAAAAAGATTATCAGGAACTGCGTGACTATACTCAGCAACTTAATGCCGATGTGATTGCCTTACAGGAAATAGAATCCGTCGCGTTAACGCAAAAAGCCCTCGGCGACGACTATGATGTCTATGTTTCTTCGAAAGATTGGTTTCAACGTGTCGGCGTTGCTGTGCGTAAATCCGCCGGTTACGACATCAAAGCGTTAGAGTATAAAGCGCTGGACGTAGGCAGTGTGCGCTACGGTATGGATGTGACTCTGGGTAAAGAGGGTAAACAATTCCGTTTATTGAGCGTGCATCTCAAGTCAGGATGTTTTGAAAAACCTCTTGATAAAGACAATGTTGATGCCATGCCCACTACTGAAGAAAAACAACAAAAAGAAAAAAATGCCTGCTATTTACTGGGCAAACAAATCGAACCACTTGAAGCCTGGATAGATGCCCGCGCAAAAGAAGGGACACCTTTTGCCGTACTTGGCGATTTCAATCGCCGTTTTGTCCAGGACATTGCCAACAAACAGTCTGAAGCATCCGGCTTATGGCAGGCCATCGACGATGAGGGTGCTGAGGCGATGTGGAGTCCAACACTGACCAAGGATTCAGAATGTTGGGGCGGTTACTACAAAGACTATATTGATCACATTGTGCTTGACCCAAATGCGAGATCGCTTCTTATCGACGATTCTTTCGAACAGCTTATCTTTGCGGGTAGTTATAGCGAAGACGCCCATCGGTTAAGTGATCACTGTCCCATCGCAGTAACGCTTTCGCTCTAGGCAGAAATAAGCCACTCACTCCAATATGGGTTGTATCCTATCGGCAAGTGGCTTTGCTTTTTCATCAAACCATCAGTAACAGCGCCGTTACGCTGGCCATTAATTGCTGCTATGGTTTTAGGATGAATTCTCTGGATTCAGCATTGGCTTCAATTTCATCCCTTTGTAACCACAATGTCCGATATTCATCATTGCGTAAGCGCTTCAACTGATCAGCATAGTGCACCGTTCCTTTTTGGCGGGAGTTACCGTAAGCCATCAGTCCTTTTGCTTTAATGGGGCTTGAGAATTCGACCATAGAAACCCAGGTTTCACCGTGGTAGGGCTCGCGAACACCGTCGCCGTCTGAATCCATCCAAGTGATAACATTAAACGCGCCTAAATTACCAAAACCACCGTGGCCAGGCAGGTTTACATCTTCAATAATAAAGCGATTAATGTCACCAAAGCGCGGATCGATTTTTCCATATTTTTCTTTTGTTTTCTTTATGGCAACACGCAACATCTCAACCGCCTCATTACTATTTTTGAGGCCTGTAGGCGTGGTGATAGGGGCATCAATCGACCACGGAGTTTTATAGTTGTTTTTCCCCAGAAATCTCGGTGGCGGGCCGGAAAACTCTGTAGCAAAGGCTTCAAACAACATACCTGCTCGGTTGCCTTCAGAAAAAGTACGGTCCCATTCAGACAGTAGATTTACTGCGGCCTGCATGTCAGGGTCACTGTCTGTCGCTGCGGCTGCCAATAACTCATCCAAAACACGGTCTGCCATTAAGGCGTATGTAGACACCTTTATTTCTTCAAAATCATCAAAGCTAATCTTTTCTCGCTCAACCATCATTTTAACGGCATTTTGTGCCCGAAAGGACATGGGCCCTTTAACCGCTACGTACGAAGGGAAATCCTCCGCTTTATATACCGGCGGATAAGTGGCGACCCATGGTGGATCATTGGCGTTTTGTACAAAGCCACTTGGCGGATTAATTACCTTGGGTAACTCGTCATAGCTGTGAATGTCACTCCACAGATACTCAGAGGTATCGCCTGGTACTAACCCTTTCCAGAATGCTAAATCCCCCTTATCCCGTTTCGGCAAAATGCCATTGTCGAGATATTCAATGTTGCCTGCTCTGTCTGCATAGGTGATATTAAATGTGGGAATTTGCAAGCGCTTCATGATGGATTGAAATTCATCAAAATCTTTGGCTTGCAACATGTCAAAGTATTGTTGCAACATACCAGGGCGGTCAAGGCCGGCAACGCGCAGTGCAATAATCTCCCCGTCATCACGCTCAAATACGGCGCCGTGAACCGTCTTCCTAACCAATAATGACTTTTCAATTGTGCTGCCGTCATCCTGCAATACCTGATAAGTCTTTACTTCAGAATCAAATTTTCGTACTTCACCGTCGAACACGTAACCGTCGTCTTTTAGTTTAAGATGATAAGAGGTAGCGCCCAGCATGCCGTTGACCGTATTTGAGATCCCCATGTTTTGGTTAAACGCAAACCGGATCACCGGTAACCCCACTTGCGTAGCGCCATACATTTCAAAATCAGGCCCCACTAAATGCGCTTCGAAATAGGTGAAGAAGCCGGTAGCCCATGGCAAATGTGGGTTCTGCAACAACAGTGTATTTCCTGTTTTTGATTTTTGAGGCATGACTACATAGGTATTTGAACCAGATTTTACTGGTGGCGCAGCGTTGCCGATTATGCGACCAGGGTTAGCGACATAGATAAAATTCATTAACCTATGAGCATGTGTCACCACATCGACACCGGTTACAGGAAGTACTTTCAGTACTTCAGCGTCAATAGTGTCGCGATGGGTGTTTGCGTAATCGTTGATACCTTGAGCAAAAGCATCCAAATTTTGCTTAAAATCTTCAGATTGTTGGCGATACCATTGTTTTCCTCGTTCTGGCACATCATTGCCCAGCAACCATTTATCCGTTTCTTCGTACTTTTCTCCCCAATACTCTGCACCACGACCACGGGCTTGGCCATACAAACGCAAAATGGCGTCGCCCTGACTTTTCGCTTGTGACCAACCAAAACCATAAAAAACAGAAGGTGCATCATCGCCGTAAATATGGGGAACGCCAAATGTATCCCAGATGATTTCAGTTCCGGATGCGCGCAGAACGGTTTCTTTGTCTGGCGTTTTGGCGGTTTCCGATGACGACGAATCACATCCTGTCAAAAGTAGACTCAGCACAGCACCAAGTAGAAATAGCGTTATTTTATTTCTCATAATGTCATTCTTTATTCTTTGAAAAAGTTAAGCAGAACCCCACAGCCTTGTGATCGAGGAACATTTAATTCCAAAGGTTGGCAGCGGTTAAATACCCGCGCACGGGATGATTTATAGTCAGTGAAAATACGAAAGATGGACCTTTTTCCCACGATTCGTCCTGCAAGATATTTTCTTGCGATCTATTTTCATTCTGTCACAAACGACAAAATTAACAAAAACACGCATCGTAAAGATGCAATACAGGCAAGGTCCTATGCAGCCAACCATGTATTGGATGCTGAAGAAAACAGTAGATTATCGAGACTGGCAAACTCAGTAAAAATTGTTCTTTATTGATAAAGGCTCTAACGTTCCCGACCTCTTATATTTTGATTGGCAGGAATGAATTCTTCATCATTTCGAATTCCAGAATACCCCGATATTTCAGAGTTATGCAATAGTGAATTGCCGAATGATATCGATAACGGAAAAAGTGTGATCACACTTGATGAGCTTACTATTCGTAGCTCAAGCAAGCCTGGTCCATCGAAACCATATAACTTAACGTCAGAAGATATTTTTGTAATCAGGAAAAATTGGATTGTTTCGGTTAGGGGTCACTTTCTCTATAGTCCATTGTTCAGCGATAACTTGAAATGTATTTCCATGTGCCGTTTTACGCTCATGCTTGGCTTCGTCTCTAAAGGTTTTAGGGTCGATGTCACTAGCCAACTGTTCCCTGCATTCACTCCGCAACTTTTCGCGCTTTTGCAAGTTTACCTCTGGGTATTTACCAAAACTCTTGGATTTGGTTGAGTCTGTTTGGACCGAGTTGGAGTACTAGAGCCTTAAAGCATTGAACATTATGGAATTATAAGTCTGTATTGGACTTTATTGGATATATAATTGGTGCGTCTACCCTGACTCGAACAGGGGACCTCTACCATGTCAAGGTAGCGCTCTAACCAACTGAGCTATAGACGCATTCAGACCTTATCAGCGATTGCTGAGAACGGCGCGTATAATAGCCGCGCCTATCATGGGGTGCAAGCAGTTTTTGTCATAAACCGTTTAAATGAATAACTTTTGGCCAGCAAAGCAAACGCCGATCAATATTAAGAAGCGACCTGAACCGCGCTATCGTTGCGGTTTCGCATTTGTGCATAACTCAACGCCCACATAACAAACCCGCCGAGAAACAGCAAAGCCGCGGCATACCCCGTCATATTAAAACTGCCTCCGGAGGTTAGTACTACGCCGCCCACCATGGGCCCAATGGCGTTGGCGGTATTAAACGCACATTGTACCAGTGCACCAATCATAGCGTGGCCTGTAGGTGAAACGTCTAACAACATAGACTGTATTACCGCGGCCAAGCCAACACTTGCCCCCAAACAAAATACACTGATATAAACCAGGTATATGTTGTGAGCGGCGAAGACGTAGAGTATGGAAATAGCAATACTACATAATAATGCAATGCCAGTGGTTGCCAGAGGCGAATGATCGGCCAGTTTACCGCACACTAAATTACCAATGGTTGTACCTATGCCAAACATCATCATAGCGATTGAAATTGTTACCTCTGGCGCTTCGGTAACGTTGATGATTGTGTCCGCAAGATAGGTATAAATACAAAACACGCCGCCAAAACCTATGAAGATAATGCCAGAGATAGACCAAATGAGCTTATTTTTTAATACGCCGAATTCTTCTTTTAACCGTGTAGGTTTTTTTACTGGGCTACTTGGTACAACGAAGTAAATGAGAAAAGTCGCAATAAACGCCATTACCGCAACAATCGCCATACACGCACGCCAACTGATATTTTGCCCAATCAAGGTTGCCATAGGCACACCCACTATGGTGGCAATCGTCAAGCCTGCAAACACTTTAGACATATAACTGGCTCGCTTACCCAAAGGCGCCATCTCAGAGGCAATCAGTAGCGCCGTACCAAAATAGGCACCATGAGGTAATCCGCTCAGCACCCGGTAGAACACCAGTTCAGGTAATGACGACGCGATAGCACTCAGCGCATTTGCAATACACATCATTGAGGCAAATAAAATTAAAGACGTACGACGGTTAGTGCGATTTGTCAGCAACATAAATAGCGGCGCACCAATAACCACGCCTATCGCATAACCGCTAATGGCATTACCGGCTTCTGATGGCGTGATCTGTAATGACTCTGCGATTAATGGCAACATGGACATAGACGAAAACTCGGTCAGTCCGAGAATAAAGGACCCCATTGCCATAATGAAAATCGGCCAAAAATGTGACCGTGTTTGTGCAGTATTGATAACTGTCATAACTACCTTTTACGTTGGAGCAGGATATAAAAAACCATCATCGTTCGCCAGGTTTCAAACGCGGCGAAATCATTGATATAGACGTATTTAAGAACGTAGGGATTTGTCGAAAGGATTATTTTTATGGTACCTGTAACCGCCACGACAAACAGTTACAGTTTTCTAATTCTATTTTTTTGCAGATTATACCGGCTAACAATCGCCCTTAAAAGCCCTTTCGAACCTGGAAAATCTGTACTCAGGGCCGGAGTACAATGAAAAGCCGTGAATCAGCGCCCCTAGCTAGGTAACAGCGTAAACGGAAGTGGTTGTATTTTATCCATAATACTGCCATCAGCAGTAATTTTCATAAAGTACTCTCCCAACCTATCCGTTTCTTCCAAAACCTGTCGCCAGTACTTTATCCGTGTGGTGGTATCCAGGTTTTTAAAATCACTTCTGTCTGGTATTTTTCCGTATGGTAGCGAGGCAACAAATGCTTTAGACGGCACCAGCATAACGACATTGTTGTAACTACTTGCGTGGGGTAAACGCCGTCTAATTCCTTTGTCAAACCACCCTGGCACAGGTGTATCGTAAAAGTGAGGGTACAAAACCAAACCATCCTGAGACCCAAAAGACAAATCGAAATGATAGTCTACTATCCCGCCATCCCGATACATTCCCTTAGGCGCCTCAAGGATATCTTCCACACCCTCCAGTACCAAAGGAATTGAGCCAGAGGCCAATAGCACTTCTTTGACGTTCACCAAACACAAGTCTGTGATCTCCGTTTTAAGATTGTAGGGATCACTTATCTCAAAGTCGCTGCCAGGCGCAGAAAATATATGCCTTGAGTAAAATGCACCCAGTGCTTTCCTACTTACGGCGTTGACTGCCGCGCTCATGGCCAGACCGAGCATCTGTGTAATTCGACCACGACTTGCCATAGCATTATAACAACGGGAGACGAATATTTGCGCTTTAAAGCGTTGGTTGTTAATTACGTCTAACGTTCCATTTTCCCCCAGTACAGCTGAAATAAGGTCCCTGGCTTTGCCGGTAATCTCATTTGCCGTGGGCTTAGCAGAATACACGGTTTCCGAGTAGTGTTTGGCCAACGCGTTAAATGCCTGCAACGGGTCATTCTGCACTGCACAAGCGGCTCTAAACGCTCCCGCAGAAGAACCAATAACCTGAACCTGACCTCCCCTGTTGTTAAACCATTCAGGAAACAGCACCCTGTCTAATCCTGCCAGCACAAACCACTTGGGCCCTCCGGATGCCCCCAAAAAATAATTAAACAACAAGGGATAAAAACCGTACTTTTTAAGTGTCGCCAGCGCGCCAGGGCCAGCGTATATATTCAGCGGCGCGGTCAATGGATATTCCTTTACCTTTAAGTCAAACTCTTACTCTACCAGCGCAGGTTTACTTTGTCATGAAGACTCACCGTATAACGCGAAGCAAGCCCCGGAGGGATCTGTCACATAAACAAATTGTGCATTGCCATGCTGCCTCACTTTCCCCATTGTGTTAGCACCTCTTTGTTTCGCCCTGTGTAGCGCATCATCGAAGTCCGATACTGTAAAATACGTTATCCACCCCTCCGGAACCTGCGCGTTGGCGCCTTGGCGACGGCAAATCCCCCCCATTACATTGCCCGCTGCATCTTTCATAATGTAATCGTTGTAACCGTCCATGTTTACTGCTTCCTTTTCCCACCCCAAAACATGCTGATAAAATGCACTGACATCATCGGCATTGGCTACGGTAAGATCACGCCAGGATTCATTTGAAGTACTCATTGTCGCCTCATCTTTCTTTTAGTGTGTCAAGGTTAACAGAGTAAAGAATTTCTTCATTTTTCTAAATATTTTTTATTTAAAAGGTAGACACGGCCTGTGGAAAATGCTTCAAAAAATACCAATGTTATCCACTGAACAATGTTTGACCGATTAAATAACATTTATAATATCAACAACCTATAACAATCACACACACTACTCAACAAACTTATCCACAGATAAAGTGGATAACACCAGGTGAAGTCTGTTGAATAATCCTTTAAAATTTGACTTCCCTTTATCAGACGCAAAATCAATGAGCAAACAAACCCTGGCTATCATCAATGAAGAATTCACCATTCATGCATTTGACCCCCATAGTGCCATACCGAGTCAAGTTTTAAACAGTCGTTTATTCTTTATTGGGAAAACAGAAGACACCCTGTCTGTCGTTGTGCCAAGTTCCGTAAACCTCGTTTCGTTAGAATCCGACAAAGGGTGGTGCGCACTGGAATTATTAGGCCCATTGGCTCTCTCCATGGTGGGCATTATGGCCAATTTAGGTGCTGTTCTAGCAAAAGCAAAAGTCAGTATGTTCATCGTCTCTACATTCGACACCGATTTCTTTTTAGTTAAAGCCGATAAACTTCAGGATGCCGTTACTGCCTTGAGAAAAGACGGCTACACCATTATTGAATGAGAAAACAGCCATGCCATGGATACACCAGCGCCCGCTAAACGCAAAGCGCGAAATCATTCTAACAGCACCTGTTAACGGCACTATCGCTGAACAAGCAGATGTGGACGCCCTTCTGGTAACAAGCGGACTTTGGGGGCCTGCTTGTTTCTTTCACTTTTCCGGGCATACGCTTTTTGCGCCAACAGATTGCAAGGTAGTTTCATTGCCCCGCAACGGATATGAAGTCACACTAAAAACCCCTTTCGGTCTAAAACTGTGGATAAGCCTGAATTTGCCAAATCGCGCTCTAATGGGTGAAAAGTGCGAGTTTGTCTGTCGAGAAGGCCAAGCGCTAAAAACCGGTGACCCAGTATTCCGTTTCCAATTAAACTGGATGAAACAGAACAACATGCCCACTACTGGCGCTTTAACCCTGGTGAATGGAAATAAATGTGCGGGATTGAGAAAAAGTTCGTTACAGAGTGTTATCGCCAATCAAGACCCGCTAGTTTATGTATATTTATAACCAGGGCTGAAATCCGTAGCGAGGGTTTATTTTCTCGTTTTACCGCTTCGGGTACACGTTTGTCCCTACCAGGCTTTGCATCGCTCAGTTAACAAAGCTAGACTGGCAGCATTTTATAACTAAGCAAAATTATTTTATGAGTACTACCCTTTATGGTATCAGCAATTGCGATACCATCAAAAAAGCAAAAAAATGGCTGGAACAACGCGGTATCGAATATACCTTTCACGACTATCGCAAAGACGGGTTAAGCGAGGAGTGGCTTAGCCAAACCGCAACCCGACTCGGTTGGGAAAACCTGCTCAACAAACGCGGTACGACGTTCCGGCAGCTTTCTGAAGAAGAGAAAACGAATTTGGATGAACGCAAAGCCCTTGCGCTTCTATTAGCCAACCCTGCGATGATAAAACGCCCGGTACTGATACACAACAGCAACTATCACCTGGCTTTTAAACCTGCACAGTACGAGGAAATTTTTGCCTCATGAGCCAAGTTATAGATGTTGCTAAAAACCTCATTAATCGGCGCTCCGTAACTCCAGAAGATGCGGGCTGCCAGGAATACATGAAAGACTGGCTTAGCGAGTCCGGATTTAGCCACGAAACCATGGTGTTTGAAGACACCACTAATTTGTGGTCCCGCCGCGGTACCCAAGCGCCTGTTTTTTGTTTTGCGGGTCATACCGATGTGGTACCAAGCGGGCCTGAAGACGCCTGGCAAACCCCGCCCTTTGAAGCCACTGAAAAAGCGGGTTACCTACACGGCCGTGGGGCCGCGGATATGAAAGGCAGTCTGGCTGCAATGATGGTTGCCACACGCCGTTTCGTAGCCGATTACTCCACACACAAAGGCAGTATTGCTTACCTCATAACCAGTGACGAAGAGGGGCCGTTTATCAATGGTACCACGCGAGTTATCGATACCCTGGAAGCGCGCAACGAAAAGATCACCTGGTGTCTTGTAGGTGAGCCCTCCTCGACCAAACAGGTGGGAGATATTGTTAAAAACGGCCGCCGGGGATCGCTCACAGGCGACCTGACAATAAAAGGTGTGCAAGGGCATGTGGCTTATCCTCACCTGGCAAAAAACCCTGTTCACGATGCTGCACCAGCATTGGCAGAACTTAGCCAAACACACTGGGATAATGGCAACGCATCTTTCCCTCCAACCAGTTTTCAAATATCCAATATTCACGCCGGTACAGGTGCAGGCAATGTTATTCCAGGTACATGCCAGGTATGCTTTAACTTCCGTTTTTCTACGGAGGTAACCGATAATCAGCTCATTGAACGGGTCATCACTATACTGGATAAACACGGCTTAGATTACGACATAAAATGGACATTTAACGGGCAACCATTTTTAACAGATAAAGGCGATTTAGTAGAAGCTACCCAACATGCTATTTGCGAAGCGACAGGGTATGAAACGCAACTTTCCACCGCCGGCGGTACGTCGGATGGCCGTTTTATCGCTCCCACTGGGGCCCAGGTCATTGAATTAGGCCCTGTCAATGCCACCATTCACAAAGTTGATGAATGCGTCAAAATGGCCGATCTGGACATGCTTGCCAATATCTACTACGGAATTCTAGTGAGACTGTTGACATGAAGTGCAACAATGCCTGGTTAGGCATCGATAACCCGTTCCTTACCGCCCTTGCCAGTGGCTTTGAACTCCATGAAGCTGTGGTTGAAGATTGGCTTGCTTTACAACAAGCAGCTCAAGCGGATGGCATTGATTGCCAACTCCTCAGCAGTTATCGCAACTTCCACCGTCAGTTACAAATTTGGAACAAGAAATGGCGAGGTGAAGCAACCCTTTTCGACAAGTACGGGGTTGCACTGGATTACCGACAGCTGGATGACAACGGTAAAATTGAAGCTATCCTCACGTGGTCAGCCTTACCCGGAGGAAGCCGCCACCATTGGGGAACAGACATAGACGTGTTCGATAAGCGAGCTGTGGAACAATGTGATAATGGCTTTGATTTAGTTGATGCCGAATATCGCTCTGGCGGCCCCTGTTACCCGTTGGCGCAGTGGCTGGATAACAACCTAAGCCGATTTGGCTTCTTTCGCCCGTTCACGGAAGATAATAACGGGGTTTCAGTAGAGTTGTGGCACTTGAGTCATGCAAAAACTGCTGCGGACTTTGAACAACAACGCAACGTGAATGCCCTTGCTGATGTTATTGCCGGTGCTGACATGGAAGGAAAAGACGCGGTGCTTAGTCGTATCGATGAACTGTACCATCGCTACGTACTTAATGAAGGTATATGATGAGTATTGGTTGGCTAATTCTAATTATTGTGCTGGCAATGGGGTTCATTATCGGCAATGTACTATTGTTGAAATCATCCTCTAAATTTCACATCCCAAAAGGCTTTCAACCGCGAAAATGGGAAGATGACGAGGGCGATTAACCCCGTCAATTACTTCACTAGTCTGCAACGCGAACGGCAGTGCCTGCTATACTCACCATGAGCATACTGCCTTTATCGCCAATAACTTGATAATCAATATCGATGCCAACTACAGCATTGGCTCCCATTGCGCGTGCTTCTTGTTCTAACTCGAAAAATGCCAGTTTCCTGGCTTTTGTCAGTTCATCTTCATACGACCCCGAACGCCCACCAACGATATCTCTGATAGACGCAAATAAGTCTTTAAACAAATTGGCGCCCATTACCGCTTCTCCCACCACAATGCCGTGATACTGAGAAATGGTTTTTCCTTCTATTGTAGGTGTAGTAGTTATGATCATATTTTTTCCTTCGTTGAAAATGCCTGTTTCAGGCGACTGACGTGTTCGTCTAGTATTGCAGGTTCATAGGGAACAGCGGGCTGTCTGCCCCACACTGGTGCGGGCCAGGCAACATCGCAATCAAAACGCACCACGTGATGAATGTGCAACTGTTTAACGATATTACCAAGTGCTGCAATATTCATTTTATCTGGCTTGTAAAGCACAGACAGTATTTCACTACACAACAGAGATTCAAACGTGTATTGTGTCATCTGCTTCTCGTCTAAATCCGTAAATTCTGTAGCACCTGCAACCCGGGGTACCAGAATAACCCATGGAAACTGGGAGTCATTCATTAACAGCACACGACACAGCGGCAAATCGGTTATAAACACCGTATCGTTGTTAAGTCTCGCGTCAAGTTCAAACATGTAAATCCTCAAGCTTAGTCGGAACCACGGTAAGCAACGCTCGTTGCCCTAAAGCCACATTAGCATTGGGAAACACAATGGCTTCGCCGTCATACTCAGCCAAATAAGCCTTCTCTCCATCTGAAGCCAAACTCTCCCCCTTGCTAAAACCAGCAAAATTTGGCGTGGACGCATCAAAATGCAAGGTGAAATTTTCTGTTGTCCTGTTTATGACCTGGTTAACCCGAAACAATTCCAGTGTGTCCTTCTGCACGGTGTATGCCACATTGCGGTCACACATCAGCGACAGTAACGCGTTTCTGGCATCATTAAATCGACACATATCATTTTGCCCGAATGGTCTCACTTTGCCCAATTCTACGGTGAAAGCATGGGCGCCGAATTGCCGAGACGAAAAATAACTGAAGGTCGTGGTGGGCGATTCAGACAAGAGTATAGTGTTGACGCCACAGGCTTGCAGAAATCCGATCTGTTCTAAACTATAGGGTTTATCATGTAAAAAAGGATAAACAGCAAACTTTTCGTTCTTCGATTCCTTTATGGCTGTGTGTAAGTCGTAGTGTAAACGCGTACTACTTGGGCTGGACAGCGCGAAGAAAGCCGCCACCGCCTCTTCCAATTGTTTCGCTCTTATACGTTCTGCATTGGGCGCTGTATCACTTTGACTGTGAGCACCACTGAATAAGCGATTCATATTTTCTTCTACAAAACGCTCAGCTATAGCCATCGCGGGTAAATTGCCAAATACAAACAACACTGGAAAAACAGGAACCAGCGCGCCGGTAAATATCTGCTTGACAAAGTTGTCACATATTTCAATGGGCGCAGTTTCGTTTCCGTGAATACCTGAGGACAATACGATGAATTTTCCGGCATCGTCGATCTCTGGTGGCATAAACTGGACAATACCGGGCGCAATAATATTGGCGCTAACACCTGATGTTAATCGGAAAGTTTGTGCATAAACAAGGTCTGGAGAAAAACGTGAAAGGTTGAGAAAATCGCCATGGGCAAGCAGTCGGCTTTGCATTGTTGTCCTGTTTTGGCAGCAAATAAATGCCGATCATATCGACTTATACGAAAAAAACAAATAATGGGCTTGTTAAACTAGCATCCTGCGTAACGGAGAGCCACCAACCATAATTTCACTCCGGGCTAAATCAATAAATACTGATAACGGCACGGCACGTGAGAAAAGATATCCCTGCCCTGTGTGTATGCCGATATCTCTAAGCAAATGCAATTGCTCAATGGTTTCAACACCTTCAGCAACAACCTCGCAGTTCTTCGCCTGCCCAATTACCTTTGCCGCTTCAATAATGGCCCGATTGACCGGATTCTCGGTTAACTCCATCACAAAGGTTTTATCAACCTTGAGTACATTAATATCGAGATCGCGAATGTACGCTAAATTAGAATAACCTTTCCCGAAGTCATCAACGGCTATTTCAATGCCTAACGCGCCCAGTTGATGCAGTTGCTTTTTTACCATCAACGAATTAGATAGCGCCACATCTTCTGTTAATTCCAATTCAAAACACGATAGTGACAACTGATATTTGTCGCGCAAGCGAATAAGTGTTGGGATGAGTTTACTATCGTAAAGTTGCGTAGGGGAAATATTCACAGATAAGGAGATTTCAACCCCCTGTTGCTTGAGATGCTTCATGCTGAGAAAAGCTTGCTCGAATGTCCAGTAAGCCAACTCGTTCATCATATTGTAAGATTCAGCCGCCTCAATGAGCGGGCCGGGGAAAAGCACACCGTCCAAAGGGTGATTCCAGCGCAACAAGCATTCGGCGCTAATAATTTTCAGGGAACGCAAATCCACTTTGGGCTGAAAATACAACTCCAGCTCATTTTCCAATAAGGCCCTTTTTAAATCCGCTTTTAACGCCAGACTGCGCCCGGTTTCAGCTTTTTCTTCCATACTCATCAAATGGAAGTTTTCGTATTTGTTTTCCTTGGCTTGTTTTAGTGCTGCCTCAGCTTTAGACACAAATGCAGTTAATTCAAACCCTTGCTGTTTACCGACAACCGCCCCCACATTAAAGTCTGCGATGAACGCGTGATTTTCATGATGCATAGGCGTTTTAAAATGTTCAACCAGGTAATTAAAGCTGGCTTGCAACTCCCCGTGTTGGGTTTTATTCGGGAAAACCAAGCCAAAAACATCACCGCTAATTCGGCCAAAATAAACGGAATCGTCAAATAATAGAATAATGCGATTTGCTATCTCTAACAGGAATTGATCGGCCACTCTAATACCAAGACTTGTAGTGACATCAGAGAAGCGCACCACGTCAACCAACATAAGCGAGAACTGCTCATAGCGGGATGCACACTTATCGATGGTATCAATAAAGGCATAACGGTTAGGTATGGTGGCTAAGCTCTTATGCAAACAACTCATCTTATTTTCCGGCGCTAAAACAACGGCTAATGTCGGTGTAACTAATAAAACATGGCCTCATGAAACGAGCAAGCGTTATTTCGTATTGCTAACTATACCTGGCTATAAATCCCGCTTGACCTCGTTTACCCCACAAAAAAGAGGTGCCTGACGGCACCTCTTGATTTCCCCTATCCTTCAGACTTACTTCACCGCACAGGAATCCAGTTTCCAAATACGTTCGACATAATCAGCAATAGAGCGGTCAGAGGTAAACTTGCCCATTTTCGCTGTATTAATAATGGCCATCTTTGCCCAGCGCTCTTTTTCTCTGTACGCTTCATCTACCCTTTTGTGGGCATCGGAGTAGGCACGAAAATCTGCTAGCACCAAATACGGGTCGCCATTGTCCAGTAGGCTCTGCTTTATAGAAACCAATGCACCAGGCTTGCCTGGCGTGAAGTAGTCAGTTTCTAGCCAGTCCAGTACTGCTTTAATCTCTGCGTCGCGATAGTAAAAATCATAGGGGTTATACCCTTCTTCTTTTAGGGCGTGAACCTCATCTACCGTAAGACCAAAGATGAAGATGTTGTCATCACCTACTTCTTCAGCAATCTCAATATTTGCACCATCTAGTGTACCTATTGTTAACGCGCCATTAAGTGCCAGCTTCATATTCCCCGTACCCGATGCTTCTTTACCCGCAGTACTTATTTGCTCTGATACATCAGACGCTGGGATCATCTTTTCCGCTAGAGAAACGCGGTAGTTGGGCAGAAAGACCACCTTAAGTTTGTCATTCACACGCCTGTCGTTATTAATTTTATCTGCCACCATATTAATGGCATAGATAATATCCTTAGCCAGTTTATATCCCGGAGCAGCCTTAGCCCCAAAAATAAACACTCTGGGGTGCATATCGTAGTCGGGGTTTTCCAACAGACGGCGATACAACGCCATTATATGGAGTAAATTAAGGTGCTGGCGCTTATACTCGTGAAGCCGTTTGATTTGCACATCAAAGATTGCATTAACATCAACGTCAATCCCCAGCGAGTTTTTTATTTCCTCTGCGAGTAGGCGCTTATTTTCCAGTTTCACCTTCATAAATTGTTTCTGGAAAGTCTTGTTATCAGCAAATTTCGCCAACCCTTCCAGCTTTTTGAGATCCGTTGGCCAATCGTCGCCAATCTTCTTATCAATAAGCTTAGACAACGCAGGATTACAAGCTTTTAACCATCTGCGTGGCGTAATACCGTTGGTAACATTGGTTAACTTACCGGGCCACAACGCATCAAATTCTGGAAACAGGTTCTGTTTTACCAATTTAGAGTGAATCTCAGCGACGCCATTAACAGCAAAAGACGCGATAACCGACAGATTACCCATTCGGACCATCTTCTCATTCCCTTCTTCGATGATCGATAGCTTGGTTTTTTTCGCGTTATCGCCGGGCCATTTTTTATCCACCTCAGCCATAAAACGATGATTAATTTCATAGATAATTTCTAAGTGACGGGGCAGAATTTTTTCAATCATTCGTGCTGGCCACTTTTCCAGTGCCTCCGGCAACAGCGTATGGTTGGTGTAGGCAAACACTTTTGTACAAATACCCCACGCTGTATCCCAATCCAGTTCCGCCCTGTCCACCAAAATCCGCATCAGTTCAGGTATGGCGATAGCAGGGTGCGTATCGTTGAGTTGAATAACGACTTGATCGACAAAGCGACTCCAATCGTCACCGTGGGCCCGTTTGTAACGACGAATAATGTCTTTTAAAGAGCAACAGCAGAAAAAGTATTGCTGGATAAGGCGAAGTTCTTTACCGGCCTCAGTTTCATCATTGGGGTAAAGTACTTTAGAAATGGTTTCTGCCTGTACATTTTCCCGCTGGGCATCAACATAACCTCCGGCGTTAAACACATCCCAGTTAAAATAATGCGATGATTCACTTTTCCACAGGCGCAATACATTTACCGTTTTACCACCATAGCCAACAACCGGAATATCCCAGGGCACCCCTTTTACAATAGAGCCAGGGTGCCATTCCTTTTGGATACGCCCATTGTCACCGTATTTGGTTTCCACATAGCCGTATAAAGAGACCTGCTGAATAGACTCTGGCCGACATATTTCCCACGGGTTCCCAAAATCTCTCCAGCTGTCGGGACGCTCGATTTGAGCGCCATTCTGAATTTCCTGGCGAAACAACCCATGCTCGTAATGAATACCGTATCCAATTGCTGGAAGCTCCATGGTTGCCAGTGAATCTATGAAACAAGCGGCTAAGCGCCCTAACCCACCGTTACCCAGAGCCATGTCAGGCTCTTCTTCCATTACATCCGCTAGCTCTACGCCCAGTTCTTTCAGCGCATCGTTTGCGACATCGTACAAGCCAAAGTTCTGTAGGTTATTTGACAACAGTCTCCCCATTAGAAATTCAGCCGAAAAATAATGCACCGCCCGGGTGTCATTCATATAGTGGGTCTTCTGCGTTTTACGCAGCCCTTCAAGTACTTGTTCCTGCATGGCCGCACAAGTTGCTTTCCACCATGCATGGTTATTGGCTTTGTTTTCGTCTGTTCCCAGGGTGCAGTGCAGATGACGGATAACCGCATCTTTGAATGCTTTTTTTGAATTTGTACTAACGACCACTGAAGACGAAGCGGTTTTCGGTGATTTGGCGTTCATATCAATTCTCACTTTGCTATGAATGGATTTATGCGGTGATTTAATAACCGCATAAAGTAATAAAATTACAAACTATCACGGTGATATGACAGGAATATAGCAATGTTTTAGACGCCTTTTTGTAATTTTTTTGTTAAAAACACAAAAAAAAACGACTTCCTTTCGGAAATCGCTCTTTTATTAACACAAAAATAACATTTATTATGCAAAATAACTACATTTGGGTTTTATTTTATAATTTTATCAACCAAGGCTTCCGCTTCTTTAATTAAGTCCTGTAAGTGACTTTCACCATTGAAACTTTCTGCATAAATTTTGTAAATTTGCTCAGTACCCGACGGTCGAGCCGCAAACCAACCGTTTTCTGTTGACACTTTGACCCCACCAATTGCAGCGTCATTGCCCGGCGCATGAGTTTGAACCGTGGTGATAGCTTCTCCGGCTAAACTGTGGTTAGTCACAACAGATTTATCCATTTCAGATAACTTTCGCTTTTCTTCAAGTGATGCTGCAACGTCTACTCGCTGATAATTAGGCGCACCAAATTTCTGAGTTAATGCCTCATAGTGCTCACCAGGATCTTTGCCGGTGACGGCCAAAATTTCAGCAGCCAGCAAGCACATGATGAAGCCGTCTTTATCTGTCGCCCAGGTCGTGCCGTTGCGCTGTAAAAAAATTCCGCCAGCACTTTCTTCGCCGGCAAAACCAATCTCATTGTCCGCCAGTCCTTGAACGAACCATTTAAAGCCAACCGGCATTTCCGCTAACTCTCTTCCTAAATCAGCGGCGACTCTATCTATCATTGAGCTCGATACAAGTGTTTTACCAATTTTCAGATCTGCCGGCCAATCGGAACGGTGTGTATAGAGATACTGAATAGCAACAGCGAGGTAGTGATTTGGATTCATCAGGCCAGAGCTGGGACAAACAATTCCGTGGCGATCAAAATCAGGATCGTTACCCCAAGCCAGGTCAAATTTTTCTTTGAGTTCAATCAAGCCCGCCATTGCGTATGCTGACGAACAATCCATACGCAATTTGCCGTCTTTATCCCGACGCATAAACCCAAACTGAGGGTCAACGATGTCGTTTACCACGGTAATATCCAGGTCATACTTTTCAGCAATACGTTGCCAATAGCCCACACCAGCGCCGCCAAGAGGATCTGTTCCGAGTTTCAGCTTTGCCTTTGCGATGGCCTGCATATCAATAACATCTGCCAGGTCATCGATATATGCTTCCATAAAATCAGCTTCCTGCACCAGCTCATCGGTCTGTGCAGCTTGAATTGACATGCGTTTTACAGCCTTGCAGTTGTCGGCGATGATCTCATTGGCCCTGTTTTGAATGACAGTAGTCACATCACTGTCTGCCGGCCCGCCGTGGGGAGGATTATACTTGAAGCCTCCATCAGATGGCGGGTTGTGAGACGGCGTAATAACAATCCCGTCAGCCAATGCTGATGAGCGATTCCGGTTATAACGAATAATGGTACGGGAAATAACCGGTGTTGGTGTGTAGCCCCGGCTGGCATTGTCTTTGCGCTGAATGACCACCTGCACCTTGTTAGCACACAATACTTCAATGGCCGTTACCATTGCAGGTTCAGACAAGGCATGAGTATCTTTACCAATATACATAGGGCCGGTAATATTTTCAGACTGCCGGTATTCAGCTAACGCCTGGCAAATTGCCGCTATGTGGACATCGGTAAACGTAGTATTCGCCGCGGTTCCTCTGTGACCCGACGTGCCGAAGCTTACTGCTTGTGCCGCTACACCAGGTTCTGGCTCGTAACAAAAGTACTGAGTAATTAACTCCGCAACATTAACGAGTTGCTCGGGTGATGCGGGTTGTCCTGCCTGGGGGTGTAATGCCATTTTTCATCCTTTCTATCGCTGGGCGTCGCATTGACGTTTGAACGTGTTACGCAAATTTTGCAATAATTGCGCCGATTGCATCTTCAGTGTATCCCAATGTTTGCAATACCTGCCTGAGCATAGCAACTTTTTTGGCCGTATTGTTGTTGGTAACAACCCAATAGTCGCTGTTCGGAATTTGTTTCGGATTCGTACTGCTACCGGTATTTAACAGTGCCTCTTTGCTCGTTGCGAAATAAATGCGGTTTTTTCCCTTTATTTCTTCCACCTTAGAAAATGCGGTTTTGTGTAAATCGTGTAGTTCAGACAGTATAAAAAGGAACTGATCGACACGTTTGGAATAATTTGCCAACGCTTTATCATTTAATCGGTTTTCAATATCACCGCTGCCGTTAACAAATGTAAATTCAGCCGCAGGTGTTCTGGCAGAAGATTGGCGTTTGGGCGCTACCGCTTTTTTGCTTTGAGTCTGAGATTTAGCAGATTGGGACGTTTTATCCACTGATGCCACCGATACTGACTCCTTCGCTATCGAAGATTCGACAGACGCGGTTTTAGTGTGATCAGCGTCTGTCATCAATAAGCGCCTGAGGATCTCAGAGGCACTTTCACCGATGTGCTTAGTCTGACTGGCGATAAACGTATAGAGTTCATCATCTATTTCTATTATTTTCATAACTTACTTCCTTAACAATCCGAATCATTATAGACAACCGCTTCTGCGAAAACAGCACTTAATCTACCGGGATTGCAGAATGGCTATAATTCCATCAAAAAAATAGCGTTGTCGGTCTATACTTAGGTATCAATTCACTAACCAATAGCCGTTGTAATATTGATACCATGAACCAATAGACTACTAAGAGCCGGGACACCATATGCGCAGCGAGTTTGAATCCATTGTTGAGGCCCTGTCCGACGTTATTATCGGCAAGCCCAATCAGCTTAAACTGGCGGTGGCCTGCATGCTCGCCAGAGGGCATCTGCTCATTGAAGATTTACCGGGAATGGGAAAAACCACATTGTCCCACGCACTGGCTAATATTTTCGGCTTGTCTTATAGCAGAATTCAATTTACCTCTGATTTATTACCGTCAGACATGCTTGGCGTAAACGTGTTTGATCAGCAAAAACACGCATTCCATTTTCATCCTGGCCCCATATTCAACGAATTGGTATTAGCGGACGAAATTAATCGAGCGTCACCGAAAACCCAGAGCGCACTGCTTGAGGCTATGGAAGAAAACCAAGTGAGTGTTGACGGCCAAACTCGCCCTCTCCCGGAGTTATTTTTTGTTATCGCAACACAAAACCCTTCATTCCAGGGAGGCACTTTTCCTCTACCAGAGTCTCAGTTGGACCGATTCCTCATGCGTATTTCACTGGGGTACCCATCGTGGGATGCAGAAAAAGCCATGCTGAAAACGACGCTGGGCCGTGAACGTCAAAATCTTGAAACAATAATGACAGGCGACACGCTAAGGCACTATCAGCAAGCCGTACAGCACGTCAAAACCAGTGACGCCGTATTAAACTACATTTTAAACCTGGTGAATGAGAGCCGAGGTAATAGTACTTATCCTCAGCCGCTTTCGCCTCGTGCCAGCAGGGCACTTCTGAATGCAGCCAAGGCTTGGGCATTTATCCACAACCGAGATTATGTCGTGCCAGAGGATGTTCAAGCTACCTTCGTCGCAGTTGCTGAACACCGATTACACACTGCTCATCAGCAAAACACCGTAGAAACCAGCCTGAGTCAGCAATTGCTGGCCAGCATTGATCCTTTGGCTGCATAGCCATGGGGGTTCGTCAAACCCTGAATGTCATGTCGGAAAAATGGCTTGAATCGCGCATACCTGCCAACTCTTCCGTCCGGTTAAACAGAAAAAATATCTTTATTTTTCCAGGTTTGTTCGGCTTTTTTTACCTCCTCATGACCGTCTGCCTGTTTGTTCTTGCAGTAAATTATCAAAACAATTTGCTACTTTTTTTGAGCCAGTGCTTATCGAGCCTTTTTCTTATCTCCCTGTTTACAGCGTATAAAAACTTCGCCCGAATAACAGTGTCGGCTCAGCAGCCCCAGCCCGTTTACGCCGGAGAAACCGCTTATCTGACTGTAAAAGCAATGGGGTCAGCACACTCCCCCAAAGGAATGCTTGAAGTGGGAATGAAAAACGACAAAAACTCCTACTATATAAACTTCGATGCGGGAGAGTCGCAGTTTGCAGTACCAATAGCAACCACCACCAGAGGGAAATGTCGCCTGCCTCGCGTGACCCTTCGCTGTGCTTATCCCTTGGGCATACTGAGATGTTGGACCCACCTGGATTTTGGTCAGGAACTTTGGGTATATCCAAGCCCTCAGGCCGCAGACAAAACCTTCAGCGAACACGATATGTCAGACGGTAATAAACGCAATACTATTCCTGGCAGTGACGATTTCTTTGCACTACATCCTTTTCAACCAGGTGATCCACTCAATAAAGTAGCATGGAAAAAAGTCGCTAAAGGTGGCGAATGGGCAAGCAAGGTATTTATCCGGCAGCAATCGGCCGTTACCTGGCTGGACATCAGCACATTGAATACCGACATCGAGACAAGCCTGTCCATGTTGTGCTGGCAAGTGAACCGTCTAAGCCGTCGGCAACACCCCTTCGGATTAAAATTAGGTGACGTTATTATTCCGCCAGCTATGGGCAAGCTTCACGAGCAAACGTGTTTAGAAGCCTTATCATTGTATCCTGGGAGTTACCCAAAATGATGCATGCCCGCCTGCCAGTAGCATCGTACCTGCCGAGTCTATTGATTGCTATTTTTTACGCTGTGATTAGTGTATCTCTGGTTGCCGATACTCATTTTTGGATTTTATTACTGTGTTTGTGCGCCTGTGTAGTAAGGCTCTTTTTATATCTGGGCTGGTACAATCACGCACCGGGGAAACGCACGGTAAATCTGCTCGCGCTGCTGGCTTCTGTGACGCTTATCACCACCAGTGAAAACATGGACGTATTGCATATCATGGTGAATTTACTGCTGTTGGCTTGTTCGTTAAAACTCATATTGTTACATCGACGCCGAGATTTTTATCAACTGGTGATCAGTGGCGTTTTTATTGTTGCATGTGGCTTCATATTCTACCAATCGTTAGCGTGGTCTCTGTTCTATATCAGTGTTTTCGCCCTGCTCATCATGGTACTGATTTCAGCGCACACTCCTGCCATGAAGCTATCACAGCAGTGCAAAAGAGCCTTAATACTTGTGCTTCAAGCTCTCCCAATAGCAGTACTACTGTTTGTGTTTTTGCCCAAAGTTCCCCCGTTTTGGAAGATGCCCGAAGGGCATTCTGGTGAAACTGGCTTATCTGAATATATGACTCCTGGAGATATTGCCGGTTTAACTAAGTCGGAAAAGCTCGCTTTTACCGCATCGTTTACCGGTGTCGTGCCCGCTCCTCAACAGCGTTACTGGCGCGCCATTGTGTTAGAAGATTTCGACGGCAATAGTTGGTTTGTCAGTGATACCCGACGCTACGCCTCTGCGCAATTACAACACATGGGTAAGCAATTTGATCCTAAGGTTAGAGGTAAACCTTTTCGTTACGAGGTAATTAGCGAACCCACCCAGCAACGCTGGCTATACGCACTGGATACCGCCATTCCAGCCTCAGAAGCAGGAAGGCGTGATATACAACAAGGTTGGAATTATCAATTAACGGCAAACCAGCCATTGTTTAGCCGCTTCGCCTACAAAGTTGAGTCTTTCCCTGACACCAAGCGGGATCAAGGCATTGCTTCTTTAGATAAACAACTAAATTTACACGTGCCAACGCAAACAAACCCGCAAACCCAGTTGTGGGCAAAAAAACTTCGCGCCCGCTATTCTGATAACCATGCCTACGCAGATGCCATCATGATGTACTTTAGGGAAAATGGCTTTGAATATACACTGGCACCATCGGCAATGTTGTACGACCCCGTCGATTCCTTTCTCTTTAACTACAAAGCTGGTTTCTGTGCCCATTTCGCCAGCGCAATGGCTTATGCTCTTAGACTTGCAGGTATCCCAGCGCGCGTAGTGTCAGGGTATCAAGGAGGTAAACAAATTAACGATACCACCATAAACGTATATCAATACGATGCCCATGCGTGGGTCGAGGCGTGGTTGGATGACAGTGGTTGGCAAACTTTTGACCCGACTACTCAGGTTGCCCCAAGCCGAATCACTGCAGGGTTTGAAGAAGCTGCGCGGTTTTCCGGTGAACTAACCGGCGAGCACCCGTTTACCGGCTTAGGCCACTTAGAAGCGTTTGCGTTTTTTAGAAATCTCTCTGCGCAAATGGATTTTTTATGGGGTAAATGGTTTTTAGGTTTTAACAGCGAAAAACAAAATGCATTTTTTACCCAATTGCTAGGCGAGCTCTCGCCGTGGAAGTTGTCATTACTGGGCGTTGCTATTGTGCTTACCATTCTTTCTGCGCTGGCACTCTACTTTTTGCCCAACTGGCGGCGCAAAAACTATCCATTGCATTACAAACTCTATATGGCTGCGACAGCGCAGCTATACCGCCAGTGTCATATTGAGCGACAGAAAAAAAGTCCCGGCGAATTACTACGCACGCTGGAAATCCAGCTGTCGCCTATCGCTCTTACACCATTTCGCGTTATTACTGCATATTTTGAATATTGTGAATATGGCGGCCCACCTGTGAGTGCAGCCGAAGCTAAAGCGGCATCGAGAGAATTTAGTAAAGCGTTAAAACAACATTCGCGTTAGTTAGTCAGTTCATTGTCACGTTATTGTTCAATTCCCGTTGTTCCTGCAATGCTGTTTGGATCTGTTCATGCTGAGCGTGACCTAGCCGATATTTACACAAACTCGCCACACAAATAATCGCGCCGAATACGGGGAAGCCAAACGTCACCCAGCGGATGGCGTCAAGCACAACATCACTTTGTGCCGAATTTGCCACGTAACCAGAATCGGTCAACACATGGCCCAGTATTGACGCACTAAGGCCATGGCCGATTTTCATCAGTACCACAACCAACGCGATGAAAAGGGCTTCAGAACGGATCTTCGTGTCGCAATTAACCTTGTCTATAACATCGGGCGCCATACCCCAAATAACCGACCACAACCCACCTGCTGCAGCCCCCACTAATAAGCACCCAAGCGTAAAAAGAGCATTGCCATCAGTCACAAAAAAAATAAAAAACAGCACTGATAAAACATTCACCCCATGAGCAGCAATCAAGGTATGATGCTTTTCAAATCGGGTTGACAAATAAGACCAAACCGGCGTCGACACCGTTTGTGCAATAACCATGAGCGTTAACCCCTTGGCAATCAGCGTCTGATCACTAAGGTTATACTTACAGAAATAACTAAAACCCTTCGTGAAAATCGGTACTGTCAGCGCGCAGAAGAAACTTGCAACTAAAATGATAATGGCGTGACTATCGACGATGAGAAACTTAAGCCCACTGATTTGTTGTGACCAAGTCAGCACATGCTGACTTGCATTCACATCCCGCTCGCGTACTGCATACCACGACAGCCATACAGCGATTACCGAAACGCTTGCTGCGAACACGGCAAACTCTTGAAATAAAGTTGCTTGCGCCACGGTAGAAGTGCTGCCGAACAATTCAAAAGCTGCCACGGTGACACACAATGAACCAATTGAACTAAAGAAAAAACGCTGCGTTGCCACGTGGGCTCGCTCGCGACTATTGTCACTGATCCTCGATAATAATGCGTTGTGAGGTAAATCGATTAACGTATAACTTGCTCTAAAAAGTAACAGGCACGCAAATACCGTGGTAACCGGGTTTTCTGTGACCAAAGGCAAATAAAATATGCTCACAAAACTCAGTGAGCAGAGCGGCGCTCCGAAAATAATGTAACGTCCATATTTACCAAAGCGCCGGCTATGCTTTCGATCTGAAAGACACCCAATAAGCGGGTCTAACACGGCATCAACAATCAGCGCGACTAGCACAATAATACCGGCTAAATTAGGGTCGATACCCAGTACATCTGTGATGTAAATTAATAAAAAATACCCAAGAGTATTGGCAACGATATTTTTACCAAAGTTACCACCGGCATAGCCAAGGGATTGAGCGCGAGAAAGTGGACTGGAAGTCACGGCAATTCCAATTTACCTGTGATCACCCGTGACTGTCGCCACAGGTGAAGTATTGTTCCGATCCAATGAGATTATCTGTATTGGATAACAGTTTTGTGACTCCCTCGGCCAGGCTGTTAAAAAGTTTTCCTGGCAAAGAGGCTATGTTCAAAACACAACTGCGACGCCCCCACCACGCCGCCTAAATCACCCAATTCACTGGCAATGAGTTCTGGCACCGGTAATTTGTGCTTATCAAATTGGCAAAAGCCGTCGTTGTTAATATAGGGAAGCCATGCCTGTAAAATATCAAGTGGCAGACGCCCGCCAATAATAATGGCTTGGGGATCCAACGCACGGGCAAGTACTGTTAACGGCTGTGCCAATTGGTCAGCGGCTCTCTGCAGCCAGCTTTTTAGCGGTTCGCAAGTGTCTACTGATAAGTCTCGCAAGTCAGCAAAGTCGTCTGCCTGAATGCCGTGCGAGCGAAGTGTCTTAAGTAAATCAGCCCCTGATGGTCGGGATTTGTCTAAATGTGGAAATGGCGCACCAAACGCACCGGCGTTGCCATTTCGACCTCTATAAACGCGTCTGTCGATAATAATTCCACCACCAATACCATGACCTATGTGGACAAACACAAAATGGTCAAACGCATTCCCCGCGCCAGCGACTGACTCACCCCACGCCGCGCAGGTACCATCATTTTCAATGTAAACCGGATAATCTAGGCGTGACGTAAATGCTGAGAGCAAATCTACGTCTTCAAGTTCAGGAAAGTACACAGCATTCATTTTTCTGCGTGCGTAGGTAAAATCGCCAGGAATGGAAATCCCTACTCCGCAAAATTTTTTCCTGGCAACCGAATTGGGTTTCAACTGCTGCTCTATAAACGCTGAAATAGACTGACATAAAGCATCGAGGGAATGCTGGCTTTTGAGTTTCACTGATTCACTCACCCTGATCCCCCCGGTCCAATCTACCAGCGCAATCTCCATATATGCCCCGGTAAACGTCACCCCAACAGAATACAAAGCGTTAGCATTTAAGCGAATGGTTTTCACCGGTTGCCCTCTGGCCCCCGTAGGCGCAGCCTGATCAACCACCAGCTTTTTATCTAGCAAAGCCTTCGTAAGGTTAGTTGCCTGCACTTTAGAAAAGTTAAGACGCTTAGCCACTTCTACCCGTGTGCTGGACTTTTCCCGCCTGACAATTTCTAAGATCAATCGCTCGCTATTACTTAATTCTAGATGCGGCATGGTGCGCTTTGCTCAGTGGTGCCCTTCACATAGTTATTTAGTGTAGAGCAAATCATGCCTGATCGAAACACTTCAATTAAATTAAGTTAAGCTAACTTAATATTACTGTCACAAATCATCCATATGATGCTCGCATTAAAAATTGATCACATATTCAACAGCTGACAGCTATTCACGGAGACGATTTATGCACACGGCATTTAAGGTAAAAACACTTTCATTAGCGATGGGGCTTGCTTTCACGCATCAATCGTCCTTTGCAGATACAATGCAAGTTGCGCAGGACAGCCAACAAACTGAAGTGGTAACCGTAACCGGTACGCGGCTTCAGAACCAAAGGGCGGCAGCGATAAAATATGCGTCGGACAATATAGTTGATGCCATATCGGCCGATGAGATTGGCGCATTGCCAGATTTCTCGGTAGCAGAAGCCATATCCCGTATAACCGGTGTTTCAACGGAAGACAGAAATGGTGACGCGGAATTCGTCGTGGTTCGCGGTATGCGTTCCGACTTCAACTACTTGTCAATCGATGGCGCTATTGTGCCATCTACCCGTAAAAATGGACGTGCAACGCAACTCAGTGTTATTCCATCAAGTGTGATTGATACCACAACTGTTGCCAAAAGCTTCACGGCAGAAATGGATGCCAACGCAATTGGCGGTAACATCAATGTGCGCACGCGCAGTGCCTTTGATTACAACGCAGCTTACTTCTTCGCGCGCGGCTCGTTGGGTAAATACGACCATGACAAAACCCCTGCCGGCGGCGATTTAAGCTCTCGCGCCAATTTCACCTTTGCTAATACCTTCGGGGAAAATAGTCAATTCGGTGTTGTCGTTTCAGCTGGATACCTAAAATCTAACGGCGATACCTGGTTACCTGGCGTCGCCTACAATGAATACCGTGTACTGGGTGAACGGCTGAATGATGCAGGCGAAACAGAGCAATATACCACCCGACTTTATGAAGAAGGCATTGAAGACAGTGTTGAAATTCCTCACGGTAATCAAACTTACCAGTACAATAATGAAATCGAGCGCAAAGGCGCACTGTTAAAGCTGGAATATCTCAGTAATAACGACGCGCTTTACCTCAGCTTGTCCTCGTATTTATTCACAGAAGATGATACCGAGCAGCGCTGGGATAGCTTAATTTTCCGCTCAAGTGAAGGCACTATTCCTGATAATTTAACCGCCACAACCGGTTTGATTGACAGTGCCAGAACACAGCGCCAGTATTTCTTACAAGGCGATGAGAACACGTTAAAAAGTATGACCTTTCGAGGTCAGTATCAGCTCGATGATGACCAACATATTGATTTTTTGGCATCTAAAGCCACCGGAGAGCGAGAAAACCCCTTTTACCAAATACGCTTTGAAGCAGATGATCGCGCAGCATTTGCCTACAACTATGACAGCAGCGGCGACTACCCTGTAATAAACCTCGTTAATGCAGATAATTGGACGAATACTGAACTTTTCACGCCTGAATTCTATCGCCCACGCCTGGATATTAACGAGCAGGATGCATCGCAACTCAAACTCGACTTCACCCGGAACTGGACCCGTGCAAACACATTTGGTGTTAAAGCAGGTATAAGTCGTCGTACTGACGAACGCTTCCAGGATCAGATCTTCGATCATGATTATCGTCCAAGTAGCGACGGTGCCAAGGCTTACACGCTTTCTAATGTGTTATCAGACGATTTTAACTATTTCGAACCCAATCTGTTGCCGGGCCAACCGCAACAATTTATCGATCCGGCACTCTTTTTAAACTATTTCGATAGTAATCAGAACGATTGGGAAGACAGAAAAAACCAGGTAACAGAAGGGTTAAGTAGTCAATTTATCGTAAAAGAAACTATTGATGCTGCATACGTAATGGGGCGCTACGCAACAGATAATCTTACTCTACTTGGCGGCCTTCGCTACGAGAGTACTGATGTTGATTCAACGGGCGGTCAGCGCTTAAGTGATGACGACCCCACAACGCCTGACTATGTGTTGCGAACTCAATCGGGTTCTTACAACCACCTGCTCCCATCCCTTACGGCCAATTATCAGTTAAGTGATCGGGCAAAGCTCCGGGCAGCATACAGTGAAACTTTGGGCAGAGCGGAATACGGTGATCTCGCCGTACGCGGTAGTCGCAACATTGATGATACGAATCAAAGTATTTCTATTAGTTCGGGCAACACTAACCTTAAACCACGGGAAGCACAGAATATCGACCTGGCCTTTGATTATTCCTATCCCAAAGCCGGCATTGCCATGTCTGCAGGCCTGTTTTACAAAAAAATTGATAACGAAATCTACAACCGCAGAACCACAGAAAGCGTGACTATCGATGGGCTTGAGTATACGCAAAACACTACTCAACCGACTAACGCTACCAGCACTGCATTAAAAGGTATTGAAGCGGGTATGCTCATAAATAGCTTTGGCGGGTTAAGTGAGCAACTCGACGACGTGGGCATATCGCTCAACTATTCTCATATTACCAGTGATTTCGCTATTGAAACGTCAGATGACAGCAAACGTGAATTGTATGGACAAATTCACCAACCCAAAGACATCGCCAACTTAAGTGTATTTTGGACACCATCTCGGTTCGATATCCGCGTTGCGCTACGCTACAAGGGCAAGCGCCAAGTATCTTCTAGTGCGTCGTCTCCCAGTTATGACGAGTTTATCGACAACCAAACATTTGTCGACTTACGGGTGAGGTACAAATTTCAAAACGGGATTAACGTTTCTTTCGAAGGACGTAATTTGTCTGATGAAGCAGAGCATCAACTGTTAAACTCCGGTCGCATTCACTGGACCCGGGATTATGGAAAATCGTTCTGGGTAGGCGCAGCTTACCGTTTCTGATAGCCACGGCGGTGCCCAGACACCGCTTTTTTTTGTTGTGCTATTCACTCGCTGATAAGGAAATACCAAGCATTATGTTCAAGCTACGCACTGTTATATTTTTCATCGTTCTACACGTTTTTAACCCGGCATCTGCCAATAACATAGAAACAATTTTAACCCAGTGGCATTCCCCGTCTGAAGACTACATTTTTGTTGTTGCGCACCGTGCGGCCTTTATGGAAGATGGCCAGATTGTACTGCCAGAAAATTCGCTGCCGGCCATTGAATATGCCATTGAGTTAGGTGTGGATATGGTTGAGCTGGATGTTAGAGCCACCAAAGACGGCCGGTTTGTTATTTTGCACGATGCCACTGTTGATCGCACCACTAATGGCACGGGAAAAATTGCCGAACTCACTTATCAGCAAGTGCAACAATTGCGCCTGATAACTGAAGTCACCGGCGAAGTGACGGCACACCAGATACCTACCCTTGAACAAGTCTATGAGCTTGTTCGGGGCAATATTATGGTAAATCTTGACCCAAAACTCGCGCTAAGCGAATTAAGCGAAACCCTGACGATTGCCCATAAGATGGGCGTGTTAGACCACATAATATTGAAAGGAAAAGCAGACTCGCCCGAACAGCGAAAGGCGATTGAGAAGCTTATGGCCTCCCTGCCCTTTACTGTAGATTTTATGCCCATGCTACGGGACAAAAAAATCTCGTCATTTGACGATATAAAAGCGACTTATACGCAGCTAAGCCCCTCTGCCGTTGAGATGGTGGTGGGTATACCGGACTATGACGATGGCAGCTACTTGACCAAAGACGGCGGTATTCTTTTTTCATCTAAAACCCGCGCCCTTAACCAACAGTTTAACAGCCACTTGTGGATGAACACCCTGTACATCGATGCACTACGGGGACGCTTAGATGCCCTGCAATGGAATGGCGGTCGTCACGATATCCTGGGCCTTAAATACCCGGCGCAGGTGTTTGATTTCTGGATAGAACATGGTGCCACCATTATTCAAACTGATGAACCTAAATTCCTTATCCAATATTTGCAAGATAAGCAAAAGCGAAAGCCGGTAACACTCGCAAATTAACCAGTACAAAAGCAACACCACGTCGTTTCACATTTACTTTATAACGGGATAATTATGAACATACCTAAAATGATACTGGCCCTTTCAGTAGGGCTGATTGCCTCGCACTCGACCATTTAAAAGTGCCCCAAATGCACCAAAACAAAGCAGATTTTATAGGCATACCCCACCGAGGTATATGGGGCCCTAAGCGTATCGCTAACCCCAATCAGCCATTAGACCACTCCATACAGCAAGCTGAAAATATCTTCGGCGCTATTGAAGCCGCAACAGTTGACGCAAAATGCCGGTTTGTAGAAATTGACGTGGCGATGATGGGCGATATTAAAAAAGTTAGCTATGCGGATGCTTATACAGAGGGCGCCGGTAAAACCTGGCAGCTTTTTCTTGGGCACTATTTCATTCAGGCTTAATGCTACTGACCTTGAAGTTCGCCATAGAGCATACACTGACATTAATAGTAGAAGAATCCACGATAGTTACTATCCAAGCAGTGGGGAGAACCCAATTTTGCCAGAGTAAAGGCTTACGCTTTTTTGTCTAGCCTCGAAAACAAAAAACCCGCCAGTTGGCGGGTTTTTATTATTTAGCAAGTAATGAATTACTTAGCGTTTTTACGCGCTTTTGCTTCTTCCATTACTTTCTCAGCTACGTTGTTAGGACATGCAGCGTAGTGACTGAATTCCATTGAGAACTGACCACGACCTGACGTGATAGTACGCAAGTGTCCGATGTAACCGAACATTTCAGACAGAGGTACATCTGCCTTGATGCGAACGCCTGTTGCGCCAGCTTCCTGGTCTTTGATCATACCACGACGACGGTTAAGGTCACCAATTACGTCACCAACGTTGTCTTCAGGGCTGAACACGTCAACTTTCATTACCGGCTCAAGTAATTGAGGACCGGCTTTTGGCATTGACTGACGGAATGCACCTTTTGCTGCAATTTCGAACGCAATGGCAGAGGAGTCAACTGCGTGGTAAGAACCATCGTAAAGTTCAACTTCAACGTCCAGTACTGGGTAGCCAGCTAATGGGCCTTCTTCCATCATAGACTTAAAGCCTTTTTCGATGGCAGGGAAGAATTCTTTAGGTACGTTACCACCCACAACCGTAGATTCGAACTTAAAGCCGGAATTAGTTTCGCCCGGACGGATGCGGTAATCAATTTTACCGAACTGACCAGAACCACCAGACTGCTTCTTATGCGTGTAGCTATCTTCAACCGCTTGAGTGATAGTTTCGCGATAAGCAACCTGAGGTTGACCTACTTCCAACTCAACGCCGTAAGTACGCTTGAGGATGTCTACTTTGATGTCTAGGTGAAGTTCACCCATACCTTTGAGGATGGTTTCGCCAGAATCTTCATCAGTTTCAACCTGGAACGAAGGATCTTCTGCAACCAGTTTACCGATAGCAATAGACATCTTCTCGTTCGCGCCTTTATCTTTAGGCTTAACAGCAATAGAAATTACTGGCTCAGGGAAGATCATCGGCTCAAGTGTACAAGGGTGCTTAGGATCACACAGCGTGTGCCCAGTTTGCACGTTCTTCATACCTACGACGGCAAGAATGTCACCGGCTTGTGCAGATGTCAGTTCTGTACGTTCGTCAGCGTGCATCTCAACCATACGGCCGATACGCTCAGTCTTACCAGTAGCAGCGTTTAAGATGGTGTCACCCTTATTCAGTTTACCAGAATAAATACGGATAAACGTCAATGCACCAAAACGGTCGTCCATAATCTTGAACGCCAGGGCACGGAACGGCTCGTCAACAGATACTGTTGCTACTTCACCGGTAGGCTCACCGGTCTCTTCGTCAGTCAAATCCTGTGGATCAACTTCAGTGGGAGAAGGCAGGAAGTCTACAACCGCGTCCAGTACCAACTGAATACCTTTGTTCTTATACGCAGAACCGCAGTACGTTGGGAAAAATGCCAAGTCACGAGTACCCTTGCGGATACAACGCTTGATGTCTTCTAGAGAAGGCTCTTCACCTTCCATGTAAGCCATCATCAGGTCGTCATCTTGCTCAACGGCAGTTTCGATAAGTTGTTCACGGTATTCGTTCGCTTTTTCAACCATATCTTCAGGAATGTCTACCACTTCGTAGTTTTCTGGCAAGCCAGAGTCATCCCAGATGTACGCTTTCATATCGAGCAGGTTAACAACGCCTTTAAATTCGTCTTCAATACCGATTGGCAACGTCATCACCAGTGGATTAGCCGCAAGAACTTTCTTGACCTGGCCGACAACACGGTAAAAATCTGCACCCATGCGGTCCAGCTTATTAACGAAGATTACACGAGCAACTTCTGATTCGTTCGCATAGCGCCAGTTGGTTTCAGACTGAGGCTCAACGCCGCCAGAACCACAGAATACACCAATACCGCCGTCGAGTACTTTCAGTGAACGATATACTTCAACTGTAAAGTCAACGTGCCCTGGGGTATCGATGATGTTCATGCGGTGATCTTTCCAGAAACAGGTCGTCGCCGCTGACTGGATGGTAATACCACGCTCAGCTTCCTGTTCCATAAAGTCAGTAGTGGTTGACCCATCATGAGTATCACCAATCTTATGAATTCGACCAGTTAGCTTCAAGATACGTTCTGTGGTGGTCGTTTTGCCCGCGTCTACGTGGGCAAAAATACCAATGTTTCTGTAATGAGATAATTCTGACATTAGTTCACTTTCGTTGGTTCAGAGTAAAAAAACGGCCGGATTATAAAGGATTTCAATACCAGATTTATAGTCCTTTGCGAAAAAAGTCTAAAACTTATTCAGCAATTTCGCGCCAAGCCAATGCTTTTATGTTTATAAACATAGAGTTACCATCACAAAAGCAAAATTAACCTTTTATGACAGTAACGGTAACCTCGTCGCGATTGTGGTACAGGTGCCGGACATTTAACTGGTAGTCCTTTGCCTTTTTACCTAATCGCGCTGTTATTTCCCCGATAGCAGCTGTTACGGTGTCGTAGCGTTTTTTCATGGGCAACTTCAGGTTGAAAATAGCATGATCCGCCCAGCCTTTTTCAAGCCATTCACTCATTAGCACCGCTACTCTATCCGGGCGCTCTATCATATCACACACCAGCAAATCTACACGGCCAAATTTCGGCTTATAGGTAAAACCGTCTTCCGCGTAGTGATCCACCAAGCCCGTGGCCATTAGAGATTCATCAATAGTGCCATTATCGATTGCCTCTACGGTCATATCCCTGGCAACCAGTTGATAAGTCCAACCTCCCGGACACGCTCCCAAATCAACGGCCCTGGCACCCTCTCGAAAAATAGAGGCGCGATCATCGTCATCCAACATTGTCAAAATGGCTTCTTCTAACTTTAACGTAGAACGGCTAGGTGCTTTGGGTGGAAATTTCAATCGGCAAATTCCCAGCGCAAATGGACTGCGGCAATCGGGATACGAATGACCCACATAACAATGGTCATAATCGGTGAAAAAAACGTGTAACGCCCGGCCATCATCCCTTTCTTTATAGGTCAACCTGCCCTGCTTGCGCAGACCCTGGCGCAACGGCACAGTAAATTTTCGACAAAACTTGGCCAACGCCTTACCGCGTTCAGTGTCGGCATGTTCGACAAACAACAATGTGTTTTTCCACTCCTCAGAATCGGCCTCGGCAAGAGCGTTTAATACCGGGCCCAAGCGATTGCCTTTGTCAAGCTCCTGTAGATACGCGGTCACAACGACAATCTGACGAGCAAAAATAGTCTCAGACACGGCCAATCGCTGTCCCATTCTGTCAGCGTCACCCTGCCCGTAAAAGTGAAACAGTATAAAACCCTGCTCAGGCGTGAATTCTGGATAGCCGAAAATAGACAATGAAACCGAGAGCGAATTCATTTCATTTGCCGTATCCGACTCGTAACCTGCCCGGCAATAAATCAACAAACTATTCACCGTATCGCCCCTTGGCAATGCCGAAGATCAAGCTGCCCCAGCCAAACATAAAACAAGCGCCGCCAAGAGGTGTTAACGGCCCAACGAAACCCCATTCCAGTAGCGTGAGAAGGTAAATGCTACCACTGAACAAAACAGTGCCGAGGACAAAACACAGCCCGGTGATTTTTAGCAACTTTACATTCACGTATTGCTGTAACGCTGGTAAGCCAAGTAGCGCCAGCGCGTGATAAAATTGATAATCTACCGCGGTATGATAAGCCGTCAACTGGCTTGCCGACAGAATACCTTTTAATGCATGGGCACCAAACGCGCCAAAAATCACAGACGTCAGCGCTGTAATTGCACCGATAAGTAAAAAAGGTCTTAGCATGATAGATGCCTGTTAATAAATGATAGTGCGTGATCAGCGGCGGCAACTAAGTGTTCACTTAAGTGATAACCGCTCGCTTTGCGAGGTTTCAGACTGTGATCGCCATCGGGCATAAAATGCAATGTTACCTTATCGGACAAGCAATATCCCTCAACTTCCTCTTGCGTGCCAAAAGTGTCTCGCTCTCCCTGAATAATACAAACCGGTTTATTGATAGTTTCAAGATGTGCTGTACGCAGTTTGGTTGCTTTCCCTGGCGGATGAAACGGGTAGCCAAATACAATAGCACCGTCAGCTCCAGCGCTTTCAAGCACAAGTGTAGATACACGCCCTCCCATGGACTTCCCACCAATATATACAGGGGCTGATGTCGATTGTGAAACGGATTCCGTCAAGGTCAAAAAATGGGCTTCCATCTTGTCAATTTTATCAGGTGGCCTGCGTTTACCCGACTCAACCATGGTTTGCATATACGGAAAATTGAAGCGAACGACAGTAATTTCCCGGTCGCACAACAGCCTCGCCATATCCCGCATAAAGCCTGACGCCATTCCCGCGCCGGCACCATGACCAAAAATGAACACCGCCTTTTCGTTGTCAGCCCTATCAATGTGGGTACTAAACGTCATATTGTTCCTCTTCAACCTGGGCGAGGATCCAGGTTCTGAAAGCGGCAATTTTACCCAAATCTGCCTGAGCTTCATCACAAACCAGATAAAAGGCGTCCCGACTGGCTACTTTTTCTTCAAAAGGCATTATTAACCGGCCGGCATCTAACTCTGGACGAGCTAAAATTGTATTACCCAATGCAATTCCCTGCCCTAGTGCAGCAGCTTGCAATACCAGCATGGAATGGCTGAACACCGGGCCTTGATTGACATTTACACCAAATACCCCCACGCTTTTGAGCCAGTTTTTCCAGGCGTCCCGACTCATATCGTGGAGTAACACATGGTGTCTCAGATCACTGAGCTTTTGCAATGGTTTAGGCCCACCGAACAATAGTGGCGAGCATAGGGGCGTTAAATACTCAGTATGCAACTTATCGGCTTTAAGCCCGTTCCATCGCCCCTTCCCGTAGTAAATCGCAACATCGACATCATCGGCAAGAAAACCTTCATCAAAATCCACGGCTTTAATTCGAACGTCAATATCGGGGTGAACGGCACTAAACTTACTGATCCTTGGCACCAACCACTGGCTGGCAAAACTGGGGGGCATGGCAACTGTCACAGCGCCTTTACTGCCTTTTGCCAAAAGTCGCTCAGTGGCTTCCTGCAAGCTTTTAAATATGTCCTTCAGTTCCAGAAAGTACGCCTGACCTTCTTCCGTTAACAACAAGGTGCGGTTTCGTCTCAAGAACAATTTCATTGATAAGAATTCTTCCAGCGCTTTGATCTGATGACTTACCGCCGCTTGGGTTACAAACAGTTCATCTGCAGCTTTGGTGAAGCTCAAATGACGCGCAGCGGCTTCAAAGGCCTTCAGGGCGTTTAGCGGGGGTAGACGTCGGTGCACAAACACTCCGTAAGAAGATGACAGACAAATTAACTCTCCATTAGTTTTTCTAATGCAAATGCGACAATTTTATTCGGTTTAAGTATAGTGAAAAACTGTTTACTATTCACTCGCTTTCAAATTAGAGCACTTATTTTCAAGAAGTTATCAACTTCATTTGTAAAAAAAGCGCACTAATTGTTAATTAATGTTAAATTATTTATATTAGGTGTGAAATGACTAAATTCAAAAAATTTATTGGCCAAATGGCCATCATCCTGGCATCAACTACTGCGTATCCAACTATCTCTGAAGAACTTTCTTCAGAAGTTACCATTACACCGGTAATTGACGCTATTGACCTAAGCAGTCTTACCGTTAACGTACAGGAGCAGGTAACCAGTATTCTAACTTCTGAAACCCAACAAGCCATTGCTAAACAGTTGCTCGCCATGAATGAAAAAGAGCAACAAGAAGAGGTGTCTTCAGAAAAATCTGAATAACCTATATCCACACCTGATACGACTGCCAGCCCACTTCCAGGGCTGGCAATCGCCATCAGCGTCCTGTTAGTTCGCGCTTGTATCGAGTAGCGCAAACCCCTTAATCAATTCATCCAACGCTTTCATTTGTTGTAAATACGGCTCAAGTTTAGACAACGGCAATGCACATGGCCCATCGCATTTCGCCTCATCCGGGTTTGGATGTGCCTCAATAAACAACCCCGCTAACCCCAATGCCATACCACTTCGCGCTAACTGCGCAGCTTGTGCTCTTCTGCCATCCGCAGAGGTTGCACGACCACCAGGCATTTGCAACGCATGTGTTGCATCGAAAATTACCGGGGCGTATGCCTTCATCGCATCCATGCCCAACATGTCTACCACAAGATTATTGTATCCAAAACAACTCCCTCGCTCGCAAAGAATGACTTTATCGTTGCCGGCTTCGTTCAGCTTACCAATAATGTGCCGCATTTCGTGGGGAGCAAGAAACTGGGGCTTCTTAACGTTTATCACTGCACCGGTTTCTGCCATTGCAACAACTAAATCGGTCTGCCGGGCGAGAAACGCCGGCAATTGGATCACATCAACCACTTCGGCAACAGGTGCGGCCTGATGGGGTTCATGAACATCAGTAATTAAAGGCACATCAAAGGTGCGTTTTATCTCCTCAAAAATCCGCAACCCCTCTTCCAGGCCAGGCCCTCGATAAGAATTAACAGACGAACGGTTTGCTTTGTCAAAAGACGCTTTAAATACATAAGGAATATTGAGTTTACTGGTCACCTCCTTATAGTGTTCAGCAATTTTCATCGCCAAATCGCGGGATTCCAGTACATTCATTCCGCCAAACAATACAAAAGGTTTGTTGTTGTTAACAGTGATATTTCCAAAGGAAATTTCATGTTTGGAGTGAGTCATAAAGTTGTTCCAAATCTACAAAAACAAAGGTTGCTTAGTCACAGCTACATGAGCAATGGCTGCCAGGCAGACAAGCGCACCGACAAAAGCGGCCCATTTTACCGCCGTGTTACGCCCCAGCTTTAAGGCGACTAAGCCGAGAAAGATATACACAATAAGCCCTACCAGCTTGAATGTGAGCCAGCCCTGAAGAAGCGGATATTGACTCAATAAAACACACAGCCAAATAGCACTTGCCAACAGTACAGTATCTATTACGTGGGGTAAGACTTTAGCCCACGTCTTTTGCAATACTGCACTGTTGTATTGTGACCAAAGAAATCGCAGTACAAAAAGAAACACGCTCAAAGCCACGGCAGTGAGGTGAATATGCTTGGCCATCATATACATTTAGTTTTCCTTATTTGCGACAAATTTATCTGACAAACATTGTTGAATAGCGTCGAATCGGGGCGCGTTTTCCACCAGTAGTTTAACGAGATTGGGGTCAAAATGTCTGCCACTCTCGCCGGTGAGGGTTTTCAACGTCTTTTCAAGTGACCACGCCGGTTTGTACGGACGCTGGTTACGCAACGCATCAAATACATCAACAAGGGCAGCTATGCGACTTTCAAGCTTTATGGCTTCGCCTTGTAACCCAGCGGGATACCCTTTTCCGTCCCAGCGCTCGTGATGTTCTTTAGCCAGTATTGACGCCAGTTGGATAGTTGGGCTGTCGGAGTCTTTTAAAATTTGATAGCCAAATTCCGCATGTTGGCGGATAGCAAAGCGCTCATCTTCAGACAGCTCATCAGTTTTCATCAGGATCTGAGAAGAGACATTGGTATTACCCACATCATGAAGAGGAATGGCCATCCTGAGCGTGTAAACCTCCGTTTCAGACAAACCGGCATAACGACCCAGCAAATCGGCCATTTCGACCATTCGTTGAATATGTCGACTGGTTTGAGTATCGCTGTCCATTGCTCGCCCCAATCGCTCAATTATTTCCCGTTGCGTACTTTCAACGTCCTGGGTTATCAACACGTTTTCAAAGGCCAATTGCACATTATCAGAAAAGAGTTTAAGCATATGCATACTGTTGGCATTAAGGCGTCTTGGCACGCCCGACAAATACAGTACTGAGCCTTTGTGGTGTTTGCTGTAACAATACGCTACCACATAGTCATCGCCAAAAATAATGCGTTTTTCATTGAGTGCTTTAATACACAGTTCATACACATCGGCGGATATACTTTCTTTTAACTGTTGCCCTTCATAGCCTGCATATTCGCCGTTTCCGGCGAACACGAATAATTCGTCCTCAGCCGCATCCGTTTTCAGGGGGCGGGAAACGGCAACAGCATTGGTGATGTATGCGGCATCTTTGGAAAACCCCATGATCGAGGAAAGCTGCTGTATAAGGCCCTGCATGAATTTTTCCAAAGAGCGGGATGTGAATAAATCTGCCGACGCATCTATGATTTTTTCAAGCCCTGCCCGACTTTCCTCAATAACAACGATATCGCGATAGGAACGCAGAGAGGAAATCATCGCAGTAAATAGTTTTTGCGCAGTTAATTCCGTTTTGGATTTGTAGTCGTTGATATCGTAATTAACAATGACGCTTCGCTCAGGAGCCTGACCTGGCTGCCCGGTTCTCAGAATAATGCGGGTGAAGTGATTATCCAGTTCATTGCGAATATACTCGGCAACCTCCAGGCCGGCATTATCTGTTTCCATAACAACATCGAGCAGCACCACTGCCACATCACGATGTTGACGAAAATAAGCTTTGGCTTCCTCTCCGGTATACACACTGACAAAATCGAGGCGTTTATCATCGAGGACAAAATCCCCTAACGCCAGCCTGGTGACCGTATGAACTTCCGGTTCATCATCTACTATGAGTACTTTCCACGTACCCACTACCGACAGTTCTTCCTCACCATCGTCATCCGCAAACAAAAAGTCATCGCTCATTAATTACTATCCGTGATCCTGTTAACAGTAAAAGCATACGCAAAGTGTGCCTATTCGCAAGTATTGCGTTGTCCCATCGTCACCCTGTCTAATCCCGCATAATCCTGAACCGTTTCTACCGCAGTATAGCCGTAGTGAGCAAAGAGTCCGCGAATGGCTTTTCCTTGCTGATAACCATGCTCAAGCAACAGCCAGCCTTTAGCCTGCAAGTAGGGGATAGCTGCACCGATAATATGCCTGATATCCTCAAGTCCATCTTTGCCGGAAATCAGTGCTGAGCGCGGTTCAAACCGCACGTCCCCTTCTTCTAAATAAGGACTGCCTTCCTCAACATATGGCGGATTGCTCACAATCAAATTAAATTGGGAATTGCCAAGGGCACCGAACCAATCGCTTTGCAAAAACTGTACGTTGATAAGCTGGTTCACAATTGCGTTTTGCCTGGCCAGTTGAACTGCGCCAGCGACTTTGTCTACGCCAGTAACGGAAATATCAGGCCGTTCGCTGGCCAGAGCCAGGGCGACGGCGCCTGTCCCCGTGCCTAAATCACACAGACTGGACGCATCTTCCGACAACCGCCCTAACGCGTGTTCAACCAACAATTCTGTTTCCGGCCGAGGAATGAGCGTGCTTGGGTTTACCGCCAGCCGCAACGTCCAAAAGTCCCGATAGCCCAACAAATACGCAACCGGTTCGCCCTGCTGCCGGGCGTTGACGAGATGCTGAAAGTCCACATAAGTACGATCTGACAGGATTTTATCTGCCCAGGTATACAGATATGTTTGATCTTTGCCTAACACATGAGCAAGTAAAAGCCTGGCATCAGTTGAGGGAGAGTCGCTGCCGGCGCTAGCTAAGATGCTTTTCGCCCACGCAAGCGCGTGGGCAATCGTAGGTGACATTACTCGTCTGCCAGCGACGCAAGTAAGTCTGCCTGATGTTCCTGCCGTATAGGGTCGAGCATAGCAGCAAGGTCGCCTTCTATCACTTCGTCTAACCGGTAAAGCGTCAGGTTTATCCGGTGATCCGTTACCCTGCCCTGGGGAAAGTTATAAGTGCGAATTCGCTCAGATCTATCGCCACTCCCCACTAGATTTCTTCGCGTAGAAGCTTCCTCTGCAGCACGCTTTTCCTCTTCCATTTGGTTTAGTCGCGCTTGCAGAACCGACATTGCTTTTGCTCTGTTTTTGTGCTGTGAACGCTCGTCCTGGCACTCTACCACCAGACCTGTGGGTAAGTGAGTAATACGAATGGCAGAATCAGTTTTGTTAACGTGCTGCCCTCCAGCGCCGGAAGCGCGAAAAGTGTCAACCCGCAAATCTGCCGAATTTATTTCAATGGCTTCTGATTCCGGGATTTCCGGCAACACGGCAACGGTACAGGCAGAGGTATGAATGCGCCCTTGAGATTCCGTTTCGGGAACCCGTTGAACCCGATGTCCCCCGGATTCAAATTTCATTACACCGTACACACCATCGCCGGAAAGGTGGGCAATAATTTCTTTAAAACCGCCGTGTTCTCCCTCGTTCTGGCTAACGATTTCCACGCGCCAACCCTGGGTTTCCGCATACCTGCTGTACATTCTAAACAGATCGCCAGCGAAGATAGCCGCTTCGTCACCGCCTGCGCCAGCGCGTATTTCTAAAAAGCAGTTGTGATCGTCATTGGGATCTTTGGGCAATAACAAAATTTGTAGCTCGTCTTCCAGCCGCGCTAAATCTAATTTCGCTTGCTTGATCTCTTCCTGCGCCATTTCCCGCATTTCAGCATCGTCTTCTTCAAGCATTTCTTCTGCCGAGGAAAGGTTTTCCTCGGCCTGTTGGTACGCATTGAACCCTTTTACTACGTTTTCTAGCTGACTGAATTCTTTTGACAGTGCTCGAAACTTGTCCTGATTAGAAATGGTTCCAGGGTCACCCAACAGGGCTTGCACTTCGTCAAAGCGTTCTACCAGGTGTTCGAGCTTTCTGACTACTGACTCTTTCATATTTTTTACCTTATTTTTCTTGCTTTGGGGGCGCAAGATCCATTGCATCACCCAACCATTGAGTCAATGCAACGTCATTTTTTTGTGCAGCTTCCCGCAACACCCGTGTAGGACCATGCATTAACGCGTTAGTCAGCTTGTAAGAAAGCTCTTTCACTACCTCATCGGCAGCGCGACCGTCCGCCAATTGATGCATGGCTCTGGCGAGAAGTTCATCCCGGGATTGCATGCCTTTTTGTCTGTACTGTCGCACTAAATCTATGGTTTGCTGAGACTTTTTCCAGCTTGAAAACTGCGTGACTTGCTCGGCAATCATCTGTTCAGCTTCCCGGGCAGCAACTTCGCGCGATGCGAGATTCTGCTTTACAATATGTTGCAAATCATCAACCGTGTACAGGTAAGCGTCACTCAGTTCGTTTACCTGGGACTCAATGTCACGGGGTACGGCAAGATCCACTAAAAAAACAGGCATGTTGCGACGTTGCTTTAGTGCTTTCTCTACCATCCCCTTGCCAATTAACGGCAACTGACTGGCCGTTGAACTAATGACAATATCAAAATCTTTCAAATGTTCGGGCAACTGAGAAAGGGTTAACACCTCAGCATTTAAGCTTCGCGCCAGCGCTTCGGCTCTTGCCACGGTTCTATTCGCCACAGCAAGCCGCTGCACACCCTGTTCTTTTAAGTGTTGGGCAACCAACTCAATGGTTTCCCCAGCCCCTACCAACAATACCGAACGCTTTGGTAATGCACTAAAAATATGTTTGGCCAATTGAACAGCTGCGAATGCCACAGATACGGCATTCGCGCCGATTTCTGTTTCTGTCCGCACTTTTTTAGCTACGGAAAAAGTGTGTTGAAACAGCCGTTCAAACTCAGTGCCCACGGTACCTGAATGTTTGGCGTCACTAAAGGCTTGCTTTACCTGCCCCAGTATCTGAGGCTCGCCTAAAATAAGTGAATCCAGCCCGCTAGCTACTCTCATCACGTGCCGCACCACATCATCGTGTTGATAAAGGTAGCTGTTTTGTTCGATATCTTCTCTGGCCACGTTGTGAAAATCTGCCAGCCACGCGAAAAGTGTGTCCGCGCCTTCCCCACCGTTAATATAAATTTCCGTGCGATTGCAGGTAGACACGATAACGGATTCTTCCACCCCAACCTGCTCTTTTAAAGACGCCAGCGCGCCCACCAGAGAGTCAGGTGTAAAAGCAACCTTTTCGCGTAGTGCAACTGGGGCTGTTTTGTGGTTAATTCCGAGGGCAGTAAAGGTCATTCATTTTCAAGCTGGCATCGTCGGAGCGGCATTGTACGAAAAAGCCAAAATGATTGAAAGTGTTCCTGAAACTGTGTTCACATAAGAAATCGTCAAATATCACCGGTTTGGCCACCGTTTCAATATCGGGAATGCTTAATAATGAATTTCAGGATTGTGTTAACGTTTGCGGCCGCAGTGGGGTTGAGCGCCTGTACCATCGCCCCCGACGGCCCGCAAACCGCAGTAGATCTCCCTTTGCAGTTAGAGAAATTAAAGAACGTGACCCATTGGCAGATAAGCGGAAAAATGGCAGTCAGAACCAAACAAGAAGCGGTAAGCGCGAATTTGAACTGGAAAACCGATGGCACTGATTTTGATTTTAGATTGTCAAATGTTCTGGGGGTCACCCTGGCCCATATGGCATACCGCGATGGTATCGCCACATTGCGAGCGGATGGCAAAACCTACACTCATACCGATCCGTCAGTGCTTATTTATCAGGTTACCAACTGGGACATCCCCATCGCCAAATTACAAAACTGGATAAAGGGCCTTCCCCTTGAACAGGATAGCTATCGCTTAAACGACAAACAACTGCTGACATCGCTGAGCCCAGGTTGTTCCGCCTGTGGCTTTTGGCAGGTAAACTACGACCAATACAGCAATATAGATGATTTGTGGTTACCCCATCAGTTGACACTGACACAGCCACATCACAGCACTACTATGTTAAAAATTAAAATTAATCAGTGGACAATACGGTAATGCCTCAACAAGTGTGGTGGCCAAGCCCCGCAAAACTCAATTTATTTCTTCACATTCTAGGACGTTATGAAAACGGCTACCATCAACTGCAAACACTTTTTCAATTGTTAAATGTAGGCGATGAACTGGCCTTCAGAATTAACGACAGTGGCAAGATTACGCTGTCTCCTTCTCTAACTGGGGTGAAAGACGAAGACAACCTGGTAGTCAGAGCCGCCCGGCTCTTACAGCAGTACGCCAAGGTAGCCAAAGGTGCAAACATTTTTTTGAAAAAACAGTTACCCATGGGAGGCGGTATTGGCGGAGGCTCATCTAACGCTGCGACTACCCTGGTAGTTCTCAACAAAATGTGGCAATGCGGGCTGAGCACACAAGCACTGGCACGCCTTGGGCTGTCTCTTGGTGCCGATGTGCCCGTGTTTGTCAATGGCGCTACCGGCTTTGCAGGCGGAGTTGGCGAAACCATTTCTCCCGTGGCACTGCCAGAAAAATGGTATGCCGTTATCAATCCAGGTGTACACGTGAGTACTGCGAATATTTTCAGCGAACCGACGTTACCTCGCGACACCCCCGCCATCGCATGGGAAGACTATTCCTTTGACTCCACCCGAAATGACTGCCAATCAATTGTGTGTAAAATGCATCCTGAAGTTGCAAATTTATTACAGTGGTTGGTACACTACGCACCGTCGCGGATGACGGGCACAGGCGCCTGCGTATTTGCCGTGTTTGACAATGAAGCCTCAGCGCAAAAGGTAGTGAATATTTTACCTGAACACTGGAACGGGTTTGTTGCAAAAGGTGTAAATACGTCGCCTTTACAAGAAAAGCTAGAACGCGTGAACGAAGCATCGGACATGAACTAAATTTTGGGGTATAGCCAAGTTGGTAAGGCAGCGGGTTTTGATCCCGCCATTCGTTGGTTCGAGTCCAGCTACCCCAGCCACCACTATTATCAATGCACTGAGGAACCACTTGTGCCAGATATGAAGCTCTTTGCAGGCAATGCTGTCCCCGAACTTGCCCATAAGGTTGCCGAACGCCTTTATACCAAATTAGGTAACGCCAGTGTTGGTCGCTTTAGCGACGGTGAAATCAGCGTAGAAATTCATGAAAACGTCCGTGGCTCGGACGTTTTTATTATCCAGTCTACCTGTGCACCAACCAACGACAACCTGATGGAACTGATCGTGATGATCGACGCGTTACGCCGCGCATCTGCAGGCAGAATTACTGCTGTCATTCCCTATTTTGGTTATGCCAGACAAGACCGTCGGGTACGTTCAGCCCGGGTACCAATTACAGCACGTGTTGTTGCTGATTTCCTTTCGAATGTAGGTGTCGACCGCGTGCTTACTATTGATCTGCACGCAGAACAAATTCAGGGCTTCTTTGACGTACCTGTTGATAACGCGTTTGGAACGCCTATACTTCTGGCAGACATGGTTCGACGAGATTTCGCTGACCCTATTGTCGTTTCACCTGACATCGGTGGCGTAGTCAGAGCCCGGGCCACGGCAAAACTGCTCAACGACGCAGACCTTGCCATCATTGATAAGCGCCGCCCAAAAGCCAACGTATCTCAGGTAATGAACATCATCGGTGATGTTACTGATCGCGACTGCATCATTGTTGATGACATGATTGATACCGGAGGTACCCTTGCCAAGGCTGCTGAAGCACTGAAAAATCACGGTGCACGCAACGTCTACGCTTATGCAACCCATGCCATATTCTCCGGAAACGCGCCAACCAATCTAAAAGAATCAGTGATTGATGAAATCATTGTGACTGACAGCATTCCATTGTCTAAAGACATGCAAGCCATTGGTAAGGTAAAACAATTAACCTTGTCCGAAATGCTGGCCGAAACCATTCGTCGCATTAGTAACGAAGAATCAATCTCCGCCATGTTCGAATACTAAGCCAAACAGATACACCTGCCATATTACTTTTCGGGTGTATCTGCTTTCCTGCGATTTTTTTTCCTTGTATTTTGTTTCCTGTGTTATTCATTGTTCATTCAGTTTTTTAGCGGCACAATAGCGTTTTAGTTTGCTACATGTCAGGGCGTTATGAATCAATTCAGTTTAGCGTTATTCACCTTTGTCACTATTGGTCTAGTCGCTTGCTCAGAGTCTGCTGACTCTGCACCAGAAACTATCACCGACAGCACACAGCAATCGGTACAAGCCGGAGATAAATCCATGGCAACAATGACAATATCAGGCAAATTGATCTATCAGCAGCATGAAGGCGGCTTTTTAGGCTTTATTGCTAACGACGGTGCAAAGTACACACTACGGGGCATAGACAAGGCTTACCGGAAAAATGGCATGATCCTCACACTGTCAGGCTCGGTTCGCAATGACATTATGACAACCAGACAATTTGGTAGTGTTTTCGAAGTAAAGGAAGTGTTGTCTTCCGATAGCAGCCAAGTGACCGAAAAACCGGGTGTCAGCATTATTTAATACGCACGCCGGGTAATAATTGGTAAATCTGGTTTGTATATCCTTACACGCAGTGGTAGAATTCGCCGCCCTTTTATTTCCGGGCCGGCAAATAACACTTTTTATTCGCCGTATCGCGTGAGTTTTGGTCGCAAAAACTCACAGAATATAACTTATAAACATTGGAGACATATTAATGTCTGGAGCAATTTTCAACCTGGATGCAGTGATCCGTACTGACCTGGGGAAAGGTGCGAGCCGCCGCCTTCGTCATGCAGATAAAGTACCTGCTATCCTTTACGGTGGTGAAGAAGCACCAGTAGCGTTGACACTTGATCACAACAAAGTGAACAACGCCGCTGATTTCGAAGCGTTTTACTCTCACGTTCTGACCTTAAACATTGACGGTCAGAAAGTCGAAGCGCTGGTCAAAGATATGCAACGCCACCCTTATAAGCCTAAGATCACTCACATCGATTTCCAGCGTGTTATTGCTGGTGAAGAACTGCATACAAGCGTTCCTTTGCACTTCGTAAACGAAGAAAAATCTGCAGCGATCAAAGCTGGCGGTATTGCTGAACACCACGTAAACGAAATTGAAATCACTTGTCTGCCTAAAGACTTGCCTGAGTTCATCGAAGTAGACATGGCTGCCGTTGAAATGGATTCTACCGTTCACCTGTCTGATCTAGCCCTGCCTGCAGGCGTTGCGTCTGTAGAACTGGCGAAAGGTGACGAAACACATAACCTAGCAGTAGTCACTGTTAAACCTGCGCCTAAAGCACCTGACGCTGAAGAAGGCGAAGAAGACGCAGCTGAGGAATAATCAGCTTGTCATCAGATATTCGTCTGATTGTGGGCCTGGGAAATCCGGGCCCAGAATACGAACACACAAGGCACAACGCTGGCGCTTGGTTCTTGAATGAACTGGCGGCGCGATATAACACTCCCCTAAAGCCCGAAAGTAAGTTTTTTGGTCTCACTGGTCGCATTACTGTAGGCACTCAAGATATTCGTCTGCTATACCCCACTACTTTTATGAACAAAAGCGGTCAGGCGGTTGCGGCATTTGCCAATTTCTACCGCATTCCCGTAGAGAATATCTTGGTTGCTTTTGATGAGCTTGATTTGCCTCCCGGTATCGCTAAATACAAAGTGGGTGGAAGCTCCAGTCAGAATGGCATTCGCGACATTGTCGCCAAAATGGGCAATAACAAAGATTTCTTGCGTTTGCGCATTGGCATCGGTCACCCTGGTCATAAAAGCAGGGTAACTGGCCATGTGCTTGGCAAGCCACCGGCAAATGAAAAGCACGCGATAGATGACGCAATAGATGAAGCTGTCCGGTGTACCGAGATTTTAATTAAAAACGATTTAAAGCAAGCCCAGAACAGACTGCATAGTTTTAAAGCTGACGTTCAAGGCTAATAACTTAACAAGGGTCCAGCACATGGGTTTTAAATGTGGCATCGTTGGTCTGCCAAATGTGGGTAAATCTACCCTGTTCAACGCACTTACCAAAGCCGGAATTGAAGCGGCTAACTTCCCGTTTTGTACCATTGAACCAAACACTGGCGTAGTGCCGGTGCCAGATTTGCGTCTCGACAAGCTCTCTGAAATCGTTAAGCCTCAGCGGGTAATTCCAACTACGATGGAATTTGTGGATATTGCTGGCTTGGTTGAAGGTGCATCTAAAGGCGAAGGTTTGGGCAACAAATTCTTGGCAAACATACGCGAAACCGACGCCATTGGCCACGTTGTACGATGTTTCGAAAATGACAACATTGTTCATGTTGCAGGAAAAGTCAGCCCGAAAGACGATATCGATGTTATCAACACAGAGTTGGCGTTGTCTGATTTAGAAACCACAGAAAAGGCCATTCACCGCGTAGCAAAACGCGCCAAAGGCGGTGACGCCGATGCCAAGTACGAGTTGAAAGTACTGGAAAAAATTAAACCTCATTTAGATGAAGGTAACTTGCTTCGCTCTTTGGAACTGAGCAAAGAAGAAATAGGCGCTATTAGTTATATGAATATGCTGACGTTAAAACCGACTATGTATGTTGCTAACGTCAACGAAGACGGCTTTGAAAACAATCCGTATTTAGATCAAGTAAAAGAAATTGCCGCAGGTGAAAACGCTGTTGTGGTTGCGGTATGCGCGGAAATAGAAGCCGAAATTGCAGAGCTGGAAGATGACGAGCGGGAAGAGTTCATGCAGGATATGGGGTTGGAAGAACCCGGTCTGAACCGTGTTATTCGCGCCGGCTACAACCTGCTTACTTTGCAAACGTATTTTACCGCTGGAGTAAAAGAAGTGCGCGCCTGGACTTACCCTGAAGGTTCAACGGCGCCTCAAGCAGCTGGTAAAATTCACACCGACTTTGAAAAAGGCTTCATACGTGCAGAAGTGGTGAGTTACGACCATTTCGTAGAATTTGGTGGGGAACAAGGTGCAAAGGACGCGGGTAAATGGCGTCTGGAAGGAAAAGACTACATCGTAAAAGATGGCGATGTCATTCACTTCCGCTTTAATGTGTAGTAAATATTGTATTTAAAAAGCACCGCCTTAAGGCGGTGTTTTTGTTTAAACCCAATACAACACTCCCCCAATTATCACCCCAGTTAGTACTAGCTGAACCACACAAAAACCCATAATGTCCTTGGCCTTCAACCCGGCTATGGCCAACACTGGCAGTGCCCAAAAAGGTTGAACGAGGTTTGTCCACGCATCACCCCAAGCCACCCCCATCGCCACTCGATTTACATCTGCGCCCAACGCTAGTGCCGCAGGCAAAACCACAGGCGCCTGTACCGCCCATTGCCCGCCTCCCGATGGTACAAAGACATTGACAATACCGGCACTAATAAAACTCCAAACCGGCAGCGACTCAGCACTTGCGAAACTAATAAGCCATTGCGACATACTGTGCGCCAAGCCAGATTGCACCATCACCGCCATGATGCCAGCGTAAAAGGGAAATTGAATAACAATTCCTGCACTGCCTTTTATCGCCTGCTGTAAACTGTGAAGCAAAGCTCGGGGCGTACCGTGAAGCACAATTGCTAAAAACATAAATAGCCCGTTAACAATATTGAGATTTAGCGAGCCCCCCTTGAAGAAATGCATCGCCAGATACGCCAAACCTGACAAACCGATGAGTTGTGCCAGCAGCACACTATTTTCCAGTTTGTCAGCTGGCCGTTTGTTTGCTACTTCAGGAAGTTTATCGTCTTCTAACCGAGATGCCGGAACAATGACGCTTTTCTCTCGGGTTGGCAGCATTAACCGATTAATCAAAGGAACAGCAACAAACAACATTGCCACCAATACCAGATTAAACGCAGCAAAGATGGTTTCGGACGTGGCTATCACGCCTATTTGGTCTGCCGTAAAATGCCCTGGCGTGGCAATAGTTAAGGGCACAGAACCCGCTAACCCACCGTGCCATACCACAAAACCAGAGTAAGCACTGGCAACGAGTAACCGGTAATCCACTTCAACGTGTCTTGCCAATGCTTTGGCAAACAGCGCCCCCACCACCAAACCAAAGCCCCAGTTAAGCCAGCTTGCCGCCAGCGATACCACTGACACTAAAACAATGGCTTTCGGTGCGCTACTTGCCAGGCTTGCCAAGCGATTTAGCGCGATTTTCACTACCGGCGTGCTGGCTAACATGTAACCCGACACCAGCACCAGCAACATTTGCATCGAAAAACTCAACAGCCCCCACAAACCATTTCCCCAATACTCGATGATCTGAATCGGCGATTGCCCTTCTATACCCATTGCTGCCGCAAACACCACCAAGGTGAGTAACAAGACAAAAATATAGGGATCGGGCAGATAACGCTCTACAACTTTAACAAAGGGAGAAGCAACCTTAGTCAACATTTTTTATTCTTCCTGTAAGGAACAAAGAAAACACTTGTTCACATTAGCGAAAAGCGCGTCATTTTTCAGCGGTAAACGCCAGATTTTGTCAAAGCCTGTCGCTGAATGTTTTATCTGAACCAAAAGTAGCAGCGAGTAAACAGGCGACAACTGGATAGTAAACTGTTGTCTTTTTCGTCATTTTGATGTCATATCGCGCAATTCAGTACACATTGTAAGCACTTAAAAAAAGTTAGTAAAAAAGGGGTTGACGGTAAGGAGTCATATACGCATAATACGCGCCACTTCCTGAGAGGGAAAAGAAATAAGAGGCTACGTAGCTCAGTTGGTTAGAGCACATCACTCATAATGATGGGGTCGCAAGTTCGAATCTCGCCGTAGCCACCATTCTTTCTTTTTCAGGTATGTCTAGCTGCGCGGAAGTGGTGGAATTGGTAGACACGCTGGATTTAGGTTCCAGTGCTTCACGGCGTGAGAGTTCAAGTCTCTCCTTCCGCACCATAATTGGGGTATAGCCAAGTTGGTAAGGCAGCGGGTTTTGATCCCGCCATCCGTTGGTTCGAGTCCAGCTACCCCAGCCATTTTCTCAGTATAATTGCGTTTTCGCGGTTATCACTTGGGGTATAGCCAAGTTGGTAAGGCAGCGGGTTTTGATCCCGCCATCCGTTGGTTCGAGTCCAGCTACCCCAGCCATATACGAAAGCCAGTCTTTGACTGGCTTTTTTTATGGCTCCAACCCACAAATTCATTCAATTTTTTTTAATAAATATGCAGCTTTAACAGTCTGAAGACTTTTCCCCTGAACCGTATCTGATACTATACAAACATTCGCTTTCAAAAATAATTCAAAAAGTTGAGAAGGAAAAGCTGTGATTAACGATATCGTATCGGCCGTGAATAATGTGCTTTGGGGTGACGGTCAGATCCTTATCGTCATGTTGTTAGGCTGCGGTCTTTGGTTCACGTGGAAATTAGGAGCTGTTCAATTAGTCCATTTTGGCCACATGTTTACGCTCATGAAAGGCAGCACATCTTCAACTAAAGAAGGTATCAGTTCTTTCCAGGCTCTATGCACGAGTTTATCGGCCAGAGTGGGAACAGGTAACCTTGCCGGGGTCGCGGTAGCTATTTCACTTGGCGGCGCCGGCGCTATATTCTGGATGTGGGTTATTGCATTTTTGGGAATGGCGACAGGCTTCGCAGAAAGTGTGCTCGGTCAGTTATACAAAGTAAAAGATGATCATGGCGAATATCGTGGTGGCCCTGCGTACTACATCAAGCAAGGGCTAAATAAAACTTGGCTTGCCGTTGCTTTTTCCTTGTGTCTCTTCTTCGGTTATGGATTTGTATTTAGCGCCGTACAAGCAAATACCATCACCGATGCCCTAAACAATGCCTATGCCTTCCCCCCACTCTATATTGGGATCGCCATCATCTCTCTGGCAGCACTAATCGTTGTAGGCGGCTTACGGGGTATCGCCCGGTTTGCAGAGTGGATTGTACCATTTATGGCCATTGGTTATGTCATTGCAGCGCTGCTCATAGTGGCGATTAACATTTCTGAACTTCCCGGTGTTCTGTTGAGCATTATAAAGTCAGCCTTCGGATTAGAAGAGGCCGGCGCAGGCATGTTAGGCGCAGCAATAAAAAATGGTATTCAACGGGGACTATACTCAAATGAAGCGGGCTCGGGCAGCGTGCCTCATGCCGCAGCAAGTGCCGCGCCTCAACCTAATCACCCGGTTTCGCAAGGTTATATTCAGATGCTTGGGGTATTTGTGGATACCATGATATTGTGTACCGCCACTGCCTTTATTATCTTGTTGGCCGGCGGTGAAGCCACAGGCCAAATGGAAGGTATCGGTATGACGCAAGCTGCCATGAATAAGCACATCGGCAGCGGTGGAACGGATTTTGTCTCTGCCGCCATTTGTCTTTTTTCTTTTACCTCTGTGGTTGCCAACTACGCCTATGGCGAAAGTAATCTACACATGTTCAAGCTCGACAATAAAATCGGCCGGCTGGTGTATACCGTGGGTTACCTAGGCATGATTTTATGGGGTTCTGTTGCAGCATTACCTACTGTGTGGGCGATGGCAGACATGGCATTGGGCTTAATGTCAGTGATTAACATTATCGCTATTGTGTGGATGACGCCTACCATAGTATCAATCAGTAAAGACTACTTTAACAAATTAAAGGCTGGCGATGATATGGCTTACAGGACTGGTGACTGTGAGATTCAAGGGCAAACTGAAAAAGGGATTTGGTAGCAGTACTAGAGTGGCCAAGCTGGTCACTCTAGCACACACAGATTAGTTCTTCGGCGACCATTCAAACTTGGCAAAAGGTGCGTCCACTGGTGTGTCTGCCAGGTGGTTAGTGTAGTTACTCATTACTTTTTGCGCCAAAATCAAAATAATGTCTAATACGTGCCGAGACGTGTAACCCGCATCGGTAAACGCTTTTTGTGCGTCATCGTCAAAATGCCCTCTGTTGCGGGTTATAGACAATACTGCGTTTTTCAATGCATTGAGTTTAGGATCAGACAGGGGCTCATCATTTCTCAACTCTTCAATTAATTTATCGTCTGCTTTCATGCTCTTGGCAATGGCGGTGTGGGCTGGCACACAGTAGTGACACGCGTGTTCAACATTAACTGTTTGCCATACCACTGTTAATTCGTTGGCATCAAACGCCGTTTTCTGTGCTAGTTCATGAAGCACTTGATAACCTTCCAGCAATTGTGGAGACTCCGCCATAACCGCGTGAAGGTTTGGGATCATGCCGAAGGCTTTTTCTGATTTATCCAAAAGCGGTCTAGCATCTTCTGGAGCGGTATCTTTGGTATGTAAAGTAAATGTTGTCATAACTTTTCCTATTAGAAGTAGAATATTCAAAAGACATGGTCACTTGTCGTTTCCGACTATAATCAATACAATAAGGCCACTTGAACGTGTGTTCAACCCAAAATTGAACGATCGTTCAAAAAAATAAGAAATAAGGTATACCAAAGTGAAATATACAGACGAGATTGTTGTAGATAGAGCAACCAGCCTGTTTTGGCAAAAAGGCTATTCATCAGTGGGTATGCGGGAACTCCAGCAGGCCCTTGATATGCGGCCGGGCAGCATTTACCACCGTTTTAATAGTAAAGAAGGGCTATTTAAACGCGTTATCGAGCACTATGTAGCGACGAGTGAAGCGCAACTTCTTGCCATTGCAAACCTTGAGGCACCGCTCACTGAACTTCGCAGCTACTTCATAGAGACACTGACAAAGCCTGAACAACTGCAATACCAGAGGCAGTGTCTACTCGTTAAAACGATTGCAGACATTGAAAATGTCAACGATGACGTACAAGAGGCAATTGTGAAAGGTATGAATGCGCTTAGAAACGCTTTTGAACGAGTGTTAATTAAAGCGCAATCAACAAAGGCGTTAAGCGAACAGTGTGATACAAAACAACAATCTATCTGGCTACAGTGTCAATTCGTCGGGCTGCGGACGTTTGCACTATTAAATAACGACACTGGCCTCATTACCATGCTGGTAGATAAAACCATGGCCGAGCTCTGCAGGGCTGACTAACCCTGCATCATCATTCTAATTAATTGAATAACAAGCGAAATCATAATTAATGGCCAAATCCAGCGACTTATTTTTCCCGCTGTTTCCGAACTAACCCGCATTTTAGAACGTTCAATCAAGGGTACTATCACAATCAGCGCCAGAAAAAGTACACCTAATAAAATCAGAACTTCCATTCGCTCATCCCCATGGCATATCTCAATACTTGATGTTTAACCGGGCCTGCCACATCAGCGCCCTTTAACATCGCGTTTCTCATCCATTTAAGTGGGGCTATCTGATTACTAAACAAGAGGTAAAACCCATCCATTGCAGACATCATCAATCCGTTATCTCTTTTCCTGGGTCCTTCGTATGCTTGTTGAAGACGCAGGTAGAAGTCATCTTTATCCGGTCCCAACAACTCGGTAATCGCCAACAGTGCAGACACGTCTTTAAACCCAAGATTCACCCCTTGTCCCGCCAACGGGTTAATTGTGTGTGCCGCATCACCAATTAGAATAATGCCGGGCTGTACATACTGACTGGCGTGGGAGCGGGTCAGTACAAACGCCGCTTTGTCTATAACATTAAAATCAGACGGCAGCGGTGGGAAGTCATTTAAAATAGCTTGCTTGAGCGATGCGGGCTTTAACTGCTTTAGTGCCTTTATCCTGTCAGCTTTGTCGTACCAAATTAGTGAGGCATAGTTTTCATACATTGGCAACAACGCACGAGGACCTGTGGGGAAAAATTGCTGCCACGTGCGCGCGGCACACGGCGCGGTCAAGGCAACGGTAATACCCAACGCCTGCTGGGCGTATTGCCAGCCGCTCGCGCCAATATCCGCCAACGTCCTAACCTGACTTTTTGCACCATCAGCACCAATTAGGTAGCGGCAAACTAACGTATCACCATTGCTCAAAGAAACCGACACCCCGGACTCTTCAAGTTGATAGGCCGAGAGTGTAGCGTCAATGATCCAATGCACATCCGTTCCAGCCAGGGCCTCGTGACAACCGAGTTGGAGCAATCGATTTTCCACGAAATACCCCAACAAGGGCTCACCAATCTCATCTGCGACAAATTCCGTTGCCATCGAAGGCGACTCCCAAACAGCAAGTTCACTGTATTCGCGCAAGCGGCTATTTTCAATATACGGCCATGCACCCAGTCGTTTGAGTAATTGCACAGACGTGACGCTAATGGCCGAAACCCGCAAATCAGGGGGTTGTTCTGGAGAAAATGGGGATGGCAACACACTTTCGATAATTGCGATGCGGTACCCCTGTTGCACCAACCCCAGAGCCAGTGACGCGCCCACCATACCACCGCCATTGATACAAAAATCGTACATAACCCCTCCTGCATAGACCCATTATTATGACTGAAAGTATCACTAACTGCCATGAAGCCTTTGTCAGTCTCTTGTGTTAGATCAGACCGGCATGAAAAGTACTGCTTCCCAGTAAAAGTGTTTTTACGAATTGCTGGGCAAATAGCCTCACAGCAGGTAAAATACGCGGCTATTTTGAACATTTCCGGCGGTATTCGACGCAAGCGGCACGCAAATAGGTGCCAGCACGTCTCTTCCTAAAAGGCGGGAAGACACCACTTAATGATGCCGGTTACCTGAAAACGTGACGTGAAAATGACCAAAAAGCTGTTTATTAAAACCTGGGGTTGCCAAATGAACGAGTACGACTCGGAAAAAATGGCAGACCTACTCGACTCGACCCACGGTTATTCGCTTGCGCAGGAAGCAGAAGACGCGGACGTGATCTTATTGAACACGTGCTCGATCCGCGAAAAAGCACAGGAAAAAGTGTTCCATCAACTGGGCCGTTGGAAAAACCTAAAACAAAAGAATCCCGACCTTATCATCGGTGTAGGTGGCTGTGTTGCCTCTCAGGAAGGCGACCATATCCGCCAGCGCGCGCCCTTTGTTGACTTGATTTTTGGCCCACAAACACTGCATCGCCTGCCTGAAATGATTAACCAGCTACAGGGCGGTGCAAAATCAGTTGTGGATGTAAGTTTCCCCGAAATTGAAAAATTTGACCGTCTACCGGAACCCCGTGCTGAAGGCCCAACGGCATTTGTTTCGATCATGGAGGGGTGCTCAAAATATTGTACGTTTTGCGTAGTGCCCTACACCCGCGGCGAAGAAGTGAGTCGGCCGTTGGATGACGTCATTCTGGAAATTGCTCAACTGGCAGAGCAAGGCGTGCGCGAAGTCAACTTACTGGGACAAAACGTGAATGCGTATCGCGGCGCGCATCACGACGGCAGTATTTGCCGGTTTTCCGAATTACTTGAACTCGTTGCCGCTATCGATGGCATCGACCGCATTCGATACACCACGTCTCACCCCGTTGAGTTTACCGACGACATCATTGCGGCTTACGCTAACATACCCGAACTGGTAGATCACCTTCATCTCCCCGTGCAAAGCGGCTCTGACCGTATTTTAAACATGATGAAGCGAGGCCACACTGCACTGGAATACAAGTCGAAAATTCGCAAGCTAAAAAAAGTAAGACCGAATATTTGTATGTCTTCTGATTTTATTATCGGCTACCCGGGTGAAACAGACGCTGATTTTGAAGCCACCATGGACCTTATCCAGGCAGTTGACTATGATCTAAGTTTCAGTTTTATTTACAGTGCCCGCCCTGGTACACCCGCCGCCGATGCCGTGGACGACGTCAGTGAAGAAGTTAAAAAGCAGCGCTTGTATTTACTTCAACAGCGCATCAACCAGCAAGCACTGCGCATTGCCCGCAACATGCTCGGAACAGAGCAGCGCATTTTGGTTGAGGGGCCGTCAAAGAAAAACCCTATGGAACTGTCTGGTCGTACAGAAAACAACCGGGTTGTGAACTTTGAAGGCTCCCCAGACATGATTGGAGAATTCGTTGATGTTACCATCACAGATGTCTTTTCTAATTCACTTCGCGGTGACGTAGTAAGAAGAGAAAGAGACATGGGGTTGCGTGTTGCTATTTCGCCCCAATCTATAACCGCAAAACATCAGGAAAATATACCTGATGTATTAGGTGTGGGTCAGTTTGACCCATCCGTAACAGCATAGCGAGGAATATCACAACTTGAGTACACTGGTAAGCAACGAAGTTATTTTAGAACCTGCAGACAATAAACGTTTATCCAGTCTTTGCGGCCCGTTTGATGACAATATCAAGCAAATTGAGCGCCGTTTAGGAGTGGAAATCAGTTACCGGAATAACGCCTTCAAGGTGCTCGGTGACGCCTTGCAGGCCAACGGCGCCACCGAGCTACTCAAGTTGTTGTACATCGAAACGCAACCTGTGAAAGGAGTGGTACCACAACTTGAACCGGACCAGGTTCACCTGGCCATTCAGGAAGCCAGTTGTTTGGAGAGATCTGAATCCGCCTCCTACGGTAAAGAAGTAAACATCCGCACCAAGCGGGGCGTGATAAAACCGAGAAATCCCAATCAGGGGCAATATGTAGCGAATGTCATCAATCACGACATCACATTTGGCATTGGACCCGCCGGAACCGGTAAAACTTATCTCGCCGTAGCTTGTGCCGTTGATGCACTGGAACGTCAGGAAGTACGCCGTATTTTGCTTACGCGCCCAGCGGTAGAAGCCGGTGAAAAACTGGGGTTTCTGCCTGGTGATCTATCGCAAAAAGTCGATCCGTACCTGCGTCCACTCTACGACGCACTGTTTGAAATGCTCGGTTTTGAAAAAGTGGAAAAACTCATGGAGCGAAACGTCATTGAGGTCGCGCCTTTAGCCTATATGCGAGGTCGCACACTAAATGACGCCTTTGTCATTTTGGATGAAAGTCAGAACACTACCACCGAGCAAATGAAAATGTTTCTCACCCGTATTGGCTTTAATTCAAAAGCGGTTATCACCGGGGACATCACACAGGTAGATTTGCCCAGGGGAGTGCGATCTGGCTTGAGAAACTGTATAGAAGTACTGGAAAACGTGCCGGATATTTCATTTAACTTTTTCAAGGCTGAAGACGTAGTACGTCACCCAGTGGTAGCGCGTATTGTTCAGGCTTATGAACAATTTGACAGTGAACAGGAAAAAATTCGTCAGGCAAAGCGCGCGGCCGCAGAACTGGAAAAATCCGCCCAAGCCCCATCAGACAGCGGAGACAACAAACCCTCATGACCGCATTGGTTGATATACAGGTAGCTGAAGATTTACCCGATAATCTGGCTACCTGCCTGCCCTCGACATCGCTAGTCGAGAACTGGGCGAATGCTGTACTGACGGAGCTTCAGGCCAAGGAAAAAGAATTTACGGTTAGGTATGTCGACAACCACGAGTCTCAATTGTTAAATGCGACTTACCGTCAAAAAGACAAACCGACCAATGTGTTGTCATTTCCCTTTGAATGCCCTCCGGGTGTACCCCTTAATTTATTGGGCGATCTGGTTGTCTGCGTGCCTGTTATTCTGCGCGAAGCCGACGAACAAAACAAAACAGCAACACATCACTTTGCCCATATGATTATTCATGGCTTGTTACACTTGTTCGGATATGACCACATTGAAGAACAAGAGGCGGAAGAGATGGAATCACTCGAAAAACACATTTTGGCACAATTAGGCATTGACGACCCGTATCAAGAGCTTTAACGTTTAACAGACAGAGAATAAATAAGACCCTATATGAGCGAAGATAACCCTCACTCTACCAACGGTTCGACGAGCAAAGGTTGGTTCGATAAATTAAGACTGACATTTTCCGGCGAGCCGAAAAGCAAAGAAGATCTGGTAGAGGTCATCACTGAAGCCGAGCAACGGGAACTGATAGACCCTCAAACCAGAGAAATGATTGAAGGTGTTATTGGTGTCAATGAAATGCGTGTTAGGGATATTATGATCCCCAGGACGCAAATGACCACCATTGACATTGAACAGAACGTGGAAGAATTTCTGCCTAAAATTCTGGATACAGCTCACTCTCGCTTTCCTGTGATCAGCGAAGACAAAGATCACATCGAAGGAATATTACTGGCAAAAGATCTTCTCGGTTATGCCTTTTCCGCGGAAAAAACGTTTCAACTTAAAGACGTTATCCGCCCTGCGGTAATTGTACCGGAAAGCAAGCGTGTGGATGTGCTGCTAAAAGAATTTCGACAACAGCGTTATCACATGGCCATTGTTGTCGATGAATACGGCGGCGTATCCGGGCTTGTCACCATCGAAGATATCCTCGAGCTCATCGTAGGTGAAATTGAAGATGAGTACGACATCGACGACGACGGTACTGAAGATATTAAACCGTTAAACAAATCAACGTTTACGGTGAAAGCCCTTACCGCTGTAGATGATTTCAATGATTTTTTCAAAACTTCATTCAGTGAAGAAGAAGCTGACACCATCGGCGGTATCGTACTTAAGGCATTTGGCCATATGCCAGAAACCAACGATGAAATTGTTATCAATGACATTCACTTTAAGATAACCAACTCAGACAAGCGTAGGCTTGTTCAGTTAAAGGTCACCATTCCTGCCATGGAGTAAAGCTTTGAAAGCCTGGCTCACCCATTCATTGGCGCTGCTTAGCGGTGCCAGTCTTACCTTCGCCTATGCCCCTTTCTCACTCTGGCCAGTAGCGCTCATCGCTATGGCGGTAGCCATTCGGCAATTGCGCGCATCTCAGCGCCCTTTCCTTACCAGTTGGCTATTCGGTTTAGGTTGGTTTGGTGCCGGGATCAGTTGGGTACACGTGAGTATCGCAGATTTTGGCGGTTTACCTATTGTGCTCTCTGTGCTGCTCATGCTGATATTGTGTGGTTATTTGGCACTCTACCCCGCATTCGCCATGTGGCTAACAAAACGGTATTTCCCGACGAGGTTGTGGCCCCTCGCGTTGCCGTTTATCTGGGTAGTCGCAGAATGGTTGAGAAGTTGGATGTTTACAGGGTTTCCTTGGTTATCGTTAGGCTATTCCCAAACTGATAGCCTGTTAGCGGGGTGGATGCCAGTTATCGGCGAAACCGGCGTCACCGCATTAGTGATTGCCCTTGCTACGTCGTTGGCGCTTGTAAAACGCAACAAGCGAGTAATTTACCCGTGTTTGCTGTTCTCAGTGTGTTTTGTTTCCGGTTTTCTGCTCAAGCAGGTGGAATGGGTAGTTAGAGACAAATCTTACAACGTGGCCATGGTTCAGGGAAATATCGCACAATCCTTACGCTGGGTGCCTGAACAAGATGGCCCCACCATGGAGAAATACCGCAATTTAACGGCTCCACTGTGGCAAAGCGATTTAATAATTTGGCCGGAAGCCGCCGTACCAAAACTCGAATTAATGGCGACAGGTTACCTGGCGGAATTAGACAAGAAAGCATATGAAAGCAACTCGGGCTTGATAACCGGTATTGTAAATTACAACTGGGAGTCTGAAGAGGCGTGGAACAACCTGCTGGTTTTGGGCAAAACCAAACCCACTGACACTGGCCCTCAATATCACTATTTCCACAATAACCGCTACGCAAAACACCACTTGCTACCTGTGGGAGAGTTTGTACCCTTTGAAGATATTTTACGCCCCCTTGCCCCGCTATTCGATTTACCCATGTCATCCTTCTCAAGAGGGGATTATGAACAACCTAACCTTGTGGCCAATGGAATACATTTGGCACCGGCCATTTGCTTTGAAATTGCATTTCCAAGGCAGGTTGCTGCCAATGTTCACGCCAATACAGATATGATCGTTACAGTCAGCAACGACGCGTGGTTTGGTCACTCACACGGACCGGCCCAGCACCTGGAAATTGCCCGGGTGAGAGCAATCGAATTTGGCAGGCCAGTGCTTCGTGCCACTAACAACGGCATTACCGCCTTTATTAATGAAAAGGGTGATGTAGATGCCGTATTGCCTCAGTTTGAGGCCGCAAGTATCTCCGCTACAGTTCAGGCACAACACGGCCTCACCCCCTATAATTATTTTGGTGATTTGCTAGTATGGGCGCTCAGTGCGTTAGGGTTTGCCATAGCCCTGTTTTTATCCCGTAAGCAAAGCACGCTATTAATTCAGCAAGAGAGCAATTGACATGCCTACCATCGACCTTACGCCGCTCTACCGCTCATTTATCGGCTCCGACCACCTTGCCGCCCTGGTAGAAGCCGCAAATCGCGCAGAAAAACAGAGCAGCTATCCGCCTTACAACATCGAAATTATTGATGAATTCACGTACCGCATTACCATGGCAGTGGCGGGTTTCAGGCAAGAAGATATAACCGTCGAAATAATGGACAACACCCTGAGGATAAGTGGCAGAAAAGCAGCCGCCAACAGTGAACGGAAATTTCTCCACAAAGGTATTTCAGAACGCAATTTCGAACGCAAATTTCAACTGGGTGACAACGTGAAAGTGATTGCTGCAGATATGGACATTGGTTTATTGCATATTGATTTAAAACGCATTATTCCAGAAACCAAAAAGCCACGGAAGATCGAAATTGGCAAGCCAGTATTAGGTCATGACGACATATAATCACTGGCCAATAAGCTGGGTAGTAATACTTGACGCAGTGATACAGGCAACCCATAGTAGACAACTTATGCCACATCAAAGAGGTAACATATGCTTATCCTGATGCGAACCCTTTGCATTTCACTATTCTTGAGCCTTTGTGTTTCCCTTTGCGCAACATGGATGGATTATAGAGTAAATCCCTCAGAAATTTTTCACAAAAACGGTGACACCCAATGGACAGTGGTTTTTGAGACATTTGCCAGTTGGTTCGTTCCAGGAGTACTTATGATTGCTCCCGTTGCCATTATCGTGCTAGCGGCTATTTCACGTAGTAAGAACCCCGAATAGTCTTTTTCGATTCGGGTTCAGCAGCTAATATTGGGACGCAGCGTAGTTCGCTTTTTGGAAAAGCTCAGTGGCAGTAAACCAGTTCATGAACACTTGGTGCTCAGTATCACTTACGCCAATTACTGACATGTGAGTTTCCTTGTCGTTTACCACTCTGGTCACATTAGGTAGAGACCACTTTTCTTGCAAGTGAATATTACTTACCAAATCCTTGTCTGAGCCGTAAGATAAAATGGGTACTTTTAACGCTTTTAAATCGGTGAACATATCTGTTTGTTCCACAGACAGTCCTGCACGACGAAGCGCCAATTTCGCCCCCGCTCGAATAGAATCATCAGGGACAAGTTTACTCAGACCAGGCTTAAACGTATGTGCTACACCTAGAGTGGCTCGATCAAATCTGTCCATAGGGGCCAATAAAATAAGGCCGGAAATTAAATCGAGTTTACGTGCAGTTTTTACTGCGGCCAAAGCGCCCATGGAATGCCCGACCAGGTAAACTGGCTCATCGGCAAATGAAACCTCAGAATTAATAAACTCTGCTAGCAGTGCTCCATCTTTTACACCAAAACCCAATGGCGCAGATGACTCGCCCTGTCCCATCATGTCAGGCTCGATTACTCTAAAACCCAGGGCCTGAAAATAAAAACCGGTAGCCATCCAGCTTTCTTTCTTAGCGCCGTAACCGTGAAGCAGCACAACTGTACCGGAAAAACTACCTATCACGTCGTCATCAATAGTGACTTCCTTGAGAAAACTAAACTGATTGCCGAAGTCTCGAGACACAGAAAAGGATTTGCTCGGTAAATCATGTATCTTGGGCGCGCCTTCGCGATAGGGAATACATAGCTCCAGTTTAGCGCTGCACCATGTTTTGCTGGTCACACCCCACTGACTATACATTTCATCTAGTGTGGCTTGCTCATAGTGAATAAGCTGCGCGGGAGATTCGATACGATCAGCGACCATCCGTGAGCAGCCGCTGAGTAACATCAGGACTGAAATAATAACGAGTTGCTTCACTGGAGGGTACCGCTCTATATGGTTCTGCCCGTCACTGGGCGACATTAAACATCATCCGAAGAGCTGGCGCTCTTCGGAACCGAGGGACAAATGCCCTTAAATATACTCAACCTTGATGATTTCAAACTCGACTGTGCCGGCCGGCGTCTGAATATTCACGACATCATCCAGTTCCTTACCAATTAAACCCCGGGCAATAGGAGAATTCACGGAAATCAGATTGTTCTTAATATCTGCTTCGTCATCACCAACAATGCGGTACGTTGTTTCCGCGTCAGTTTCAAGGTTCATAATGGTAACTGTAGTACCAAAAATCACCTTACCGTTATTATCCATTTTGGTAACGTCAATGATTTGAGCATTAGACAATTTACCTTCGATATCCTGAATTCTTCCTTCGCAAAAGCTCTGCTCTTCGCGGGCAGCATGGTATTCTGCATTTTCCTTCAGATCACCATGCTCACGGGCCTCGGCGATGGAATTGATAATGCGAGGACGGGTAACCGTTTTTAATTCATTCAATTCTTTGCGCAATAACTCTGCGCCACGAGCGGTCATTGGATACTGACTCATGGATATATCTCACTTAGTTTTTGGTTGTCGCTAAGTTAAAAAAGTGCGCCAAATAGGCGCACTTTTTTGAAAAAGGCTAATCGCGTAATATAACGCAATTATGGCCTCTTGTCATTACCCGTTGATACGGGCATGTAACTCCTGCACAGAAGCGACCTTATTGCGATCATCCGCTGATTTTGCGCGAATAGTGGCAAATGCGGCATTCATTGTGGTGGTATACGTTATTTTATTTAACAAGGCTTCACGACGAATGTACACAGAATCTGTAATGGCCTGACGGCCTTCCGTAGTATTAATGATGTAGCTGTACTCACCATTTTTGATAGCGTCGACAATATTCGGACGTCCCTCTGAAACCTTATTAACTACAGAGCATTGAATGCCCGCTTCAATTAAGCCTCTGGCTGTACCACTGGTAGCCTCAATTTCAAAACCGGCATCAATCATTGCTTTCGCTAAATCTACGATGCGGGCTTTGTCATTGTTGCGCACTGATATCAACGCTTTCCCTTCTCTGGGCAGTGGCGCGCTAGCCCCTAAATTCGCCTTAGCGTAAGCTTCTTCGAATGTGTCCCCCACCCCCATTACCTCACCGGTAGAGCGCATTTCCGGGCCGAGAAGTGGATCTACACCCTGGAATTTAGCAAATGGCAGTACCACTTCTTTCACAGAATAAAACGGAGGAATGATTTCTTCCGTAACACCCTGTGCTTGCAATGATTTACCAGCCATACAACGCGCGGCTACTTTGGCCAAAGGTACACCTGTTGCCTTTGATACAAACGGCACCGTTCGGGCTGCGCGAGGATTCACTTCGATAAGGTAAACTTCACCGTCTTTAATCGCAAACTGCGTGTTCATCAACCCCACTACCCCCAACTCAAGAGCCATATCACGCACCTGTTGGCGCATGGTGTCCTGAATATCTTTAGGCAACGAATGCGGGGGCAATGAACACGCTGAATCTCCAGAATGAACACCCGCCTGTTCAATATGCTCCATAATACCGCCGATAACGACCTCAGCGCCGTCACAAATCGCATCAATATCCACTTCGATGGCGTCATCGAGGAAGCGATCCAACAGAACCGGGGCGTCGTTAGACACTTTTACCGCTTCATTTAGATATCGCTTGAGATCCTTAATGTCGTACACAATTTCCATCGCACGACCACCCAGTACGTAAGACGGGCGCACCACCAACGGGAAACCTATCTCTTCAGCTTTTGTCAGCGCTTGTTCAGTGTTCGTTACCGTTGCATTAGCGGGTTGCTTAAGTCCGAGTTTGTTCACCATGTGCTGAAAGCGTTCACGGTCTTCAGCGCGATCAATGGCTTCCGGCGACGTACCAATAATAGGCACGCCATTAGCTTCAAGAGCGCGAGCCAGTTTAAGTGGGGTTTGCCCGCCGTATTGAACAATCACACCTTTGGGTTGTTCTTTGGCCACAATTTCCAACACGTCTTCCAGTGTTACTGGTTCGAAATAGAGACGATCTGAGGTATCGTAGTCTGTGGAAACCGTTTCAGGGTTACAGTTGACCATGATGGTTTCGTAACCGTCCTCACGCATTGACAATGCAGCATGTACACAGCAATAATCAAATTCGATACCCTGCCCAATGCGGTTCGGACCGCCTCCCAGTACCATGATTTTATCTTTGTCTGTTGGTGCAGCTTCACATTCCTCATCATATGTGGAATACATGTAAGCGGTACTGGTTGAAAACTCTGCAGCACAGGTATCAACGCGCTTGTACACCGGAGAGATGCCAAAACCACGACGTACATCGCGAATATCGCTTTCTGCCACATTTGTCAATTCAGCCAAGCGGGCATCCGAAAAACCTTTGCGCTTCAAAGCGCGCATAAAATCGGCATCCAAGCCTGATACACCAGCCTCAGTAACCTGTTTTTCCAGCTTAACTAAATCTTCCAGTTGCACCAGATACCAACGGTCGATGTTTGTCACTTCGAACACTTCGTCAACCGTCATACCCATGCGGAAAGCATCGGCAATGTACCAAATACGCTCTGCACCCGGTTCGCGCAATTCGTACATCAATTTGTTCTTAGCGTCGTCGTCCTCTGGGTCGAGAATGGGATTTAATCCAGTTGCGCCAACTTCCAAACCACGCAAGGCTTTCTGAAGGGATTCCTGCTGATTACGGCCAATAGCCATCACTTCGCCCACAGATTTCATCTGTGTCGTTAAGCGATCATTCGCGCCGGCAAACTTTTCAAAGTTAAAGCGGGGAATTTTGGTAACCACATAATCGATAGACGGTTCAAACGATGCAGGCGTAAGACCACCGGTGATGTCATTTGCCAATTCGTCCAGGGTATAGCCCACAGCCAGCTTAGCGGCAACTTTTGCAATGGGAAAACCCGTCGCCTTTGAGGCTAATGCAGAAGAACGGGAAACCCGCGGGTTCATTTCAATAATCACCATACGACCAGTGTTAGGGTCGACACCAAACTGTACGTTAGATCCTCCCGTTTCCACACCAATTTCACGCAATACCGCCATGGCAGCGTTACGCATAATTTGGAATTCTTTGTCAGTAAGGGTTTGTGCTGGCGCTACCGTGATAGAATCACCGGTATGCACGCCCATGGGATCGAAGTTTTCAATGGTACAAACGATAATACAGTTATCCTGCTTATCCCGTACCACTTCCATCTCGTATTCTTTCCAGCCAATCAGTGATTCATCAATCAACAACTCCTTGGTGGGTGACAAATCAAGACCACGGTGGCAAATTTCATTGAATTCTTCAATATTGTAGGCAATACCGCCCCCGGATCCTCCCATGGTAAAAGACGGTCGGATAATACACGGGAACCCGATGCGTGAAAGAACGTCATGCGCCTGTTCCATGGAATGTGCAATTTCAGCTCGGGGACATTCAAGGCCAATAGACTTCATGGCTTTGTCAAAGCGTTCACGGTCTTCTGCTTTGTCTATGGCGTCCGCCGTTGCACCAATAAGTTCTACGCCAAACTCCCTGAGTACTCCCTCGCGCTCAAGATCCAGCGCACAGTTCAGTGCAGTTTGCCCACCCATGGTAGGTAACACGGCGTCAGGGCGCTCTTTTTCGATAATTTTGCGTACCACTTCCCAATGAATGGGCTCGATATAAGTCGCATCGGCCATTTCAGGGTCGGTCATAATAGTGGCAGGGTTTGAGTTTACGAGAATAACTCTGTAACCTTCTTCGCGAAGTGCTTTACAGGCTTGTGCGCCAGAATAGTCAAATTCACAGGCCTGGCCGATAACAATTGGACCGGCACCCAGAATCAGAATACTTTTTATGTCAGTACGTTTTGGCATTGTCGGCTAGTTCCTACTGTTTTGATTGTTCGATGAGGTCGATGAAGTGGTCAAACAGATCCGCCGCTTCATGAGGCCCCGGACTCGCTTCAGGGTGCCCCTGAAAGCTGAATGCAGGTTTGTCAGTACGATGAATTCCCTGCAACGACTTATCGAACAATGAAATATGAGTAACTTCCAGGTTATCCGGCAACGTTGACTCATCAACAGCAAAACCGTGGTTCTGACTGGTGATCATCACTGTACCTTTTTTGATATCTTTCACCGGGTGGTTCGCACCATGGTGGCCAAACTTCATTTTGACCGTTTTTGCACCACTGGCCAACGCTAACAGCTGGTGACCTAAACAAATACCAAAAACCGGTACACCTTTGTCAACGATGGTTTTAATGGCGTCAATAGCGTAGTCACATGGCTCCGGATCCCCGGGACCATTTGACAAAAACACACCATCTGGGTTTAACGTCAACACCTCATCCGCAGGCGTCTGTGCTGGAACAAGAGTAACCTTGCAACCGCGATCTGCCAGCATGCGCAATATATTATTTTTCACCCCATAGTCGTAAGCAACCACATGGTATTTTACCTCTGCAGGCGTGACATACCCCTCACCTAGCACCCACGTGCCTTCGCTCCAGGTTTTTACGTCTTTAGTGCTTACTACTTTGGCCAAATCCATGCCTTTTAAGCCCGGGAACCCCTTAGCAGCAGCTAAAGCTTTGGCTTCGTCTAAATCGTCACCACAGATGATACAACCGTTCTGCGCGCCTTTGTCACGAAGGATGCGAGTTAAACGACGGGTATCAATATCCGCAATACCGACTACGCCTTTGGCATTTAAGTATTCAGATAGTGTTTGTTCATTTCGAAAGTTACTGGCTATGAGGGGAAGGTCTCGAATAATTAGACCTTTAGACCAGATATTGTCTGCTTCGACGTCTTCAGAATTGGTACCGGTATTACCGATATGGGGGTAAGTAAGTGTAATGATTTGTTCAGCGTAAGATGGGTCGGTGATGATTTCCTGATAGCCTGTCATGGAAGTATTAAAAACCACTTCCCCAACGGCAGTACCAGAAGCACCTATCGCCGTTCCTTTAAAAACTGAACCATCCTCTAACACCAAAAGGGCAGAATTAGCCAAGTCAACCTCCAGATTAAGGATAACCGACGGTTTATACGAAAAACCGTATAAACCCCACAAAAACGGGAAGTAATGAAAAATGTTACTTCCCGTTTACTATACTTTGCAGCTAATAAAACGCGACTCGGGATACCCGAAACGCTAAATTTTGGCAAATTCCGATTATTATATAGGAGTTATCGGAAAAGGTCTAATTCAAATTTAGATAAATATAGAAAATGCGTGATTAACGACTTTTTTAAGCCCTAAGGCCAAAAAATCACATTTATACCTAAAATGCCTAAGTCAGTCCAATAACGTCATTCATACCGTAGCGTCCGTTTTGTTTATCGGATAACCACAGTGCCGCGTGAACCGCCCCCTTGGCAAAGGTAAGCCGGCTAGATGCTTTGTGAGTTATTTCCAGACGCTCACCAATATCAGCAAATAATGCCGTGTGTTCTCCTACAATATCCCCAGCCCGCACGGTCGCAAAACCAATAGTTTTATGTTCACGAGGCGGTTCTTTACCTTCTCTTCCGTAAACGGCACATTCTTGTAAGTTTCTTCCCAACGTCTCTGAAATTGCCTCGCCAATGGCCATGGCAGTGCCAGAAGGCGCATCCTGCTTAAACCGGTGATGGGCTTCCAATATTTCAATATCAGCACTATTACCCAGCGCAGCAGCAGCCTGTTTCACCAACGCCAGCATAACATTTACACCTACACTGTAGTTTGCCGCAAACACCAGTGGTATTTGTTCTGCAGCACGGTTTAGTGCTTCGAGTTGCACAACCGACAGACCGGTTGTACCAATGACAACAGGCTTATTGTGTTTAACACACCAGCCCAAGTTATCGTCAAATGCTGCGGGAAGAGTAAAGTCAATGACTACATCAACATCGTCGGCATTGAGCTTTCCCACAGCCGTACAGTGAATGTTCAGCGAACCAATGCCCGCCAGCTCTCCCACATCAATACCTACCCAAGGCGAATCATCCCTCACAGTAGCGACTGCCAATTCAGCCCCTTCTTGCTCTCTTACTGCTTCAATTAATACCCGACCCATTCGGCCATTTGCACCCAGAATTGCAACTCTCATCGGCTCATCTTCACTTGACTAAATTCACGATATTTTGCCTGATGCATTTCATATTTCAATTCATGGCTTACAAATATCGCAGATAACCCAACTGTTGGCGGCTGGCACTTGAATATACGGTAGTTTCATCGCATGATTTCCCCAAGTCGACAACCCCACCTGATGCAATGGTCGCAATGCGACCCCAAGGTGTTACCCTTTTGATGGTCAAGGAATTGTAATGAGCAAGAAATTAATTTGGGATGTCCCGACACGGTTATTTCACTGGCTGTTGGTTGGTTCACTTATTGCCCAGTATCTCACTGCTGAGGTACTGGAAAATGCCATGCAATGGCACTTCTACTTTGGTTATTTCACCCTAGGGCTTGTCATTTTTCGTACTCTTTGGGGTTTTATCGGTTCAGATTACGCCAAATTCAGCCAGTTTATCTACGGCCCGAAAGCGGTAATCGGCTATGCATCCACACTGTTTAAACGCAACTCGAAAGCTCATGCTGGTCACAACCCGTTGGGGGGCTGGGTGGTGTTACTCATGTTGCTGTTAGTGTTGGCACAGGCAATTAGCGGCCTGTTTATGACTGACGATATATTCTTTGACGGCCCTTGGCGCGCCGCAGTTGAAGACAGTACACTCAAAGTTATGGGCTTTATTCACCACAATGGCTTTGATGTGTTGCTCGGAATCATTGCGCTGCACATTGCGGCCATCGGCTTCTATAGTGTGTATAAGAAACAACGTTTGGCCCCTGCGATGATCCACGGAAAGAAAGACACCAATGAACCAGCCATTACTTCATCGAAATGGCTGGCTTTTATTATCGCAGCAGCCATTAGTGCCGGAATGGTTTATTACGTTGTGGAGATTGCACCTCCAGAAGTTGAAGAAGAGTATTATTATTAAAGACAGCGGGAAGCATGGAAGCTTCCGCTATTTTAATTAACCGGCCTACTCAGTTTTTTGCCGCACCAAACCTTGCTGATGCATAATAGTGGAAATTTCTGTCACACTGCCCGGGTCGTCGATAGTGGATGGGATCGCCACTTCATGATTTTCCGCTATTTGCCGCAGCAACTTGCGCAGAATTTTACCCGAGCGGGTTTTCGGCAAGCGGGGAACCACCACTGCACGATGGAAACAAGCAATGGGACCAATTTCTTTTCTAACCATAGCCGCCAGTTCAGCTTGTAAATCATCTTCATCCACGTCGGCGCCATCTTTCAACAACACTAAGCCTACTGGAGCCTGCCCTTTCAGTGCATCGTGTATGCCTATAACAGTACATTCAGCGACTAGCGGATGTGCGGCAACGACTTCCTCCATTTCGCCAGTAGACAAACGGTGTCCGGCAACATTGATGACATCATCGGTCCGCCCCATAATAAATACATAGCCATCATCGTCTTTATAGCCACCGTCTCCCGAGGTGTAGTAGCCTGGATAAGCGTCAAGATAGCTGTGCCGGAAACGTTCTACATCCCCCCAAACCGTTGGCAAACAACCGGGAGGCATAGGCAGCTTAATAGCAATGGCGCCTTGTTCTCCCGCAGGCAATGGTTTTCCCCAATGATCCAGAACCTGAACATCGAAACCAGGTACCGGTAATGTGGATGATCCCGGCTTCACAGGCATATTTTCAATCCCCGTGGGATTGGCGCAAATTGACCAGCCTGTTTCTGTCTGCCACCAGTGATCCACAACCGGTTTACCGGTTTTCTCAACGGTCCACAAATATGTTGGCGGGTCCAAGCGCTCTCCGGCCATAAAAATTGTGTCTAAGGATGACAGATCATAGCTCTGCATCTTTATGGCTTCTGGATCCTCCTTCCTTATCGCCCTAAACGCTGTCGGTGCTGCAAATAGCGCTTTTATGCTGTACTCTTCAACCATCCGCCAAAAAGCACCAGCATCCGGCGTTTTCACGGGCTTACCTTCGTATACAACTGTGGTGCAACCGTGCAGTAACGGGCCGTAGACGATGTAGGAATGCCCGACAACCCATCCGACATCCGATGCTGCCCAAAACACATCGCCAGGCTTCATATTGTAAATCACTGACATAGAATACTTTAACGCCACCGCGTGGCCGCCATTGTCTCGCACAACACCTTTGGGTTTGCCTGTAGTCCCAGACGTATACAGAATGTAAAGTGGGTCAGTGCCAAGGACTGGCGTACATTCGGCTTCTTCAGCATTTATCATAGCCTTTTCCCAATCGAGATCGCCGTCCTTCAACACCGCTTCGGCTTGGGCACGCTGGAATACGATTGTGCAATTGGGCTTGTGCGCAGACATATTGATGGCAGCCTCAACCAGCGGCTTGTACTCAATGATTTTCGACACTTCCACGCCACAAGATGCAGTGACCAGTACTTTAGGTTGTGCATCCTCAATTCTCACCGCCAACTCATGAGGGGCAAAGCCACCAAATACTACTGAATGAATTGCGCCCAGTCTCGCTACCGCCAGCATAGCAATCACAGCTTGCGGTATCATGGGCATGTAAATAACAACCCTATCGCCCTTTTTCACACCGTTTCGTTTGAGAACATCAGCAAAGCGCGCCACGTTTTTACGTAGTTCCGAATAGGTATATGTCGTTTTTACCCCCGTCACTGGCGAGTCGAAAATAAGGGCGGTTTGATCTGCTCTACCGTTATTGCAATGATGGTCCAGCGCCATGTACGACGTGTTCATTTCACCGTCTGAGAACCAACGAAAAATACCGTTGTCGTCTTGAGACAGCGCGGTTTGGGGCTCGGTGAACCAGGGAACATCCTCAGCCTTCTCCTGCCAAAAAACGTCGGGCTGTGAAATGGAACGGGTATATTCTTCAGCGTAAGACATGACTTACCTCTTGGGTTAACTAGATTAATGCGCTAAACAGTTAAAGGAAAACCTCATACCGCTTCACATTAACTCAAAATTAACAAGTGAGGTGATAAGACTTATGTCGCAGATAGGAAAAAATATAAGCTGGTGAACTACTATCTAACGGGCCTTATACGTTGTAACGCTTCTTAACAGGCATCGCAAGTAGTCTTTCTAACCAAGTGGTAACCGGCTGTGGTTTTGACAGGTAAAATCCTTGGAAAAGCTGACAGCCCTTTCGCTTTAAATACTCAAGTTGGATATCGTTCTCGATACCTTCTGCGACTGTTTTTAATCCCATAGAACCCGCCATATCAATAATAGTATCAACAATGGGTACATGATCAGATTCAAAATTGATCTCATCCACAAAATACCGGTCAATTTTAAGTTCGGCGAGAGGAAGTTCTTTTAGATAACTCAAACTTGAGTAACCAGTACCAAAATCGTCTATCGAAAAACGAAATCCCAAATGGGACAACTTTTCGATGCGACGTCTGACCAGATCTATACCACTCACCAAGGTGGTTTCGGTTATCTCTAGAACAAGTTGACCAGGGCTAACGCGCCAGTACTCAATAATATCCACCAGACGATCTGAGAAGTCTGAACGTGCAATATGCCGGCCACTAACGTTCACCGATAGCGTCGTTACCACCCCCAGTTTTCTCAAGTGAGATAGCAAGCGACAGGCTTCATTTAGTACCCAGTCGCCTATCTCAACGATAATATCGCTTTCTTCCGCGATGGGAATAAATTCTCCCGGAGAAATGTTTCCCAGTTTGGCATCGTCCCAACGTATGAGAGCCTCAGATGAAACAATATTGCCCTGCCCGTCAAATTGCGGTTGTAACACCAGGTAGAAAGCTTTTTTCTGCAACGCAGACGCTAAGTGCTGGCTAATATAACTGTGTCGGTCATAGGCATTGAACTCATTGCGCTCCAACGTAACACGACCACCGGGCCCCTGTTGTTTTGCCCGCTTGGTAGCAAAATCTAGAATACCTACCACTTTTTCATACTCAGCATCGGCACCGTGCACATACGCTGAAGCGAGAGTTGTCGTGATCACTTGCGGATTGCCATGCAATGACATCTCTTTCATCAGCAGCGTATGCAGGCTCCATTCAATTTCAGTGATGAGGTTAACCAGATCGTGCTCGTGATCCTCGTCAAAAGGGGCTTTCAACAACACATAAAATTTATCTCTCAAGCCCCCATACACTTCAAATTGGGCTGATACAGCTTTCTTCAATCGCCCTGCGAGCACGCGAAGGATGTAGTCACCCGTTTCTTTGCCAAAGGCTTGTACTAACTGAGCAAAATTGTCAATGTCGAGCATGCAGCAATACACGTGCTTGCCTGAAGCCCTTGCCTGAGCAATAACATTGCGCAAATCTTTTTCGAACAACTTTGCATTAGGAAGATGGGTGATCTCGTCGAAAAAGGCAATTTGATAGATATTGTCCAGCGCTTGCTTTTTCTCGGTGATGTCTCTGAGCACACATACGAACTGTGTTTGTCCTGATTGAACAACTTCCGACACAGACACTTCAATAGGGAACACCTTGCCCGAACTTTTCGTGGCCACGAGCTCCTTGCCATTAATGAAGCCCAACCCGGGCTGGAGATGATCGCGAACAAAACAGCGGCGTTGACCTTCGACTTCTTCTGGCAACAAAAAGGAAATGTCTTCACCAACCAAAACTTCAGGTGCATAACCAAACATTTTTTCAACAGCTTGGTTTGCTGTAATAATGGTGAAGTATTCATCCACCGACAAAATCACATCATTCATACTGTTGAGGATGGTATTGAGATACTCAATATAATTTTGCTCAGTATCTGACAATCGTCGCTGCTCAGTTACATCCTGAACAGCGCCATATAGACGAACGCCCTTATCTTGGCAGCATTGTATTTTACCCGTAATTTTCACCCATTTGCGCTTTCGCTTATGAGTTAACACCGACAGTTCGAGCTCAAATGCAACACGGTTGTTAAGCAAATTTCGCAAGGTGTTACTCAGGGACTTTCTTTCTTGCGGTGTAAATACTGCAAAGACATGACGGAGCGTGAGTTCACTATTTTCGCATAGGTCTAATAAATGAAAAACAGCAGATGTACAGGTAAGGTGCTTACTCGCTGTGTCATATTGCCAACCACCACACCTAGCAACGGCGGCAATTTCTTCACTGAGTAAAGAACAAACATTGTGCGCCCTCTTCAACACCCTCTACTTCCCCCGGGTTTGCCTGCAAAGTAAAATACAGTACGCTATAGATAAATGATAATATCTAGAATAGAAGAGAAAGTGCAGCTTAACAATAGGGCAAGACAAAGAAATGATTTTAAAGGACAAATTTGCGAATTGAATTAAAAATAGAGTGCTATGCATAAACGCATAGCACATGTACAACTATAGATAAAATGAACTAATCAACTTTATAGTCGTCGTGACACGACTTACAAGACGCCCCGACCTGCCCTATCGCTTTGGCATACTTACTTTCATCACCCGTTGCTGCAACAGCCTGCAAATTTGCAGCCGCCGTTTTCAAACTGTCAATTTTACTTTCAAAATCGGACCAGTTTTCCCAAATCTCATCCTTCGCTTCAGTATCGACGTCAAATTTTCTCGTATCTACTTTTACATAGTCACTCATCATGTCTGCCAGTTGCTCAAGTCGCATGGCATTGGTGGCAATGACGTCCTGATCAAATGGTATTTTTCCTTTTGCCATACCGCCCAAAGGCCCCATATTGCTATAGACCAATTTGTACAACGATTGACGAAAGTTCGTGGCAGCCTGAGCGTGTTTTTCATTCAAGGCGGCTTCCTGGGCCACTGTAGCCCCACTTGTAAATCCTGCCATGACAATGGCTGCCATTAGGCCGGTCTTTAGCACTTGCTTCATGTTTTTCTCCGTTACTTTGCAGATTATGTGGTGATGTGCATTATGATGTTTACAGACACATGACGTGTACCCAGCACGTTTTACCATACCGGTTTTTGACTATGAAATGCCAGTGCCAATAATTTTATATTTTTTACAGCCACCGAACCATTATTCAATAGCCCGCAAGGCAAAATGAGTAAATAAACGGTTGAGTGAAACAGCGAGCAAAATTACGCAGCATTACAATACAAAATAGAGTTCTGGTGGGTAAAACAATAATAGGCGTACATACTGCTATTTCTGATGTCTAAACCCTACCGTAAGCTGCTCATATAGTTTTGTGCCAATCGAACGCCATTTGTCTGGCGGTTTTTTCTGCAATAGTTGGATTAATAAGCCTTGATACCAGGTGGAGACTCATATCTATACCCGCTGAAATACCGCCTGAGGTTACCCATTTACCTTGGTCTACCCAGCGCACTCCTTCCGCGACTGAAAGGTCGGGATATGATGCTCTCAACTCATCGATATCTTCCCAATGGGTAGTCACTGTTAAATTGGAGAGTAGCCCTGCTTGGGCAAGGATAAAAGCCCCCGTACATACTGAAGCGACGATTGTTGCTTTTTTCCCCGTGGTTGAGAGCCATTTTAAGACCTTCGGCTTTTTGAGTTCTTCCGTATGCACACCACCGACAACAAGCAAAACGTCTATTTTGGGATGATCTCGCAAACAGTAATGTGGGTTTACACTAAATCCGCCTCTTGCCAGAACGGGGGCGTTCACTTCTGCAAGCAAAAAAACGTTAAAACCATCTTTGCCTGTCAAAAATCTGTTTGCGGTTGAAAATACTTCATATGGGCCAGAGAAGTCGAGCACTTCGGCATTGTCGTAAATATATATTGCTACGTTTAGCATTACTGACTCCTGGCTGCACAAGCGCTAATTGTCTCGCTGAAGCTCATGCCTAACTGCACGAGCAGAATCGAAATTTCACACCGCTTTAGTCATACTGAATACTTCTGCTCATCAGCGATTTAGAGGTGAAAGCAGCACCACCAAAAAGGAACACAACCCCTGCTAACCAGGGCACTCCACCTTCCCACCCTGTCCATTTTATTTGTGCAAAACCAAACACAAAAATGTAAGCTACCAGGGCCCAAACTAAAACAACGCTAATTAAGTTGCCAATTTGCGGTGACATCAACACTTCCTTTTTTGCTAATCTGATGGAATATTGTAGATGGCGACGTCACCATGTACAAATCCTTGGTAAATCATGAGTAATCAGGTTCCATCTCAAATGCTCATTAAATATTCAGGCTGATTACCACATCAATTTACCGAGGCAGGGCTAGCCCCGAACAAGCTGAGAACTTTTTCTAATATATCAGAGATTAAAATGATATCTACCTATTGAAATAGGTGGTTTAGGGCTAAAAATAAAAACCCTCCGCCAGGAGGGTTTTAAATCGAACAACACTAATTGGTCAAATCATCAAAGAATTTTTTCACACCGTCAAAAAAACCTTTTTCTTTCGGACGGTGTTTGCCGGAGTCACCGCCCATGGAATCATCCAGCTCCTGAAGCAATTCTTTTTGCTTCGACGATAAGTTCACCGGCGTTTCTACAACCACTTTGCACATCAGATCGCCAGTCACCCCACTGCGCACGGACTTTACGCCTTTACCTCGCAAGCGGAACATACGACCTGTCTGCGTTTCTGGGCTGACTTTCAGTTTAACCTTTCCATCGAGAGTGGGTACTTGTAGTTCCCCGCCCAATGCTGCTGTGGTAAAACTCAGCGGTACTTCACAGTACAGGTTGTTGCCATCGCGTTGGAAAATCTTGTGTTCACGTACGTGGACCTGAACGTATAAATCTCCTGCTGGTGCTCCATTCTCTCCAGCTTCACCTTCACCACTCAAGCGGATACGATCACCTGTGTCAACGCCAGCAGGCACTTTCACAGACAACGTTTTGGTCTTCTCTTTACGGCCATGACCGTGACAGGCATCACAGGGATCGGCAATAATTTTTCCCCGACCGGAGCACGTAGGGCATGTTTGCTGCACTGCAAAGAAGCCCTGACGCATTTGTACCTGACCATTTCCATGGCAGGTAGGACAGGTTTTAGGTGATGTACCTTTCTTCGCACCCGAACCGTGACAGACGTCACATTCAACCAGCGTCGGCACGCGAATTTCTACATCTTTACCGCGAACAGCCTCTTCTAAAGAGAGTTCAAGGTTATAGCGTAAATCTGCGCCCTGGCGTGCACGAGACTGTCGCCCACCTCGTCCGCCGCCGAATATATCGCCGAAAACGTCACCAAAAATATCGCCAAAATCCGCGCCACCGCCGAAGCCTGCACCACCACGATTGGGATCCACACCTGCATGACCGTACTGATCATACGCAGCACGCTTCTGCGAATCGGTCAGGACTTCATAGGCTTCCTGGATTTCCTTAAATTTTTCTTCCAGTGCTTTATCGCCTTGCGTGCGATCGGGGTGATATTTCATCGCCAGCTTTTTATACGCTTTTTTAATTTCGCGTTCGCCAGCACCTTTCTCAACACCCAACACTTCGTAGTAGTCACGTTTCGACATATCGCTTACTTTTCCTACTCGTTACTTCAAGTGCCAGATTCAAATTACACTTAAATCAAACACTTTGTATTTTCACCGGTATTTCACCAGTCTTTACACAACAAAGGCGCAACAAGAATGTCCTGCTGCGCCCAGACTGTACAGCACTCCGATGCAGGCATCGGAGTTACACTGACTACAGCTTATTTCTTGTCGTCTTTCACTTCTTCAAATTCAGCGTCAACCACATCGTCGTCAGCCTGCTTTCCAGAAGCTTGCTGTTCCGCACCAGCGTCTGCTGCAGCTCCGGCTTGCGCCTGCGCAGCTTCCATCAGCTTAGAAGACGCCTGAATTAGCTCTTGGGTTTTCGCTTCAATTTCAGCTTTATCTTCGCCTTTCGTTGCAGTTTCCAGCGCAGATATAGCAGCTTCGATAGGCGCCTTATCATCGGCACTTAACGCATCACCTACTTCGTCAAGCTGCTTACGGGTAGCGTGAATCATGCCGTCCGCCTGGTTGCGGGCCTGGATCAGTTCTTCGAACTTGGCATCAGACTCTTTATTCGCTTCTGCATCAGCTACCATTTTTTCGATTTCTTCATCGCTCAGACCAGAAGAGGCTTTAATGGTGATCTTCTGCTCTTTACCCGTATCTTTATCTTTAGCAGACACATGCAGAATACCGTCAGCATCCAAATCGAAAGTCACTTCTATTTGCGGCGTACCACGAGACGCAGGACGAATACCTTCAAGGTTGAACTGACCTAACGACTTATTTCCAGAAGCTTGCTTACGCTCACCTTGCAACACGTGTACTGTTACCGCAGACTGGTTATCTTCTGCTGTAGAGAAGGTTTGCGACTTCTTGGTCGGAATTGTGGTGTTCTTCTCAATCAGGGACGTCATAACGCCCCCCATGGTCTCAATACCCAAAGACAAAGGTGTTACGTCGAGTAGCAATACGTCTTTCACATCACCCGACAATACGCCACCTTGAATTGCAGCGCCCACGGCTACCGCCTCATCCGGGTTAACATCTTTGCGCGGCTCTTTGCCGAAGAAGTCAGTGACGTATTTTTGAACCAAAGGCATACGCGTTTGACCACCAACAAGAATAATATCGTTGATGTCAGACACTGACAGGTCAGCATCAGCCAACGCTTGTTTGACAGGGTTCAGTGAATCTTTCACCATGTCTTCAACCAGAGATTCCAGTTTTGCACGTGTCAATTTGATCGCCAGGTGCTTCGGACCTGAGCCATCAGCAGTGATGTACGGCAAGTTAACTTCAGTTTGCTGTGATGAAGACAACTCAATTTTTGCTTTCTCGCCAGCTTCCTTCAGACGTTGCATAGCCAGAGGATCTTTGCGAAGGTCAATACCCTGGTCTTTCTTAAACTCATCAACCAAATAAGTAATGACGCGGTTATCGAAGTCCTCACCACCTAAGTGAGTGTCACCATTGGTGGCCAGTACTTCGAATGTATGCTCGCCGTCCACTTCGTCGATTTCGATAATAGAGATATCAAATGTACCACCACCTAAATCGTAAACCGCAACAACGTTATCGCCTTTTTTCTTGTCCATACCGTAGGCAAGAGCTGCGGCAGTCGGCTCGTTGATAATACGCTTTACTTCCAGACCCGCAATACGGCCTGCATCTTTGGTGGCCTGACGCTGAGAGTCGTTAAAGTACGCTGGAACAGTAATAACCGCGCCAGTTACTTCTTCACCTAAGAAATCTTCGGCAGTCTTCTTCATTTTTTTCAGCACTTCTGCTGAAATCTGAGGGGGCGCCATTTTATCGCCTTTAGACTCAACCCACGCATCGCCATTGTCAGCTTTAACAATTTTGTAAGGCATGATGTCGATATCGCGCTGAACTTCTTTATCTTCGAAGCGGCGTCCAATAAGACGCTTAATCGCGAATAAGGTATTTTCGGGGTTTGTCACAGCCTGACGCTTCGCAGACTGCCCTACCAGCGTTTCACCATCACTGGTATAAGCGATAATAGAAGGAGTTGTGCGATCGCCTTCGGCGTTTTCAATTACGCGAGGTTTGTCGCCGTCTAGAACTGCGACACATGAATTCGTTGTACCTAAGTCGATACCAATGATTTTACCCATTACGTGTCTCCAAAATAAGAATCTTTAATTTCTGCAATATTAGTGGGGTTATTCCCCCGCTATTTCAATAGTCGCCAGAAAAAATCTGTCGTTTTTGGTTTATCCCGAGGCTATGCCTGCGTGTCAACGCCACCGTCCGGTGCACGAGACACCATAACCATGGCTGGACGAAGCAGACGACCATTAATCTGATATCCTTTTTGCATCACCGCCATGACAGTATTTGGCTCGTGATCCGCACTCTCTTGCATGGACATCGCTTGGTGCAATTCAGGGTTAAAACCCTCTCCCTGAGGATCAATAGGCGTTAAACCAAATTTTTCAATTGTGCTGACAAAAGATTTCAACGTCATGTCCACACCTTCAAGCAGTGGCTTAACCGCTTCATTCTCACCATCACCGGCCTGCAAGGCACGCTCGAGATTATCAATCACCGGAAGTAATTCACCGGCAAATCGCTCAAGGGCAAACTTACGGGCTTTTTCTACTTCGGCCTCAGCGCGACGACGGGCATTTTCCATATCAGCACGAGCTCGCAGTACACTGTCCTGCTGCTCTTTAATTTGTGCCTGAGCATCAGCAAGCGCATTTTCCAGTTCGTATACTTTTTGCTCGTGCTCAGAAACAGGTTGCGCCTGTTCTGTTGTATCCGCCGCTTCTTCAATCGCTGCGTCTGTCTGTGTTACTTCAACCTCTTCAGGCTGGTTTTGATCCTGCACGTCGCGGTTGTCGCTCATGCTATCCTCCCAACAATACTCATCTGCGGTGAATTTTTACTTCACTGTCTGTGTTCGGTTACCCGAAGTACAAACAGCATTATTGCGTTCAGTGGGGCTATTAATGGGGTTACTTACTGCCCCTTCAAGGGTATCCATGAAATTTTTGTGGCTAAACTGCATTTTTTTGCAATTTCATTGTTTGAGAGATTGCGATACAGTTTGTTAACAGCTTGTATAGATTATAATGTGACTATGTTCAGCATATGGACAGTAGGTGCCATCACCGTTGTTTACCTGGCTTTTCTGTTCCTCATTGCGTTTTGGGGCGACAAGCGGTTGCGCGACAACCAGCAACATCCTGTTCTATATAGCCTCGGGCTCGGTATTCACTGTACTTCATGGGCATTCTTCGGCACCACCACCCAGGCGTCTCAATTTGGATGGGCACTGGTTCCCACCTATGCCGGCATTATTTTAGGCATGGCATTTTTGTATCCGGTGCTGATAAAAATATTTCGCTACTGTCAAAAGCACAATGTTACGTCTCTCGCCGATTTCTTTGCCTTGCGCTTTCGACAATCTCACTATTTGGCCGCTTCAGTCACGGTATTGTGTTTTATCGGTGTTATTCCATACATTGCGCTGCAGTTAGACGCCATTTCAGCCAGCATTCGTTTGATTTCCTATGATGCAGAACAAGGCACAAATACAGTAGGCTTGTACGTCGCTGCACTTATGGCCTTGTTTGCCATTTTATTTGGCACTCGCACATTAGATTTAACCGACAAACACCCGGGCCTCGTGCTCACCATTGCTGTAGAGTCTGTAGTAAAGCTGGCTGGTTTGCTCATTGTTGGGGTATTCGTGTGTTACCAACTCTTCGACGGCCCGTTTGATCTCATTGCCCGTGCAGCCAGTCATCCCATTGGGAAAGGACTGCTGTACGCCCAAAGTGCTCCTCTTGTATACGCCAGCCATGTGCTGCTGGGTGTCTGCTCACTATTTGTTTTGCCGCGGCAATTTCACATGAACTTTGTGGAATGTAACGGTGAAGGTGAAATGGCAACGGCCCGTTGGTTATTCCCATTGTATTTAATTGGCATGACTGTGTTTATTCTGCCCATTGCCCTGGCAGGACACATACTATTGGATACCTCTGAAGTAAAAACCGATGCCTTTGTATTAGCGCTACCACTGTTTGCAGACAATTTGGCTGTCTCCCTCGCGGCTCTGATTGGAGGTCTGTCTGCTACCACCAGCATGATTATCGTCGCTACACTGGCTCTTGGCATCATGATTTCGAATAACCTCATCACTCCTATCTGGCTAAAAATCAGGCTAAAAAACGACCCCCATAACACCATGCGGCCTTCTACCTTACTCGCTGTCAGGCGCATAACCGTGTTAGTGGTACTCTCGGTGGCATTCTGGTATCACGTGAACGTCAGCCAATCTGCCCCCTTAGTGAACAGTGGCGTTATTGCCATCGCATTACTCGGCCAGCTGTTACCCGCAATGTTGTTGAGTTTGTATTGGCAAAAAACCACTAAAATAGCCGTATTAGCTGGTATTTTTGTCGGCTTTATTTGCTGGAGTATATGGCTGCTCTACCCCTCTATTCTCTCGAGCTACTATTTTGAAGTCACGCCGTCAGAACTCGCACTGGGTAAACGGTTTATTACCAGTCTGGTAATCAATACCTTAACTGTCGTCGCAGTGTCATGGTTTACTCATCGTACCCATGAACAATATGCGTCAGCGAAAGATGGCAATCTTAATCAGTCACTTACCCCCCCGGACATGGCCATCCGCATCGTCGACTTACTTACGCTTACTGAACGGGTACTCGACAAAAATGTAAACCAGACGCTAAAAATGCAGTTGTCTTCTTCGCCAACGAAAACAGAGGGCTTTGCCAGTTCAGCCTTGCTTTTACGGGCAGAAAAATTACTTGCTGCTCAGGTGGGTACGCCCAGTGCCCGCATTTTGTTATCTGCTATTGCACAAACCAAACACGGCGCCCTCGATCACATTGTCGATCTGGTAGAAGAGGCATCTCAAACATTTCAGTTTAACCATGAAATTTTGCAGTCATCAGTGCAAAACATACAGCAGGGGATCTGCGTACTCGACCAAACACTAACGTTACTTGCTTGGAATGAGCGATACAACGAGCTTTTCGCTTACCCCCGGGGGTTTTTAAAAGTGGGGTTACCCATTCAGGCACTACTGAGATACAATGCAGAGCGCGGTTTAATGGGGATGAAAGACGACGTAGAAGCCGAAATTACCAAACGGGTAACCTACATGAAAGACGGCAGCGCCTACAAGTACATTCGCGTTCAAACTGACGGTAAAGTGATCGAACTCAACGGCAGCCCCCTGCCCCATGGGGGCTATGTTACAACGTATAGCGATATTACAGAATATATTCGAATTCAGGACGAGTTGCGGGCAGCAAAATCTGATCTTGAAGCCAGAGTGGCCCGTCGAACCAAACAACTCGAACTGGCCAAACAGGAGGCTGACCGTGCCAACGAAAGTAAAACAAAGTTTCTTGCAGCGGCCGGCCACGATCTCATGCAGCCTTTCAACGCTGCCACCTTATTTGCAGGAATGTTGTCACAAAAAACCACTGACTCTGACCTGGCCGGGCTTTCGCAGGGATTAGTCACGTCACTCAATAGCGCGGAGTCATTGCTATCTACCTTACTGGACATGACCAAACTAGAATCCGGCGTACTGGTGCCGCAATTCAGCGAATTTGCGCTGGATGATATTCTCTCCCCTTTGGTGAATGAATTCACTGTTATCGCCAAACAGAACAACCTCACATTGCGCTATTCCCGCACGTCAGTGGTCGTTCGTTCTGATAAAAAGTTATTGCGTCGCATCATTCAGAACCTCATTTCCAATGCCATACGCTATACCAAAAAGGGCGGAGTACTCGTTGGCGTGCGCCGTCGTTCGGCAGACGAGGTACGCATTTGTATATGTGATACCGGCCCGGGCATTCCGGCCCATCAACAGGACGTTATTTTTAACGAATTCCACCAACTAGAACAGCACGACGCCAGCCAGGGTTTGGGATTGGGGCTAACAATTGTTGAACGCATTAGTCAATTGTTAAACCACGATATCAATTTGCAGTCAGTCGTAGGCCAAGGCACCCTTTTCAGTGTATGTACGCCCAGAGCTATTCGGGCGTCACAAAAGTACATTAACTTCAGGCCCGACCAAAGCCCGGCAACATCTTCCCTCTGGCTGGCGGGAAAAACAGTGTTGTTGTTGGAAAATGATATGCAGATCACCCAGGCTATGACTGTGTTACTGCAAGATTGGGGAGCCACTGTCATAAGTGCCACTTCAGCTTCTCAGGCTCAGGATTTATGCGCTACGCCGCCGGATTTTATGTTAGTCGACTACCATTTAGACTATGGAGCCAAAGGCACTGATGCAGCGTTGTCCTTACAAGCCCATTGGCACCGCAGTGTGCCTGGGATCCTAAACACGGCGAATCGCGAAGATGGGGTGCGGGACGAAGCCACCGCGGCCGGACTGAGGTATCTTCCCAAACCGATTAAGCCCGCGGCACTAAAACGCATGATGAAAAAGCTGCTCTCTACCCGCTAGTCAGATTTAAGCAAAGACCAGTGTATTAATAAAGCACAGTGTATAATACCTCGTCGTATTTTCTCCCCACCCTTACAAGTGGGATCAGGACTGTCTTTAATGGGGAAATGGACAATCGCAATTTGCGGAAGTCGACAATATCCGTGTGTAAATAAATGTCGGCAGGATCAACGAACATTTTCAACAGGCCCATTCCTTCATCACGGCGGCAATCCAGTGAGGGTTGATATTGGTACCCTACGTGGGGCATTTCCAAGTTGAAGGAGAAGTTCGCTATCGGTTCCTTCAGTCAATCGATGAGCCAGCCGACTTTAACCACCAGGGTTAATTCGTGGTAACGGTAACCTTCATCACCCCCCCTCGATACAAACCAAAGATGAGCGTTTGGGTATCGCTGTTATAAAAATCAGCATAGATACTTCTTACGCCGCCGAAAATCTCCTCTGGATACGCTATTTGTGTCCAGTTTTCGCCGCCGTCTTCGGATATTTCAAGGATAAAAGGCTGGGGATCGGTAAAGATCTTTTTCCACGACGCGGTGAAGATCTGTTGCGGCGAGTAAGGGTTAACTAGCATGTCGTGATAAAACAAACTCTGGTGATTGGTATACAAGGGCGCCCAGCTTTCGCCCCCATCGTTAGAGAAAATGATGCCGGGCTCACCGGATGCGTAAATAATCTCTGGGTGAATAGGGTGGTAGCGGACGGAATATATCACTCCGGGCTCAGAGAGAAAGTCAGTCATCGATGGATGAAGTGTAGCTGTGTTGGTATTGAGATCATAGCTGTATAACAAGGAGTTTTCGATACTACCCTGGCCGCCATACCAAAGTTTGTATTCATCCTGATTAAACATAAGGGCATTAAACCCCTGGGCAAAAGTGCCCCAATCACCGTGTAAACGCTGCCATGTTTTTCCTTTATCTGTGGAGCGGGCAAGTACCACTTTACCGATGGCATAGAGTTCATCATCAGCAGCGTTATAGGCAAAGGCGTAAATAGCCTCTGGCAAGGTGCTCTGAAAGTTTTCCTCATCCATATCATCAGTGCCAAAGTTGGTTGTAATTTCTTGCCAATTTTGACCGGAATCGAAGGATTCCATTAAATGGAATTGGCTGTCTTCAAGTGCATAGCAGGTGGCGTCCACGCTACGGGAAGGGGCGTCACATATCGATGCAACAAGATGCCCAGCAGATAGATACTCAATATCGTAAACATCCCAGGTATTGCTGGAAAGTAATTCCCAGCTATCCCCATTTTGTTTGTAAACGCCACCGCTGGTGGCAGCGTAAAGTCCTTCTGGTGTCTCGACTAAACGATGAAACGTTTCTCCATTTAGTGGCTGATGGTCAAAATGGACTTCATAGGGAGGCACAGGAGACGGTGGGGTATTTTCTGGGTGGTCATGGCTGCTTCCTCCGCATCCTGACAAAACTAGCAGGCTCAAGAATGGACAAATGGCTAAAACACGCATAAAAACCTCATTGACTTATATGAATTATTATTAACCATTTTGTTGTAAAAACTTAACGCACAAAAATCAATCCCGCCTTTATAGAGAAAACCAATGGAATGTCCTATAAATCCATTTAAAACATTTAGTTATGATGTTTTGATGAAATTGCAACATTGTGTAATCAGAGGGAAAGGTAGAAGGCGGGTATAAAAAAGCCCCGAGTGACACAGGAAAAAAGATAACCATTCAGAGGGTTATCGGAACTTGTTGCGCACTAGCTGCGCATGCGGGCAAACACGTAACGACGGAACTGTTACAAATTTTTGTTTATCACAGAAAATACCGTGACTAGTGTTTAGTCTGCGCCGGTCAACTGGCGAAAGAGTACTCCGGCTTTAGTACGATTTATTACATTGAGTTTACGCAGCACCGCTGATACGTGTTGTTTCACTGTCGATTCTGAAATCGATAACTCATACGCAATTTGCTTGTTTAGCAAGCCGTCAGACATCATTTTAAGCACTGTAAACTGGTGGGGGGTCAATTGTGCTAAGCGCTCGGCGAATTCGGCTTCCGAACTATCGCGATATTGACTTAATGTCCCGTCTAATCCATCGGGTAACCATTGCTCGCCGTCAAGAACCTGAGTTACCGCATCGGCAATGACCGGTAACGGTGTTGATTTAGGGATGTAGCCACTGGCACCTAAATCGATGGCTTTGCGGATAAGCACAGGTGAATCTTCCGCTGACACAATGACCACGAGCACATTGGGAAAGGACGTGCGAATTTCACTCAAGCCCGTTAAGCCGTCATTTCCCGGCATGTGAATATCCAGAAACACTAATTCGATGGCTTCGTCAATGCGCAAAGCCTTTCGGGCTTCGGGAAAACTGGCGGCCTCAGCGATGTTTTCGCCAACTATATCGGTAAGCGCTTGGCGCATCGCGGCCCTAAACAGGGGGTGATCGTCGGCGATTAATACATTTGCCTGCATAGTAAAACCCAATGAATTCCTGACGACTACTACTCTGACCAAGGTGGCAGAACTAATCAAGTTATATGACGACAAAAGGCGACAAGAGTCGCCTTTTCACCGTTGTGTTACGAGCATATTCAGAAGCGATAACCCACTGTTAACTGAACAGTGCGTGGGTCGCCATAGTAGCCTATCAAGGTTTGATCATTACCGAGACCCGGGCCGTAACTGCCATCTTCATTACGGGTAACAAAGTCATAACCACCAACCAAATACTCTTCATCCGTTAGGTTTTTAACATGTAAACCACCATACCAACTGCCTTCCATGCTCTCCCAGCTCACGCCTACGTTCACCATGCCATAGGCATCCTGTTCTATGAGGTCACTTGTCTCAAACAGCAGATAATCATCGCGGTAATAATAGTTTGCGTTAAACACAAAATCGCCCATATCGGTTTGCAACAAATAACTCGCGCCAATATTAAGGGTATTTTCAGGTGTACTGGCTAACCCAATCAGCGGCGGAATGGCGTTGTTTTCTTTTATTTCAAAATCAATGTAGCCGTAGGCCAAGTCAATGCTAAGCGCTGCATTCACCACATACGTCATTTCAACTTCGATTCCTTTGGCTGCGGTTTCTGCTGCATTGCGCAAGCGCTGAAGCAGTGCAGTTGGGTCATCCGAGTTACCTTCAATACCAATGTATTGGCGGTCTTTATGTTCATAGCTAAATAAAGTGGCATTTACTCTAAACTGACTGGTAACGTCACTTTTCACTCCCAGTTCAAAGGAGTCTACCACCTCCGGATCAACACCCGGCTCGTTAATAGTTGCCCGCGGGTTGAACGTACCCGACTTAAAGCCTTGTGCGTAGCTGGCGAAGAACATGGTATCGTCGCTATACTGATATTCTGCACCTAGACGTGGGGTAAAACGAGACCAGCTTTCTTTCGCCGGGGCATCCAGTACGCCATCACTGTTACTGTCACTGCCGAGCACTTGCGGAATAACGACATCAGGGCGGGTAAAGCCATCAATCCAACCTGATTCCGGGTACAAGTTGTAAAGCACTGTACCATTGTTTACTGTGGCCTGCTTTTCTTCATCGGTATATCTTGCTCCCAAAGAGATAGATAGCTTGTCGGTAACATCATAGTTAACTTGCGTATAAGCAGCCCAGCTTTCGCTGTTATTACAACCCGACACTTCGCGGGAAAAACCTGTCGTACCTTCTGGAAAAATACCTAACGCAGCATAATCACGCCCTAGTACGCCCAAAATCGCGTCAAATACGCCGCATGATTCACCGTCGTAGTAATATAACCCGCTGACCACACTGAATTGCTGTCCTGCGTAATTCACTTGTAATTCATGAGTGTCATTGGAATCATCGTAAATCGCAGGTACATCAAAAATATCCAGTTGCGTGTTGTCGAAATCGATATTGGTATCGGAATAGCTCTCTCTATGTGAACCAATATATTTCACTTCTAAATTATCCGTTACGTTGTACCGAGCCAACCAACTATAGCCTTCCAGCTCTACATAATTGTCTGTTGGCATGCTGGTATAGGAATCAAACACCGAGTCGGGCTTAGGGGCATCGGTACGCAAACTGGGCAGCAATCGATAGCCGCCTTTGGCGTTGGATTCATCTTCGGTTTTATCCCAGCCGAAGCGCAGAAAGAAGTCGTCACTAGGATGGATTTCCAACGTTACCCGGGCAGCCCAAAGATCTTTGTTGTAATTCTCTTTATCCTGGCCATCCAATGCAGTTATCAAAAACTCCCCGTAACCATCGCGACTGAGATCGGCATAACCCATTCCCAGGTACACTTTATCTTCTATTATGGGCATCTGACCGGTGAGTTTTACGTCGCGGCGGCCGTAATTACCCACAGTTGCTTCGGCGTTAAATTGTGGCTCCCCGCTCATTTCTTTGGTGACATATTTTACTGCACCACCAATGGTGTTTTTGCCGTACAGGGTACCCTGGGGGCCCCGCAATACCTCAATGCGTTGAACATCCAATAGATCCAGCACTGCGCCCTGTGGGCGCGCGACATAAACATCATCAACGTAAATTCCTACACCTGGTTCATAGCCCCACAATGGGTCCTGTTGCCCGAGACCGCGAATAAAAGCTGTTAACGTCGAGTTCGTTCCGCGGCTAGTCTGCATGGTGGTGTTTGGCGAAAATTGTTGGATTTCTGTGAGCACACTGATGCCTTTCTCGTTCAGTTCAGCGGCGCCCACTGATGTAATGGCGACAGGGGTTTCCTGTAGTGATTCCACAGTTTTACGTGCGGTGACTTCTATGCGTTCCAGCTTACCCGCAGTTTGCTCCGTATCCTCCTGTGCAACTGCGCTTGGTGCGCTCATGCACGCCAATGCCACGGCTGCAGCGCACAGCGAGCGAGAAAATACAGGTGAGTGATAATGTGGCTTAGTCATGAGATGTGTCCCTTGTTATATATTTTTACTCTGAATCTGAAGCAGCGGTCTGTGTAAACTCTATGTTAAATTTGTGTTTCAGTAAGTAGTACCATCGTACTATGGGCATCTTTGTGATTTCACGACACAATTTATTTAGTTCCTGAAGCATCTGCGGTCACAGATTGTTATTAAGGAACCCAATATGATCAGTATGATTGGACTGACGGGTGGGCTTGCGCTCCTCATCGTTCTCACCATCCGCGGTATGAATTTGTTTATAGCCGCACCGCTGTGTGCCGTCGTCGTGGCGCTTACCAGTGGCATTCCGTTATTTCAGGGCGAAGAAAATTTCGTCACACTTTACATGAGTGGTTTTTCTGGATTTATCGCCGCTTGGTTTTTCATGTTTTTACTCGGTGCCATCTTTGGAAAATTCATGGAAGACACTGGCGCAGCAGATTCTGTCGCCCGTTGGATTGTCAACAAACTAGGGTTTAAACACGCAGTACTAGCTGTAGTACTGGCATGCGCTATTCTCACCTATGGTGGCGTCAGTCTTTTCGTGGTGGCGTTTTCTGTTTATCCCATGGCGTTGAGCTTGTTTAAGGATGCCAACTTACCCCGACGCTTTATTCCTGCCACACTGGCTTTTGGTTCTGTCACCTTTACCATGACATCTGCGGGTTCACCAGAAATCCAAAACTGGATCCCAATTAAATATTTAGGCACCTCGCCATTTGCAGCATGGGAAGTCAGCCTGGTGGTTGCCGTGTTTATGGCCGTGTTCGGTTACTGGTGGCTAAAACGCATGATTGGCAAAGCAGTGGCCAACGGTGAAACCTTTGCCGCCCGACCGGAAGACCCCAAAATTTCACAACGAGACTACCCTCACCCAGCCACGGGCATATTGCCGCTGTTTGTGGTACTGATACTGTCATTTTTGTTGCACGACAGAATGGCGCAGCTGGCACTCATTGTTGCGTTAGCCGGTGGCGTACTTACCCTTATGGTTATCAACTTTCGCCATTTCCACAACTTAGCAGCAGCCATTAATGCTGGTACCACAGGAGCCCTGGTTGCCATTGGCAATACCGCCGCCGTGGTGGGTTTTGGATCCATTGCCAAACACACGGACGCGTTTCAACAAACGGTCGTTATTATGACTCACATACCGGGTAATGAACTCATTGGCGCCGCCATTGCGGTAAGTGTGATTGCCGGCCTGACTGGGTCTGCATCTGGCGGACAGGCTATTGTTTTACCATTGGTCGCTCCCCACTACATGGATCAAGGTGTAGAGCCGGAGCAGCTCCACCGCATTGTTTCTATTTCGTCCGGCGCACTGGATTCATTGCCTCACAATGGCTATGTTGTTACCACTATTCGCGCCATCTGTCGCGAAACCCATCAGGCCGCGTATCCTGCCATGGCAGCGTTAACCGTTGTTGTTCCCCTTATCGGCCTGGCAATGGCTATTACACTGTTTAGTATTTTCTGAGGACACTATGAAGGTTATTAACACACTTATATTTATCCTGCTATTTATCGCAACACAGGTCAGTGCGCAAACCTTACTAACAAAAAAACAGACGTTTACAACCTCAAATTTCTCAACGTTTGGGGGTCAAACACTACCTCAAGTCACGGTGGGCTGGGAAAGTTACGGCACGTTAAATGAAAACAAGGACAACGTAATACTGATTACCCATTTTTTCACCGGCAACTCCCACGCAGCGGGAAAATACCGTGAGGACGATACACAGTACGGCTACTGGGATGCCATTATCGGTCCGGGTAAGGCTATTGATACCAATCGCTTCTTCGTCATTAGTGTCGACTCCCTTGCAAACCTGGGCGTACACAACCCCAACGTACATACAACAGGCCCGGCATCGATCAATCCTCAAACCCAAAGGCCATATGGGTTGAGCTTTCCCGTTGTCACCATTCGCGATTTTGTCAATGTACAAAAAGCATTGCTGCAAAGCCTGGGGATTTCGTCTCTTTACGCCGTCATCGGCCCGTCGATGGGATCAATGCAAGCGATGGACTGGGCAGCAACCTATCCTGACTGGGTATCCAGAATGGTGGCAGTTATCGCCGCTGGACAAAGCGACGCATGGACGACTGCAACGCTGGAACAATGGGCCACGCCTATCAAACTCGACCCAAAGTGGCAACAGGGCAACTACACTGTCGATGACGGCCCGGTAGAAGGCCTGGCAGCATCACTGATGCTCATTACCCAACAAGCACTTACTCCCGAATTTTTTAACCTGCAAGGTAAGGCATTGGATTACTCGCCAATTGAATCCGCCCCACTTCATGATATTTTGGCAAAGCACAGTATTGTTGATTGGCTTTACCAGCGCGCAAAGCAACGGGCAGATGAAATGGACGCGAATCATTTATTGTACTTGGTGCGGGCTTGTCAGTTGTTTATCGCCGGACATAATGGCAATCTGGAACAGGCAATGACTAAAATCAAGGCCAAAACCTTGTTTCTACCTGCCGAAAATGACTTATTGCTATTGCCCTATATGGCGGAACTGCCACATGAGTTACTGCTAAAACAAGGCAAAAACACACAAATTTCAACCTTAAAAGGTCAACTCGGTCATCTCGAGGGCGTAATGGACATTCAGGAAAAAGCCGACGTGTTACGCGCTTTTCTACAAGAATAAGAGGATTTCATGAAAATACTACTTCCATTGACGGTGGGCATCGCCAGCCTAGTGGCAGCTCAATCTGCCACCGCGCAATCATCGCAACTCAACTTGAAAACTGACAGTATAACTGTCTCTGGCTTGTCCTCTGGGGGCTATATGGCCAATCAGTTTCACCTGGCCTACAGTGACTGGGTAAAAGGCGCGGGAATATTGGCTGCCGGGCCATATTATTGTGCTCAAGGTGACATTGGCACTGCCCTAGAGCAATGCGTCGATAACGTGGAGCCCGCCCTTGATGTCGCAGCCCTGACCGCACAACTCAAGCGATGGGAAAAAGAGAATAAAATTGCCCCCCTGTCGAATTTAGCCAGCGACAAAGTATGGCTGTTTCACGGCACCCGCGATACCCGGGTCAGTGCAGCAGTGAGCGATGCGCTCACCCAACAATACCGATCACTTATCAAAGGCGAACAAATTAAATACGTGGATGACAAACCCGTTGCCCACCTCTTTCCCACGTTGGCGAATGGCAACGTCTGTATGACATCTGAATCGCCCTACATTGGCCGGTGCGATTACGATGCCGCCGGTGCAATGCTAAACTTTCTCTTACCGGAGCTAAACGATCGAACAGACACCCCCACGGGCAGCGTTATAACCTTTGATCAACGGGCGTTGGCAGGCAGTGATGCCAACACAATGGCAGAAAAAGGCTATGCATACGTACCAAAAACCTGCAAAGAAGGAGAACCTTGTGATGTTCATGTTAGCTTCCACGGTTGTAACCAGTACGCCGACGCAGTAGGCAAAGCCTATGTCGAGCAAACTGGCATCAACAACTGGGCAGACACTAACCACCTGGTTGTGGTGTATCCGCAAACCCGCAAGTCTTTATTTATGCCGTTGAATCCTCAGGGGTGTTGGGACTGGTGGGGGTATACTGGTGACGACTACGCCACCCGCGATGGCAAGCAGCTCAAAGCCATTAGAAACATCGTTCTTGGACTATCATCAAAATAGGACTTTTTATGTCTTTAAACGTATTTGTAACTGGCGGTGCAAGCGGTATCGGATATGGCATAGCCGAATACCTCGCCAAAGACGGTCATCACATTGTGGTGGCCGATATTAATCCCACGGCTGCAAAATCTGCAGCACAGCAACTAACAGATGCAGGCTACAGTGCTCAGGCTGTAGACGTGGATGTATGCAATGCCGAACAAGTCGCAGCGCTTCCCTCTCGCCTGGGAGGAACCAAAGTAGACGTATTGGTAAACAATGCCGGTGTTCAACACGTTGCCAGAATAGAAGATTTCCCAGCTGAAAAATGGCAGCAACTTATCAATATCATGTTGGTTGGTCCTGCTTTATTAACCCAGACCTTTCTACCTGATATGCGCAGCCGAAACTTCGGCCGCATCATTAACATAGGATCTATTCACTCACTGGTTGCCTCGCCTTTTAAAAGTGCATATGTGGCCGCTAAACACGGTTTGCTTGGATTCGCCAAAACGGTTGCACTTGAAACAGGCGACTGCAATGTGACCATAAACACGCTTTGTCCCGCATATGTGAAAACGCCTTTGGTGGAAAAACAAATTGCTGCTCAGGCCAAGGAAAACAATCTCACCGAAGAACAGGTGGTCAATGAGATCATGTTGCAACCCATGCCCAAAAAGGCGTTCATTTCAGTGGAAGAATTGGGGGCAACCGCACAGTTTCTTATCAGTGAACACGCCCGCAATATCACAGGTCAAACGATGGTGCTCGATGGCGGCTGGGTAGCCCGATAGCACTTTTCTTTTTCACATCAGCTGTGCTAATGTCCGAAAAAGCTTTTGTAATCGGACGTTAGCCCCCTTTATGACATACAAAACTGTCGGTTTAATTGGCAAGCCTGACCACACAGGTACCCAAGATAGCTTGAATCAACTGGCGCTTTATCTCGAAAAGCGAGGCTGCCGTATTCTGGTGGAAGAATCCATCATAGAGGAGATGGACAGGGGGAATTATCAGGCCGCAAACCTAGTCACCATTGGTAAAGAAGCCGATTTAGCCGTGGTTATTGGTGGCGATGGCAGCATGTTAGGTGCAGCACGAGTACTTTCCCGTTTTGATATTCACGTGGTCGGCGTCAACCGCGGCAACCTTGGTTTTCTCACCGACATTCACCCCGACCAAATTGAAGAACAACTCAACCTTCTGTTTGCCAACGAGAGCTTTGTAGAAGAGCGGTTCTTGCTGGAAGTGTGTGTTTATCGCCATGAGAAACTGAAAAGCAGTAACGCCGCCATGAACGAGGTGGTATTGCACCACGGCAAAGTCGCTCATATGATGGAGTTTGAAGTATACATTGATGGCCAGTTCGTGTTTAGCCAGCGCTCAGATGGCTTGATTGTGTCAACGCCTACTGGTTCCACTGCATATTCCTTGTCTGCCGGTGGCCCTATTGTTGTGCCTCACCTCGATGCCTTAACACTGGTGCCCATGTTCCCTCACACGCTGAGCAGCAGACCCATCGTCGTAGACTCAAAAAGCACTATTTCTATGCGTGTATCTAAGGTGAACAGCGATAGTTTACAAATTAGCTGTGACAGCCACATTGTGCTACCCGTGCTGCCAGGTGATGAGATCCGTATCCATAAAACACAAGACACACTGCGCTTGGTGCACCCTAAGGGTTATAGTTATTTCAATGTACTGCGCAATAAATTGAGTTGGGGAAGCCGGCTTTACTAACCGTCAAAACTCGTATCCCAGCATCTCTATATCCCTTTTAAAATACGCTCCTACCTGTGCAGCCAGTTCATCGGAATAGTAGTCGCGGTAGTTTTTTCTGTTGGTCTCTTTCCGCTTATAGGGCAAGACAACTTTTTTTAGCCCCAAATGCTCACAAATACCATCAAAATCATTTTGAATGTTTTCGTATTTGCCCACTCTGTCTACCCGTAGTCTGCCCTCTCCATCAACAAGGAAGTCTGTCTGTAATTGCAGTGATGAATCGATAAGCGGCTGTGCGTTTCTTTTGGGGTTTAACTTCCATTTCATAAAGTCTTTAAAACTGTCATAGTCTTCCATGAACTCAGGCTTTTCGCGCTTAAACTGATGAAACCAACTCACCTGTAAATCCCACGGATTTCGCACAAAGGCAAACTTGTACAGGTTGTCAAAATAATCTGGCGGCAACACGTTCTGAGCATCAGCAATAGTACTTTGCGGCAAAAAGCTATAGCCCATTTTGTATCCGGTTAAACGGCTGAGTTTGTTAACTGTTAATTGAGTTACCCCATATTTCCAGCCCCATCGAGAGGATGAAAGGGCTTTGCGAACACACACGCTCCCGGTTTTAGCAATGTTTACAAACAAAAATTGATGACGATGAGACAACAGCAAATGAATTCCTCTACTGGCACGGGCAAACTAACTAATGAAAATGTAGCAGTATTCTGATACACAGAGAAGAAGAATACTAACGTGACAGGAAAACACATGTTCAAAATCTCATTATTGCTTATTTTATTGATTGCCCCTGGCGCTTGGGCTCAGAATCCGAGTGTTCAGCTCTCTGAACAGCTGCATACATTTCTTGAAGGTGCCGGCGTAAATGACCCAGCCATACACGATGCCTTCTGGGCCGATGAACTCGTTTACACCAGCTCCAACGGCACCCGCTTTGGGAAACATCAACTAATGAAGAGCGTTAACGAAACGGGCAAATTATCCCCACAGGAGGTCGACACTCGTTATCACGCCAATAACATTGACATTCGCCTGCTCCAGCAGGTAGCCGTTCTCAATTTTACACTTGTAGCCGTATCGCCTGAAAACCAAGTGATCAGTAAATATTTAAACAGCGGCGTCTTTATATGGCGTGACAACCGTTGGCAAGCAGTTAACTGGCAGGCAACCACAATGCCCATGGATCACTGACCAGCGAGGAATGGATATTGTGATAACCCTTGCCTGATGTAGCGGATAAACTGCTTCACTTTTTCTTGGTTTCGACGCCCTTCAAGACTGACGGCCTGAATGGGCAATTGTTTGTCTTCAAAGGCCGTCAGCACACTTACCAGCTCACCGGAAGCCAGTTCGTCTGCCACCTGATATGACATACACCGTGTTATTCCAAACCCGAGTTTCGCCGCATTTATAGCGCTTAAATTTTGATTACACTGATACCTCGGTTTAAGTTGAATCGTGCGGGGTTTATTATTGTGATAATACGTCCACACTGCAGGTTCTTTGAACGCCGTTGGGTAAATGATGCTATGTTGCTTTAGCGCCTCTGGCTCATCAATGGCCGGAGAAACAGACAGATAATCAGGTGATGCACAGGTGACGCGGCCAACATAGCCCACCGTAACCCCATACAAACTGGAGTCTTTGGGTTTACCAATGCGAACCGCGATATCAATATTGTGGTCGATAAGATCAACAATACGATCGTACATAAAGCCATTCACAGAAACATCGGGAAAGTCTGTCAGAAAACGGGTGATAATGGGCGTGATATACCGCTCACCAAAGATGATAGGAGCAGTTATGTTTAATGGCCCGGAGGGCCGGATATGAATGCCAGCAACCTGTGCGTCGGCGGCATCAATATCAGCTAATATTCGCTTCGTATCAGAAAAGTACTTTACCCCTGCTTCTGTTAAGCGGATCCGTCGTGTCGTACGGTGGAACAAGCGGGTATTTAACGACGATTCTAAATACGCAACAGCACGGGTAACAGCCGGAGCAGACAACGACAACAGCTCAGCAGCCCCAGCAAAACTACCTTGCTCTTGTACGGTTACAAACACCTTCATGGCGTGCAATTTATCCACCAACACCTCAATTATTTCACAAAAAGAAATAGTAACTTTCAAAATACAACAATTATTTATAATTGGTAAAGAATTAAAGTGTAAGGGTAAAAAGTAAACACAGCACCAACACGCAACTTACCCATTGAAGGAGACACTCCATGGCAACATTTCCTGATACCCCCATCACCCTGTATCATCACCCCAAATCCGGGCATTGTCATAAAGTATTGCTGTTTATGCATTTACTTGCGCTCCCTTTTACTACCCGTGAACCTGATCTCATGGCAGGAGAACATAAACTAGCTCCGTTTCTAACGCTTAACGGATTTGGGCAAATTCCCGTTATTGAAGATGGGAGCCTTATAATTTCTGATTCTAATGCTATTGTTGTTTACCTGGCTGAAACCTATTCTCCAGAGCCATCACTTTGGCTTGGCCGGAACCCAGCGGAAAAAGCCTTTATCCAACGCTGGTTTTCTGTGGCCGCAGGCGAATTAGCCAAGGGGCCAGCAGCCGCTCGCTTAGAGTGCGTGTTTGGCGCCGAAATTAATGTTGAAGCCGTGCTGGCAACCTCAGCTGCATTGCTCAACACGATGGAGAAGCACCTTTCTCAACAATCATCAACCTATCTGGTAGCCAACCGTTTAACCGCCGCTGATATTGCTATGTACAGTTATATCGCCCATGCCCCCGAAGGAGGTATTTCCCTTGCGAGCTATCCCCATATTCAAAACTGGTTAGGCAATATCGAAAGAGAAGACAGATTCATCGCCATGCCCGCCACTGTGCTCCCGGCAGTGAGACTATAAGCCGTAGGGCGCCCGCGCCCTTCAGGTAATCGACAGCCTGTTAGATGCAGGGCGCCCTATAAGCCGCCACTTCGCCTTTGGAGAATACTGAAATGTCCACGTTCGACTCTTTACACAAAGCCAGCGTCGCTTTCCATCGAGGAGAAAAACTCATACAGCAGAAACTGGGTATTGCCAGCATCGTAGCTGAGCGCACTAAAGGTTTTATTCGCCCTTGGATGCCAGCACAGCATCGCGCTTTTTTTGAGTCTGGCCCTTTTACCCTGCTAGGCTTACTGGATCATACGGGTCATCCCGTGGCCGTACCCATTTGGAGTCACGATGAGATGATACAGTCGCCGTCTCCTACCCGACTGCAATTTTCCTTGGCAACCGCGAATATGACGTTGTTATACCGGCATTTGCACCTCGACATTCACACTGGCAGTAAAATAGGTATTGTTGGAGTGGAACTCAGTACACGGCGACGCAACCGGGTCAATGGCACGATCTTGCACGTCGCCAATAATAAGCTTGACGTTGCCGTCGACCAGAGTTTTGGAAACTGCCCGAAGTATATTCACAAACGGATCACATCAATTCAGAAGACTGATAATGGGTTGCCAAGTGGGAAAGTTGCACGTAGTGACCAACTAACCACGGAAGCCAAAATAACCATTTCCAGGGCAAATACCTTTTATATAGCTTCCAGGCACAGCCATATGGGCACTGACAGCAGACAAGGTATTGATGTTTCTCACCGCGGAGGTCAACCAGGCTTCGTCCGGATACAGGGGAAGACTCTGCTGATCCCCGATTATAGCGGTAATAACTTTTTCAACACACTGGGAAACATTACCCTAGATCCACGAGTAGGTCTTTGTTTTATTGATGATAATTCTGGCACTCTCCTGTTCATTCAAGGCGCAGCGACAATAGAGTGGGACGCGCAAGCAATACCTGAAAACCCTCAAGCAGAACGGCTTATCGCTGTTGAAATACAGCAAATCACCTATGTTCAGGGGTATTTTCCCCTTCGCTTCGAGGTAACAGAAATATCGCCTCACGTATAAAGCCCATGCGTATTAGGCTAATCCACGGTTTAAAATTCAATCGGGATATAGCCATTTCTACCCAGTTCACTTTCAAAGTTACTGGCAAGCAACAATTTCGCCATCACCAACAGCAACTCTATGCCCACTTAAAGCGGCCCCACATCAGAAAGTTGTAGTGTAATGGCTGTACTGTGCAGCGGTGACATAAACATGAACATAGACTTTAAACATCACGAAATAAATATTCCAAGAACAAAAAATAAGGGAATAAAAAAATAGAAAAATGAATAGTTGTTGGCTACTAGAAAAAAAGAAGAATATATAGCTCCCCCCCGTAAAACCTTAAAAAAAAACCACTATTATTAATTAATAATAAACAAATAACTATTTCCACGCTAGCTAAAAACTCACCCATCAGTAATATTTTATTGTTAAATTTACAATAAATTACAGTAAATTATTCTTGATATTTGCCAATTTCTTTGTTTAATTAGTCTTCACTACTAGGACTTATAACAACAATTATTTTTGACCACTGGCAGTAAAACACAGTTGTCATGTGATTTTTAAAGGTCTCGCCACCGTCGCTATTTCCGTTAGCGAAGGGACACAAAAAAGTAGTTACAATAGAAAAATCTAAGGGAACGTAAATGAAAGCCATTCAACACTCAAAAACAGCGATAGCAGTCAGTACTGCACTCCTCTTTAGCACGGGAATAACCTCGGCAGCAATTGCTGCACAAGAGCCCACTTCAAGCCCATCACAGAGTGAAGCGGACAACCTGGAAATCATCCAGGTATCCGGGATCCGTTCTTCGCTTCGTGAGAACCTCAATAACAAGCGATTTTCCGATTCCATCGTCGATTCAATTAACACTGAAGATATTGCTAAAAACCCTGACAAGAACATGGCCGAAGCACTACAGCGCATAGCTGGCGTGCAAATTGAGCGTCAATTTGGTGAAGGGTCTAAAATATCCATTCGGGGGACGTCACCGGAACTCACTAATACGCTGGTAAATGGTCAGTCGGCGAAATCTGCGTCGTACCTACCCGGTGAATCAGAAAGTAACGCCTTCGATTTTTCCAACATCCCTTCAGAACGGGTATCGAAAATCGAAGTTCACAAATCTGCCCGGGCCGACTTAGATGCTGGCGGTATCGGTGGGACGGTCATCTTACATACCAAGAAACCCTTAGAGCAGGAAAACGGCTATGGCTATCTAAATATTGAAGGTGAATATAACGATTCGTCAGAAAAGTCATCACCGCAGATTTCTACCGCTTACAACTATGTTTCAGATGATCAAAAATTTGGTGCCTCAGTTGCGGTAAGTTTGCAACAACGCAACGCATTTCGCACAGGCTTTGAATCAGGAGGCCTGGGCTCAGGTACCGGCTTCCAGCAAACTAATGCCATTTCCTGTCCAACAGAAACGTGTAACAGCAGCGACATTAAGCTCCGTCACATGAACGGTCACAACCTTATCATTACCCGACACATGGCGATGAATGGCTACACCTACGGTGATTTAGAAGCGGTAGCTGGCAACGGTGAATCGTACTGGCCTACCGACGACCCGGCAAATTCAGGGGTGTGGAACAACAGCACCCAAAACTGGGGGCAACTGGATGAAGTGATGGACCCTACGTACATCGATCCGGATTGGGGCTTATTCTGGGGTAGCCGTCGCAGTGGAGGACTTGGACAAACCTCACCCCGTCACATCGGAAACAATGTATACTCCCCCGCGTTTTCCACCGACGAAAGCCGTCTCGATACCACGGTTAACCTACAATGGGCACCTACCGATGCGCTCAATTTCAACCTTGAACTAAATCGAAATACCTCTGACAGAGACAACAAAAACGATAACCTGTACGCGCAGACGTTCAGAATGAGCCAACTACTCTATAGTAATGAAGTCTCTGGTATCGACCCACGACTCGTGATGGACCCTGTTCAGGATATCGTACTATCGGCCACCTCCCCGGTAGATGGCGTAAATTTGGTCCGTGGCGCAGGTATGGTGTGGGACGGAAACAATTATTATGCCGGCGATACCCGCTGGGGTGAGATGGTACGAAGAGATTCCAACGACCGTAGTGGTTCGGAGACGGAACAGGACCGATTCCATCTGACGATGGATTATCTGGTTGATGATTTTATTGTAAAGCTTCAGGTTGGGCGTACTACAGCGAGTAGTACAGTACTGGACCGGGCCACGACCCTTGCTACACGATACGGCGATTATGAAACCCCCTATTCCGGTGATGATGCTGCATTAAAAATTCCGACTTATGAAGGGGTTAACCTCGGCTATGCCTATAACCCAGACACAGAGAAAGTGTACTGGGGGTTAGAAGCTGATCCTTCGCTCACTGGCGAAGAACTGGCTGCTGCACAACAACGGGCAGAAAACTTCCTGCTAGCGCCAACCAACGAGTTTTATCTACTTACTGGCGGATTGAGAAACACAGCTCGCTATCGTGACAATTCGGAAAACTTTTTCCAAGGTGATATCACCTGGGAGCTGGATAACGATTTTTACATCGATAGCGTAAAATTTGGTGCAAAATACCGTGATATTCGCCGCACCGAACACTACTTCACTGAGAACGCGACCTTCCATGGCTATGCCAACGAAACCAGCGAATTCCCGCTTATTCTGGCAGATCAACTCGTGGGTGGAACAGTTAGCGGACTTGATACCGCTGGCCATAACACGCCAAATGAGTACTTCGATATCGACCAAGCCAAACGCGATGCCTTGCTCAACGACCACTTCCTACTCCTTCATTCCGAAGGCTCGCCAAACCGCGGCGCATGTGAAGATGCCATCGCTGCATCGGGTTCCAGTGAGTATTACGGCTGTCGTTCTGGCCTTACCGAATCTGCCGGTGACTATTACGATGTGACCGAAGAGCTACTGGCCTATTACGCCATGGTAAACTTCAGCACAGACCGCATTAGAGGTAATATTGGGGTACGTGTAGTGGATACCGAGCGTGAGTCTATTGGCCGCGAAGTAGCAAAAGACGAGAACGGACAACTGCTGTCTTATCCGAATGATCCCAATGATCCTGGTTACATTGCCGAACTTGCCGGATTTAACCAATACGTCCCATTGGAGCAAACCAGTTCCACCAAAGACTATCTGCCGAGTTTTAACATTTCATACAACCTAACCGATGAAGTTATCATTCGAGCGGCAGCATCTAAAAATATTTCACATCCCAGCCTCAACCAGTTGCGGAGCAATTTCTACCTGGTCACAGAGAGAAGCCGGTTGTATACCGATGGCCGGCAACAGGATTTAACTGAAGAAGGACTCGCAGAGCGTTTGGCAATGGACTCCCAACGCCGAGGCTCTGTTGGCAACCCGAACCTGGGCTCATACTCGTCTGTTAACAGTGAAATAGGCGTGGAATGGTATTTTGACAAATCGTCAATTTTTGCTGTTACAGCATTCCAAAAAGACATTAAGAACATGGTTCGCTCGACGTCCCGAGTACAAAACCTTGACTACTTAGGTGATGAAGGCAGAACAGATAACAATGGTTACCCCATATTTGGTGACTACGTGGTCAGTTCGTATTTCAATACCGGAGAGCAAAAAGTTCAGGGTATCGAAGCCCAGTTGCAACACGACTTCGGCAATGGATTTGGTGGCCTGATTAACTACACCTATACGGATGTACCCGATCAGAAATTCACTACCTCAACTTTCGCGTATGAAATTGGCGATATGACGGATATTGAAACCCATCAGTCTGATCCATCGCAACGGGAGTACTTTGAAGTTACCGGCTTCACAGCGAAAACCACGACCCAAAGTGAGCCCATGTTTGGCCAGTCTAAAGATACATTGAACGCCTCTGTATATTACGAAAATGACGATTATTCCCTGCGTCTGTCTTATAACTACCGCAGCGAATTCGCCAACCAAAGCAGCAGCGAAGGTATACGCTTTACTGATGCCCGTGCCCAGTTGGATTTCAAAGCCACGTATCAGATTATGGAAAACCTCGTCGCCAGTTTTTCGGTTATCAACCTTACCGACGAAAACGTAGTTCACTATCTGGATACGTCTCAGATTGTTAACGACCCCGTGGTAAACAAAATGAAGTGGATTGATGAAGTGGACGAAAATGGCGTAGCAACCGGCAACCGCATAGTGGCGACCGATGACAACGGCAATGAAATTGTCGAATCGTCCATCACCGGTGAAGAAGCGTTCCAGATCTTGTCTGAAGCCAGTGGCGTACCCGTTGAGGAGTTAAAACCCTACTACGAGAATCGTTTAAACCGCATTGTCGTGAATGAGTGGACAAACGGCCGCCGATTTTATGTGGGTGTGAACTATACTTTCTAATACCCAGGCGATAACGCAGTCACTATATGTGTGACTGCGTACCTCCCACAATCAAACTCCAGTTAGCCTTTTCCTGATTTCAGTATCATCCACTCTATGCGCTCTTATCGAGCAGGCATCTAAGGTTAAAAAACGCAGTATCAGGATATTTAAAATTTCACTTTACTTCACAAAAATACTGTATATATTTACAAGTACTGTATAAACATACTGCGGTGAACCAATGCTTGTTACGCTTTCAATCAAAAACTTCGCTGTTGTTAAACAACTCGCTGTAAATTTCGAAGCGGGTATGACCGCCATTACTGGTGAAACCGGTGCGGGTAAATCTATCGCTATTGATGCCCTTAGTCTGTGTTTAGGCGAGCGGGCCGATGCCGGGGCTGTGCGCAAAGAAGCCTCGAAAGCAGAAATTATCGCTCATTTTAATCTCAGCAATCAGCCAACGGCACTTAAGTGGCTCGAAGAGCAAGAATTACTGGAAGAAGGAGAAAACTCCGGTTTCATTCGACGGGTTATTTCACGTGAAGGTCGCTCTAAAGCGTTTATCAATGGCTGCCCCGTTTCTTTACAGCAACTCAAGCAATTCGGTCAGCACTTGATCGCCATTCACGGTCAAAATACCCATTTACAATTGTTAAAAGAAGATTATCAACGCAATCTGGTGGATCAATATGCCAACCACTCTGACCTCATTGAGGAGGTTGCAAAGACTTATCGCAACTGGAAGCAAAAGCAAGGTGCGCTCAAGCAATTGCAGGAACAAGCACAGATGCGTGCAGACAGGCATCAATTACTTAATTATCAAGTACAAGAGCTCGATGAATTCGCCCTTGAGGAAGGAGAGTTTTTAGAATTAGAAACTGAACATCGCCGGTTAAGTAACGGGCAAACTCTGTTAGAACAAGCACAAACCAGTTTTTATAATTTGTATGAGAACGACGAAGGCAACGCCTTATCCATCATTCAAAATGGCCTGGAACGCCTGTCAGATCTCGAAGCTCATGATTCTGCGCTTACGCCCATTATTGCTCTCCTCAATGATGCTTCTATTCAGGTTGAAGAAGCGGCTCGGGAACTGCGAAGTTACTGCGATGAACTTGAGATTGACCCGCTGCGTCTACAACAAGTGGAAAACCGGTATAGTAAAGCGATGGAATTGGCAAGAAAACACAATGTGAAGCCTGAATCACTGTATGAACATCACGTGTCTCTGTCGGCAGAATTCGCCACGCTCAGTGATGATGAAGACAGACTGGTGTCCCTCGTAGATGAAGTGGCACAAGAAAAAGCACATTACCTGTCGGCATGCGAAGCGTTGTCAGTATCACGGGCCGAGAATGCTGAAAAACTGGCTAAAGCAATTCAAACCCAAATCAGACAAATGAACATGCCCCATGCTGAAATGGCGATTGAGGTAAACTATCAAGCAGATAAAACCCCTTCCGCCCATGGCCTCAACGACATTGTTTTTAAAGTATCAACTAACCCCGGTCAGAGCTTAGATAAACTGGAAAAGGTGGTATCGGGCGGCGAACTGTCTCGTATTGGCTTAGCGATACAAGTGCTGACCAGCGACAAGCAAGCCACACCCACTATGATTTTCGATGAAGTAGATGCGGGCATTAGTGGCCCCACGGCGGCTATCGTAGGCGCCCTGTTGCGGCGTTTAGGCAGTGTCAGTCAGGTGATGTGTGTTACCCACCTGCCTCAGGTTGCAGCCCAGGCCCACAATCAGTTGTTTGTAACCAAATTTAGCGATGGAAACACCACTGAAACCCAAATGCTGCCTTTGACCCGACAGGATAGAATTGACGAGTTGGCGCGTTTACTTGCCGGAGACAAAGTAACTGAGTCTGCGCTGGCTAACGCAAAAGAGCTGTTGCAAAGTGCGGAGTCGAACTAGTTGAGCCGTAAATTGGGGGCGTTCTCTTATTTTGAAGAGAAAGCGGCAACACAACCTCTCTTGAACATACGGGTAGGTATGTCTACTCTCAGGTATTTAACTAAAAAGCATACTCTAGAAAATTGTAGATTAACTCTGTTGAGTACATATCAGCTATTTTTCCGTATTAGTGCTCAGCTAAGCATAAACTCGGACGCAATTTCGCCCCGCCGTTTTAGCGCGATAAAGCGCCATATCCGCTTGCTTATACAATTCATCATAGCTGGCTTTATCAGTGTCGCCCTCTGCCACTCCAATGCTTACAGTAATACGGGCTCCGGCCTCAGCAACGTTGCTAGCGACATATTCTCTCACACGCTCTGCAAACAATAACGCCTCCTCCTGATCCACAACCGACAGTAAAATGACAAATTCTTCTCCTCCTATACGCGCAATAGCGTCGTCTTTTCGACATAAACGGTTCAGCTTATCGGCAAGCAGAACGAGAACGTCATCCCCCATCGCGTGCCCATAGGTATCATTCAGTTCTTTGAAATGATCTACATCCAACAGTAAAAAGGCAATTTGGGAGGCGTTTACGCGCATTCTACTTAGCTTTCTATCAAGAAACCGTCTGTTACCGATGCGAGTAAGCGGATCTGTCTCCGACGCAATTAGCAGTGATGCATTAGCTTGTTCCAACCTGAGCATTTTTTGATGCCGCAACCTCAGTGCCAAAAACAAAACGAGACAAAATAGAGATATAACAACAGACGTAAGTAAAAATAAGGACGAGTGTTTCGCCTCACGCTCCCGTTTCAGTAGGGCTTCCTGCAGACTCGTCAACTCTCTTTCCGACTTAAGCTGATCTTCTAATTCTTTAATCATTCCCGCTTGAGTCACTGGCTGAATCGCATTTCTACGCGCAATATATTCGGCTTGCGTATTTGCCGCATCTTCGTAAAACCCCAGCTTAAGTTCTAACAGCGCCAGGTTTTCATACAATTCAATCTCACTTTCAACTGAGGTTTTATTTTTAACCTTTACAATTCCTCTTTTATACAGTGACAAAGCACTATCAAACTGGCCGAGGGTCGCATACAACTTTGCCAGGCCGAGATAAGCAGCTGCCAATGCTTGAGGATAAGACCCGGCTCGAGGATCTTCAATCACATGAGTGTACATAGCAATGGCTTTGTCATTCATCTCCAACGCCTGGTAGACATGAGCAAGGTTTACACTGGCTTCACTGTAAGTGAAATCATAAATACTATTTTCATCAGCTAAAATTGATTTGAAAAGTTGAAGTGCTTTGTCATACCGTTGCTGTTTTAGGTATGACGTAGCCAATCCAACGCTGGCGTTCATTGCCATTTCATGATTTTGAGTACTTTTGTGAATATTGGCCGCTTGTTCAAAATAATCTGCGGCCTCTACATAATCACCTTGAGAATTAAGGACATTCCCTAAATTATTATAAACCATGGCCAGATCGGTAATATTATCACTTAACCTGCCGTACTTTATTGCCTCTATGTAAAATTTTACTGCATTGTCATAATCAGCCAACAGTTCGTAATACACACCTGCAGAACGGTAGCACACCGAGAGAAGGTGAACATCTTTAGTGATCCGCGCAGCTGCGATTGCCTGTGTCAGGTACGATAAAGCCGGACTGTTTTTTCCAAGATATATACTTGCCATACCCAGTAAGCGCAATACGCGAGCTCGTGTGCTTTCATCTTGTCCCTCCGAGATTAACGGCAACGCCTGCAATGCGTATTGTTCGGCTTGGGCAGGGTCTTGATACAAATATTGCTCGGCGAGTTCTATGAGCAACGGAAGACGAGACACATCACTACTTTGCAGACCACTTAACTGTTCTTCTAAAGTGTTAAGCCGCCTGTCACTAGCGAAAACACAGCAAGTGTACACAAGAAATAAAAGGGGGAAGATGAAGCTAACTACAACTTTCTTACTCACTGCCATGTGGAGGGAAGCACTCTCGTTAATCATTGCTTATATTTGGCATTGGAACATTCATTGCCTTACATACTGCCTTTTATAATGGGTATATGCTTTTACAAGAAGGAAGTCAAGAACAAGGCCTATTAGTGAGTCATTAAGACCAGAACCAGAAATTACACATACCGGTGTAGGACCTTGCAAACGAAAGAGAACTACCACAAAGTGCAGAATCGAACTAATAAGCAGTTGATTGGTCATAGGTGATTGGGTAGCATGCTCTCGCGTAGTTTTTCGCGACAATAATTGAGAAGAGAATATCCTCTTCATGTCATGCACGACACTAAAATTAAGCACAACTGGATAAATTCACCCATGAAGCTGTATCAATCTGCAATTTTGTTAATCGCCATTCTTTTTTCTACTGCCTGCACCAACTGGATTTACCGTATAGATGTTCCCCAGGGCAACTTTCTTGATGAAAGGGATGTAAAGAAACTGCGCATAGGTATGACAAAAGAACAGGTGATTTATGTGCTAGGTCATCCAATGGTTCAAGATTCGTTTGATAAAGATACCTGGTACTACGTTTACGATATGAAACGCGGCATGGCTAAACGCGGTAAAGATTTTCAAAAGCAATTACTTATTACTTTTAAAGACGAAAAACTGGCAACCGTCACGGGTGATTTCGAGTTATCTGAAGACTTTAACACCCCGCTCGATCAGTAAGCACTCTAGTCCAAAACATCATTTTTTGGCGTTTTGGACTAACTTCCTCCTCTTCTATTCATACCCAAAAAACGTAAATCATTAATTTTAAACATTTATTTTTTTGGCACATCCTATGCTATCCCTTGACATCTTAATCAAAACAACGAGAAGAAACGTATGCTCAAACAACAACACAAGCTTATTGCCCTGTCTATAACTTCATTTGTGCTGTTAGCCGGTTGTGTAGTGCATGTGGGTGGTCATGCTTCGTCAGGCGGTGGTGGTGAGGTTAGCAGTGTTTTTGGCTCAGTATCTGTCAGCGAAGGAAAACGGGTGAGCGATGTGTCATCGGTCAATGGCGATGTGCTGTTAGAAGACAATGTGATTGCAAGCGACGTCAGCACCGTAAACGGCGACGTTGAAATGGGTGATAACATCATGGTTGACACCGCAACGACGGTGAACGGAAACATTCAAGGTGGCGAAAACCTCCACGTGTTTGGAGAAACCAGCACGGTGAATGGTAATATTTCTTTATCCATGGGTAGTATTATCAGCGGTGATATCACCACGGTCAATGGCGATATCACCCTTAGTGACACAGAAGCCAAGCAACATATTATTACGGTGAATGGCGATATATCTCTACTCGGCAATACCCAAGTGATGGGCAACATTGTATTTGAGGAAACTGATGATGGTTGGGAGCTAAACGGTAAGTCAGTCCCGGTGCTGTACATCGACGCGAACGTTCGTCTGTCCGGCCAAATTATTCTAAAACGAGCAGTAACGTTACACATCGACAACCCTGTTTTAGAAGAAAAAATCGTTCGTCGTGGAGGGTCAGCCTGAAATGTCCAAGGTACACGCAAGCAGTACTCGCAGGATAGTCCTCTAGGTTGAAACGAAAAAAATCAGGCGATGGATTACTATCGCCTGTTAAATCAATTTGTAAGGACCATATCCACCCAAACTAAACGATGATCAGAACTGGCTTTTCTATCGGCAATCAAGCGATATAGTGCCTCATCTGGCTCAGGCCAAAATACACCGCTTTTTTTAGGTACAATGCCGTATGAAGACGGTAATACGTAATCAGCTCTGGCTCCCCAATATGCGGTATAGCGACTGCTGTAAGGTTCATCGAAAGCCACAGCCCCGCCCTCACTCTCAGGTATAAGACTGCTGTTAACTAGTGGGTTTTTCGTGAGCTGTTCAATGACTCCAGGGCGGTATTTTTCGCCGATATCAGCAGCATTAAAATCACCGACTAGTACAAATCGACTGTTCTGAGTAAGTCCCGCGGCCTTGTTGTTGTCATCGTAAATATACTGGCCTTTGTAAGGTGATAGATAGTCTGCCATCAGCCGAATTTCATCTGAATTGCGTTTGCCGTTGCGATCTTCCGGGCCGTCAAAGGTCGGGGGCGTAGGATGCATGGCTAAAATATGAACCGTTTTTCCATCAACCTTGACAGGAATATCCCAGTGGGATTTTGAACTAAGTCGCACTGTTGCCCACTCTGTATCGTCATACCATGGCTGTCCGGTAGCAGGATCAAAAACACGCTGCGCATCTGGCATATCCCGCCACTTGAACGAAGTCATAGTATGAACGCCGCTAACATCAATGGGATACTTAGAAAGCAGTGCCATCCCGTACTGTCCAGGATATAATCCATACCCATATGCATCACCTCCTATGCCTTCTTCCTTACCATTATTATCAAGGTCGAAAGGCGTGGGCTCACCTGTATTTACTGGTGAAACATAAACATAGGGATAATCTACGGCCTTCTGCCCCTGCTGACCTACATTGAGATAAGCAGACACAAACTTTTTTACCCCCTTTGAAACATCGGAAATATAATCAAACTCATTTAAAAGAATAATATCCGGGTTTACTCTCTGGATGATTTCTGCGATGTTTTTTACCTGGGGATGATCGCCTGATGCCAATACAGCTTCAAGCACTTGTGGGCCTGGTATTTCACTCTTTTCTGCATAGTTATTGGCTTCCATGCTCACGTTAAACGTCGCCACTCTCAAAACTGGCTCTTGCTCTTCTGCACAACCGGCGAAAAAAATGCTGGCAAGACACAAGCCAATAAATTTCATCTTATTCATTATCTCTGTTGTTCCCTTATTGTATTCTAGGGCATGGCGACCCCGCCCCTACATAATTTTGTCAGAAGCGATACACTAGCGCTGATATCGTTGCAGTTTAGGCTTACCTCTTCGCCAGAATTGGGCCCCTTCATAAGGCTCTTCAGGCTCAACAGTAAACGTCTTGTCAGCGATGATCTTGTCATCCAAGGAAAGCGTCATTCGCCAGTCACCCACTTTGTCTTCTAGTGGTTCCCACAACGTATCACCGAGATAGAAATCCCAGTCATTAGACCGCACGTATTCCTCGCCGGTGAAAGGGGGCATAGGCCTGCCTCTTTTATCGGGAATATCGGGGTGGTAAATACAATAATGCACTTTTTGGTTTTTCGCGCGCTTTATATTCACAATGAGGCCAAATTCAATATCTATCTCGAGGGGGACTACGTGCGTAAAGGTCTGAATTTTGGGTAGTGCTTTGTCTGTAGCATCCCATTTGGAATGAATACCATAAGTGAGAATTTCAACAATGGGTTGTCGCTTTGCCACACCTTGATCCTAAACTGACATTTTATGTAGGATAGCAAAAATTTTTGTGTAGAGCCTATAAAGCCCCCGGCAGATTCATCTTTTCTGCCTTAAAGATAGGAAATACCGTATTCAACAACAAACAGCGCTGCACCAATTGCTCCGCCTACCAAGGTGCCGTTAATTCTCACTTTTTGCAGATCTTTACCAATATTCAACTCAATCTGCTCAGCCATTTGCTCGTCGTCCCATGCTAATATAGTCTTGCGAATATGATCGGTAAGAAAGTCCGCCATGGCCGGAGCACTATAACGAGCAGCATCGGAAATATGCGAATTTACCGCTGTTGCCAACGCCTCATCACGCTCAACTGTTCGCCCTACTTCCTCCAAGGCATGAGCAATTTTGCCGCTCAACTTACCATTTTTTTTAGCCACATCATTCACCAACCAAGTTCTCATATCCTGCCATACCATCAGTAAATAGTGTTGCAGTTTTTCATTTTCTAAAAGCTGCTCTCGCAATTGAACCAGTTTTGCTTCCACGTCAGGATCATTTTCCATGTTAGCGATAAAGTTATGTAAATACGTGTCAAAGCTTTTTCTGATCGGGTGACATTTATCATGGGCAATGTCTAAGAGCATGCCCACCAATGCTTTGGAAGCAATGCGGGCCCCCTGTTCGCTAATCCAGCCTGTGGGTAGTACCAACTCAATTCGTCGATATTCCAGTTTCAGCCACTCGTGCAGTTTTTCAGCAATTAGCGCTTCACTGGCAGGGCGTTCAGCCAATTCTGCCACCTTGAGCAGAACCTGATCAAGCACATCCTGATGCCGCTGTTCGCCGGTCAACACACGTAGGGTCCCTGCGGCAACCGGCGCCATGTCTACTTTCCTAAACGCCCGTTTCACGCCGGTAACCAGAAGTTTTTGTACTGGCTTATCGTCAAGTATATTCACCACACCGCCCAGCATCCCAGTAATAAATTGAGACGCCCGTTGGCTATTTCGCGGTACCAGCAGCCATTTCGCCACCCCCTGTGCAGGTTGACTCGTTCGTATGAGACGATCGATTGCGGCGTCATTAAAGAATTTTTCTTTCACGAAGCCGGATAAATTGGTCGCTACCGCTTTTTTATTTCGGGCCACAATGTTGGTATGCGGTATTGGCCAGCGAGCGGGAATGGGTTTAAACAGCGCGGTAACGGCAAACCAGTCAGCCAGGCCACCGATGAGAGCAGCTTCTGACGCCATTTTAAGCATACCTGCCCACACTGGCCATGGCGACAACCACTGTTTGGCTTGCGTCACGGTGAGAAATACAAACAATAGCGCTGCACCTACTAGCCAAGCGGTGGCAATACGTTTAGCTCGGGCGAGCTGTCGCGTTTTGTCCCTGTACATGGGTTTCCCGAATAACGTTACGATAGAAAAGATATGGTGGCGCTCGAAAAAAGTACAAGCGCTTCCATGCGCTTCCCAATATAGCTAGTCCCAATCGGGAGCAAAGTCAGGGTTTACAATACGCTCGCCGTTATCGAGTTCGTCAATACGAACGATGTCTTCACCAGTGAGGTTTACTGAAGTATAACTAATATTGTCTTTGAGGTGCGATTTGTCAGTAGATGATGGAATAGCATGAACGCCCTTGTACTCCAACCACGCCAAGACCACCTGGGCAGGAGTCGCTCGATACTGTTTTGCAATGGCAATCAATGTCTCATCCTTCATAACCTTGCCTACCGCAAAGGGCATATAAGCAGTTACAGAAATCCCTCTTTCCTTGCAATGTTCTACTACCTGTCGGTTTTGCATAAACGGATGTAATTCAATTTGGTTCGTCAGTATTTCTCCTTTACCAAGAATTGACTCAGCTTCATCAATTTGCGCCATAGTAAAATTAGACACGCCAATATGACGAGTGAGTCCGTCCTGTTTTACTTGCTTGAGCAATGAGAGGTAATTAGACATGGGTATATTGTCTTTGGGCGAGGGCCAGTGGATAAGCAATAAGTCGACATAGGCCAATTTTAACTTGCTTAAACTTTCATGTACTGAGGGAATAAAAGTCCCCTGTTCCAGATTTTCATGCCACACTTTGGTGGTCACAAAAAGCGTCTCCCGCGCCACCCCGCTAGTTTGAATAGCATCACCTATCTGCTCTTCATTCCCGTAAAACTGAGCGGTATCAATATGGCGAAACCCCACGTCGAGCGCATCTATTATCGTTCGTCTCGCCACGTCATCCTCGAGTCTGAATGTACCTACGCCAAGCTGCGGCATGGATTGCATTGTTGCCTCCTTGTTAATTGAAAATACGGGTTTACCCGCTGGATATTCCATGGCTACGGGAAAAAGTAAATTTGAGTTTACTTCTACTGTTCCCCCTCCGGGAAGAAAACACTAATAAACTTTAAATATCAGCCAGATAAACCATTTCAATAAATTTCAACAACTATTAGGTATAATTTTCAATACAATTATTTATTGGCAATGACGGAATGTTTTACCTGTGATTGATAAGATCTGATGAGCGTCTTATTATAGGAAATTGAGGGCAGAACCATGGGTTTAAAGAAGGCGTTACTTTGCCTCGCACTGACGTTTTTTTCTTCTATTATCAGTGCAAAGGACACCTTTTATATCGGCGTGGAAGCAGAACAAAACACACAAGTTCAGCCGGTGAACGGTCACTACTATCACCCGGTTGTGGAAGCTGTATTGCAAGCATTCGCTGTAAAAGAAGACATTCGTATCAAGTTTGTTTCTCTTCCCAACGATCGATTTAGCCAGTGGTTTAATGAAAACACCATCGATTTTCGCTTTCCCGACCATCCCAGATGGAGCGCTGCAGACCAAACCTTATTTTACAGTCAACCGGTAGTTAACATATGTGAAGTCGTGAGATTCATGCCACAAAACAGCTGGATGAGAATGCCTGACGTGAAGCGATTAGGCACCCTTGAAAATGTGCCTTTGCACTCTGACTGGAAAAAGCAAGAGCGCAAGGGTTTTACCCAGGTGCTGACATACAACAGTGAGAAAGCCTTGATAGATGCAGTGGTAAGCGGAAAAATTGATGCGGTTCTTGGAGCGAAAGAGCAAATAGAATCAGGTCTTAGAAGCTTAGGCGAACCCGAGGATACCCTTGCGCCTTCTGAATATCTCACTGACAAAAAAAGCAGTTTGCGCATTTCCAGCACTCAGTACCCTGCTATGTTGGAAAAACTCGATATGTTTATCAATAGCCATCAGGGTCTGATTACACAGGTGGCGCGCAGACACAACATCGACAACGCCAGAACCTGTGGACGTCGAACAGTAAAAAATCAGTCCGAGCTGGCCGACTGATTTTTCTGATGGTTTTGCTTAGCACGATGCTTTTTCACTGACCGTCGCATACGAGTAAGTCGCGCGTGATCAAGTTTTCCTTGCTTCACATCTACAAGCGACTGTGTTTCATTGGACAGACGTACCAGGCTGCGTAATTTGTTCACATCTTCCAAGCCTAATTCAACCCAAGCGCCCTGTGGCAGGCGTTTTTGCAATTCAACAGGCCCGTAACGCACTCGCATCAATCGGCTAACCTGCACATCTTGGGACTCCCAAAGACGACGCACTTCACGGTTTTTACCCTCAGCTAAAGTCACGTTATACCAACGGTTCATACTTTCGTCATCGCTAACAGATTTAGCCCGTGGTTTAATCTCAAGAAACTTCGCCAAACCATCTTCAAGCTCTACCCCAGCTTTCAATTTGCTGATGGTTTTACCCGATACTTCACCAAATACCCGTGCAGCATACTCTCGCTCAACTTCACACCGCGGATGCATCAGGCGATTTGCCAATTCACCATCATTGGTAAATAACAGCAATCCACTGGTGTTAATATCCAGGCGACCAACGGCAATCCAGCGACCGACCTTAATAACAGGCAAGCGCTCAAACACCGTCGGTCTGCCTTCCGGATCGTGTCGGCTACACAATTCACCTTCAGGTTTATTGTACATCAATACGCGACAAACCGGCTGCTCTGTCTGCCGCGACAGCAAATGTCCATCAACGCGGATTTGTGCCGACAGCTCCACCCGGTCCCCTAGTGTGGCGGTTTTGCCATCAACGGAAACACGGCCCGCTTCGATCCAACGTTCCATTTCACGTCGTGACCCTAATCCCTGGTTAGCCAGGACTTTTTGCAACTTTTCACTCATTTTCTTCTCGCTTTTGTTCAGCGGTTTCAATCGCACGGTCATCTTCAGACGGTGCATCCAGTGTAGCCGTCGCAGGCGGCTGTGTTTGGTCGTCCAGTGCTTCAAATACATCAGAACTGGGAAGATCGGCCAACGATTTTAACGAAAAATAGTCTAAAAACTGGCGGGTTGTCGCATACAGTGCTGGCCTGCCCGGCACCTCTTTGTGTCCAACCACTTTGATCCAGTTTCTTTCGGTGAGCGTTCGCACAATATTACTGCTGACAGCAACCCCCCGTACGGCTTCTATTTCTCCCCGGGTAATAGGCTGCCGATAGGCGATAAGTGCCAGGGTTTCCAACATGGCTCGAGAATAACGCGGTGCACTCTCCTGCCACATCTTGCTCAGCCAAGGACTCAAACTGTCTAAAGACTGAAAGCGATATCCGCTGGCTACTTCAACCAGTTGAATCCCTCTGGGCTGATAATCCAGCATCAGGGTTTTCAATACATCGTTGAGCGCCCTTTCACTAACCTGAAAATCTGACAACACCGTCTCTTTGAGTGTCACCTTAGACACGGGCGAATCGGCAACAAACAAAGCTGCTTCGACTAACTGCTTAAGCTGTTCTTTATTGATTTTCTTCATGCTGGCCCAATTTTACATGAATTCTTGAATAAGGTCCTGCCTGAACGCACAACAAGAGTTGCTCTTTTACTAATTCGAGAATAGCCAGAAACGATACCACTACACCACCGCGCCCTTCCTCTGGCGTAAACAGTGCATCAAGTGGCGTATACGTTTGACTGTTTACCATAGATAATATTTGGCTCATCCTTTCCCGGGTACTTAGTACTTCCCGTTCTATCGTGTGATGTTCAAAGGCTGCGGCCCGTTTCATAGCATGGCCAAAGGCCAACACCAATTCCTGTAAGCTGACATCAGGCTCAATCCGAATGGGTGACACACTATCAGCTACATCCGCTTTTACAGCAAAAATATCGCGCTCTAGCCGAGGTTGCTCATCCAGCGATTGCGCTGCCACTTTTACCGCCTCGTATTCCCGCAGACGACGAATCAGTTCAGCTCTGGGGTCTTCCTCGTCGTCATCTTCGTCACTGCGCCTGGGTAACAATAAGCGAGATTTAATTTCTGCCAGAATAGCCGCCATCAGCAAGTACTCGGCCGCCAATTCCAGTTTCAGGCTTTTCATCACCTCAACATATTCCATGTACTGAGCAGTAATATCTGCAACTGGCAGCGCAGTAATATCAAACTTTTGTTTGCGGATGAGGTACAGCAGTAAATCCAGGGGCCCCTCGAAGGTTTCCAGAATAACTTCAAGTGCATCTGGCGGAATATATAAATCCTGAGGTTTTTCAATCAACGCTTCACCGTGGATAAACGCCAAAGGCAACGGCTGCTGTACTGGGTCTGCCGCTGTTAGCTCCGAGGCGTTCTCCACGTCAGTCATAGACATCCTTTGGGCGTTCTAGATAAATGGCGTTGGATCGCCACTGCCTTCTCTAATCACTTCAGCGGTTCCTTCTGAGAAATCGACAATCGTTGTAGGATCTTCGCCTAAATAACCCCCGTGAATAATCAGTCCCACCTGTTTCTCCAATTTGTCACGAATGTCATCAGGATCGGACTCAGCGATGTCGCGACCAGGCAAAATCAACGAGGTAGACATTAAAGGTGCATCAAGCGTTTCCAGAAGTTTCAGCGCAATGATGTTATCCGGCACGCGAATACCAATGGTTTTTCGCTTTGGGTTTTGCAGCCGTCTTGGTACTTCCCGCGTCGCTTTAAACACAAAGGTGTAAGGTCCAGGCGTATTATTCTTGATTAACCTGAACGCAATATTATCGACTTTTGCGTAGAAGGATAACTCTGACATGTCCCGACACATGAGTGTAAAGTTGTGATCTTGTTCTATTTGTCTGATTTGGCAAAGCCGATCGAGTGCACGTTTATCTTCCATTTGACAACCAATGGCATAGCCGGAATCGGTGGGATAAACCACCACTTCCCCCTGTCGAATAAGCTCCGCCGCCTGATTGAGTAATCGCTGTTGAGGATTCTCCGGATGTATGTAAAAAAACTGACTCATACCCTGTTCCTAGTTAATTATTGACACACTGCCCAGTCGTGCCAGATGGGCGTAAGCGACGATGCAATACCCAGGTTTTTTCCCAGCTCTGTCCAGCGGGATGGAAAATGGAAATCTGAACCTGCAGACGCCTTGAGCTGATGTGCCACAGCCAATTCATTGATAAGCGCTTGTTTATCCGGATTAATACCAGGAAAAGCCGTTTCTATGGCATCGCCTCCCAATGCGGTAAATTCTGCAACTAGCCTGCGTAGCCATTTCGCTGTCATGTCGTAATGGGCAGGATGCGCCAGTACTGCCTGCCCACCAGCTTCGTGAATAGTCTCTATTGCAGCAGCCATACCAGGCCAAACGGCCTTGACCATCGCCCGTTTTCCCTTGCCGAGGTACTTTTTAAATGCGTTATCCATACTGCCAACGCCATATTCGTTCACAAGTACACGGGCGAAATGTGCGCGGGTAACCTGCCCTTCTCCGGCCAGACAAAACGCTTTATCAATGATCCCCACAAACCCACATTTCATCAGCTTATCACCAATTTTAAGCGCACGTTCGCGACGTATTGATGTCTGTTCAGCTAAAAACTGCTCAAGACTTGGGTGCTCACACTGAATATTGAGACCGACAACGTGTATATCAAAGCCGTGCCATGCAGTGGAAATCTCAACACCATCGATGATGGTCATCGCCCGTTTCTGCTTCGCTTGGGTGCTATGGGCCTGATGCAGCCCCGCCACCGTATCGTGATCGGTAATGGCCAACACATCCACCTGCATGGTATGGGCTCGGAGCACAAGTTCCTCTGGTGTAAGGTGCCCGTCTGAGTGTTTTGTATGACTGTGTAGATCTATTTTCAATGTCTTATGCAAATTTCCGGTTGACACAACTTCAATTTTGTTTTCTTCTATAGGGCATATTATACGTACTTACCCCTTCGATGCCTATCGAAGAATTTCGAGAGAAGACATGCAAAATCAATCTGCAGTTTCCGTTGTAATCAACGCTGTTTGGTGGTGGCACTCCCAGTAATTTCGGGCGGTGTATGCATGAGTGCGTAAAAGAACACATAAAAGGCCCGTTTAACGGGCCTTTTTTTTTAATCGCAGCGGGAGAGAATGCGACAATGAGTTTAGCAGAACTGGGCACTGAACCAGGCAAAGTGGAAACAATTGAACAACTGGGTACTTATCTACACGACCCTCTGGCTGCATTTACACATCTTTGTGCAGACAAAGCGAATGCGCTATTGCTGGAATCCGCTGAAATCGACAGCAAGGACGATTTGCAAAGTCTGCTGATGGTAGACGCCGCCATGCGTTTAGTGTGTAAGGGCAATCAGGTGATTTGCACAGCACTAACGGCAAATGGTGAGTCTGTACTCCCCCTTATTGCGTCTCATTGTCCGCCAAACACCGACCTCAGCCGAAGCGGTAATACGATTACACTCACCTGTCACCTCACCGATGACAGCCTGGATGAAGACAGCCGTTTAAAAGCCGCCAGTGTGTTCGATGCGCTTCGTTTGCTTGTTCGCGATATAACGCCCATCAGGCAGCATCCTCACGCCGTCTTTTTAGGAGGCGTATTTGCGTATGACTTACTGGCCACCTTTGAAAAGCTCCCCGATGTACCTGACGGAGAAAATGATTGTCCTGACTACGTATTCTATCTGGCTGAAACATTGCTGACGGTCGATCACCAATCCCGTGAAACCCATCTGATAGGCAGTGTGTTTAGCGGTCCTAACGTCGCCCAAAGCTATTTTGATATTGCACAGCGCTTGGAAAACCTGCAGGCTAAGCTTAACGATATTCCCGTGACAGCGCCGCTAGCGACCACCACACAAACTGACACCACAGATATTGATACCGATAAAAGTGACGAGCAATACAAAGAGGACGTGATACATCTGAAGTCTCACATCCTCTCCGGTGATATTTTTCAGGTTGTACCTTCACGCACGTTCTCACTTCCCTGTTCCAACCCTCTCGCAGCCTATGCGCAGTTAAAAATAAGTAATCCCAGTCCGTACATGTTTTATATGCAGGACGCAGACTTCACCATATTTGGTGCCTCTCCGGAATCAGCCATTAAATATGAAACGCAAAGTAATCAGGTTGAAATCTACCCCATTGCTGGCACCCGCCCAAGGGGAAAACGAGCAAATGGCGAAATAGACGCAGATTTAGACAGCCGTATCGAGCTGAATTTGCGCGAAGACAGCAAGGAAAAAGCCGAGCACATCATGTTGGTAGACTTAGCCCGAAACGACGTAGCTAAAGTCAGTGAACCGGGCACCCGATTCGTGAAGGATTTGCTAAAAGTAGATCGCTATTCCCACGTAATGCACTTGGTTTCCCGGGTCGTCGGCCAACTCAGAAACGATCTCGATGCCCTTCATGCTTATCAGGCCTGTATGAATATGGGTACGTTAGTCGGTGCGCCGAAAGTCAGCGCTGCCAACCTCATTAGGCAAGTCGAGAAAAAACGCCGTGGGAGTTATGGCGGTGCCGTAGGTTACCTCAACAGCCATGGCGACATGGATACCTGCATTGTTATACGTTCCGCCTACGTTAAAAACGGCCGCGCCTATATTCAGGCGGGCGCGGGTGTCGTTTACGATTCAGATCCGCAATCGGAAGCAGATGAAACCCGAGCTAAAGCCCAGGCCGTTATCAATGCTGTTAAACGCTCACTCACGTCAGGAGAATAATATGCGTGACAATATTACTGTTTTTCTCTTAGACAATGTCGATTCCTTTACCTATAACCTGGTAGACGAACTCCGGGCGCTACAGTTGCACATCCTCGTATACAGAAACACTGTAGATGCAGAATTGCTCTACGCACGTATGCAGGATGAAGCCCTAAAAGCACAAGTTCTGCTGTTGCTAAGCCCTGGTCCGGGTGCACCCCACGAGGCGGGCTGTATGCCTGCCCTGCTAAAAAAAGTGCAAGGTGCTTTTCCGGTATTGGGTATTTGTCTTGGCCACCAGGCTATCGTTCATCACTACGGCGGTGTAGTCGACCGTGCAGCAGAGGTTATGCACGGTAAATCGTCTGCCATAACACACAACGGTGAAGCCATGTTTGCGGGTTTACCTCAACCGCTTCACGTGGCGCGCTACCACTCACTGGCAGCAACATCATTGCCACAAGGCCTTAACCCTATCGCCCATTTTGGTGACACCACCATGGCGGTGTATCACGAAAAGGACAGGATGCTTGGTTTTCAATTTCATCCTGAATCCATATTAACCGCAGAGGGTAGTCGCCTTTTGCTGCAAAGTATTCACTATTTAACGAATAAGGAGCCAGCACATGTTTGATGCTTCTCTTTTACTGGAAAAACTTTTTGACAAAAAGCATTTAAGCCAGGCTCAGTCATTTTCCCTGTTCAACAGTATTATGCGTGGAGAACAATCAGAAACACTGCTGGCAACTATTCTGACGGCACTGAAACTCAATGGTGAATCGCCGAACGAAATCGCCGGCGCTGCCAGTGCAATGGTGTCAAATGCGCAGCCATTTCCCACGCCTGACTACGCGTTTGCTGATATAGTGGGTACCGGTGGCGATGGCCACAACACCATTAACATATCCAGTGCTGCCGGCGTAGTTGCAGCCAGTTGTGGTGTAAAAGTCGCTAAACACGGAAATCGAAGTGTAAGCAGTCGTTCCGGTTCAGCAGACTTGTTTCGGGAATTTGGCCTCAAACTCGACATTACCCCTGACGTCGCCAGACAGTGCCTAGACGACGCGAACTTCTGCTTCTTGTTCGCCCCTGTGTATCACGCAGGTATGCGTCATGCCGCTCCCATCCGCCAACTTTTGAAAACCCGAACAATATTTAATATTCTCGGTCCATTAGCCAACCCGGCTGGCCCGACGCATGGTTTGTTCGGCGTATACTCGCCGCACTTACTTGATTCCTACGCGCAAACCCTTATGCTGCTTGGCCAGCACAGAGCCATGATTGTTCATGGTGATGGCTTGGACGAACTGGCGTTACACGGCGAATCACATATCGTGGATTTAGAACACGGCGACCTACGCAAGTTTACCGTCACCGCAGCGGATTTTGGGTTGCCATCCTACCCACTCAGCGCTATTGAAGGCGGTGAGCCTGAAAAAAACCGTGAAATGATAGAAGCCGCCCTGGCTGGAAAAGGCCAAGAAGCGCACCGTGCTGCTATTGCGATGAATTGCGCAGCCCTATTGAAGCTTACCGAAAAAGCTGCATCCTTTAAAGAAGGGACAGAAATGGCGATGGAATCCATGAACCAGGGTAAGCCGCTGGCAACACTGACAAAAGCAGCCATGATCAGCCATCAGGAGAGTAACACCGATGAGTAATGTGTTAGCGAAAATCGTCGCCGACAAACACGTTGAACTGGAAACTAGAATGGCAGAAATGCCGTTGGCTTCTTTTATCGACACCCTGACGCCATCTACCAAGAGCTTGTTTAAGGCGCTACGTGAAGAAAACGCTGGTTTCATTTTCGAGTGTAAAAAAGCCTCGCCATCCAAGGGGTTAATACGTAGTGAGTTCAATCTCGAGGAAATTCTCAACGCCTACGAGCCCTTCGCCGCGGGTATTTCAGTACTCACTGATGAAAAGTATTTTCAAGGCAGCTACGACTACTTAGCGTATGTCACCGCGCGGGTAACTCAACCTGTCCTCAACAAAGACTTCTTTGTAAATGAATATCAGGTTTATCTGGCCAGATACTATCAGGCCGACGCTATTTTATTGATGCTTAGTGTGCTGAATGACGAGCAATACCGAACCCTGTCTGCCCTTGCCGATACCCTTTCTCTTGACGTACTTACCGAAGTGAGTAACGAAGATGAGATGCACCGTGCCATTGCCCTTAATGCTAAAATTATCGGTATAAACAACCGAAATCTGCGTGATTTGTCCACCGATTTGGCAACCACGGAACAATTGGTGCCTCTGCTTGCCAATGCCACCCACGATTTTGTGGTTATTTCTGAGTCAGGCATATACACCCACCGCGATGTACGTCGTCTGGCTCCCCTGTGTCAGGGGTTCTTAGTTGGCAGTGCACTGATGGCACAAACCGATCTCAAGGCTGCGGTAAAGGGCCTGGTTTACGGCGACATCAAAGTATGTGGCTTAACCAGAAAAGAAGACGCTGAAACCGCTTTTTCCCATGGAGCCAACTACGGCGGGTTAATCTTTGCAGAACAATCAAAACGCTGTATTTCCGTAGCCTCGGCAAGAACCATTGTCGAGGCGGTCCCTGGACGTTATGTGGGCGTATTTGTGAATCAAGCTACTGATGTAGTCGCTGATATAGCAAACGACCTGTCCTTACACGCTGTTCAGCTTCACGGTGACGAAGACGACACTTATCGTCAGATTTTACGTCAGCAATTGCCCCCGGCATGCGAAATTTGGCAAGCTCTTGGGGTTTCTACAACATTGCCAGATATCCTGGACCACTGTTTGGAAGACGATCACGTGAACCGGGTTTTACTTGATTGCCAAGTAGGCAAGGACAAAGGCGGCACTGGCCAAACCTTCAACTGGCGCATGCTCGATGACGTGAAACACAAAGAAAAACTTATCATCGCCGGAGGCATTAGTGCAGACAACCTGGTAGCAGCGCTTAACACCGGCGCCGGTACTATCGACGTGAACTCCGGTGTGGAAGACTCACCCGGTCAGAAATCGGCTGAAAAGCTGGCAGCACTGTTTGCCATAGCGCGACATTACTAATTAAACAACACAGGATCATTCATGAACCAACTCGATTCAAAATTTGGGGATTTCGGTGGCATGTATGTGCCGGAATTATTGATCCCAGCATTAGATCAACTCGAACAGGAATTTATCAAAGCCAAAGACGATCCTGCCTTTCAGAAAGAATTTACCGATTTACTCAAAGACTACGCGGGGCGGCCGACTGCCATGACACTCACCCGTAATCTGGTGAGTAACCCGAAGGTAAAGTTGTATCTGAAACGGGAAGACTTGCTCCATGGCGGTGCCCATAAAACCAATCAGGTACTGGGCCAGGCACTGCTTACAAAGCGCATGGGCAAAACGGAAGTCATAGCGGAAACCGGCGCAGGCCAACACGGTACAGCTACAGCGCTGGCATGTGCACTGCTCGGACTAAAAGCGCGAATTTATATGGGTGCTAAAGACGTAGAGCGCCAGGCGCCAAACGTCTTTAGAATGCGTCTGATGGGCGCAGAAGTGATCCCCGTGAACGCAGGCTCCGGCACATTAAAAGATGCGGTAAACGAAGCATTGCGCGACTGGTCTGCAAACTATGACAAGGCACACTATCTGTTGGGTACAGCCGCCGGCCCCCATCCCTTCCCCCATATTGTACGAGAGTTTCACCGCATGATCGGCGAAGAAACAAAAGCACAAATTCTGGAGAAAGAAGGCCGGTTACCTGATGCTGTGGTGGCATGTGTAGGTGGAGGCTCAAACGCCATTGGTATGTTTGCCGACTTTATCGATGACCCGTCTGTTAAGCTCATTGGCGTAGAACCTGCGGGCAAAGGGCTACACACCAAAGAGCACGGTGCCACTATCTGCACCGGCTCAAAAGGAATTCTACACGGCGCCTACACCTACATCATGCAAGACAAAGAAGGACAAATTGAAGAGAGTTACTCTGTGTCTGCCGGTCTTGATTATCCCGCCGTTGGGCCTCAGCACGCACATCTGGCCGACATCGGCCGGGCTGAATATGTAGCAGTCACTGACGATGAAGCCTTAAACGCTTTCCAGCTTCTGGCCAGAAAGGAAGGAATTATTCCCGCCCTCGAATCATCTCATGCGCTGGCTCATGCGTTGAACATGGCCGATGAAGCAGAGGACGACACTATTATCGTGGTCAACCTGTCCGGCCGCGGCGATAAAGATCTTGCGCACGTTATCAACATTTTGGGAGAAGATTTCAATGGATCGCTATAGTGCTATGTTCCAACGCCTGAATGAGACAAACCAAGGCGCCTTTGTTCCTTTCGTCATGGTGGGCGACCCGGATATTGAGACTTCAGAAAAAGTCATTTGTCAGTTGATTGAAAGCGGCGCAGATGCACTGGAGCTCGGTATTCCGTACAGTGACCCTATCGCCGACGGGCCAACCATTCAAGCCGCCAGTATTCGCGCATTAAAAAGCAATGTTACTCCGGATGCGTGCTTTGGTTTACTTAGCCGGGTACGGGAAAAATATCCCGACGTGCCTATTGGCCTTTTGCTTTACAGCAACCTGGTGATGGCCAGAGGCATTAGCGAATTTTACGCTCGGGCGAAAGCAGCAGGGGTAGACTCAATTTTAGTCGCCGACGTCCCTTTGCGCGAAGCCAAACCGTTTATCAAGGCTGCAAACGCCTCCGACGTTGCGCAAATTCTTATTGCGCCACCAAATGCAACTGAAGAAACCTTGCGTGAAATAGGCAAGCACTCCGCCGGTTACACATACCTGCTTGGCCGCGCTGGAGTAACGGGGGTAGAAACGGCAGCAGATATCCCCGCTGACACGCTAATTAGTCAGCTCAACGCCTATCAATGTGCGCCTCCGCTACTCGGCTTTGGTATTTCTTCACCGGCACAAGTGCAAACTGCCATTAAAGCCGGTGCAGCGGGAGCCATCAGCGGATCAGCCACGGTAAACATTATTGCGCAGCACCTTAATAATGTACCCGCCATGCTGGCGAAGTTGGATGAGTTCGTTGGTAACATGAAAGCCGCAACGCAAAAGGAAGGTTAATGATGTATTACATGATTTGTGCAACGGATACCCCAAACAGCCTGGAAAAAAGACTGTCTGCACGCCCAGCACATTTGGCGCGGCTAAATGCGTTAAAAGACGAAGGGCGTTTACTTGTGGCAGGCCCCTTCCCCGCCATTGATAGCGAAGATCCAGGCCCGGCCGGTTTTACCGGTTCTCTGGTGGTGGCAGAATTTGATTCACTCGAAGCTGCACAACACTGGGCCGATGCCGACCCATACATAGAAGCCGGTGTGTATGAAACGGTAGTGGTAAAACCGTATAAGAAAGTCCTTCCCTAACTTGCTTTTCCCATTGGCTTTGAGCAGCAGACGTACACAGCTCGAAGCCAAATTAGGAACCCTGACCACTCTCGCAGCTAAATAAAGGAAATAATTCGCCTTGCAAAGTAAAACGAATCATTTATCTTGTTACGTTACTAGTGGCAGGGAGCGATAGTATGAATAAAGTTTTAACGATGTTTTTAATAGTTTTAGCTTTTGCAATCGGATATCTGACAGGAAGTCATCAGGCAACAAATCAAACAGCTCACAATTTAAAATCCAATTCGTCTACCCAACGAACGCCGTCGAACATTGACATTGAGTTAGTCCGTAAAAACCCAGCTAATAGTGGGCAGCGTACTAATCATCCATCAAGTACTGTTTCATCTGATCCCCGCCCATCTAACAAGGAAGACAGGGTCGCAGTTTTAGGCGAAAAACCAGAAACCAAAAAAGAAGTACCTTATGGTGAAAAAACAGACGTTCCCTCTGACTCATTGCAAGACAAACGCAGGGACTTTCCTCTCGCTCAGCGCGAATTAGAAGAATGGCAAGATAGACATAAAGAAGAACTGAAGTCTCGCATGGAAGAAGTCCTGGGTGATTATGCCGATTTAATGTTTGACAAAATAGTATCGGAAAGTCCACTGCTAAACGAAGCTAGCGCTGAAAATTCCCTTGAAGATGATCTCGCGTGGCGCTATCAAGCCGAACAAGTGCTTACTGATTTTATCTTAAACAACACAAATGATTCTTCAGTAGAATTATTACAGGTCACTTGTATTCAAAAAAAATGCGAAATTACGATGACAGGGAATAACCAGCAGTCTGCTACCAATCTATATATGCAAATAACAGCGCAAAAGCCATTTGGATTAAAAGCTGCTTCAACACCAACTCTTTATATACAGGACGACAAAAGCTATTGGCTCTATTTAGCTTTATTTTTTAATTAACAAGCATTTAATTCTGACTATTACCTATGCCTCCCTTGGTAAACTCCTGCTACACATTCTCCTGCAATTACAAAATCCTTATTAATTCGTTAGATATTCTACAAGCATTTCCTCCCTGACTTTCCATACTGGTGCTGTTTGATAAGGATTATACCAACACCACTACAAATTTTACTTGACCCGCTGTCGCTAACATTACTGTGCATTTATGCTGCGCTCATCGCGATTGACCTATATCTTCCTGCTTTATTTTTGGCACCGGGCAATACAAACGTTTACTCCCTTGTGGCTCATGTTTAATCACAGTGCTGAACGCGCAGACACGTACGGAGTGGTCTATTTAGGCCCATTAGATATGATTGCCTTTACGTTTTTGCGAAGTTTTGTACTTGTCATCGTAGCAGGTGTTGCTGCAGAGGCTGCCACAATTTATAAGCCTCTATGTCTCTCCCCATATTTCAACACTTAAACGTTAAAGCTCCATAGACTTTGCACCGGAGGTAGGGCTGCACAACGATACCTCAACTCGGATAATCGAGATGATAACCGGTCGCGATGTATCAAGGCCCCCTGCCCCTTTTTGATAAAAAAATAGGAAATGTGCCTCGTTAATCCCTATTTAATCGTGGTTCAGCCAATGTTCATTTCAGTTGACTATGCTAGGATAACGCTTGTGTGTATTCACGCTAAAGTCACCTGAAGAGCATTGAAACGAATCTGTATGAAACTGTTAAAGCCACTGTGTGTAATATTGCTAACGTTGGGATTTTTCTCCCAGGGTGCAATGGCGCGTCAGGATCGCAATGCCCAACCTTTAGACAGAACCCAGGCAGCAGCGCGGGCCCAACAGCATACCAAAGGTCGGGTGCTGCGTATTGAGCAAACTAATACAAAATTTCGGGTAAAAGTGCTGAAAAAAAATGGCCGGGTTGTAATGCTAGACGTAGACCGACAAACCGGTCAGGTACAACCAACAACTAACAGGGACAATCAACATTAATGCGTATTCTTATAGCAGAAGATGACAGCAGGCTGCTGACGCAGTTAGATACGTTTTTACAACAACACGGGTACAGTGTTGATTTGGCAGACAACGGTGAAAACGCGTTATTCCAACTGCAGGAATACAGTTACGATGCCGCTATCGTGGATATTGGTTTGCCTTTGCTTGACGGCTTCGACGTTATACGAAAAGCGCGACAGAACGACATTCGCACACCGGTACTCATTCTCACTGCACGGGATCGATGGCAGGAAAAAGTTGAAGGCCTGGATGCTGGTGCCGATGACTACTTAACTAAACCATTTCACAACGAAGAGCTTTTGGCCAGAATCAAGGCTCTTATTCGACGGGCATCCGGTCAGGCGAACCCGACTATTCAGTTTGGGCCTATCAGCTTAGATACGGTTTCAGAAGAAATATTGTTACACGGCAGCCCCATGGAATTGACCGCGTACGAATACAAAGTCATGGAATACCTGATGCTCAACCCGCAAAAGGTGGTATCAAAAACAGAACTTACAGAGCACATCTACGATCAGGATTTCGACCTCGACAGTAACGTCATTGAGGTATTTGTTGGTCGACTTAGAAAAAAGCTGGACCCGGAGGGTAATCTCAAACCCATTGAAACCCTGCGCGGGCGAGGTTACCGGCTAAACCGCAATTTATGAAAAACCTGTCGCTAAAACTTCGAAGTTTACTGGTTGCGTTTATCGCGCTGGCACTTTTTATTCCTTTTAGCGTTTTCACTCTCGACAAAGCCTTTACCGAAAGCCTGACACAGGCTAAACACAACGAACTCAAACTGATGAACCTGGCGCTGGTATCAGCTTTCGAACTGGATGGCGACGTACCCTACATGCCGGAATTACTTTATGAAGAGCAGCTTAACCTTCCCGATTCCGGTTATATTGGATTAATCGTGTTCAGAGGCGAAATTGTGTGGAAATCGGCCTCTGCACTTCACAATACGATAAATCAGCCCCCCGCACCAGCAACTGTCGGAGAAGAGCGCTTTTTACTTACTGAAGAGGGAAGTATAGAACGGCTTTCAAGTTATTTTACCTACGCGTTTACCGCTGAATTTGCCTCGGAACGTGATTTTGAGCCCGTGCATTTTTACATTATCAATGACAAAACCGAGTTTAATCTTGAACGTGAAGCCTATCTGCATACGTTATGGCAGTGGCTGGCCATGTTGGCCGTAGGCCTGCTGATCTTACTTCTGGTAGGTATCAACGTGGTTCTCAATCCTGTGAGACAACTAATCAGTGAAATTAGCCGCACCGCCAATGGCCGGCAACCACACCTCAGCCAACGTTATCCGGTAGAATTTATTCCTTTAAAAAACAGTATTAATCGCTTGATTGACGTGGAAGCTGAACAACGCAGTCGCTACAAAAACAGTTTAGGCGATCTTGCCCACTCTCTTAAAACTCCTCTTGCCGTAGCAATGGGCTCACCGGCACTGCCCGATGAAACCTCGGAAGCACTTCAGCAAATAGACAATATAATCCGGCGGCAACTAAAACGATCCGCAGCGGCCAAATCCGGATGGCAGGCAAAGGTAGATGTAGAGCCTCTCGGCAAGAAACTGATCAGCGCCATGAAAAAGGTCCACCGGGAGCGAAACCTTCAGTTTGCCTTGGAAGTACTCGATACATGTGAGCTCCGCGGCGATGAAACAGACCTGATGGAAATGCTGGGAAACCTGCTGGACAATGCGTGCAAAGCCGCGAACGGCATCGTACAGCTAACGCTGAAACAAGAAGGGGAATGGCATCAAATTATCGTAGAGGATGACGGCCCCGGTATTCCCCATGCACAAAAATCTGTGCTACTTGAACGGGGAAAACGGCTGGATACCTATATCGAAGGTCAGGGGATCGGCATGGCAGTCGTATCTGATTTAGTTGCTATTTATGAAGGCCGGCTAGAAATTGAAAACAGCCCACTCGGCGGCGCAAAAGTCATATTGTCCTTTCCAGTAACCCAGTGAATTTAAACTCATTCAGCAACCATAAACAATGTTACGCCCGTCACTGAAACTAATTACTTTGTTTGCCCTGACCCGCATTACTGGACAACAACACCGCAAGCCACTGGCTTTCTTCACGAGATTCCAACGCTATTTTGACGACCATAGTCAATGGTACGGACAACAACATCCCCACACTGCCGAGTAACCACCCCCAGAATACCAAAGACAGAAAAACCACCAGCGTTGATAAGCCCATGCCCCGCCCCATTAACCTGGGTTCGACCATGTTGCCCATAACGGTGTTAACCATCACAAAGCCCAAGGCAACTAACCCGGCGGTGCCAACACCATATTGCACTAAGGCAATAAGCACGGCGGGAACCGCAGCGATAATAGAACCAATATTGGGAATATAGTTGAGTAGAAAGGCCAGTACACCCCATAAAAGAAAGTGATCGACACCGAGCACATAAAGCCAGACACCAATGATAAGCCCCGTACCCAGGCTCACAACGGTTTTGATGGCCAGATAGCTGTTCACCGACTGAATGAAGCGATCGATGTGCTTCATTTTCATCTCTGGATCAGCTAACGCGGTATGCAAACGAGATGGCATACTGTCGGCCTCAAACAACATAAAAATCACCGTGAGCAAGATGAGAAACAGATTCGATAACGCCCCGCCCATACCGCTTAAAAAATTGGTTGCCACCGACATAGCCATACCCGGGTCGAAATGCTGGGTAAACAATTCCCGATTGACGTGAATGTTAAAGGTAGCCAGTTTATCAATGACCCAGGCAAATTCGTTGTCGAGTTTTTCCCGGTATTGAGGCAGGTTTTCCTTAAAATCAGTTAATGATTGCCCTACAAGGCCTGCCAGCAGAAAACCAAAAACCAAAATAAGCAGTATTACTAATGTAATAGAGGCCCATCGCGGAATTCGTCGTGCCGTGGCCCAGTTGATAACAGGACTACACGCAATGGCGATAAACACCGAGAGAAAAAATGGCACCATGATCGCGCTCGCAGCTTTAATGCCGGCAAACACAACCACAAGGCAAGCCAATACCATCATGGCTTTCGCTGTGGGAGATCTTATTTCCATAGAATACTTATGTAATGTTCGGTTTCTGCTATCAAATTAACAAATTATACTGCTGATAGATATACTGAAAATAATGAGAAAAGAAATGACGTTAAATCAAGCCACCATCCGTATAAAAAACCTTCGCCTGCGTACTTATATTGGCATTAACGAAGACGAAATTCGCAATAAGCAAGATGTAGTTGTAAATGTCAAAATGCATTACGACGCTGCCAGAGCAACTGATACCGACAATATGCAGGATGCACTCAACTATAAAACTGTCACAAAGGCTATTATAAAATTAGTTGAAGACAATCGCTTCTCGTTGTTGGAGAAATTAACGGCAGATGTGCTGGCCATTGCGGCTGAACACGATTGGGTAACGTTTGCCGAAGTGGAAGTAGACAAACCCCACGCACTTAGGTTTTCTGATTCTGTTTCACTAACACTGTCCTGCACGAAGGGCTAAGAGGGTCACTTGAATATACTGCTCACCGGCGGCACGGGCCTTATTGGCACTCGCCTTATTGCTAAGCTGAATGGTGAAAGTCACTTTACAGTACTTTCTCGGTCACCGGAAAAAGCCAGACGCAAACTTCCTGCGAACGTTAACATCATCTCCGGGCTCCATGATGTACCTGATTTTTGCGACTTCGATGCGGTTGTAAACCTTGCCGGCGAACCGATTGCAGACAAGCGGTGGACATCGCTGCAAAAACACAGAATATGTGACAGTCGATGGGCCTTAACCGAGCAACTGGTTGAACGCATAAACCAGTGCAGTTTCCCCCCGGGGGTTTTCATTTCAGGTTCAGCGATTGGTTATTACGGCAGGCAGGGAGACAAGCCTGTTACAGAGTGCAATTTCACTATTCACGACGAATTTACCCATACTGTCTGCAGCCGCTGGGAAAACATTGCCATGAAAGCGGCGAGTGATAAGGTGCGGGTTTGTCTGTTACGCACCGGGGTGGTGCTGGATAAAGATCGCGGCGCACTGCCCAAGATGGCATTGCCAGTAAAACTTGGCGTGGGTGGCAAAATAGCAAGCGGACAGCAATACCTTTCATGGATCCACATTGACGATATGGTGAGTGGAATTATCCACCTGCTACACAACAGCAAGTGTGATGGCGCCTATAACCTTACCGCGCCCAACCCTGAAACCAACGGGGCTTTTACCGGCAAGCTCGCTCGCACATTACATAGGCCGGCGTTGTTCACCATACCGGCCTTTGTACTTGAGTTGCTAATGGGAGAGGCTGCGGATTTGGTAGTAACTGGGCAACGGGTACTCCCGGAGCGCTTATTAGAAGGTGGATTTGCATTCCAATACCCTACCCTCGAACAGGCGCTAAACAATCTGTACCCGAACTAAGGGCCAGCCATTGTCACACCATTTTTCGCAATAGTGCGGTGGTGTTTAACGACAACAATCGCCAACATCCGACAGCGCCCAGCCCCCCCACCATAGCAGCGCCGGCCACAGGCGCAATAATCCAGTATAACGGATGCAAAGACGCTTCCATCTGGAACACCTCGGTTTGCAATAGATAAAGGCTCAATTCGTTTGCCAGCGCCGCCATAAATCCGGCCACAGTACCAATAATGATAAACTCATACACAACACTCAACCGAATTAGGGAACCTCTTGCACCCAGGGTCCGGAGAATTGCCAGTTCTTGTTGCCTTTCATCCATAGACGCCTGAACTTGTGCAATCAACACCAGCGCCCCTGCCGCTAAGACCAAAACGAGGATAAACTCCACTGCCAGCGACACCTGATCGACAATATCTCGCAGTTGGTTAATACGCGCATCAACATCAAATAAGGTGGCGGACGGAAAGGGTTGCAGTAAATTAGTTAATTCAGCTTTACGCTCGGTCGGCAGATGAAAACTGGTTATATACGTGGGTGAAAATGCCGTCATGGCAGCAGGCGACAGCACAAAGAAAAAATTGGGTTGCATGGTTTGCCAGTCAACTTTTCGCAAACTCGTTACTCTTGCCTTTATCACTTCGCTACCAATATTAAAGGTGAGTTCATCACCAAGAAAAATATCCAGCCGCTCGGCTATCTGTTCTTCTACTGATACCGGATAGATACCGTCTTTCGGAGCCGTGGCGTCGTTACCCTGCCAGGTACCTGCGGTAATTTCATTGCCAGGCTGTAATGTGTCACTCCAGGTTAAATTGGCTTCCCGTCCCAACCCGTCTCTGCCCTCATCCTTGCGGGACGCGTCTTCTTTTGTCACTTCCGTATTTACCCGTTCGTCATTAACAGCAACAAACCGACCGCGAACCACGGGATAGAAATCTGACATTTGTACATCAGCCTGGTTGAAGTGTTTCTCAAGTATGGGTTTTTGTTGCTCCGTGATGTTAATGAGAAAGTAATTTGGCGTGCCGGCGGGCAACTGTGCTCGCCACTGAGACACCATATCGTTGCGCATGACCAGTACAATCAATAAGAGCAGCAACGTGATAGAAAAACTAATGAGCTGAACACTGTTGTCCATGGCTCGGCGCCGTATCCTTGCCCATGCGAGTTGTCGGGCACCCATGGAGCCGCTGCCGAGCCTGCGTCCCAACCGAATGAGCCCCAGCGTCACCAACAACAGTCCGGCAACTAAGGCACAGCCAGATGCAAATAGAATTGCGCTGATTTTTAAATCCTGGCTGTACATCCACATGAGGCAGAAAATGGCACCACCGGCAGCAAAAAACTGCAGGCTCTTGGCACTAAGCTTAGCATCCATATCACGCCGAAGCACCCGCAACGGCGGTACAGAAAATAGCCTTAACAAGGGATATAGAGAAAATAGAAGTGCACAGATGACACCGGTTAATACCGCTATAATAACAGGCCGCCAGTACCACACATCAAGGGCTACGTCAACAGTACCAGCCAGCGCAATCACCACTACCTGCTGAATAATAAATCCAGCAACGACGCCGAGAAAAATCCCCACTGTGGCAATGAAACAAATCTGCAGGGCATAGATGCGCTGGATAGTAGTTTTGCTCGCTCCCAGTGTTTTCATAATGGCAACAGGATCGAAATGTCGCTGGCTGTATCGCTGGGCCGCCACGGCAATAGACACGGCAGCAAGAATTATAGCCAGCAAGCTCGCCAACAGAAAATACCGGCCTGCCCGGGCAACGGAACGGCCAATAGGAGAGTCGTCGTCGCCCACAGCTCGCCAACGGTGAATTTCATCATCTAAATTCGGTCGTAACCAGTTAAAATAGGCGTCAAGAGCATGATTGTCCCCGGTAAAGTATGCCTTGTAAGTCACACGGCTTCCCGGCCCCGTAATATTAGCTGCGTCCAGGTCTGCTTTTCGCATCAGTACAATGGGATCTGAATTAAACACACTGAAGCCCGCATCGGGGATTTCCGACAGTACGCTTGTAATAGTTAAGGCAATATCGCCAATATACACAGTATCGCCAACACTAACGTCCAATAGCTGAAAAAGTCGAGAATCCAGCCAGGCTTCTCCGGGCGCTGGCAATTGTGCAGTACTGGTCGCCTCGCCAAATGGGGTTGTGGCAACTTTTATTGTGCCTTTTAACGGATATTGCGCATTCACTGCCCGTAAATCTACCAACGACATTTTCTCGTCGCCAAAGGCCATAGAACGCATTGATACCTGCTCAGCAGTGCCCAGGTTTTGTTCACGTGCTGTCGCCAGCCACTCGGGATTGATGGGTTGAGACGAACGCAACTGGCTATCTGCTGCCATAAAACTGGCAGAGCGCTCCGTCAAAGCGCCTTGCAATCTTTCACTGAACAATGACAACGACAATACAGACGCAACAGACAGCACGATAGCCAGTAAAATGATGGTCAACTCGCCGCGTTTAGCCTCGTGCTTGAACAATCGCCAAGCCAAATTATACGCCGTACCCATATTATGCTCCCTGTGCTATGACGGAGGCTGTTGTGGTTTCTGTTAACGCTCCGCCTAGCATAGTCAATTGTCTTTGACAGCGCTGCGCCAGCGCGTTGTCATGGGTCACCAGAACCAATGTCGTACCAATGTCTTTGTTCATTTGAAACAGCAACTGCTCAATTTTATCGCTGTTAGCCGCATCGAGATTACCGGTGGGTTCATCAGCAAACAGGATCTTTGGCTGGCCGATAAACGCCCGTGCAATTGCCACTCGTTGCTGCTCTCCGCCCGACAACTGATTGGGATAATGATGAGCCCGATGAGATAGCCCCACCTGTTCGAGAATGTCCTGCGCCCTGGCTTTGGCATCTTTATAACCGGCAATCTCAGCTGGCAACATCACATTTTCAATGGCAGTCAGGCTTTGCACAAGCATAAAGCTTTGAAAAATAAAGCCTACTTTCTCGCCGCGTAAGCGCGCTCTGGCCTCTTCATCCATGGTGTGCAGAGGTTCGCCATCCAAGAGAATTTCTCCGCCAGACACTTCATCGAGGCCCGCAAGCAAGCTCAATAAGGTGGATTTACCGGAGCCGGACGCACCGACAATGGCAACGGACTCGCCATCCTTGACTTCAAAAGAGATTGGTTGAAGGATCTGAAGTTCACCTTCACTCGTCATTACGTTTTTTATAATATTTCGGGTGCTGATCATAGGAGTCGTCACTGTCGTGGGTTTGTTACATCAATATCGCCGCAGATTGCTTGTCTGGGCCATTCTCTTTTTACCGCTTTTAGCGTTTTCAGATCATCTTTACGCCAGTGCAGATGACCATAAAACGTCTGCACAATTCAAGCTGTTAGTATTAGGTGACAGCTTAAGCGCCGGGTATGGATTAGCGCAACACCAAGGTTGGGTTAGTTTGTTACAAAATCTGTGGAACCACGATGAGGTTAAGATCGACGTTATAAATGCTGCGATAAGCGGAGAGACCACCGACGGTGGCCTTGCCCGGCTTCCCAGACTGTTACAGCAGCACTCACCAACTCACGTATTAATAGAGTTAGGGGGGAACGACGGCCTGCAAGGCCATGCAGTGCAGAAAACAAAAGCCAACCTCGACACCATGGTAACTATGGCTAAGCAAACTGGCGCTACTGTGTTCATACAAGATATGGAAATTCCCACGAACTACGGTCGACGCTACACCCAAATGTTTGCCGACGCTTTTGATTCTGTTGCAAAAGAGAACGATATCACGTTAATTCCATTTTTTTTGCAAGATATAGCACTTGACCCGGCTCTGATGCAAAAAGACGGTATACATCCAAATGCCGAAGCACAGCCTGTGATAGCTGAATTTATGAAACAACAGCTCACGCCCCTCATTGTGAAATAAAAAAGAGGATGCATGGGCATCCTCTTTTTTGGCGTTACAATGCTCGCAACTAGGGTTTCACATAATGGGATGTGGTGTCAGTCTTATTGCCTGACAACTTCAGGTAACGATCTCGCAATTTAGTTTGCCGGGACGTCATATCGATGGCTTCACCTTCAATAAACACCTGCTCAGCAGCTTCTGTCACTTCCAGTGGGTCACCACTCCACACCACTACATCGGCACGCATTCCCGGTGCCAGTGAACCAACTTTATCATCAACACCTAAGATGGCCGCTGGAACCGATGTCAAACTCGCAATGCCACCTTCGTACGACAAACCGTTCGCTACCGCATTACCGGCGTGCTGTGCAGCCAGGCGAATGTTGTGCGTATCCATGCCAATGGCAACTTTCACCCCCGCCGCTTCAAGCCGCGCGGCGTTGTGAAGTGTGGCACCCAACTGCCCAAAGTTGCCCGGTAAATTAAGCTGTGGATCCAAAATAACCGGAATATCTGCACTGGCAAGCTGATCTGCCACTCGCCATGCTTCTACACCGTGTAGGAGCACAATGCGCATTCCTGGATGACGTTTTTTAAAGGCCAAAACCTGACGAATATCAGCTGCTCGATCGGCCTCAATAAACAAGGGCATCTCGCCTTTTAATACGCCTCTTAGCGCTTTGACGTCTGCCCGTGAGTTAATGCCGTCCCAATGGGTTATGAGGTTAGGAACTTGAAGAGTATTTTTAGCCTCATCAATTAATGCTTCAAGGGTAACCCATAAAGCCGCCCGTGAACCACCATGACTATCCACAGCATTTCCGTCCACATTAACAACCATAAAGGCTTTTTCTTTTAGTAGTTCAGCATCGTCATCTAAGCCAATAACCGCCCCCTGCCCATGAAAGAACATGTCGGTGTACTGCACCGTGGTTGCTGCAGATGTTACCCCTTCAATACGGCTGACATCAATAAGCGTGGAATCAGGGTTGATGGCAAAAGTCACATCCAATGCAGCCCCCGTATGGGTAATCGGTGATTGGCTGGCAGACGCATCAACTTCTCCGGCCCAGGAGGATATTTCAACAAGGCCCAGGGAGGTAAGCGCGCCAATAAAACCAGGGGTGACCACCTTACCTGTAGCATCAACACGGGTATAGCCTTCAGGGACTTGTTCGCCTTCCAATACCTGGCTGATAATACCGTCTTTCAGTAACACCGTACCCGTTTCAATTGTGCCTTGCTCGGTTTGTGTTATGACCTTACCACCTACAATGGCAATGTTTTCTGCCAAAGCACTGGTGCTAATTGCCGCGGCGATAGCCAATGAAAGTAAATGCTTCATTTCTCGTCTCCTTCACCTACCTGGCCTACTTCAAAATCACTCAACGGCCAGCTCTGCGGGTCATTCAGGTTGAACGCCAGGCCTCCATCTATATAAACCTGCTCCGCTTTGGTATAGGTAGAAAACGGGTTGCCTGTCCACAACACCACATCAGCATTTTTGCCCACTTCCAGAGAGCCGGTTTTATCGAAAATTCCCAATGATTTCGCTGGGTTAGCACTCAACCACTGCCACGCTTGGGCCATGGGTATGTCGATACCCGCACGACGCCCGTCCGACCAGGCTTTGGCTGCTTCCTGATTTAGTCGCTGAATTCCCAACTCGTCATCGGAATGTACGATGGCACACGCCTTAGCCTGATGCACAACAGGAATATTTTCCCGAATACCGTCATAGGCCTCCAGTTTAAAGCCCCACCAATCTGCCCACATAGAAGCACATACGTTATTCTCTGCCAGTTTATCGGCTATTTTGTATCCTTCTACGGCATGGTGAAATGACGCTATCTGGTAGTCAAATTCTTTCATCATGTCCATCATCACCACCATTTCGTCGGCGCGGTAACAATGCATGTGCACAAGTATGTCGCCGTTAAGTACCCCTGCCATGGTGTCTTTGTCCAAATCCCGTTTTGGCGCTTTAGGGTTCTTTCCTGCGTCGTAATCGGCCTGATATTTTTCCCACTCACGCATGTAAGCCTGCGTATCCGCCCAAGCCTGACGATACCCTTTTACATTGCCCATGCGAGTCATAGGGCCGCCCTTCTTACCGTAAACCCGTTTTGGGTTTTCACCGCACGCCATTTTCATACCGTATGGGGCATCTGGGAATTTCATATCCTGCATTGTTCGGCTAGGCACATTTTTCAATACTACAGAACGACCACCAAATAAATTAGCTGAGCCCGGCAATATCTGTAGTGATGTGACACCGCCTGCCAGCGCACGGCCAAATCCCGGGTCCTGGGGCCATACGGAATGCTCTGCCCATACGCCGGGCGTCACCGGACTGGTCATCTCGTTGCCATCGGAGGTAGAGCCAACAGATGGTGAAGGATAAACGCCTAGGTGACTGTGATTATCGATAATGCCAGGTGTTACCCACTTTCCTTTACCATCTATCACGGTGGCGTTATCGGGGAAAGAAACCGTATCACCGACGGCCATTATCTTGCCATCAGCAAAGTAGATCATGCCATTTTCTATTTTGCTACCCAGCCCATCGAGAATGGTCACATTCTGAATTACCGTGGGATTGCCCGGAATGGGTGTATAAGTGCTTGGATAAGGATCGGTATTAATTGATACGTAGGCTGCCTGCTCTTGTGTGTCTGCGGGCTCGTCGGAGCAAGCCACCATTGCAACAGAACACAAACAGGCCAGCCCTACGGCCAACTTAGGAGGTGTGTGTTTCATGATAATATCCGTTTATAGTTTGAATTATGTGTTAAGGCATGCCATTGCAATAAAACAATGAACAACGAGCCTGACACCAACTTAGACAAACAAACGGCTTTACACAATAGTGTTTAAGATTAAGCAACCTTGACGTGCGAGGATTGCCTTTTTAAAACGGCCACGATGTCATCGGCATTTTGCATACGCCGAATATCATTAAACAGTACTTCTGCCTGACCATACTGGCGCTTCAAATAACCACACCATTGTTTGATGCGGTTAGGGTAATAACGCCCCTTGTCGCCGTATATCTCATAACCTGAATAACGGATCAGCAAACTGGCCACCTGTTCCCATGGCATTGGGTTTTCAACGCCGCGGATGGTTTGCGCCAAGTTCGGCAAGGCCAAAGCACCACGCCCTAACATTAAGTCTGTACAAGTGGATTGCTGTTGACAGTTTCTTGCGTCATCGGCAGTCCAAATTTCACCATTTGCTACCAGTGGAATATCGGTATGTTGCCTTATCTTGGCTATCCAATCCCAGTAAGCTGGCGGTTTATACCCTTCGGTTTTCGTACGGGCATGAACAACTAACTGACTGGCTCCGGCTTCAGATATGGCCACGGCATTGTCAACTGCCAAGGTTTTATCTTCGAAACCGAGGCGAATTTTCGCCGTCACGGGTTGATCCACAGGTACGGCTTCTCTAACGGTTTTAACAATGTTGTAAAGGGTTTCGGTTTCTTTTAGCAACACCGCCCCCCCCTTACTTTTATTCACCGTTTTCGCTGGGCAACCGAAATTCAGATCCACACCAGGCGACCCTAACTCCACGGCAGTTTGCGCGTTTTCGGCCAGCCACTGCGGATGCTGCCCCAGTAATTGCACACGCACGGGAACGCCTGCCGGTGTTTTCGAACCATGGTGTAATTCCGGACACAATTTGTAGAATGTGCGTTTGGGTAATTTCTGATCCACCACTCTGATAAACTCGGTTACACAGAGGTCAAAACCACCAACGCGAGTAAGCATATCCCTCATCAGGTGATCGACGACACCCTCCATGGGCGCGAGTAAAATTCTCATAACCGATACAGTCCAGCAAACCCCTGAAGTGGGACGAGATAAAAATGGACCCGAAGTATAGCAGATTTACCCTCGGGTTACACGGTAAATGCTGCTACCAACTGCTTGGTTTCTTTGGCCATACGGGCCAATTCATTCGTCGCTTCGGAGGCTTCTTCAGTACCTCTACTCAGTGCTTCTGTCATCTCCGCAATGCGGTTGATATTTTCACTCACACTGTTAGACGTTGCATCCTGTTCTTCCGTTGCCGACGCAACGCTGTCAGCCATAAGTTGAACTTGCTCAATAATGTTAGAAAGCTCATTCATTGCTGTGGTCACCAGATCGACCAAATGAATGCCACCATCCGCTGCGGTAGACGCTTTGTCCATCTCCTGCACAGAACGATGGGAGGAGACATTCATTTTTTCAACGATCTGGCCAATTTCCACCGTGCTTTTTTGCGAGCGATTTGCTAGCGCCCGCACTTCATCAGCAACAACAGAGAATCCTCTCCCCGCTTCCCCAGCCCGCGCCGCTTCAATAGCAGCGTTTAATGCAAGGAGATTGGTTTGATCGGCAATTGACGTGATGTCACTTAACAGGGAATTAATTTGCCCTACTTCATGTTGCAAAGATGAAATAACTTGCGTTGACTCACCCAGCAATGAAACGAGTAGCTTAATATTCCCTGCAGCGAGCTCTGCCCTTTCCATATTTTCTTTTAAGCTTGAGGATGCACTTTCAGTTTGTGAAAGGGAGTGAGTTGTACTCCTTGATACATCTGCAATAGACATTGACAATTCTTCCACGGACGACGCCACCACCTGTGTTTCATCCAATTGTTCATTGGCCTTGCTTCGACTTTGCAGCATGATTGCACTGAGAGAATCCGAGGCTTCGGCAAGCTTGGAAGCATCAATCTTTATTGTTTTAACAATTTGATGAATTTGACCAATAAACTGATTAAAAGGGTAAATCACATTGTTAATTTCGGGAATAGATACAGTCTCTAATCTTACGGTTAAATCCCCCTGCCCACTGGCTAACGCCGTACATGCCAATCCCAATCGCTTTAATGGTCTAACCATAGTATTGGCCAGCCATAACGCAATAAAAATAGCCACAGCTATAACAAATAGAGCTTGGATTAATGTTGAAATAAGCAACGTACTTTGTAAATCACTTGCAGGGCCTAAAGCTTCTTCCACATCAACTTCAGCAAGTAAAGCATATGTATATTCACCAATCTTCACCGGAGAAAATGATGAAAATACTTCCACGCCCCGGTAGTCTTCTACAATCCTAAAACCTTCTTTCCCCGTTAGTGCATCAACGCTAGATAAAGAGCGTACTTCTTGCAAACCTATAGATGTATCTGCACCCTTTATCTGTTTGGAAATGGAGGGGCTAATGTCGTTAATCGCGGCGAGATACCCTTTTTTATCTTCAAGAAAAAAGCGGCTTTCTGTGACAAGCAAATTATCTGGTGAAACGAGATAGGTCTCCCCACTTTCGCCAAAACCACTGCTTACCCATTCGCGATGATGGGTAAGTACACCGTTAATTCTATCTATGGGGATTTGAAATATAAGAATAGCAACTTTATCGCCATTTTCGCTGAAAACCGGCGTTGCTAGAAATCCTGCCATAGCATTATACGATGGCAAATATTGTGCAATTTTACTCACAACAACCATTTGCGAATCCGTTATTGCTTTGGCGAGCGTGAAGGCTTCACCAATACCGGTTCTCGCATATGGGCCGGACAACAAGCTCGTTGCATAATCCAATTCTTTGAACACACTGTAAACAATTTCTCCTGTTTCAGGCTCTGCGATAAAAATATCATAGTACCCAAAATCGAGTAAAAACTGACGTATCTCTTGATGGTATTGTTCGTGAACGCTGGCATAATCCGTACCATTGTTAAGATTAAGCAATTCATCTTTTTCGCCTAAAGGATATGAAGAGTTGGCGATAAAGTCGAATTGTAATTTCCTAGCGGTGTCTGGCAGGTTATTCACTAGTGAGGCAGGATCTGACAAGCGATTTATATTGCGCTCCCGATAGGTTTCGGCAAAAGCACTGGTGTAGTAATTGGTCAACTGGCTTGCCTCAGCCGCTGTAAGAGAGGCGCGTTGCTGCGCATAGCTAGCATAAGAGGTGGTAAAGGCTTTACTGGCATTGAGTATCAATGAAGAAGAAGCAAAGTTTCGCATTTGTGCTTCTATAAATTCGATGTAGCTTACAACAGCTTTTTTTGTTTGCGTATTCTGTTGGCGCAAACTGTGCCTTGCGGCCTCCTCCAAAGCTTGGTTTGATTGGGAAACGGCAACGAAAGAAGCCGATGATGCCAAAAATAGCACACACAGCGACACAAGTGTCACAATAGCAAACAGCAATCGATTTTTCAGCGTCAAAGCTCTTCCTAATTCACATTATCTGGATATATATCCTAAGAATAGCTGACAAATGAGAGAAATCACCGTTTAAAACACCAAACTGTAAACCAAATTTATTACTTTTACCCAAGCGATTGGTTGATTACGTTTTTTTGCATCCACAAGCACACATAGATACTGAATATTTCCCGCAAATATGCAGTAAATTCAGCCTCGCTTTCACAAGTATGCTTCACCAGTTGCTGACGGTTGCCATCAAAAATTAACGCGTAGAAAACGCTCATCGTGTACCTCCAGAAAACAGAAGCACAATATACATCCAGACGTCTAAACTTTCAAACATCCAGACACCCAAAATGGATAGATAGAAAAAGATGGTAAACACCTAATGATGAATTACAACAAAATAAAACGTAAGCCGCCAATAATCGCAGCTACTTGCGCGTCGTTACACACACCTGCGGTTGCCTGAGGACTGTCGGGATACACTTCCGTTGTAGTGACATAAGGTGCGTCTGTTAGCCCGCCACAGAGAAATAGCGCCTTTTTGTCATAGCCAATGACCCCGTCAGACAATAAAGAAACACCGATAATTTTCCCGTGTTCATCCGCGGGGGCAATGTGAGTAACCTGACGAACCTGATGAATGATTGCCTCCTGAAACGCCAGTTCAACTTTTTTGCTATCTGCAACCAAATAAAAGCCATCCGGTATATTCCAAATGTCATGGGACGTACCATCTCTAGCAGCAAGGGCAGGACGAAATTCAGTATTGTCAGTGTCTGTAGTCTCGTGTAAATCGATGTGCATATGCACGGGTTCTTCGATGTCATCAACCATGGCTTTTAACAACGCCGATTCTGGTGCCGCTGAATTTGCCTTAAAATTCCGGTTGGGATCAAGCGCAAGGGGATTCCAGCGGTTCACCGTTTCGTAACCCCATGGACTGACACAAGGAACAATGACAAAATTACATTTGTCGGTCCATGAAGCCAGGTGTTCTCGAGCAAATTTCAACGCTCCTTGAACTCCACTAGTTTCGTAACCGTGTACGCCACCGGTGATCAGTACCGTTGGCAATGACGGATTAAATGTTGCCGGACGGATAGACAACAACGGATATCGGCCGGTGTCGTAAGGAAGCGCACCGTATTGCACGATGTCATAACCAAATGGCAATTGAGGCATTCGCGATATCACCTCATCCCGATAACTTCGCTTAATAGTTTGATTGTCCCGCCATTGTTTTTTTTCTTCTTTTGACCAGGGAGTACCTGGCGTACCAATGGGATAATTGTGCATAGTTGACCTGAACGTAAATGTAAAAAGGAGTGCAGTCTATCACGACCCACACTTTCTTAGTTTGCTTTATAAGAGGCGCAAATACACCCAGTTTGATGTGGGTAAAGAATAACGGCTTATGAAGATTTTCAGCAGTAAAAAAAAAAGACCAGCAAATGCTGGTCTTTTTCGTTTTATGGCGTCCCCTAGGGGATTCGAACCCCTGTTACCGCCGTGAAAGGGCGGTGTCCTAGGCCTCTAGACGAAGGGGACAGAAATTTGGTTTTGCGAAGCCAAGCTTCGCTAAATTTCCGCAAGGCGATTCACGATTTGTCGCGAGTTCAACCTTAACCCAGGTTCGAAAGCTACGCTTTCGAATTTTTCAGTAGTGCGAGGTAAGTCAGCGAACTGAGCGACCTTTGTATACTGAATTTTTCAGTCAGAAGTTGAATTATCAACTTCAGCTTATTGCACAGTATTTATCGACTGTGATGCGATGTATATGGCGTCCCCTAGGGGATTCGAACCCCTGTTACCGCCGTGAAAGGGCGGTGTCCTAGGCCTCTAGACGAAGGGGACAAAATTTTTACTGGCGCTGCGCTGCAACACTAAAATTTTGTAAGGCAGATCACTTTAACGTGATAGCGGCCTTTACCTAGGCAATTTTGCAAGTGAAGCAAAGCTTCACTAAATTTCCGCAAGGTGAGATAAACGCTGCGAATCGAGCAACTTTTCCTTACCGAAACTTCTGTCCGAAGGTCAAACCTTCAGCCAACATCACATACTGGTACATGATGAAAATTGGTGGAGCCAGGCGGGATCGAACCGCCGACCTCCTGCATGCCATGCAGGCGCTCTCCCAGCTGAGCTATGGCCCCGTCCTGAGTTCAGCCACTTTTTAATGCGGCTGTTCCGTGACAGCGGGGCGCATTCTAGGCATCCCCTACTGTCCTGTCAACGCTTTTTTTAAGAATTTTCTCTGTTTGCTATAAAAGTAAGCGCATTGTCTATTCTGTCGGCAATCTTCTGTTTTGACAGCAGATTCAATGTAATATCCAGTGATGGCGAATTACCACTGCCAGTGGCGGCTACACGCAAAGGCATACCTATTTTGCCCATACCAACCCCCAACGTCTCTGCCGCCTTATTAATAGCGGCAGCAATATTCTCTGGATTCCACTCTTCCACTGCCAACAACATTTCTTTAACTGTCTTGAGTGCTTCTTTCGCCACCGGACGAAGATGCTTTTTCGCCGCATTAGCATCAAATGCTTCAAAGTCCTCATAAAAATAACAGCTGATTTCAGCCATTTCTTTTAACGTTTTAACTCTGTCAGCCTGAATAGCAATGACAGACTCCAGTGCAGGCCCGGCACTCAAATCAATATTCATTTGATCAAAATGCCACTTCAATCGGGAAGCCACTTCACTGGCAGGCAGTGTTTTCATGTAATGTTGATTTAGCCAAATCAGTTTCTCGGTGTTAAAGGCTGAAGCCGATTGACCAATAGCGTCCAAATCGAAGTACTCAATCATCTCATCAACTGAGAAAATTTCCTGGTCGCCGTGGGCCCACCCCAGCCTTACCAAGTAATTTAAAACAGCTTGGGGGAGAAAACCATCATCACGGTATTGCATAACACTCACGGCACCGTGACGTTTCGACAGTTTTTTACCGTCATCACCCAGTATCATTGACACGTGCGCATACTCAGGAACCGGCGCTCCTAATGCCTTGAGAATATTAATTTGACGCGGGGTATTGTTAATGTGGTCTTCACCGCGCACAACATGAGTAATCCCCATATCCCAGTCATCAACAACAACACAGAAGTTATAGGTTGGTGAACCGTCAGAACGCTGAATAATCAAGTCATCCAGTTCCGCATTACTTATCTCGATTTTGCCTCGAATGTGATCGTTAATAACCACTGTGCCTTCCTGAGGGTTTTTAAAACGCACAACAAAGGGTTCCCCCTCAGGATGATCTGTACGATCGCGCCAGGTACCCGGGTATCGCGGTTTCTCGCCGTTCTCTTTTTGCTTCTCTCTTATGGCGTCCAGTTCTTCTGGAGACATAAAGCACTTATAGGCTTTTCCCTCATCCAACAGTTGCTGGATGAGCGTCCTGTACCGATCAAAGCGCTCGGTTTGATAATAGGGCCCTTTGTCCCATGTAAGGCCGAGCCATTGCATACCGTCTAAAATAGCTTGTTTAGCGTCGTCAGTAGAGCGCTCTAAATCTGTATCTTCTATTCGAAGGACAAATTCCCCCCCCTGACTTTTTGCATATAACCAGGAGTAAAGAGCGGTTCGGGCACCGCCTACATGAAGATAGCCTGTTGGGCTAGGAGCAAATCGCGTTACGACTGACATTGATAATCTCTATAATAAAACGTGGAATGAAAACTGCGGGCATTCTACCAGTGTCGGTAGTTTTGAAAAAGCCCGGCTACACAATTCCGCAAACGCGAATGAAAAATCGCCTTTCTATTACTACCCTTCTGTCAATTTTTTACCATACTTAGGCAAAGTCACGGGTAATCACTTGCTTACAAAACGGCCAACATTGTTAAAAATCCATCGAAAAACCCAACGATTGGCGGCAATTCAGCCAATCAGTCATTTTTCCTTAATTTTGTGGTTGACAGTACGCCAAGCAACTCTATAATACCGCCCCACTTGCCAAGCACGGCAAGAAAACAAATAGCGGACGCTTAGCTCAGTTGGGAGAGCATCGCCCTTACAAGGCGAGGGTCACTGGTTCAAGTCCAGTAGCGTCCACCACTTTTCAGGCAGGATTCCACTGGTTTAGCAATACCCATTGCCGTTGCCGGTTGTAGTGAACAAGCCTGTGAAAAGGCTATTTGTAGTAAGAAAGACGGACGCTTAGCTCAGTTGGGAGAGCATCGCCCTTACAAGGCGAGGGTCACTGGTTCAAGTCCAGTAGCGTCCACCACTTCTCTGCAAGTGGTAATTTAGCGTTACTTTTTTACTATCATCTCAGGACGCTTAGCTCAGTTGGGAGAGCATCGCCCTTACAAGGCGAGGGTCACTGGTTCAAGTCCAGTAGCGTCCACCATCCTTCTTATTTTCAAGTTCTTGCTCGGGTCACTGGTTCAACAACATTCGTTGCGAGTCGCAGTAGCGTCCACCACTTTTCTGTCCAATCCATTCTCAATCCCTGTACATGTTGTTTTATTGTTTCATTCGCTTCACGGTTTCTCGCGATCCGTGCTATCTTCGAAAAAAGGAGCCAAGACAATCAATTTCTCAGGGAATTGTTCTTTTCGGCCGATAATTCGAATTAAACCTTGCTGCTATGGATAGGTACTAGCGTAACTCATGAACACACAACTCGCCCAACAAATCCGCGTACTCATTGTGGATGACCAAATCCTGGCAAAAGGATACCTGAAATACACCATGGAAGAGCTGGGCTTTCAGGATATAAGTTATATTGATAGTGCCGAAGAAGCGCGCAGAACTATCAGTGAATCAAATTTCGACCTTGTGGTTTGCGCTTACGACTTAAAAGAAGAAAAAGAAGGTTACTTTCTCTATGAGCAACTCAAAGCGCATCAGCTTCTGCCTCTGGCAACAGCATTCGTATTTATATCCGCCGATACCACAGCAGAAATAGTACATTCTATTGTAGAGCTTCAGCCAGACGAGTTCCTCGCTAAACCGTTTTCTGTTTCTGAACTCGACAAGCGGTTAAGCCGTGTTTTGGTGCGAAAACAATCCCTCAAGCCTATCTATACACTCATGGACGCCAATGCATTTCCCGCTGCACTGGAAGAGCTTGAGCGATTTCTTACCGAACCTAAAAACGCTGAATTCTTTCCCCTCGCCCTTCGCATTAAAGGGGAACTTTTAATGCTCTGTGGCAGGACTCATGAAGCGGAAGACTTTTACCAGGCCATTATCAACGTCCAGGATTTCACCTGGGCACGCCTTGGCTTAATTCGCTGTTATATTGAATTAGATAAAGACGATGAAGCAGAAAAACTGATTTTGCGCCTCGCTTTTCAACCCGATGCCATGCTCAGTGCCTACGATTTACTCACCGCACTGCAAATAAAGCAACAAGCCTTTGACGATGCATTGGAGTCGGTAAACCTTGCCAGCGGTATTTCTCCCCGCAATGTCCACCGGCACAAAAAAGCGGTGACCTTATCCCGCCTCACTCACGACTATGAAATGCAGTTTGATGCAGCTAAGCGCGTGGTAAAATATGCAAAACATTCGATTCACGATAAACCTGAAAACTATTTAAATGTTGCCCGAGCAGGTATTGATTTTGCTATGACCGCAGACACCAAAGAAACGCAAGTACTGGTGCACCAGGCTAAGGATTTTATTCGCCAAATGAAATCGGCTTTTCCCAAGGCGCAGTTAGATTCAGAACTCACCGTTATCAATGCCCGCTTGTACTATCTCGACGATGAAACCGAAAAAGCAAAAAATCTGCTGGGTCAGTTGTCAAATGAAACCTGGGAACAGGAAAGTACTGAAGCTCTCATGGATAGGGCCAAAGCGTTTCACGAAGTGGGGTTACAAGAACACGCGCTGGCAATCCTGGATACTATTGAGCAGCGCTGTCTTGCAGATGAGCAGGAAAACAACCTGTTGCTTCACTACGTGAAACAAGAAAAATTCGAAAAGAGCACTATTGCTCACAGTCCCAAAGCGCTGAACAATATTGCCGTTGCATACTATCATCAAGGAAATACGCAGCAAGCACTTCACGCGTTCAGGCAAGCCTTTACCGTCATGCCGAAAAACCCTGCGATTGCAATCAATCTCATTCAAACCACGGCTACCGAGATACGCGCTCAGCGGGCATCAAACAATGCCGCCACCAGAGAGTTGTTGTATAACTGCATGACTACCGTTGAAACGGCAACGTTGACTGACGAGCAACAAGAGCGTTATCAGAAACTGAAAAAAACCGTGCGCACCCTCGTCGATATATAAAAACCAGAGTAAAACTACTCCGTGTCGAAGTGCTGCTCATACACCACCACATCCTCGTCAAATACGTCATCGGTGTAGCGAAAATGATGGGAAAACGTCAGTCCCAATTTTTTCATCACCGCTATAGACCCCCGGTTTTCGGGCAGTGCTATGGCTGAAAAACGTCGATAGCCGTGGTCTACTAAACACTGTTTCACCTGACGCGCTGCTTCTGTGGCCACTCCCCTGCCCCAACTAACACGGCGGAAACGCCAGCCTAATTCAATATTTTCGTCGTCTCTTTCTCCTGAGAAAAAGCCCATTGGCCGCACCAGGATCCACCCCAAATCATTTCCGCCTTTGCCTTTTTCGGCCACGCGCCACAAACCCCAGCCTTTGTCCCGTTGGGAAAACGCCGCTAAGCGGGGTAAAAACGTATGGTTGATTTCTTCTCTGGTGGTTTTCCTTCCACCAGTGAGGTATCGCATCACTTCTTCATCCTGGTCGAGAGACCAGAGAAAGTCAGCGTCATCTGCGGTAATGAAATGAAAAGAGAGGCGCGAAGAATCCGCAACATTCACATCGTCACCCTCCAAGCATCGCTAAGTGAGACGTTGCCCCTGTAATGCCATCATGTAAATAATGAGTGGCGTGTTTTTTCCCCAGTAATTGTTGCAAAAAAGCCATTAAACCTGGTACATCGCCATTTTTCAAATACGGTCTGATATCAATGCCCTGTTCACTGAACAAGCACAAATGAAGTTTCCCATTCGCCGCCACCCGCAGTCGATTACAGCTCTGACAAAAATCCTTGCTGTACGGCATAATCAGACCGATACGCCCTGCGTATTCTGGGTGGAAAAACTCTTCCGCCGGGCCTGCATCTTTGGTGCGAATAACCGGCTGCCAACCTTCACTGAGTAACTCGGTTTTGACAGGGCCGCCCGACAAATGCTGTTGTTTGAAAAAACGAGGGTGATCACCGGTTTCCATGAGTTCAATGAAACGCAAAGTCACTGGTGTGTGTTTAAGCCATTGCTTAAACTCATGGAGTTGTTTACCCGCGTAGTCTTTGAGAAATACCGTATTGACCTTCACCGTCAGCTCTTCCTGCAAAGCGACATCGATGCCGTCTAAAATTGCTGTAAGCTTATTGTGACCGGTGATATCTGCAAATTGGCGGGGGTCCAAACTATCGATGCTAACATTAATTTGGTCTAAGCCGGCTTGCTTCCACGACTTAGCATCACGCTTGAGTCGCGCCCCATGTGTTGTGGTGGCAACCTTGTTTACGCCCTCAGTGGCTTTACATACCTCTATTACCTCAACAAAGTCCCTCCGCAGACTGGGCTCGCCTCCAGTTATTCTTACTTTACTGGTACCCAGAGCGGCGAAGGTCTTAACCAGAGTTGTGATTTCAGGCAGCGCCATAAACGCGTCGTCCGATGGGCCCTTATAACCATCAGGCAAGCAATACTGACACCTGAAGTTACACGCTTCAGTAATAGACAAACGCAAATAATGAAATCTACGACCAAAGCTATCCTCTAACAATTGGGCTCCCCGGTAACGGTTTGATCACATAACACAAAAGACCGCCATACTTTACTGACAATTTCAAATACGTCACTTTTTACATTCATGGGTTTAGGATACCATGACCAACCTCAACCTAACAGGGTCAGACAGTACACAATGCGACCATCGAAATTTAATGTTGACCCGAGTGTTCCTGTGCGCTGGCAGGTTATTCAACAACTTTGGCCATACCTTTTGGAATTCAAAGGCCGGGTTTTGCTGGCCCTGACATGTTTGGTTCTGGCCAAAGTCGCTTCCGTGGGCTTGCCCTATGTTCTGAAATATACGGTAGATGCACTCAGTGTTCCCGGCGATAAAACCGGGTTTGTTGCCGTTCCGCTAGCCCTTATTGTTGCCTACGGCACCCTGCGCTTACTCAACGTCATTATCAGTGAAATTCGCGACACCTTATTTGGCAGGGTGACGGAACGGGCCATGCGCAGAATGGGACTCAAAGTGTTCAATCATCTGCATCGCCTGGATCTTGGATTTCACCTCAATCGCCAAACTGGGGGGCTTTCCCGGGATATAGAAAGGGGAACTTCAGGGATCAGCTTTCTCATGCGTTTTTTAGTTTTTAATATTGGTCCCACTCTCCTTGAAATTACTGTAGTGGTCGGTTTACTGCTCGTTCAGTACGGTTTGTCTTTTGCCGCCATTATTTTGACCTCTGTGGTGTTGTACGTACTCTATTCTATGAAAGCCACACACTGGCGCACTCGCTATGTTCAGGCGATGAATCAGGCAGACTCTTCCACTCATACCCGTGCCATAGATAGCCTGCTGAACTTTGAAACCGTAAAGTACTTCAACAACGAGGCGTATGAAGCAAACCGGTACGACGAAAACCTCGCCAAATGGGAACAAGCGCGGCGTAAAAACAGGTTATCACTATTTGCCTTAAACGGCGGCCAGGCTCTGATCATCGCCTCAGCCATGACGGCGATGATGGCCATGGCGGCACACGGCGTTGCTCAGGGTAATATGACCATTGGCGATTTTGTCCTCATCAATGCCTTTACCATGCAAATATTTATGCCCCTTAACTTTTTAGGCTTTGTATACAGGGAAATTCGAGGCTCTCTGGCGAACATCGACAATCTGTTCGCACTGCTTGAGAGAAAGTCGGCAGTGGAAGACAAAAACGATGGAAGACAATTAAAAGTTACTCGTGGAGAAGTGCGTTTTGAACATGTCAGCTTCGCATACCGCAGCGACAGGCCAGTGCTTAATGACATCAGTTTTACCCTGTCTCCCGGCGAAAAACTGGCCATTGTCGGAGCAAGCGGGGCTGGTAAATCAACCATTACTCGCTTGCTTTTTCGTTTTTATGATGTGACGGCAGGACGTATTCTAATTGACAATCAGGACATACGAGAGGTCACTCAAGAGTCGTTGCGACGTCAGCTGGGCCTGGTACCTCAGGATACCGTGTTGTTCAACGATACCTTGCTGGAAAACATTCGCTATGGTAAACCGGACGCTTCAGAAGCAGAAATTAACCGCGCGATTAAGACCGCTCATTTAGACGATTTTATTGCTCAGCTACCAGAAAAACTGAACACCCGAGTTGGCGAACGAGGTTTGAAGCTTTCCGGTGGTGAGAAACAACGGGTTGCCATTGCCCGGGCTCTTCTCAAAAACCCACCCATTATGATATTTGACGAAGCGACGTCGTCACTGGACAGTGGTTCGGAACAAGCTATTTTACAAAGGTTGTCTGCCCTCGCTATCGGACACAGCAGCTTGGTTATCGCCCATCGTCTATCGACCATTACAGATGCGAATCACATTATTGTATTAATAGGTGGTCAAATAGCGGAAGTAGGTACTCATACCAGTTTATTGGACAAAAACGGGGAATACGCCCGTTTATGGACACTTCAACAGGCTCAATTAAAGGAGTGACCTTGGACGCCTCCCTCTTAAAAACAGCAGTTAATACGGTTATGCCATTCGGCAAGTACGCGGGTAGAAAGCTCTTCTATTTGCCGGAACCCTACTTGGTGTGGTTTCACAAACAAGGCTTCCCCAAGGGAAAACTAGGAGAGCAACTGGCGTTGCTCTACGAAATTAAACTCAACGGGCTGGAAGCCTTAGCCGAACCGCTTGTAGAGGACGACTGAACAGGATGTCGGGCTGCATTTAATTACTCAATTGGTAATCGAAGTGATAGTAATGCACACCGTCTTTAATGTGAATGGTCATGTCTCCCCTTAAACCAGTGAGTGCATCCGTGCCCGAATCAGGAATGACTTTAAGTGTTAAACTGTCCTGGCCCTTATCCATTAAGCCGAAATGTTGTAGCGCAAAGGTTCCTGTTTTACCTTTCAGAGCACCGGTGACTATCTCTATTGCTACATAACCGGCCGAACCGGATGTAGTCGTCATTACTGACAACATTTCGCCGTGGCTTTCTGCAGTTAACGGCCCCTGAAAATGCTTACTGATAGTCATTCTCGCTGGCTTGAGACCGCCTTGCGCCTTCACACTACAATCTACTGGTTGCAGGGCTACTGTAAATTCTCCACTGGCTTGCATGTTCTTTCCTTATACTTTGGTAATTGCCACACACTACTGTATAATCATACATATCTCATCGCAATTTACTAGCGCTTTTAGTTCCATGTACTCACAAACCAAAAGGCAGAAAAATAACCTTATTGATGACAGAATCCTTGCCATTCACCGGGCAATTGCAAAAAAAGTTATCGCTCAGCCCCTCTTTATAATGCAAGCAAAGAAGGTGTTAGAAAAACGGTACGAACAAAAGCTCATTCGATATGGCAGCTACTTACTTTGGCAGAGCCTGCTTGAGCTAGAAGAACCAGAAGTATTTAGTGCGCAACTCTTGAGCGTTGAGCCAAGGTGGTATGCATTGCGCAGAAGCACAATTTTTGTTGGGGTATTAACCGAGGAAGAAAGGAAGGATGCGCTGTCAGAATAGTGACAGCGCATTTATCAGTACTTAGTGGCCATTTCGCAGGTGATCTGCAACCAAGAAGGCCATCTCCAAAACCTGATCGGCATTTAAACGCGGATCGCACTGCGTTTTATAGGCTTGCTTCAGATCTTCATCAGATATCTGATATGCTCCGCCAGTACATTCAGTCACATGCTGACCGGTCATTTCAAGATGAACGCCACCAGCGTGCGTTCCTTCGGCTTCATGCGCCGCGAAGAACTGGCGAATTTCACTTAATATAGCGTCGAAATTCCGGGTTTTATATCCACTTGAAGCCGAAAAAGTATTGCCGTGCATAGGGTCTGAACTCCAGACAACGTTGCGACCTTCCGCCTTAACTCTGCGTAACAACCGGGGCAAATTTTGCTCTAACTTGTCGGCCCCCATACGAGTGATAAGCGTAAGACGGCCAGGATCGTTGTCAGGGCTTAACACGTCGATCAGCCTGATCAGCTCATCTTCGTCCATAGTGGGGCCCACTTTCACACCAATGGGGTTGTGAATGCCGCGGAAAAATTCCACATGTGCATGATCGAGCTGACGGGTCCTCTCACCAATCCACACCATATGGGCAGAACAATTGTAAGGCTTGCCAGTAAGAGTGTCTGTGCGTGTCAGCGCCTGTTCGTAATTCAACAACAAGGCTTCGTGAGAAGTAAACAGCGTCGTTTCATGCAAAGCTGGCGTGTTCAAAGCATTCAGTCCAATGACTTTCATAAACTCAATGGCATCCTGAATGCGACCAGCCATATCCTGATAGCGATCTTTAAGGGGGCTGTTTTCCACAAATGCCATATTCCAGCGATTCACTTCGCTAAGATCTGCCAAACCACCCTGTGCAAACGCCCGCAATAAATTGAGCGTGGATGCACTACGATGATAGGCATCCAACAACCGCTGTGGATCAGGTCGGCGAGCATCTTCAGTAAATTCGAAACTATTAATGATATCTCCGCGATAACTTGGCAGCGTAACACCGTTGATGGTTTCAACATCAGAAGAACGCGGCTTAGCATACTGCCCAGCCATGCGGGCGACCTTAGTTACCGGGCAACGACCGGCAAAAGTCATCACAATGGCCATTTGCAGCAAAACTTTAAACGTGTCGCGAATTTTTGGCGCGTTGAACTCATCAAAAGATTCTGCGCAATCCCCACCCTGCAATAAAAAACCTTTGCCCTGAGCCACTTCGCCGAGCTGACGACGCAGTTCACGGGCTTCAGCTGCAAACACGAGCGGAGGATACGAGCTCAATGTTTGTTCAACTTGTGCTACTTGTTCCTGATTGTCATATTCAGGTTGCTGCAGAATTGGCTTTTTTCTCCAGCTGTCGGGTTGCCAGTTACTCACGCTTACTCCTCGTATTTATTGATAGCGATGGCCCGTATTCATTGCCCACATGTTAACACAATTCTGTTTGTACCGCAGATCATGACGTGAGAAAAAAAGTGATTTTTTTGCGCAGACGAGAGCCATAAAGCAACAATGAATTTAAATACCTTCCAAAAAGTGATGACCAATAGGCCAGATCGATTTCTTAGTGACCTTGCAAGTGCTGAATGAGTCCGTCTGACGCTTGCTCGATGAGGTCTAACACCAACTCAAAGCCGCGTTTTCCACCGTAGTATGGATCCGGGACTTCGCGTTCTGGACCGGTGGTAAATTCCAGAAAATAACGAATTTTATGTTTAAATTCATCAGGACATACTTTGTGCAAGTTGTCGAAATTACTTTCGTCCATGGCAAGAATGAAATCGAAATGTTCAAAATCACGGCTTTCCACACGCCGACAACTGATGCCCTCAAACGAGTACCCCCTTTGTGCACCGCAAGCTTGAGAACGCTTATCAGGTTCTTTACCAATGTGATACCCGTGGGTACCGGCAGACTCAATATCCACTGCTAGACCGGCCTGTTTCGCTTTGTGGCGAAATACGGCCTCTGCGGTGGGGGAACGACAAATGTTCCCCAGACACACAAACAATACCGATGGTTTTTTATCCATTTGAAACCCTACATCAAAACAATACAGCACACGGGCTAAACACAGCCACTGGCTTCAAGTATGATGAAAAAAATTATGCTACGACCTATGGAGACCATATGCCTGCCCACGTACTTATGTTAAGTAGCTCCCGCGTAGGAGACGAAGATTACTTACTTCACGCCAAGCCCCTCATTCTTGCACACTTGGGCCCGATCCGCGACATCCTGTTTGTCCCGTACGCTGGGGTAACCGTATCTTGGGACGAATACACGGAAAAAGTACAACAGGCTTTACCCCATTTGAACATTAGAGGCCTGCACACTGAAGCAAACCCAGCCGAAGCCGTTTCTCAGGCTATCAGGCAAGACACGGCGATGATGGTTGGCGGAGGTAACACGTTCAACTTGTTACATTGTCTTTACAAACTCTCCCTTATCCCTCTGCTAAAGCTCGCCATCGACGGTGGTACGCCGTATATCGGCTGGAGCGCGGGTTCTAATATTTGCGGTGCAACCATACGAACAACCAACGATATGCCGATTATCGAGCCACCTTCTTTTAATGCACTTGACGTTCTGCCTTGTCAGCTCAATCCACATTACTCCGATTATCACCCACCGGGTTTTAACGGAGAAACGCGGGATCAACGGCTTCGCGAATTTACTGCGTTAAATCCTACTACCGCCGTGCTGGCTATTCGCGAGGGAACTGCGTTATCACTGACAAATAATACCCTGACTTTTAAGGGAAAATCTGGCGGTTATGTGTTCTTAGGAAAGCAAAAAAAATTGCTTTCAGACGGGGACGATTTAAGCCAATACCTCCATTCGGTGGATGATGCGCTGTAACGCCTCAACGGATTGAGAGAAGGGAATCTCGGCGATAAGAGGGGCGCTTATTGCCCCTTTTAACGTATTGAGGTTATCCTGATAAACAGGCATCTGCGCACTTAACTGATTGGCCACCCAGCCCTTCACTTTTAGTCCGTCTCGTTGGATAGCATCAATGGTTAACATGGCGTGATTCAAGCACCCTAAACGCATACCAACCACAACAATGACATCCAGTTTCAACGCTTTGACGACCTCTGGCATCCACAACGAAGAAGACAAGGGCAATCGCCATCCCCCGGCCCCTTCTACTAGCATAAAATCAGGTTGCTTCGCGACTAAATGCTCAAACCCGGCAATGATGTTTTGCTGAGTGATTTCCAGACCGGCTTGTTTCGCCGCAATATGAGGAGCAATAGGAGGTTTAAGGGCGATGGGGTTTACATCCTGGAGGGACACCTCTATGGACGATGCGTTTTGCAATGCTCGAGCATCTTCGTTGCTCCATTCCCCGTTGATAAACTCACACCCCGCGGAGACAGGTTTGTAACCGACAGTGCGCTTTCCAACAGAAGCTGCAGCCTGTAATAGTAAAGAAGAGACATAGGTTTTGCCCACTTCCGTATCTGTACCTGTGACAAAAAAAACGGACATGTTATTTTTCCAGCGTTAAATGTAGAACCTGATAAGTAAGTGGAAATAAGCGGTTATCGTCTTGCACGTATACCTTCTGCAAGGCATCGAGTTTCGTGCGGTTAAGGGGTTTCACACTGGCATTGGCCAGCGACAAACCCGCTCCAACCCCGGTGATAGAGCGCAACAACTGTCGCACATTGGAAAACCTGTCGACGTATGAGGTAATTGCAGACCCTTGAATGTTTAAACCGCTACTGATCGCTGCATTTTGCCATGCCAATACACTTGCCAGCGAGTTCACTGTGTCTGGAAGGGACGCCGCAGCCCTTGCGCTGATAAGCTCTTGAAAGGAACCGGCAACCATAATGGCAAGATAAGCAGTACCCCGTTTTTTTAATACCCGGTGAATTTCATCCATCGCCAACCCCGGGGACGACACCCATTGCAGTGCCATTGAAGAATAGACGAGGTGAAATATGTCGTTTTGGAAGGGCAAAGCTTCTGCCTGACCTTCAAAAAACTGAATATCACGGTGCCGGGATTGTGCGCTTGAAATCATTTTCGGTGAAATATCCACAGCGGTAATTGCGCTGGCAAACGTCTTCAATTTAGCGGTTAGCGTACCGGTGGCACAACCAATATCCAATAATGCCCCACCTTGAATCGTCCCCATGCGGTCACGCACATCACTGGCGATAGTCGCTTGAATATGTGCCGTTTCATCGTAGGAACGGCAGGCTTTGCTAAAGCGCGCTGCGATGGCTTTTTTTCGCACGCAATCTCGTGGGCAGGCCACCACCGTTTGGTCTGCCATCATACTGAATCTCTGGCTAACGCCAGTGCATCCACAAGTACACTGATGTCTTTTTCCACGTGCTGTGCACTTAGCGTGATACGCAACCTGTCTGATCCCTTTGGTACGGTGGGATACCGTATAGCCGGCACCCAAATTCCTCGTTGTCGCAGTTGTGCGGAGAATGCCATCGCTTTGTTAGGGTCACCAATGATCAAAGGCTGAATTGCGCTTTCAGAAGGAAGAATGTCAAACCCGTGCTGCTGTACCTGTTCTCGAAAAAAGGCGATGTTACTCTTAAGTCTCTCGCGCTCATTCCCTGTGCTAATTGCAGTTAACGAAAACAAGGTTGCAACGGCCTGAGAAGCTGGTATGGAGGTTGAATAGATGTAGTGTCTTGCATGGTTAATCAAATATTCAACAAGCGACTGACTCCCCGCCACAAATGCGCCCGCTGTGCCTACCGCTTTCCCAAAAGTCCCCATGACAAGGGGCGCGTCCTGTTGCGACAGTTGATATTGCTCAACCGTACCCAATCCGTTATCACCGAATACGCCAAAGCCATGGGCATCATCGAGCATTAACCAAGCATCATGCTGCCGGCACATTTCCGCCATATCTCGCACAGGTGCGGCATCACCATCCATGCTAAATATACCTTCTGTGGCCACCAGCTTGTCACCGCTACTCGCGGCAAGCAGGCTCGAAAGCTGTTGCTTGTCGTTGTGGTTATATCGTTTAAACTTGGCTTTGCCCGCCATTACGCCGTCTAAGAATGATGCATGCATGTAGCGATCGACAAACACCTGAACGTCGGACTTAAGTAATGCTTGGCAAATCGCCTGATTGGCTGCAAAACCCGAATTAAACAACAGCACAGCTTCACGTTGTAAGTGTTCTTCCAAATAGCTTTCCAACGCGCAATGGGCCTGAGTATAGCCAGTCACCAATGGCGACGCACCACTGCCACCGCCAAACTGGGCAAGGCCTTCAACCCAGCTTTGAAGCACACCGTGGTGCTGACGCATACCAAGATAGTCGTTGCTGGCAAAATTCAGGTAGTGCTCACCATTAATACAAATAATGGCGTCTTTTTCATACTCGATGCAAACCCGCTCACGCAAATACCCGGCTTCTTGTTTTTCCTGTAACCCAGCGTGAATAAAATCAAACGCCATCAGGCCTCCGACAACTGAGATTTTTTCCCTGCTGTAGCATCGTAAAACAAATCTTCAGCGTTATTTTGCGTGGCAATTTCATCTTGTAAGGCCTGCGCATGGGCTTCATCAGAAAACGCCCGGGTGCGCTCGGTATTAATACCCAGTTTTTTAAACAGCAATACGTCTTCATGAGTGTCCGGATTGGAGGTAGTCAACAACTTACAGCCATAAAATATTGAATTAGCCCCAGCCATAAAACACAACGCCTGCATTTGCTCGTTCATGTTTTCCCGCCCCGCAGACAAACGAACGTGTGATGCAGGCATCATAATGCGAGCCACCGCAATAGTGCGAATAAACTCAAAGGGCTCCAAATCTTCCACGTTGTCCAATGGTGTGCCTTCCACTTTCACCAGCATGTTGATGGGTACACTTTGTGGATGTTCCGGCAAATTCGCCAGTTGTACCAGCAGACCGGCACGATCTGACGCCGATTCTCCCATGCCCACAATGCCTCCTGAACAGACATTCATCCCCGCGTCTCGGACGTTTTGCAGCGTATCCAGGCGATCGCTGTATGTACGAGTTGTGATTATGTCGCCGTAAAATTCCGGAGACGTATCCAGATTGTGATTGTAATAATCAAGACCCGCTTGCTTTAATGCTATGGCCTGCTCACGGGTTAGCATGCCCAGTGTCATACACGTTTCCAGGCCGAGTTTTTTCACCTCAGAGACCATCTGAGTAACATAGGGCATGTCCCGGTCGCGAGGATTGCGCCATGCAGCTCCCATACAGAATCGGGTAGAACCTGCCGCTTTGGCTTCCCGCGCACGCTGGATAACTTTTTCAATTTCCAATAGTCGCTCTTTTTCCAACCCAGTATCATACCTCGCTGACTGCGGGCAATACTTGCAATCTTCAGGACACGCACCGGTTTTAATCGACAATAATGTACTTACCTGTACTTCATTGGGATCGAAATACTGTCTGTGAATCGTTTGGGCCTTAAAGAGCAAATCGTTAAACGGCATGGCAAATAACGCCTGAACCTCCTGTGAAGTCCAGTCATGTCTTATATCTGCCTGAAGTTGTGGTGCATTAACCGCTGTTGTCATGCCGTATCCTTTACTATTGTTTTGAGCTGGCTTAGTCTATGCACAACATCAGAGTTGTCAACTCTGACCAATACAAAAACTTTACCAATGGTTGAATTTTGAGCAATATAGATTTTGATCGCCAGCACATTTGGCATCCTTACACGTCGGCAATCTCCCCACTACCATGTTTTGAAGTAATTGGGGCTAACGGTGCCGAACTGTACCTGGCATCAGGCGAAACACTTATAGACGGCATGTCAAGTTGGTGGGCAGCCGTTCACGGATACAATCATCCTGTTCTCAATGAAGCGGCAAAAAAGCAAATTGATAAGTTTTCTCATGTCATGTTCGGGGGCCTGACTCATGAACCAGCGGTACGGGTGTGTAAGCAATTGCTCGACATCGCTCCATCTGGTATGAACCGCGTATTTTTGGCCGACTCCGGATCCGTATCTGTTGAGGTTGCTCTTAAGATGGCACTGCAATACTGGGCCTGCCAGGGAAGGCCGGAAAAGCACCGCGTAATCACTCCGCGCAATGGTTATCACGGCGATACTTTTGCCGCCATGTCAGTATGCGACCCGGTAAACGGTATGCACACTTTATTTTCCAATGTTTTGAACAAGCAAGTATTTGCCCCAGCCCCACAAACTCGCTTCGATCAGACCTTTAGTGAAGATGATATCTTACCTTTACAGGAATTATTTGAACGCCATCATCATGAACTTGCCGCTCTGATTATTGAGCCGGTGGTTCAGGGCGCGGGAGGCATGCGCATTTATCACCCTGAATATCTCAAGCAATGCCGGCAACTCTGCGACGCCTATGACGTACTACTTATTTGCGATGAAATTGCCACTGGATTTGGTCGCACAGGTAAATTGTTCGGTTGTAACCACGCCAGTATTAGCCCGGATATCATGTGCGTTGGTAAAGCACTGACCGGCGGTTACATGACCCTGGCAGCAACGCTCTGCTCTGAAGATGTTGCCCTAGGTGTTTGTCAGGGCGAGCCTGGCGTGTTTATGCACGGACCAACTTACATGGGCAATCCCTTGGCCTGTGCAGTTGCAAGTGCCAGCCTATCGCTCATTCAGAGAGGTCATTGGCAGCAACAGGTAAGCGCAATCGAAACACAACTTGTTGCCCAGTTAACCCCCTGCCGGGAACTTCCTGCAGTGGCTGATGTAAGGGTTTTGGGCGCAATTGGCGTAGTAGAAACCCGACATCCTGTAGATGTAGGGAAAATTCAGCAGCAATTCGTGAAAAAGGGTATTTGGGTTCGCCCTTTTGGTAAACTGGTTTACATCATGCCACCGTATATTATTTCACCGGCGCAACTGCGCCAGCTTACGACGGGCATATTTGAGGTGCTCGCAACATTTTAAATTAAGGGTAATTATGCATCTATTGGCACGGGTAACCGACAAGTTACTATTCGCAGTCTTGCTTTTAGCCGCGTTACAAGTGCCTATTCTTGCCGACCACTACCGTCAGTACCTCAGTGGCTATTACGATGGACTCCAAGAACAAGCTGACACTATAAAGCAGCTTGCCATAGATTATCATTACAGCTCAATAGAAGCATTGCTGGCAGATCTGGCCAACAATGCTGATCCCGTCGTCAGGGAGGACGCCAGGAACAAAATAGCAACCTTGGCACGATTAAGCGAACTGGAAACTGGCCTAGACGCGCTCAGTAACGGCGCTTACTACCAACAGGCATGGTATATGTTTGCGCCTGCCAGAAAAAACACCTTGCTTCGGGTACTTGATAATTTTTCGCCGTCAGTGCCCTTATCCCCGGAACCCGTCGTTTTCAGTATTTTGTTCGCCACACTGTTAAATATGCTTATTTGGTCGCCCGTCTGGGTGGGTAAACATTTTTATACCTGGTACAAGGAACGCCGCGAACGGTTCAAATTCGGCTAGTATCGCGATGTAATTCAATGCTGTTGCCCTGGCAGGGGTCCATATTCCCCACGCTTTTTCTTTGCTTCTTCTTTCACAATCTCATTTGGGTGCTTGTGTTGAGATTTGGCACTCATGTTGCTATCCAAATACTATGAGAATACAAAGCGTTGTTTTGAGCTTCAGACTACAAATCGTCAAATGTGCTGATTTACAAGGCTTTAAGAAAGCGTCGAGATAGATAAAGCAGGTAACCATTATGGTAAATGAAAATACGTTATTAATTGGCCAAGTGTTGCAAATAAGAGACAAAATACTGGCAAAGCGTCATGTCATCCCCGCATCAATGGAAAAAGAGTGGCAACGACTGGTAGAAAAAACATCAGCGTTTGATATCAAAAGTACGTTCACCTCTGCTCGTAAAGGAGCCACATTAACCAAGCCTTCTCTGTTTGATGGCAGTGCCCGAGATCTGGCAAATTTAGTCAGCGCATTGCGTGCTTTTAACAACAAGTTAATGTACTGATTTCTGGGAGGCTGTGCTCACTGTCGCCCAGCCTCCTGCTATGAAGAAATTACACTACCCGGCATTATTTTCTCTGTAAAGTCCGTCCAGCCAGGTTACTCCTTTCCAACAAAAAAACATAACCAACTGAATTTGTTAAATAATTATCAAACTCTCACTTCTCGGCACGGCCGTTGCTCCCGTTACATCAAGGCATCGTCACATGAAGTGCGATGGCCAGGATTCACCCAAACAGGAGGACTTATGAATAACCGTAATATGGCTGAATTTACTGCACCGGGTTTACCGAACGAGGCGGCAAAATCTACCATCGAGGTACTGTCGCAACGCCTGATAGCACTACTTGATCTCCAGTTGACCCTGAAACACATCCATTGGAACGTGGTGGGGCCTAACTTTATTGGTGTGCATGAAATGTTAGATCCACAAGTCGATGCCGTTCGCGCAATGACTGATACTATCGCTGAACGTATTGCCACATTGGGCGGTACGCCAAAAGGTACACCAAAAGCGATTGTTGAAGGACGCAGTTGGGACGATTACAGCATGGACAAGGCAATGGTGATTGATCACCTTGTTGCCCTTGATGCCGTATACAACGGTGTCAACAGTGATCATCGCTCTGCCATTGAAAAACTGGAAGAGTTAGACCCGGTATCCGAAGATATGATTACCGGGCAGCTGGCAGATCTTGAACAGTTCCAATGGTTTGTCCGCGCGCACATTGAATCTTCTTCAGGTGAACTGAAAGCTTAACGCTGAAGCCTTATCAAGGCCGAATCAGAAGGGCTATCAATGCACTATTAAAAAGCAGTGGGGTAATGCCGCGCTGCTTTTATATTTTATTTGTTTCGACGCACGATGACCGCTGCTCTTAACTTGCGCTTCCCGTAACTAGCCAGACGAATAAAGTCGTCTCTTGCCACTGGAATGTGCTGAAACTCGACAGCTTGCTCGTCTATCTTGTCCGGATAAGGATCGTGAAAATATAAGCAGCGCTCGTCAGAAGCGGTTACTGTCACCCAGTGCGGCGCTTTTTTCTTATCAAAGGCGTAGGTACTGATCAAGCAAAGCACGGCTGCCCCCTCTTTTAACACCTGCTCTAAGCTCTCCATCTTCCATTCGCTTATATGAACATCCACTCCCTGTTCGAGGGCGTCCGATAAGAAGCTGTTTTCCACCACTTCGACTATGGCTTTTTTGTGTGCAGAGCGCACGCCATCGGTAAACAATGGAAGAGGTTTATTTAACCACACCTCACTGTTGTATCCTGTCTTTTTCGCTGCCAGCGCCAATCCAATGGGGTGACACCCACCGTGACCAGACGTCATGAAAATGGTTGTTGCCTGACGCCATAATGTGAGCTCCTGCTCTTGAGAAGGGGTATAATTATCATCTAGTTGTGACATGGCCATCATCAGTGATGCAGGCCCACAGGTAAACTCTGTAGTTTGTTGATACCATGGATAGGCTTCTGTTTGCGCCGTCACCGTACGGTGATTCAACACCTTTTGCATACGGATCGCGTCAGACTGATCTTCATAGTAATCGGTGTAGACACCGAACCGACTAAAGCCCAGCTTGTCGTAAACCTTTATTGCGCCTTTGTTGCCTTCTGACACTTCCAGGCGCATAAAGCGCTTTCCCCGCAACAATGCCCTGCTTTCTAGTTCGCCGATTAACGCCGCCGCAACGCCTTTTCCTCGCGCATCAGGCAACACGGCAATGGAGTAAAGTCGGGTAAGCAGCGTCCCCCTGCGCAGTAGCAGCAGGGCATATCCGTATACCTGCTCGCCCTGTTGCGCTACAACGCACTCAGCATGGGATGCACTTAAGTAAAAACGCAACCGACGACGACTCAGGCGATCCAGAGAAAAACAGCTTTGCTCAATTTCCCACAACACATCCAAATCTGATGGCAAAGCGGTACGCACGACTATGCCGTCTGCCACCACAGGGGCTATTGCAGTGATGTTCATCGACCACGCCGCTCCAAACGCTCTGCAAATTCCTGCATGATGAGTTCGTACAAGCCTTTGCCTAAATATTTATCTTCCACACCATCGTCAATGCTCGGGTTGTCATTCACTTCAATTACGTACACCTTGTTGCCCGCCTGCTTAATGTCGACACCATAGAGGCCATCACCCACTACTTTAGCGGCCTTAATGGCGGCCTGCAGTACTGTCTGGGGTACTTCAAAAGTCGGCATAGTTTTAAACCCCCCCGAGCTAAATCTGTCTCCTTGATGATGATAAATTTGCCAATGGTTGCGCGCCATATAGTATTGGCAGGCGTAAATGGGTTTACCTCCCAGTACACCTATACGCCAGTCAAATTCTGTAAAAACGTATTCCTGCACCAGCACCAATGCCGATTGCGACAACATGTCTTTGAGCTTTTCCTCCAACGCTTGAAAATTTTCTGCTTTGTACACGCCTCGGGAAAACGAACTTTCAGGCAACTTCAGTACCAGCGGCAGGCCGAGCTTATTAATTAGTCGTTCACACGTAGCAGCTGTGCTATCAGACACCATTTCACTTTGCGGTGCAGGTACCTGCTGATACGTAAACGCATCTTGCAAAAATACTTTGTTACAGCAACGCAAAATTGACTGGGGATCGTCTATAACGATCAGGCCTTCGCGCTCAGCCGCTCGGGCAATACGATAAGTGTGATGGTCTATCGCCGTGGTTTCGCGAATAAACAGTGCATCGTAATGACCGACTGCTTCAGACGTTAAGCTGGTCACCACGTCGGCATTAAAACCTGCCTTCTCGGCGGCTTTAACAAATTTGCGAATGGCCTTGTCGTCCGAAGGCGGAGTAGGCTCCTGGGGGTTCACTAAAATAGCCATGTCCCAGCGCATCTTTTTTCCACTGCGGTCGTTCCGCCATTGCAACTGCGTAAACTGTTGTAAAAATTCAATACACACTGGTTTCAGCGCCGACGGCAAATCGGCTAACCCTTTTGCCCGCGCGGTCATAAAGCCAATGTTATCCGCAGCAATATGAACAGAAACTTCCAATATAGGGCATGGGAACACCGAAAACGCTTCGCTTGCCAGCAAACTGAATCGAGGATCCGGCGTTTTACCAAAAAACACGAAAAACGAGGTTGTGTTGACCGCGCCTGACCACGTAAACTTCTTGGGCAATGGTAAACGCGCAACATCTTCGCCCGCAATGCGGAGGTCGTTGATGGTTTTTACCGATGGCAAAACACGGTGTTTCCTGGCTTGGGCCAGCAAAGAACAGTAATAGCCCTGACTGAGATACCGCGTGGTATCGCAGAGGTTAATAACACGGGTTTTCGGTTCGTTTTTTTGTGGGAAATCTTCAAGGTATGCCTGAAATGAAAGTACGGTGTGTTCCGAAACAGATACGTCGTTGATATCATCAACAATTATCAGGGTTTTATGCATAACTGGCTTCTGTTTTCTCTATTAATGCTGGGGCAATCGTCACCCGTTTTTCACACTGGTGCTGCCGGAAAATTGTGCTGCGAAGTGTAGGGTAAACAGTGTGTTAATCCAGTATTTTCAGTACGGTATTTTTTTATCGTTACCATGACTTTTTGTGTTAGTTTAGCCACGTCTGAGATTTATTCGATTTAAGGAATTCATATGCTCCTCGCTTCCATCGCCATTCTTGCTGGTTTACCTGTTTTGTTGTGGAGTGCTGGAAAATTTGTCGATGGTGCTGCCGGTATCGCCCGGCAAATTGGCATGTCGCCTCTACTCATTGGCATGTTGATTATTGGCTTTGGCACATCGGCACCGGAAATTATTGTGTCAGTATTCGCCGCGTTACAGGGCAACTCTGGAATTGCACTGGGCAACGCATATGGGTCAAACATTGCCAATATTGCACTTATTCTCGGGCTTACCGCGCTGGTTAGTCCCATCGCCGTCAGATCAGAGATCATTAAACGGGAACTCCCAATACTGCTGGGGCTCACATTTTTCGCCGCTTGGCAACTTTTGGATTTCAACGTTTCAAAAGACGACGCGTTCTCTTTACTAGGCTTGTTTATCTTGTTGATGGGATGGAGTATTTGGACCGGAATAAAAGGCGATGACGACAATCTTGCCGCTGAATTTGACGAGCAAATTAACAATGAGGAAAGCACTGGTAAAACCAATATCATTTGGTTATTGGCTGGACTCGCGCTACTCATAGCCAGTTCCAGAATACTGGTGTGGGGGGCCGTTGAAATAGCGACTCATTTTGGTGTCAGCGACACCATCATTGGCCTCACCATTATTGCTATTGGTACATCACTCCCCGAACTTGCCTCTTCACTTATGGCAGTAAAAAAAGGCGAACACGACATGGCATTGGGCAATGTCATTGGCTCAAATATGTTTAATACACTAGCGGTTGTTGGTATTGCCGGCACCATTCAACCCATGGAAGTGGAGCACAGTTTCCTTTACCGCGACGTGCTGATTATGCTGTGCTTTTCTGTGGCGCTGTTTGTGTTCTGTATTGGTATTAAACGCCAAGGCCGCTTGAACCGCCTGGAAGGCGGTGCATTTGTATTGGCTTATTTAACCTACACCGCATTCCTTGTGCAGTCGGCGTTTGTATAAGCCTTACACCACACTCACATTAATAGTCAGCAAACTGACCAACGAAATACTGGCTAAAATAAACAGATTTACGCCGTAGCTGTCTTCGCGACGGCGATTTCTCTTCGACCGCAGTAACATGGTCACTAACGCCATACCCAAACACACCTGTAGGAGGACGATAAGGGCATCCACGTGCCTTTGCGACCACGTTTCGCGCCCTGCAATACCCCAGTATGTTTGCAAACCGGTTACCATTTCTGGTCTCGCAAAGTGAAACACCACCAGCGCGACAACAAGTAACAGCCAACTGACAAAGTTCACCGAAAGAACAAAACGGTAAAAACTGTCTTTTCTTCGGGGTTTTCTGCGTCTGTCTTGTTGCACAGGATTCATGCGCTTAGTACTCTCCATCATTAAAGTTCGCTGGTATCCCGTTTCTGAATGAGTATACTAGCCCTTTCGTTTATACAAATGAACAAACAATACGGATACTCATTTTCCGATTTTAATCACCAGTTAAACGTTTTTCTCAGGTTTATTGTCTTTATTCAATCTGAAATGACCTCACTGGGTAGTTTCACTATCGGCAGATGTTCCGTGTTTTTTAACGATTTTCGGCAGATTTCTCTAAAACGCCGACAACAAATCACAATTTAAAACAGGTAAGATGGAGACATTCAAATGACGCATGCACCCGTTTTCGACGTGCTTGAAGGTAAGTACGCAGTTGGCGAAACGGTGACGGTAAAAGGTTGGGTGCGTACTCGCCGAGACTCAAAAGCCGGACTTTCTTTTATTGCGCTGCACGACGGCAGTTGCTTTAATCCCATACAAGTAATCGCGTTAAATTCTCTGTCAAATTATACCGATATACAGCGTTTGACTACTGGTTGTTCACTGTCGGTTGAAGGCGAGGTGAAAGCTTCACAAGGGCAAGGTCAAAGTGTGGAACTCGAAGCCAAAAGCATAGAGATCCTGGGCTGGGTTGAAAACCCGGACACCTACCCAATGGCCGCAAAACGCCATTCTATTGAGTATTTACGTGAGTATGCGCATCTGCGCCCCCGTACAAACGTCATCGGTGCTGTTACCCGTATTCGCAACTGCCTTTCCCAAGCGATACATCGCTTTTTCCACGAACGCGGATATTTCTGGATCAGCACACCTATTTTAACGGCCAGTGACACCGAAGGCGCAGGAGAAATGTTTCGAGTATCCACGTTGGATATGATGAATCTGCCCCGCACTGATAAAGGCGACATTGACTATAAGGAAGACTTCTTTGGCAAAGAGACCTATCTCACGGTTTCTGGCCAATTGAACGTTGAAACCTACTGTGCCGCAATGTCTAAGGTATACACCTTCGGGCCCACATTTCGAGCCGAGAACAGTAACACTTCCCGCCACCTGGCAGAATTCTGGATGATTGAGCCCGAGGTGGCTTTTGCTGATTTAAGCGATGTTGCCCAATTAGCGGAAGACATGCTTAAGTATGTTTGCAAAGCCGTGTTAGATGAACGGGCTGACGATATGTCATTCTTCGCCGAGCGCATCAGCAAAGACGCCATTACCCGTTTGGAAAAACTCATCAATTCTGAATTTGTGCGCATGGACTACACCGATGCTATTGAGATTCTCAAGGCCAGTGGTAAAAAATTCGAATTCCCCGTTGAATGGGGTGTAGATTTGTCCTCTGAGCACGAGCGCTACCTGGCAGAAGAACATGTGGGCGCGCCCATCATCATGCAAAATTACCCGAAAGACATTAAAGCATTCTACATGCGTATAAATGACGACGGCAAAACTGTTGCCGCTATGGACATACTCGCCCCTGGGATCGGTGAAATTATAGGTGGTTCTCAACGTGAAGAACGTCTGGACGTCTTCGATCAACGCCTTGAAGAAATGGGGCTCGACAAAGAAGACTACAGTTGGTACCGGGATTTGCGTCGCTATGGCACCGTACCACACTCTGGATTCGGCCTGGGCTTTGAACGTTTGGTGGCGTATGTAACGGGTATGCAGAACGTGCGGGATGTCATCCCTTTCCCTCGTACACCAGGTAACGCGAACTATTAAAGCAATAGCGCGGAGCGGCCACGTGATTGGCTCGTTTCAATAAATGGCGGTAGCACATATAAAAAGCGGCATAGAAAGCCGCTTTTTATTTGCCTGTATATAAATCCATGTTCTGGTTGATGCGATATGTCCGTTTGTGTACATTGAACGATGGAGCAGCTTTTTTTAAAGACTATGCAGGAAGACGATTGTCAATATATACAGTGTGAGCAATGTCTCACACAGGTGCATTTACCCGTATTAGCCCATCGCCAACGGGCAGTATGTCCGCAATGTGGGCACACCTTGCTAACGTACAGAAACAACCAAAACGACAGCGTACTGGCTTTGGCGTTAAGTGCGCTCGTTTTTTTGATGTTGTCACTACCATTCAATTTTCTGTCATTTAAAGCCAGTGGCATTCAACATCAAATTGCCTTACCGGACAGCTTTAATGCTCTGCTCAATCAGGATTACCTCTCTTTAGCCATTATCACAGGTTTGGCTACACTGGTATTTCCTGGTATGGTTCTGATAGGCCTCGTGGTACTGGCGTTTCATCAAAAACGCGACATTAAACCCGCTTACCTCAAGCACGTATTTTATTGGGTAAAAGCGCTGCTTCCCTGGAGTATGGCGGAAATTTTCCTCGTTGGTACGCTGGTTAGTCTGATTAAAATTTCTTCCATGGCAGATATCTCCGTTGGACTGTCATTTTATGCCTTTATCGCCTTCTCCGCCTGCATGACGGCAAGTATTATTCACTTCGACAGTACCCGCACTGCCCATTGGTTGTATGGAAAAGTGCCACCTCCTAGCCCTGTTACACCGCAAGCTGCGAGTAACAGTATTCAACGTACCTGGGCCTTACTTGTTACCGCGGCATTGCTCTATATTCCCGCCAATGTATTGCCTATTATGCACACTGAATTATTTGGGCGGGATGAACCGAGTACCATTATCGGCGGCGCAATAACCCTTTGGGAATCAGGTGATTATCCTGTAGCATTAGTTATACTCATTGCCAGTGTGCTAATTCCGGTGGCAAAAATTCTCATTTTGGCCTGGTTGAACCTGACAGTACAACAACAACATGAACGCAGGCCCCGAATACGCACGGGTTTCTATCGTTTTACCGAAGGAGTGGGTCGTTGGTCCATGATTGACGTATTTGTGGTGGCAATTCTCGTTGCGCTGGTACAATTGGGTAATACGATGTCGATTTATCCAGGGCCCGCCGCACTCGCTTTCTGTGGTGTGGTTTTCGTTACAATGATAGCCGCAATGACTTTTGACAATCGCCTCATTTGGCAGAACAGGAATAAGAATAAATGACCCAAGAGGCCTCAGTTAAGTCCACCACCCACATCTCCAAAGTCTGGATAATTCCCATAGTGGCTATTTTAATCGGCGGCTGGATGGTGTGGTATCAATGGAAAAACCAAGGGCCTTTGATTACCATTGAACTGTCGTCCGCCAGTGGAATAGAAGTAAATAAAACGCCAATAAAAGTACGTGATTTGGAAGTCGGTCAGGTAAAGAAGATTGAGCTTAAGCCCGATCTTGAGGGTGTACTTGTAACGGCAAGAATAGATGCCAGCGCCGCGCGATTGCTTACAGAAAATACCGATTTTTGGGTAGTGGCACCGCGGATCAGTTTTTCAGAAGTGTCTGGTCTTAACACCTTGTTGTCCGGTTCCTATATTGCTATGTCCGCCGATGACAGTGGCAGGGAACAGTTCCATTTTGTCGCTCTCGAACGCCCCCCTGCAACACCGCCGGGTACCCCAGGCCTTCATTTAACATTGAAGAGTAACGACAAATTCGCCTATAAACCTGGCGACCCTATCATTTACAAAGGGTTTAAAGTAGGTGAATTTGAAGAGGCCGAATTTAACATTGACGAGCGCATTGTTTATTACCGAGCATTTATTGAAGCCCCCTACCACAAACTCATTACCCAAAACACACGCTTTTGGAATGTCAGCGGTGTGAAACTTCACCTGAAATCCAGTGGTGTAAAAGTTGAAACCGGCTCTTTAGAAACGCTACTGGCCAACGGCGTAACCTTCGGGATTCCTCCCGGTGCTGAAGCAGGACCACAGGCCAGTGAAGAAGCTACCTACGACATCTTTTCTGACGATGCTGCTGCATCAAATGCCCGGTATAAATTATACGCCTCTTACCTGTTGCTTATAGACGAAACCGTGCGCGGGCTCACGGAAGGCGCACCGGTTGAGTATCGCGGCATTGAAGTTGGTGAGGTAGCAAAAATTAACCCTGTAGATCTAATTACCGGCAATATTCTCGATGAAAACTACCCTATTCCGGTGTTGATCCGCATATATCCTGGAAAAGTTCGTCTGGAAGACACGCCTGACAGTTTGAACGCAGTCAAAGAAACCATGCATCAATGGATTAAACGAGATCTGCGGGCAACCCTGCGCATGGGCAATGTTCTCACAGGCGGCCTGTTTGTGGATTTACAGCATGACAAGGGAACCACACCGCTGCCGGTTAAAGCGGTGAATGGTATTGAAGTGATCCCCACCGTATCCAATGAGTTTACCCAAATTACACAAAAAGCTGATGCTATTTTAGACAAGATCAACGACTTACCACTTGATAGAATGGTTACTGACATTACCGCTGTGATCACTGACATAAAAGGGGCCGCAAACCGGGTAGAAATAGCAAGTGGTGACTTTGATGCGTTAATGGAAGATATCGACATTAAAACCATCAACAATAATCTGAACAACGCACTGGTGAACATCTCTGCTCTATTGCAAAATTACGCAGAAGGGGGATTGAGCAAATCTGAAATTCAGGAAACTGTAGATGCCATGCAGGAAACCATGCGCAATTTACAACCTCTGCTTCTGCAACTAAACCAAAAACCCAACGGGTTAATATTTTCAGATAATCCCAAAGACGATGTACAACCCAGAGCCAGTAGCCAAGGAAACTAACATTATGAAATTATCCCATTTGTTGCTGTTTGTTAGCTTTCTGGCATTGGTGAGTTGCAGTTCATCGGTTGCGCCCCTGAAGTACTACGTGCTGCACGCGCCCAACACGCAAAACCAGGTAATACTGAGCGAGACCGCACATCGAGTTCAGTTAAAGCAAATTATACTGCCGGACTACTTGAAACAACGCGCTCTGGTGGTACAAACCAGCTCGACAACGCTGCATTTTTCTACCGGTCACGTATGGGCTGAACCGCTAAATAAAAGCCTTCGACAAGCATTATCCGCAGCTTTGTGGCAAGAAGGGCGAATCATGGTAGTACCGGACAATGTGTATACAAATGAATACCCGCTCGTCGGCTTACATATCCAAGTAGATGATTTTCTCTCTACTGACGGTGGCAAAGTGCTCATTAAAGGTCAATACTGGTTAGACAACGTTAAAAACCCGCAAGTGCAATACTTTGATTATCGTCAAACGCTACAAGAAGACGGGTTTGAACATGCAGTAGAAAAAATGCGCGCTTTAGTGTCGGACCTTGCCAAAGCCATTTCGTCTTATCTTAGCGCGGAATAATCAATGGATACCCTATGCTCTTCAGCCCATTTAATAAGCTACTAAATCGCGGTTGCCGATCAAACTACGACGAAGAGACCAATCGGCGGATCGTCGTTATCAATCTGTTTGCTCTTGTAGGCATAATACTAACTTTCATTTTGGGCATTACCGCGCTACTGGGAAATGATCTGTCATTGGGCATTAGTTTACTTGCGGCTTCTTCATTTTTTTTCCTGGCCAGCCAGATACAAGCGTCCTCGCGTAATCGGTTCGGCCACCTGATAGCGGTCTATTTGCTCACGGGCTGCTTAATGGGCCTGGAAACCTACTTGATAATAACCGGCGGTTACGCTAATACAGGGCCTTTATGGATTTACCTGTTACCACCAGTGGCAATGTTCTTTGGGGGATTTAGCCGTGGACTCGTTGTCATGGGCGGCTTTACATTACTCATCGCAATTATTCTCTTTTTCCCCCACGATGCTCTGCTACTCACGGAATACAGCCATCCGTTCAAAACCCGTCTATTATACTCTTTTGTCACTGTAACCTTTCTCTCTGCCTTCTACGAATACAGTCGGCAACGCACGTATCAAACCGTCCGTGATCTCAGTGCGGAATTCGAGCGCCAGGCTCTGCATGACACCCTCACTAAATTGCCTAACAGACGGGGAATGCGTCAGTTAATGGAGCAGGAAATAAAACGCCATCAGCGAAACAAGCTGCCGCTAAGTGTTGTACTTACCGATATAGACAACTTTAAAAAAGTTAATGATACCTATGGCCACGGCAACGGCGACATTATTTTAAAACGCACTGCAGATATTCTGCGGCAAAATATTCGCAGACAAGACTTAGTGTGTCGCTGGGGTGGCGAAGAGTTTCTCATTGTGTTGCCAGAAACTAACGAAACAAATGCCGCTACTCTTGCCGAGAAAATAAGAAAAACCCTGGCTGATTCAGAAATTTGGCTGGATGAAAGGAAAATCGGCATTACCGCCAGCTTTGGTATTTGTGAAATAAACGAAGATGTGTCTGTCGACCGGGCCCTAACCCTAGCAGATAAAGCACTTTATCAAGCCAAGCATCAGGGCAGAAACCGTGTAGTACTTTCTCATGATAACTAAGCCTTTTCTTTTGTCTTAAAACCCTGATAATAGAATTGGGAACAGAATAATCTGGTGAACAACACACTGCCAGTAATATCTATAATAATCACTAATATGAAGCGATATTTATGCAATGGAAAAAAATCGTGGTGCCTTTTGTCATTCTGGCATTGGGTTACGCAGGAATGGAAGTTATCGCAGCCTCAGGGGCGGAAGATGAGAAAGAAGAAAAAATAGATACCCGCCCCCTCGTCTCATTATCAACGCTACACGCAGAAAATCATGCTGTTTCACTGTCTTCTTACGGTGAAGTCGCGCCATTAGAGACCACTAATCTCTCTGCTCAGGTGTCGGGTGAAGTGGTGTGGTGGAATCCTGACTTTATCCCTGGCGGCCTCGTCAAACGCGGAGAAGTGCTTTTTTCAATTGAAAAAGATACCTACGAAGCGGCGCTATATCAGGCTGAAGCCGCCTTGTCTTCCGCCCGAGCTCAGCTAATTCAAGAGCAAGCCCTGGCAGACGTAGCCAAGCGTGAAGCAGCCACCATGTCGGGGAGTAAAATTACTGACCTGTATCTGAGAAAACCTCAGTTACTCAGTGCTCAGGCAGCGTTAAAGTCGGCAGAAGCACAGTTGCGCATTGCAAAACGGGATCTTGCAAACTGTGATATCCTCGCGCCTTACGATGCGTTAGTCACCGCGAGAAACATAGGCACCGGTGACTTTGTTACATCCGGAACCATAGCAGCAACCCTTAACAACGTTGAATATGCTGAAATAAGCTTCCCTATTGCCGGTTTTGATCACGCCTACTTACCTCTCTCTGTTAGCGGCAGAAAAGTCACAGTAAGTATCGATGGCCGGCACATTGACGCAACATTACACCGCGACCTGGGTACCGTTGATAAAGCCACGAGAATGACCTATCTAGTCGCCAGAATTAGCGACCCTTATGGGCTCCACAGCAACAAATCCATGATTAAATTTGGCAGTTTTGCTACCGTTTCCTTCAAGGGTGTTACCTTGGAAAACGTCTACAAAATTCCACAGGAATTGGTTAACAACAATCAGGTCTGGCTAATGTCAGATGACGCTACCCTTTACCCTGAACATGTTAGTGTTGTTCGCGACGACGAAAGGTTTCTATACGTCCGCGGAGAGATTGAGGGGCGAAAGCTGGTGCTAACCCCGCCTGAATACCCCGTTCAAGGTATGGCTGTTAAAGTCATTGGAAGCGACGAAATCGCCGCAATCAAACCAGATTAAGGAAGCGCTGCATGCGTCAGGAATACGACACGCATAAGGGAATTATTGCCTGGTTTGCACACAATACCGTCGCGGCAAACCTTCTCATGATTTTTATTATTATCATGGGTATGGTGGCTTATTTTAATATTCAACGTCAGACATTTCCCGATATTGAAACCAACTTCATACGCGTCAATGTTAGCTACCCAGGCGCTTCACCCCAGGAAATTGAAGAAGGGATCCTGATAAAAATCGAAGAAGCCATCAAAGATGTAACTGAGATTGATCGGGTGGTATCGCGTGCGTTTCGAAACTCGGGGCACGTTCATCTTGACATCGATGAAAACGAGCCTCTTACCGAAGTACTTGATAAAGTCAAAGCCCGCGTTGATGGTATCGCCACTTTCCCCGCAGATATGGAGCCGGTGAATATCCAACAACTGGAGTTTCAGCAGCAGGTCATTGAAACACCACTGGTCGGTGACTTACCCCTTCAGGCATTGAAGAAAATAGCCCGTGAAATCGAAGATGAACTGCTGCAGTTAGACAATATATCCCTCGTGGAAATGAGTTACCCTGACGATGAAATTGCGGTTGAAATACTGCCCGACGAGCTGCGAAAGTACAATTTATCCATCGCCGATATAGCCAGTGCCATTCGCAGCCACTCAACCAACCTCTCTGCCGGTCAGTTGCGTACTCACTCAGGGATTATTTCCGTGCGAGTAGAAAACCAGTTCTATCAGGGAGAAGAATTTGGCCAAATCCCAGTAAAACTCGGACAAAATGGTGCAAGAGTATTACTTCAGGATGTGGCGACCATTAAAGATGACTTCACAGAGGGCGAACAGTATTTTCGTTTTTCCGGCAAAAACGCCATATATATCTCTGTTAGAGCGACGAAAAGTCAAAATATCATTCCGGTGGCCGATACCGTAAAAGCTTATATCGAACAAAAGAATCCCACGTTGCCAGAAGGCGTATCGCTGGAAACCATGGTCGATCTCACCTATTACCTCAACCAGCGACTGGATATGATGCTAAAAAATCTGCTCCAGGGTGCGGTACTGGTTGCACTTATGCTTACTGTTTTCCTGCGTTTTCGGCTCGCGTTTTGGGTCATGCTGGGTTTACCGGTGTGCTTTTTGGGCGCGATCATGATGATGCCTGTGTTCGGCGTGAGTATTAATCTGTTATCCCTCTTTGCATTCATTATGGTGTTGGGAATCGTGGTGGATGATGCCATTGTTATCGGAGAAAGTGCTTACTCAGAAATTGAACAAAAAGGCGGAGGCATCGAAAGCGCCATTATTGGGGCCAAAAAAGTGGCCACGCCAGCCACCTTTGGCGTGCTCACCACAATTGCAGTATTTGCCCCCTTTACCATGAGTAGTGGTTTTGAAGGGCAAATGTTTTACAACATTGCTATTGTCGTTATTCTGTGTCTTGTGTTTAGCTTGGTGGAATCGAAGCTCATTTTACCCGCGCATATTGCCAATACCCGTTTTTCCCCTGTGAAACCCAACAGTTTGCGCGCTCGTTTTAATCATCGATTTAACCAGTTCGTCAATGTGACGTACCGCGGTTTTTTGAACAAGGCGGTAGCATGGCGCTGGGCCGTTATGGCAAGCTTTAGTGCCCTGTTAATGTTATCCGTTGGCCTAATTCAGGGCGATCATGTCCGCGTGGTGCCGTCATCAAAAGTGCCCCATGACTTCCCTCAAATTCGCATAGAAATGAACGAAAATGTCTCAGATACAGCGGTGATTGAAGCCCTCAAAACCATTGAGGGAGTAATTCTACAAGAAGAAGAAAATATTAAACGGGAATTTGGCGGAGAGGGAATGGTAAAAAACATTCTCGCTTTCAATGACGGTAGAACCCAGGGCGAAATTGTCGCGCCTCTCGTGGATGAATCCTTGCGCGTTTTTGATACTTTTGAGCTTGCCCGAAGGTGGCGCAAGGCCATACCTGAAATACCCGGTATGAAATCATTTATTGTCCTGGACGATTTAAACAGTGACGGTGATGATGGAGAATTCGGATTTCTACTCTACGGCCCTGAACTCAAGACACTAAACGCGGCGGGGTTAGCTTTCATCGACATGCTGCAACAGCAAGACGGCTTGTTTGACGTGAGTTCAACAATGGATCCGATTAACAAGGAAATTCAAATGACCTTGTTGCCAGTGGCTTACGACCTCGGACTGACACTACAAAATGTGGCATCTCAGATCGGTGCCAGCCTTTATGGTGGTGAAGCGCAACGCGTAATACGCGACGGTGAAGAAGTACGGGTAATGGTGCGCTACCCTGCCCTTACCCGGCAACGTTTAGCCGAATTAAAATACAGTGTGATAACGACTCCCGCCGGGCGAAAAGTCATGTTAGGTGACGTGGTTGCGTTGGAAGAAAAGCCCGGGATCAGCTACATCCGCAGGGAAAGCGGTTACCGCAGTATTTATATTTGGGGGAACATCGACGAACAGAAGGTAGAACCTACCACTGTGATTGATGATGTGTACGACAACTTGCTGCCAAAACTTCAGGAACAATACCCGGACGTGGTCACAGAGCTCGGCGGTGATATTGAAGAACAACAAGCACAAATGGACGAACAACTCCTGTTTTTTGTTGCCGCCATGATCATGGTTTTCATTCTACTCGCCGTGCCGCTCAAAAGTTATGGCCAACCACTCATTATTATGTCGGTGATCCCATTTAGTTTTACTGGTGCAGCTTTAGGTCATTACGTACTCGGCTACGATATTAGCTCGATGTCTTTTTTTGGCCTCATTGCCGCTGCGGGTGTGGTCATCAATGACTCTTTAGTAATGACTGATTTCATTAACCAGCGAAGAAAACAAGGTTGTGCTTTAAAAGACGCGGTTACAGAAGCCGGCACCGCAAGGTTCCGGGCTATTACACTGACGTCCATTACCACTTTTGTGGGTGTACTCCCCATTATGTTTGAAACCAGTATGCAAGCTGCCATTATGATCCCCATGGCTGTGGCATTAGGATTCGCCGTGTTGTACGCAACTGTCGTTACTCTGGTACTGGTGCCGTGTTTGTATCTCATTTTAATTGATATAGCTGAAGCGTTGTCATGGTGTTACCGAGTGAGTGTGGGTAAGCTTCTTCGCCCATCGTCTAAATCATCGGTTTCACCATGACATTCCCGCAACGGTAAAGAGAGGACTTCATGACTGAACTCACTATTCGCCCGGCAACAGCAGATGATTGTCAGCTTATTCTCGATTTCATCACGGAGCTGGCTATATATGAAAAAGCTGAACACGAAGTGCAGTCTTCCACGGACGATCTGCTGAAAACCCTTTTCGGTAAAGCGGCAACTGCCCATTGTGTGATTTGTGAAAATGCATCTGACCCGGTGGGCTTCGCTGTATACTTTTTCAATTATTCCACGTGGCAGGGGAAAAACGGATTGTACCTTGAAGATTTATACGTATCGCCGCAATATCGTGGCTGCGGTGCAGGAAAAGCACTACTGAAGTACCTGGCCAGGTTAGCGGTTACCCACAATTGTGGTCGGTTCGAATGGAGCGTTCTGGACTGGAACCAACCTGCGATAGATTTCTATGAGTCCATTGGCGCAAAACCCAAAAGCGAGTGGATAGGCTACCGGCTGGACGGGAAGGCTTTGAACAATTTTGCCGCTGAGTAGACAGGTTCCCGAACAAAGGGGTCGGCTCACGCTTGCTGCTTTTCCGTCACTCGCTGTTCCATGTATTGCATGATATCGCGCCAGGATATAATCCCCACAGGATGACCTGAACCATCGACTACAGGCAAACAAGAGATCCTGTGCTGGTTAAACAGGGAGATTGCCCTCACAATGCTCGAATGTTCCTGTATGGAAATGATCTCCCGGGTCATAATTTGATGGGCGCGACGCTCCAGTATTGCTCGATCTCTTGACCTTTCAGACAAAGTATCAACAAAAGGGCTTAAATTTTTCAGTAAATCGCGGTCAGAAACCACTCCAACCAGCCGCTTGCCTTCAATCACTAACAAGTGGTGGAAACCTGTCGCTTCAAAAAGCGCTTTGAGCGTGTTTAAGGTATCGTCCATTTTTACACTCACCACGCGCTTTGTCATAATTGCGTTAACGCTCAATCTCTGCCCTCTGTGTTTCGGTTTACGTGCGTTCAGTATAACCTCTGTTCGATTGAAAAAAAAAACGGATAAAATTTATTTTGTCATCTGCAGCTTTTACCCTTGAAATTACACGCTTACCCATCACTATAGAATGAACATCCACAAAAAAGGTCAATACATTATGGCAACAGTAACACTTCAGGGTAACCCATTCGAAACTGCGGGCGATTTGCCGTCAGTAGGTTCAACAGCTCCTCAGTTTGAATTAGTTAAAGCAGATCTATCTACAGTTACACTTGCCGAACTAGCGGGTAAAAATATCATCTTGAATATTTTCCCTTCCATTGATACCGCCACGTGTGCCATGTCAGTGCGCAAGTTCAACGAAAAAGCAGCATCTCTGGACAATACCGTGGTGATTTGCGTATCGGCCGATCTGCCTTTTGCAGCTGGGCGCTTCTGTGGCGCGGAAGGCATTGAAAATGTACTGACGGGCTCAACATTCCGCTCGACATTTGGTGAGGATTATAAGGTCGCGTTCACAACAGGCCCCCTTACTGGCTTGCTATCTCGCAGTATCGTGGTGATTGACGGTGAAGGCAAAGTGACTTACGCGCAACAAGTAGCAGAAACCGCCGACGAGCCTGATTACGACGCGGCGCTAGCTGCATTGTAAGCGCGCAAGGCGCACACTGTCAGCAGTGAGAGTGCGCCTTTCTTTTCACCTTCGATAGTGTATTTCGTGTTATCACCTACTGCAACTCCCAACATTTCCTGTTTCAACGGTGAACGTCTATCCCACTCTCCGGGCCGATAAGAGAGAGCAGCACACGAATACAGTATCCGTTGTAAAGCATTGATGGTTTTTCCAGTGCGTCTCCCCCAAAGCCTTCACCTGTGAAAGACGTATGCATAAAATCGCAACTTTGCTTTAGCAATCAATTTCAAATATGTTATGTTATAACATATTTTTCAATCAAGATTGTACACCACTATGACAACTCAATCTCTGCTGCCCGTTACCGTATTATCAGGCTTTCTCGGTGCTGGCAAAACGACTGTACTCAACCATATTCTTAATAATCGCGATGGCCTAAAGGTCGCCGTCATCGTAAATGACATGAGCGAGATTAACATTGATGCCGCTACCGTTAAAAATGAAATTAGCTTTAACCGCGCAGAGGAAAAGCTGGTGGAAATGAGTAACGGGTGTATTTGCTGCACACTAAGAGAAGATCTACTGGAAGAAATCACGCGATTGGCAAAAGACGGCAAGTATGACTACCTAGTCATTGAATCTACAGGTATTTCAGAACCCCTCCCCGTTGCCGAAACATTTACGTTTGCTGATGAAAATGGTGTAAGTCTTTCCGATGTTGCCCGTCTGGATACCATGGTTACAGTGGTCGATGCATTAAATTTTTTAGCTGATTATGACAAAGCAGCATTACTTAGCGACGTAGGAGAAAGCCTTGGAGAGGAAGACGAAAGAAGTGTGGCTGATCTATTGGTGGAGCAAATCGAATTCGCAGATGTCTTGTTAATAAGTAAAATCGATCTTATTTCAGATAAAGAGCTGCAGCGGCTCCAGCACATCCTTAAAACCTTAAATACAGATGCGATACAGATCCCAATTGAAAACGGCAATGTTCCCGTAAAAGAAGTACTGGCAACCGGTAAATTTGATTTTGCAAAAGCACAACAGGCCCCTGGGTGGTTAAAAGAACTTCGGGGAGAGCATATTCCGGAAACAGAAGAGTTCGGCATCAGCAGCTTTGTTTTTAAGGCAAGACGGCCGTTTCATCCACAGAAATTTTATGATTTTTTACACAGCAAGGACATTGCAGGTAAGCTAATTCGTTCTAAGGGCTTTTTCTGGTTAGCCACTCGGCCTCGTTTCGCGGGAAGCTGGAGTCAGGCAGGTGGTATGGCAAGGTATGGCGCCGCAGGGTTATTTTGGAAAGCAGTACCCAAAGAACAATGGCCCGACGACCCCGAGTATCTGGCCTCTATCCAGGAACAATGGGTTGAGCCCTTCGGAGATATGCGCCAGGAACTCGTGTTTATCGGCCAGGGGCTAGACGAAAAAGACATCAAAGAACGCTTAAATGAATGCTTACTCAGTGAGGACGACGTGCTTCAAGGCAGTCAGGCCTGGGCGAATTTACCCGATCCATTCCCTTCTTGGGGGCACTAAATTATGCAGCTCGCAGAAAAACACACGCAACGTTCTTGGAGTACGAGTAGCTCACCTCTGGTTTTAAGCGATATCTTTTCTAAAACTAACAGTGTCGCAATATGGGAGCGAGGTTTTAACTCACAAGTAAACCGTTATTTTCAATTAGCTTTTCAAGCGCTTGGCTTAGGTATTCGCGGCGTATTTTCTATGGATTCATTAGAAGATGAATTACGTGAAATAATGCCTGATTGCGAAGGAATGGATGCGGCCATCACCGATATTCACCTGCTATCAGACATGCTAACCTGCCTGTTCGATTGCGAAAAAGTGGGTTTGCGATTAGCACCGCTCAGTACTGCAATGTGCCCTAAATTTCATGTCGATAACATTCCGGTACGCTTGGTAAGTACCTATGTTGGCCCCGGAACCGAATGGCTGCCACTTGAAGTACTAGAGGAAGACCCGTTGGACAATTATGCTGAAAACAAAAAATCAGGGGCGGGAATCTACTCCAATGAGACTCACGTTCAACAGATGAACACCTTTGATGTAGGGCTGTTAAAAGGTAAGGCTTGGTCACAACATGAAGAAATGGCTGCATTGCATCGTTCTTGTCAATTGGCCAAAGACGATAAACGCCTGCTGTTAACGCTTGATCCCATGTAGTTGAACGTGTTCCTAAGCGGGTGAAAGGGAGCTTTAAAACGACGTCGGCGGGAACGTTTCATTTAATGTAATAAACGCCAGAATTAGGAGGGCTATAAAAGACTACTCTTGGCAGGTAACTCAAGCCAACACTTCATACCACTCAATGATGCAGGTTGTCTATCTGAGGACCGGAAACGAAAAGGCCCCTAGGGTTTTAGGGGCCTGTCGATAATTTGGCGGAGAGAGAGGGATTCGAACCCTCGATACGCTATAAACGTATACACACTTTCCAGGCGTGCGCCTTCAGCCACTCAGCCATCTCTCCAAATTCTTCTTCAACGTTTACGTTGAGCGCGCGTATAGTAGGTAAAGTCAGACCACGAATCAAGTCTAAACCACTAAAAAAACACTAACTGCTTTATAATTAGGCACTCAACTACTGTTTTTGTTTCAATTGTTCAGAAAAGCCCAGCATTCTGTCCAGTGGAACTAGTGCTTTTTCTCGCAGTGCTGCATCTACATGGATTTCGTGGTTGTTAACACCTTCTGTGAGGCTGTTATAAATAGCCTGTAAGCCGTTCATGGCCATCCAAGGACAATGCGCACAACTTTTACAGGTCGCTCCATTACCGCCTGAGGGAGCTTCTATGAAAGTTTTGTGTGGCATTAGTTGTTGCATCTTGTAAAAAATGCCTTTGTCAGTCGCTACAATAAAGGTGTCATTCGGCATAACTTCTGCCGCTTTAATTAGCTGACTGGTTGATCCCACAGCATCGGCTAAATCAACAACACTGGCTGGCGATTCCGGGTGAACAAGTATAGCCGCATCCGGATAAATGGCTTTCATGTCGTGCAATTTTTGCGCAGAGAACTCGTCGTGTACGATACACTCGCCTTGCCACATTAACATTTCTGCGCCCGTCTTTTTGGCAATGTACGACCCTAAATGACGATCAGGCCCCCAAATAATGGGTTTGCCCTGCTCATCAAGGTGCTCGACGATTTCGAGGGCAATACTGGATGTTACTACCCAATCTGCCCGTGCTTTTACCGCTGCCGAGGTATTGGCATAAACCACCACGGTATGGTCGGGGTGAGCATCGCAAAACTGCGAAAATTCGTCGATGGGGCAACCTAAATCCAATGAACAGGTTGCTTCCAGATTCGGCATCAGTACAGTTTTCTCTGGGCTCAGAATTTTTGCCGTTTCGCCCATGAACTTAACGCCAGCAACAATCAGTGTTTGCTCACTGGCATCGCGACCAAAACGCGCCATTTCTAACGAATCTGCCACACAACCACCGGTTTCTTCCGCTAGCGCCTGGATTTCTGGATCAGTGTAATAATGTGCCACCAGAACAGCGTTGCGATCTTGCAGCAGTTGCTTAATATCCGCCTTTAACTCCGCCTTGCGCGCATCGCTGAGTGGCGCCGGCTTTGCAGGGAAAGGATAATCAACTTGATCGACTCTAAAAGCAATGGTCATAACTAATAGCCTGAATTATCGACAATAAGGGGGCGAATTATACCCGACTGTCATAAAAATTACATAGGGATACGGTATGAATAAAAAATTAAGTTCTGTGATTTTTTTGAGTTTACTAACGTCTCGTTTGAAGACTTAAAGAAACGACAACAATAGAATAATTATAGGAAAGATGGTGGGTCGTGCTGGATTCGAACCAGCGACCAATTGATTAAAAGTCAACTGCTCTACCAACTGAGCTAACGACCCTTCGCTTTACCTGTGTTACCACTTGGTGGCAACGGCGGCATATAATACTCATATTCTTGGGCGGCGCAACCCAAAACGCGTATTTATTTTAAGTTTTCTGTAATTCCTTTGCCAAACGGTCAAAATGGAAGCACTTCGCTCATTATTCCCCCACTAAAACACGTATTTATCGACTCAAACGCGGTGCTAAAAACTAGCTAACAACACATCTTTTATTGATGTAGCTATTCTCTGGTTTAAAAAAACCTCCCGAAGGAGGTACTTTTAAAGTCCACCTAACCGCGATTGTGCTAACTTGCTCGCCGATGAATCGGGGTATTCGTTAATCACCTGCTGAAACAATGTACGCGCCTGATTTTTATTGCCTTGCCTCTCTGCAATAACGCCCAGTTTCAACAACGCATCGGGCCGTTTCGTGGAATCAGTAAACCGCGTTATGACGGTGTTAAACTGTTCTGACGCTTCTGACCAACGCTGCTGATTAAAAAGCAATTGTCCCAGCCAATAATGGGCATTAGGTGCATACTGGCTATTGGGAAATTCGCCCAGGAAAGACTGAAAAGCAGGAATCGCTTTGTCATACTCCCTTGATTTCAAAATGAGATTAACCGCGTCCTCATAAGCGGTGGTTTCGTCACGTCCTGAGGTTGGCTGTCGGTTACTCACAGCAGAGTACGCCGACGGTGAAGACACCGGCGTCGAGCTGTACTCTGAAACAGGCGCCGCCGCACCCACACCAGCCTGTTTGAGTGCTTCTACCCGCTTATCGATTTCAAGGTAAAGTTCGCGTTGGCGCTCCAGTACCTTTTCAAGCTGGTTAGTATGTACCTCAACGGCACCTCGCAACTCGTCAATTTCACCTTGCATAGTGTCAATCTGAGACTGCAAACGGTGCTGCATTTCAGTACGGCTTTCCACCATTCGCTCAAGAACAGTAATACGCTGTTCAAGCGACTTGTCTCCGCTTGCCGACGAATGACCCGCAGGGGTCTGACTAGCGCCCACGTCGTACACAGGAGCCTGCGCGAGCACTGATGCTGAAGTAAAAAGGGCGGCACACAAAGTGACGCCCTGAATAATAGGTTTAGCCAAACCTCAAATCCTTACTGGTAAACTACAACACCACGACGGTTTTGTGCCATCGCGTATTCGGTTGACCCCATAACAGCTGGCTTCTCTTCACCATAGGATACTGTGGAAACCTGGCTGCTGCTCACGCCTGCGTTCAGTAAATAGGTTTCAACTGCTTTTGCACGACGCTCACCCAAAGCAATATTGTACTCCGGTGTGCCAGTTTGGTCAGTGTGACCTTCGACAACCACTTTCTGGCCAGGGTTCTGCACCAAAAATTCTGCGTGCTTGTCTAATAGAGCCTGGAACTCAGCCTTAATGGTTGAACGGTCGAAGTCAAAATAGACTGTTTGTTCTTTCTTCAGCGCCGCTTTTTGTTGTTCAACGATTTCTTTTTGACGTTTAACGCGTTGCGCCGCCTCTGCTTTCACTCTCGCTTGCTCTGCTTCACGTGCCTGGCGCTCTGCTTCCGCTTGCTCTTGTGCCACACGGTTGCGTTCTGCCGCCAACTCTTCTTCGGTCGGGCCGGACGAACACGCCATCATTGTCACCACTGGCAAAGCGATAATGAAGCTTTTCATTATTTTATTCATTTGCATCCTCTTTAATCCTTATATTTCTCTAAATCTTTTTTAAAACAAAAATGGTGACCAACTCGGCGACTTCACTTGTCCATTTGTGGCTGGCAACCTGGCTTTAAAGCGCCCGTCCAGCGAAACCAGTGACAATACCTGCGTTCCGTTGTGAAGGGTGCTGTATATAATCATGCTTCCATTCGGCGCGACGCTCGGCGACTCATCCAAGTATGTCTTAGTAAGCACCTGCATCCCGCCACTATCCAATCCAAGTTTAGCGATATGGTAATCGCCACGCGTGCGATTCACTAACACCACCTGTTTACCATCCGGTGTCAGGGTAGCGCCAAGATTCTGTTCGCCTTCAAACGTAAGGCGTCTTACCTTACGAGAAGATAAATTTACGCTATATATCTGAGGTTTACCACCCCGTTCGGAGCTAAAAATTAAGCTATTTCCATCTGGCATCCAGCTGGGCTCCGTATCTATAGCGCGATTTCGGGTAATTCGCTGCAAATTTTTTGTAGCAATATCCATTACATAAATTTCAGGATTGCCGTCTTTAGACAATACCATCGCCAACTTCTTGCCATCAGGAGAAAACACCGGGCTGCTGTTAATACCAGGAAAATCCGTCATTTTCGTTCTTTCCATGGTATAGATATCCTGAATGAAAATCTGTGGTCGCTTATTTTCAAAACTCACGTACGCGAGTTTTTCACCATCCGGCGACCACGATGGTGACATCAGTGGTTCAGGGGATGACAGTAAACGCGTTTCGTTTTCACCGTCGTAATCTGAAATCACCAGTTGGTAGGGCAAACTGTTAGTTTCACGATCTCTGACAACCACATAAGCCAACCGAGTCAGGAAAGCTCCCCGCTCGCCGGTGAGCTTTTCATACACAATGTCGCTAATGCGATGGGCATACTGGCGAAAGTCCGCACCAGCAATAACGGTTTGTCGCTTGTCAATAACATGATCTTCACTACTCACAAGTTGACCGTTGCTCATCGCCTGTGATTTGCCACCCGTTACCTGCCCTCTGAGAACGTCGATAAGCTCGAAGGAAACCCGGTAACTGTCAGCTCCCTCCTGACTTACACTGCCCACCAGAATAGTGTCAACGCCGGTTGACGCCCACGCGCCGTAATTGACTTCTCTGTCCGTAGCAGGCATTTGCGGCATTTTCGCCACTGCAATGGGGTTAAACTTTCCACTGCGAGTCAAATCGGCCATAACAACATCGGCAATGTTGCCCGGGGCATTGCCCACGCCTTCCCATTTAAACGGAACCACACCAATGGGACGTGCGCTGTCTACACCTTCCGTGATTACAATTTCCAATGAAGCCTGGGTCAGGCTGCTCACACTTAATAATATCAGCCCTAAAAACATCCTGATTTGTTTCATCGTCACTACAGTCTCACCGTTATGTTTATATCTCTTATTTGCTCGTACACGGCCGGATCGTCAGACATAGGCAATTTGTCCGGTCGGCGTACAGCGGTTTCAGCTGCGCGGCAAAGCGCGTCATTTCCCCCTAAGCGCGTGACCTGAGTCACGAACCCCGATGTCGCCAACCGAATATTCAGACGACACTCTTTACCTGAAAAGCTGTCGTCGTCAATAAGGTAACGCTGAACCGTTGCTGTAATTAGCGCGCGATAGCGGTCAACCTCCGACAACACCTGCTTTTGTCTGCGTCGAGCTTGCTCGGCGCGCTCAGCTTCCATTTGCTCTTGCAGCATCCTTTCCATTTCAGCTTTTTCCTTTGCTTCCCGGGCCTTTTTAGCCGCCTCGGCCTTTTCCCGCGCTTCTCGCGCTTTGCGTTCCTGCTCTTTTTGTGCAGCTAATCGCTTCAATTCCTGTTGTTTTTTTCGCAGCGCTTCTTGTTGGCGTTTTTTTTCTGCAGCTTGCCTCTCGGCTGCTGCTCTTGCCTTAGCTTGATCTTTTCGCTTGCGCTCCTGGGCAGCGGCCTCCCGAGCTTTGCGCTGACGTTCAGCTTCCTGAGCCCGCTCCTTTGCTGCCGCTGCAGCCTCAGCTTTTTGTTTATCGGCAATCGCCTGGGCATCAATGAACGTCGCTTTTATCACTGGCGCATCGCTATTGCTTGGCGGCAAAAATGGATCTGGCGAAAAACTGACGCTAATAAGCAACACTACAGCAATAGCAACATGAACGCCAATGGCTTTCGCTAAGGCTTGCTGGTCAGAATTGAGTTTACGCATACGAATTATTCATCAACCGGATCGGTCATCAGACCTACAGACGGAACCCCGGCTTTTTGCAACAACACCATTAACTGAATAACTTCGTTATACGCTACTTGCCCATCGCCTTTAACCACCACAGGTGTATTGGGTTCCTTTTCAAGTTTTGCCGCAACCAGTTCAGTCAGTTCCTGTGTTCCCAGTGCGGTATCCTGATCATTGCCCACGTTCAGATAATAATTGCCCTGTACATCTACCGACGCTATCAGCGGCGGCGTGTCTTCCTGTTCAATAGGCTGGGCGCTGGCTTTGGGTAATTCCACTTTGACACCTTGGGAAATCAATGGCGCGGTCACCATGAAAATAATTAGCAGCACCAACATAACATCAATATAGGGAACGACATTGATTTCGGATACTGGTCTGCGCCTTTTTCTTATATACATAGTTTGTCTCCGTGTCAGCGGCTATTGCGGCTGAGCAGACATTGCCTGGCGATGAAGAATAGCTGAGAACTCTTCCATAAAATTGCCGTAGCTGTTCTCCAGCTTTTCTACCTTGTGGCTGAACCGGTTATATGCAATAACCGCAGGAATGGCGGCGAACAAACCAATAGCGGTGGCGATAAGGGCCTCTGCGATACCCGGTGCCACCATCGCCAGGGTAGCTTGTTGAACTTCACCTAAGGCGATAAACGCATTCATAATTCCCCACACAGTACCAAACAGACCGATATACGGACTGATTGAGCCTGCGGTTGCGAGAAAGGGTAAGCGGCTCTCCAATTCTTCTACCTGGCGTGACATGGACACACGCATAGCCCGGTATGTCCCATCGACAATGCCGTTTACCGCAGTATTGCCTTTGCGCAAACGAACAAACTCTTTGAAGCCAGAGCAAAATATATTCGCCATACCAGACACACCGGTGCGGGCTGATAGTTCTTGGTAGAGTTTGTTGAGGTCCGCGCCAGACCAGAATTTGTCCTCAAACTGGCGCATTTCTTTTTCTGCGGCATTCAGTGCTTTAGTGCGCTGAAAGATAAAAGTCCACGAGGCAACAGATACCCCGAGCAACAGCAACATAATTAGTTGCACTACGAAGCTCGCCTGCAAGAACAGGCCGATAAACGTTAAATCAGATTCCACTGGATAAATCCCCTAACAAAGTGGCTGGCAACTTCCGTGGCTTCATCACCACGGGGTCAACACATGCAATTTTTACGTCCGCGGTAACCAGCTTGTGCCCCTGCGGATCTTTTATTTCCTGTCTGAAAGTCAAACTAGCGCCCTTTAATTCTACAATTTGCGATTCAATACTCAACAGTTGATTAAATCGCGCTGGCGCATGGTTATGCATTTCAACCCGTTTGACGACAAAAGCCACTGATTGTTCCAACATTTTATCTTGTTCATGACCAAGTTCTCTTAACCACTCTGTTCTTGCGCGTTCCATAAACTTAAGATAATTGGCGTAGTAGACGATACCTCCTGCATCAGTGTCCTCATAATACACCCTGACCTGAAACTGATGAGTCTTTTTCAACACCCTCTCCTAAAACAAAATAAATAATCGAAAATAAAGCTATCAACGACCGTACCAGCGTCCTCCAAACGGTCTGATTTAAGCGTTACAATAGCTTTTTTATAAGCTCAAATGCAGCACTGGCAACCTGAATTAACACCATATTAACGCATTAGATTTTCTAATCCAAACTTATAATTTTACTCAATTGCCCCGGTCGTATTACCGTTTATAATGCTCCCATCTGTCGAACAGAGCAAAATGGTCTAAGACGGTTTTGCACGAGTTTTCTTCTGATTGACATGAGTTCCCTGGATTTATTTCCTTCAACACTTGTTGTTTTAGCCCGTTCAATTTGAACGGGCTTTTTTTATACCTGATTAAAAAACACCAGGCTAAACCTGGCGCTTTTTTTCCGGCTTAAGGATCTCCCGTGGCCCCTTTCCTGTCTGACTTAGGCTTTTGGCTCAAACCCGAAGTGCAAATAAGCCCGCTGAGACACAATACGTCCTCTGGGTGTACGTTGTAAGAACCCCTGCTGAATGAGAAAGGGTTCAATTACGTCTTCAATGGTTTCCTTCTCTTCGCCAATGGCAGCAGCGAGGTTGTCGAGACCTACCGGCCCACCGTCAAACTTATCGATAATAGCGGTAAGCAGTTTTCTGTCCATGTAATCGAAGCCTTCTCTGTCCACGTCCAGCATATCCAGTGCTTTCGCGGCGATATCCGCAAGTACCTTACCATCTGATTTAATTTCAGCGTAATCTCTTACTCTCCGCAATAATCGATTAGCAATACGCGGTGTTCCCCGGGACCGACGGGCGACTTCTGTTGCCCCCTCCTCATCCATATCAAGGTTCAGGTAACGAGCGCTGCGCGCGATAATGGTGGTGAGATCTTTCACCGAATAAAATTCCAGCCGTTGAACAATACCGAAACGGTCGCGCAGTGGCGATGTTAAAGACCCAGCTCGAGTGGTTGCTCCCACTAGGGTGAACGGAGGTAAATCGAGCTTAATACTGCGCGCTGCTGGCCCTTCTCCTATCATAATATCGAGCTGATAGTCTTCCATAGCCGGGTAAAGGATCTCTTCAACCACCGGGCTTAAGCGATGAATTTCGTCAATAAACAGAACGTCATTTCGCTCCAGATTAGTTAGCAACGCTGCCAAATCACCGGCTTTTTCTAAGACGGGACCGGAAGTAGTTTTTATATTCACCCCCATCTCATTAGCGACAATATTTGCCAGTGTGGTTTTTCCCAGTCCTGGCGGACCAAAAATTAATAGGTGATCCAGGGCGTCATCGCGATTGCGGGCGGCCTGAATAAAAATTTCCATTTGCTCGCAAACATGGGGCTGCCCGGTGTAGTCATCGAGCATCTTGGGCCTAATGGCGCGGTCAATAACCTCGTCTTCCGTTGTGGCAGCGGGTGCAATCAGTCGATCAGCTTCAATCATGCTTTTTACTCATTAAATTGCCGCTTTTAAGGCTTCACGGATAAGGCTCTCACTCTCCATGCCATCTTGATAAACCGATGTAACCAGCTTACTTGCCTGCACCGGTTTGTACCCCAGCGCAATCAGCGCACTCTGTGCTTCCTCTCTAGCATCATTCAGCGGAACGATTGTGTCGCGATTGGGTTTAGCCATATCGAGGGGAATATATACCGCCTCTTGTTTGCCAAACTTGGCCAGCCGGTCTTTTAACTCAACCACTAACCGCTCAGCGGTTTTTTTCCCTATCCCCGGCAAACTTACCAATGCGGAAACATCTTCGCTTCGAACACTATTGAGAAACTGCGCCGCAGACATACCTGATAAAATCGTAAGACCCAGCTTCGGACCAACGCCATTTGCTTTTATCAGTTCCCGGAAAAGTCCTCGCTCCATCTTATCGGCGAAACCAAACAGCAGTTGAGCGTCTTCCCGCACCACAAAATGGGTATAAACCGCTACGTTTTCTCCTACCGCTGGCAACTGGTAAAAACTCGTCATTGGCATTTGTATTTCGTAGCCAATGCCATTTACATCAATTAACACTTCCGGCGGCTGCTTTTCGAGTAACCGCCCTTCTATTCGTCCTATCATTCTAGCTTTTACCTTGTTCGATTGACACGCTACCGCAGACGTCTTCGCACCGTTTTACTCGCTTTCCCCGCCATGTTTATCAAACTTTGAGCGGTATGGGCGTGACAAAGGGCCACTGCCAGTGCGTCAGCAGCATCAGCCTGAGGCGTTCCAGGCAAATTAAGCAAATGCTTAACCATGTGCTGCACCTGTGTTTTCTCTGCGCTCCCCTTGCCGACCACTGCCTGTTTTATTTGGCGGGCAGAATATTCAGCCACGGGCAAGTCTGACTGAGTCGCAGCCACAATGGCGGCTCCCCTTGCCTGCCCCAGTTTAAGCGCAGAATCAGGGTTTTTAGCCATAAATACTTGTTCAATGGCAAACTGCTCAGGCGAAAACTCGCGAATGATTTCCCCGACACTGGTGAAAATCTGGGCGAGACGTTCTGCCATTACATCGCTTTTAACACGAATACAGCCACTGCCCAAATACACTAATTTACCTTGCTGTCGGGCAATAACCCCATAACCGGTGATCCGCGACCCTGGATCTATACCCAGTATAATCATGTTCTTGGCCTGGGTACAAATGCTTCTACTGCGAGGCGATTTGAAGGCGACCACAATCTGGCCAGCGCAGCAGGCTTACTCAGCCACTCAAATGCCAGATGTTCGGTAAGTTTGACAGGAAATTTAGAGGAGACCTGAGCACAAAAGACGTGTTCGGTGTTGTAGCAGGTGCCGGGAGGATAACGATACAACCAACGCTCGCGTATTTGATAGCGATTGATATGTCGACAGTCTGTTAGCAGACTGGGCTGTAGAATAATACCGGTTTCTTCTGCAACTTCGCGAATAGCAGTTTGTTCGGGTAATTCGTTTTCTTCCACTGTGCCAGTGACAGATTGCCAGAAATCTGCGTCATCTTCCCGCTGCAGCAGCAATAGCCGGTGGCGCTCGTCATACAGCACCACCAGCACAGACTCGGGCCTTTTGAAAGCCATATCTACTCTGCGGACTTCTTCACAGTGGCTATAGCCAAATCTTCCAACGCCTGGGGATTTGCCGGGCTCGGCGCATCGGTTAATGGGCACGCAGCCGTTGTAGTTTTCGGGAATGCCATAACGTCGCGAATAGAGGTTGCTCCTGTCATCAACATCACTAAGCGGTCCAGGCCGAACGCCAAACCGGCATGAGGGGGCGCACCGAATTGCAAGGCTTCGAGTAAGAAGCCAAATTTATTCTTCGCTTCTTCCTTCTCAATACCCAGTACGTCAAACACTGCAGACTGCATATCTTGATCGTGGATACGAACTGAACCACCGCCCAGTTCCACACCGTTTAATACCATGTCGTAGGCATCCGACAACGCGTCAGCCGGATTGGCTATCAGCTCTTCTGGAGTTACATCTCGAGGAGAGGTAAAGGGGTGATGCAATGCATATAAGGCGCCGTCCACTTCTTCAAACATGGGGAAATCAACAACCCACAACGGTTTCCAGTCGCCTTCCAACAACTCAAAATCTTCGCCGAGTTTAAGACGCAACGCTCCCATGGCTTCAGTAACAACCGTAGCTGAATCTGCACCGAACAGCAGAATGTCGCCTGCTTTGGCACCGGTTCTCGCCAGTAGCGCGTCAGTGACATCTTCCGACAAAAACTTAAGAATTGGCGACTGCAAGCCTTCCTGCCCCTTGGCTTCTTCATTTACTTTCATCCACGCCAAGCCTTTGGCACCATAAATGCCAACGAATTTGGTGTATTCGTCTATTTGTTTACGAGACAAGCTTGCACCACCGGGTACCCGGATAACAGCTACACGTCCTTTGGGGTCGTTAGCCGGGCCACTGAACACTTTAAATTCAACCTGTGAAAGCAAGTCAGCCACGTCAACTAATTCAAGGGGGTTTCGCAAATCAGGCTTGTCACAGCCGTAACGGGTCATGGCTTCCCGATACGTCATGCGCGGAAAGTCACCGAGATCAACGTTGAGCATTTTCTGGAACAAGTCACGGATCATGCCTTCCGTAATCGCCATTACACCGTCGGCATCAAGAAAAGTAGTTTCGATATCGATTTGGGTAAACTCAGGCTGTCTATCAGCACGCAAGTCTTCGTCGCGGAAACACTTTACAATTTGGTAGTAACGGTCCATGCCCGACATCATCAGCAGTTGCTTAAACAACTGAGGCGATTGTGGCAAGGCGAAAAACTCGCCTTTGTGCGTGCGACTGGGCACCAGATAATCCCGGGCACCTTCCGGCGTAGCTTTTGTCAAAATGGGCGTTTCAATATCCAGAAACCCTTCATCTTCAAGATAACGTCGTACTGCTCCGGTTACTTTTGCACGGAACTTCAAACGCTCAGTCATCACGGGACGGCGAAGGTCGAGATAACGATACTTTAAACGCTGCTCTTCCGAGTTTTCCTGGTTCCAGTCCAGCGGCAATACCGCTGACTTGTTAATAATATCCAGAGATAAACCAAGAATTTCGATTTCACCAGTGCGCATTTGCTTATTGATCTGGCCTTCAGGGCGCGGACGCACCTTGCCCGTCATTTTCACGCAGAACTCGCTGCGCAAGGTGTTGGCAACATCTAATACATCAGGGAGATCAGGATCGAAAACCACCTGAACAATTCCCTCGCGGTCCCGAAGGTCGATAAAAATAACACCACCTAAATCACGGCGTTTATTAACCCAACCACAAAGTGTCACTTCCTGGCCGATGTAAGATGAATCGATATTCCCACAGTAATCTGTGCGCATGGTCCCTGACCCCTGAATAATTAATCTGAGTGTAAGTGTGCCAACATTGGATTTACCTGGTTCGCAAAGCGTGATAGATAAAACAGTATGACAACCACTACTCAGTCTTGAGACTAAATTTAAGGCCGCATAGTATAAACAAATGCTTGCTAAAGCCCAACGACAAATACAGATTTGCACTATTAACTGATGAATTCTCTACCACCCGTTTACATCGGGCTGCCTCAATGGCAACACAATCAATGGCCTACTACCTGGCACGGGTTATCGTCAGCCCGAACCAAACCGCTTTATCATTACGCCAGGCAGCTAAATAGCATTGAGGGTAATACCACGTTTTATGCTTTGCCAGAACCTGCCACTGTTGCCCGGTGGTATGCAGACACGCCGGACAATTTCCGCTTTACTTTCAAACTGCATCAATCGGTTACCCACAACGGTACCATTGACCCACATCACCCCATCATTGCCGAGCAATGCAAGCTATTGTCACCGTTGTCACACAAGCTTGGCGTACTGTTAATTCAGCTTCCCGCCTCTTTTTCTCCATCTCAGTTAGACCAATTGGGCAGTTTACTTGCAGCTTTCCCAACATCAATACCGATAGCGGTTGAAGTGAGACACTTGGCGTTTTTCGCAAAAGATGCGCTGGAAGCCAGATTTAACCGCTTGCTAATTGAGCACAATGCCAACCGCATTATTATGGATACGCGGGGTTTGTTCAGTGAGGAAGCAGACAACGTCATAACAACCGAAGTCAGGCACAAGAAACCAAAGGTGCCGGTAAATGTTATTGCCACCCACAATAATCCTATCGTGCGATTTGTCGGTGGCAATAGCGATACTGTCAATGAGAAAAAACTCTTGCCCTGGGTGCGTAAATGCCATCAGTGGCGCTGCGAAGGGAAGTCACCATATCTGTTTTTCCACCGACCGGACAATGCCGACGCCCCTTGGTTAGCGCAGCAGTTTATCTGCGCTTACAACAGGCACTATCCAGATAGCTCCTTGCCAGTGTTGTCTTTCCCCGATCAGTGCGAAAGCAGCCAAACCCGTTTATTTTAACCCAAGTACAGCCCTGACAGAGGCCGGCATCCGTGGTGCACAGTCTCTACCTGAAATCACCCGCATCAAGCTCGTGCTTTTTCATAAGTTTATGCATATCAGTTCGGTTTCGGCCAGCAAGCTCCGCTGCCCGGGTTACATTGCCATCGGTCATTTTGAGTAGTTTGTGCAGATATTTCTGCTCGAAGGCATCTCTTGCTTCTGTCAGCGTTGGCCAGCTTTCTCTGGTGGCTGACAATGCCTGTTGCACCAAATGCAAAGGTATAACCGGGGTTTGAGTTAGTGCGACACACTGCTCTACCACGTTAACCAGTTGACGGACATTACCCGGCCACTCAGACTTCACCAGCGATTGCATTGCGTCATCTGAAAACTGGGTTACATTCACTCCGTGCCGGTGACCACTTTGCTGCAGCAGCGCCCTGGCTAACAGCGGAATGTCTTCACTTCGATCTTTAAGCGATGGAAGCTGCAAATTGACCACGTTAAGCCGGTAATACAAGTCTTCGCGGAAACTGCCCTCTTCCATTTCTTTGTGTAAATCTTTATGGGTAGCAGAAATGATCCGCACGTCAATATCCACGTGTTTCGCACTGCCCACAGGGCGAATCTGTCGCTCCTGTAACGCCCGCAGCAACTTCACTTGTAACGTCATTGGCATATCGCCAATTTCATCGAGAAACAAGGTGCCGCCATCGGCTTCGCGAAACAACCCTGGATTCGCGTGTACCGCACCGGTAAACGCGCCTTTCGCATGACCAAAGAGTTCTGACTCCAACAGGTTTTCAGGTAGTGCGCCACAGTTAATTGCGATAAATGGCATATTCTTCCGCGAACTGGCGCGGTGGATAGCGTTGGCCAGTAATTCTTTACCTGTACCACTTGCCCCGCTAATTAACACACTGACTTCCCGTTGTGCTATGCGGTAGGCCTGATCCATAACATTGAGCATTTCCGGAGACCGGGTAATGATGTCTTTGCACCACTCTTCAGGCTGGGCAGCTAATGACTGGCTGAGTGCTTTTTGTAGCAACATTCGCAATTCATCGTGATCCACGGGCTTCGTCAAAAAGCCAAATACGCCGCGCTGAGTAGCGGCTACCGCATCAGATATAGTTCCGTGAGCGGTCATGAGGATAACGGGAATGTCTTTGCGAACCCCCATGATTTCTTCAAACAGCGATAACCCGTCGAGCCCGGGCATTCTCAAATCTGACAACACAACATCAAAGTCATCACCGCGTATTTTTTTTAGCGCCGCCTGGCCGTCTTCTACGGCCGTAACCTGATACCCTTCGCCTTCCAACCGAATGGTGAGCAGACGAAGCAAGCTTTTATCATCATCGACCAGCAACAGTCTGGCATTGTTGACTGATAATTCGCTCATCGCTGAGTACTCCTGTTTTTATCCATGAGAGTGGCTTCGACTTTCAGCAACTCTTCCAATTTTTTTGTTTGTAACGCCAGCTCTTTTTCTAACATGGAAAGCTGTTTTTCTTTATCTGTGTTCACGCGATTTAGGATAACCATGGCCGACTCCAACTCAAGCATCTCGCCGTTGGGCGATTTAACCAGGGAATTCACCACATTCAGCATTGCCGGGTTAATCTTCGCTTCTAGCCCTGTAAGCCAGTGCTGCGCGCGCAACCGGCTTTGGTATGGTGTATCAACGGGAAGAGATAAAATGATTTTCTTCAACGTATCTTCGGTGGAATCACTTAATGTCGCTATTGCATCTCGTCTTTCAGGCCAGCGGGTGTTATCTGCCTGTACCCATAAGTTTACCCAATAAAATAAATCACATTGACTCTCAAACCGCTCCACGGTTGGCTCAACCAGACACAAGGAATCGTCTTCCTCAAGAACCGGTGTGTCTGTATTGGTCTCCACCGGCTCAACCGGTGCCGAATCTTCACGCTCAATCGCTGCACAACCGCTCAGCAACAATGCAAACGGCAGCAACATTCTTATTCTCATTCGTTATTTTCCTCTTGCGGTATCCTTACCCTGAAACACACATCCGCATTATCCACATCCACCACTTGTACATCACCGTGCATCAAGCGTGCGCAGTCAGACACAATTGACAACCCTAATCCTGTGCCAATGACATTGTCGTTTCTCGGGTCATCGCCGCGGGTGAATGGTTCAAATAATTTACTTACTTTTTCGGCTGGAATTTTTTTACCTCTGTTCGCCACATCGAGAATGGCATCATCGCCCTCTTTGTAGATATTTACCGAAATTGGTCGGCCTATTGCACCATGCGCGACTGCATTTGATACCAGATTATCCAATATTCGGCGATACAATTCTTCATCTACAACGACATTTGCCACGGACACAGAAACAGAGACTTCCCGGTCCTGCAATGCCAGGGCGTAATCTTCGATACAATCGCGTACTAAGTCTTTCGGGTTACACTTGGTAAACTTCGGCTGGGCTTGCTGTAACAATAAGTTGTAGTCGAGGAGCTTTTCAACCAAGGTATTGAGCCGTTGCGTACTCGACGACAGCAGTGTAAGGACTTCCGCTTGCTGGGGATTCAACGGCCCCACGACATTATCAGAGAGCAAACTACACCCTTCTTTAATACTCGCCAACGGCGTTTTCAGCTCATGGGCCGCGTGGCGCAGCAGTGCGGTGCGAATATGTTCAAGCTGCTGTAAACGCTCTGCAAGCCAGTGCAGATCTTTTTCAACGCCGATGAGTTCATGAGGTGCTCTGGTGGACAGTGGCGGCAGATTACCTCGCTGGTGAGCTAAAATTTGTATAATTTGCTTAAGCTTGCGCACCGGGTTAACAATTAGCTGGCTGGCTAGCAAAATAAGCAGCAGGGACACCGAAACCAGTAAGGCCGTAGACCATGCCTGTTTTGCCTGCATGCTGGACATATTTTCCTGCTGTTGAGTCAAACGAGCCTGGATAGCTTTATCTACATCGGAACGCACGCCTTGCATGGCTGTGCTCAACGACGCTAAATAAGCATTTAACAGAAGCTTATCTCTAATAGTGCGAAAGTTTCGCAGTTGCTCAATTTGCTTGTCCAGCGTCTGACAGTATTCGCTTTGTGCTAACGCCTCGCAAAGCTTGGATTTCGCACTGGCAAACTGAAAAATTGCATTGTCGGTCAGGTCTGCCACTGTGGCATTCTGAATGATAGCGAACTGACGAACGGTTCTTTCAAGATCCGTTGCTGCTCCGTCCAGAGCCTGCAACTGACCGACCACAGAAACCACATAGTGGGTTTCTTCTGACGTCATTTTACCCACCATCGCCAAATCGCTCTGACTCTGCCAAAGCAAGGCAATAAGGGGAACAAGAGCCAGGAAAAAACTGCCTAACGTCAGTTGTCTGAGAGAGCCTACTCGCAAAATTCTGTCACTAATTGAAGTCCGGCTTTTCAGGATCGCACACCCCCATGGTTGTAGCAACAGATAACGACACCAGTGGCACTGCACCGTCGGTGAAAAGGGCGCTTTCCACGGTGACTAGCGAGACATGGTGATGATTTCAACATAATCGCTTTTCATTAATTCCTGAGCGCTGAGCAAGCCATCAGCATTGTCATCAATGCGGCTAAAAAGTCTGAGCAAACGCGCGTCAGCAACAGCTTCTTTCAGCGAAATAAAGCCGTCCTGATCATCGTCAAACTGTGCCATTAGTTCTTTGTCTGAGGGGCTTTCAGTAGTACTAGCCTGGGATTGGGCAATCAAAAGGGTTTGGATGGTTATCAGTGTAAGCAAAGCGAGAAAAAATTTTTCAAAGCGATTCATCATGTTCTCCTGTGTCCGGGCGCGAACACGGCGCAGGCTTGCGCCAGCCTGAACAATCATTCGCGACACACGTTAAGCGTAGTCACTGACTGAAAAGCACAGAAAGTGCCAACATGAAATAACCATTTAAAAACAATATTTTAATCTTAATTACGGAGAGATTACGGGCTGATGTGTTGCATAATAGTGACACACAGTAGGCACTCGTCACGAGCACCGCCTACTTACGATGAGAAATCAAGTGACTAAAATTGTCTGGCAGGTTCAGCATCTCACCCAGAGGTACAGGCCGACTAAAGAGAAAACCTTGCATGTGATCGCAGCCGTGTTTTGCCAGATACTGCCATTGACTTGCATGCTCAATACCTTCAGCACATACCGTAAGAGACAAACGGTTTGCTAAATCAATAATGGCACTGGTAACCAGCCGGCAACGATTTGAACTGTCCATATCCCGTATAAATTGGCGGTCAATTTTCAACGTGTCAATCGTAATGCGGGTCAAATAACTGAGAGACGAATATCCGGTCCCAAAGTCATCTAATGCAACAGTGCATCCCAAATTACTCAAGCGTTTAAAGAACCTGTCTGCATTGGCGAAATTTTCCAAATAAGCCGATTCTGTCACTTCAAACTCGAAATATTGTGGGTCGACCTGATAACGTTCAAACAGGGCATGAATGTCGTCAAACAGATTAGTATGGCGCAAATCGTGACCTGATAAGTTGATAGCCACTCTAAACGGACTCGGCAGCAACATTTGTAAATCGGGCAGTTCCATGCACACCCTTTCCATCATCCAATAAGTGATGGCGGAGACTTTTCCTCCTTGTTCGGCAATGGGAATAAACTCGCCGGGCATAATCAAACCAAATTCAGGGTGTCGCCATCGGATCAACGCTTCCAACCCGACGATATCCCCCTGCATGTCAATTTTAGGCTGGTAATACACCAAGAGTTCATCGTGTTGCACGGCATTGTCAATGCTGTTCGCAATAGACATTTTGCGTTTATGGGATTCCACCATATCCATGGTAAACAAGGTATATGTACCCCGCCCCCTGGCCTTTGAACGGTACATAGCAAGATCGGCATTACTCATTAACTGACTCAGTTCAAAATTTGCATCGCTGGCTTTAGCGATACCCACGCTAACGCCAACGGTTAGGGCCATACCGCGCAAAAAAAAGGGCTCGGTAAACGCGTCAATGAGGTTTTGTGCCAAGTTGTGCAATGCCACATCGGCCACTTCTCGGTCGGGAACAATAATAAACTCGTCACCGCCAAGGCGGGCAACGAGATCCCCTTCGCACAGCAAATTATTCACCCGATCTGCCACTTCAATGAGAATGAGGTCGCCGGTTTCATGCCCCAGCGAATCATTAATCCCCTTAAACCCGTCTAAATCAAAAAAGATGAGGGCAAGATCACCCTTGCTCCGCCGCACCCTTGCTAACTCCAGACGCAAGTTGTCAACCACAAACTGGCGGTTTGGCAAGCCGGTTAAACTGTCGTAATTTGCCAGGCGCATCATGGTTTGCTGCTGTTCAACCAAAGTGTCGTTTTGTTCCTGGTTGATAGTGAGTTCCACCTCAATGGTATCGATAAAGCTATTAATACTCTTGCCCAACCGGGCGACTTCGTAGTGGGCAGTATGCTCAAACCTTGCTGTATAGTTTTTGCTTTGAGAAATAGACTCGGTAAACCGGCTAAGGGCCTGTAATGGTTTCAAATATCGTCCCATCATCCACACTGCAAATAGCACAAACACACAAACGATAAGAAAGACATACGGCAGCGTTCGGTTTATTAATGCAGTGCGGTTTTCAGCAATAAAGTCAGCCAATTGAGAGGTAATAACGACATTGCCAAGTACCCGGCCCTCATAGTCAATTTTTTTTACGGCGACAAGCCGTTTTTCCCATACATGAGCCCCCTGTCCAAACACGGGTAACGCGGCAATTGCTTCACTGCCGACGGCCTTGTCATCATTGAAGTAAGCATAAGTAACCAGTTGCCTATCGGCGTCGAAAATGTGGATTGCGATCACGTTGGATTGTGATGAGAGGGTATTTAATTCGGCTTTTATAGCGTCAACGGAAAGGGGTAAGGCGCGCATTTCATCACTGAGATCTTCCGCTACCATTGCAGCCAGACCAAAAGTATAGTCTCGTTGCAACGCTGTCACTTGTGACTCGTGCTCTTTAAGCGACAAGAAAAACAAAATACAGACCGAAATCGCGATGGCGCCAGCCACGACCAATGCCAAAGGCCACTTCATTGACTTAAACAACGCTTCCATTCCTTCCAATACAGCACGTTTCCAGGTTTATGTTGTGCAGACCACTACTGTGTTACCGATAACTTGGCTTTTATAAACTGACTGTGAGACAAGTACAATAAATCTGCGATACGCCGAATAATATGCTCTTCTAAAGGAGCGATTTGTTTATCCGCGTAAGCAACTTCCCATAATCCTTTTAGAATAGCTTGCTTTTCTTCATTATTACACTGTTGATTAATGGCTTGAGTGAACTGTGCCAAATCGACAGCGTCTTCTGCAGTATCCTGTCCTGCTTTCACCAGCACAGATAACGCGTTATCCGAAAGAGAAAAGTGAGAAGCTAACAGTGATTTATACGCTTCCAATTCACGTTGGTCAGTGTTGTTGTCTGCCCGAATAATTTCACTTAGCAGTGCTGCGGTTGCCAATTCAACGGTGTGAGGATTGGATTCCCCACTTTTTTCCTGTCGGAACAATTCAAAAACGGCTTTCAACATATGGCCTCCTGGAGCTCAGTGTCGTATTTCACAGTTCGACCGCAGCACAAACTCGTGCAACGCAGTACCTGTTTTCAGTACCTTAATTCCATACAATTGATGCAGCACTGCGGAATTTTGTTCCTGGCAATGGGACAAATGCGAGAAAATAAAAGAAGAGTGACAAGTACACCGCTGTCATGTTTAGCGAACCATAGAAATCCTTACTGTGACCCTGGTTCCCCGCTCGGTATATTCAACCTTATCACACAACTCCCTTAATATAGGAATGCCCCGGCCAAAACTGTTTGAGAGGTCACGAATTTCAGGTGAATTGAGCGCGAACCCGCTTCCACTGTCTTTCACAGACACTAACAAAGCACTCTCGGTGGGTAAAAACTGTAAATCGAAGCGAATTTGTCCGTCTTCGAGGGCATTAAGCCGTCGCTCCCTTTCTTCATAGTAGCGAATAAAGCCCTCAGGCGTATTTTTTGTGGATGAATCAAGATGCAACACGCCGTGCTCTAACGCATTATTAAATATTTCAGAAAAAATGGTATACAAGTCCGAACGCACTAAGGCAACGCCGGGTTGGGAATTGAGCATCTCCATCAGAGAATCTATGATGCGTGGATTGCGAAGCTCGGCGCCTTTCAGCGATAAACTGATGGTATAGGGAAGATCATTTATGGAAAACCGGTGTTTAAGCGATTCCAGCGATTGACAATTAAACACGACAATAGTCATGTCATCAGCTTGTTCTGCGCCCCCCCGAAATTGCTTTGCACAGTTATACATTCCCAGTGCGGTGGAAACGTCATCCTGGGTAAACCAGTCGATAACGCCATGTTCGTCCGCCATCTCCCCCGATTCATTCATCACTTCCATAAGACCGTCGGTGTAGAACAGCAACTGATCACCCGGTTCTGCTTCAATCACGTCACAATCTGCATCAAATTCACTATCAGTAAGAATTCCCAGTGCCATATGACGCGATGGAAAGTAACGCAGTCGGCAGCCGCGGACACTTTTGAGCATGACCTGGGGCATGCCTCCATTCCAAATAGTAAAACGGGTGCCGGAGATATCGACTTCGACGATACACGCAGCAAAAAACATGTCGGATGGGAGAAGAGAGAGCAATGTTTCATTGATTGTTACAGCCATTTCACTCACCGCCAGACCTTTTTTTACCATGGCCTGAAAAGCGCGACTTACGGGTAACACACCAATAGCCGAAGCCAGGCCATGACCAGTGAAATCGCCCACGAGAAAATAGGCACCTCCTGCTGGACTCGCTTCACACAAAAACACATCACCGTTAAATACTGCCGCTGGAGAAATGATGGTATCGAAAAACGCGAGTACCTCTGGTTGGTTGACAATGGCATTATTGAAAATATGTTCAACAATGGCGTGTTCCCGTTCGACGAGTCGACTGTGATATAGCAAACTCTGGTTTTGCTTTTCAATTTGGCTGCTCAGCTGACGAATACGACTGTGAGCGCGAATTTTTGCCGAAAGAATAACTCTGTCAAACGGCTTGGAAACAAAGTCGTCACCGCCCACCTCAAGACACTTCACCAGACTTTCTTTATCGTCCAACGAGGTAATAAAAATAATAGGCAAATAGAGGTTTGCATTCATGGCCTTTAATTTCGGCGCAACATCAAACCCGGATAACCCCGGCATAATGACATCTAACAAAATCAAGTCCGGTTTAATTTGTTCCGCCAATGCCAGAGCTTCGTCGCCATTTCTGGCTTCGAAGCAGTCGAGGTAGCCCTCTTCTTCGAGCATGTGTATTAACAGAAACCGATTGAGGGATTCATCGTCGACAATTAATATTCTCATAATAAAAGGCGAACCGCTCAGATCAGGCGATGACAAATTTTTTGTCAAACCGTGATATTTTGAGAATTCGGCTAACCTGAGCCCGACAATGAGTGATTTTGTACTCTATCTTTCTGTCGCTCAACGATTTTTGCATATTGAGTAACATACCCAACGCAGAGCTATCCATGTATTCGGTCTGACTGAGATCCACTTCAATGACTTTTACCGTGTCGGGCAGCTTGTCGTATGCCTCTCTGAAAGACTGAACTTTACCAAAATCAAACTTGTCATCCACCTGAATGACCAGAGTGTTTCTGTTTTCCGATAATGCAGCAGTAATGGTCATGGTGTGTTCCTTATTTTCTCAGTTGTTGTATTAAGCGTAGTCTGAATCCGTTCTTTCTCAATAGAGTAAGTGGGTAATTTTCAGATTTCAATTGGGTTTTTTAATGTATTTCCCTATTATTAACACCGTTATGAACGCGGAATTGCGGGTGCAACTGTTACCACTCGGTTCCCATAGGTGTCGATTACTATAAGCAACGCGGAAAATGATAACTTATGCAAGATTCAAATTTGGTCTACAGTACAGAGAGTGGCCGGATAAAAAATGAAACCACCTCTGAAACCCGCTCAGTGTCGAAAGATGGAATTGTGAGGATCCATCGCGAAACAAAAGGAAGGAAAGGAAAAGGCGTTTCCGTGATCCACGGGCTAAACCTGGATGAAAAAGCACTTAAGACACTGTGCACTGAATTGAAAAAGAAATGCGGCTGCGGCGGCGCTGTGAAAAGCGGCACGATCGAAGTGCAAACCGACGACAGGGAAAAACTGAAAACCCTGTTAGTGCAAAAGAATTACAACGTAAAACTTGCCGGCGGTTAGCCTCGGTTCCTTCCAGTCAAATAGACGCTTTAAGTGAGAAAAACCATGGATAAACTGTCAATTGCTGACTTACATATAGTGTTAGTAGAACCTTCTGACACCCAACGAAAAATTATAACCACTCTATTGCTGAAGGAAAATGTCAGGGAAATTGATGCTGTCAGCTCTATCGAAGAGGCCCGCAAAGCTATTGAATCTCACAGTGCCGATCTTGTGGTTAGTGCAATGTACTTTGAAGATGGTACGGCAATAGAATTACTCAAGTTTATTAAAGACAATCCCCAATACGCCACCATTCCGTTTATGCTAGTGTCAAGTGAGAACCGCATGGTTAAACTTGAAGAATTCAAACAAGCCGGTGTTGCAGCGATATTGCCAAAACCTTTCGAGCCCTTGCACTTGTCTCGGGCGCTTAGAGCCAGTCTGGACCTCATAAATCACGACGAATTAGACCTTGAATTTTTCGATGTTCACGAGGTCAGAGTGCTCCTTGTAGATGACAGTCGTCTGGCGCGAAACCATATTCGCAGAGTACTGGAATCCATGGGTTTAAAGAAAATCACCGAAGCAGAGAACGGGGCAATGGCACTCACCCACATCAAAGACACTCCCTTTGATCTTGTGGTTACCGATTACAATATGCCTGAGATGGATGGCCGGGAACTGTCTGAATTTATTCGATTTAGCCCTGATACCGCTCACATTCCTATTATCATGGTGACGTCAGAATCGTCAGACAGTATGCATATGGCAAACATTCAACAAACCGGCGTAAACGCACTATGCGACAAACCTTTTGAACCCACTGAAGTTCGGGCAATGCTTGCAGCCCTTTTAGGAGAATAACCGCCTCGCCTGGCGCATCACACAGGTATCTGCTCATATTGGCTATCACAAATCACGTATTGTGTGAATAGCGACTATAGTATGTGTGCATACCTACTGTAAAAAACCATTGACACTTGAGCACCTGCGGCTTAAAGTCATGCCATGAGAATGAATGTAAAGCACGCTGTGATCTTCTTTTTTGGCTTTTTCACCTTCGCCTGAGGGAGGATGTGCCGCGTGTATAAACCTCCCCACGGGAGGTTTTTTTTTGCCATAATTACGAGTGAAACACTATGTCAGACACCGCATTAGACGCGATAAGGAAACGCATCACGGAGCTCGATAGCCAACTGTTGGCACTATTAGCCGAGCGCCGTCAACTCACCAATGAAGTTGCAGAAACTAAAATCAAACACCACATTCCCGTCCGCGATGTAAAACGGGAAGAACAGTTATTGGTGAGACTAATAAAAGAAGGTAAGGTCGCTGGACTTGATCCCCATTATGTCACCCAAATTTTTCACGTGATCATTGAAGACAGTGTGTTAAACCAACAAGCAATGTTAGCCGAACGGGCAAATCCGGGAAGCGCATTGCCATTAAACCGCGTAGCGTTTTTGGGCGATCGCGGCTCATACAGTTATCTGGCTACGCAAAAGTACTTTTCCCGCAGGCCAGGCGAGCTAATGGAAATTGGCTGTCAGAGTTTTGCCGAAATTGTGCAAAAAGTGGAAAAAAATGAAGCAGACTATGCAGTGCTCCCCATAGAAAATACCAGTTCCGGTAGCATCAACGAGGTCTATGACCAACTGCAACACACTCAGCTCAGCATTATCGGTGAACTCACACATCCCATCAAACACAGCCTTTTGGTAGCGAAAGATACCAGCATTGGGAAAATCAAAACCCTGTACGCCCACCCACAAGTATTTACGCAATGTAGCCACTTTTTGGCGGAGCTGGGAAATGTAGAAGTGAAAACCATGGACAGTACATCCTCGGCAATGCTCACCGTTAGCGAGCTGCAGCGTGACGACGTGGCGGCCATAGGCAGTGAAGCCGGCGGAAACCTATATGGTTTAATGGCAATTAAATCTAATTTGGCAAACCAAAAAGAAAATCACAGCCGCTTCTTCGTGGTTTCTAGAGAACCTGTAACCGTGCCTCTGCAGGTACCTGCGAAAACTACAGTTATCATGTCTACTGTGCAAAAACCCGGTGCGCTGGTAGAGGCATTGACGGTTCTCAAAGACAACAAATTGAACATGACGAAGCTGGAATCTCGCCCCATTCCTGGCAACCCTTGGGAAGAAATGTTCTATATCGATTTTGAAGGCAATCTACAAGACGGACCGGTACAAACAGCGGTGGAAAGCCTTAAAAAAATCACCCGTCATTTACAGGTGCTGGGCTGTTACCCAAGTGAAGAAGTTAGCCCAACCAAGGTTGCAGCAGCCAACGCTCTCACTGAAAGCGAACCCACAGACTAGTTTCACAGTAGTTTCAGTTCATACTAAATTTCCCTTTTCATTCAAACCGGCCACTCAGGCCGGTTTGCTTTTCTCTTCGTATTTTGGCAGTATTCAACTGATTTTTTTGCCATCATCCATTGTCCAACATCAAGTTTTGTAGGTACTTACAAGCACACAATATTCAGAGTAATAGCCTCAGTTTATTTACAAGCAAGTCCATAGCATAGTTTATATCTACCACAAAACAATGATTTGTGTTCAACGAAAAGTGAGCCAGATTCACGATGGACACAGTATAAACCGCAACCTTATCCAAACGTACATAGACAAGTCACATTAATCTGATAGTTGTCTTTTGTAGGTCGAGTTATCGATTTTTTTGAGGAAAACCATGTCTTCTACAGTATTACGCAACTTCATTGATGGTCGCCCTATGAGTAACGCCACGGGTGAAACTTTTAGCGTTATAAACCCGGCTACCGGCGAGGCTATCTATCAGGTGGAAGTGGCTGATGAAACCATACGCGAGGCAGCGATAAGCAGTGCTAAGGACGGATTTAAACAATGGTCGTCAATGACGGCGATGATGCGCTCCAGGATCCTGCTGAAAGCCGTAGCACTACTAAGAGAAAACAATGACACCCTGGCCGCCTATGAAGTACAGGATACCGGTAAACCAATCCAGGAAGCGAACTGTGTAGACGTGATCACAGGCGCCGATGCAATTGAATACTTTGCTAATCTTGCACCTACACAAGTTGGACAACAGCAAAGTATAGGTGATGATTTTTATTATACCCGCAAAGAACCCCTGGGTATTTGTGCGGGTATTGGTGCGTGGAACTACCCCATTCAAATTGCTTGTTGGAAATCCGCTCCCGCACTGGCAGCGGGCAACGCAATGATTTTCAAACCCTCTGAAGAAACCCCCCGGGGAGCTGTGGAGCTGGCCAAAATATTTATCGAAGCCGGCGTGCCAGCGGGTGTATTTAATGTTGTTCACGGTGACGGCGCGGTGGGTCAATGGCTTACCACCCACAGTGAGATAGCAAAGGTTTCCTTCACCGGTGAAGTTGGTACCGGCCGCAAAGTCATGGAATCTGCTGCTTCAAATTTAAAAGATGTCACTATGGAACTGGGTGGAAAATCACCTTTGCTCGTGTTCGATGATGCTGATGTTTCACAAGCTGTCAGTGCGGCGATGTTAGGCAATTTTTACACGCAGGGTGAAGTGTGTACCAATTGTACACGAGTTTTCGTTCATGAGGCCGTTTACAACGAGTTTATGACGGAGCTCATAGAACGCACAGAAAACAACGTTGTAGCCGGAGATCCTATGGATCCTGATGTCAACTTTGGTGCCCTCATTTCCGCCAAGCATCAACAATTGGTGCTCGATTACATCGAAAAAGGCAAAGCGGAAGGTGCGACCATAGCCACGGGTGGCACTGCACTTTCTCCAGAGAGTGCACCGAACGGCTACTTTGTCGCCCCGACAGTATTCACAAACTGCAGCGACGATATGACTATCTGTCGAGAAGAAATATTCGGACCTGTGATGTGCGTACTTGTGTTTAGTGACGAAGACGACGTGATCTTGCGCGCTAACAACACACCTTTGGGGTTGGCCGCAGGTATCATGACCAGGGATGTGCAGCGCGCCCACCGGGTTATCCACCAGTTGCAAGCTGGAATATGCTGGGTAAACAGTTATGGCGCCTCACCTGCAGAAATGCCGGTAGGTGGCTACAAGTTGTCGGGTATTGGTCGGGAGAACGGTATCGAAACACTGGACCACTATACCCAAACCAAGTCTGTTTATATGGGCATGGTGAAACTGGACGCACCGTTTTAAGGAGTAGCAATGCAGAATTACGATTATATCATTGTCGGTGCCGGCTCGGCCGGATGTGTACTGGCAAACCGTTTATCGGCCAATGCCAGGCACAAGGTATTGCTCATTGAAACCGGTGGTAGTGATAAAAGCATTTTTATTCAAATGCCAACGGCATTGTCTATTCCAATGAATACCGATAAGTACGCCTGGCAATTTCACACCGAGCCAGAGCCATTTCTCAACAACCGGAAAATGCACTGTCCGAGGGGAAAAGTACTGGGTGGCTCGTCGTCAATAAACGGTATGGTTTATGTTCGTGGCCACGCTAACGATTTCGATGAATGGGCAACCCACGGTGCTCAAAACTGGGATTACTCTCATTGCCTTCCATATTTTAAGCGCGCTGAAAACTGGTATTTGGGAGCAGATGAATTCCGTGGAAAAGGTGGTCCAGTTGCAACAAATAACGGCAATGAAATGAAAAACCCCCTATACCGCACATTCGTTGAGGCCGGTAAGCAAGCGGGTTATGCCGAAACCTTCGATTACAACGGTGCTCAGCAGGAAGGATTTGGGCCCATGCATATGACGGTGAAAGATGGCAAGCGCTGTTCCACGGCTCGTGCATACCTGGATCCAATAAAACACCGCACCAATCTCACCATCGTCACCCACGCCACTGTGGAAAAAGTCATTGTCGAAAACAACACTGCCACGGGCGTAAAATTTACTGGAAAGAATGGTACCGTCACCGTTAACGGGCAAAAGGCAGTTGTGCTTAGTGCCGGCTCGATCGGCTCTCCCCATTTATTGCAATTATCTGGGATCGGCGACAAACAAACCCTGGAAGCGGCCGGTATTAAGTGTATTCATCACCTTCCTGGTGTTGGTGAAAACCTACAGGATCACTTGGAATTTTACTTTCAGTTTTATTGTAAACAACCTATTACCCTCAACCGCAAACTCAACCTGTTTTCAAAAGGACTTATCGGTATTCGATGGCTCCTGTTTAAAGACGGCCTGGGAGCGACGAATCACTTTGAGTCCTGTGGCTTTATTCGTTCTAAAGCTGGCGTAAAATGGCCGGATCTTCAGTACCACTTTTTACCGGCAGCCATGCGCTACGACGGAAAAAGCGCAGTAAAAGGAGACGGTTTTCAAGTACATATAGGTCACAACAAGCCCAAAAGCAGAGGTTCGGTGAAGGTGAAATCTAACAACCCAGCCCAGGCGCCAGCGATTCAATTTAATTATCTGCAACACCAAGACGATATTGAAGGTTTCCGCGCATGCGTTAGGTTAACCCGGGAAATCATCAATCAACCCGCCTTCGACATATACCGGGGAGAGGAAATTCAACCAGGTTCAAAGGTGCAAACTGATGAAGAAATTGATGCCTTTGTCAGAGAGGCCGTTGAAAGTGCCTATCACCCTTCTTGTTCCTGCAAAATGGGAGAAGATGAAATGGCAGTGGTAGATTCTCAAACCAAAGTCCATGGTATTAGTAACCTTCACGTTGTGGACTCATCAATATTTCCGACCATTCCAAACGGAAATCTCAACGCACCAACCATTATGGTCGCCGAGCGAGCTGCAGATCTAATTCTAGGGCACACAACACTCGCTCCGGAACTCGCGGATGTAAAAACCGAACAAAACTGGCGACATCGCCAGCGTTCAAGCGTGATTGGTGCCTAACGACACCGTATCTGCGTGACACAACGTTAAGGAGTAAGTCATGACACTGTGGTTAAGTGCGGGCATTGCACTCACATTGTTGTCCATTGTTTTCATTGTATGGAAATGGGGCAACTTGACGATGATAGGGGTAACACCGGTCAAAACACTGACTTTTGTCTCTATATTATTCACTTCGGGATTAGACGTTGGCCTCATCATGTTCCCCTTAACTGAGTTTGGCGCCTTCGCTGACACAGCAACTAATCCAGAGTATGGTTTTACTAATCCTCTGGCCATCGAATTTGGCTTTTGGGGCTTTTTCATCTGGGCATTTTATTTTTTTACCTGTTTTTATTTTTGCGTGATTGAGCCCAAGGTGAGATTTTTTGAGATTACCTGGGTTCGGGTTATCAATAACGTGGTGATTATTGGCACATGTGCATTTACTGCGTTTCTACTGTTGAAAAACCTGCCTTGGTATCTGCCGTCACTGGGAGATGGTGAAACCATTGTACCTGCATTTTATCTCATCGTTTTCGCAGCCATTGCATTTTCCGTTTACAGCAGTACAGATATTAAGTTTGTTAAAATACTCAGTGTGTCGACTACCTGGCTTTTTATCGCCCTTATCGGCTTCATGTGGGGCGGTGCATTTTTATGGGGCAACGGTGAAATGGCGGACTATTTTGCTGCCACTTCCTTGCTAGGCGGATACTTTGCCAATATCCAGCACTTCCTCTTCCCGATGAACGGCTATCACGCCTTTTATCTGTTTTGGTGGTTTGCTTGGAGCATTATGATTGGCCAGTTTACTTCTCGTTTTGTCGGAGGCTTAAAAACCTGGCAGGTATTGTCGGCTATGCTGATCTTTCCTTCTATCCCTATTGCACTATGGTTCGGCGTACTCTACTACTACCACGAAGCCAATTTGGACACCACGGGTATAAGAAACCTTGCCATGGTATTTGTGGGAGTTGTGTTTGTAATTAATTCCCTGGATTCGCTCATTCGCTTGTATACCGACAACCTAAATCTCTCCTCCCGCCGTCTTGGCAAGTGGAAATACTTTTGCATGAACTTTATTGTGCTTTGTGCCCTCACCCTCTTATTTAAAATTGATTTTCTTAAAATTCAATGGGTTGGAGCACTGGTCATTGCATTGTTTTACTGCTGCCTAGGATACATCTTATATAAGAAATTTGCCTCAGTTAGCAAAATAGACAGCTCACCAAAAGAGAATGAACTCGATTTTGAAAAAATCGAATCCATGCAATAAAAGGTGAGCCTTTGAATTGTAACCCAGCTAAATTACTGTCTGTCGCTCTGCGGCTAAGTGTTGATATGTCCAAAACACTAGATAAAGACAAATATGTATGGGATACAAACAGTGCCCACTACATCCACTATAAAATAGCCTACCAAACTCAGTTTTACGGGTTTGATATCGAATTAGCGGCTGAAGACACTACCATGAACTATCACAACGCAGATGCAAGAATTGTTGCTACGATAAGCAGAACATTTAGCCTCTAAAGCAAAACAGCCCGCTTAAGCAGGCTGTTTGTGTTTTTACATAGCACCGAGCATCAGGACTTTCTTAGCATCTCGTCATCATCGGCCTTGAGCAGCAGTTGTTTACTGTCTACTAAGCATTTCCTTGCGTAATCACCAAACCAACTGCCGATTTTATTAAATTCGCTGATAAAGGCGGTTTTATCGCCGTTTTCAAGTAGTGACAATGCCTCACCGAAACGCTGATGAAAACGTCGTAACAACGCAAAATTAGCCGGATTATTAAAAATAATATCAGCGTAAAGCTGTGGAGATTGAGCGAACAACCGGCCGACCATGGCCAGTTCCAAGCGGTATATTGGTGAACTGAATACCGTGAGTGAATCTAAATCTGGATCCTCACCCTGTAAATGCGCGCCGTATACAAAGGTATTGAAATGTCGCATAACCTGGATAAATGCCATTGCTTCATCGTGCTCTTCAGCGCTACTGAAGTGAATATTCGCACCCCAGGTTTTCATTTGTTCAACCAGCCATTGATACGCTTGCGGCGACCGTCCTTCACACACCACAACCACTTGCTTGATCATGCCGGGGGCATCAGGACCAAACATGGGATGTAGCCCAACCACGGGCCCTGAATGTACTTTTAGCATCGCCTTTAGCGGCGCAGATTTCACACTGGTAATATCTGCTAACACGCAGGTTCCCGGTAAAAAGGTTAAGCTGGTGATAACCTGCTCAGTTAAATTAATGGGCACTGCAACAATCACCAAGTCAGCCCGCGCAAACAAGGAAGTTGTCGAAGTCTTACCCCAGTCGTCCCTTTCAACCACATCCACTGTGTAGCCAGACTTTTCGAACAGGCCGACAAATACCTTGCCCAGCGCCCCTGCCCCCCCAATGATAACCACCTGGTTAATATCGGGATTAATACAGCGATACCGGTTATTTTGGGTGTGGTAAGAATCGCGCATAATGCGCCGAAGTAAATCTTCGGTCAGATCTGGCGACACGCCAGCTCGTTTGGCTTGCTCCCGGCGCGATGCAATCAGTGCCTTCTCGCGATCAGGCACATATACCGGCATACCGGTTTCCGCTTTTATCTGTCCGACCTGGGTCGTCAGTTTAGCCCGACGGGCAAGCAGTGAAACGAGCTCCTTGTCGATCTCGTCTATACCTTCGCGTAACGCCGCCAGACGCTTATTGTGTTCCGTCATATTACGACTCTGCTAAATCAGCTGCCTCATGCGACAGCCGAGCGTTTATTTTGTCGTAATGGTAGCACAGTAATAAGCTTATCTCTGGTTTGTGTGATGAGCGTTTCCGTGGTTTCCCAATCTATACAGCCATCGGTAATAGACACGCCGTATTCCAGTTCTTGGGGGGTTTTACCGTCAGACTTTTGATTACCCGCGTTAATATGACTCTCGAGCATAATGCCGATAATTGACTGATTGCCTTCGAGGATCTGATTTACAACATTTTGTGCAACTAACGGCTGTCTGCGATAGTCTTTACTGGAGTTGGCATGACTGCAATCCACCATTAAACCAGCGGTAAGTTTTGCATTGCGCAAATCTTCTTCACATTCTGAAACGCACACAGAATCGTAATTTGGCTGTTTTCCACCGCGCAAGATGATGTGTCCGTCAGGGTTACCACTGGTACTGATAACCGCAACCTGGCCCTGTTTATTAATGCCCATAAAACTGTGGCCTGACGCTGCAGATTTCAACGCGTTAATAGCAATATCCAGACTGCCATCAGTACCGTTTTTAAAACCAACGGGCATAGACAGACCACTGGCCATTTCCCGGTGAGTTTGCGACTCAGAGGTACGGGCTCCAATTGCACTCCAACTGAATAATTCAGCCAGGTATTGTGGGCTGATTGGATCCAGCGCTTCTGTGGCAACAGGAATTTGAAGCTCAGCCAGCCAGATCAACAGCTCTCTCGCTTTTCTCAAACCTGTTTCAATATCAAAAGTACCATCGATGTATGGGTCGTTAATAAGCCCTTTCCATCCAGTGGTTGTTCGCGGCTTTTCAAAATAAACGCGCATGACAATAAACAGGGTATCTTTACAGGATTCATGGAGCTCTTTTAACCGCAGCGCATATTCTTTAGCGGCGTCGATATCGTGAATAGAGCACGGGCCGCAAATCACTAGCAATCTATGGTCACGACCATGGATGATATCTGAAATAATGCTCCGCGACTCAGAAATGGCCGACAGGGCTTTATCTGAAACGGGAAGTTCTTTTGCCAGATCATCTGGCGTGATCAGAACTTTTTCTGAACTGATGTGAACGTTGTTAACGGTGTCCTTAATCATGAGACTCTCTTCATGTAAATATAGTGTGCAGGTCTGCCTGAATTGACCTGATAAAAATGAGTACTAACCGTGTTAACTTATCGCCTGTAAATATTTATTTACACCTTTAATTTAACTATATTGGCATTCGCGTTGACTTTGTATCAATTTTTGGTATGGGTAGCAACCGCAATGGTGACTTTTTTTGCTCGGTGCCAGATGTTCACTAACGTGAAGAGCGGCTTACAACGCCTCCTTGAGGAATAACACTGTTGTCGGCAACAATACTGCCCGGCAGAATACACGCGCCCGCGCCAATAAAAACGTTGTGCCCAATATAGACAGGGTGTGCTTGCTGCCACCCCTCACGTCGTTTAACAGCATCTTCGTGATGGGTGACTGTGGCAATGCAAACACCGTCTTCGATCATCACGTTATTACCTATTCTCACCAAAGCGGCATCGAGCATGACTACATTTTCACCAGTAGTAAACCGACCCTCACAATGAATATTTGCGCCATAATCACACCAAAAACCCGGGCCCACATGCCCGTCACAGACGTTAGGAAGAAGGGATTTCACCGTTCGCTCCCGCAGCGGTGGTATCTCACGCTGAAGCTGTTCACACAGGCGTTTTGCTCGCTTTCGAAGGGACACTAACGCTGGCGCATGCGTGCAATACCACGCGCCATTTATCATCATTTTCCAGTCATTCGATTCTGACATGGCATACCCACTCAGTTATGTCGAAGTCAAACAGTATGCCAGTGAAAAAGGAAAAGCGCCCACTAAGCGCGGGCGATGTGGGATATTCAGCGGTATGCTCAGAACTGATAGTTGATACTTACCGTAGTGTTAGCTCCCGCAGCATAGAAAAACGAGCTGTGTAAACTACTGATGTATTTCTCGTCAGTCAGATTATTGATATTTACTCTGGCTGAAAACTGACTGGAAAATGCATAGGAAGCATAGGTATTTACCAACAGATAGCTGTCTTGCGTGATGTTGTAATCTACGTTTTTGGTTTCCGACTGCCAGCGTCCATTCACACCAAAACTCAAACCCGGCTGATCAGCTACATCATAAGTCAGCGTATAATTAACATAATCCCGTGGCGCCCAGGTATTGGCGTCTACACCGCTTTCATCTTCTACGTCCAACGAGGTATAACCTAATACCACCGCCAAATTATCGGTAATTTGGCCAACAACTTCTAATTCAAAACCTTTCGATTCAACGTTAATACCTTTGTAATAATATTGCCCGTTTTCCGGGTTGATGCCAGCAAACGCCGCCAAACCTTGTTGCTCTGCAGTGAAAACGGCAAAGGTGGTTAATAGCCTGTCGTCAAACCATTGCGCCTTTACACCAGCCTCAAGGTTTTTACCTTTTGTTGGGTCAAGGTATTCCCCGGCCAAATTGTATTGTTCCTGTGGCTGGTAGATATCAGAGTAACTGACATACGCATTTACGGTATCAGTAACCTTATACGTTGCGCCTACATAAGGGCTGATTTCACTTTCACTGTTGTCTATCGCAGTGCCAGCATTGTCTCCGGTACGCTCGAAATCAATGGCGTTGAAGCCTGCAATAAAAAATAAATCATCAGTGACATTGAGTTTTGCCGAACCGAAATAGCGAGTTAACTCCTGTTCGATGTCGGAATACAAAACAGGATCAGCCCAGTCAGGTTCAGGTATAGCGTCTAAATCGTAGGGAAAAGCCGGTGTTAACAGCCAGGCAGCCGCACCAGGATCGGCAGCATGCTGAAACATAATGTCATGACTTTTAGCGTAACTTACACCCAGATTAGCTTCGTGCTCCTGACCAAACAAAGTGAAGAAGCCACTGGTTTTAATTTCAATCAGATCTGCGTCCACTTCAGAATCATAACGGCCAGGCCAGCCATAACCACCTAAACCGGTTTCTTTGTCGATACTGCCATACACGTAGAAAAGCTTATCCTGTTCTTCAAAATCCCGGCGATTGTAGTTAATGTTTAAACGCCAGTCGTCACTAAACTGGTACGCATACTCAATAAACGCGTTGCGATTAACTGTGTCCCACATTGTCCAGTTTTGGGTAGTGGTAGCACTCTCATCCCATTCTGCCTGGGTACCGTCGGTATAATTGAAGATTAACCCACCCCAGGTATTGCCATCGGTATTGGCGTCCTGATAAGAGAAACCCACAGTCAGGGTTGAGTAATCAGTTAATTGTCCATCAATGACGGCATAGACATAACCTAAGTCGTTTTCCAAACCGTCAAGATGAGATTCTTTGTCTTCAGCAACGGCAACCACTCTGGCTGCCCACCGGCCATCATCGGTGAGCACCACATTGTAATCGCCCTGAATACGATTGAAATTATACGAGCCCAGAGATGCCCCTACCTCACCACCCGTTTCATTAGTTGGCCGTTTGCGTACGTAGTTGAGTGTACCTGACGCATTACCTACCCCGGTTAACAAACCGTTGGCACCACGGATAACTTCTATTTTCTCATAGCCAAAAGCTTCAAGCGCGCCAGTCACAATGCCCCAGTCGTTGGGCAATCCCACGCCATCGATTTGCGTATTCTTTATTTCAAATCCGCGGGATGAGTAGTTGGTACGATTCGTCTCCCAAGCCTCCACAGTAACCCCTGTTGCAAGGCGTAGTGCATCATTCACGTTAAACGCAGCGAAATCCTGCATCACATCGTCGGTGATCACGCTGATTGACTGGGGCGTTTCACTGATTTCCATAGTGAGACCCGTAGCTCCTTGACTCACTCTTTGTTGCCGCACACCTGTGATTAGTAGAGTTTCAATGTTGTCATCTATTACTGGCTTAGAATTGTCATCTGTTTGCGCTGAAACCGTAAATGACATCGCCAAAAACAATGGGGATAAAACAAAACGCGACGCATAGTTCATATAAATCCTCGTATTTGCAAAATAAAAGCACTTGTTTTTATTTTGCGCATTGTACAGAATAGCAATCTAATTAAAAACTATTATCATTATTATTGACGGCAAATAATAAGGGCCTGTCGAGTAGTATAAATTGTGAGGTTGCGCTGGCGATGCGCTGACATATCCTGTTGCGACTTCACCACCGCGCAAAAAAGCAAAAAGCCCGCATAAAGCGGGCTTTTCAAAGTTAACAATAACGCAAGGATTAGTAATCTTAGTTAAGCTTCTCTTTGATACGTGCAGATTTACCTGAACGCTCACGCAGATAGTAAAGCTTAGCACGACGAACTGCACCACGACGTTTAACTTCAATAGAAGAAACCGCCGGGCTGTGTGTTTGGAACACACGCTCTACGCCTTCGCCGCTTGAAATTTTACGTACGGTAAAAGACGAGTGAAGACCACGGTTACGCTTAGCGATAACAACACCTTCGTACGCCTGAAGACGCTCTTTGTCACCTTCAGTAACGCGAACTTTTACTACTACTGTGTCACCTGGACCAAATGCAGGAACATCAGTTTTGAGCTGTGCTTGCTCAATTTTCTTGATGATATCTTGACTGACTTTGCTCATCATATCCTCTCATCCTAGTTAACTGTCATCTTGCTGCAACTGCGACTTGAATACTTCAAGAAGACGCTGCTGCTCCTCAGTCAGAGCTAGGTAGTTTAATAACTCAGGGCGACGCTGCCAGGTTCTCCCCAGCGATTGCATCTGTCGCCACTGTCTGATTTTTTCGTGATCACCGCTCAACAACACAGGAGGAACCGCTTTACCGTCAAGTATTTCAGGCCGCGTATAATGCGGACAATCAAGTAACCCGTCGGTGAAAGAATCTTCGACGGCAGAAGCCTGATGACCGAGCACGCCCGGTACCATTCTGGCTACTGCATCCATAAGCACCAGCGCTGGTAATTCACCACCGCTTAACACGTAATCCCCTACTGACCATTCTTCATCAACATGGGCTTCAATGACGCGCTCATCGATTCCTTCGTAACGTCCGCAGATAAAAATCATACGGTCATTGCTGGCAAGGTGTTTAACCCCTGCCTGATCCAGCTTTTTACCCTGTGGTGATAAGTAAATCACCTTTGCATGTTCACCGCCGGCTTGTTTGGCCGCGGCAATGGCGTCTGTTAACGGCTTCACCATCATCAACATACCCGGACCACCGCCGTAAGGGCGATCATCGACAGTACGATGACGATCGTGAGTGTAATCCCGTGGGTTAAACATCTCGACATCCAGAATGCCCGATTTCACCGCCCTTCCCACAACGCCTTGTTGCATAAAGGGTGCGAACATATCAGGAAACAAACTGATAACGCCGAACCATTTCTCCGCAGTCACTAGAACCCCGGATCCCAGTCTACCGTTATTACACTTTCAACCTTATCTACCGATTTAATGACGGAATCCATCACATACGGTAATAATCTTTCTTTTTGACCAAATGCATCATTCACCTTGGCGCGGACCTGCAAAACGTCATTTGCACCTGTGTTAAACACATCTTTCACCACACCCAAATCGTAACCTTGCGTAGTTACCACCTGCATGCCGGTGAGCTCCCGCCAGTAAAATTCACCTTCATCAAGTTCGGGTAACTGGTGTTCATCAATCCAGATATCTAAATTCTTGATGCGCTCGGCGTCATCACGACTTTCGATACCTACTATTCTTGCCACCAGGCTTTTACCGTGGGGTCGCCACTGGTCAATTTGATATTCTTTCCCATCACCGAGTTGCCAGGGCGCATAGTCAAAAATACCTTCTGGTACATCAGTAAAGCTGTTGATCTTGACCCAACCTTTCACACCATAGGGCGCACCGATCTTGCCAATAATCACTTTGTCAGACGCTTGACTCATCTCTACCTACCAGATTTAGGACAGCTTACGCTGCCGCTTTTTTAGCTTCTTTTACCAAGCTGTTGACGCGCTCAGATAAGCTCGCACCAACACCAACCCAGTATTCTACACGCTCAAGATCTAAACGCAGACGTTCAGCCTGACCTTGTGCAGTTGGGTTAAAGAAACCGATGTTTTCAATAAAACGACCGTTTCTTGCGCGGCTGCTGTCAGCCACAACTACTTGATAAAATGGACGCTTTTTTGCGCCACCACGCTGTAAACGAATAGTAACCATAGTTGCCTCAAACTCGTTGTAGCGTTACTGTTAACTTACCTTCCCAGTGCTAAGCAATTGCTGACACCAATTGGAAGGCCGCAGAATTATACGGATCCCAGCTTAATTTGCAATGTTTATGAACAATTAACTTGTTAATACTAATAGAAACCATTGTTCTATCGATGGGGGATACATGACAAGTCTTCGTCGTTTGTCTGTACCTGCGAGGTTTAACCTGTTTCAGACGCTCCCGGGCCACTGGATATTTCCCCAACCTCTTCCCTCTTTTTGAGCTTGAGGCCTTTCCTGCCTTTTCATCTGATTGTCTTTGGTAACGGTCTTATTTAGCCAGCGATTTTACCGAGTTTTACGTACACTCCCACCATATTTTACTGCTGCTTTTTAAGGTTTCTTCTTCGATGTCATCGCCCTCTTCTTCAATCGTCACCTCTGGCAGTGTGCTCAAGTGGTTACGCACCCTGCTACTGCCGTATCGCTGGCAGGTGGTCGGCGCTATTGCCGCTTTGCTCGTCGCCTCGGCTGCGTGGCTCATACTGGGTCAAGGTATAAAAATTGCCGTAGACCGCGGACTCATCGAGGACAATGCCGATATACTTAACCGTGCCGTCGTCGGAGTGTTAATAATCACCACCGTCGCCAGCGTGGCAACCTATGCCCGCTTCTATCTGATGACTTGGCTCGGAGAGCGGATCAGTGCTGATATTCGGCTGTCGGTGTATACACATTTACTGACCTTGCCTCCTTCTTTTTTCGCCCGCCAGCGCACAGGTGAAGTTATATCCCGTTTTACCAGTGACACCGCCGTGTTACAAACTGTCGTGGGCATGAGCCTGTCTATGGCAATACGCTCGACCATTACATTTGTCGGTGCGCTAACGCTGATGGTTTTTACCAGTCCAACGCTGACATTTTGTGTACTTTTGGCCGTACCTGCAGTGTTAATCCCCATCCGAATCCTCGCTCCTCAAGTCAGGCGATACGCCAAACAAAGTCAGGATACCCTGGCAAACCTGGGGGCGCATATTGATCAAAGCCTGCACGAAATTTCAACCGTTCAGGCATTTAACGCACAAGCAACCGAAGTCAGGCTATTCACCAGTGGGGTGAATGAGGTTATGAATGCCGCCCAAAAACGCATTCATTATCGGTCGATGCTCATTGGACTGATCATGTTATTGAGTATAGGGGCTATTGTAGTAATAGCTTGGTTTGGTGCCAGACAAGTGTTTTCTCAGGAAATGACCGTAGGGGAATTATCGGCGTTTCTCTTCTACGCGATTATGGCAGGTGGAAGCATAGCCACCATTAGTGAAGTTATTGGGGAAGTACAACGGGGTGTAGGTGCCAGCGAAAGGTTACTGGAATTACTTGCCACCGAATCGAGCATTGAAGAAGGTTTGGCACATCGGCAGGTCAATCAGCACACACCGCCATCAATTAGCATTGAAAACGTGCACTTCTCGTACCCTGACGCCCGTCCCTTGTTTACTGATCTCACGCTACATATCGCAGCCGGCGAAAAGGTGGCACTGGTCGGTGCAAGCGGCGCAGGAAAAACCACGTTATTTCAATTACTCATGCGTTTTTATGACATTCAACAAGGCCAAATTTGTCTGGATCATGAACCCATCACTTCGCAAACCCTTGATTCTCTTCGCGCCCATATAGCTATTGTGACTCAAGAACCCGTGGTGTTCGCCGGTACGGTGATGGAAAATATTCGCTACGGTAGGCCCAACGCGTCGAACGACGATGTTAAACGCGCTGCACGGTCCGCCTTTGCCCACGAATTTATCGACGAACTCGACGCCGGTTATCACACCCAGTTAGGAGAACGAGGTGTGCGGCTATCGGGCGGACAAAAACAACGTATTGCCATTGCCAGAGCGCTGCTAGCCAATCGCCCCATACTACTTCTCGACGAAGCGACCAGCGCCTTGGATGCGCGCAGTGAAAAAATGGTTCAGGAAGCCCTTAACAAGCTTATGCAAGGTCGTACTACCATTATTATCGCCCACCGGCTGGCCACAGTCAGACACGTGGATCGCATCGTAGTTATGGATAGGGGATGCGTTATAAATACGGGAAAACACGATGAACTCATGGAAAACGATGCACTGTACAGAGAGTACGCTGAATTGCAATTGCTTAGCTGATCGGCCTGTGATGCTATTACACACTTGTAAATAAAAATAACAAATCGTCATTGCGCAGTCATAATCAAGGTGCAAAGCAGCACAATGCACTCGCACTTAATACGGACAACCGATTTTTTTGGAAATACAATGAACAAGCAAGTGATTAAATCAGTAGCTTTGGGTCTAAGTTTACTGTTAACCGTTGCAGGGAATCAGGCAAGCGCCCAATACTTCGGCGACAAACAAGCAAAACTGGTAGTGCTCGAAGAAGTCAAATTTCAATTTGAGAAAAGAGATGTAGAAGCAGTAGGGACAGCAGAAGCTGTGCGTTCAGTTGTACTGTATCCAGCCGTGGCAGATGAAGTTACCGAAGTCAACTTTGTTCCCGGACAGCACGTGGAGAAGGGAAAAGTTCTGGTCAGACTGGATGACCGACGTCAGCGCGTAGCCGTTAGGCGTGCGGAATTGCAATTGCTGGATGCAGAGCGTACCTACAAACGTTTGCAGGAAAGTCGCGCGAAGGGTGCCGTCCCCCAAAGCGAACTGGATTTGGCGCAAACGGCCAGAGATCTGGCAGAAGTCACATTGGCAGAAGCAAAAGCAGATTTGGAAGACCGGGCCATTGAAGCGCCCTTTAGCGGGGTCGTAGGCCTGACCGATGTAGAGGTAGGTGACCGCATTACCACGACTACAGTTATCACAACACTGGATGACAGAAGCAAGTTATTTGTGGATTTTCGCGCCCCTGAAGCCTCGCTAAACGTACTGCTCAATAACCCTGAAGTTAGCCTGCAACCGTGGACAAATCGCGATACGAGCCTGCAGGCTGAAATTGCCGAGGTCGATTCCCGCATCAGTGAAACAGATCGCACACTACGGGCCAAAGCCATTTTAGATAACAGCGCAGATAATTACCGGCCCGGGATGAGTTTTCGTGTCAATTTGGCTATTAATGGCAATGAATACGCGGCAGTACCAGAGGCATCACTGCTGTGGGGGGCTACCGGTGCGTATGTATGGGTAGCCAAAAACGGTAAAGCCAAGCGTGTAGACGTCAATGTTCATCAACGTTTGCGTGGGACAATTCTGGTATCTGGCGAACTCGCGCCGGGCGATATGCTAATCGCTGAAGGCATACAGCGCCTCCGCGAAGGACAAGAAATCACCACAGAACTGGCGCGGGGCGTTCAAAATGGGTAAACACGCCTTACAGACTGGCGATCTCCCCTCACTGTCAATTCGCCGCCCTGTTCTTATTGTTGTTCTAAACCTTTTAATTGCCATTGCAGGCTTTGCTGCGCTCAACGGCCTGGAAGTTCGGGAATTACCCGACGTCGACACCCCAACGGTGACGGTCACGGCACAATACCCGGGAGGGTCACCGGAAACGGTGGATGCTGAAGTAACCAGCAGACTCGAAGGTGCGGTTGCACGCGTCAGTGGTGTGAAAAACATCTATGCGCAAAGTGAAGAGGGTTCCGCACGGGTACGCGTCGAATTTCGCCCTGGCATAAACCTTGAGGATGCAGCAAACGAAACCCGAGAATCAGTAAGCCGGGTACAGCGGCAACTGCCTGAAGACGTAGAACAAGTGTCTATTATTCGCGCCGACAACGATGCCCAAGCGGTGGTCAGTCTGGCCGTATCCAGCAATACTCTGGACATGGAAACATTAACTGAGCGGGTGGATACCGATCTTGCGCCACTCTTTTTGAGTATACCCGGCGTAGCAGATGTGCAATTGCGTGGAGACAGAGAGCGCGTACTACGGGTGTCCGTTGATCCGCTGAGACTCACCAGTTTCGGACTCTCGATGACAGATGTGGGCGATGCGTTAGCCTTGGCCCCGTTTGATGTTCCGGCTGGGAGTATACAGTCACAGGATCAGTCCTTAATTGTGCGGGCCGATGCGACTTCTGTATCAGCGGAAGATGTAGCCAATATAGTAGTCAGTGGCGATATTCGCGTGGGAGATGTAGCCAGCGTGTTTTTTGGCCCTGCCGACAGTACCAGTTTGGTTAGATTGGACGGCAAACCGGTTATCGGCCTTGGCGTGGTAAGACAGGCCAGTTCCAACACCATAGAAATTTCTGACGAAGTTATTGCCATGGTGAAAGACCTCAACAAGCGTTTTGTGGACATGGACATTGTAGTTACCAGTGACGATGCGGAATTTATCCGCGACTCAGTGGGAGAAGTAGTAGGTTCACTCACCATTACCGTGGTCCTGGTTGTATTTACCCTACTGATATTTATTGGCTCCTGGCGAGCCACCATTGTTCCAGCCCTGTCTATCCCAGTCTCATTAGCCGGTGCTCTCGGCGTGATCTGGATGCTGGGTTTTTCTATCAACATTCTCACCCTGCTGGCGTTGGTACTGGCAACGGGTATGATTGTTGATGATGCCATCGTGGTATCTGAAAATATTCAACGTCGCAGAGGCATGGGGCTTGGTGCCAGGGCTGCCGCCGTGATTGGTACAAGGGAAGTATTCTTTGCTGTGGTGGCAACAACGGCGGTACTCGCCTCTGTGTTTATTCCCATCGCTTTTTTGCCCTCCACTGCCGGACGCCTGTTCAGGGAGTTCGGAGGTGTGTTAGCTGGTGCAGTGATTATTTCTTCATTCGTTGCCCTATCACTGGTTCCTGCCCTAACCGCTCGGCTACCTATTAAGCAACAGGGCGACAAACAAAGCTTATTTTCAAAAACACTGGGGCGTTTCGGTAACGGGTGCTTAAGAGCTTATCAATCATCACTGTTGTGGGCGTTGAAGTACGCCTGGCTGGTAGTATTATTGAGTTTGATTGCCGCAGGTGGTGCCTGGTTCACAGCTCAACACATCAATAACGAACTACTGCCAAGCGAAGACCGGGGAACCATACGTATTTTTGCACGAGGTCCGGATGGTGCCGGCATGAATTTTATGGACAGACAAGCTCACAAAATGGAAGAAGTGCTTCTACCTTATGTTGACAATGGCACTGTTGACTCCATCTACACAGTAGTGGGTTCATGGGATCCAAATATCGTTTTCATCACAGTTCCACTTAAGCATTGGGATGACAGAGACAAATCCCTGCAGGAAATCGTGTCAGAAATTCGACCTAAATTACAGGCCATTCCCGGAGCCCCCGGAAACGCCTTTGGTGGCAATAGTTTAAACTTGCGTGGTCAGGGAGGGGGCATGGAAATCGCGCTCACCGGAAGCAGTTATGACAGTATTTATGACGCATCGCTGGATTTTGCCCGCGCCATTGAAGAGACCATTCCAGAACTCGGGACACCTAGGGTTAGCTACGAACCCACACAGCCACAAATGCGCGTCAATATCGATCGTCGCCGGGCTGAAGAGTTAGGCGTGCCGCTTAGCGATATTGCATCCACGTTGCGGGCTGCCGTTAACGGTGACGATATCGCCGATCTCAACGTCGGCGATCAGGCCATTCCTATTATGCTGCAGTCAAGCAACCGCAATAGCAGTAATCCCTCAGATCTCACCAGTTTGTATGTTAAATCGACCAATGGTTCTCTGGTTCCCCTGTCCAGTGTTGCCTTCATCACAGAAGAAGGCGTGGCTGCGGAACTCGAGCGCCAAGCACAGCGACGAGCAATTCAAATTGAAATGGAACTACCTGAAGATTACCCCATCAACGAGGCTGTGGAGAAGTTGCGTAGCCTGGGTAACGAGACTTTGCCAGACGGCATCGGTCTGGTATTTTTAGGTGAAGCACAAACCTTTGAAGAAACTTCGCGTCAAGTGGCCCTGACTTACGTATTAGCATTTGTCATAGTGCTGTTGGTATTAGCAGCGCAATTTGAGAGTGTAAATAGCGCCGTAGTCGTGATGCTTACAGTTCCCTTTGGTATTGCTGCAGCCATTTACGCACTATACCTGACAAATACCACCATCAATGTGTATTCTCAGATCGGCCTTGTGATGCTCATTGGGCTTCTGGCGAAAAACGCGATTTTGCTTATCGAATTTGCCGACCAACTGCGCGATCATGGCCATTCCGTTTACGATGCCATTGTGGAAGCGGGGAAAGTGCGTCTTCGTCCTATTATGATGACCTTAGTATCCACCATTCTTGGCGGCCTACCACTTATCTTATCTACCGGTGCTGGCGCGGAATCAAGAAATGCTATCGGCTGGGTAGTCTTCGGTGGGCTGGGTATCGCGGTGATATTTACTCTCTACCTGACACCTGTGTTGTATCTCGCACTGGCGCGTTTTACCAAGCCCCGTGCGGATGAAACACAAAGGCTGGAAAAAGAGCTCTCTGCAGCTGATGAGCAGCAAATTGCCTGAAACACATTATCGTTGAAAGGCATAAAAAAACGCATCTGTTAAGATGCGTTTTTTCTGGTCTTCCTCAGATGCTAATTTAATTCCTGAGAAGATACAGGCTTAGCCCGATTAACCAGCGCCTTTGCCAGTACTTTGTGAGTAAGCAATGACAACAATTCAGTTTCCTCTTCGCTGCGCTCGCCATCGATACCAGTGATCCCCATTGCTACCTCCAGGGCTTTGTCGGCATTGTAAATGAGATCCGACTGTAGGGTGCGAAGATAATGCTGCTCTTCACCGGCGTCGAGCACTTGCCGCGTTTGGTATATGGCATCAGTGAAAAATGCTTCGCGACAAATAGGACTCTGCCAGTTGAGCTCATTAATAATTGACTCCAGATAATCTTGTTCCGACAAGGTAACTTTGCCATCGACCTGGTACAAAAGGACTGACAGGCGGATTAATGCCTGATTGAATGCCTGTTCATGGGACAACTGCATGATATTCTCCGTTGTGTGCCATATGCCTTAACAGTTTTGCTGATTGCTGCAATCAACGATTGCGTGTCACACTAATTCCCAATTGTGACACGCCTATTACGCATAGCTGCTACATAAAGTTCAGTATGTTACACAGGCATTTATTATAGTAGCATTAACAAAAATGTCACTTTTTGTTTAACTAATTCTCCCATTTACTGATGTCTTTCATCTCGAGTATTGAGACGGTTAACGCAACCCCAAAGTGACGTCATTAATATAGAAATTTCCACTAAAAATCCGATGGGGTTCACCATTAGCATCTAGGGCAAAAAAGCGTTTGTCATTGTCGTCCAGGGCCTGGTAACCACCAATTACCTGGTAAAGCCACACTTCCGGGTCAAAAGGCAAATCATGCTCGGCATAATAGCTAAGTGCTGACTTTGGCTGCCCGGAATCAATGACATCGCAGAAGTAGTCATCCACAGCGAGATGAATCGGGTCTTTTTCAAGAGAAATACTGGTTTGTTCAGAGACGTCAATTTCCTGGGAAGCCTCAGTGTCCGACGCATCCCTTGCAGCGCGATGTATATCAGTGAGGGTAGACACAATACTCTGGTATTCCGTCTCGTGTTCCACGCGATTAACATCGGCGCTGGCACCGGCGAGTACATGATTTGACTGGTTGAACAATACGGGGATCTGACTGAGCGCAGCATAATTACTGGGGGCAAAATCAGGTTGTTGCTCCATGTGCAACAGGAAGCCTTTAAGTATGCGTGTACGGCCCTGAAATTCCCTAAATCGCCCCAGTAAATCTAACAGGCGAGCCTGCACGACTGACAGCTCCTGAGCTGCTTTTGCAAAGCTCTGCTGCAAGGCTACCACTAGCAGGTGTCTGAGCTCGCGGTTACTGCCGGCAAGCTCACTGAGCTGATCAAAATGGAAACTCTCCAGTTGTTGAAGCAAGTCGCTTACCTGCCCCTGAGCCAATTCGTTTTCGCGAATTTTAGCTTCCACAGAAGACACGTAACCAAATTCGTTGTTAATGCGGCTGAAGAGTACCCGAACGCTGTTCGTCAGTGATTCAGTGAGCTGATAAACGTGTTCAGTTAAATCGCCCATGTGGGCGTGTGCTTCGTTGAACCGATGGTAATGCAATGCTTCTTTATAGTGCTCAGCTAAAGTTCTCAAGCTCGCTAAAGACGCCGTGATGTTAGTGGTAATAGTGCGGTTTCTGTCATCTTGTAAACTGCCTTCCAGCAAAGTGCGCACGGCATTTTTTAGTCTCAGTGGACTTTGTGGATCAGGGCGCCATAGCACACCGAGTTGAACGAGTTGGTCGAGCACTTTGCGGCTGTAGTCACTTTCATTTACCGAACCGGTAATGTAAGCCTGCATAATGAGATCACTGTGCCGACCCATGGCATTGAGTAACCGTGTGCCAGCCTCAATCAACGGTTGACTCATAGCAGGCTACCCTGCTGAACGGCGGCTTCCGCCTGTTCTGAAAGTGACAAAGATTCCGTTTCATCAATAAATTTAATCATTTCAAAAAGGTGTTCGACCTTTCCCGTCACCAGATAAATTTGCTTTTCAGCATTCGGTTTTATCAAATATCCCATGTCAGTTAACCGCTTAAACACCTGCTTAATTTGCCCATCAAGGTTCACACTGGTGGAATTAAACAAGCGGTAGCGGGAAATCTTTTCCAGTTGCTCAGCGTAAGCGGGTGTGTCTTCGATCACGCTCTGCAATTCATTTAGACGAATGGCGTTACCCATGGTAACGGGCATATCCGATTCACTGGCCTGCTGAACCAAGAGCAACCATTCCACCAATGGCACCAATGCTGATGCTGTGTCTTGAAATTGCTGTGTTAGTACTTTTCTCTCCTCATCGCCGATAGACAAATAAGCGGAAAAAAATACATCGCCTTCTGCTGTTGACGCAAGGGTTCGGTTAAGAATATTTAAATGAGGTTCCAGTTTTTCTGCATTATCGCGACTTTTCAAAAAGCGCCAGGCTTCTTCATCACTAACCTGGCAAATAAAATGCCCTTGCAAAAGCATACTTAAAATTCGGCCTTGTTCTGACATCATGCGGACGCCTCCTGTTCACGACGGGCTTTAATTCTTTCGGCGATGGCGCTGACTTTGGGCTCAACCACCTGCAGTTGCCGGCTAACTTTATCGATCAGATAACGATTTGCAAACAGCGCAAGCACATCAGATTCGGGATTCGGAAACGCGCCTACAACACTGATGTTATTATTCTGACAGGCGTCGAATATTTTCTTTACATTACTTTGGTGCAACGTACCCAGTTCATCAATAGGCCAGTGGATAGTGGTCTCCGCTTGGCCACGCAGTAAACGGGTAAACGCCAGTAGAAATTTACACAATATCAAATACGCCATTCCATGACTGGATGACTCATTGAGCTGACGGTCGGTTCTGATCACCAAATCACTGTTGCCCTCCCGTAAATGAAGCTCAATATCAAGTAGCTTACTGATACCACCTGTTAGCGCCGCACGACCGAGAATGTCGAGCACACTTCGCATACTCTGACCATACTCTTCATCAGGCAATTCATTCGCGCCCTGCTCCATCCAGGCCTGGTAAAGCCTCCGGAACTGCTCCAGTTCCGGCCAAAATTCAAGTTCACTGATGCGAGAGCGAATTTTTACAGCCGAATCGGAAACGCCGTCCAGGAACAGCTCTCCATCAACTTCTTTGGTAATGCGACGACTTTGTGAAACAATGCGCTTATCAATATCGGCCAGTACGAAATAGTACTGACTGAGATCGGCGCCGAATATTCGCCCCTGTTCTTTTAGCCCCTGCAATTTTTGCGGCACGATGACATTGAGCAATTGAGCCAGATGCGTCACCATTCGGCGATGATCGATACTCTTCACTCCGTGGACATTCATTGTGGCGCATTCCTCCCGAGCACGCTCCCACGTGTCAGACAAGCCGGTACCCGCTTGTGCAGCGATAAGTTGGTCGAACCGTTCCACATAGGCTTTCACATCAGACAGCAAATTCTCTCGCTCTTGCAGCGCACTTTGCACCTGAGACAGACGCTGATTAATAGACAGTTCATCTTGTCTTGCATCACTTGTCGGCGTTGCCGATGGCAACGTAATTTTTGCCAGGTTTTTCGCAAAACTCAGTACTTGCTCGTACTGTTCAGATGCAATTTTCAAAGCAGACTCAAGTTTACTTTGCTGCTCCTTAAGCGCTTCCCGTTGTTCTCGATATGCACTTTGCTTTTGCGCCAGAGAACGCTCAGCTTCTGCCAGCGCCTTTCTTGCGGTCGATAAAGCATTCTGCCAAGTAACTTTATGCCCGGTAAATACCGTCTGATACCAACGCTCGTAATCCTGTACTTTATGCCGGTTTGTTTCCGTGCGATAAATATCTTCTTTCAGCGCATTGATTCGCTTTTTAATGGCGCCGATTTCATCCACATCCACACCGCGATTATTCAGTTCATTTTTAAGCCACTGCTCCATATCACGGCGATCTTTCGCCGCGGTCTCTTTCGCTTTACGAATATCACTGTCAAGTTGCGCGATGCGGGCATCAGCGTCAGCAATAAGCTGTTGCCAGTGAAAACTGTGCTCTGTTTCTGCCTCGCGCTGCTGATCTTTCATTTCTTCTCGGTCAAGCTCATACTGGGCAACAAGTTGTTTTCTGGCCTGAACACTGTCATCCAATTTTTTACGCGCTTTTCGCTTTCTCTCTGCAAGTGCTTGCTGATATTCACTTAATACGCTGTCGCGATCCTGCTGAGCTCGCTTTCGGGTTGCTTCAGCACTGCGTACGCTGTTGTCTTTCTGGGTGAGGGCCAGCTCTGCATTTCGCACGTTTTCGTTGGCTTTTGCCAATGCAGCTTCACCATCGTTTTGCGTGTTTAACGCATCCGCCAGTGCCGCTTCAGCCGATTGCAACTGCGCTTTTAGTTCTTGTTCTGTATTGGCGTACTCGGGAGTGTCCAGCGCTTCCAAGGCTAAAGATATCCCAAATAAACTGTCTCCCGGTGCCGCCGCTGGCGCCAGATCTTTGCGTTTCAACAGTTCCGGACGAATGACTTTTCCTAAAGTCTGCTCCCAGTTTTCAAGGTTGCCACGAAGAAACTCCAGTAAAGAACCTTCGCCGGGATAAAGCAGTTGGTGAATACTCTCGACCTGTCTCTCCGCCAACTGGTACTGCGCTCTTGCTTTGTCCAATGTTGACGACGCATCCTGGCGTTGTTGAACCGCCTGACTGTGTTCCTGTTGTGCCTTTCGATATTCAGCCCTTGCTGCATCTTCACTGATACTGGCATCTTTTATTGCTGCATCGAGCAAGTCCAGCTGAGACTGCTCAAACTCGTTAAAACCCGCATTATTCAACGCGGACTTTAATTCCGCTACCACCACCTTCACATCGCTCAACGCATTCTGATGAGCGTGACTAAGCGATTGTAATTGTTGGGAATAATTATCTTTTATAGCTTGTAACGCGTCTCTCTCCTGTTGCTGGAGATCTCCGCGTTTTTCAGCGACTTCCTGCCGACTTGCGGACAACGCTTCCAAATGCGTACTCAGTTGCTCTCCTAATTCAGCAATTCGACGATTGTACGTTGATTCGATATCTTGGTGCTTTTCAGTAAGGAGAGTGTATCGACCTGACAGGGTTTGACGTTCGTTTTGCCACTGACTTAAATTAGCCACGTCTTCTTTGAGCTGTTCAATGTCTTCGTCTTGCCAACGCTGAAACTCTTCTTCAACCGCATCTAGTTCAGCGGTGTACTTTTCAACGTCAGCGCGAGCCGACGACACAGTTTGATTCAGCATATCCCGGTGTTCAGCCCAGGTCGTTTCATTCTGTTTGCGATCAAACTGGTTATCTTCCAGCGCGTTTTTTGCCTTCGCCACTGCTTCAGTCAAATAGGTTTTGTCGGCTTCAAACACGTGCTTGAGTATCGCCAACTGTTGTTCCGTAGACGACAAGGCCATATCAGCTTGTTCGAGTTTCGCAAACTCAGGGCGAATTCGATCGAACTGCTTGATAAGCTGGCATTCCCGCAACCAGTCATCCACTCGGGTGCGACTGAGATTAGAGGTAGGTGGCTGCACCCCATCCTCTTCCAAAATGGCGGCAATCATGGCTTTAATGGTTTCCATTTTACCTTCTTTGGAATGCACAGCTTTAGCCAGTTTCTCAATGTGACGCACGTGCAGATTAGGCGGACACAGGCTAAAGATACGCGCGTAACCCAGTAGTTCCCGCGCATTGCTACTCTGATTAAGCACACCGTGGTCGTTTTGCAAAATGGCGCGAAAATCTTTTGTGGTCAGCAGGCTTGTTACCAGAATGTTGTTGCGCTTCATCCCACGGGCCAGTTCTGCGCTACTCACACTTACATGCTTCCCGTTTTTCTGTGCAATCAGGTAATCATCAATGTCAAAGGGTTTACCAATAAAGCGATAGTTAACGCCCGTGCCATTGGAGCTCAACACCGCCTGACACAAGTCGCCTTCCGCTCTTGTATACTCATAAATAATAAAAGATGAGGTTCGCGGCAAATACCAGCGTTCGAAGCTATCTCTCGTGGCCGGTACGACCCTGCTTGGATACTCTCCGTAAAACACGGGGATAAGCCGTTGTAATGTGGTTTTCCCCGAAGCGTTGGTACCGCATATATTGGTGTGACCATCCAATTTTAGTTCAACCACACCAGGTAAGTGTGTATCGATGAGAATAATTCGTTTTAAACCGGCCATAAAAATCCTGTTGTCGTGTCGGCGTTAGTCTGGCAAATGCACAATGTTCTTGTTCGAGTAATGTATTGCCCGACCGCATTCCCAGATACGAAGGTGAAAATCACAAGCTACCGGCTTCGCTTTTCCGGACAGGTGAAATAAACACCATCTGTTTCGTCAAAATTCAAGAGGCGGCAGTTTATTATGAAATGCGCCTGTTGCCCAGTTTCGATATCCAGCAGACGTTGTACGTGCACATTTTTCAATCACAAAAGATAGCAATATAGTTACAACAAGTTACAGTTAACCAACTCACAGTGTTAAATAATGATCTCCTCACTTAATTTTGAGGTAACGATTATGTTGAAACAACGCACCTTTTTTTTGCCGTTTTGTTTATTGCCGTTTTTACAAGCATGTAACAGTGATAGCAGCGACATTCTCGACGCGCTGAACGCCAACCGAGCGAAGTGGGAAAATAAGCAAATCAGTGACTATCAATTTGAATCGCAGCTGTCCTGTTTCTGTTCCCAGGAAACCAGTGACCCACGGCTTGTACTGGTAGAAAACAACGAGATCATTTCCATTGCCAATATGACAACGAAAGCACGGCTGCAGTTAGACGAATACGATACACAAACCATCAGTGAATTGTTCCATCGCATTGCCATTGAAGAAAGTCGTGCAGAAAGTTTGACCGTGAGCTATCACCCGGAACTGGGTTATCCAACCTTTATAAGTGTTGATGGCGATAAACAAATTGCCGACGACGAATACACTATCACTGTCAATGATCTCATTCCTGCTGACGAAGTGACATGCGCAGAGGTAGAAGTGCCCGGCATATCTCTGTCAATTTTTGACAACAATGAACCTGCTGCATGTGGTGTAACCATTACCGTGGAAGATAAAGATGATAACCAGACAGTCGTCACCACAGATGAAAATTGTGATGCCAGCGCTCCGGTATCCTTGCTACCGGAGCAAGATGGCTACTTTGACATTACCATTGAAAAACCCGGGTATAATACTGTGACATTAAACGATACTGGTATTGCAAAAGATTTATGTCATGTGATTACCCGTGACATCAGTGTAACCCTTATTCCGACGGAATAACCAGGTATACGTCACACGACCAAAAATCGCGGCGACAGATAGTAAAAACCCCCGGGGTAGACGATATCACCTCAGGGAGTCCTTTACTTTCGCGATTGGATTATCTGGGAGGGAACATTCCACCGCCACCGCCCATACCACCAGGGGGCATCATGCCCTTCATTTGGCGCATCATTTTCTTCATGCCACCACCGGACATTTTTTTCATCATTTTCTGCATTTGCGTAAACTGTTTCAACAGACGGTTTACGTCCTGAATCTGAGTGCCGGAACCAGCCGCGATGCGACGTTTGCGCGAACCTTTTATAATATCCGGGCGTGCGCGTTCGCCCGGCGTCATAGAATTGATAATGGCTTCCATTTGCGTAAACTGTTTTTCGTTTGCCTGATCTTTAATTTTATCCGCCATGCCTCCCATGCCAGGCAACTTATCCATCAGCCCCATCATGCCACCCATATTGCGCATTTGCTCTAACTGTTCTTTGAAATCTTGTAAGTCAAAGCCTTTCCCTTTCTGGACTTTCTTGGCCAGTTTTTGCGCCTTGTCCTTATCGACTTTTCTTTCGACTTCTTCGATAAGACTAAGCACGTCCCCCATTCCCAGGATACGCGATGCAATGCGCTCGGGATGAAATGGTTCGAGGGCATCCACTTTTTCACCCATACCGATGAATTTAATCGGTTTGCCGGTGATCTCTCGGACCGACAAGGCCGCCCCACCACGGGCATCGCCATCGGCTTTAGTGAGAATAACCCCAGTCAGAGGGAGCGCGTCATTAAAAGCCTTGGCCGTATTCGCCGCGTCCTGACCTGTCATGGCATCTACCACGAATAGTGTTTCCACTGGTTTCACGGCACCGTGCAACGCTTTTATTTCGTCCATCATATCCGTGTCGACATGCAAACGACCCGCAGTATCGACCAAAAGTACATCGTAGAACTGTTTCTTTGCAGCATCGATTGCGCCGTTCACAATGTCTATGGGTTTTTGTTCGACAGACGAGGGATGAAAACCAACTCCAACCTCTTGCGCCAAGGTTTCCAACTGCTTGATAGCTGCCGGACGATAAATATCCGCACTGACCACCAGCACTTTTTTCTTTTCGCGCTCCGTGAGGTATTTCGCCAACTTACCCACGCTGGTCGTTTTACCTGCCCCCTGAAGACCCGCCATAAGTACAACGGCAGGTGGTTGGGCAGACAAATTCAGCTTTTCGTTGGCCTCCCCCATGACAGATTCCAGTTCTGACTGGACAATTTTGATGAATACCTGACCTGGTTTTAGCGCCTTGGTCACTTCTGTGCCCACGGCACGCTCTTTTACCTGAGCAACAAATGTTTTTACTACGGGTAAGGCAACGTCTGCCTCCAGTAGTGCCATACGCACTTCCCGCAGCGTTTCTTTGATGTTGTCTTCGGTGAGTCTGCCCCGCCCACTGACGTTTCGCAGTGTCTGGCCAAGGCGTTCGGATAAATTCTCAAACATATCAAGTGGCTTCTGTATTCTTCATTTTCAATTGTCGGTTATTATAGCGAAAAAGCGTACTACAACGAACCTTGTTTGGGTGTATTGACGATATATTCTATCAAACAACGCAAAAACAATGGTTCTGGTTGAATTTTTGTTGAACTTGCAGTAACAATACAGGCTCATAAATGAAAACAGTTCCTATTAACGCAACTGTCTGTTGTTGGTAAAGAACAAGTAATCTCAGACAGCCAGTAGCGAGACGTTTAGCTGCATGCAAATCAACGCCAGAAATTGACACAGGAATCAGGATGACCACCTTATTTGCCACCATTGGCATAATATTCTATTTAGCTTCAGCAATACTCCTCGTGGGTAAGATGGTTAACCATCAAATAAGTAACAAAAAACTGGCTTTTGCTTTGGCGATAGCCGGTGCGGTAGCACACATATTCTATCTGTCTCAGGTAATCGTGCTGGCCCCCGGCCAGAATATGAGTATTACTAATGTGCTGTCGCTGGTCTCCTGGCTAATTACCGTATCAATGTTGATCAGTGCGTCGGTTCTGCCCAACACAGTGCTTCTGCCCGTAGTCTTTGGCTTTTCGGCCATGACTATTCTCGCTGCCGGCACACTGCCTGCAAGCCATATCATGCACATCGAAATGCAACCTGGCCTGGTGATCCATATTACCTTGTCTTTGTTTGCATATGGCACCCTAGTCATTGCTTTTCTCTACGCGCTGCAGATGTCATTTATTACTTACAAACTAAAACAAAAAGGCGCGTCCTTACTACACTCCCCCCTGCCACCGCTTATGTTGGTTGAAGGCATGCTGTTTAAACTGCTGGTGGTGGGCGTTGCACTACTAGTGATGTCCCTATTCAGTGGTTTTGTTTTCCTCACTGATATGTTCAGCGCAGAATATGCGCACAAAACGGTATTGTCACTCATCGCTTTGGGCGTCTACCTGGTGTTGTTAGCGGGCCAATATACATGGGGATGGCGAGGCAAAACGGTTATCCTGCTCACAGTAGCAGGGTTGTTGTTGTTGACACTGGCGTATTTCGGAAGCAGATTCGTGCGGGAAGTTTTGCTTTAACTGCACAATATAGCGCTTAAGTACGACAAATTTGCTCATTAAATCAAAGATTCACAAACTTCCCCTTGAAACACGGGCTGCGAATAACTAAATTGGGAAGTCCACCAAGGTAAAGGAACCCATTTTTTGGACGACATATCAACGAGTACGTTATTTATTGCATTAGGCGTACTGATTTTCTTATCTGCCTATTTCTCCAGCTCAGAAACAGGCATGATGTCGATTAACCGCTATCGCTTAAAACACCTTCAGAATGAGGGCAATCGCGCAGCCAATCGCGTCCAGAAATTACTCGAAAGACCTGACCGTCTCATCGGGCTTATCCTTATCGGGAATAACCTGGTCAATATTGCGGCTTCCTCTATCGCAACTATCATTTGTACCCGTTTATTTGGCGATTACTGGGGCTTTTTCGCGACCACCTTTGGTCTGACCCTCGTGTTACTGATATTCGCAGAAGTAACGCCGAAAACACTGGCTGCGCTTTACCCTGAAAAAATTGCTTTTCCCAGCTCGCTAATATTACTGCCTCTGCTATTTGTTCTGTATCCGTTTGTAGCGCTTATCAACAGCATCACCAATGGCATTTTGTTTCTCCTGCGCATCAACCCGTTAAACGGCAACGATGACTCACTAAGCCGCGAAGAATTGCGAACAGTGGTTTATGAAGCGGGCACCATGATCCCGAAAAAACACCAGGATATGCTGGTAAGCATTCTGGACCTCGAAAGTGTTACTGCAGAAGATATCATGGTTCCAAGAGCGGAAATCGTGGCCATTGATATCAATGACGATTGGAAAAAAATTCAAAAGCAACTTACCCATTCACAACATACCCGGGTATTGCTTTACCGCGACAGTATAGACGATGCAGTAGGGTTTGTTCACGTCAGGGACGCACTCAGGCTGCTGTCTAAAGATCAATTCACCAAATCCAGTCTGCTCCGTGCTGTAAGGGAGATTTACTTCACGCCGGAATCTACTCCTCTACACACGCTAATGTATAAGTTTCAGGCCGAAAAAGAGCGTATTGCTTTGGTGGTAGACGAATACGGCGACATTATGGGCCTGGTAACATTAGAGGACATTCTTGAGGAAATCATCGGCGATTTCACAACATCCATGGTGCCGGATCACAGCAAAGAAGCAAACATGCAGCAAGATGGCAGTGTTTTAGTGGACGGCAGTGCAAACGTGCGGGATTTAAATAAGGAAATGGGCTGGCATCTGCCTCTGGACGGCCCAAAAACCCTAAACGGTTTGATTTTAGAGTATTTAGAAGAAATTCCAGAACACCAGGTGAGCGTGAGACTGGCCGGTTATCCCATGGAAATCGTCGACATTAAAGACAACATGATAAAAACAGTGAGAGTGTTGCCGGAATATTACCTCGCTCAGAACGACGGCTTGCCTGATCTTTAAAGCTTGTCTTTTTCCCGGGCCCGCTTTGCGAGCACTTGTGCTTTTGCGGCAGCAACTTTCGACGATAGTAAAGACAACTTATTCATGATGTCTTTTAATTCTTCATCGTCCCGCAAGTCGGCTTCAGCTATATGACTTTCCAGCGATCGCCGAAGCAAATCCGGAATTGATTTTGTTGCCATGGGGTTACTGCCTCACGCAGCCGGTTACACTCTCACTACCCTCTTTATCGGTCACCCGTGGAGAATCTAAAGTGTTTTTTTGCGGTTTTTGTAAGCACAGATCAATCGCCCTGATAGTGGCTGAGAAGTTGGCCATTGTGACTATTCAAGCGGTATTCCACAATCGCCATTGATGCTGTAGCAAACAAACTGTTTGTTTTTACCGTACTGATTTCATCGAGGAAATAGCTGACAAAGGGCATATGGCTTACCAGCAGTACACTTTTTACGGGTTTTACTTTTCCCTGCGCCGCACTGAGTAGGGTGTCGAGATAGTCGTGGGCAATCTGAGGGTTACCCTCCGGCACAATGTCATCACACTCCAGTGCTTTGCCAACACTAACATCGAGATTCACCAGGTCAAAAGTTTGACGCGCCCTGCGATATGGGCTGACAAGGGCCAGGTCAACCCTCGCCTCGGGACAATAATTTTCTACTAACCACTGCGCCGCCTGCGCTACCTGACGTCTGCCAGAGGCCGTTAGCTGCCGGCTTTTATCGTCTATGCGAAGCGATTCAGCTTCACCGTGGCGCATAACAATCAGCAAAAAGTCATCGCTGGAATTTTGACGTAGCATAAGTTAATGAATATGATAAACGACTTCTGGCAAACAATAGCAGACCCGATAAGACTCGCCTAGTCTTTATAGGTAAGACTTTAGTGTTTTAGACTAAATACTTAACCTGGGAAACATGATGTTTTCGTTTCTCGCGATAAAATGCAGTAACACAAATTAAAAGAGAGCATTTTGATAGCATCATTTACCCCTGAATCCGCAGAGTTCTTTACCTTGAAAAATGGCCTTCGTGTCATGATATGTCCGCAATCTGTTTCAACGGCCACTTATGTATCCATGGCAGTGAAAGCTGGGCACTTTTATGATCCTGCACATTGTCAAGGCCTCTCTCATCTACTTGAGCACATGATGTTTTTAGGTAGTCGTCACTTGCCAAAAGCCAATGCGATAAATGACCTTATAGACAGTGCCGGAGGCACGATTAATGCGTGGACGGGCACAGAATATGCGAATTACCATTTCCACTGCGACACTCAAGAAATAAAGCGCATATTGCCGCTGTTTGCCGATATGATGCGCACGCCGTTGTTATACCACGAAGCCATGGATAGAGAAATTCACGCGATAGACGCAGAATTTCAATTCAAGCGCAAGGACGATCTCAGGCGCTTGTATCAAATCCACAAAGAAACGGCAAACCAAGCACACCCTTTTAGTCAGTTTTCAGTTGGAAGCGCCGAAATATTTCGGGGCATGCCACCATCTGAGCTACACGCAGCCCTGCATCGTTTTCACGAACAATATTACGTTGCCAATAATATGTGTCTGGCCATTTTTACTCATAAACCGGATGCGGTTAAGGCATTAGTTGCTCAAAGCTTTGCCAGTTTGAAACCGGGTGAACCTGCTTCTGCGTCATGGCCTCCTCTTTACACCCGGAACCAGCTTGGGGTTGAAATTAATATTGTGCCACTGCAGGCTGCTCGCCGCATGATAGTCACTTTTGCCCTGCCGGGTTTGCACAATGATGTACAGACAAAACCACTGAATTATTTTAGTCACTTATTAGGTGATGAAGGGGAAGGTAGCCTGTTAGCCTATCTGAAAGGAAAAAACTGGGTAACTAACCTCATCGCTGGTAGCGGTATCGAGGGCGACAGCTTTAAAGACTTCAACGTGAGCTTTCAGCTTACCGAAGAAGGCCTAAAACACAAATATGAGCTATTGGAGGCCCTTTTCGCCTATCTGTCATTAATGCAGGTTGCACTAAACGAAAAATGGCGTTATCGGGAAAAAGCGCACTTAAGTGCCCTGGCCTATCAATACGAAGACACCCCGAAGTTACAAATTGCCGTATGCGATTATGCTCAGCACCTGTTTCTTTACAGTGCCGATAATATCAAACAATTACGTTCTACAATCGACAACTACGACAAAATCATACTCGAAGAAGCGTTTAGTTACTTCACACCACATAACATGCGGGTGAAAGTGATTGCCCAAGGACTGGCGACGGATCGGGTATGCGCCCACTATGACGCTGAGTACCGCATGCGAAAAATTGACGCTGATGTACTAACCAGACTCAGTACCCCCCCCGTGATTCCAAGTTTGCAATTGCCGCCTCCTAACCCCTATTTGGGCGAAGAATATCACGTAATTCCCGCTGAAGATGATTTTATCACTCCTGTGCGGTTGCTACACGAGCCGCACATAAGCTTCTGGTTCGCTCAGGACAGTCAATTCCATTCACCTAAAGGCGATATATTTATTTCCTTCGACTGCGCAGCATTCACAGAAGACCTTACATCCGTAGCCGCAAAGCGCTTGTGGTTGTCGGCTTTGAACGACCACTTACAGGCTAAATATTACCGCGCCGAAATTGCCGGACTACACTATCGTCTTTATGGCCATCAAGCAGGTTTTACCCTGCACACTCGGGGCTTTTCAAATAATCAGACAACCTTGGCGCTACAGCTATTGGAAACTGTGCATCACTTTCAGGTTGATACACAACAGTTCGCTCGCATTAAAGCCAGCCAGGTTCAAAGCCTCAAAAATACTTTGATGAACAAGCCCACAAACCGTTTGTTCTCACGCTTAAGCGTGATTGTTCAGCGCAATACCCAAGCGCCAGTTGAGCTACTTAAAGCGGTGGAAGACTGCACATTCGAACAAATGCAGACATATCAAAAACATGCGTTAACTGCCTACTATGTGGACAGTTTTATGCACGGGAATTGGTCCGCCGAAGAGGCTCGTGTTTTCGCGCAAACATTGAAAAAACAATGTAGCGGCGCAACAGGAGCGCCATTGTCCAGAGCCGTGTCACAACTTCCTGTAGGTCAGGCTCTTTATCATTTCGTGGCCTGTGACCACGATGACGCAGCAGTCGTGCTTTATTTACAGGCTCCAAGCGCGGGAATGGAAGACACGGCGATGTGCATGGTACTGGAACAAATGATTGCCGCACCTTTTTTTAATGTTCTGAGAACGGAAAAGCAACTCGGGTATGTGGTTGGCACAGGTTACGTACCCCATAATCAGCATCCAGGCATGGCTTTCTATATTCAAAGCCCTTCCCACGGTCCGGAAGTGTTACTAAGGGAGATCACTGAATTCCTTTTTGAACAGCTCGATGAAATCGATTTTTACCGTTTTTACTGGTCTACTATTCAGAAAAATCTTTTGAAGCAATTGGAAGAAAGAGATTTATCGATGTCTATGAAGTCACAACGCTTGTGGCTTGCCCTTGGTAGTAAAAACAACGATATAAACTGGAACGAAAAACTGGCAGATAAAATCAGCCGCATTTCCTTCGACGAAATCCAGGCCTATGCCAGCGCGATAGCAAAACGCAATGCGTTTGGCGAACTCGTACTGTTTTCGCCGGGTAAGTTCGATGCCATAAACGTCACTGAAAACCGTCATCTTACAGACTTGTCACACTTTAAGCGGTCTACCCGTTACTTCAATTCCTAAAGGCCTGTTGAACTGCGTTTTTTTACTGTAAACCTTTATTTGAACAAGAATCGAGCGCTTTTGACGCCTGACTTTAAAAAAACTTGTGAACGCCAGCGTAATTGGGCATATTGGGACTACGGTGTGAACGGAAGCTGCCGATAAATAATCATTACAATAAATAACATCTCCAAAGGTGTATTTGGTGCGCTTAACCATAAACTGGATTCATATTTGTCTGGGAGTTTTGCTTGTAGCCTGTTTTGTTTTTCAGGGGCATGCAATTTCCATTTCGGACATTTATTTCCAGAACATAAAACAGAAAGACGGAATTGCCGATCACACTATCCTCGATATTGTCGAAGACGAGGACGGTGTGCTTTGGTTTGGCACTGTCACGGGCCTGCACCGCTACACTGGTTACGACGATAGCGCGAAGCAGTACCACCCCCAACCTCTCGACCCTCATTCACTGCCGTCGGCGTGGATAAATGACCTTTATATCGATGAAAAACAAACACTATGGGTAGGTACCGATCAAGGCTTAGCTCGTTACAACCAAGCAAACGATAATTTCGATGTTATCGAATTTGAAAAAGGTAGCGAGCAATCTAAATTTGTTACCAAGATTACCAGCGACGAAAATGGCCGCTTGCTGGTGGCAACTTATACTCAGATTTACAGGCTTTCACCGGATGGTAAAACTCTCGTACCGGCTTTTCGGGGTACCTCATTCCCCGATGACATGCTGGTTATTTTCAACGAACAGCACCGTCTGTGGATCGGCACGCAGAATCATGGCGCTTTTATCCTCAATAAAAACAGCGACAAAATTTTCGCGCTGTCAAAAGCCAACCCTTACGGCTATGTTGTTGAAGAGCCCAAGGTCAAAGATATTCAAATTATTAACGGTGAATACTGGCTGGGTACAAACGACGGCATACTGAAGATCAGTAACACCGGAGAATCCAGTCGCTTGGGGAGTTCCAAGGATGGTGATGATGTTTCCCTGTCATCCGTTTCTACATTTCGCCAAGTAGGTAACCTGGTCTGGATAGGCACATTTGAAGGTATCGCTCTGTATGACACTAGACTTAAATCTTTTGTCGCAAGTGGTGAACAAAGTATTGGGCTTACGGGGTTAAATCAAAAATATATTTTTTCTCTGCAGCCAGACTCTCTTGGTAACGTTTGGGTTGGAACTTACTCAGGACTATTTCGGTATCAGCCTGAACTCAGCGCAGTCAGAACCTTTAGGAATGAAAAAGAATTTCAACGCAATTTAATCTCCTCCACGATATGGGCAATAGCCGAAGACCGCATCGGCAATTTGTGGTTCGTGACGCAAAACGAGGGGTTAGGACGCTTTTCTCCTGAGTTGGGCACCATTGATTACTTCCTGACGGGTGAGGACGACTCTTTTTGGGATTTAGCCATTGATCAATTAGGTCGATTTTGGATTGCTTCATCAAAAGGCATTCGCATTTACGAATTCTCTAACAGCGAGTTCAAACTCCTCGCCACCCTGTATGAAGATAAAATGGTCGACAGACTGTATTTCGATGGCGATGAAGTCTGGTTAACCGTACCACCGAATAAATTAATCTCAATTCCCACAAATCTGCAGACTAGTTTTCAGGGAAATCTTACTGAAAGCGAGTATTCCCACACTCATCAACTGCCTGATTTGCCCAGAGGTTTTTATCCAATTTACACAGATACAGACAACCGACTTTGGATTGCTACTACAAACGGGATAGCTGTTTTCGATCCCATCGAGAATGCCATAGTAAAAAACATAGGAAATTCATTTGGTGGCTTTCAGCCGGTTAACGTGTATTTTTGGCGTAATAACTACTGGATAACCACTTTCTACAACGGGGTAGTACAGGTAAACGCTGATACACTGAACATAGAAAAGGTACAGAGCAAGCAGTCTGATGGTGGTGTTACTTTCTCGTCCCTAGGGTGGGAAAATTCTATTTGGTATACCAACCGGCTTGGTATTACCCGGGTAGACTTATTCACACTAGAAGAAGAAAACTTAATCCCCCGGGAAGCCCTCAATTTTAACGAATTTAGCGAAGGCGCCTCATTGATTACCAAAGACAATGCGCTGGTGTTCGCTGGTATTAAGGGTTTTAATATTCTCAAACAAACATTTATAGAAAACAAACTAAAAAGCACAGGGGTAACCCGGGCCCCGCTGCTCTTTGAATTAAAAGTATTCGGCGGCACCAACAACAGTGGCGAGCAGGACCAGAGTCAAACCCAGTTCAGTAGCAGCCTAATACACGCTGAATCACAAGCACTCACTTTTGACCAGTCCCGGTTTAGCATTACCTATGGGTTGGTTAACCCTGTTATTGCCGAAAATGTTATCTATCGTTACCGCATGGAAGGTAATGTGGATGACTGGTTTCCGGCGGGAACTAACCGCCTAGCACAATTTAATAATGTGCCATTTGGCAATTATGTATTTGAAGTGCAAGCCAAAGAAGGTAATAACAGCTGGTCTGAGAGTAAAACACTCAATATCACTGTGGACCGCCCCTACTGGCTTCATGAAGCCGCGCTCATATTTTACGTGTTCGTAATATTGTCTGTACTACTTTATATTTTTCGCCAGTACCAGCTTCGCAAACAGGGCCAGCAAGCAATCAAGGAATCTGAAGAGCGACTTAAGCTCACCTTGTGGAGCTCCGGCGATGAGCTCTGGGACTGGGACGTATATCGTGGACAGGTTTATCGGGCTAATACCTGGGGAACGTTAGATTTTCCCCAGGACAACATCAGAACCTCAAGTGCCTACGATGCCAACATCCACCCCAACGATATTATACGGGTGCAGGATGCACTTAAAGCTCACCTTGAGGGAAAAACAGATTATTATGAACTCGCCTACCGTGCGAAAACCTTTTCCAACGCCTGGATCTGGGTGCTTGACAGAGGAAAAGTGGTGCAACGGGATCACAATCAGCAACCCATCAGAATGACTGGCACGCTGAAAAATATTCATCACTTAAAGGAGGCAGAAGAACAGCTCAATTTGTTTAAACGGTCCATTGAAAATATTTCTGAAGGCGTATTTATAACCGACACAAACTTCCGGTTTATTTCTGTAAATAACGCTTACTGTGCCTATACCGGTGAAAGCCTTGAGCAGGCTCTTGCCAGCTACATGTATTTCAATCAGTATCCCGACGCCTTTACAGAAGAAATCAAGAAAACCCTGAGATCCAAAGGCAACTGGTCCGGCGAAGTGGAATCAGTACGGATCAATGGTGAGCGCTATGAAATTGAGTTGAATATTGACGCTGTCCATGATGATGACGGCCGTATCAGCCACTTTGTGGGTGTATTTTCTGATATTACATCTCGAAAGAGTACAGAAAAAGAGCTGTTAAAACTGGCGAATGTAGATCCACTCACCGAACTGCCAAATCGTTCTTTCTTCCAGGCGAGTCATCAGAACCTGGTGAGAAAGGCCACTTCCCATGCCCTGCTCTGTCTGGACATGGATAACTTTAAGAAGATTAACGATTCCCTTGGTCACCAAACAGGTGACGTATTAATTAAGCAGATTGCCAAGCGGTTACAACGTATTACGGGGTCAGAAGCCACCTGTTACAGACTGGGGGGGGATGAGTTTAGTATTTTAATGGAAGATCACGCCGACATTCATACTATTACCCATTACGCCCAGGATATTCTGGATAATTTGTCGCGCCCATTTATCATCAATAAGCAGGAATTTGTTCTTGGTGCCAGTATTGGTATTGCGTTTTACCCTGATGATGGGAAAACGCCCCAGGAAATGCTCAAAAATGCCGACACCGCTATGTATTTTGCAAAAAACAATGGCGGTAACACCTACAAATTCTTTAGCGGCGAAATGAACCAGAATGCGGTACGACAACTGCAAATTGAAAATCTTATCAGACACGGCATTAAAGACGATCTGTTCACCGTGTACTACCAACCCAAGGTAGACATTGCTTCAGGGAAGCTAGTGAGTATGGAAGCCTTAGTGCGATTCGAGCACCCACAAAAAGGTATCGTCAGTCCGGGGCAATTCATTCCACTAGCAGAGCAAACCGGACAAATTGTAGAAATTGGTGAACAGGTGCTTCGCAAGGCCTGTGCAGATACCAAACGCTGGGTGAATGCAGGACTGTTTTCAGGCCGGGTTGCCGTCAACATTTCGGCAAAGCAATTTGAACTGCCAAACCTAGACGATAGAATTGAGCGCATTCTACAAGAAATTGGATTATCACCACTTCATCTGGAATGTGAAATTACAGAAGGCACTCTGATGGAAAACCCGGAACAGGGTCTGGAGATGATGAAACGTCTGCGGGACAGAGGGATCCACCTTGCTTTGGACGATTTTGGCACCGGCTACTCGTCTCTTGCCTATCTAAAACGCTTCCCGCTAAATACCTTAAAAATAGACAAAGCATTTATTGACGACATTGCAGAAAGCAGTACCGATCGGCATATGGCTGCCGCTATTATTAACATTGCCCATAATTTGGGGTTAAAAGTGGTCGCCGAAGGTGTAGAAGAAGAAAAGCAACTTACTATTTTACGTCGCTACGAATGTGAAATGCTCCAAGGCTATCTGTACAGTAAACCGCTAAACGCAGAACGCTTTGAAAAATTACTTCAAGAAAATCAAAAGCTTTACAATTTAATCGGGCAAAACTCATACTAAAGTCAAACTTCTGACACCCTTCTCCGTACTTTACGACTTATTTGGTATACAACGAAAACCCCAATCAGATAAAACCAATTAAATTATTGATTTATAATTAATTTTTAAATTTATTTAGACTTTAGGCTTAGATTGGCACGCATATCGCTAAATCCTTAACGACACAAAATAAAAAATGTGTTGTTTGTTCAACTATAAAAAATCAGAGGATATTAACAATGTTAAAAGCGTATGCTGTAGCACTGGTACTTTCAACAACGGCTCCTGTAACGACAGCTGAAGAAGGCGCAAAGCCAATAGACAAGCAACAGGAAGCAACCACACAATTACAGAAAGTGAAGCCATGCTCTCGCTTAAACGCTTGTGAGATTAAATAAGCGTGAAGATTCCTATACCAAAAAGCCAGTCTCTGAGACTGGCTTTTCTTTTTTCCGCCCCTGAAGGTCAGGCAGAAAACAGCGGCCCGCCATAGCCTACGCATTGTCGCCATAACAGGTAACGCTTCATATTAAACATGGGAAACAACACTGGCCCGAATACCAAACCAGCTAATGCCCACTTTTTCGCATTCATACCGCACCGCATGGCTTCTACATAAAAAAGCAAAGCGCATAAAGAAAAAACCAAAAAAAGTAGAACCACAACACCCATGTAAAATACCCTTCGAATTTAGCGCCAAATTATTGACTACTATTTAATCAAGCCGGATAAATTGTACTCAGATAGTTGTAAAATGCCAGTTATACTCGATATAAATAGAAAAAAACCGGGACAAGCCCGGCCTTTTAACACTTTGTAAACATTAATAAAAAGTTTTGTTTTCTTTTGCCATACGTTGCAAACATGCTGCTGGTGCAAACTTCTCATCAGTATTTTGAGCCAGCGTCGATAGTGTATCCACAATGTGTTGAATGCCAAGGCTATCCATATAACGGAAAGGCCCTCCAAGGAATGGCGGAAAACCAATACCAAAAATAGCGCCAATGTCACCGTCTCTTGCATTTCTGATGACACCTTCGTCTAAGCACCTGGCAGCTTCGTTAAGCATCATCATTACACAGCGTTCAGCCACGTTTTTTTCACTCAGGCGAGAAGAGGGCGCGACGCCTAAGATGGGATAGATGCTCTCATCAACGTCTTTGCCTGGTTTCTTGCCTTCGTAAACGTAAAATCCTTTGCCGTTCTTTTTGCCTTTTCTGCCATCAGCCAATACTTTGTCGAAAGCAGCAGGTGCTTCAAAGCGACTGCCGAACTGCTCTACGAGGAATGGAATAATTTTAGTACCAACGTCAATACCAACTTCATCGAGGAGTTTCACGGGCCCCACTGGGAATCCAAATTTCACCAGCGATTTATCAATATGCTCAACTGGCTCACCGGCAAGTAATAAACTGGCCGCCTCATTCATATAAGGCGCCAAAATGCGATTCACATAGAAGCCAGCGCCATCTTTAACTACTACCGGTGTCTTACCTTGCTTGCGAGCAAACTCTACCGTGGTTGAAATGGTTGCATCAGAGGTTTTCTCATGGGCAATCACTTCGGCCAAGGGCATTTTATCCACCGGAGAAAAGTAATGCAGACCGATGACATTTTCCGGTCTTGCCGCTTTTGCAGCTATATCTGTAATAGGTATGGAAGACGTATTTGAGGCAAAAATCGTCTTTTCGCTAGCGTGACTTTCAACGTCACTGACCATCTGCTGTTTAAGTTCCACGTCTTCGAATACTGCTTCTATCACCATATCGGCATCTTGAAAACCACTGTAATCAAGGCTACCGGTTAGCAACGACAATTGCTTTTGCATTTCACTTTTGCGCATAAAACGCTTTTTAACTTTCTTATTTAAAATGTCGAAACTGTATTTCATGGCATTGGCAATACCTTCCTCGCGAACGTCTTTTATTCGCACGGGAACACCCGCTTTCGTAGCGGTTACATAAGCGATTCCCCCGCCCATCAGGCCGCCGCCGAGAATACCCACCTTATTCACTTTCTCCGGTTTGACACCTTCTACACCGTGTTCTTTTTTCATGTCTGTCGTGGCGAAGAAAATTTGACGTAATTGGAAAGATTCAGGTGTCATTACCAACTTGCCAAAGGCAGTTGCTTCAGCCTCTAAACCTGCCTGAATACCTTCATTCATGCCAGTTTCTATAACATCGATGATCATCCCAGGCGCAGGATAATTCCCCTTGGTTTTCGCAAAGGTTTGCTCTCTGGCTTTTTTAAACATCACGTTACGGCCGTAGCTGTTTTGCTCCAGCAATTTGTTCATCAATCCTTTTTGCGGAGCTTCCCGACGGGGCTTAGCTTTCAATGCAAATTGCTCAGCCACATCAATCAGCACGCTGAGAGGTACCATGTCATCCACAATGCCATATTTCTTCGCTTGTTTCGCCCGGGCTGGCGCGCCGGTAAGCATCATCTTCATCGCTTGCTGAATACCAATAAGACGAGGCAGGCGTTGGGTACCGCCGCTACCTGGCAACAGGCCCAACTGTACTTCCGGAAGCCCCAGTTGCGTTTTTGGAGAATCGCTACAAATTCGATAGTGACACGCCAGTGCCAGCTCTAACCCTCCCCCCAGCGCGGGACCGTGTATTGCAGCGACAAAGGTAGCGGCCATCCTTTCAATGCGATCAAACACATTTTGACCACCTACAGCCAACGCGCGGGCATCAGCTTCGGTCTCACAGGCCGCCAACATGGAAATATCAGCCCCGGCAACAAATGAAGACGATTTACCACTTGTCAGTACTACACCCTTAATAGAAGAATCAGCCTCAATTTCATCCAGCATGGCGGTGATCTCATCGCCAAATTCCGCCTTTAAGGTGTTCATCGATTCACCAGGTACATCCATGGTTAAGATCGCGACACCATTGTCCTGACGGGTCAGCGTAAAAGCGCCTGCGTTTTGTTCATTCACGTGTGTATTCTGTTGGTCTTGCTGTGTCATTATTCGGTCTCCACAATCATGGCTGCACCCAAGCCACCAGCTGCACAAGCGGTTACCAGGCCAGTGCCGCCACCGCGACGGTTAAGTTCGTTTAACATTTGCGTAATCATGCGCGTACCAGTAGCTGCAAAAGGATGCCCGTACGCTATGGAACTCCCCATCACATTAAATTTGTCCATATCAATTTCACCGGTCGCCTTATCTCGGCCCAGCTTTTCTTTAGCAAATTTGTCACTGGCAAACATTTTTACGTTAGCCAAGGTTTGGGCTGCGAAGGCCTCGTGCATCTCAATCAGGGTTAGGTCTTTGAGCGTCATTCCCGCCCTGTCTAACGCAACAGGTGTTGCATAGGACGGCCCCATAAGCATGTCTTCCCATACGTCAATGGCAGAAAAAGCATAACTGCGAATGTACCCGAGGGGTTTATAGCCAAGGGCTTTCGCCTTGCTCTCAGTCATCATCAGTACCGCAGAAGCACCGTCGGTAAGCGGCGTAGCATTAGCAGCCGTTACAGTGCCGTATTTTTTATCAAAAACCGGGCGCAATTTGGCGTAGCCTTCCACTTTTGAATCAAAACGCACATTGTTGTCTTTGCCCAGCGCCCCTTTGAATGGTTCGGCATATGCAGTCATCACTTCGTTGTCCAACTTTCCTTCATTCCAACTCTGTGCTGCCCGTGAATGGGAACGGTGAGCGAGTTCATCCTGAGCTTTTCGACTTATCCCGTGACTTTTCGCCATTTGCTCTGCCGTTTGCCCCATAGACAACCCCGTTGAATATTCGGCAACAGCAGGTGGTACCGGCATGAGATCTTTCAAGCCAAGACGCTTGACGATACCCCACTTCTGCCCCAGCGTTTTCGCCTTTTGCAGGTCTACTAAAGCTCGCGCAAGATTTTTAGATACTCCTATGGGTGACACTGACGTGGAGTCTGCTCCGCCAGCCACACCCACTTCAACTGTGCCTGCCATCATGCTCTCAGCAATATTCACAGTGCTTTGAAAACTCGTAGCGCAGGCTCTGGACACGCTGTACGCATCCGTGTGTACGCTCATGCCCGTGCCCAATACAATTTCACGGGCAATGTTCGGCGCTTCCGGCATTTGCACTACCTGACCGTACACCACTTGATCTATCAAGCCAGGCGCAACACCGTTTCTGATAAGCAGTTCATTAACCACCATTTTGCCCAGATCTAACGCTGGAACACCGTGAAAATACGTTGCCATTTTAGCGAAAGGCGTACGCAAACCCGCGACAATCGCGATTCTGTCACCGTTTCTGGTTGTGACTGATTGTTTAGCTGTCATATTGCACCTAAAGTAATAAGACCCAAGTGGTCTGACCTGTAAAGTATGAGATTTTTACAAACTATGAACCAAATAGCAAATAAAGCCATGGGTGAATTCATCCCTGTATATAGTCGTTTTAGCGTTACAGTAGGAACTTTTTACTTTTTTACCTTACAAATATGTTCAAGATCAGGCAATTACTGCGTGACTCATTCACGCAGACCATTATTCAAATGAGAATAAAATTTTGCATATTTTACCTTGAACCTCTGACACTAGCCCTAATATATTGACAGGGTATTGTCATTTGCCTGTAAGTAACGGCACAGCGGCGAACTTTCGAGCGCTGGAATTAACCAGGTTTACATTAACGAAAAGAAAGTGGATTACATCACTATGTTAGCAGAGCAGTTTAGAGACCTTCACACGTACTTGGATTCACAAATCATTGGCCAGTCCGGTCTCACCAAAAGTTTGCTTATCGCTCTGCTTGCCGACGGCCATATGTTGGTTGAAGGTCCTCCTGGGCTGGCAAAAACCCGGGCTATAAACGCCCTTGCCAATGGCATCGACGGCGATTTTCACCGGGTTCAGTTTACGCCTGATCTACTTCCGGCCGATCTTACCGGTACCGATATCTATCGCCCGGAAACCGGTGAGTTCGTATTTCAGCAAGGTCCGTTGTTTCACAATCTGGTGTTGGCCGACGAAATCAATCGCGCGCCGGCAAAAGTACAATCTGCGTTGCTTGAAGCGATGGCGGAGAGACAAATCACAGTTGGAAATAAAACTTATCAGCTCTCCCCCCTGTTTTTGGTTATGGCAACACAGAACCCCTTAGAACAAGAAGGCACATACCCGCTTCCCGAAGCACAGTTAGACCGTTTTCTCATGCATGTCACCATTGATTATCCCGGCGTAGACACAGAATTATCTATCCTTCGTCTTACCCGTGACGAAGAATTGAAAACATCTACTGCGACACCGCCGACACTGAGCCAGGACGATATTTTCAAAGCCCGTCGGGAAGCATTGGCATTACACATGTCGCCTGAACTGGAAAACTACTTAGTTCAACTGATTATTGCTACCCGCAATCCCGCGGCCTATGACCCAAAAATGGCAGACTGGATTGCCTTTGGCGTAAGTCCCCGTGCAACCATTGCGTTAGACCGCTGCGCGCGAGCTCACGCGTGGCTGGCCGGCAGGGATTTTGTCGGTCCTGATGATATTCAGTCGGTGATGCATACAGTACTGAGGCATCGCATTATCTTGTCTTATGAAGCGGAAGCAGAAGGCGTTACCGTGGATCAGGTGCTCGACAACATCTTAAACCTGGTTCCAGTGCCGTAACGCCATGCATAATCACACCAGTATTTTGCGCAACCTTAAGTCTGATGGGATCAGAGTTGGATTACCCGAACTGGTCCGCTATCAGCAACTCGCCAGACAAATAAACCTCAAACCGTTATCGCCGCCAAAGGCGATAATGTCCGGGGCGTATCTGACACGCGCCAAAGGTCGCGGTATGGAATTTGACGAAGCGAGGCACTATCTTCCCGGCGATGACATTAGGGCCATCGACTGGCGAGTAACAGCCAGAACGGGTAAAACCCACACCAAAATTTACCGTGAAGAGCGAGAAAGACCCGTTTTCATTCTGTGTGATTTAAGCTATCCGATGCAATTTGGCTCTCAACTGTTACTCAAAAGTGTTCAGGCTGCCCATATCGCAGCAATGTTGAGTTGGGCAGCGTCGGAACGGGGTGATAAAGTCGGCGCACTGATATTCAATGATACTATGCATCGTGAATGCAAACCCCTGTCGAGAAAAAGGGCTGTACTATCATTGTGTCACCAGTTGCAGCGTATTCAGACCATGCCAGTTACCACCCCTAACCCCGCAGCGTTAGGCGACGCCTGCCAGCGACTAAGACGACTGGCCAAGCCGGGCAGCTTAGTTTATTTGATTTCCGATTTTCAAACTATGCAACCCCAGGTGGAACAACACCTTACTCAATTAGCCCGACACTGCGAAGTACATGCCATTCGCGTTTACGACCCATTGGAAACCACATTACCTGAAATGGCCGTTTCACAACAGGTCAGCGTTACCGATGGTCAACAAACCCAGCAATGGCAGTTAGGTGATAAAACACTTTCCCAACGATATGAAGCCTGGCGAGCTAACATAACATCGGCATTAAACCAGCGTTTCAAACAAGCGCGAATTGTTCATCACGATATATCTTCCAGCGAGCCCTTAGATGCCCAAACCGGAATTTTTCGGAGTAGCCACAGATGAATGATAATCCTCTGTCGCAACTGCATAGCATTCACACCCCCGACACCGTAAACGCCTGGCCCCTCGCCTGGGGATGGTGGTTACTTTTAGCACTGATTGTGCTGCTAGTTAGTGGGCTGGTGTATTACGGATACCGCAAAATCCGCTTTAATCGCGCAAAACGACAAGCCATAAAAACAGTCAACCGTCTTGATATTCACAGCAATCATGTGGCAAGTCAGCTCAATCAGGTACTTAAACGTTTTTGTATTCACTACGGCACCGCTTCGACGGTTGCTAAAATAAGTGGCGAAACCTGGATAGCCTATTTGCTCCGCGTCGTAGACACTCGTACTGCGGATAAGGTGCGTAACGACTTGGTTGCTATGCAAACATTACTGTATACGGAAAAATCAGCAACCTCAGCCCAAAACGCACAATTTCAGCAAGCCGTTTTAACCTGGATAAAAAAAGCAGACATGTCAGCTTTAGCCACTAGTAACCCAGTAGGGAGTAGTAAGCGTGTTTGAATTTGCCTGGTGGTGGGTATGGTTCGCGCTCCCCTTACCTGTCGTGTTTTATTTTTTACCGCGTATTGAGCGTTCCGGAGGTGCGGCGCTTCGGCTGCCTTCACTCATGCCCTCGGACGCACTCGTAGGTCACACTCAGAAACGGTCGCGGTGGTTATTGCTGTGTGCCACACTGGTATGGGTATGTCTTCTCGCGGCTGCAGCCCGCCCACAATGGTTAGGAGAACCGGTGAGTATTCCCAATGAAGGGCGTGAACTTATGTTAGCAGTGGATCTGTCCGGCAGCATGAAAATTGACGATATGGAAATTAACGGCCGCCAGGTTAACAGGCTCACCATGATTAAATCTGTACTCAATGATTTCATTAAACGTCGGGTAGGTGACCGCCTGGGCTTAATTCTGTTTGCTGATACTGCCTATTTGCAGGCTCCACTCACCTATGACAGGGAAACCGTAGCTACCCTACTCGATGAATCCGTCATTGGCCTGGTGGGAGAGCAAACGGCAATTGGCGATGCCATAGGCTTGGCTGTGAAGCGTTTTAAAAAACGTGAAAACTCAAATAATGTGGTCATTCTGCTTACCGACGGTCAGAACACCGCCGGCAACATTAGTCCCGAACAAGCCAAAGAACTCGCTATTGAGAGCGGAGCGACGCTATACACGATAGGGGTAGGTGCAGACAAAATGATGATCCGCAGCTTTTTCGGCAGCAGGCAGGTAAATCCTTCCCAGGAGCTCGATGAAAAAATGTTAACGGATTTGGCCGAATCTACCAATGGGCAGTACTTTAGAGCGAGAAATGCGCAAGAACTGGAAGCCATTTACCTCACCTTAGACAAACTAGAACCCATCGAAGGGGAAGCAAGAAAAATGCGGCCACAAACCGCGCTCTTCTATTGGCCGCTAACGGTGGCTTTGCTGTTGAGCCTCATCCCGGCACTGCTCTACGCAGGTCAGAATTTACGTTTTAAAGTCAGACATTTACGCAAAGGGGAGACACAATGACAGATTTGCCCATTGCTGATTTTCACTTTTTACGGCCCTTGTGGTTTCTCGCACTGATCCCGTTAGTGTTACTCGTATTCTACATCAGACAAGTAAAGAAAACCCATTCCGGTTGGCAAAGTGTTATCGCCTCGCACCTATACAACCATCTGGTTTCCGGACAAATTGAAAAATCCGGCAACGGCTTACTCGGTCTGTTGATGTTTGGGTGGTTGTTGGCAACCACCGCCCTTGCAGGCCCTACCTGGCAACGCTTACCCCAACCTGTTTTTCAGGTTCAGGAAGGCCAGGTTATTGTTATCGACATGTCACTGTCAATGCGTGCCACCGATATCACCCCTGATCGGTTAACCCGTGCGAAATATAAAGCTATAGACATTGTAAAGGGTATTAGCGAAGGAGAAACCGGCTTGGTAGCTTACGCCGGCGATGCCTTTACTATCAGCCCTCTCACCACAGATGCCAGTAATCTCGTTGCTCTATTACCCAGCCTGAGCCCAGAAATTATGCCGGTTACTGGCAGTGATGCTTATCGAGGCCTCGCGGAAGCACAAGCATTACTGGAAAATGCAGGTTATCAGAAAGGCACCATTTTCTGGATAACTGACGGTATCGATCGGGAGCAGCAACGCGACCTCTCAACATTGATTAGCGATATGCCTTACACCGTAAATATACTGGGTGTTGGCACAAAAGATGGCGCCCCAATCCGCCGTTTGGATGGTGAGCTGGTAAAAGATCAGCGAGGTCAAATCGTTATCCCAAAACTACAGGATTCGGCGTTACAATCCCTTGCTCGCCAATCCGGCGGTGTCTTTTCATCTATCAGCTCCGACGACACTGACGTAAAGCGTTTAATAGCGCGATCTGGCTTTGCCGCTGATGCTAAAGCCACTGATGAAAAGACTTCTGCAAATGGCGACCAGTGGGAAGAACTCGGTCCTTGGCTATTGCTTCTTGTATTGCCGTTTGCCGCGAGTGTTTTCAGACGTGGTATTATCGCCGTGTTCCTGGTTGCACCAATGACGTTGTGGTCGCCACAACAGGCACTGGCACAAACAAGTACCGAGCAGATATCTTCAGAACAACAAGCACATACGCCTTGGTTTAAACGCCCATTCCTCAACCGGGATCAACAGGGCATGGCGGCGTATGAAGCGGAAGATTACAACCAGGCTGCGGAAACCTTTGTCGATCCTCAATGGCGTGGTGCAGCCGAATACGAAGCGGGTAACTTTGCCGCAGCCTTGGACGCATTCTCTTCATCAAACACACCGGAAGCCTTGTATAACCAAGGCAATGCACTGGCGCAATTAGGTGAATATGACGACGCGATTGCCCGCTATGATGCCGTATTGGAACAAGACCCTGAGCACGCTGACGCGGCGGCGAATAAAGCTCTTCTCGAAACGCTCAAAAAACAGCAGGAACAACAACAAGGCGACGATCAAGGCGAGCAAAACCAGCAAAACCAGCAGGACGAACAAAATCAACAGAACGGACAAGATCAACAGGGCGATCAGAATCCGCAACAGGGAAATCAGAACGACAGTCAGCAAACTCAACAACCCGACGAACAATCACAACAAAACGCCGGCGATGAGAGCCATCAGGATCAACGCCCGAATGAGCAATCTCAGCATGAGGCTGAACAACCGTCAGATACAGATAAAAATAAAGATACCGACGCCAAACAAGAACCATCAAATGAGGAAAAAACCGAGCAAATTGCCCAAAGCCAAGCCGATGAACTTACTGATGAAGAAAAAGAAAAAATGCAGCGGTTGGAAAATATGATGAAAAAAATACCGGATGATCCAGCTTTTCTGCTAAAGCGAAAAATGCAATTAGAAGCACAAAAACGTCGCAGACAGGGTCCGCCTTCAAACCGGAGTGATTGGTAATGAAACGCTTTTATTCAATATTAAGTTTATTAATATGCCTGAGTGCATCTTCGGCTTTTGCTGATGTGGAACGGGTAGAGGCAACCATAGATAAGAATCCAGTCATGGTGGACGAAGCCATACAACTCACAGTCGTTGCCCACGGAGACCCTGAGCGTGATGCATTTGACAGCTCGCCACTACTAAAGGATTTTGTAGTTGGCAGAACGTCTGTCAGCACGCAAACCCGCATCATCAATTTTGACAAGGAAGAAACCACCACTTGGACAACGACACTGTTTCCCCGCGGCGAAGGGAACTTTACGATTCCCGCCCTCACTGTGGAAGGCAAACAAACTCGCCCCATTACCGTTAATGTCATTCCTGTAACTGCGGGTAGCGCAAAAACCGCCAGAGATTACTATGTCACAACGGATATAGACACTCACCAGGTGTATCTACAGCAGCAGCTGTTGTACACCGCAAAGTTGTACCTCGCCACCAACATCGAGCGCGGAAGTTTGCAGGCACCTGAATTAGAAGGCGCACAAATCCAACAGTTAGGTGACGACAAACAGTACACCGACATTGTCAACGGCAAACGCTACCAGGTCATTGAACGCACCTTTGCTGTTGTGCCACAGGCATCGGGTACATTCACCCTTCGAGGGCCAGTATTTTCCGGTGAGGTGATGGTTAACGACCCCAATGCCAGATTCGGTTTTTTTAACCGCACCAAACAGATAAACCGACTAGGGCCAGACATTACCATTACAGTGAAGCCAATTCCCGCCGACATAGACTACCCTTGGCTGCCCAGCGAATATGTCACATTGAATGAAGAGTGGCCACAACCCGACGCCTTTACGGTGGGAGAGCCAATTACGCGAACCATCACGCTCACGGCAATGGGCGTTGTGGAAGAACAATTACCGGCATTACCTCAGCACTATCCGCCGAGCTTTAAGCTATATCCCGACCAGGCAAATACGGCAACGGTAAATAAAAACCATACGCTCATAGCACAACGGGTCGAGTCTTTGGCCATGATCCCTACCCAGCCCGGTAATGTCGTTTTACCAGAGATCACCGTACCTTGGTTTAACGTGCTAACCGGCCAGACTGAGTACGCAACGCTTCCGGCCCGCAGCATATCCGTTCTGCCAGCTGCCGATGCACCAGCAAATCAGATTGACCAGATCCCCCAGCCATTGACAGCAAGTGACAACGGCAATATTAAAACTCCGGCCAGTGAGGCATCGCCAATTACAGCTCCTCCAACTGAGTGGCATCGGGGTCTGACCTGGAGCTTACTGGCGGTGTGGATACTTACCCTGATTGGATGGGGAGCTACCGTGCTATGGTACCGCAAACGCCAAAGCTCAACGATTCCAGCGTCGACCGACTCATTGGCAAGCCACCAAGGTGACGAAACACAACGCTTTACTGCGTTAACCAAAGCCATTGAAGTGGGCACAGCCGGACAGATTCAACAGGCCCTTGCCAGTTGGCTGGCAACGCGATTTCCCAACGCCACTGATTGCAGTCGTCCGGATAACTTTCCAGACACGGCCTGCCTTCAACCGCAAATTGACGTTATGCTGTCGAGTCAGTATGGCAACGCCCCCTCACAGTGGGATAGAAAGGGTCTGTTAAAGAGAGTGAACGAAGTGCGTTCGCAGTTGGATAAGCATTCAACGACATCAACATCACTTCCTCCACTTTATCCGGAAGGCCTTGCATCTTAAATCTGGTGTCTTCCGTAACTATAAACACAATAAGACAGGGAGACACATTTGATGCAACATCTTGCGACAAAACTAACCACACTGACAGTAATCTTTGCAGGCCTTTGCGCCTGCTCTCCTGCACCTAAAGAGCAGGTATCAGCCCCCGCCCCTACCGAAGGGCAGGGCCCGGTTGCCAATCAAACGGAATCTGAAAGACTGAATGCCTTTTTCGAACGTACTTTTGAAGAAGATTTAAAACGCTCACCGATGTTCCAGAGTTATCTTGGCAAGAAATGGAACTACGGAGAATGGGATGACATCAGTGACGAACATCACGAACAAACTCTTGCGTTAAAGAAAAATCGTCTCCACACCCTTGAGAGCTTTGATACGAACCAACTTAGTGAACAAGAAAAGCTCAGTATACGCCTCTACAAAATGGGTATTGAACGGGATCTCGAAAATGAACCGTTTCGCTATCATCACTATATTGTTCATCAGTTTCGTGCCGCACACACGTCTGTGCCCAGTTTTCTCATTAACATACACCGCGTAAGCAATGTGAGTGACGCGAAAGCATACATTTCGCGACTGGATAACGTCTCAAGCTATTTCGACCAGCTAATAGTACAAATGCAGAACCGCGAAAAAGCAGGCGTGTACCCACCGAAATGGGCCTATGACCAAATGATAGCCGCTGCGACAAATGTCATTACTGGTGCGCCGTTCGACACCTCAGATACCGCCTCCACGTTATGGAAAGATATACAGAACAAAATAAACGAATTAGACATTGACGAAGTTGAAAAGCAAACCCTGCTCGGAGAAGCAAAAGCCGCCTTAGTCACCTCGGTCAAACCTGCTTATCTAGCGCTTATTAGCGAATTTTCTCATCAGCAAACGTTATCGCCGGAAGGCGATGGAGTGTGGCGTCTCCCCGATGGCGAGAACTGGTACAACAATCGATTGGCCTGGTTTACTACAACAGACTTAACCGCAGAAGAAATCCACCAGATTGGCCTTGATAATGTAGCGCGTATCCATAAATCCATGGCGGCCATTAAAGACAAGGTGGGTTTCGATGGAGATTTAGCAGCATTTTTCGATTTTATGCGCAATGATCCACAGTTTTATTACCCCAATACCGATGAAGGCAGAGCTGCGTACTTAAAAGAAGCAAAAGCCGCGGTAGACAAAATGCGTGAAGCGTTACCTGAATACTTTGGCCTTACCCCCGAAGCTGATATGATCGTAAAACGGGTAGAGGCTTTCCGCGAAAAATCCGCCGGTAAAGCATTTTATCAAAGCCCTTCAGCAGACGGCAGTCGACCTGGTATTTATTACGCCAATCTGTACGATATGAGTGCCATGCCAACCTATCAATTAGAAGCACTGGCATATCACGAAGGCATTCCAGGGCATCATATGCAGCGAGCTATCGCTCAGGAACTGGATGGTATTCCACAATTTCAGAAATTTCTCAGTGCCACCGCCTACACAGAGGGTTGGGGTCTCTACAGTGAAGAATTGGCTAAAGACATGGGGTTTTATAAAGATCCTTATTCAGATTTTGGCCGTCTAGCGATGGAGCTTTGGCGAGCCTGTCGTCTAGTAGTAGATACGGGTATACACGCAAAAAAATGGTCCCGCGAACAAGCCATTGACTATTTATTGGTCAACACACCCAACCCCAAACCGGATGTAGTTAAAGCAATTGAGCGCTACATTGCTATGCCAGGCCAAGCTACCGCTTACATGATTGGCAAGCTAAAAATTATGGAACTGCGGGAAAAGGCACAAGCCACTCTTGGTGAGAAATTTACTTATGCAGGGTTTCACGACGAAGTGCTAAAAGACGGGCCAGTCCCCTTATCAGTATTAGAAGAGAAAATTGACCGATGGATTGCCAGACAAGCCAGGTAATGTAAATCAAGCCACCACTCCTCGGTGGCTTTTCTTTATGAACCTCTCTCTGTATAGCTTATTATACTTTTTTGTAGTTTCTTTTTAATGCGTAGCGCTCTACCCTTAAAAAAAATATTCGAGAAATTTTTTCATGAGTAGTCAGGTCTATTCGGACATGAGAGCAAAACAAAAACGGTACGAAGCACTGGTGCATGCTTTTCATGGCGACATATACCGCTATGCGTATTGGTTAACCCGAGATAGCACAATAGCAGAAGATATTGTTCAGGAGACTTTTTTGAGGGCCTGGCGATCTTTAGATTCTTTAAATGATGAAAAATCCGCAAAGTCGTGGCTCATTACCATTGTAAGGCGAGAAAACGCCAGACGATTTGAGCGCAAGCAGCTCGATCTGGTGGATATAGATGATGTGCATGTTGCAGACGATGCGTTTCACGCAAACGCTGAAAGTGACCACGAAGAATTGCGCATTTTAATAAGCCGATTGCCGACCGATTACAGAGAACCGCTTATTTTGCAGTTGATCTTCGGTTTTACCGGTGAAGAGATAGCACAACAGTTGGATTTAAACAAAAATACAGTTATGACACGCTTGTTCAGAGCACGTAATCAACTCCGGGATATGCTGGGACAAGAAGATACCAATTTAAGAGGTCGTTCTAATGGATGATTTAGAATTCAGGCGTCGTGTTTTCGCCGATCCAAACACGACTGATAAAGACGTGACAGAGGCCATCCGACAAGACAGTGAAAAAGCGCAGCTTAAATCATCACTCCAAGGGCTGGATGCAAAACTCAGTCAGGCTGTGAAGGTTCCTGTGCCGGACGACTTGGCATATAAACTCATCTGGCAGCAGGCGACGGCCGAGTTTAATCATCACAAAAAACGCAGCCGTTGGTTCATTGCCATGGCAGCATCTATAGCCTTTGTGATCGGGATTACAGGAACTGTCATTTACCAGTATCAGCCTGTGGATATGGGCGGTGAAGCGCTGGCTCACGTTCGCCACGCGGAAATGGAATTACCCGGCCTGCCGGTGGAAGTTGGGTTGCAACAAGTCAATGCAAAGCTCGCTGGATTTGGCGGCAGCTTTTCCGCACCTATCGGCGACGTGGCAGTAGCGAATTATTGCCATTTAAATACCACACTAACATTACACCTCATCATGAATACTGAGCAGGGGAAGGTATCTGTATTTGTGGTACCTCATAAAGGCCGCATGTCTATGCCAGACTCCTTTTCCGACGAAAAGTATCACGGCGAGAGTTGGTCGATGATGAAGGCTGACATTATGGTCGTAGGTGACAAGAACGCAGATCTTGAACCGGTAATGAAAAAAGTGAAGCGAAGTATTACCTTTTCTGCATAACTCTCAGTAGAGACAGCAGTAACGGCAAATAAATCGTTACTGCTGTTTTATCTCAGCCCGCACTCACTTCTCCGCTTTTTTTACAGTGACATAGAGACCTTTCTCACTTCCTGTTAGCATGGTCAAAAAGACAGGAAGGAATACTATGGCAACTGAAACCCTAATTTCTCTGGGTATCTATTTTGCAGCAATGCTCGCAATAGGGTTATTTTCATTTAAGCAAACCGACACTAGTGTAGAAGGCTATATGTTAGGAGGCCGTCAACTGGGGCCTGCGGTTACAGCACTTTCCGCCGGTGCATCAGACATGAGCGGTTGGATGTTAATGGGGCTACCAGGTGCTATGTATGTGTCAGGCCTTTCAGCGAGCTGGATTGCTGTGGGCCTGGTGTTTGGCGCATTGGCCAATTACCTGCTGGTTGCTCCTCGCCTTCGCATTTACACCGAGATGGCCAACAACGCCGTCACACTTCCGGATTATTTCGAAAACCGCTTTGCTGATAACTCTCACATACTTCGGGTTATTGCGTCAGTAGTCATCGTTGTTTTCTTCACACTTTATACTTCGTCTGGCGTAGTGGCCGGCGGTAAGCTCTTTGAGACCTCATTTGGCCTCAGTTACGAAACCGGTCTTTATGTAACGACCGGCGTAGTTGTGGCCTACACCCTGTTTGGCGGTTTTATGGCCGTGTCTATCACCGACTTTGTGCAGGGCTGTATTATGTTTATATCCCTTGTGATGGTTCCAGCGGTGGTTATTTTCGAACTCGGCGGATTGAGTGACGCCGTTTCTGCCGTCAAAGCCATTGACCCCACCCTGTTTAGCCCGTTTACCGACGCTAGAACCGGTTCCTCACTGTCTTTGATCGGTATGCTTTCTCTAATGGCTTGGGGGCTTGGTTACTTTGGGCAGCCACATATTATTGTGCGCTTTATGGCAATTCGTTCAGTAAGTGATGTACCCAAGGCGCGAAACATTGGCATGAGCTGGATGCTGGTCTCTATTGTCGGCGCGCTCATGACCGGTTTGTTCGGGCTCGCTTTTGTCACCCGACAAGGTGAATCAATTGATCCTGAAACCGTATTTATCTATCTCTCCCAGCTCCTGTTCCACCCCTTGGTGGGCGGCTTTCTGCTTGCAGCAATTCTGGCCGCGATTATGAGTACCATCTCATCCCAATTGCTGGTTACATCAAGCTCATTAACCAGTGACTTTTATCAGACCTTCCTTCGTCGCAATGCATCCGATCGCGAACTGGTTGTTGCAGGCCGTTTATCTGTTGTCATTGTTGCACTGGTAGCCATCTATCTCGCGTATGATCGAAACAGTACCATATTGTCTTTGGTGAGTAATGCCTGGGCGGGATTTGGCGCAGCTTTTGGTCCGCTGGTATTGTTTAGTTTATTTAAACGTGACATGACCCGGCGGGCAGCACTCGGCGGCATGGTTGTGGGTGCAGCAACAGTGTTGCTGTGGATCTACCTTCCCTTGCAAATAGATGGGCAGAGCCTGAGTAACTGGATGTATGAAATTGTCCCCGGTTTTATACTCTCCAGTATAACCATTATGGTGATGAGTAAGTCAGGCACGCCTAGAAATGGCGTCGTTGAAATTTATGATGCCTTCAAAAAGCAATTAAGTGCCCATAAATGAACCACTAGCAACACAACACAAGCTCACGCCACAGTGGTGTCAATTGCTTTGTTGCTCTGAATTTACACGCTAATGTCGTCAAGCCGCCTAACCGCGGCTTTTTTATGACAATTTAGTTGCGAAGATATAAAACGGCTATTTCGTATAGCAAATTAGCATACTACTTTTAAGCTGAAATATGTTAGGGTTCTATACATATAATTGTTTAGTATATAAACCTCAACTATCGGACTCGACAATGACTTTAGAAATACCGTCTATTACCCATTTGAAACAACTCGAAGCCGAGAGCATCCACATTTTCCGCGAAGTCGCTGCGGAATTTGAAAACCCGGTTATGCTTTATTCTGTCGGAAAGGATTCCTCGGTGTTACTTCATTTGGCTCGCAAAGCCTTTGCACCAGGTAAAATTCCATTCCCACTACTTCACGTAGACACCACTTGGAAATTTCACGAAATGATAGAATTTCGTGATCAACAAGCTAAGAAGCACGGTTTCGATCTGCTGGTTCACATCAATCAGGAAGGTGTCGATGCCGGTATCGGGCCCTTTAGCCACGGGAGTGCCAAGCATACCGATATCATGAAAACGGCAGCACTCAAGCAAGCGCTGAACAAATATAAGTTCGACGCGGCCTTTGGTGGTGCCCGCCGAGATGAAGAAAAGTCCCGGGCCAAAGAACGGGTCTATTCCTTCCGGGACAGCAATCACCGCTGGGATCCGAAAAACCAACGTCCAGAGCTGTGGAATATCTACAATTCACAGGTAAACAAAGGCGAAAGCATCCGCGTATTCCCTATGTCAAACTGGACAGAACTGGATATCTGGCAATATATCTATCTGGAAAACATCGACATTCCCCAACTTTATCTGGCGAAACCTCGCCCGGTGGTAGAACGCGATGGCGTTTTGATCATGGTTGACGACGATCGCATGCCATTGGAAGAAGGTGAAACACCACAAATGCGTTCAGTGCGTTTCCGTACACTGGGCTGTTATCCATTGACCGGCGCAGTTGAATCCACAGCTGCAACACTCCCTGAAGTTATTCAGGAAATGTTGCTGACGAAAACGTCAGAGCGACAAGGGCGGGTTATCGACCACGATAGCGCGGGTTCTATGGAGAAGAAGAAAATGGAAGGGTACTTCTGATGTCGACCAATATTGTCTGGCATAAACACGAAGTAAACAAACAGTCACGGGCGAATAGCCTGGGCCAAACACCTCGTGTTTTATGGCTCACAGGGTTCAGCGGCTCCGGTAAGTCGACGTTATCCAATCTGCTGGAAAAGAAATTCCAAGAGCAAGGAAAGCACACCTATCTCCTCGACGGTGACAATGTGCGTCACGGTTTATGTGGCGACCTGGGGTTTAGCGATAAAGACCGGGTGGAGAATATTCGCCGTGTTAGCGAAGTAGCAAAGCTTTTTGTCGATTCAGGTGTCATTGTTTTAACTGCTTTTATTTCTCCATTCCAGGTTGACCGTGACTATTGTCGCAAACTGTTGGATGAAGGTGAGTTTGTAGAAGTATTTGTTGACGTGCCACTCGATGTATGTGAGCAGCGAGACCCGAAGGGTTTATACAAAAAAGCCCGCGCGGGTGAAATTAAAGATTTCACCGGTATCTCCTCGGCATACGAAGCACCGCAAAACCCGGAAATTCATCTAACTTATAAAGACGAGCCTGCCGAAGATACGGCGGAGCGTTTGTATAATATGCTTGTAGAAAAAGGACTTGTGTAATGGCATTACCCGATCCATTAGCAGAACAAATTGTCAGCATCAGCAAAGAAGCCGGTGCGAAAATTATGGAAATCTACGAAAAAGATTTCGCCATTTATGAAAAAGAAGATACCAGCCCGCTGACCGAAGCAGATCTTGCAGCACACAAAGTGATTGTTGCTGGCCTGGAAACTATTTCAGATTTACCCATTCTGTCTGAAGAGTCAGCTGACATCCCGTGGGAAGAAAGACAAACCTGGAACCAGTACTGGTTGGTTGACCCCCTTGATGGTACAAAGGAATTTATCAAGAAAAATGGCGAATTCACTGTAAACATTGCACTTATTGATGGCGGCAAACCAGTGATGGGTGTGGTGTATGCACCAGTGTTAAAACGCACTTACATAGGTATTGATGGTAAAGGTGCTTGGTTGGAATCTGACGGTACACTGGCGCCAATCAGTGCAAAAAAACACCTGGAAGGTGAAACCTGGAAAGTGGTTGGCAGCCGTTCTCACCAGAGCCCGGAGATCAAAAACCTCCTGGAACAGCTTGGTGGTGAAGCCGAACTGGTCGCCATGGGTAGCTCGTTAAAGTTGTGCCTTGTCGCCTCTGGTGAAGCCCATTTGTACCCTCGTTTAGGCCCTACTTCAGAATGGGATACAGGCGCTGCACACGCTGTTGCGACTGCAGCTGGCGCTAAAGTGACTGTACTGGATGCGGCAAATCCGTTAGCAACTGATGCCCCTGACCTGACATATAATCAAAAAGATTCTGTACTGAACCCCTTTTTCTTAGTGAGCGCATAACGCAATGAATGTAGATAACGAATTATTGAAAGAAGACGTACTGGCTTATCTGGAGCAGCACGAGCAGAAAGATCTGCTGCGTTTTTTAACCTGTGGTAGCGTTGACGACGGTAAAAGTACCCTCATCGGCCGTCTGCTGCATGACTCTAAAATGATCTATGAAGATCAATTGGCCGCGATTACTAAAGACAGTAAGAAAGTCGGTACAACGGGTGACAAAGTTGACCTTGCTTTGCTGGTAGACGGATTGCAGTCAGAGCGAGAACAAGGTATTACCATTGACGTTGCATACCGCTATTTTTCAACAGATAAGCGTAAATTTATCATTGCAGATACTCCGGGACACGAGCAATACACCCGTAACATGGTTACCGGCGCGTCAACCTGTGACCTCGCAATTTTAATGGTTGATGCCCGCGCAGGTGTTAAAACGCAAACCAGACGCCACTCATTCCTGGCCAGCTTATTGGGTATCAAGCACGTAATTGTTGCCGTAAACAAAATGGATTTGATGGACTTTAGTGAGAAAGTTTATCAAGACATCAAAGCGGACTTTCTCAAGTTTGCGGAAAATCTCAACATTCCTGATATTCAATTTGTCCCGATTTCTGCCTTGGAAGGTGATAACGTCGTTAACAAGAGTGAGAAATCGCCTTGGTTCCAAGGAAAACCTCTGATGGAAATGCTTGAAACTATTGAAATTAGTAGCGACGCCAACATTGAAGACTTCCGCTTTCCCGTTCAATACGTAAACCGCCCGAACCTGGATTTCCGTGGTTTTGCCGGCACAGTAGTGTCTGGCCAAGTAGTACCTGGTGATGAAATCACGGCGCTACCCTCTATGAAAACCTCCAAGGTTAAATCTATTGTCACCTTTGACGGTGAGCAGGATCGCGCATACGTACCTCAAGCTGTGACGCTGACACTGGAAGACGAGATCGATATTTCTCGCGGAGACATGATTGTAAAATCAGGCAACTTGCCTCTGCTTGGCAACCAGTTTAAATCACACCTTGTGTGGATGTCTGAAGAACCTATGATGCCGAATAAGCAATACATCTTCAAATTTGCAACCAAGACAACACCCGGCTCAGTGGCTAACGTAGAATATCAGATCGATGTTAACACCCTGGAAAAAACCCAGGCTGCACATTTAAACCTAAATGAAATTGGTGTGGTAGACTTGAAGTTTACCCAACAAGTGGCCTGCGACAACTACGACAACAACCGTGCTACCGGTGCGTATATTGTTATTGACCGTCTGACCAATGGCACGGTAGGTGCGGGAATGATTATCGATAAACTGGCTGATGGCACGCAACACGCATCGCCCGAATTCTCAGCGTTTGAACTGGAATTCAACGAGCTTGTTCGCAGGCACTTCCCACATTGGAATGCACTAGACATTTCTAAATTGTAAGAGGCCCATCGGTTCATATGGATGTTAGCCAACTCATGGTGCTGGGGATTTTTTTCAGCACCATTTTTGCTCTTATCGCGTCAAATATGCGGCCATCGACCGTGTTCGCCGTGGCTGTCCTGCTGCTGTTAATAAGTAAACAACTCAGCTTTGACGACGTACTCAACAACCTCACTAACAAAGGGTTAATCACTCTAATTTTACTGTTGTTAGTCAGTAGCGCCATCGACAAAACGGCGCTGATTAAACAACTTGGCAGGAAGTTAGTTACGCCAAACTTTACGGCCTCTTACTGGCGATTATTTGGACTGACGTTTTTCTCTTCTGCCTTACTGAACAACACTGCTATCGTAGCCAGCCTCATTGGGCCGGTAAAACAAAACCAGTACCACCCCGCATCCCGGTTACTCATTCCCCTTTCATATTCAGCTATTCTGGGTGGTACCGTTACCTTAATCGGGACGTCAACGAACCTGATTGTTGACTCTTTTTTACAGGAACACGGCCATCCAGGGTTTGCGTTTTGGGATTTCACACTCTACGGTTTAGTGGCTGGCCTGAGCTGCGGTTTTTTGATGTTTATACTGACTTCTTTGCTGCCCGAGATAGCCAACAAACAAAATAACTACCGGGAGTATATTGTAGAAGCCGAGGTAGACGCTGCGTCTGAACTCATAGGTAAAACCGTTGAGGAAAACCACCTGCGAAACCTACCAGAGCTTTTTTTGGTTGAGATAGTGCGCGACGGACAACTTATTACTCCAGTGACACCTGAGTTTGTTATCAATCAGGGAGACAAACTCATTTTCTCTGGTAATGTGCAAAAACTCGATAGCCTAAGTCACATAAAAGGGCTGACGATGTTTGCTGAAGCCGATGGCATCTTGCGGGAAAACCTCACCGAAGTTATCATCTCAAACCGCGCACAAATCATCGGTCAGACCATCAAAGCACTTGGCTTTCGCGCTCTTTTTGACGCTGCCGTCGTTGCCATCCGCCGCGACGGCGAGCAACTCTCAGGAAAGTTAGGGGAAATAAAACTGCAAGCGGGTGATTTTTTATTATTGGCAACGGGGCCTGACTTCCAAACCCGGCAAAATCTATCTAAAAATTTCTTTGTTTTGTCTGAGCAAAAAATTGCCCGCCCGCTCAGCGGTTACCAGGAATGGATCACTATGGGAGGTTTTCTCGTCACAGTGGCGTTGTCCGCCGGTGATGTCATAGATCTGGGTTTGGGTTTACTGTTTTTTGCCGCCGTACTAGTTGCCGTAAAGGTTACCAGTAACGGAGAGATAAAACGCAATATGCCACTGAATTTAATCGTCGTAATTGTGGGAGCATTAAGTTTGGCTTCGGCGCTAGAGAATGCAGGAGTTATTGCGCTTAGCACTGATTTCCTCATGCCCTATTTGTCTGGCACAAACTGGTTCACGGCTCTTGTGATTATCTATTTGAGCACCCTTTTACTAACCGAGTTTGTCACCAATAATGCAGCCGCAGCACTTATGTTTCCCTTCGCCTATGGCGTGGCAAATGTAATCGGCGCGCCATTGATGCCGTTCGCATTGGCAGTGGCTTTTGCCGCAAGTGCCAGCTTTATATCGCCCTATGGTTATCAAACAAACCTGCTTGTTTTTAACGCCGTTAATTACCGCTTCAAGCACTTTATAAAGATTGGTTTACCTATATCGGCAACCTACAGCGCTATTGTATTGTGCCTATTAAACTGGTCCTACTTTTAAGAACTATTTCTCACAGCCAACAGCGCCGGCATAATGCCGGCGCTGACGCCAGTATCATCACATTGACTCAACCGATGTTCTGACTAGAAGATTTTAATCGCTACCTGAATAACACTTTTTCCTTGTTAAACCAATGCACACAAAAGCCAATGAGCAATGCTGCAATAAGTGCTGTTGAACCAAAAATAGCCACCAGTTGCACATAGTCCATCGTGCCTTTTATCAACTCTTTTATGGCCAGAGCAACATTGGTAAGGGGAACCCAGGCCCACCCCCCTTTTAACTCTACACCGGGTAACATGGCCATAATAACCGGTACGACAGTAAACATGAAAATAGGTGTCATGTACCCCTGGGCTTCTTTAAAGCTACGGGCATAAATAGACAGGCTCAGCAGAAGTGAAGAAAATATTGCCACCACGGGAATGAGCATGAAAAATATCAGGATAAAATCCAACAAGCTTATCGCGCTCATGAACTCGGCCACCAACTGAATAGCCATCCCTTGACTAAGTACGATCCCCCATACCGCCATACTGCACACCGTCACCAACGCTGACGTCACACCAGCAAGCGCGATGGTTAGAAACTTCCCAAGCACCAACTTGTGCCGTTCAATTGGAGAAATTAGCAAAGTTTCCAATGTCCCCCGTTCTTTTTCTCCCGCCCCCAAATCTGTGGCCGGTATCATCGCCCCTTGCAAACAGAGCATAAAGATAAGGTAGGGAACAAAGCCCCCTATTTTTTCTCCCCAGTTTTCCCGTTTGTCGGCAACGTCCACTTTATCTATGACAATTGGGTTCATCAGTGCGATTTGCTGTTTTTCATCGAGATTGAGGGCAAGGAACGCCTGTTGTTGATTTTGTTGGCTCAATTTATCGACAATGGCGTTTAAACGGCGCTGTACCAGATTAAGCCCAGCATCATTTAAATACAAAGTGAGCGTAACTTGGCCGTCTGTCAGCACGTCGTCACCATAGCTATCCGGTACCTGCAGTGCAAAATCGGCCCTCCCCTCTTTTATCCACTGGGTCACATCGCTACCCTCGGGCAGCTTTACCAGTGAGAAATCATCGGAATTGGCTAAGGCCTCCGACAACATCGGCGCATACTCCCCCCCAACCAGCACATACTCAAGCACCTTGCTTTCTGCTTGCTGAACCGCTTTGGTAGAAAAATATGCCACCACGCCAAAGATCAGGGGAAACACCAATATTGGTAACGCGACCATAAAAAACAGGGTCTTCCGATCTCGCAGAAGTTCTTTTACTTCTTTAAAAAAAACCAGCCACATACTCACTGTACTCCTTCTAGGGCCGTCATAAACGCGCGATTAAGTGAGCCCGGAGCTAGCGATTGAAATGTTTCGAAACTGTCATTAAACGCGGTGGTACCATGGTTAATAACCGACACTCTGTCACACAACTCAGACACTTCTTCAAGATGATGGGTAGAAAATATTACCGGCACGCCTTGATCTTTCAGCGTACGGATAAAGTCCAGTACCGTTTGGGCTGCCATAATATCCAAACCTGTTGTGGGCTCGTCGAGAATAACCACTTGTGGTTCGTGCACTACCGCTCGGGCTATGGCTGTTTTCTGTTTCATACCGGTAGAAAAATGTTCACAGCGACGATCGAGGAAACTCTCCAAATCGAGCATCGTCGACAACTCATCAATGCGCTTCTCAATCGCCGTTGCTGACATCCCGTGTAACTGCCCGAAATACGCAATGTTCTCCCGTCCGGTAAGACGTCCGTACAAACCAGTTGCGCCGGATAAAAAACCAATTTTTTTTCTTGCTTCAACGGGCCTATTCAGAACGTCAACCCCGCCAATTGTCACCGTGCCGGCATCAGGCTTAATGGCCGTAGATAACATGCGTAACGTCGTAGTTTTCCCCGCCCCATTCGGGCCTAATAACCCGAGGACTTCACCGCCGTGACAATGTAAGGAAACATCTTGTACAGAGTGAAAATACTTCCCATTTAAGCGTGGGTCCAGGCGTTCCTGCTCGCTGAGCTTTTTGGGGTTTTCCACCTTAAACTTCTTAGCCAGGTGACTAATGTCAATCATTACCTTTCCTTTGTTTTTGTTAGGTATTGGCTTCATTCATCGGCATAGCCGAAACTCTCGGCTAAACCAAAAGAGCATGCACTATTTTGGCGTAGTTAAGAGTAATGGCGTTTTATTCCCGAACTCAAGAAATAAAATGACACAGAATATTTCCGACACCAGCCTATACACTGCGTTCTGATTTGCTTTATGGTATTAGCATCGCGATTTCAATAGACAACTTTCTATCAAAGGTGAGTAAGGAAAACAGTATCATGCAGGAAACATCAAACCCATTCCAGGCGATCACAGAAGTATTTTATAAGCCGAATCAGGTTTTTAGTACCTTGTCGGGTAAAGACAACTGGTCCTGGATACCTTTCTTTGTTGTCTGCACATTCAGTATTCTGCCGTTGTTTCTCTATTATGAAATGGTTGATTTTGAATGGTTTAAAAACTATCTGGTGTCAACGACCATGGCCGATGTCAGCCCAGCGGAACAGCAAAACTTTAAAGACAGTCTCCACCAAAGCGCAATGAAATGGGGCGCGTCCATCGGGGTTTTCGTTGTAATACTGCTTATCAACGCCCTTTACGCTACATATTTTACCCTGATGTCACGACACGACGAAAAATGTGTGCAAGGATTTACAGACTGGTATGGCTTTATGTGGTGGGTCTCTCTGCCCAGTATTATTCCAAGTCTAATATCTTTACTAGTGCTTGCAACAGCAGACACAGCTCAAATTGTACCAACAAATATCAACATTGCTTCGTTGGCTTATTTGTTAGATGTCTCTGCAACATCAAACTTCTTCCGCATCGCTGAATCAATCCGTTTGGATATGATTTGGATGATCTATCTCACTGCAGTAGGTGTGTACCAGTGGACAGGTTTTGCTCGTAAAAAAGCCTGGATAGTTAGTCTTGCTCCGTTTGTTGTGCTTTACGGATTGTGGTTTGTTATAGCAATGCTTTAATTATCTCTAGTAGGAGGGGGGACTAACAACGGTAGTTGTACCGTCTCTCCCGTTCCCCGACGCAACGGTCGGAAATAAGTGTCATCGTCATAAAATTCCGGGGTTTGCAGATCGTACCAGCCGGGTATACCCAAAATTGGGAGTGGTTTAAGGACACCTTTAGGCAAGAAATCTCCCAGGGCCTGGCAACGCTGCTTGAGAGCAACATCCAGGCACTGACTTTGCTCATGTCCGGACATTGAAGCAAAATCGTCATCCACTACCACGGCCAACCATTTACCCGTCAGGCCAATAAAGGGGGTTAGCAGCATTTCCAGGTTAGCATGTCCAAAAATCACTGGAAACAATGCGTCAAACCACGCTGTTTTTTTGTCAACAAATGCGCCTTTCCAATTGTGCAGTGCTAAATCCGCCAATAGCTCATTGCCCTGCTTGAGTTTCCCCGTGGGCACAGCCAGCACTATGCCACATTCGTCAAAGTGCGTAATGTGATTGCGTCGTGCAGTTCTGGGGTGGGCGCCATGCTGGCGAATGTCATCAACGTGTAACTGATTGAGATATTGTTTAGTAAGCGGAAACTGCAACCAGATAAGCGCATTAAATAAGTCGTGCCAGTTTGCCTCCCGAGTTGGTACAACGCCGTCTTCGGCAATAATAACCTCGTAGTACCGTGACTCGGTTTCAGCAAAATCACCTTGTTTGCGAAATATAGGTCCTCGCCAACTGCCATGCCAGGCTTTAACGCATACGTTAAGTATATCCGTGTCCGGAAATACCGCGTTACCCGTTAGCCCGGTTTGTGCCAACAGCTTGGCTATAGGTGGCGAAAGTGACGGCGCGTTTATGGCAGACAACCAGTTCTCTGCGGCAGAATTCATAGGCGAAGTATTGGTTCAACGAGATGGATTATTTATACTGGATCGCTATTGTAAAACAATAAGAGACTAACATTGAAAAAAATCCTCCTCAGAATAGTTTTACCCGTGCTTATCTCCAGCTCCATAATGGGGCTTACTGCATGTAAAGATGCAAAAGAAACTACACCGCATAGCGCCAGAGATACTGCAAACGCCAACTTCGACGCCATTTATTCAGGTATTGCCGTTGATGATTTTATATCCCCGCTACAAACCTTGTCATCCGATGAGTTTGAGGGCCGTTCGCCTTCTTCTCCGGGCGAAGAAAAAACCCTGGATTATCTGGTTGCCCAGTTTAAAGCCGCAGGTCTTAAGCCGGGCAACGGCGATAGTTACCTGCAACCTGTTGAGTTGATGGAAATTACCGCTGATCCAAATATGACTATGACCATAGGTGGTAATACGTTTAGGTATAAAGATGACATGGTCGCATCTTCAAAACGCGAGCAAAACGTAGTGTCGTTGAAAGACAGCGAGTTAGTCTTTGTCGGATATGGCGTGAACGCCCCTGAATACAATTGGAATGACTACGAAGGCTTGGATGTGAAAGGAAAAACGGTGGTTATTCTTGTTAATGACCCCGGATTTGAAAATCCAACAAGTGGCAAGTTCCAAGGCACTACTATGACCTATTATGGCCGCTGGAGCTATAAATATGAAGAAGCCAGCAGACAAGGGGCAGCAGGTGCACTGATTGTCCATGAAACCGCCCCCGCTTCCTATGGATGGTCTGTGGTGGCGAACAGTTGGAGCGGCTCGCAGTACGGTTTAGTTACCCAAGACGCTGGTGCAAGCAGGGTTGCCGTTGAAGGGTGGTTAACCCTGGAAGCGGCCAAAAAGGTCTTTGCTGATGCAGGTTTGAACTTCGACGAAGAAAAGCGCGCGGCGATGGCCGGTCCCTATCACAAATCCTTGCCATTGGCGGCTTCAGTTACTGTAAACAACACCTTTAAAAAATCTGTTAGTCACAACGTGATTGCCACCCTACCGGGTGCCGAAAAACCCGATGAACACGTGATTTACACTGCACACTGGGATCACTTGGGCAAAGACACGTCACTAAAGGGCGATCAAATTTACAATGGCGCTCGCGACAACGCTACGGGCACTGCAGCGAGCATCGTGATGGCCCAGGCATTTAGTAATTTGCACCCCACCCCCGCGCGCTCGGTGACCTTTCTCGTTGTTACGGCTGAAGAACAAGGGCTACTGGGCTCTAAATATTACGCAGACCACCCAGTGATCCCTTTGTCAAAAACCGTCGCCAATATCAATATGGACGCCATGAATGTGCTGGGTAAAACCAAAGACGTCAGTGTAGTGGGTATGGGAAAATCTGAATTGGAAGTTTACCTTGAAAAAGCTGCCAAGGCACAAGGCCGATACCTGACACAAGAAGACCGCCCAGAAGCGGGCTACTACTACCGCTCAGATCATTTTAGTTTTGCTAAGAAAGGCATACCGGCCCTGTATGCGGACGGAGGCAGTGAACCTTGGGACGAAGAAACCGCGCGATATCGCAAGCGAATGAAAGTTATTGATACCGGTTGTTATCATCAAGTATGTGATGAATTCCGCAAAGAATGGGATTTATCAGGCATGGTGCAGGACACACAAATGTTGTTCGAAGTTGGTGTGGACGTAGCAAATGCTGACAAGTGGCCAGCATGGAATCAAAGCAGCGAATTTCAACGTCAGTGATATAATCAGAGCAGAAGCTCACGCTTCTGCTCTTCCTGATTTGTAATTTGTCTTTCTACTGCGCACTAGGCATTCCGGTTTAATCGCGGCAGTATATGACGCTGTTGGTACCATAACAATGGTGCAAATACGGCAAAAAGTCCTAACGCATAAATCATTTTACTTCCCAATCCCACCGCAATAGTGGCACAAAACAAACAGCCGAACAGAACTAGCGGACGATATCCAGGCGATAGCAAACGCACCGCTGCCAACATGCTGGCCAGATATATCAGTACAAATACGCCATTCACCCAGCCAATGAGATCTTCCAGATCATGAGCGCCATAATGAGTAACAACCAGGGTAATAGTCATGACAATTAATACACACTGCAATGCACGTTGCGGCACAGCGTGACGATTGACCGTTCTGAAAAAACTGGGCAATACATTGTCGTTACTCAAACTCCACAATAAGCGCGACAAACTGGCCGTATAGACGTTCACCGTTGCCAACCCGCCAGCTACGCCCAACGCACCAATCACATAAGCACCGTGACCGGAAAATATGAAATCAAAAGCACTTACCATGCTCAGTGAGTCTGATGCTGGTGCATCCATTAGTAAATAGGTACAGCCCAAATAAATAGCCCCTACCAGAAGGGTACCCGTCATAATTGCAGGCACCAAATCACGCTGCGGTGATTGAAAATCGTCGGCCAGATGTGAAATCGCTTCTATCCCCAGAAAGCTCCAAAACGCCAGGCCCATTGCAGCAAGCACCGGGTCAAGTACAAACACATTTTTCTGGGGCAAAGACACTTGCGTCTCAGCGAAGGCTGACTGCCCAATCAGCATGGCAATAACAACCAGTGTAATGAGGAGCGTCAACACGAGCTGCAGCGTGGCTGAGAACTGAATCCCCCGATAATTGAGCAAAAACAACAAGCCGATAATACTCAGTTGAACTGGCAGTGCCCATTGTGGTGAAAGTCCAAAAAGGGTGTCAATAAACCAGTAAGTCATAATAATGGCAGCGGGTGCACCGATGGGGACGACAAACAAAAAAAGTAAGCCAATGGTTCGTCCAGCGGATTTCCCAAATGCCTTTTCCACGAAATATGCCGGCCCGCCAGCGTGTGGATATAAAGACGACAGCTTGGCAAACACCATGGCTACCGGCAGAATTGCTAAGGTGAGTAAAATCCAACTCAATATAGCCCAGTGTCCGGCTGTGCTAATTGTCATTTGTGGTAAAATGAACACACTTGTGCCCAGCAAAGTGGTGGTGAGTAGGCCGGCGCCCTGCCAACGACCTATCTTGTTTCTACTGTTTTGCATATACCTTTTATTAATCCTGTTAAACGCGAATACACCCGCGAGCAGCACGACAAGCAGGATCCGGCTTTACTGAAATTAAAACAAAAAAGTCAGATCCCAATGTTGCGTCGCCATCGGCGATGACATTCTTAAAAAGTAAAATCCGGTAGCAACCCGAGGCAACACGGCATAATATACTGGCTTTTGGCATTTCAGAACGCGTTTATTTACGAGCATTGGGAGTGTTCTTGCCGTCATTTTGACGGCATATTTCACATTTCCCAACAATTAGTCGGACACACTATGGATAAATTTGATCACGCCATTGTCGCACAACTTAGAGAAAATGCCCGCGCCAGTATTTCAGCTATTTCCGAGCACGTAGGGTTGTCGCGTTCTGCGGTAGCAGAACGCATTCGCAAATTGGAATCAACAAATGTGATCCGGGGCTATCAGGTGATGCTCTCGGAGTCACAAAAAGATGGTGTTTCTGCTTATCTTGAAATCCAGCACAAGCGAGCGCGCTGTGCCGACGTTGTACCGCATTTTCGCGCGATACCAGAGGTGGTATCCTGCTATGGGGTTACCGGCGAATGTGACCTGATTGTGTTGATAAAAGCACAGACCATGCGGCGCTTACACGAAATTCGAGAACATATTGATACCATTGACGACATTGTAAAAATAAAAACCCATGTAGTGCTAAATCAGTGGATGGGCTAGCATGGCTTTATTCTTCTCGTCCAAGCGCTGCGGCAAACAAGCATCGACGATGCGCACAAGAGTCAGCGAAAACCTCTTTATATCTCCAATACTGCCCAATTTACGCACTAAAGTGTCAGATTGTCATCTTTAAATTGCAAAATACGGAGATATTTTGCTTTTCAGGTCACTTTATCCTTGCAATTTTTTCTCATACTGGCACATTCAACAGACGCGGAGTTTGCACCCCAAAAAAACAATAAAGTCTCACCCGCGGCCGCGTTAAGCGACCGGACAGAATAAACAATCCTTTTTCAACAAGTCACAAGAGAGAACCCGTTTTATGTGTGGTATTTTCGGTATCCTTGATATCAAAACCGATGTGTCTGAACTCAGAACCCAAGCGCTAGATTATACAAAGCTGCTGCGTCACCGCGGCCCTGACTGGTCGGGTATCTGGAATAATGACAATACCATCCTGTGCCATGAACGGTTGGCCATCGTCGATGTAGACACTGGTGCGCAACCGCTCATCAGCCAGGATAATCAGAAGATCCTGGCCGTTAACGGTGAGATCTACAATCACAAACAACTCGCGCAGCAACTCGACACGCCGTATGCATTTAAAACCCGCTCCGACTGCGAGGTCATTTTACCCCTGTACGAACAAAAGGGCGTTGAGTTTATCGATGAGTTAGAAGGCATGTTTGCGTTCATCCTCTACGATGAAAGAGAAGATGCCTACCTCATTGCCCGCGACCACATCGGCATTATTCCGCTGTATACCGGTTACGACGAGCACGGCAATTTTTACGTGTCATCTGAAATGAAAGCACTGGCTCCCATATGTAAAACCATCAGTGAATTTCCTCCCGGTCACTATCTGTGGAGCAAAACCGGCAAGCTGACAAAATACTATCAGCGCGACTGGATGAACTATGACGCGGTAAAAGACAACGAAACCAATCTTGACGACCTCAAAATTGCGTTTGAGAAAGCCGTTAAATCGCACATGATGTCCGATGTTCCTTACGCCGTGTTGTTATCCGGTGGTCTCGATTCATCTCTGGTGTCTGCCGTGGCTGCACAGTACGTCGCCAAACGAGTGGAAGATGAAGATAAATCTGATGCTTGGTGGCCTCGTTTACACAGTTTCGCCGTAGGTCTTGAAGGTGCCCCGGATTTAAAAGCAGCTAAACAAGTCGCCGAGATGATCGGCACTGTACACCATGAGATTCATTTCACTATCCAGGAAGGGTTGGATGCTATTCGCGACGTTATCTATCATTTAGAAACGTACGACACAACCACCATTCGTGCCGCAACCCCTATGTACCTCATGACCCGCAAAATCAAAGCCATGGGTATCAAAATGGTGTTATCCGGTGAAGGATCTGACGAAATATTTGGCGGCTATCTATATTTCCACAAAGCCCCCAATGCCAAAGAGTTTCACGAAGAGACTGTGCGCAAACTGGATCGTCTGCACATGTTCGATTGTGCTCGTGCAAACAAGGCTACCAGTGCTTGGGGCGTAGAAGCCCGCGTGCCTTTCCTCGATAAAAACTTCATGGATGTAGCTATGCGTCTTAATCCACAAGACAAAATGTGTGTAGATGGTCGCATGGAAAAATGGATTTTACGCAAAGCCTTCGACGATGGAAAAACACTACCAGCAGAGGTACTTTGGCGCCAAAAAGAACAGTTCGGTGATGGTGTTGGCTATTCTTGGATTGATTCAATTCGCGACTTTGTTGAAACGGAAGTCACAGATCAACAATTGGCCACTGCGGAGTTTCGTTTTCCGGTTAACACGCCTGATACCAAAGAAGGTTACTATTACCGTACGATCTTTGAAAGCTACTTCCCTCAGGAAAGTGCTGCGCGTTGCGTACCCGGCGGTAAATCTATTGCCTGTAGTACCGCTGAAGCTCTGGAGTGGGACGAAAGCTTTAAGAACAATGCCGATCCATCGGGTCGTTCAATGAAGGACGTACACGCAGGCAAGAGCCACTAGCGATATCGTTTTAAAAAAGCCCGGTCTAACCGGGCTTTTTTATACTTTTATGGTTCTTCATTGATGTTTGCCGGGGCATACCAAAGAGCGGAGGCGTCAACGGGTGTTAAGGGCGGCAACAATGGGTTGTCCAATGATATAATATTGCGTCTGTTCAAGTTAATGGCGTTAAGTATTTCCTGGTATGTAGCCATGAAAAGCGCATCAAAAGAGCCGTCTTCCAGTGCCATCTGCAATCCGGTTTCAATTAGCCTCGCCAGTGTGGGATTACTCTTATTTACGAAAAAATACATAGCGGTGGGATAATAAATTGCCAGATTGTCTTCCAGTACGAGATGATCACTGAAATCGTCGCTTTCCATTTCGTTTTGCACTTCAATTACAGAACGGGGAAAAAAGTCTGCTCCGCCATTTTCAATCACGTTAAAGGCATCAGTGTAGGTAGGAACAGTAAATACATTAAAGCCGTTTGCCTGGAGAATTTTTGTATCCGGCCATTCTTCCCCCGAAACGGGGATCATGCGAAGCAACGAGGTTTTATCACGAATGCGGCTAAAATCACTTTTGTTCGTGTCATTGACAATAAACACCCGCCAGCCAATGAGTCCCTTTGCTAGTGGGATTCGAATAGGCAACAGATCTTTCTCACGCTGAGCATCTGTCATACTCCACACAATATTAATTTCTCTGTTCTCTTTTAACTGCCTCAGCGCCTTGCCTTGAAGCATGATCCTATCGGAGGGAAGCAAGCTGTATTTTACGCCAGTTTTTTCCAATGCCAGTGACAACAATGCCAAGGGGTACTCGGTTCGCAGGTCCTTGTCGTCGATTGGCCTTGGGTACGTAATCGACCACAACGCAGCCTGGGCAGAAAAGCAGCAAAACCAGACTGCTACCGCACTCCATTTTACGCATCGCGCTATGGGTTTCATATAAGTCACTCTATGCCAATATATTTATGAGTTTGTAACGATAAACGCCAGTTTCTGGCAATACAAGTGGTAATCGCCAGCTCTGTGGCTCTAGCCTGCTGACTGATAGGCTGAAGACACACCGTTTTGCCGGACAAATCCGCAACCCCTTGTAAAAGGGCGTCCAGTTCATCAACGTGCTTTTGCATGGCAACCGGATGCTTAATTTCATTTGCCCGGTCTAAAGCGCTTGTCAATACTGGCATTCCTCCTTTCATGTTCACCTTAGGTGATACCGTTACGAAGGTTTTCTCGTTACACAACACTTCAAATGTACCGCTGGTTTCTATTTGCGTGGAGTAGCCTTCGCTATGCAGTAAACCGGTAAGTGGCCTGAGGTCGTACATACAAGGCTCGCCACCGGTTATTACCACATGGGAGGCCGTATACCCCCGTTGTCGAAACAATGCCAGCAACGACGACTCATCCGCGGTAAAGTGGGATTCATCTTCCTGCCCTTTACTCATTACGGCATCTGCCGTAGTTAAAAAAGCATCGTCAAGCGTCCAGGTGTGTTTTGTATCACACCATGAACATCCAACCGGACAACCCTGTAAGCGCACAAATATGGAGGGCACGCCAGTTTGTGCTCCTTCCCCCTGAATAGTTTCGAACATTTCGTTAATTTTGAGCATTTTTTCTGGCAATGTGGTGGCCCTTTGGCTAATACTGGTTGGGATTTTATCAAGGATCACATAAAATTCTGTCATCTTTTCGCGAAAAAAACGAACTTATGTCTGAAAAAGTTGTTGTTATCTACTCCGGTGGAATGGATTCCTTTACCGTTTTACACAAAGCCATTGAAGATGGTAAACGACCACTCGCCCTGACGTTTAATTACGGCCAGCGCCACAAAAAAGAAATCGATTATGCCGCCAGGGTATGCGAGGAACTTGGCGTGCCCCACAAAGTAGTGGATATTTCGGCCATCAATACCTTGGTAGGCGGCTCTGCACTCACCGACGACATTGATGTTCCAGAAGGTCACTATGAAGAGCCATCGATGAAAACCACCGTGGTGCCGAACAGAAATATGATCCTGCTGTCGCTAGCTGTTGGTTATGCCGTGAGTGAAAATGCCAGCAAGGTTTATTACGGCGCACATTCTGGCGATCACGCCATCTACCCTGACTGCCGGCCGGAGTTTGTAAAAAAAATGAACGACGTGTGTGCCATCGCCAATTATGAAGCTGTAGAAATAGTAACGCCCTATTTAGAGGTAAGTAAGACCGCTATTCTCACCGATGGCCTAAGAATGGGGCTCGATTATGGGAAAAGCTGGACATGCTACAACGGACGTGAACATGCGTGTGGCAAGTGCGGTGCCTGTGAAGAGCGCCTAGAAGCCTTCCGCGATAACCAATCCGTTGACCCTCTGACATATGAGACCCGCAACTAACAGATAAAACAACCTGAGTCACAAAAGCCCGCTTTGCGGGCTTTACTTTTAAATATGTAACTATTTCTGGCTTTCAGAAATAAAGTAAGTCAACTCTTTAATACAGTGTCGAAGAACCGGGTTCAACCGCGTATTTTTGCCATTCATTACAAATAAGTCGTGGTCAAAATTAAACAAGCTACCTTTGGCTATGGGCACAAGACCTAAACTAGCCCCCTGCTCTTTGGCAATATAATCCGGTAACAAACCAATGTATTCTCCAGTCATAATGGCAGAAAGTGCTGCTTCAAACGAGTCAGAAAAGGTTTGTATGGCCAGACGCTGATCATCTTCGATATAATTCGCTGAGGAAAGTCCGGAAATACCAATCGCCGGGTATTCACCAATTTTCACGTCTTCGGGTAAATCGGTATCGCGATATTTTGCCAAAGGGTGAGTTGGTGAGCAATACAGGCGGCCTGAACATGTTACGTTTACCGGATGAAAAGTAACCGACTCCGGCTTCACCATGTCATAAGTAGAAATGACCAAATGACATTCTCCTGACAAGGCAACATGTTCAACCTCATTATACAAACGGGTTTGAATATTCACGTGAATATCATCAAACTTCTTCATGGTACTCTTCACAGCTTTGCTCACCGCAAGGTGCATTGACAAAGGCAGGCCAGCCATCAACACCAGTGTTATATGACCGGAATAATCGTCATGGAGTGATTTTAAGTTGAAAACAAAATTGTCGAACGCATTAAAAATTCGTTTGGTTTCCTGAAAGACCACTTCTCCTTCTTTGGTCATTTGAAAGCCACCACGCCCCCGGTGACACAACACTAAATCCAAGCGCTCTTCAAGCTTCTTTATAGCCGCACTGATATTAGGCCGTTGCATTCTCAATACAGGCTCTGCTGCGGTAAATCCATTACAACTGGCTACAGCATAAAATACTCGAAGTAACTTAATATCTGACTCTTGTAAACGATTCAACATGGCGCAATCCGTAAGATTATAGGTATAGTTATAAATACTTTAGCATCATAATAGGTAACTGTTTGTAGGATTACAATGCTATTTTGTAAGTTTATTTGCGCAAAATTTGATTAAAAGCCAAATTTTGGTAGATGCTTGTCCTCTTAGGACAGTAGAAATGAGTCGCCATTCAAGAAATGGCGACGACTTGTTTGCGCAATGATTCTATATCGTCTCGGATGGATGCCGCTTTTTCGAACTCTAACTCCCTTGCAAATTCGAACATTTGCTTTTCCAGTGTTGCTATTTTTTCCATTAATTCGGTAGCACTGGCAACTTGTAAGTCTTTTTTCTTCTCTGCGACTTTTCGCAGCCTTACCTTACCGGAAGCAGGATGAGCACTGTCGCCTAAATCCATTATATCCGTAATCGGTTTGTTTAAGCGTTGTGGCGTAAGTCCATTGACTTTGTTAAACGCTTCCTGCTTTTCCCGTCGTCGGTTTGTCTCATCAATGGCTTTTTGCATTGATTTTGTGATCACATCGGCATACATAATCGCCTTGCCATTAATATGTCTGGCAGCACGGCCAATGGTTTGAATCAATGATCGCTCCGCACGCAAAAAGCCCTCTTTGTCTGCGTCGAGGATGGCGACCAGCGAAACTTCAGGCATATCAAGTCCTTCCCGCAGCAAGTTAATTCCCACCAAGACATCGAACTTTCCGAGGCGTAAATCGCGAATAATTTCTATCCGTTCCACAGTATCAATATCTGAATGAAGGTAGCGAACTTTTACCCCGTGTTCGTTCAAATACTCGCTTAAGTCTTCCGCCATGCGTTTTGTCAACGTGGTAATCAATACCCGTTCATCCACCAATACCCGTTTGTGGATTTCAGACAATACATCGTCTACCTGAGTAGCTACAGGTCGTATTTCCAGTTCGGGATCGAGTAAGCCCGTTGGTCGTACCACCTGCTCGACTATTTCACCGTCAGATTTCTTTAGTTCGTATTCACCCGGCGTAGCGGAAACGTAAATGGTTTGAGGAGAAATCTGTTCAAACTCTTCAAACTTCAACGGTCTGTTGTCTAACGCAGAAGGCAATCGAAAACCGTACTCCACCAAGGTTTCCTTTCTCGATCTATCACCTTTGTACATCGCGCCAATCTGGGACACTGTGACATGAGACTCATCGATGAACAAGAGACCGTCGGCAGGAAAATAGTCCAACAGGGTAGGAGGCGGCTCACCGGGCGCGCGTCCAGACAAATAACGGGAGTAATTTTCAATGCCTGAACAGTAGCCCAGCTCCAGCATCATTTCGATGTCGAATTGAGTTCGTTGAGAAATGCGCTGTTCTTCCAATAGCTTATTTGCGGACTGCAACTGCTCCCTTCGCTCTTTCAGTTCCGCCTTAATGTTTTCAATGGCATCGAGAATTTTCTCTCGTGGCGTAACATAATGAGTTTTCGGAAACACTGTGGCTCTGATCACAGACTTTTCTACGGCACCGGTTAACGGATCAAATAAAGAGATTTTATCTATCTCGCTATCAAACAACTCCACTCTTACGGCCTGCTTCTCTGAATCAGCCGGAAAAATATCAATCACATCCCCGCGCACGCGAAACGTGCCTCGTTCGAATGCCAGATCGTTTCTCTTGTATTGCAGTTCAGCTAACCGGCGTAGAATGTCCCGCTGGTCCATAGTGTCACCCTGACGCAAATGGAGTAACATCTTCATGTAAGACTCAGGATCACCTAAGCCGTAAATAGCTGACACACTGGCCACAATTACAACGTCTCGGCGCTCCATAAGCGCTTTCGTTGCTGACAAGCGCATCTGCTCAATGTGATCGTTTATCGAAGCATCTTTTTCGATGAACGTATCTGTACTTGGCACATACGCTTCTGGTTGGTAGTAGTCGTAATAGGAAACAAAATACTCAACGGCATTGTTGGGGAAAAACTCTTTCATCTCCCCGTACAATTGCGCAGCCAGGGTTTTATTATGTGCTAATATCAGTGTGGGTCGTTGCACATGCCTGATAATATTAGCCATAGTAAAAGTTTTACCAGACCCTGTTACACCCAGCAAGGTCTGACTAGCAAGACCACTTTCCAGCCCATCTACCAACGCGTCAATGGCTTTGGGTTGATCCCCCGCAGGCTGATATTTAGATTGAAGTTCAAATCCTCTGCTCATTGCGCTTGTTTATCTCCCATTTCCCGGCGATGATTTTGCAACGCTCGGTTAAAATACATATAAGACAATATGGCCATGCACAAGTTTGCTACCACGACACCCCAGAACAAACCATACAGGTCCCACACAAGACTGGCTATATAGGATACGGGTACGTAGAAAATGAACAACCGGATGACACTTAGCACTAAAGCCGCAATAGGTTGATGCATTGCGTTTAACGAAGAATTGGTCAATATGATGATTCCCTGAACGCCGTAACCAATAGGCACAATAGTGAGAAAAAGCTGGATCAGCATTGCCACGTTAGGCTCATCGGCAAACATTTCAGCAATCCAGTCGGCCAGCACCCACATCACGACGAAAACAAATAACTGCCAGATAAGTACAAATCTGACGGTAATTTTATACGCATCTTGAACTCGCTGGTACAACCCGGCGCCTACATTTTGGCTAATAATCGGCGGCAGCGACATGGATAGCGCCAGAACAACAATACTGGCAATCGATTCCATGCGGTTTCCCACTCCCCATGCTGCTACCGCTTCGGCACCATAAGTTGCAACAACGGCAGTCATAACGCCTCCGGCAATGGGGGTTAGCATATTTGCGCCTGCAGCAGGCATTGCAATGGAAAGAATCGGTGCACAACTTTGCTTTAACTCAGCAAAGCTGAGCAACCTCGCCAACATTAGTTTTTTCTTTACCGCCAACAGCCAGACCACCCAACTTGCACCAACTATCCACGCGATAAGCGTTGCCAACGCCGCACCTTCTATCCCCATTGCTGGAATTGGACCAAAGCCAAAAATAAAGAGAGGGTCAAGGGCTGCGTTTATCGCTCCCCCTGCCGCCATAATGATGCTAGGTGTTCGAGTATCGCCGCACGCCCTCAGTACACTGTTCCCTACCATTGGCAAAGCCAGAAAAACGCTCGACAAGTACCAAAGATTCATATAGTCGTAAATATAGGGCATCAATGACGCATTGGCATTGAGCAACCCGAATATGGGGTCGATGGTCAGGTAACCAATGAAGGCCAGTGCTCCAACCATGCCAAAAGATAACACCATGGCACTCGAAGCATATTGCCTCGACTTTTCAAGATCCCTCTGCCCCTGCAACTTTCCGATAATGGCAGAGGTGCCAATGCCTAGTCCGATATTTAAACTAATCACCGTGAACGTCACAGGAAAAGTAAAACTAATTGCGGCCAGGGGTTCAGTTCCCAGTAAACTGACGAAAAACGTATCCATCAAACCGAAACTCATCATCATAACCATTCCCAGAATCATGGGAATCGTCATACGCTTTAAAGTCTGTGTTATATCGCCGTCAGTGAGGTTCCTGGCGCGGTCGTTATTTTCATTTTTATTCACTGTATTCCTGTCGCTCGTACTTCACATCATTTGCACGAGAATGATGCGAGTGTATAAAGGTAGAATTGTACGTCACTGCCTGTTCAGTTGCACGAACATCCACCGGCTCACGGGTCGCACTCGTCGGCACCCCGAAGATCTCGCCTTCCCAGGTACAATGAATGGAAGAACAATAATTGTACATCAGGCAGTTTTAGTTTGACCAAATTTCAAACGTGTTCTACAAACGAGGTAACGGCTAAAACTAATACTTTTGTTGACATACAGCCCTCTTGCTTTTGTGCGTTAAAAAATGACAGCCTGATGACAGGTATTTGACAACCTCTGTCACGAATTTGTCTTATTCAACACACGCTCCTGCATTCATGGTTGACACAATAATGTTAATTTTTTGTAAAGCCCATAAAACAATCTTTTCCCGCTGTCCGTCTTTCATACAAAAAAATTCAACTAACGCACAAGAGTGACAATGTATAACCACAACGGTTGCTTATTGAGCTAAAAACAAAATATAAAAACTAACCGATTGAATATAAAGAATTAAATAACGAATACATAGTTATATAAAACCTGTTCAAGGGTCGAATAACGAACAAAATTCACCCTTCGCCTCCGGCTATCAACATAGTTATCCACAGATTTAGTGGATAACTGCCTAAAACCCAGCAACGGCGCGGCATAGTCAATTGTAAGCTAGTTTTTTGGTAAGTAACGACTAACCCTGTGAGAGCCTCATTCACGTGACACTATTATTAATAACTGTATTTAAGTACAGTGGTCAATGGTTTTTTAATATTCCTTTAAACCTATGAATAAGTTTTTAGTTATAAGGAGGAAGATAGAAAATTTCAATTTTTACACCCTCGAAAATCTGTATTTAGTTTCAGCAACTTACTCATACTCAAGCGTATAAAGTTTACTTTTTAGCCTTTTTGCTCATTTTTTATCTAAAAAGTCATTAAAAAGCTATTTTTTAAGCGAACAGTGAAAAATATTGAAAACGGTTGTTGACAGTGGGAACGTACCTCATTAATATTCGCCTCCGTTGAAAAGCAGGTCCCCCTTAGCTCAGTTGGT
>NZ_JAHKQR010000011.1:406568-409641 GCF_018860805.1 Aestuariibacter sp. A3R04 | reverse complement strand
GAGTCGGGGAGGGGGAGCCACTTCCACTTATCGCCAGTTAACAATTTCTCATCTACTCTAAGTTGTTTATCTATCCGCAAAAAGCGATAATGCCCGCCTAGGTAGCTGATTTATTCTCTTATTCGCGATGTTTATCGCAACGTATACTGGGATCTATGACTGACTTTTTCTTACTCCTTGTAGGCACTGTCCTTGTCAATAATTTCGTACTGGTAAAGTTTCTTGGCCTCTGCCCTTTCATGGGCGTATCCGGCAAACTGGAAACCGCCACGGGTATGGCAATGGCAACCTCCTTCGTTTTGACGTTGGCATCGGCCGCCAGTTATCTGGTGGAAACATACCTACTCGTCCCCCTGGGGATCGGTTATCTAAGAACCCTAGCATTTATTCTCGTCATTGCGGTAGTAGTTCAGTTTACCGAAATGGTGGTACATAAAACCAGCCCGACTCTTTATCGCTTGCTTGGGATATTCCTGCCTCTCATCACCACAAATTGTGCAGTACTGGGGGTAGCTTTGCTGAATTTAACAGAGCAACATAATTTTGTAGAAAGCATTGTTTACGGCTTTGGCGCATCAGCCGGTTTTTCCCTGGTGCTGATTCTTTTTGCAGCCATGAGAGAGCGCCTGGCGGCTGCCGATGTGCCCGTTTCATTCAGAGGGGCATCTATCGCAATGATCACGGCAGGTCTCATGTCACTGGCGTTCATGGGCTTTAGCGGTCTGGTGAAAATCTAATGGGTATATCTGTAGCGCTTATCAGCATTGGTCTGCTAGCCTTGGCTTTCGGGTTACTCCTGGGCTACGCAAGTATTCGTTTTAAAGTAGAGTCTGACCCCCTTGTAGACCAAATCGATGATATTTTGCCACAGACACAATGTGGACAGTGCGGTTATCCCGGCTGCCGTCCATACGCAGAAGCCATTGCCAATGGCGATGACATTAATAAGTGCCCTCCGGGGGGAGAAGCCACCATTAAAAAACTGGCCGATCTAACCGGCAAGGAAGCAAAGCCACTAGATGCCGCTCACGGCGAGGAAGAAAGTAAAAAAGTAGCCTTCATCCGTGAAGACGAATGCATTGGCTGTACAAAGTGTATTCAGGCCTGCCCGGTCGATGCAATACTCGGGGCGGCAAAACACATGCATACGGTTATCAAGGACGAGTGTACCGGTTGCGACTTATGCGTTGATCCCTGTCCAGTCGACTGTATTGATATGGTCCCCCTCGCTACTACCACGTCTTCTTGGGCCTGGGATTTTGATAAAACCCCAGCAGGCGATATTCCAATTAAAATGGTGTCCTGACCGTGTTGCAACCAAGCTTCAAAGAAATTATCCGAAGGCTGGATAGCGGCCAGCTGTTCCAGTTTCCAGGTGGCGTCCACCCTGACGGAAGGAAGTTATTATCCAGCCAGACAGCAGTGGCGACTCTCCCCCTGCCCGATAAACTTGTCATCCCTGTACGCCAACACATTGGTATTGAGGGTTCATTGCTAGTACAAGTGGGCGACAAGGTGCTAAAAGGGCAGCCGCTTACGCAAAGTGGCCAGCACTACTCTGTTCCTGTGCACGCACCAACATCAGGAGAGGTTACTCGGGTTGCTGACCATGTCACCGCGCACCCTAGCGGCCTGACAGAGCTATGCATCGAAATCACACCGGACGGCAAGGAAAAATGGACGACTGTATCGCCTGTTGAAAACTACCAATCGGTTGCCCCATCAGTGTTGCTTTCTCGCATATGTGATGCAGGTATTTCAGGCATGGGTGGTGCCGGTTTCCCTTCTCATATCAAGGCTTCAGCGAGTAAACCCGTTGAATTTCTCGTTGTCAACGGCGTTGAATGTGAACCTTACATTACATCTGACGACAGGCTAATGCGTGAGCACGCAGGGCAAATTATTGAAGGTGTAGACATTCTGCGCCACCTGCTTTCACCACTATGCGTGATAATTGCCATTGAAGACAACAAACCAGAAGCACTGTCTGTCTTTCAAAAGATAGCCAAAGTACGTGAAGACATAAAAGTCATTGCCGTTAAAACCAAATACCCCGCAGGTGGTGAAAAACAGCTTATTGAGGTACTGACCGGACGTGAAGTGCCCGGAAATGGCCTTCCAATTGACGTTGGGGTAACCATGTTCAATGTAGGTACCTGTTTTGCAATTGCAGACGCTGTCATTCGCGGTAAGCCATTGCTCCAGCGCATCGTCACCGTCACTGGCGAAGCTATTGAACGGCCGGGTAATTATTGGACACTACTGGGCACCCCGATTAATCACCTTTTGAAACACACAGGTTATCTCGCCGATAAGCAAGTTACACCGCAAGTGATTATGGGTGGCCCGATGATGGGGTTTACGCTAAACGATGCTGCGGTACCTGTGGTAAAAACCACCAATTGTCTACTTGTACCAGCAACAGGTGAGCTTACCCAAGGCGATAACGAAAGAGCTTGTATTCGCTGTAGTGCCTGTGCAGATGCATGCCCGGCATCACTATTGCCCCAGCAGTTATTCTGGCACAGCAAAGCCAAAGAGTACGACAAAGCGCAAGACTATCATCTTTTCGATTGTATTGAATGCGGCGCTTGTGCGTACGTTTGCCCCAGTGAGATACCACTTGTGCATTATTACCGCAGGGCAAAATCAGATATTCGCCTTCAACGGGACGAAAAGAACAAAGCAGAAAAAGCGAAAGAGCGCTTTGAAGCGAGAAAAGCACGACTCGAACGTGAGAAGCGCGAGCGCGAAGAAAAGCACCTAAAAGCTAAGGCCGCACGAGAAGCATCAGCAGCACCAAAAACAAGTGCCTCGACAGCGACGCCATCATCAAAAGATAAAGTTGCTGCAGCGTTAGCCAGGGCAAAAGCCCGTAAAGCTGCACAAGCCCAGCCTGGTGAAAAACAAGTGGTATCAGCTACAGACGCCGGAACAACGCCAACAGACAAAAAAGCTGCAGTGGCTGCGGCAGTCGCCCGGGCAAAGGCTAAGAAAGCACAGCAAGCCGCTAAAGACGCTTCTCAACGGCCAACGCAAGACAATGCCGACGGCAGCGTGGAACTGACCACTC
>NZ_JAHKQR010000011.1:259340-406458 GCF_018860805.1 Aestuariibacter sp. A3R04 | reverse complement strand
AAAAAGCGCATTGCTGCTGCGGTGGCAAAAGCCAAGGCCAAGCGTGCCGCGAAACAACAAGAGAGCGACTAAGTCATGAAACTAACCTTGTCCAGCTCACCTCATCTCCACTCGCACCGAGATACCTCACAGATTATGCGGTGGGTTATGATCGCCATGATCCCTGGATTAACAAGCCAGATTTATTTTTTCGGCTGGGGCGTGGTAGTTCAATTACTGCTGGCGACAGTAACCGCACTGATCACAGAAGCAGGAATTCTGGCACTGCGCAAGAAGAATATTGAACGGCATCTCAGCGATTACAGTGCTGTACTTACCGCCTGTTTACTTGCGGTAAGTATCCCACCTACCCTGCCGTGGTGGATGACCATCATCGGTGCTTTTTTTGCCATCGCCATCGTCAAACAATTATATGGGGGACTGGGTTACAATTTATTTAATCCTGCCATGGTTGCTTACGTGGTGTTATTGATATCATTTCCAGCAGCTATGACACAATGGGCGCCTGCTGCCCAAGGCGGCACAACAATGAGCTTTACCGATTCTGCGTTTCTTATTTTCACCGGATTTACGCAATCGGGTATGGACTCAACCCAGCTTACAAACCTGGTGGATGGCGTCACGTCAGCCACGCCTCTCGATTATGTAAAAACGGGGCTGACACAATCGCTGACGTATACAGAACTCTTGTCTTCAGATCTCTTTCGCAACAGTGGCCCCTTTCAAAGCAGTGCCGTAGGATGGGCCTGGGTGAGTATTGCTTACTTGCTCGGCGGATTACTTTTGCTACAACGACGCGTGATTAGCTGGCATATTCCCGGCAGTATGGTGCTGAGTGTACTTATTTTTTCATCCTCACTCTATTTGCTAGATGGCGATCGCTTCGCCTCACCACTCTTTCACCTGATAAACGGCAGTGTATTGTTTGGCGCATTTTTCATTGCCACGGATCCCGTCTCAGCCTCGACTACGCCAAAAGGGCGAGTCATATTCGGTGTCCTGATTGGTTTTTGGATTATTGTAATCAGAAACTTTGGCGGATACCCTGATGCCGTGGCTTTCGCCGTTATTATTATGAATATGGCTGTACCGCTTATTGACTACTATACCCGACCGCGCACTTACGGCCATAAAAAGGGGAAAGTATGAAGAACACCATAAGCAAGAACGGCCTTATGCTTGGCGCATTTGCGGTAGTAACCACCGCGTTAATCGCACTGACCTTTTTTGGTACCGAAACAAGAATTAAAGAGCAACAGAAAAAACGTTTACTCAGCGTACTGAATGAAGTGGTACCAGCTCATTACTATGACAATAAACTGTACGCCGATTGTACAGAAGTTATTGACCCTTTACTGGGTAATGAAACCGAGCATCATGTTTATCGCGCCCGCATACAGGAGACGCCCGTTGCACTTGCGCTGGAAGCTACGGCTCCCGACGGCTACAGCGGTAACATTGAACTGGTAATTGGAATAGACACCAGCCTGACCGTGCTTGGTGTTCGCGCGGTTGAACACAAAGAAACACCAGGACTGGGCGACAAAATAGATATGTCAGTGAGCGACTGGATTACCGCCTTTAACGGCAAAACTTTATCCCCTGCTTCAGAAGAAAAATGGCAGGTGCAAAAAGACGGTGGACAATTTGACCAATTCACCGGGGCAACCATTACGCCGAGAGCTGTCGTGTCTGCGGTAAAACGAACCCTGCAATACGTAAAGGAAAATCAGTCCAGCCTGTTCCAGCAACCCGTGAGTTGTTATTCGCAAAACGATGGAGACAAACATGAGTGAATGGAAAAACCTCATCGTCGAAGGGCTGTGGAAAAACAATCCAGCATTAGTGCAATTACTGGGGCTTTGCCCATTGTTGGCAGTTACCGCTACCCTAGTTAACGGGCTCGGTCTTGGTTTGGCCACCACTTTGGTATTAGTGGGGAGTAATATCACTGTTAGTCTGGTGCGAACCATTGTTCGCAATGAGATCCGCATACCGGTTTTTGTGATGGTAATCGCAGCATTTGTAACCATTGTTCAATTATTGATGAACGCATTTATCTATGATCTTTACCTCACGTTGGGAATTTTCATCCCGCTTATTGTCACCAACTGCGCCATTATTGGCCGGGCGGAAGCCTATGCGTCGAAAAATCCGGTGCTTCCTGCTGCACTCGACGGAGCCATGATGGGAGCAGGTTTTACCGTCGTTTTAGTTATACTGGGCGGCATGAGAGAGATACTGGGCTCTGGCTCTCTGTTGGCTGGCGCTGACAGGCTTTTTGGGCCGATAGCGGCAAACTGGACAATCTCCCTGTACACCACCGAGCACCCCTTCTTGCTTGCCATTTTGCCCCCCGGTGCTTTTCTTGGCATGGGGTTATTGATTGCCGTTAAAAATATCATTGATGCAAAGCTGGCAACCCATCAACAACCAGCAGAAAAGACAGTTACGCGGATACGGGTAACCAGCGAAAGTTGATTGCCTGAAATGATACGTTAATAACGATAAAGCGATGCCGCCACAGGCATACGAAAAGAGATGTGCGAAATGAATGAACACACGCCCCCGCTATCTAAAAAAGAAAAGGTCCAAGCGATTATTGCCATTCTCGATGACCTCTATCCGGAGATACCTATTCCCTTGGATCACAAGGATCCATACACGCTGCTAATAGCCGTACTATTGTCTGCCCAGTGTACCGACGAACGAGTAAACCAGATAACCCCAAAATTGTTCGCCAAGGCTGATAATCCTTACGACATGGTCATGCTCAGCATTGAGGAAATCAAGGCCATCATTCGCCCCTGTGGGCTCTCGCCAATGAAATCGAAGGGCATTTGGCACTTATCGGACATGATAATAAAACAACACAATGGTCAGGTACCAGCGGATTTCGCGGCGCTTGAAGCCATGCCTGGCGTAGGACACAAAACCGCTTCTGTAGTTATGTCCCAGGCATTCGGCATACCAGCTTTTCCCGTGGATACGCATATTCACCGGCTTATGTACCGATGGGGTCTGTCGAACGGAAAGAGTGTGGAGCAAACTGAGCGAGACGCAAAGCGTCTGTTTCCTCGGGAAAAGTGGAACGATCTTCACCTTCAGATGATTTACTACGGCAGAGAGTATTGTCCTGCCCGTGGTTTTTCCTTGGAAAAGTGTGTTATCACTCGTCAATTCGGACGTCGTAGCTTCATAAACGAAGTGCTAAAAGAGAAAGCAAAAAAGCAAAAACGCGGCTAACCTCACACCGCGCTTTTCGAGTTTCCTATGCTCCCTTCAGCAGGCCAATGTCAACCAAGCCAGCTTACCGATACACCCCGTGAATGGCATCAACTACCGCTGCGACCTTACGTTCACAGGCTGAATCGCCGTGAGGCGCAGTGAATTGTTGACTGTCATTGTCAAAGTACTTACCTGAACTGTGCTCAAATTTTGTTGATGTCAGAGCCGCCTCTAAGATTGCAGCACCGATAGATAAATCATTGCCGGACACCCCAAAGCCCTCTTTCACCATTTTACTCGCCAGTAGAGAGCCGGGATTTACCGCTACACTTACCTGCGGTGGTACTAACTGCGTCGCCAACCATTGCGACCACATGGTTAAGGCTAACTTACTCTGTGCATAGGCCTGAAAATCATCGCGAGTTGATGTTTCCCCGATAAGCAGTGATATATTCACCGGCGCCTGTGCTGCAGACGATACATTTACAACTCTTGCATGGGTAGATAACACCGGCACCAAGGTCTCTGTAAGCAACGCAGGAGCAATAGTGTTTACCAAAAACCTGGCATCCAGGCCTTGAGCAGTAACGGGATTTTTCAATTTTAACACGCCGGCGTTATTGAGTACGCCGTCGATTTGTGTACCTGTTTGCAGAATCTTCTCTGCCAAATCTCGTATGTCCCTGAGGTTGGTTAAATCGGCACAAAAAGAAGATACACTGCCTTGCGAAGGTATTGTCATTAATGTTGCCTGCACACGGGCAATTTTCTCCTCGCTACGACCGTGGAACAAAACGTTATGGCCTGCATAGCGAAGGCGCTTTACCGTTTCAAAACCAATGCCGTCTGTTGCGCCTGTAATTAAAAATGTCTTCATAAAACCTCCGTTGATAAAACCAAGACCGCGCAGGCCTACAGTGTGCTCCGTTTAAATATTGGATATCACTATCCCTGACCTCCCAGCTTCTTTATCAGTTAGAAAACCACCTGTCTGTGGAAAACTATGTAGGAAGGTACAACACGTATTGAAAAGTATAGAGTGAATGAGTTAAATTGATAATTAACCACAACGAATAATTACTTTTCTGATTTTATTGATAATGAACATTGCTCATTTACAACTCTTCGTACGTATAGCTTCTACTCAAAACATCAGCGCGGCTGGAGAAGAATTAGGCTTGTCCCCTGCTGTCTCCAGTGCCCATATCAACAAACTGGAAAGTACCCTTGGGGTGAGATTACTACACCGCACTACCCGAAGTGTGTCGCTCACAGAAGAAGGCAAAGCCTTTTTACATCACGCCGAAGATGTGCTCGACAGCGTAGAAGCGGCAAAAGCATCCGTCGGCGCAGGCAGTACATCTCCCGCCGGTACGCTGCGGATAACAGCACCTGCGTCGTTTGGAAGAATGCATTTATTGCCCGCTTTGCAATTGTTTATGCAAGAATTTCCCAGATTAACCGTCGATCTCAAACTGTCCGACACCATCATTGACTTAGTTGAAGGGGGGTTTGATATCGCTATACGAAACTCCGAATTAAAAGATTCTAGTTTGATAGCGAGAAAACTCGTGAACGACAGGCGAGTCTTGTGTGCGTCACCCGAGTATTTACAGCGAAATGGCGAACCGAAACAACCCGATGATCTCAAACATCACTGTTGTATCGTACTTTCGGGTATGGATACATGGCATTTTAAAACAGAAAACGGCGAACGTGCACTGAAAGTCAACGGTACGTTTAAAACAGACAACGGCGAGGCCATAAGGGACGCCTGCCGCATGGGCATAGGCATTACCGTGAATTCGACCTGGAGTGCTTATGAAGAATTAGCCCAAGGTAAACTTGTAGAGGTACTACCTACTTTTCCATTGGTATCACACACCGCAATCTGGGCTGTTTATCCTTCCTCCCGACTGCTTGCGCCCAAAGTCAGAGCTTTCATCGATTTCTGCTCGGACTATTTCAGTGGTGTTCCATATTGGGAAAAAGCGTTAACAGAGAATGTAAATACTCAACAATAAGTTATTTCTTCTGAGCTATCATATCACTACAACCACCCAGTACGAGCTGAGACGATGTGATGGTGATTGGTGCTGCTTTCATTAATGCATTGATGCCCAGTATGTTGGCGCCACCAGGCATCACAGCAACATCAATAGGGCCAATTTCACAGCGACCGTCAATACTCACAGAACCAATTTGATATCTGGCGACTTTTTGAATCTTACCATTGGCCAGCCGGGCCGCCATGGGAGACAGAATCATCCCCTCAGATACTTTTTTCCATTTTTTGAAAGTGGCTTCATTCAATGTCAACAGCCCGGAGCCCGTATCTACCAGAAAAGATGCCGAAACCATTTCATCGATGACGACATCCACATACAAGGTTCCACCACTGTGCCTGGACAATGAAAATGGTTCTGTTTGTCCATACGCCTGACCCGCCAGAAGGATAAGTAAAAAAGTACTTAAAACAAGAAAACTTGAACCTACTTGCCCATTACTGACGTTCACTCTACACACCCACAAACGAATTAATCTGAATACTTACTATGGGAGCAACTCAAAGGCCACTTTGTTAACGTTTTGTTTCTTATGGAAAAGTAATTTCATCTTACCACCGCCGCGCACCACAACAATGCACAACCAACCAAAAAGCACCGAAACAGTGCGCAGCGGTCGTTTGTCTTGCAGAGATAAACTTTTATCAGAGCTGGATTAGCCTCTATTGATAGCTATTAACTATCGCGAGAGATACTTTTCAACAATCAATGACAAATTTTATACTACTAAAGGTTAATTTTAACGCGATTAATTAAGGACACTTGTAATGAAATTGTTAGTATTTTTCATTTCTTCAACACTCTCATTTACTGCGATAAGCGCAGCAAATGCTAACCCCTCCAACGCGTCACAAGACACGGTAAAAGTACAAGTTGTGGATTATTCAGGTAAACCACCTTTTAAACGAGAGGTCATCATGTTGCCTGTTGCTGACGTTGCTAAATTGGAAAATGCTCAGGGTGATACCCCTACTGAATATGCCGAGGTCAGAACAGTAGTCATGCGCGGCAAACCCCCGTTCAGGCGAACCGTAGAAACACTGCCGGTTTACGATGTCGCTCAACTCGACGTAGTAAAGAACCAACCTCCTGTTAAAGCAGGGAAACCACCATTTAAGCGGCACTAATAATCCCTCCCCACCGTCAGCCTTCAAGGCTTTTTAGCTGCTCGCTGACGGTTTATCCTTTTCAGTTATCACATTTTTGTCTTTTTAATGTGCTAGCGTGCCAAAATTCGGCGCGATGTGTTGTCCACTATCAAAAAAATACACATGCGCCCCTTTTTCACAACGCCCAGAAAAAACAACACAAAGGAAAAAATATGGAAAATTACCGTCTACTGGTATTGTCGTTGGTGCTTACCGTCTGCCACCATTTTCCAGCATCTGCATTCGATGTCATCGCTCACCGAGGCGCATCTGGTTACCTTCCAGAGCACACACTGGAAGCTACCACACTGGCTTTCGCGCAACGCCCGGACTACATTGAACAGGATGTAGTCATCACTAAAGACGGAGTTTCCGTGGTGCTTCACGACATACACCTTGAAACAGTCACTAACGTTGAGGAAATCTTCCCGCAGAGAGCTCGTGATGATGGCCGCTGGTACGCGCTGGATTTCACCCTTGATGAATTGCGCACACTACAGGTTCACGAACGTACAAATGAAAACGGCACACCAGTGTTTGCCAGTCGTTACCAGGGAAACAACGCCCAGTTTCGCATCGCTACCCTTGATGAACACATTGAACTCATACAGCAATTAAACCGCAAGTTTGGCAGACAAACCGGTTTTTATACCGAAATTAAATCTCCTGCATGGCACCGGGCTCAGGGTGTGGATATCTCTGCCATTGTTTTAGCACAACTACAAAAACGCGGCCTGACCTCCCCTACGTCCAAGCTTATTATCCAGTGCTTTGATTTCAACGAAGTCAAACGGCTAAGAGAGACATTCCACTACAAAGGTAAACTGGTTCAATTGTTAGGGGAAAACGCGTGGGGAGAGTCAGACACAGACTACAGTGCACTGATGACGGTAAAAGGGATGAAAAAAGTCGCAAAATACGCCAACGGGATCGGCCCCTGGATCCCTCAACTCCTTGATAGTCACACCGCGTCGTCAGACTCTGTAAAAACGCCAGACTGGTTGCGCACCGCACAATCCCTGAAACTCATGGTCCATCCCTACACCTTTCGAACCGACGCCTTACCCTCGGGCTTGAGTGAAGAAGCACTGCTAACTATACTAACTGAACAATTGAAAGTAGACGGTGTATTTACTGATCACGTTCCGCCAGTAACAAGTTTTATCTACGCTCAATAAACAACCTCCCCGCAGCCGGAGCCACGTCGTTTATTCTGACGGCCTGAACGCTTCGGTTTGCCACAGGGGAACCGTTGATAAACTGTGTTTAAAGCTACCGGATGTTTCTTTGGTACTGTAGGTGAGATATATCAGGGTTTGCGCGTTCTTATCGAAAATACGCCTGAGTTTCATGTTCTTAAAAAACAGACTTTTTGATTTTTTGAATATCACCTCACCGGAATCAGACTTGTCGATTGCTTCGAGCATATCAGCTGTAATAGGACCAGTTTGTCTGCAGGCTATGGCACTATCGGAAGGATCTGAGATATCTAAATCCGCTTCAATACTGGAAATGTGACAGGTTACACCGGTGACAACCGGGTCTTGAAGGGCGTCAATTTTAATGTCTTTTGTAGTAAATAAGCCCAGGGATACGTCGCCGACTTCATTGTCACTGCAACCAGCCATAAGCCCTAGTATAGCCGCCAGTAACACTTTACTTTTGTCAATGTTAAACACCTTCATATACCGTCCCACGTCTAAAAGGAACAGGGTATACGATTACCGCCGCTCAACACCAGCCCAGCGTGCTAACTTTTCGATAAACGTACCACAACTCTGCGGTTCAATGCCCGGGCATCGCTATTAGTGTTTTCTGAGATATGGCGCTTTTCGCCGTGCCCCGTCACTTCAATGCGCGAGGCATCCACTCCAATGGCGGTGAAGTATTCTTTCACTTGATTAGCCCGTCGTATAGACAATTGCTCGTTATTCCACCTGCCGCCATAACTGTCCGTGTAACCATCGAGGAGGACTAATTCAAGACCAGAGTCTTCCTTGAGATACTCACCTATCATGTTGAGCCTTTTTTGAGAATACTTGCTAAGTGCAGTACTGTTTTTTTCGTACGAAAGCACAGTGTACGCAATATCTTCGAAACTGTAAGGCAGTAATTTTGAAACGCAGTTGACGAAGTCGTGATAGACAGGCGCAAAATTACTGGCGTTAAGCGCCACGGCTACCTTGTCGTAATCATTGTACCAATCCTGATAATATATAGTGGGCCAAAACCCTTTTTCCAGCTCGCTGAGCATAGTCCAGGCAGCGTCCTCTGGCAGGTCACCGCTGTACTGGGTGCGCAGGGTCATATCAGCAATAGTTTTTGGTGTTGCACCTGGCATCCATTTCGGCGGCACTGAATATACAGCTGCTACGCCAAATTTCTTCGGTAACAAACGCATATCCAATTCAAATTCCATATTCAGTTGTTTAGAAGCTACACTGGAAAAAAGCGCCTTCCCGTACCCTGGTACAGGGTGAGACAAAGTGCATTGGAGCCTGTTTTGTTCTTGCATTACCCAATCTGAAGATTCCACTGGGGCAGCGTACTGACGCATAGCACCGTGACTAAGCGCTGAATACAGAATCAGAAAAACAGTAAGGGTTCTTTTCATAAGTGAATCCTAAAGCGAGATCGGGGATACAATATTGTTATCGTCATTTACTGGAAAAAGTTTAGCATACTGGCCGGGGCAAATGATGTTCCAATTGTACAATCTGCCGACGCTACTCAGATAATCCATACAACGGTAGATACCTTGAAGTTATCCTGCGATAATTACTTCCTTGTTGTGAATACAGCCTAAATTTAGCGTAAATACACGCGATTTGCGAAAGGATAATCAAACTTTATGTCTGATAGTGCTGCGGCATTAAAATGTCGCTTCAGAGGGTACTTCCCTGTTGTCATAGATGTCGAAACCGCAGGGTTTAATGCCGGCTCAGATGCGTTACTTGAGATAGCTGCCGTTACGCTTTCCATGGATGACAAGGGTGATTTACATCCTGACAAAACAGTCCATCATCACGTTAAGCCCTTCGAAGGGGCAAATCTAGAAGCTGCCGCGCTCGAATTCAATGGCATCGATCCTCAGTGCCCACTGCGAGGCGCCATCGATGAAAGCGATGCAATGAAGGATTTGTGTAAGCAAATTAGAAAACTGCAGAAAGATGCTGATTGTCAGCGTTCAGTCATTGTTGCCCACAATGCCGCATTTGATCAGGGTTTTGTGAATGCAGCCATTCAGCGAAGTAATATAAAGCGCACGCCGTTCCACCCGTTTGTGTCGTTCGATACTACGACCTTAGCGGGACTCGCTGTGGGGCAAACAGTACTGGTAAAAGCATGTCGGGAGGCGGGTATCGCCTTTGATCAGAGCGAGGCACACAGTGCATTGTACGACGCACAACGCACTGCGGAGTTATTCTGTTTTATCGTCAATCGCTATAAGCAACTCGGTGGCTGGCCTTTAGCGACTGAAGAGTAAAAAAGCCGGCATCAAATGCCGGCTTCCTTCTTATAAATTATCCGCTTGCTCTGACAGATATTTCGCTACACCGTCAGGAGATGCGTCCATACCCGCTTTCCCTTCAGTCCAACCTGCAGGACACACTTCACCGTGTTCTTCGTGGAAGCTAAGTGCGTCTACCATGCGCAACATTTCATCAATGTTACGACCCAGTGGCAAATCGTTCACTACCTGGTGACGTACCTGACCTTCCGCGTCAATCAGGAATGAGCCACGGAACGCAACGCCAGCTTCAGGATGCTCAACGTCGTAAGCCTGACATATTTCATGTTTCACATCGGCTACCAGAGTGTATTTTACTGGACCAATACCGCCTTGATTTACCGGCGTATTTCTCCACGCATTGTGAGAGAACTGAGAATCAATAGACACACCAATTACTTCCACACCGCGCTTTTGGAATTCTTCATAACGCTTGTCAAACGCAATCAGCTCAGAAGGACAAACAAATGTAAAATCCAGGGGATAAAAGAAAATTACTGCTTTTTTACCTTTGATTGCGTCACTTAACGTGAAGCTATCAACAATTTCACCACTACCTAGTACTGCCGCAGCAGTAAAGTCAGGGGCCGGACGACCTACCAATACGCTCATAATATTCTCCATCTGTAGTTTTTATACCTTAAAAGGTACAAGGTATATGTGTGCTCTTGGCAAAAAGCCAAGGTAACACTAAAAATTTATTTTATTACATTTCAATGAAATAAGCATTTTTCCCGTAAGACGCTTTTAGTCCTCTTGCCATTGACACTAATAACAACTATTATCATTAACGATTAGTTTTAGAGGATATTTCATGTACGTATGTATGTGTTACGGTGTAACAGACAAAGATATTGCTCAGGCAGTGGAACATGCGGGTGTTGGCAATATGCGTGAACTCCGTCACCACCTCGACGTCGGCGCACAGTGCGGCAAATGCATTCAAATGGCCCAGCAAATCATCGATGCCACTATTGTTGACGAGTCCTTATTTAGAGAAGTCTGCTAAAACTAAAACGCCACTTTCGCCTGAAAATAGGCAAAGCCTCCGTTGATTCCAGACGGCGATGTGGGCGGATATAATGCCCCCGCTACTCCTAAATGTGGATTCTTGTCTGGAAACTGATTAAACAGATTGGACGCACCAAAAATAAGCGTGGTGTTTTCTGAGAAATGCCACGTAAATTCGGCGTCCAGTGTTACCGTGCTACCACTATTGATATCTAAGCCCGCCGCAGCGTCGAGATGGTCTTCATAAAAACTGCCGTAATAATTCATTCGCCACAGCATCGTAAAGGCCTGCCAATGCTGACGAAGCGTCATGCTCCCCCGTACCGACGGCAGGTTTTCTTCTAACATGCGAACCCGTTGCGGTGTAAGGCTGGGTACAAGAATGCGTTCTCCCGACTCTGCTATCTGCGGAAACGACGACAATCGTTCCACATGGGTATCCGTCCAATTTACCGAAGAAGTAAAGGCATGAGTCAGGCCCATTGCTTCGAAGCGATAATTGAAAACCAGATCCACTCCCTGAGTACGGGTATCAAAATCATTTGCAAAGTACTTTATTGCATTGTAGTTCGCTGCTTCAGCATGCCCTTCAGCCACCAAAGCTGCTATAGCAGAATCTGTCAGGGGAATTGCGGAAGTCGTACTAATGCGGTCTGTCAGATGAATATTAAAATAGTCCAGTGTAAGGTAAAGGTCTTCATCCCAAAATGCCACCACTCCCATACTAAAATTTCGCGAAGATTCCGGCGTTAACGGCTCAGCCCCTAACGACTGAGAAATAGGATGAGTTGGTGGTAAGGTCGCGTGGTCTTCTAATCCGGTAGACGAAAACGCAGTGGTAATGTTAATGACATTGCTTTGTCCCACGGTGGGCGCTTTAAACCCAGAACTAACTGAGCCCCGCAACGAAAATACATCGCTCAGGACGTACCTGGCATTGAGCTTTCCGTCGAGGGTTGAGCCAAAATCGGAGAAACGCTCCCCTCTTAGTGCTACCGCCCACTGCCAGTTTTCAGTGAGGTAGAATTCGATATCGCCGTAGATAGCCCAATTATGCCGACTCCAATGCCCCTGAGAAACGGGCTGATAACCTGGAAAACCGTTTGAACCGATACCAAAACCCGTCGTCCTGTTTTCCGTTTTTACCTGAGCAAATGGACCGGCTATCCAGGATGCTTCGTCACCTTGGGACTGGCTGTAGGTTTCTCTGCGCCATTCAACACCCAGTGCCATACTGATGGGATTAGCGGTCCAGCCGGAGAAAAACCGCGAGAAATCCAGGTTAACCGTACGTTCAACCTGGCTTACCGCGCCGGGAGAAAAATGCGTGGGTGATGCGGGTCCCAAGGAGGGATTAACCGTATCTTCAAGATTAAAACGTACGTTCGAGTAGCCAATGCTGCCACTTAAGTCAAAGATCCAATCGTCATTTAATGCGCCACGTATACCACTAAAAAACGCACCGTCTTTAATCACGCCGCCAAATCGAGGTGTAAAACCACCGGGAAACCACTCGTTAAATGAGAAACAATTTAGACCTACATCTGAGTACTCATCGGCAATCAACAAATAGGCAGGGTCATCAAGTATATTGTCATCAACAATAGGTACCGTGGGACAGGTCACGCCCTGCCCTTCACCATCGAGATCGGCCACTAACAATTGACTGGAAGGACTGTTCGGATCGAGGAATACCCCTAAGCGCAATTGAGGATGACGGTAGTAAAAACCACCGCTCACTTCCCGTCGTGCGGCTGTAGCAAAGGAATAAAATGCTATGTCATCTGTAACTGCTGTCTCACTGTTGAAAGCTAACTTCCATTCACTGTTAACTTCAAGTGCTCCCCAATTTTGGGCTGGCGAGGATACGTAAACATTGCCGGCATCAATGAGCGTCTGAGCATCGTCGCGCTGAACAGCGCGATGGGTATCATTCTGTTGCCGGTACTCTGTCGTAATGTTGAGAAAGCCCTCTGCCATCGCATAGCCTTTGTTAGCCTGAATTTGCAGTACTTCCCCATCCCCTTCAAGATGCTGACCGGTCTTTACGGCAAAATACCCCGCCTCAGCCTCGTCATCTAGGACAAAATTGATCACGCCGGCAATGGCATCTGAACCATACTGGGCTGCAGCTCCATCTCGTAACACTTCAACCTGCTTCATACTTGCGGCAGGAAGCACAGAAATATCAGGCCCCTGGGCTCCATCGGACAATCCACCACCGAGAAAGGTAATAACCGCAGAGCGATGGCGGCGCTTTCCGTTGACCAAAATAAGCGTGTGGTCAGCGGCCATCCCTCGCAGGTTTGCTGGACGCACCAAGCTGGCCGCGTCGTTAATTGGCTGATCGTTTACATTCAGCGATGGCACTGTCGCCGACAGCATACTTAAAACGTCTGTGGCCCCCTGAGACTGCATCGCGTTGATGCCGATAATATCCAGAGGCACCGGAGACTCAACTACCGAACGCGGTGCACTGCGGGTACCCACGACAGCAATTCGCTCAATAGAAAAACCAATGTTGTCATTAATTCTTGTAACCGGCCCCCGAGGCAAAATTGTTTTAGGTCTCTCTGGCGCGGCTTTGACTACCAACATACCCGTGGCATCAATTTGAACTGCCAGGGGCGTCCCTGCTAATAGTAATTGCAAACCTTCTTTCAGCGTGAAAGTACCCGACAGCCCATTGGCTTTGATCCGCTCGGCCATTTCAATGGGAAACAACAACGTGGTATTCGCCTGTTTGGCAAATTCCGTGAGCGCTTCATCAGCCTGCTGAGGATTGATGTCAAACTGAAAGGTTTGTTGTGCTAAGGAAAACCCGCTCCAAGATGCGGCGAGCATTGATAAGCCCATTACAATCAAACGGTTGGAATTGATGGCTCTCATGAAGGCTTAACGATATTTCCGTTGGTTGTTAAATAGAAAACAAACATTATCTGCATGATGTGATAAAGGTAAACCGCAAGGGTACAGCCGTTTTAAAAAGAAATGAAACGCCATGTCTGCGAAGCCTTTTACCTATTCCAATGTAATAACAATTCAATATACTATACAAAAGGCGAGAATATGTAAGCCGGAAATATCAATGGAATAATATTAAAGTACCCAAATGCATCTGGCAGAACAAACCCTGAACGGGTACTTGAACAGATCTAACGTCTTATTATCCCCGTGATAATACATCGGACTGAACGACTAGGCGTCACCACCCGCATCGCGTTCGGACAATTGAATTGTCATCGGATCCAAGCGTTTGTGTTCAATATTAAAGCTGTTTTTCAATGCGAATAGTAAACCGCTAATGTCTCCCACTTTAAAGTACCCTGCAACGCGTTTTTGTTTAAGGGAATCCCCCTGAATTTCGAAATCTACTGCGGTATATCGCTCAATTTCACGCAACGCATCCTCCAAGGGTTCTCCCTTGAAGACAATCATGCCCTGCTGCCAGGCGAGATCCTGTTCCATAGCGCTGTCATCAAGACTCTGCCTATCGTTCACTGTACCGGCAACCTTAGCTTTCTCTCCCGCGTCAACTAATCGCGCCGCATGAGACGCCGTGCGATGAGTGATGACATCGGCAATCTCTTCACGAGTAATGCTGGCCTGTTTATCCTGCACCAGAACACGGCCCTCAGTCACAACCAATTCGAATACATCATCGTGGGTATACTGCATATTAAACGCAGTACCAATGGCCGTTACCGAGTTTGCGCCCGCATTTACCGTAAACGGCCGAGTCGCATCGTGAGCCACGGTAAAATGAGCTTCGCCTTTTATCAAATCGATTTTGCGTTGTACGTCGTTATAGGAAATATGAATAGCCGAATTAGTATTCAGATGAATCACAGAACCGTCATCCAATGTCAGCGTCTTTTGTTCGCCTATAGCCGTACCCACACGCTGGACCAACGCATAACCATTGTCATTTCGTCCAAACCATTGTGAATCAACCATCATCAATGCAGCAGCTGCCATTAAAATAAAGCCAGCCGCCACACTCCAACGCGCATGTCGCAAGATTTTTCTCGCTTTTAACGTATCGCCTTTGTGACTGGTTTTCAGTGGAAACAGTCCTTTCAGCTCATTTAATACGCTGAGATCATCCCACAATTGGGCGAGCTCAAACAATATGCGTCTGTGACTTTGGCTTGCAGCCATCCATTGCTGTAGGGATTCTGCTTCTTCAGCCGACAAACCACGGTCAATGCGGCTTATCCAAAGACAAGCTTCTTCGTGTATTTCGTCTTTACTGGAAAACTTACTGACGTTACTCATGCCTAAACTACTTTGATTGTCCTGACGGTTCAGCACCAACAGTTTCTGCCCCGTCCACCTGTTCGGAAGAAGCTAGAAAACGGGCACATTGCAACAAGCCCTTGGCAACATGCTTTTCTACGGTACTCTCGCTCAATCCCACCAGTTCGGCGATCTCTCGCTGGCGCATACCGTACACCTTTTTTAATAAAAACACCCTTCTTACCTCGGGTGACAGCGACTCAGTTGCGCGGCAAAAATGAATAAACCGCTGTTTACTTTCGACATGTTTTTCCAGGCTATACCCCACCAAATCATGGGGCAACATGTCCATATTTTCCATTGACTCGTTCAGCTGATGGGCGGCGCTCTTTACATGATTCAACGCCAGATTTCTGGCCGTCTTTAGCATGTAAGTGCGCTCATACTTAATTTCTTGCTTTAATTCAGCTTCGTAACTTCTTATAAACGCATCCTGAACGATGTCCTCGATGTCGTCTGCACCAACAATAGCACTAACAGCACGCATCATCTTCGCGCGATACTTTACGAAAGTAGCTGTGATAGTCGACTTTCCTGACATGGTTATTGAGCGGCTCATGTAGTGAATCGTTTACGCATGAATCTATCATGCCAGCACAGGCATCATGAAGTCATGCGTTTTTCTCATTCTTTCGGCTTAAAAAGGGAGCAAAGCCCCCTTTTTACACCGAACATTTACGTTCTATTAAAAGGTATAAATACCGCGGACGTAATAGAACCCACCATTAATGCCCAATGGTGAAGTCACCGGATACTTAGCACCTGCCACCTCGCTGTCATAGGCGACATTGCGATCCGGATATTCATCCAACGCATTTTTGGCCCCAACAACCAGTTGCAGATTGTCGTTTACGTGATAGCCCACTTCAACATCAACAGACAGCTCCGATCCTACTTTATCTATGGGTAAAGACGAATCCAGATGGTCTTCGAAGATACTACCATAGTAATTCACACGACCGAGCAAGCGCCAGTCACCGTTGGTATGATTCGCGGTGAAGCTCCAGCGTACTGGCGGTAAGTTGTCTTCGAGCATGCGAATACGATCAGGTGTAATGTTATCTGATGCATCGTCAACAGTAGTAGATGTCCAGTTATAGGCCAGCGAATATTTAGTATCACCACCGAACATTTCCTGACTGTAGTTCGCAACAATATCCACACCTTCCGTGGTAGTATCGAAGTCGTTTGTGAAATATTTCACTGCAGAGAAGCTCGACGCATCACTAACCCCCTGAGCCAATAGCGCAGCAATATCATCTTCGGTAAGCGCAATTGCCGATGTTGTACTAATGCGATCTGTCACTTCAATGTGGTAATAGTCGGCGGTTACGAACAAACCGTTTTCAAACTCAGCAACCACACCAAAGCTAATTGACTCAGACTCTTCCGGCGTCAGTTCTGTACCACCTTTCTGTACTGAAATTGGATCTGTAGGCGGCAAGGTAGCCTGGTCTTCCAGCTTACCACCTGCACCAAACGCCGTGGTGACATTTCGCACATTACTCTGTCCAATAGTAGGCGCTTTAAAGCCCGTTGAATAAGCACCGCGAAGGGCTATGCTTTCTGTCAATTGATAACGTGCGGACACCTTACCTTTTGTAGTAGTACCAAAATCGGAGTAATCTTCGTAGCGGACAGCACCGGCAATTAAGAAGTCATCGGTAAGGTACATCTCAGCGTCAAGGTAAAACGCAATATTGTGACGAGACGCGTCATTCTGACTCTTGTTCGACAAACCAGGGAAACCGTTTGAACCAATACCAAAGCCTTGTGACGCCAATGGACCAATTTCATATGAAGCAATATCCCCGGCAATGGATTCGTAGCTTTCATGACGATACTGGAAACCACCAGCGAGATATAAAGGGTCATTCAAACCGATATCAATGGGTTTCGTCAAATCGATATCAAGCGTTTGTTCTGATTGGGTATATGTGCCTGGCTTGAAAGAGGTTGGGGTATCCGGACCCAACGACGGGTTAATTGTATTGGAAATGGCAAATTCAATTTCGTTCTGGCCTAAATTCAAACTAATATCATAGCCAATTTCATTAGCCAGCTCTCCACGGGTACCAAACACGAGAGACATATCGGTTACTGTACCGCCGAATTTTGGGGTAAAACCTCCGGGAAACATTTCGTTAAAAGAAAAACAGTCTGGATTATTAGCAACTTCACTCACATAGCGAGGGTTGTCCAGTACATTATCACCCACAACAATATCGGTAGGACAGTTACCGGACATATCTCCCGTTAAATCCCCCACCAACAGCAACTGCTCACCGTCTTCGTTTGTGCCGCCGTCATATACGCCGCTACGAGTGTGAGGATGGCGGTAGTAAAATCCACCTTCCACTTCACGTGTTGCGTAGTTACCGAAGGCGTAAGCCTCAGCGTTGTCGCTTAACTCCAGCCCCAAATTTGCAAATATTTTTATGTCGTCTTTAATTTCCGGGCTACCCCATATTTGCGCTGGCTCTTCCACAAAGGTGTTACCGCCTGCAATAAGTGCTGCGGCATCGTCGCGCTGTACACTTCGGGACGTAGGATCAGAAGTACGGTATTCCGCAGACAGGTTAATAAATCCATTGTCGCTCAATGGCAGACCTATGTTTCCCGACACCTGCATCAGGTCACCATCACCCTCGTAGTACGAACCGTAGCGCGCTTCAAACATTCCCCCTTCGTCGTTGTCTTTCAAGACAAAGTTCACTACTCCGGCGATAGCATCAGAACCGTATTGTGCTGCGGCACCATCACGTAAAACCTCAACCTGCTTGAGTGCCGATGAGGGAATAACGGAAATATCCGGGCCTTGTGCACCGTCAGAAAGGCCGCCCCCCAAGAAGGTGATTACTGCAGAGCGGTGACGACGTTTACCATTAACCAAGACCAATGTATGGTCTGATGCCATACCACGAAGGTTAGCAGGACGCACCAGAGTAGAAGCGTCGTTGATGGGTTGATCGTTAACGTTAAATGAAGGCACAACGGTTTGCATCATGGAGACCATGTCTGTGGCCCCCTGATTTTGAAACTCTTCGCTGGAGATAATGTCTACCGGTACGGGGGAATCACCTACGGAACGGGGCGCTCCCCGTGTACCGACAATAGCAATTTGCTCAATATCTTCAGCAGCTTCTTCCGACTGCTGCGCCTGGACATTCAAAGATGCCAGCATACTCACAGCGGCAGATGCCGTTAGTGCAGTTCGGACGTGTTTAGTCACGAGGGACATAGATGTTTTCATAGTGGTTTCCTGGATATTTTAGCGTTGATGCGTGCGCCACGGGGGGAGACAGTCCCTGTGACACACGCCATCAATTTATTATTTTGTGTTTTTTTGTTCTCTGCCAAACTACAGGCAGATGGAGGTGTTATAGATCGCTAACCCAAGGAAAACAAACGGTTTTCGACGAAAAAAATATTTTTTTCATCTCCGTAGAGGATCTCGAATTACCACTTGTCTATACATATATATGCGGGTAATAACCTTGTAGAGATTCCGCTGTTTTACGCGTCTATTTAACTTTTAACATCATTTACATAACAGCGTATTACGATTGTCTACACAGTGAAACCCGGTAGGAAAATTTATAGGACGAGGTATAGCTAGCAGGGTCTTTGGTGAGATAAAAAACCCGGCGGCGGCCGGGTTTGGTTTGGTTTTTAGGTATCAGCCACGCCAGTGAAAGCTACTCTGCGGTCTTGTGTTTTTCCGCGGTTTCTTTGATAAGAGGTTGCAATTCATTTTGTTGGAACATTTCAATGATAATGTCACACCCACCCACGAGTTCCCCGTCTACCCACAGTTGAGGAAATGTCGGCCAGTTAGCGTATTTAGGCAATTCCGCTCTGATATCCGGATTTTGCAGAATATCGACATAAGCAAATGCTTCGCCACAAGACATCAACGCCTGAACAGCCTGGGCGGAAAAACCACAGCTTGGTAACTTAGGTGACCCTTTCATGTATAGCAAAATAGGATTTTCTTCTATTTGCTGCTTAATTTTATCTACAGTTGACTCGGTATTGTTTTCCATCCGATCCTCTTCGCGGGTGAACTAATTTGTCTTAGAACAGATATAATATCAGCTTATGCAAATTCAAGCATGCTCGAGGTAAGAAAAGTGATCCATTGTGCGCAAATTCGTTTACGATGTAATAGACACCACAATGAACGGTCTTGGTCATGAAAAATTCACAAGCACATCATTGTAATAGTGAAAACTATCCCAATATAACCGTTAGTTAACTCGCGCGTTGCTATTGAAAACAGGCCAATACAGCGCGCTATTCATTCATTGGAAAACACGGAGAATTCAAATGGCGTTTGAACTACCACCACTGCCGTACGAAAAAAATGCACTTGAACCACATATTTCTGCAGAAACCCTCGAGTATCACTACGGCAAACACCACGCCACTTATGTGACAAAGTTAAATGGTTTGGTAGAAGGCACGGATCTGGAGTCCAAAGATCTTGAAGAAATCATCAAAACCTCTGAAGGCGGCGTATTTAATAATGCAGCGCAGATTTGGAATCATACGTTTTACTGGCACTGCTTAAGCCCTAATGGCGGTGGTGAACCAACAGGTGCGCTGGCAGATGCTATTGTGGCTAAGTGGGGGTCATTTGCCGATTTCCAAGCGGCTTTTGATGACAAAGCTGTGAACAACTTTGGTTCAAGCTGGACCTGGTTGGTAAAAACGGCCGACGGCAACCTTGACATTGTAAACACGAGTAACGCGGGTACTCCCCTAACTGATGAAGGTGTAACGCCGTTACTTACCGTAGATTTGTGGGAACACGCTTATTATATCGACTACCGCAATGCACGTCCTAAGTATCTGGAAAACTTCTGGCAATTAGTAAACTGGACCTTTGCAGCAGAAAACTTCGCCAAGTAATCGGTGCACTTCTGACGCTGTGACAAGATACAATGAAAACCCGGCTAACGTCGGGTTTTCATTACATTTATTTCACATTCTCAACGACCTAGTAGAGACCTTTTTTTTACGGAAAGGTTCATTCTTTTATTAGACCAATTGACGAGCTGTTATTCCCAAATATCCTGAAAAATCCCTTTAAAACTTCCGAAACAGGGCTAAGCTGTAATTACGGGAATCCGTTTTTTGGGGAAATCTATGGGTATTTTCGAGCATTACCAGCAACGATACGAAGAACGCCAACAGGAAGAATTCACCATCCAGGAATTTCTGGATATATGTAAAACAGACCCTTCTGCCTATGCTAACTCAGCAGAGCGTTTACTTCAGGCTATCGGTGAACCTGAAATGATAGACACCTCCACTGATCCGGCACTCAGTCGTATCTTTTCCAATCGCGTCATCGCACGCTATCCCGCTTTTCACGAATTCTACGGCATGGAAGAAGCAATTGAGCAAATTGTTTCTTATTTGAAACACGCAGCACAGGGATTGGAAGAGAAGAAACAAATTCTCTATTTGTTAGGTCCTGTTGGAGGCGGTAAATCCTCTTTGGCTGAAAGGCTGAAAGAACTTATGCAAAATGTGCCCATATACATGCTGAAGGGCTCTCCGACAAACGATCACCCTTTTTCGCTATTCGATGTCACCGAGGACGGTCATATCCTGGAGAAGGAATATGGCATCCCACAACGCTACTTGAAAACCATCATGTCACCCTGGGCCAGAAAAAGACTTCACGAATACGGCGGCGACATCAGCAAATTTAAAGTGATACGTGTTTATCCTTCTATTTTAGACCAGATTGGCATTGCCAAAACAGAGCCTGGTGATGAGAACAACCAAGATATTTCCTCACTGGTGGGTAAAGTTGACATTCGAAAATTGGAACAATTTGCACAAAACGACCCGGACGCATACAGCTACTCAGGTTCCCTGTGTAAAGCCAATCAGGGCCTGATGGAATTTGTCGAAATGTTTAAAGCCCCAATTAAGGTACTTCACCCATTGTTAACGGCAACTCAAGAAGGCAATTACAACCCTACAGAAGGGTTTTCTGCGTTGCCATTCGACGGTCTTATTCTCGCGCACTCCAATGAATCAGAATGGCAAACTTTTCGCAACAATAAGAATAACGAAGCGTTCCTCGACCGCGTTTATATTGTCAAAGTCCCCTATTGTTTGCGGGTTACCGAGGAAATGCGGATATACCGTAAACTACTTGATAGTAGCGAACTCCGTGGTGCACCTTGCGCACCTGATACCCTTGAATGCCTGGCTCAGTTTACCGTTCTTTCACGACTTAAAGCGCCTGAGAACTCAAGTATCTACTCGAAAATGCGGGTTTATGACGGCGAAAGTCTGAAAGATACCGATCCGAAAGCAAAATCCTATCAGGAATACCGGGATTACGCAGGCGTAGACGAAGGCATGGAGGGGTTATCCACCCGCTTCGCGTTTAAAATTTTATCCAGAGTGTTTAATTTTGATCACCAGGAGGTAGCGGCCAACCCGGTACATCTGTTTTACGTACTGGAAAGGCAAATTGAACGTGAGCAATTCCCAAGAGACACTGCAGATCAGTACCGGGAATATCTTAAAGGCTATCTCATTCCACGCTATGTTGAATTTATCGGCAAGGAAATTCAAACTGCCTACCTCGAATCGTATTCTGAGTATGGACAAAACCTCTTTGACCGTTACGTGACATATGCAGATTTTTGGATTCAGGATCAGGAATACCGAGATCCTGAAACCGGGCAATTGTTCGATAGAGAGTCACTCAACGCGGAATTAGAAAAAACGGAAAAGCCAGCCGGTATTAGTAACCCAAAAGACTTCCGCAACGAAATTGTCAACTTCGTGCTGCGAGCGCGGGCAAGTAACGGAGGTACAAACCCTTCGTGGACCAGTTATGAAAAGTTACGTACTGTCATTGAGAAAAAAATGTTCTCAAATACCGAGGATCTACTGCCAGTCATATCCTTTAACACCAAGGGTTCCACAGAAGACAAGAAAAAGCATGACGACTTTGTCAACCGGATGGTGGAAAAAGGCTATACACAGAAACAAGTCAGGTTATTGTGTGACTGGTACCTGCGTGTTCGCAAAGCGTCCTGATGTAAAAAAGGGTTTGTCGCTTTGATTTGGTAACTTCACAGTGGGTATGTATGGCGCATTTTATAGACAGAAGACTTAACAGCAAAGGAAAAAGTACGGTTAATCGCCAGCGCTTCCTTCGCCGTTATAAGCAACAAATTAAACGTTCAGTCTCTGACGCTGTTAGTAAGCGCTCTGTGACCGATCTAGAAACCGGCGAACAAATTAGTATTCCAACCCGAGATATCAGTGAACCGGTGTTTCACACCGGCCATGGCGGAGAACGTACGGTTGTTCACCCGGGCAATGACCAGTTCACCGCTGGAGACAAGATTGACAGACCTCCTCCCGGAGGAGGTCAGGGTCAGGGCCAGGGAGACGCCAGCGATAACGGCGAAGGTCAGGATGAATTTGTGTTTACCATTTCCAAGGACGAATATCTGGATTTGCTCTTTGACGATCTCGCTCTGCCGAACCTAAAAAGAAATCAGTTCGACAAAGTAGTACAGTACGAGACATACCGCGCCGGCTATCAAACCGATGGCGTGCCAAGTAACCTTGATATTGTGCGTTCCCTCAAGGGTTCTGTTGCCAGACGTATTGCCCTCACCGCTGCCCATAAGCGTATCCTTAAGGAAAAAGAAGAAGCACTGGCTAAACTTAAAGGAGATAAACACGACAACCAGCTTGCAATTCTCGCCCTAGAAAAAGAAATTGAAGCGCTTAAGAAGAAAATAGCCAGCGTTCCTTTTATTGATACTTTTGATCTGCGTTTTAAAAACTATGACAAACGCCCTGTACCAACCAGCAAGGCCGTCATGTTTTGCCTGATGGATGTATCTGGTTCGATGGATCAAACCACCAAAGATATGGCAAAACGGTTTTATATTCTGCTTTACCTTTTCCTTAGCCGTACTTACGAAAACGTAGAAGTGGTATATATTCGCCATCACACTCAGGCAAAAGAAGTGGACGAACACACTTTTTTTTATTCGCAGGAAACTGGCGGAACTATCGTTTCAAGTGCACTTAAGCTAATGGATGAAATCATAAAAGCACGTTTCTCCGACAGTGATTGGAATATCTATGCGGCGCAAGCCTCAGATGGCGACAACTGGGCTGACGACTCCCCTCAATGCAAACAGATCCTACTCAATGATTTGCTGCCTGTTACCCGCTACTTTGCGTATATCGAAATTACAGAGCGACAACATCAAAGCCTGTGGCGGGAATACCAATTGGTAGAAAATACTTGCGAGAATTTTGTCTGCAAACACATTCAATCCGTCAACGATATATTCCCGGTTTTTCGCGAGCTATTTAGAAAATCAGAACAGGACGTGTCTTCAGGAGGTTAGTATGACGAGCCCATCCAAGCAATCCCAACAGCCGCTGAGTGACGGGCCTGACTGGACTTTTCCCATGCTGGAGCAGTACGAAAGCCATATAGACCGCATCGCGAAAAGCTTCAGACTGGATACCTACCCCAACCAGATAGAAGTCATCACTGCAGAACAGATGATGGATGCCTATGCCAGTATTGGCATGCCAATTAATTACACTCACTGGTCTTTCGGTAAAAAATTTATTCAAACTGAACAGAATTACCGCCGCGGCCAAATGGGGTTAGCTTATGAAATCGTAATTAATTCAGACCCGTGTATTGCCTATTTAATGGAAGAAAATACCATTACTATGCAAGCATTGGTCATGGCCCATGCCTGTTACGGACACAATTCTTTTTTCAAAGGCAATTATTTGTTCCAAACCTGGACCGATGCAAGCTCAATTATTGATTATCTCGTATTTGCTAAAAACTACATTGCAAAATGTGAACAACGGTTTGGTACCGAAGAAGTCGAAGCTGTGCTCGACTCTTGTCATGCGCTAATGAATTATGGCGTCGACAGATATAAGCGACCTCAGAAAATTTCAATGCAGGAAGAACAGGCTCGCCAGGAACAACGAGAAAAGTATCTTCAATCTCAGGTAAACGAGTTATGGCGCACGCTGCCTGACCAGCCCGATGCACACGCCCCAAAAAAACGTCGATTCCCGGAAGAGCCGCAGGAAAATTTACTCTATTTTATTGAAAAAAATGCCCCGTTGCTGGAGCCCTGGCAGCGCGAACTCGTTCGTATCGTCAGAAAAGTTTCCCAGTATTTTTATCCTCAGAAACAAACCCAGGTAATGAACGAGGGATGGGCATGTTTCTGGCATTATCACATTCTCAATACTATGTACGACGAAGGGCTCGTCACTGACCGCTTTATGTTGGAGTTTCTCCACAACCACAGTGGCGTGGTAATGCAACCCGAATACAACAGCCCTTATTACTCTGGTATTAACCCCTATGCACTAGGGTTCAATATGTTCATGGATATTAAACGGATGTGTGAGAACCCCACCGATGAAGACCGCTATTACCTGCCAGATGTAGCGGGGAAAAATTGGTTAGACACCGTACATTTCGCCATGAAAAACTTTAAGGATGAGAGTTTCATCAGTCAATTTTTGTCGCCCAAGTTAATCAGAGATTTCAAGCTCTTTTCCATTGAAGACAATGCTAAAAACCCCTTTGTTAGCGTGAGTGCTATACACGACGAACAGGGTTATTTAAAAATCAGAGAAAAGCTGTCTGCCCAGTACAACCTGAGTCATTTAGAGCCGAATATTCAGATTTACAATGTGGATGTTCGGGGTGATCGGTCGCTTACGCTAAGGTACGTACCTCACCGCGGTATTCCCTTGGCTGACTCTAAAGATGAAGTCATGCGGCACCTGTTCAGATTGTGGAAATTCGACGTATTCTTAGAACAGGTTAACGACGACAATGACACTGAAGTTATTGCCTCCTGCACGCGCCCGGCACCGGCCGCCTGAGTCAGGTCGGCGCGCTGATATCCAGTTTATTCATTGTTGGTCGATGACAAAATAGCAAACACACTGCCCCAGCCAGGGCAGATAGCGCCGCAAAGGCAAAACTCTCGAAAGCCTGCGCCCCCTGCTGCCAAAGCTGTCCAGCAATGTAGTTGCCAAGGGCACCGCCAAAACCAAACGCGATGCTCACGTACAAGGCTTGTCCCCGACTTTGATAATGGGCGGGAAAGTAATGTGTGATAAAATGCATTGCTGTGACATGGGCCAAACCAAAACTCAACGCGTGAATGAGTTGACTGAACACGACCACAGGGCCTATGTGGGCAAAATCCGCCAGTGCATACCAACGTCCCGCCGTGAGTACCATGCACCATAGCATAAGTGACCACACCCCAAATCTGGCGATCAGCCTTCTGGCAATTAGAAATATCCCCACCTCAGCAATAACACCGATGGCGATCAGCAATCCGGTTTGCTGCCCTGTATAATTGAGGTCTCGCATATACAACGCGAAAAAACCATAGTAAGCCCCGAAACTCACTTGCAAAAATCCAGCCGATAATAGGAACAACAAAAAAGTTCTGCTTCTGGCGAATTTCCATAGCGTACCGGGTACCTCTGTTCTATCGCCTTGTTTGCCAGGCTGTTGAATGAACAACGAGCTCAAAAACAGGCCAGTTAATACTATCAGGCTGGCATATACCGGTGCTTCGGATGAAAAAACATCGAGGGCCTTACCCACCACAACGGTCAGCACAATAAATCCAATACTGCCCCATAGCCTTATCTGACCATAGCTGATTTTAGTTGGCTGTACGGACTGAATAGTAATAACTTCAAGTTGCGGTAACACCGCCGTCCAGAACATCATCATTAAACCAAATGCCAGTGTCAGGCCCCAAAAGGAATGAAAGAAAAACACTGAGCAAAAGGAGACAACAGTAAGAAAGCAGCCCAACCTGACGATGTTGACGGCTTTGCCGGTTTTATCCGCAATTCCCGCCCAAAGGGACGGACCAACGATACGAGTCAGCGTAATTACAGCCCATAGCTCACCGATTTCAGCTGAGCTGAAGCCCCGGCCGTCGAGAAATATCCCAAGATACGGGGTCAGCACGCCCAACTGGCCGAAGTACAGCCAGTAGGTGACACACAGTAAAATGAGATTAGTTCGTGAATGGGCTGGCATTTCCTGCCCCACTATCGGTATTCCATCAAGAGGAAGAGGTATTACCGTTGATTACGGGCGTTTGCCTCTGCACATCGGCGTTTTGAGCTCGATGACGCAAGCAGTGATCCATAAGGACGATTGCCAGCATTGCCTCAGCAATCGGCACTGCGCGAATGCCTACGCATGGGTCATGACGTCCTTTGGTGACGATATCAATTTCATTGCCATCCACATCAATGGTTTTACCCGGTACCGAGATACTGGAGGTGGGTTTTAACGCCATGTGAACCACCACGTCCTGCCCACTTGAGATCCCTCCCAGAACACCACCAGCGTGATTGCTGGTAAAACCTGATGGGGTAAGGGTGTCACGGTGTTCACTGCCCTTTTGTTCGATCACATCAAAGCCATCGCCTATTTCCACTCCCTTAACGGCATTGATGCCCATCATGGCCGAAGCAATATCCGCATCGAGCCGGTCAAAAACCGGTTCTCCCAAGCCCACAGGAACACCGGTGGCCACGACTGACACTTTCGCGCCAATAGAATCACCGGACTTTTTCAACTCCCGCATGTAGGTATCAAGAGCAGCTAATTTACTTTCATCCGGACAAAAAAACGGATTGGTGTTCGTCACACTATAGTCAACTGCTTCTGCTTTAATTGGCCCTAACTGAGAAAGGTACCCGTGAATTTCTATACCGTACTGCTGCTTGAGAAACTTTTTTGCTATTCCGCCTGCCGCCACGCGAACGGCCGTCTCACGAGCAGATGATCGCCCGCCACCGCGATAATCTCGAGTACCGTACTTTTGATGGTAGGTATAGTCAGCATGTCCGGGCCGAAAACGGTCTGCGATATTTGAATAATCCTTGCTGCGTTGATCAGTATTTTGGATCAGAAGGCCGATACTAGTACCTGTGGTTTTGCCTTCGAAAACCCCTGAGAGGATCTGTACTTCGTCGCCTTCCCGCCGTGCAGTCGTGTAGCGGGACGTTCCCGGTTTTCTGCGATCTAAATCAATCTGTAAATCTGCCTCTGAGATTTCTAGTCCCGGAGGACAGCCATCCACGACACCGCCAATAGCAATACCATGGCTTTCACCAAAGGTCGTCACAGTAAACATTTTTCCAAAGCTGTTACCCGACATCTGTATTATTCACCTTTCCCGTTTAAATATTGAGTTAATGCTGATTTAGACACCGCAAATATACCGTGACCGCCTTGTTTTAACGTTACCCATTCAACTTCAAGACCGGGAAAGCGCTCAGCCATATGTACCTCTGAGTTCCCCACTTCAACTATCATCCAACCATTGTCTTTGAGATACCCCGGTGCTTGTTGAACCATGATTTCAACCAGATCGAGACCGTCTTCACCGGCCGCTAAAGCGAGCTCAGGTTCATGCTGATATTCATCCGGCAAGTCGCTCATGTCTTCATCGTCAACGTATGGCGGATTAGAAACGATCAAATCGTATTGTTGCCCTTCCAGACTGGTGAACAAATCGGAATGAATGGGAAAAACTCTGTGTCCCAGCCCATGTTCCTGAATATTGAAATCTGCCACTTCCAGTGCGTCATGGGAAATATCCACTGCGTCAACTTGGGCCTCTTCAAAAGTACGAGCCAGCGCGATAGCGATACACCCACCGCCAGTGCACATGTCTAAAATAGCACTCGGCTCGCCGTGAATATAACCGTCAAAACGATTTTTAATCAGTTCGGCAATAGGCGAACGAGGAATGAGCACTCGCTCATCGACGTAAAATGGCAGATCACAAAACCAAGCCTCATGGGTAATATAAGGCAGTGGCATGCGAGTCTGAACTCGCTTTAAAACCAAATCTGCCACTTTTTCTTTTTCAGAAGCTGTTAATCGCGCGGCAAATAAACCGTCACCGGTTCTTGCGGTTAAATCCTGCGGTAAGTGTAGCGCAAACATAGTGAGACACACAGCTTCGTCCCAGCTGTTGTCAGTACCATGCCCATAATATAAGTGCGCGTCGTTGAAGCGACTGACGGCCCACCTCACCATATCCAGAATGGTATGGAGATCCTGAATGGCTTCGTCTAAATATATCTTATCGGTCATTGGCTGGCTACATCACTAACATAAAGCTGGTATCATACCTAAACTCAGTGGCGCACCCAACAGAATTTATGTGTAATTCGGTACCTATATAGCGGAAAGATGTGGAGATCACCCTTGGCAGACAAACCCAATCCTGAAAAACACAACGATGACCTGGCACTGTTTCGGCAAGCAACGGCAGGTATTAAACCACTGACGCAGGATAAGGTGGTAAAACCGCGAAGAAACACTGTAGTCAAACCATTGCGCAGCGCAGACACACCCGATGCGCACCAGCGCAGACAACTGGATGCCAGTTTCGCATTTTCCGATATTTATCAAGCCAGCTTACCTGACGCGGGCCCCATGCGATACTGTCGTCCGGACGAACCAACACATAGTCTAAAACGATTACGCCGCGGTGATTTTTACCCCGAATTGGTGTTGGATTTACACGGATTAACACGGGAAAATGCCAAGCTGGAAATTTCCGCACTACTGTATACTGCGAGAAAAGAATTAATAGATTGTGTCGCCATAGTACACGGGATTGGCTCTGGTGTATTAAAGGGCGCCCTACCGCACTATCTGGTGCAACACCCCCATGTCATAGCGTTTCACCAGGCTCCCCTGGAATATGGTGGGCAAGGCGCATTACTGGTACTTGTTGAAACCCTCGAGCCTGTTCAGTAGCTTGACTTGCAGCTCCGCTTAGTGGTCGTCACTGGCGCTGTTATGCATGAAGAGATAGGTGTAATAACCCATCATCCCAATCAAAATGGCAATGCCCAATAGTGAACCCCATACCACTGGATCTTTTAACATCATAGTCAACATTGTCTTCTCCTTATTGGCGTTGGCCAATTCACCTGAATGATTCTTCAGTGTCAGTGTGCACGCAGGTCGGGAGAAATTCTGTGATCTGTATCAAAAGCCTGAATAAGCCTGATAGCAAACACTGATTGAGATCAACAAAACCAGCGAAGAAGTAAAAGTTGAAATAATCAATCAAACGCTATTGAAAATAATTATCATTTGCAATATAGTGACTTTGCCTGTTCGACGTTGGGTGATTAACGGTCTTGGCTTAGCGTCGATTGTAGGCAGGTGTGTGGTGCGCCTGCCTACTTCTTTTTTCCATCCGCTCGCAAACAGTCTCTTTCCTTAATATACCGAGCACCCCATTTTACGCCAGTGTTAAGAAAACAGCTTCCAGAACCAACTTTTCTGCAAATCTGCTTCACACCGTTTTAATTGCGTTGCATAACGCAAAGAACGGGATTTTACCTGACTCGCCACTTTTTTTAGCCATGGCTTTTTGTTATACGTACGGCGCTGATAACCTCCCCATCCCTCGTGATAATTGAGGTACTGAGCATAGCCATCCCATTTAGATACACCATTAATTTTGTGTGATTTTGAAATAAACCATCCCATAAAATCCATGGCATCATCAAAATCGTCACGATCTGCCCAGCGGTTTCCGGTTTCTTTTACGTAGTCGGCCCACGTTACGGTTTTCGCCTGGGAATAGCCATAGGCAGAGCTCACCCTGCCCCATGGAATCAAACCGAAAAAAACATAGTCTCTTGGAGGAAGAGCATTGTGCCGAAAGCTACTTTCCTGGTACATAATGGCCATGGGGATGTGAATGGGCACACCCCATTTATCCCTGGCATCAGCAGCAGCATCGTACCAATCCTCTTTTTCGAAAAAAATTTCACAGATGTCGCTGGTATCCTGTGGGGGCGAAGTGGCACACCCCTGAAGCAGGGAAATTGCCAAAGAAACAAAAAAAAGTGAGAAAAATTGTACTGGAGAACGGAACTTTTTCAACTTTGGTTGTCCAAATTAGTGTTCTGGCAAAAAATGTGTGTGTTTCCCTGGAACAATCTTCATGCCTGGCAATTTGCCAGGCATTTTTTTATTCTTCAGATTTCTGTGTCGTGGGCTCAGCAAAGTAATCGCTAACAAACTGTTCAAACGATACCTCGTCTTCAGATTCAATGGCCACTTGCTCCGCCAATGACGATGCTGCCATCGAACGAAAATCGGCCTCGCTGTAAAAACTGTAGTTATGCGCACGGATCTGATCTGCGTACTGTCTCGCCAAGGCAAGTCCAAATTCACTGTTGTCCATATTATTTTCCAACAAATATGTTAAGATCCGCCCAGAGGGTGTGAGTGCGGGATCCTGAACTTTCTTCCACTCTGCATCAACGGCCTCGGAATACTCTGTGGAGCCATTGGCGGCGTCCAACAACTCCGCGGTTTGTCTGAAATGCACAAACAAGGCTTCAGCCCAAGCTGCGAAGTGATGCTCCTGACCGCGCTGTGACAACACCAACGACGGTTTACGCCCTTCCATCACCACCCTATCCATGTTCTCACGACACTCAGCCAGTTCCGGAGCGTCCATTTCCGGGCTATCGAGCATAAGGCAGGTCACCATAAACACATCGAGGAAATCCATTTGTTGCTTATCAATACCCACCGGTGTAAACGGGTTAACGTCGAGCACGCGAACTTCAACGTAGTTAACCCCGCGTCGGACCAGCGCATCGGTGGGCTTTTCCATAGACGCGGTAGGCTGCTTCGGCCTGATTGGCGAATACAGTTCGTTTTCAATCTGTAAGATATTTTTTGATAATTGCTGAAAATGCCCCCCCTCTCCAGCGGCGAATTGCCCAAAACGGCTTGAAGGGGTATACATAGCACTTCGCAATTTATCAACGTAAGTCGACAATTGGTTATAGCAAATCTGCAACGCAGACTGCTCTGAATTAGTATAACCCAGGTCACTCATTCGCAATGACGTCGCGTACGGCATATACACAGTACCTTTGCCCACATGCTCGAAGGGTAAAGCCGTTTCTTTTCCACGTAAGAAAGACCCACACAACGCTGGTGAAGCGCCATACAAAAACGGCAATAGCCAACAGTAACGGCGATAGTTGCGAATTAACGCAAAATAATCCGCCGAGACCTGATCAGTGGAATACGCTGTATTATTGAGCTCTGCCCAAGCCTGCCAGAAAGTGTCCGGCAATGAGAAGTTAAAATGAACACCCGATATTGCCTGCATCATACTGCCATAGCGGTTTTTCAGGCCCATGCGATAAACCCGCTTCATCTTGCCCACGTTGGATTCGCCAAAATAAGCTAAGGGGATCTCGTCCTGATTGTTGATAAAGCACGGCATGCTCAACGGCCATAACATTTCTTCACCAATATTATCCAGGGTGAACTTGTGAATGTCTTTTAGTTGAGTGGTGGTGATCTCGCTACTTGCCACAGGGGGCGTGATAAATTCCAGTAGCGATTCAGAAAAGTCGGTGGTAATGCACTCATGGGTAAGCGCTGATCCCAGCGATGCGGGATGTCCGGTCTGCGCGAGCTTACCATCAGGCTTTATGCGTAAGCCCTCTCGCTCTACACCGTGTTTAATGTCCTTTAATGCTGTCTGAAAGCGTACAGACTTCATCGCCTCCAGGCGATAGCTAAAAGTTGGCTTTGATGAGATCAACATGTTCATCCATAGTGTGGGGAAGCTCCTACAAATGGGGAGCATCCCACTGTTTTCAATAGCGAATTGACTCTGTAATTAGTTCAGCGACAAAATTTCTATCGGCAAGCCCAGAGTTTCCAAAGGTTTCATTAACGTCGTTTTATCACCAACCACGATAATTTGCATCTCATCTGCGTTCAATTGTTCCCTTGCAACGGCACTGAGCTTCTCTACTGTCACCTCATTTATCAGTGCCGTTTGCGCGTCCCGGTAATCTTTAGGTAAATCATAGGCTAATAACTGTCTCAAAAAAGCCACTTTGCTATTGGGTGTTTCATATTCCAGCGCATCACTCAGAGTAAACGCATTCTGCATAAAACGAAGCTCCTCCTGTGTTGGGCCGTTTTCCTGATACTCGCGAATTTCTGAAAGAAACTCTTGTATAGCGTCGACGGTATTTGCCGCAGTGACTTCTGCTTGGGCTTCAAACCATCCTGCGGTTTTTCCCCCAATAAAAGAAGTAGACGCCCCATAGGTATACCCTTTATCTTCACGCAGATTTAAATTTATACGACTGTTAAACGCTCCACCTAATGGAAAGTTCATCAAACGGGCATAAAAGTAGTCTCCGGTAGCGTCAAATGGCATAGCTCGCTTGACAATATGCACAGCAGACTGCACTGCATCGGGGTTATCTATCAGGAACACCCGGCTTCCGTCGTATTGAGGAAAACCGGATAAAACAGGAACGGTATAAGGCTGAGCTGCCCAGTCAGACAGAAATGCCAATGATGACTCCACCTCTTGTTGAGAAAGGTCACTAACAATCACTAAGCTCGCCTTCGCAGGATTGTAGTAACGCTCATAAAACGCTTTGATATCAGCCAGTTCAATATTGGCCAGGGTCTCCAACGACCCATTGGCCGGCAAACTTAAACGGCTGTTTACCCCAAACAATACCTGGTCTTTGGCCCGGTCGGCGAGGTAACCCGGATTACGCAAACTTTGCTGCATACTTTGAGTTAATCTCGATTTCAGTCGCTGAAAATCGTGCTCACTAAATGCAGGGTGAAATAGTTTCTCTTCCAGTAAAGCCAGCGTTTGCGGTAGATTTTTAGTCAGGGATGACACATAAACCTGAGAATACCGACCAGAAGCTCTAAAGCTTATCGAACTCCCCAGCTTGGCCAATGCGTTGGACAAATCTTCATTCGTGTAATTTTCAGTAGACTCATTCATCATTGAGGCGGTTAAAAATGCCACACCGGCTTTATGTGGAGGGTCAAGTAACATGCCACCTTCCAGGTTAAGTGTTAACGTCACCGTCGGCGTTTCGTTGCTGGTAACGCCCAGCATCTCTATACCCGCTGGCAGCGTCGTTTCCCAAAACTCAGGCACATGAACGGTAGGAATCGGACCTGCGGTGGGTACGACGTTGCGATCGAAACTGTCGGTTATCGTTTTTTGTTGAACCGGCTGACTCACCAGTTGAACATCGCCAATAGCTCTCTCGCCTAAAGTGAAGTTTTGTGGCTTTACCGCCATATCTGCTTGTCCGTTTGGCACAACAGAAATGGTGACCGCGTGTTTGTTCTTTATATACTTATTGTAGACGCGCATCACATCTTGTGCTGTAACGCTGTTGTAGCGCGCAATGTCATCAGCGACTAAATCCGGTTGCTCAAAAAACGTTTCTCCACTTGCAAGGGCACTTACCTTTCCACTTACGCTTTGCAAACCAAATATAGTAGATGCTTCTATCCCGGCTTTTGTGCGCGCCAGGTCATCTTCATTAACTCCCCGCTGTTCAAATTCTGCCAATGACTGCATTACCACGTCATTTAACGCCGCGAGGTTGGTCACGACTTGCGGATTAGCCAGTGCAATAAGCTGAAACTCACAAGCCAGCTCACGACAGGGGTGTGACACCCCGGCCTGTACCGCCAGTCCTTCTTTAACGAGGTTTTTATAAAACAATGAGGTTTTGCCCCCCCCTAAAATATCAGACAACACATCTAAGGGCGCCTCGTCTTCGTGTCTTGCATACACTGTGGGATAAGTGATTTGCAGCAAAGGAAGGTGAATTTTGTCTTCCAGGGTAACATAGCGGTTCTCGGGCAGTTCGGCGGGCTGAGGTATTTGTTTCTTCACCTCCGGACCTCTGGGAATAGGTCCAAAATACTTTTCCACCCACTTTTTCGTTTGCGCCACGTCGATATCGCCGCCTATGGTCAATACGGCATTGTTAGGCCCGTACCAACGCTTGAAGAAAGCTTTTAAGTCGTTAACAGTAACCCGGTCCAAATCTTCCATATAGCCAATAGTCGACCACGAATAAGGATGACCAGCCGGATAGAGCGCCTCGCCATTTTTCTCAAAGCGCAGTCCATAGGGCTGGTTGTCCACCCGCTGAGCCCGTTCGTTTTTAACCGTATCTCTCTGATTCTCGAATTTTTTTTGTGTTACTGCTGGAAGTAAAAAACCCATGCGGTCAGCTTCCAACCAAAGCATTTTTTCCAGTTGATTCGCCGGCACAGTTTCGAAATAGTTGGTGCGATCCGTATTTGTCGTGCCGTTTAAGGTACCGCCTGCCTCGGTAATGATTTTAAAGTGTTCTTCGTCATCTACGTGCTCCGAACCCTGAAACATCATGTGTTCAAAAAAGTGAGCAAAACCACTTTTGCCAACTTCTTCCCGGGCACTTCCCACGTGGTAGGTCACGTCAACATGGACCAAGGGGTCGGAGTGATCTTCGTGTAGAATAACGGTCAAACCATTGTTAAGGGTGTACTTTTCATGGGGGATATGTACTTGTTGCGGAGGTAGTTCGAGAGCAGCGATGTCGTTGTTTTGTTGGTTCTGACAACCTGCCAGACTGAAGGTAACGCCCGCGAACAGGAAGATTTTTGCGGCCAGAGATTTCGCCATCAGGCATCCTTTATTGTTTGGGTTGAACTGCAGGTACATCATTTATCAATTTCTACAACCAATTCAAAGAAGGAAGAAATGAAAAGCGCTGTTAATACCTGTGATAAACATTGTTATTCTCAGCCTACCAGAAAAACGAGATAAAAACCTCTCTCTGGCAACCGGCTTTGTATCAATTTATTACATTATGAAATACACTGACAACAAATACGTTTAGGAGTGATTATGGATTCTTCTGACACGCTAATTGATCTCAAGTTCGGTTTGTCACAACTCAGCGGTAACAGCGAACTTTTTCTGCGTTTGTTACAAAAATTTTCCGACGAATACGTCACCGCTGAAGACAAGCTCAGCCTATTTTTCAATCAGCACAACTGGGATTCGGCGCGTACTTATTTGCACACAATAAAGGGCGTCGCAGGTAATCTTGGTATTACTAAACTGCACCATGCAAGCCGACAAGCGGAAAACGAACTCAAGAGTGCATCCGAACCACCGGCTTCATTTCACCTTTTTTGCGATACGCTCCGAGCTACATTAACGTATATTCAGACTTTACAAGCCAGTCCTGTTTTGTTAAATGGCGACATACCCGCCGAGCAAGCAGACGAGTCGGAATTGCAAAGGAGCAGTGAAACCACTGCTCCAGACGATTTTATCCGCGCTCTGGCACAAAATGAGTTTATCGCCCAAGAACAGCTCGACGCCTGGCTTGCCGTATCAACGCCAGATAGCGGGAAGCAACAACAAATTCGCGATGCTATTGATGATCTCGATTACGACAATGCGCTGGCGTTGTTAAAAAACTAGTTAGGTTTGCGACGCGACTCAAAGATGAACAGTTCGAATACATTGCCTGATGTGGTGTTCGACCACCCCGATTTTGTGGTAATAAACAAACCCGTAGGCGTCCCTATGCACGACAGTGAAAACGGCATTGTTGTGCGGGCAAAACACGGCTTGGGCTTACCTTCGCTGTATTTGTGTCACCGCTTAGATACCGTCACGTCCGGTTGCTTGTTGCTGGCAAAACATGCCGAGGCTGCAGCTGAACTCAGTGGTCTGTTTGCAACCCGACAAATACAAAAATTTTATCTGGCTTTTCTTGCTAACAAGCCAGCTAAAAAACAGGGCACGATTTCCGGCGATATGAAAAATCGCCGACGGGGACAACACATCCTGCTTAAAAGTAAAAACAACCCAGCCGTGACCCAATTTTTTTCACATTACATTGAATCTGTAGGACGAATTGCCGTTGTCAAACCGCTAACGGGAAAAACCCACCAAATAAGAGTAGCCATGAAGAGTATTGGCGCCCCCATACACGGCGATACACTCTATGGTGCTTCACCGGCCGACCGCGTGAGTTTACATGCTCATAGTCTATTCTTTGAGTATAAAAAAGAGACCGTTTCTGTTGCAGCCCCTCCCACAGAAGGTTCGCTATTTACCGCAAAGCCATGCCAAAACTGGCTTTCAGCGCAATCGCAAATGACGCGTTTACCCTGGCCTGAATATAAATTCCCCCGGGTCAAGGCCCCCGAAGACGCCAGCCATGGATAGCGCAAAAATTGCGATTATTGGTGACGGAGCCATCGGTTCTCTGGTTGCGTCCGGTGCGCAAAAAACACATATTCCCTTCCGTTTTCTCCTCCGCGGTGACCGCGAAAGCGTGTTACAAGTCACAGGCACTGAACGCCAAACCATACGCCTCACACCAACACATTTTGACCGGCTCAACGATAATGACCTGCTCGTTATTCCGGTAAAACACTATCAACTGGCTGACGCTATTCGTCAATGGCACCCTATTCTATCGAACAGCACTGCGGTGGTACTCCTCCAAAACGGTATGGGGGGAGAAGCAATCTTATCTGAATATCTCAAGAGCCAGCCAGTGTACGTCGCCACAACCAGCCATGGGGCTTTAAAAACGTCCCCTCTACAGGTCCGGCACACTGGTTTGGGAAGCACCTTGTTGGGACGTAGCCAGGAATCGACGAGTGCTGCCTATTCCAGCGCCAAAGACCGCCAAGTAACCGAGTTACTCTGTCAGTGTTTCCCCCCTGTCGCATGGCGTTCCGACATCCGGTTTGCACTGTGGCAAAAGCTCTCAGTTAATCTGGTTATAAACCCCCTCACCGCGCTGTACAATGTACCCAACGGCGCACTCAGCGAGCCTCGTTTTTCAGACTCGATTACCCGAATTTGTGATGAAACTTCACGGGTCATGAATGCCTTGGGATATTCCACTACCCAAGAAGCACTCGAACAAAATGTACGTCATGTGATCTCTGCAACAGCCCACAACTTCTCCAGTATGCATCAGGACATTGCGCACAAGCGCAAAACGGAGATAGACGGTATTACGGGCTATCTCATCAAACAGGCAAAAAAAAGCGGTGTTGATGTTCCCATCAATACCGCTTTGTATCAGCAAGTTACTGCACTTTACGAACCGTAAAATACAGCGGTTGTGTATTTATTCCTGACTGTCTGAAGTCAAGGGTTTCATATGTGGGAACAATATCACATCCTTGATGGTAGAACTGTCGGTGAACAACATAGCCAAACGATCTATACCAATCCCCTGCCCCGCAGTAGGCGGTAAACCAAACTCCAATGCGCGAATATAATCTTCATCGAAGTGCATGGCTTCATCATCACCGGCATCTTTCTCTGCCACTTGTTTGCGGAAACGTTCAGCCTGATCTTCCGGATCGTTTAATTCGCTAAAGCCATTGGCAAGCTCGCGGCCACCCACAAAAAACTCGAAACGATCAGTAATAAATGGGTTGTCATCGTTCCTACGCGCCAAGGGCGATACTTCCCAGGGATATTCAGTAATAAACGTAGGTTGAATGAGTTTTTCCTCTGCAGTGGCTTCAAATATCTCACATAGATATTTACCCGCCCCCCAGATCCCGTCCACTTCAGGCTCTTTGATATGCAGCGCTTTAGCCATGACTTTTAGCTCGTCCAAGTGTGCTTCGGGGTCACGGATAGCCGCTTCATTCGCCTCAGGCCAGTATTTCAGAATGGCTTCACCCATACTCAAGCGGTCAAAAGGCTTGCCAAAGTCATAGTGAGTTTCTTTGGTTACATTGCCTTCACTGTCCCGCTCAGTATTTACCAACTCAGAAGAACCTAAAATGTCCTGCGCCAGAGTGCGCAGCATGTCCTCGGTCAAGTTCATAAGATCGTTGTAATCAGCGTAGGCCTGATAAAATTCCAACATGGTGAACTCTGGGTTGTGACGCGTCGACAAACCTTCGTTACGGAAATTCCGGTTAATTTCAAATACCCGTTCGAAACCGCCAACAACCAAACGTTTGAGATACAATTCTGGTGCGATACGCAGATACATGTCGATATCCAGCGCATTGTGGTGTGTGACAAAAGGTTTGGCCGAGGCACCGCCAGGAATGACCTGCAACATGGGCGTTTCCACTTCGATAAAGTCACGCTGGGTCAGAAACTGACGAATTCCGTTAATAATAGCGCTGCGAATTTTGAAGTTCTTACGGGTTTGTTCGCTGGTGATCAAATCCACATATCGCTGACGATACTTTGTTTCCTGATCACTTAAACCGTGGAATTTCTCGGGCAAGGGGCGCAGCGATTTGGTCAGCAACTGCCAGTTTTCCATATTGACGTACAAATCGCCTTTACCGGATTTATGCAACGCCCCCGCTACACCAATAATATCGCCTATATCCAAGCTACCAAATTTCGCTTTGATTTCCTTCTGCACGTCTTTGCTGGCATAGGCCTGAATTCGCCCCGACATATCCTGAAGCAATAGAAATGGCCCACGCTTAGCCATTATGCGGCCGGCAATAGAAACCTGGTTGTTTTCGCTTTCCAGGGTTTCTTTGTCTTTTTCCCCGAATTGCTTTTGTAATTCTTCAGCGTAGTTTTCGCGGCGGAAGTCGTTCGGAAAGCCATTTGCACGGCAATTTTCCCGAATCGCGCTCAATTTAGCCCGGCGCTCGGCAATTAGTTTATTTTCGTCGAGTTGTTGATCGCTCATAACCTGTTCACTTTTGGGTTTTTTACAAACCAGACTTCAAACTGGCCTGAATAAATTTATCTAAATCACCGTCGAGAACGGCTTGCGTATTACGGGTTTCTACGCCCGTGCGCAAATCTTTAATGCGGGAATCATCCAGTACGTAAGAGCGTATCTGACTGCCCCAACCAATGTCTGATTTGCTGTCTTCCATCGCTTGTTTTTCGGCATTTTGTTTTTGCAGTTCAAACTCATAGAGCTTGGCTTTTAACTGCTTCATTGCCTGATCTTTGTTCTTGTGCTGCGACCGATCATTCTGACATTGCACCACGATACCGGTGGGTTCGTGGGTAATACGTACGGCAGAATCGGTTCTGTTAACATGCTGACCACCTGCGCCTGAAGCCCGATAGGTATCAATGCGCAGGTCGGAAGGATCGATATCAATCTCGATATCATCATCAATTTCGGGGTACACGAATGCTGATGAAAATGACGTGTGTCGTCGGTTACCAGAATCGAAAGGCGATTTTCGCACTAAACGGTGAACACCGGTTTCAGTGCGTAGCCAACCAAACGCATATTCACCTTGAAAGCGAATGGTAGCACTTTTTATGCCCGCCACATCACCGTCTGACAGTTCGATAATTTCCGTTTTAAAACCGTGGGCTTCACCCCACCGCAAGTACATGCGCAGTAACATATTGGCCCAGTCTTGTGCTTCTGTGCCGCCTGAACCAGCCTGTAAATCGATATAGCAATCACTGGCGTCATTGGGACCAGAGAACATACGCCGGAATTCGAGCACTTCCAGATCATCAATGAGTGAGGCCAGTTCGGCTTGTGCTTCTTCGAAGGTTTCTTCATCTTCCGCTTCCACGGCAAGTTCAAGTAAACCCTCTACATCTTCCGCACCTTGTTCAAGTTTGTGAATGGTTTCTACCACCTGCTCCAAGGCAACCTTTTCTTTCCCTAATGCCTGAGCCCGTTCAGGTTCATTCCATACATCAGGGCTTTCCAACTCGCGATTAACTTCTTCTAATCGCTCTGACCTCGTATCGAAGTCAAAGATACCCCCTAAGTGCTTCGGTGCGCACACGGATATCTTCAATGGCATTTTTCACCGGGTTTATTTCAAACATTCTCTCGTCACAGCTAATTGAAAAATAAGACCGCGGATAGTACCGAATTTGATGCAATTTTGATAGCACCTGCAGTGATTTTTGTTCGTTTAACGCCGTGTATCCACAATTGCCAGCGCCACCCTCAATTTAAGCTTGCTAGGTTCATCTTCACCCACACTCAAAAACTGTGACAGACATTTGCTCCCATCACGCGTGACAAACAAAAAAACTAAGTATACAACTGCAGGCCCAATCGTTGTCGCCCCCCTGCTTATACACTTACTTCGCGGAAAGCTTGTCCAATAAAAAAGGCTGACAGTGACGTCAACCTTTCTTCGCTCAATAGTCTTGCAGCCGAGCCCTTACATTTTTTCCAACGTCTCAATACCCAGTAGCGACAAACCGTGCTCCAGGGTTTTGGCAACCAATGCAGATAGCTCAAGACGACTGTTGCGCACCCGCTCATCAATACCATCTTTTAAGATGGGGCAGGCTTCGTAGAATCGCATGAAGGCACTGGCCACATCATACAGATACGTACATAGAACATGGGGGGTTGCTTCGCGGGAAACCACGGCAATCACCTCTTCAAACTGCAGCAACAGAACCGCCAAGGCATGTTCCTGAGTTTCCGTCAGCACCATAGCGCCGGGCAGATCAGTCATGGCAATACCTGATTTGCGAAATATGCTCTTAACCCGGGTGTAAGCATACTGCAGGTAAGGCGCAGTGTTGCCTTCAAAACTCAGCATCGTATCCCAGTTGAATACATAGTCTGTGGTACGGTTTTTACTTAAATCTGCATACTTAACCGCGCCAATGCCAACTTTACGAGCAACTTCTTCGAGCTCACCTTGTGATAAGTCGCTAGCACGTTCCGCGATCAACTTACCTGCGCGCTCTACCGCTTCATCCAGTAATTCCACTAGCTTCACTGTGCCGCCGGTACGGGTTTTAAACGGCTTACCGTCACTGCCCAGCATCATTCCAAAAGGGCAATGCTCATAGGTTTGGGTTTCTTTCATAAAACCGGCTTTGCGGCCAACGATCTCTGTTTGCTTAAAATGCAGTGCCTGACGTGCGTCGGTTAAAATGAGAGTACGATCAGCGTTCAGTTTGCCACTGCGATAACGCATAGCAGCCAGATCCGTGGTGGAGTAAAGGTAACCACCTCCGGATTTTTGTACGATGTACACCGCCGGGTTTCCCTCTTTGTCTGCCAACTCAGAAATGAACACCACCTGGGCACCCTGATCTTCAACTGCAATCCCTTTGTCCTTTAATTCGCGTACCACATTGGCCAAATCGTCGTTATATGCCGATTCGCCCATGATATCTTCACGGGTCAGCGTAACATTTAACTTTTCATACACTTCTTCGCTGTGTTGAATTGAAATGTCTATAAACTGTTTCCACAAGGTTAAACAGTGCGCGTCTCCACCCTGTAACTTCACTACATATTCACGGGCGCGATCTGCAAAACCTTCTTCTTCGTCGAAACGCACCTTGGCTTCGCGATAAAAGTTCTCCAGATCTGACAACGCGGTTTCCGCTACTTCGCTTTCTAGCTTATCGGACAGGTGCGCCAGCAACATACCAAACTGGGTGCCCCAGTCACCCATGTGATTTTGACGAATGACTTTGTGGCCTAAAAATTCCAGCACTTTCACCACGGCATCACCGATAATGGTAGTCCGCAAATGGCCTACGTGCATTTCTTTAGCAAGGTTAGGTGATGAGTAGTCAACTACCACGGTTTTCGGTACGTCTTTCGCCACGCCAATACGGGGGTCGTGCAGGGCCAGCTCGCATTGATTTGCCAACCAATCGTCACTGAGGTGGATATTAATAAAACCGGGGCCTGCCACCTCAAGTTTACCGGCCACATCGCCCAGATTCACCAACTCAAGAATTTTCTCCGCGATATCCCGAGGCTTTTGGCGCAATTGTTTCGCCAACGCCATGGCACCGTTAAACTGATACTCGCCGAACTCGGGACGTGCACTTCGCGCCACAGGTACAGGCGCGTTTTCGACCCCCAGTTTATCTAAAGCTTCGGTAAAGCGGCTAACTAATAAAGCATGTATATTCATTGATCGTCTTTCTTAATGTTCGCGAGTTTCTTTAAATTCTATATCGGGATAGCGCTCTTTCGCCAATTGCAAATTAACCATGGTAGGGGCAATGTAGGCCAAATTATCGCCGCCATCTAATGAAAGATTTTGCTCGGCTTTTCGTCGGAACTCATCCAGTTTTTTGGCATCTTTACTGTATACCCAGCGCGCGGTGCTTACACTTATGTGTTCGTAAATCGCATCAACATTATATTCGGCCTTTAGCCTGGCAACCACTACGTCAAACTGCAGTACACCGACAGCGCCAACGATGAGATCATTGTTTATCAAAGGGCGAAATACCTGAACAGCACCTTCTTCTGACAACTGAATCAGGCCTTTCAAAAGCTGTTTTTGCTTTAATGGATCTTTTAAGCGGATGCGCTTGAATAATTCTGGCGCAAAGTTCGGAATACCAGTAAAACGGAAGTTATTGCCAGAAGTAAAAGTATCACCAATCCGAATGGTACCATGGTTATGTAAACCGATTATATCTCCTGCATAAGCTTCCTCAAGTAATGACCGATCTCCAGCCAGGAACGTCAGCGCGTCAGATATACGAATGTCTTTGTTGATACGACTGTGGCGCATCTTCATGCCTTTTTCGTACTTACCGGAAACAATGCGGCAAAACGCAATACGGTCACGGTGTTTAGGGTCCATGTTGGCTTGAATCTTAAACACAAAGCCACTAAATTCAGCAGCATCGGCTTTCACTTCGCCGTCTTCAGTTTGCCGCCCTTGTGGCGCGGGCGCCCATTTTACAAGGCCATCCAGCATGTGGTCTACACCGAAATTCCCCAACGCCGTACCAAAAAATACCGGGGTTAATTCTCCCTCTAAAAACAACTCTTCGTCAAACTCGTTTGACGCACCCTGAACCAGTTCCAATTCTTCTTGCAGTTGTAATAACAAGCCGCTACCAATGGCAGCTTCAAGTTCCGGGTTATCCAGGCCTTTAATGGTCCTCACGTCCTGGATCATATGTCCCAGGCCAGACTTATAAAGAATGACTTCGTCGCGGTGTAAGTGATAGACACCTTTAAACTCCTTGCCACACCCAATGGGCCAGGTAATCGGTGCACAAAGGATATCAAGCTCAGTTTCCACTTCGTCAAGCAATTCCAGCGGGTCGCGGATATCGCGGTCAAGCTTATTCATAAAGGTGATGATGGGTGTGTCGCGCAACCGCGTAACTTCCATCAGTTTGCGGGTTCTGTCTTCTACACCCTTCGCGGCGTCGATAACCATCAAACAGGAATCAACTGCCGTCAATGTTCTATATGTATCCTCAGAAAAGTCTTCGTGTCCCGGGGTATCCAGCAGATTAACAAGGTTATCGGCATAGGGAAACTGCATCACGGAAGTCGTTACGGAAATCCCCCGCTCCTTTTCCATTTCCATCCAGTCAGATTTCGCGTGTTGACCGGACTTTTTGCCTTTTACTGTACCGGCTTTTTGTAATGCTTGTCCGAAGAGCAAGACCTTTTCCGTAATAGTGGTTTTACCCGCATCCGGGTGCGAGATGATAGCAAAGGTCCTTCGCTTATTGATTTCATTGAGAAAATCTTGGTTTGCCATGTATAAATTCTTTTAGTTTGTACACGGATTTGTACACACTTTTGGAAGTACTCTCTTTTCAGTTCTTCGCTTGTCAAATCCGTCGTGTTAATCGTAATTGGTCGCTATTTTCGCTGATCTTGACTTTATAAACAATCAATGGTTATCTAATCGGTTACCATTTACTCTCAGCGTGCGCCAATGCTCAGTTGTAGCTGTTTGCAATCGTTGCTTCTTCAGCTCATGAACAACTGTGGCTAAACCACAAATTCCTTCGCTACCAAAAATCGATGATAGCTTGTTTAACAACGCCAATAATTGAGCAGTTGCCGTTGATCGGTATTGCTGGATATTGTGGATTGAGAGGCTTCAAATATTTTTGCTCACCATCCAAGACTAATTGTTTAAAGGTTGCTTCTCTTGAATCATCAAGCCGCGCTACAACCAATGAACCAGATGAGTAAGGAGCATCAGGATCTACAACTATAACAGCACCTTCTGGTATTGATTTTTTGCCGCTTGGATTTTCCATACTGTCGCCTTTTACGCGAAGCGCGAAACAACCTTCATGTGCTTTCCCAGTGACTTCACGCCACTCCTCTGCATCTTCAAAGGCAAATCCCTCCGCTATTTCAGTCCAATCCCCAGCCTGAACCCAATTAATAAGAGGAATTCTCCCTTTAATGTCAGGCCCTGCTTCTACATTACCGACCCCTAATCCAATTTCGCCATCACCTGTGGCGAGCCAATGAGCATTCACGCGAAGCGCCTCCGCGATCTGCATGGTGTAACGAGACCTAGCCGATTTACCAGAGCAAATCTGGCTGATCGACTGCTGTTTGATACCAATGCGACGAGCCAACTCAGACTGAGTCACCCCAGTAAGCTGCAAGGCATGGTTTAGTCGTTCGGATAAAGTTTTCATAAGCCCGTATTCTACAAATAAAACTGTAACATTCAATCTTGTAACAGTTATTATTGTAACAGGAGACGGTATGGAAGTGTTCAACACGACACAAAAACATCTCCGCCGTGCCATTGATTTGGTCGGCGGGCAATCAGCATTAGCACGAGCCATCAACTCAAAACAGCAAAACGTCTGGTTTTGGTTGAATAAATCAGGGCGTGTTCCCGCTGAATTCGTTTTACCCATCGAACAAGCTACGCAAGGACAGGTAACCCGATCTCAGTTAAGACCGGACATCTACCCCGAATGCCCAAGCGAGCTGAAAGCCAGTAACCAGTAGGATTAAGGGCAAGAAATGGTCAGCATTTTACGTAAACACAAAAGCGAGTTCCTCCATGCGTGATTATGGCAAGGTCTATACCCGCTTTGGCTAAAGCAAAACGTTTTGTCCTGGAGTGACTCAGCGAAGTTGCTAGGGCTGTATTTGCTTACATGCCCACATTGTAATTTGCTTGGCTGCTTTCGATTGCCGGTTGGTTACGTTGCTTCTGACTTGAACTGGGATGAGCAACAGGTTGCCAAGGCTCTAAATGAGTTAGAACAAGATCAGTTCCTCATTCGTTGCGAGAAATCCGGTTGGACTTTGATTCGGAGCTTTCTGAAGCACAACCCAATCGAAAACCCGAACCAAGGTAAGGCAGCCTTTCGGTTGCTTAAAGATGTACCTGCCGACTTCGTTGGTATGGCATCGCTTTTGAAATCTCTTGCCGCTTTTCAAGCTCGGCTTCCAGAAGAATTTTCATCATTGTTTATGCCTGATGGCAACCCGGTAAGGGACTCTCAACGGTCGGATGACTCTGAGAGAAGCAATAAGCTAACAGTTAAAACTGTTAACCAGATACAGTTCGAAGACTTCTGGGATGTACAAATACGCAAAGAAAAAAAAGCGAAAGCCAAGGAAGAATGGCTGCGCATGGGCCTCAATGAAGACCATGAACTCGCCTTGGAAGTCCTAACACGCTGGAAAGAGCAACGAGACAACCGATTGCAGTATCAAGATCGGACTAAGACCCCAATGCCACATAACTGGCTTTTAAACCGGCAATGGGAAGACGAGTACGTTCGCATTGATGAAATACAGCAATCATCGACGAGCCTAAAGGTCAGCAATCACCAATTGAATATTGAAGAAAGCAATCGCCGCATTGCTGAAAGCTGGGCCGGACCAGGTATTCGGGAGGTTCGTTCAAGTGCAGGAGGTTGATAAACGCGAGTTTGCTGAAGTTTGGGGAGCAGCTTGGGCCATGTATGGCAAAAGCGTATCACCACAATTGCTATCCATCGCATTTGAAGCCCTTCGTGCTTATAGCATTGAAGAAGTGCGAATCGGTCTGACTCGGCATATTCAATCACCGGATACAGGGCAATTTTTTCCAAAGCCCGCTGACGTCATCAAGCATATTGATGGCAACTCTGGCTCAAGAGCCATGGTTGCTTGGAACAAAGTCGACAAGGCTATTCGTCAGGTTGGCGCTTGGACATCCGTGATGTTTGACGATGCGCTTATTCACCGCGTTATTTCAGACATGGGGGGGTGGGTTGAACTCTGCAAGGTTGACGACAGGGAATACCCCTTTAAGCAAAAAGAGTTTTTAGCACGCTACCAGGCTTACTTGCTGCGGGACGAAGTGGGTGAATACCCAAGGCTATTACAGGGTATTGCAGACCATCAGAACCAGCAAAAAGGATTTGATATGCAAGCGCCTGTTGCCGTGGGCGACTGGTCAAACGCGGCACAAGTTTATACGAGAGGCATCGCTGACTTTAGCGCAGTGCCTTTAAAAAGAATAAGCCCGAAAGCCATTCAGACGCTTCTCGGAAATCAATTAGAGGACAACAATGAAAACGATTAAAGCAAAAACCATTGCCCTGGTGATAGCCATGTCCGCAATCACTTCAGTCTATGCGTTTCCGGGCTATCAGTGGGAAAAAGCAGCACAAAGCGTTGGTATTGATCCAGTCATGCTCTACGCCGTTGCCTTAGCTGAGTCGGCCTCACATCGTGGTCTTAACATGACCAGTCCATGGCCATACGCAATTCGCAATGGTTCAAATGCAACCTACGCGAAATCTAAGACAGAAGCTGAGCAACTGTTAAACCAGGCACTTCAAGAGAGTGAAAAATACCAGCTCGATATTGGGCTAATGCAAATCAATTTGCATTGGCATGGGCATCGGGTGAGCTCAGCGACGGAACTGCTAGACCCCATCACCAACCTTACCGTCGGCTCAAGTATTTTGGCCGAAGCAATCAAGTCTTCACCAAACGATTTAGAGCTTGGCATAGGCCGCTATCACAGTTGGAACGAAGAGCGTGCACGCTGGTATGGGCAAAGAGTACTTTCTATCTATCGCAATATTTTACATGAACTGGAGGTCCGTCAATGACAACCAATCAACAAGACTTCTATCAATTAAATTTGGCGTACCTACACGCAGCACGAGAATTAGCGCGAATTGATCCGCAAGAGGCGGTCTTGCGCTTTGGCCTTACACGCGATGTGGTTGATGCTCTGATTAATGCTGGTGTTGACGACCTGCAACGAGTGGCGACCTCATCATTCATGCTGTTTCAACCAAGGGGTAACCAAAGCCAACTGATTGAGATGGTGAAGAGCAAAGGCACAGGTATCCCAAGAATCGCTTATTTATTATCAACCCTAAACAACAAGGGGGATGCATGATTGATAACCTGTCCAAAAGTGAGCTGTTTACCCGAGCCTCGCTACTTATTAAATACGGATTTCGAACAACCATTATCGCGCTCGATACTGGTTTGCCAATCCACATTATCAGAAGGCTTCACAAAGAAGTGACTGGCAAGTCACCTTGCCCTGGTCAATTGCCAGAATCTGATGCCATTGTTAAAAGCAGAAGAGCCTTAGTTGAAGGCTCCCTGCTGATGGCGCTTTATGTCAATATTGGTGGTGATAATGTCTACAAGCAATTAAATATTGATGCTTTGATGAAAGCTTACGATGCGTACTTGGTTGCAAGGGAAGAAGCAGATCTTCCAGCTGAAATCCCCTGGAAAAAACTAACCATCAATGAAGGTTGGGTTCTAGCTCGTGATTTAAGATCACAGCTTGCATCCTTACACCGGTGTCGATGCGGCAGTCTGTATTTGACGGTATCACAACAGCGCATTCAGCTTAAATGCCCTGTGTGTGAGATTATGGCCGAGCAAACCACTAGAGCACTTTTTGAGAACTAACATGCTGATGCATGATTTGATTGTGCACCGCCCGTGCACTTTGAGAGTACTAAGAAGATGACAAACTTACTTAAATCTTTACCAGCACGCTGCTGGTTTATATCACTGGGGCTTTTTCTGGCGACTTTGGCTGCGGCTCATTTTTTTCCATCAGAAATATTAACGACATCTGCCAAGTTAGCGGCTTTGCTATTTCTGTTCTGCACCGTCTTTTTTTTCAGCTACTTGGGATTCAAAGCGACCTGTAATCCCATCGGACTTATAGCCATAATCACTATGCTTGTAGCAATCGCATATTGGCAAGCGAGTTGGACAATTGTTGGTTTGGGACTCTTTTTCTTAGCTATTTGTACTGGAATTAGATTCTTGAGTAGCCAAGTTAAAGATTCGGGTAGAACTTTGAGCATTGAAGAAAAATGGTATTGGTATAAGCTCCATTCGTTTTTTGATGGCTTTTATCCAAGGTATCCCAAAAAGCCAAAAAAATAGCCAGCCAACCACAAGCTGGCTACCTTCTATTTTCAGTTCCTCCCTGATGCCTGGTTATAAGCCCTAATATCGATCAAGTTGTTCTGAGCATAATCTCCCGCAAGCGATGCATTTGAGATCACCGCTATCTGCTTATCCACAAATGCTTTATCTTCTTCGGACACACTGTCAGGAATGTAAGCGCCACTCTCATCCTTTTGACGATACTCATTTAGCATTTGCTCCCTTAGACCTAGCATTTCAGGCGACCAACTCGATGAGTCTTCAGAGTTGAATACGCGCCCCGCCAAACCTTCATTGAAAGCTTGAGCGAACACTTGACTTTGAATCGGGGTCAATCCCATTCTCTGCCCTTCGCTGTATGCTTCCTGTTTAAAATCATCGGCGTACTGTTCTAAGAACTCACCGTATCGATTGTTAACTGCCGCACCGAATGCCCCAGCCAACATGGCTTCAGACTTAGTGCCCCAGTTAACTTCGGAGGCATACTGCGAACTCGATCCACTGTATGCATCATTAAACGCCGTCAAAGGATTTTCCAAAGAGGTTCCGGCATCAACGGCTGCTTTTAACCCATCCCATGTTGATTTGCTGGCCACCGTTGCATTGTGCAAGAAACCTCGTGAGCCAGGTTCTTCAAGCGCTTGCTCCTTGTAACTCTCATAGTCTTCGCCAAAATGATTCAAGGTATGCAGTGCAGCATCAGTATGCTTGCCACTGAAATCACCAATAGCACTGGCGCTGTTGAAGAACATTTCAGCTCCAGAGACTCCGCTATCATCAGCCATAATGCGAGATCGCCACTGAGAGCCAGCTTCACTGTTTAATCCAGATTGATAGGTACTTGTGTCAGAAACTACGGCCTGTTGAGCTTGTTGCTGATGCGCATTCAGCTGTCCATCTACACCAGACAAATTGGTTTGGTAAGCCGATTGAGCTGCGTTGAACTGAGTTTGAACTGTTGCTGCATCCTCGTAGCCGCCCAATACACCCGATTCAACTTGGCTTTGAATACCACCAAAAGTAGGTGCAGTTGATGACATGCCTTCATTAGAGCGCGGCTGAATTGATCGTAAATCGGCTCCGGTAGCCATGGCCATAACAGTCATTGCTGCTTGATAATCATTGTCGCGTTCAGCGGGCGTTGAAGAGTTGCTATAGGTCAAAGACTCCATAGCTGCGGCCACATACGCCTGATTATCATCAGGTAGCAAGCGCTGATACATTGGAAGGTTTTCACGTAATCGGTTACCGGCTTCAACATGCTGGTTCATATAGCGACCTAAAAAATCCATGACTTCAGGATTATCCGCCGCTAATCGGGTTAACGTCGCACCATCAGTATTTCTTTGTCCTGATAGACTGTAGCTGGCCTGATCAAGCTCACTAAAGCGGTTTGATGCCGTGATAACGTCTTGTGCTGAACTCTGAAGTGACTGATAGTCTTGATTAGACAACGACATCTCAACGCCAGAACGTCTTGAATCTGAAAGGTCCTTAACCATTGCATCGCGATACTCAGCACGTCGTGAATCACTTGATGCCAAGCTTTGCATCTCCCCAGTGAGCGTATTTGCGGTCGTTGACCGAGAACTGCCTTCTGACGACTCAACTTGGCCACTAAAGTTACCACCTAAATCCAAGCCTGCTCGTAACCGTGATATTTTTGGCACTCTTGATGATTCAGGCTTATCCACTCCTGGTAGGTTGCCTTGTGGGGAGTCATTCCCCCCTGTACCAAGTAATCTTCCCAAGAACCCTTTATCTGCTACTTCTTTATCACCGGTATTTGTAATGGTTCCATCGCCACCAACCCTTAGTCCGCCAGATAACACGCCCGATACCAAGCCACGTACAGCGTCTTTTTTATCGTCTCCGAAACCATATCGTGTTTGCAGGTCATCAGTGACCTGATTAACAACGGCGCTAGATGCGGAATTAGAAGAACCGATCTGACGTCCAACCGAAGAAAGGTTGTCGTAACTTAGCTTTTCACCAAAAGTTCGACTCATGGTATTGCCAACCTGACGGCTAAAGGCTTGAGTTGCCTGAGTCATGGATTCTTTTGCAGAGCCGACCATTGAACCCACTGCGTTTCCGACAGAGTAACTGCTTAGTAAGTTTGACGCACCGGTCATTGCAGAACCAGTGAGGGCTGAATTTTGGAACATTGACTGTGATTGCATCACCGGTGCATTTTTCGCGACATCTGGACTTGCCATCTTTTCATCAATGGCATCACCGTTTTGAAGACGTCCAGCCAAGTGGGTAGCGGTTATTGCTGAGCCATACACGAGCATGAGCGAAATCGCCGGAACACTCGACGCCAACATGCCACCAGTAGCTATCCAGGTTTGCAGCACTGAATCCATCTGCATCATCCCGGCAAAAGATGGCACTTCTGTACCTGCAAAGGCATCAAGAGCCGACATTTTCCCTGCAACGGTTAAATGAATATACAGGTTAATGATGGCCATGACAGGCATCCAAAGTTGAATCCAAAGCAGGATTAACAAGTACTTCCCGGCCATTCGCATCCCGATTTGGCCAAGGGCTATCACAAAGGCCATCAAAGGGGTGATGGCGTAAATGAACCCCTCAAAAAACGTCATCATCGGACGAACGATACTTTGGAACAGGGTCTGCTCCGCCGCCCATTGCGTATTGCGCTGCTCAATCGCTTGATTAACCATAACGGCTGCGGTGAAAGCTTGATCATCCATATATTTGCCCGTCACGCTTTGCTCATAAATAGGCAAAAGCACCGACGCGGTCATGTACTCTTGGGTGTTTACTGAAGCCAAACCAAGGTTATTCAGTGCATTTCGGATCACGTCATCAGTGTCCGTTGCTGACGAAGTCCCCAATGAGGCTGACAGAACCTGTTTAAGCCTTGGAATGAAGGTTGATTCTGTCATGAGTTTCAGTTGGCTATAGGCATCGGTGCAGTCCAGATCGCTACTGCTACCACTGAGCATGATTCGAGTGCCATAAATGCGCGAATCAAACCTAATCGCAGTCATCGGGTTAGGATCACTCAGCACCTGATCGAGGTTCTTTTGGCCAATGTCGATACCAATCAAGGTGCACTCTTTGATGTAGTTAAACCACGATTGCTCGATGTCCGAGCCGCCGACACGATTTGCATCACCCAACCCAGAGCGATCCATCACCTGTTTTCTCACTTTAATCAGTGACTGTAAACTGGATGCAAAGCCGTATTCCGTCATCGCGGGAGTTGAGAAGGCGGCTTCAAACAATCGCGTGATTTGAAAGCCAACAGTCGAAATCGTACTGCCTGCGGCAGCAACACCGATGGGCACATTATCAACCACTCGAACTTGTCCCGTGTACGCATCCTCAATGCTCACTCGGGTACTGGGTCCAAACATGGTTGCAAAGACTAGCCATGAGACTAAAACGTGTTGAAAGTTAATCCCACGACCGCCTTGCATTAAGGCCTGGACAGAGACCATCAATACCCCAATGAGCAAGCCAATCCGAACCATTGAAGTAAAGTCGCCTGTACCAGTGATCATCGCGACAGCGTTCAGGACCTGCTCTAAAAAAGCCGAATCCCCGATGGAATAGATTTCCCACATGACCTATTTCCCCAGCGCCGTAGATTTAACGGTGTAATAACGCTGTTTGCGAATGGTCTGAATCACCTGATTAAAATGCGCCAGCAACTCTTGCTCTGAGCCGTATCTTCGCTGTAACGCGGCGTATTCCTCATTGATTTGGCGACGTGCACGTTCAAGGTCTTCCGTTAACAACTTCGCATAGGCATGATCTTCTACACCAGAGGTGCTTCTAGCTGCATTGAGCATGTCTTCAACCAATGCTCGGGCCATCTCAACAGCAATAAATGGCGCCGCTCGTGAAGCAAACGACCTAGCAGCCCCTTCATTTAATGCAGAAAGTGTTCGAATCATGCCGCCAATGCTCGCAGGAGCCGATGTCATAAAAGCCTTTTCGGTGGTGCTAGCAGCTCCTGTATTTCGAGCAAACTTAAAAATAATGCCGTTACTGGAACCTGTACCAAGAAGTAAATTTTCTACTTGGGTTGATAACCCCGTCAGGGCCACGTTAGTGATTGTCGGATTCAGACAGCCGTCTTGTGTCACTGTGTCACATCGGTACATAGCGACGTTACCGCCGTGAATTAGATGCTCAATAGTCACTTTATTGCCATTCAGTCTGGTCAGTTTCGGGGCTTTACCTTGGCCATCAGCGGCATTCGCTAAATCACCAACGATGATCGAACCAGTCACCGACATAACCGCTTCAAGAAAACGGTCATCCCCCGATGCAAACCAGCTTGATGCCGAGTGACGTTTCAGTGCTCGCCAGACCAAGTTACCTTTAATCGTTTTGTTCACATCCGATGCTGCGACACTTGAAGCATTCTCATAAGGGTTCTTACCGTTGGACTCACTCCAACTGGTAAAAATGTCACCAGCCCCTTTAAGAGAGCTCAACATGCTGGCCTCTGTTTGCCCCTTCTTACCAAAGGCGGCCAAGGTATCGTTCACGACTCCCTGAGCCATTTGACAGGAATTGCCGAAATACTCGTTCAACTGCTGGATTTTCTTTTGCAGAGTCTCCATGTGCTGGGAGCATTTCTCGCACATAGCACTGAGCGCCAATTGGAATGCATATCCCTTGGCGTTTGCAGCAACAGAGCGAAGTAATTGAACAAACTGATCCGCGTTAACAAATGACAAACTTCCCGCGAACATATCAATGCCGCCACAACCGGCTTGGAATGACGGAGGCACCATAGAGACGAGGTTCTCGTTCATGATTCTGTTACGGACAACAACACTTCCGCCAGATATAACCCCACGCCGCTGACTTTCAAATACGCCAGGCGCAGTGGTGTTGGTCATTGAACCAAACAACTGGTTCATCTCCTGTTGCAAGCTTGCTTGGCTCATAGACGAAAAACCAATCGCACAGGCGATTAGCGATACTCGTAATACTTTTTTCATCGTTATAACCCTCCTTGTGCACGCAGATAGCGAACAAGGAACTCAGGGTCCTGTAATATCTTTTCGTTAAGCTCTTGCGCTGACATCGCAAGTGACACGCCGGGTTGAACAGGCCTGGTGGCATAGTAAGTTTGATCGTCAATCCAACCGGCTTGATAGGCTGCGAGAATGATTCGATTATTGAGCTCATCAAGGCTCATTGCGCCTTGGCCAATCGGAGTGATGACATTAGGCGGATCAACTAAGAACACGGCAGGGACAGTCGTAACGGACAAGGATTGAGCTTGTCCTGAATCGACTTTGTAATTAGGAAACTCTCCACCAGGTAAAGGCAAGCCATCGACAGCAATAGCAAACACCTCGAACCCATAGTTCAAGGCCATAGATTCGATAATTGGCGCTTGAGCATGACAGTAAGGGCAATCTGAACGATAGAAAAAGAACAAACCAACCCGTTTTGCTACTTCACCTAAAGCAATATCTCGTTGAGCGCCAGCTTCTCGATCCATCCGATTGGCAGCATAGGTCGCCAAGGGTCTGCGACTGATTTCATCCAAAACTGGATCGCCCATGACCACCTGCTGACTAACATCAGCAAACTGTGAGCCCTTATCCATCATGACGCGCTGGAGATACAGATAGGCTCTGACGTTCTCATTCGTCGGCTCATCAATTGCCTTGTCCATGAACGACTGCATGTGCTCACGAAACCAGGCAGCACTGAAAGGCTTTAGCCCGATCTGACTCGACTCTGCCGCACCAGATTCCAGCTTAATAAGCTCTTCAGCCTCCGCTGGCTCAGGAATGACCTGATACCAAAACCAGCCTTCCTGACCACGCTGATAGAATGGCTCGTCACTGGCATAGGCGGGTAAGATGAATAGAAAGAAAATAATGATTGGGATGGTCACCCATAGGATAAACCAAGGTAACAAAGGCGTTCTCATTGTCAGCTCCAGAAAATTTCATAGAGCTAACATGCTAAAGATCCCCGTAAGAGCGATTGGCAAGTTAGCTGAATAAATCTTTCGTGTTTCTGACTATCCGCTGTAAAACTGCTAAAACTCATTTGAGTCAAAGATAAAATTGATGCGATGATTTTCTGCTATGAGCTAAAAACTATGCGTATAAGTTATGTACCATGTAGTTGTAAGTAAATAATTTCTTTAAATTTCAAAAGCTACAGCTATCACCTTCAATTAAAAAGTATCTATTCGCACTATCTATAGGTCCAAATACTAATATTTAGTTTATGCATCTTTCCATCCAGAGGCACACGCACTATATTATTGGTTATTTGAATATCCATGCCATCAATCACTGCTCTGATATTTTTTTCCGCTATTAAAGAGTCTTCTACAGAAACTCTAGCGTTAAAGGAATCAACAAGATCAACCACTTGCACGACGGAAATAAAGTATTCGGTCTTGTCTATTTTTACGCTGACTTCAAAGCATGGCCAATCCAACGGAATGCAAGGTTGAATAGTCAGTTCTTTGCCTTCTCGATTAATACCCAGAATACCTTCCATTCCTGCTCGATACATCCATCCAGATGATCCAGTGTACCAAGTCCAACCGCCTCGTCCTGTGTGAGGTGCGACGGCATATACATCCGCTGCAACCACATAAGGTTCGACTTTATAACACTCAGTATCTTCGGCATTCAGGGTGTGATTAATTGGGTTTAGTAAATTAAACAAACTGCTAGCTTTGTTGCCATGACCCAATTTTGCATAGGCTAGAATCGCCCACATAGCGGCATGAGTATATTGCCCGCCGTTTTCTCGCAAACCCGGTGGATAGCCTTTTATATAACCAGGATCTTGGCTGGTTTTATCAAATGGCGGCGTAAACAATAACGCCAGTTTTGACTCTGGTTGAATCAAGTATTGCTCGACCGAATCCATGGCTTTCGCGGCGCGCTCTGGGTCACCCGCTTCGGATAAAACTGCCCAAGATTGCACAATAGAATCAATTCGGCATTCATCATTGTCTTTTGATCCTAACCAGGTGCCGTCGTCGAAACTTGCTCGACGATACCATTCGCCGTCCCACCCTTTCTCTTCAATCGATTCTCGGGCTTTACTGGCATGAGCCACCCACCGCTGTACTCGTTCGTCTTCATTACGAGCTTGCGCCAAGGGTGAGAACAAATGAATGGTACGAATCAGCAACCAGCCTAACCAAATACTTTCCCCTTTACCGCCTTCGCCGACACGGTTCATGCCATCGTTCCAATCGCCTGTGCCCATTAATGGCAGGCCATTTTCACCAGTCAGTTCAAGACATTGATCCAACCCGCGAGCACAATGCTCAAATAAGGTCGCAGACTCATCCGATTTCGTAGGATAAAAATACGCGTCATGCTGATTCGCAGCCAATATTGGCCCTTCTATAAAGGCGATGTTCTCATCCAAGATGGACATATCACCCGAAGTTTTAATGTAAATTGCGGTGGCATAAGCTAGCCAGACTCTATCGTCAGATATATGCGTACGTACGCCCTGTCCTGTGTGAGGCAACCACCAATGCTGTACATCTCCTTCAATGAATTGACGGCCCGCTGCACGTAAAATATGTTCTCGAGTCATATCGGGACGACGAAAAGTCATCGACATACCATCTTGCAATTGATCCCTAAAACCATAAGCCCCACTGGCTTGGTAAAACGCCGAACGAGCCCACATACGGCATGCGACTGTTTGATAAAGCAACCAACCATTGAGCATGATATCCATCGCTCGATCTGGTGTTTTCACCTGAACCGCGCCTAACAAGGTTTCCCAGTACTCGGTTACTTCCGCCAGAACCTGATCCAAATCAGCATTTCGATATTGCTCTATCAACTCCCGAGCTTTGCTGACCGAATCACATTGTCCAAGCAAGATCACCACCTCCACTGATTCATTTGGTTTTAGCTCAACGACACATTGTTGCGCACTACAGGGGTCCTGCCCTCCGCCCGTGCTACCAGATAACGGAGAATCTCTTAGCAAAGCGGCAGGCGCACTCATCCGACCATTACGTCCTAAAAACTCCGAACGATCAGTCGTCCACGACGATTGCATCCCGCTCATATCAGTAAATGCAACACGCCCTGGAAACGCCACACTCCAACGATTGCAAGCGAATAATGCATTTGACCCTGCCGTATCTAAATCTGTGGTAACAAAAGGTGCGGTTGCTCCGCGGGCGGTGCCTAATACCCATTCGATATAGGAAGTCACCGACAAACGACGGTGCTTTCCTGATTGGTTATGTAGCGTTAGGCGAGATATTTTAATAGGGTCTGAGAGCGGTACATATTGTAATAACGTTAAGCCCAAGCCATCGATTTGATGTTCAAAGCGACTGTAACCGTATCCATGATGGGCAATATACGCCTCCTGATCATTCGGATGCGATCGAAGAGGGTCTGCCGTAGTGCTAAACAACGCTAAGCTGTCTTCATCGCGTACGTAAATCGCTTCGCCCGATGCATTAGTAACAGGATCATTGCTCCATGGAGTTAGCTGATTCTCTCGGCTATTTTCTGCCCATGTATAACCCCCTCCTTCCGCAGCCACATGAAAACCAAAGTGTTGGTTAGCAATAACATTAATCCAAGGAACAGGGGTAAACGCGCCTTTTTCGAGAATAACAGTATACTCGCACCCACCTAAACCAAACCCACCTAAACCATTAAAAAACTCGAGCCCTTCTTTCAGCTCAGTTAACTGTTCTTTTACGCTTGATTTACGCGATTCAAGCGACATATTGTCACCATCAATGACGTCATACGGGACTTTCAAAGCAGGCGGCCAAATCGGCGATGAAGGTAGGCGTTGGATATGTTTACTGATGGAACCACGACGTGCAAGAAGCACGACTCGAGCAACAGATTTAAGTAAATCGCAAACCGACACATCCACTAAATCTGCACGCAGAACATGTACATTACCATGCACATGATCGCCATTGAATTTATCAACATGCTGAGGACGAGACTGGCTCCTTCGCACTGCGGCTTCAATGGCGCTTTGCAAGTCTTGTAAATAAGAACACGAGTGCTCGTTGATTATTACAAGGTCCACCGCCAGCCTTTTCATACGCCAGTATTCATAGGCGCGCAATAATTGCTTAACTTGTTCAATGTCTTCGACGTCATCAATACGCAGCAGCACAATGGGTAAATCACCACTAATCGAATGCGGCCACAACAAAGACTGACTCGCCATGCCACGATGAATGAATTCGGGTGAAACACGAAAACGCGGGTCTGCGTAAATAATCGGTGCCGCTAGTCGTTGAAAATCATCCGCCTCGGTTGGACTAATATCCAAATGACGCAATTGCACTTGCGCCTGCGTCCACGCTAAGGTTTTCGCTCGATCATAAGCGCTGCGGTCATGATGTCGATCAACAAGATCCATTAATTCTTCACGAGAAGACGCAACGACTGTCCAAAACGACACTCTCACCACACTGCCTGCTGGCACATGTACGGCATAGCGCAACGAGAAAATAGGGTCTAGAACAGTTCCGATTGAATTATTGAGATCGACACTCTCAACCGAAGAATCGTCACAATCAAACGCCGCCGCAGTGGCAATGGAATTACCTCGCCCAATAAACAAGGCTCGGTTGGTCTCATATTGAGGATCGGCTGTCACTTCCCCTTCGACAATAGCAAAATGCGCAGCCCAAATTGAAGGTTCTTCAGTAGCACGTTTGCGTCGGGTCGCAATTAGCGCATTATATTCAGGGACATAGTCAGTTTGCACAAACAGCTTAGCAAAGGCCGGATGAGCATTGTCAGTCGCTGGCGTTGTTAACACCAATTCAAGATAAGACGTTAGTTCAATGTCATGCGCTATGCGACCATTATTGCTCAATGAGATACGACGCACTTCACAATCGTCTTCACCAGATACCAAAACATCCATCGCAGTGGTGAAATCGCCATCATGGCGCACAAATTCCACATGATCTTCTTCAAACACACCCGCCGGATAATGATCTTCATCTTGCAGAGGCTGGGCAGAGCTCGACCAAAGATGACCTGTATTTTTATCTCGCAAAAAAATGAAACTACCATAATCATCACTTGTGGAGTCCTCCTGCCAGCGCGTTACAGCAATGTCGCCCCAACGACTGTAGCCCGCGCCAGTGGCGGTCAACATCACCACATATCGGCCGTTCGATAACAAATGTGTAATGGGCGAGCCTTCGGCAGTTGGACTTAGGCATCGTACTATCGGCGCAATCAGCACTAGAGAAGACGCGTAGGTTTTCACTTCTTCTGCTCTAGGATGACTAATGCAAACATCCCTTGGCATACGTTCTTGTAATAAGAGCTCACATGCCTGAATCATGGGTTCTTGATGAAAGCGTTGTCTAAACACGCCTTCCAGTAAGGCATTGGCAATGGCGACAATAGTCATGCCCTGATGATGCGCCATGAAACTGCGTACAATGGCAACTTGGCTTTCCGCAGGCAAACGTGCAGGCGTAAAGTCCAACGCCTCGTAAAAACCATAACGGCCACAAGCACCCATGCTGGTTAAACGATCGTAATTATCAACCGCCGCCTGAAGGTCAATCATAGTGGCAAGCCCCGTGGCATAAGGTGCGATCACTCTATTTCCCGCCAAGCCGCGTTTTAGACCAAGTCCCGGCACACCAAAGTTGGAATATTGATAAGTAAACTCGATATCACGCGCATTATAAGAAGATTCCGACACACCCCAAGGGATGCCAAGTTGTTTACCGTATTCCTGCTGACGCCCAACGATCAGCCGATTGGTCTGTTCAAGTAAACTGCCTGTTGGCGCTCGCATAACCAGCGACGGCATCAAATATTCGAACATGGAACCCGACCAAGAAATTAGAACCGAGCCGTTGCCCATGGGTGTTGCTGCGCGACCAAGACGAAACCAATGCTTGGTCGCCACATCGCCTTTGGCGATAGCAACCAAACTCGCCAATCGTGCTTCCGAAGCCAATAAATCGTAGCAATTTGGATCGAGACAGTTTTCGGCAAGAGAATAACCAATCGACAAAAGTTTGCGTTCAGGGTCAATGAGAAAAGCAAAATCCATCGCTAACGCCATGTCACGAGCTATGCTCACGAGCGCATTTAATCTAGCCAGCAAAGAGTCGTTAGATTTGCGTAGCTCAAGAGTATCGCGCTCCTGCTCAACCATCAGCTTATTTGCCGCTTCGATCCAATAAATGAAATCAGCATGACGACCCTGTGCAATTTCTTCGCCAGAACCTAATGGTCGTTCACGTGCAAGCTTGGAAGCTTTATTAGTCAATCGAATTAAAATTGGCGTTAAGGTCTCGATAGTCTGGCGGCTGTTTAATTTACTCGCTATATCGTCCAAAGTCGCAAGCAATGGATGCGAGCTATCCGTTATGGAGATGTTAATATCTCTAATATCTGGACTAACAGGGTTAGTTAGTGGTTTTGATTCAACCACTAAGGATTGTCTAGCCAATGCAATATTGTCCATAAAACCTGAGCGCACCATTGAGTTTGGATTAGCGGTTAAAGTGTCTTGAGATGGCCCAGCCACGAATTCTTCGCACCATTGCTTGCAGCTATTTGCCAGCGTTATCAAATGCCCAGCAAGATTGCCGCTGTCCACCGATGAAATGTATTCCGGCAACAAGGTATGCAAGCTTTGTGTGCCGTACCAATTGAAAAAATGGCCGTTGTGTTTTGGTAATTTTTCCAGTGTGACAAAGGTCGTTTCGAGTCTCTCAATCGTTTCGAATAACCCAGCCCAACCAAAATCTCGCGCCGCCACTGAAGACAACAGATACAAACCAATATTGGTCGGCGAAGTACGATGCGCCACCACAGGTTCTGGGTCTTCTTGGTAATTATCAGGCGGTAAAAAATTGTCTTCCTCTGTCACAAAGGTTTCAAAATAGCGCCACGTTTTGCGCGCAGTAAGACGTAAAGTGACCGCGCCAACATCGAGTTCATCAGGTCGCAACACTTCCGGTGATCGACTAACAAACAGGGCGACCAAAGGCGCAAGACACCAAAGCAAAGCAAACGGGAACAACAGCAGCCACACTGCCGGATTCACAACGATGACAAACAAGCAAACCGCCAAAGCAAGCAAGGTGCCACAGGCCATATTTTGATAAAAACCCGTCACCTTGGGTCGCGGACTCGCATGACTCTGCGCCGCGGTTTCCCATTCCAAACAACGTCGATGCGTCACACCTAAACGCAACAAGGTGCGTGCAATCGCATCCAAGGAGCGCCAGCTTTGATCAGGAAGAAAAGTGATAGACAAAAAAGTCTGACTTAAAGCAAGACGTAAATCCCCTAACCAGAGTTGAAAATGGTTGCTGGTGTCCACGCCAGAACGATGAGGAATCATCGAAAAAACACAAGGCAGCAAAGGCGGAATAGCCATGACAGCCAATAACACAACCGTAAAAAACACCACCGACGACGGAAATAACAGCCAACTTAACACCAAGGATAACAAGGTTGTTGGAGCCACCAGCGACCGCCTTAAATTATCGAGTAGCTTCCAACGCCCCAGACTGGAACCCCCCTGTTCTGTCGGCTTGCTCATAATCCACGGCAATAGCTGCCAATCGCCTCGCATCCAACGATGCTGGCGTTTCGCGGCGACATCGTATCGGGCCGGAAACTCTTCCACCACTTCCACATCTGAGACCAAACCAGCACGAGCAAAAATACCTTCGAACAAATCGTGGCTCAGCATGGTGTTATTCGGCACACGATCCGCCAGCGCGGCTTCGAACATATCGACATCGTAAATGCCTTTGCCAGTAAAAGAACCTTCGCCGAAAAGATCTTGATACACATCTGAAATCGCCGCCGCATATGGGTCTATACCGCCAGGAGCAGAAAAGATACGCTGGAACAAAGAACCTTCCGTACCGACTGATAAAGACGGTGTGACACGAGGTTGAAGAATCCCGTAACCCGCGACAACTCGCTGTTTGACTTTATCCAAACGTGGACGATTCAACGGATGCGCCATTTTGCCGATCAATCGCAACGCTGTTTCTCGTGGCAAACGCGTGTCAGCATCAAGGGTAATCACGTAACGAACATCACTCGGCACACTAGGCGCTTTGCCCTGAATAGCAATAAAAGTGGTGTCCGTTGCGCCGCGTAATAATCGATTAAGCTCATGCAACTTACCGCGTTTTCGCTCCCAACCCATCCATACATTTTCACTCGGATTAAACAGTCGACGGCGATGCAGCAAGATAAAACGTGGACCAGATGGACCCTCTTCGTAGCGCTGGTTTAATTGTTCTATTTCAAATGCCGCCCGTTCCAACCACACCGTATCACTTTCTAATTCTTCCAAATCAGCATCTTTACCATCAGTTAATAAGGCAAAGCTCACATCACCGCCGATGCCGCTAAGATAATGCACTTCTAGGCGTTCAATTTGTTCTAATAAATCCTCTTCTGAAGTGAGCAAAGTCGGCACGGCGATTAAGGTTCGTAACGAGCTCGGTACGCCAGCTTTTAGCTCAAGCCCCGGTAGCATCACCGCACCAAATCGCCATGTCACTAAACGATTGACGATGGCAAACGCCACTTCTGTGGCAGGAATAAAGGCCACCACTGCCCACAGCAACCAAGGTTGTGCGTGAAACGCTAGGAATCCTGCGAATAAAATACTAATGGCAAGAAAAGCCAAGGCGACAATGGCAATCGTACTGCAGTAACCCGCGACGCCTAGGCGTACGTGAAAGCGCCTAACTCTTAACCGCATGGTCGGTGTATAGGCGATGGATTTTTCGAAAGCCAAACGCCCTTGTTCAATCAGATAATAACCCGGGTCACCAAGACGTTTTTTTTCAACATCAGCTTCTTCCGTTAACGTTTCTGTCGCTTCTGCATTGGTTGAATCAGCACTCTTTGACTCAAAAGACTTTACGCTGTCTTTCGCCATTTCTACGGCGCGCTGGGCAATGTCTATTTCCGAATAATCACAGCCTCGTGCTAGTTCCTCTACGGCACTGCGATACAAGTTACGAGTCGGAAAATCCATTTGGGCATAAAGGTCATAACGGTAAAATTCTTGATCGACCAGACTGACTTTCTCAAACATTTCCGACCAATCAATATCAGAAATCAAGCGCATACTGGTGATCACATTGCGAATGGTGACGTTCGATGCACCTTGGCGTTGCTGGGCATGTTGCACAACGTCTTCAACAGAAAGACCTTGTAGCTGCAAACGCTGTTCTAGCCATTCATGCGCGGGCGTAGTTTTCGGGTCTTGGTCACGTAATCTCTTTGCCAGTTGCGCAGCAAACACTTCCGATAAAGGCCCCGATGATCGTGCGGCGATATCTTCTTGTAACGCCGAATAAGCACAACCTTCCACTAAAAGTCGTACTGTTAACTGATCTGCGTCTTGGCGTGCTTTTCGACCAACGGCAATTTGATCGGCTAAACGTCGCAAGTTTTCAATCAATACAATACGCAGCGTGATCGGCACCGCCCATAATTCACCGATGGTAAGCGGTTGCACAGTCTGATAAGCATGAATAAAACGCACGAGAATCTCTGGATCAATATGACTATCTGTGTGAGCTACAAACGCCCAGGCTAGACCAAATACTCGCGGATATCCGACAAAAGGTCCGCTAGCCAATTTGGGTAATTGACGATAATAACTGTCTGGTAGATCGTCTCGAATTTCGCGGATTTGTTCTTCCACTAAATGATAGTTATCTAGTAGCCATTCTGCTGCGGGAACAACACTACGTCCTTGTTCGAGCTCCGTCGCACAGCCTCGATAAGACTTCAACAACGATCTAGCATTATCATCCAACCTCGCTTGTAACGATAAGACAGACGTTTTTTTGTCGAGAACCTGCTGAGCCTTAGCCAAACTTTTTGCATGCTCTTCAAGCCGCGCTATACCAAATAAAGCCTCGCGAACGGGCGAAGTGCTATGCCATATTGTTTGGGAGTGTTGTTGCCCAAGTCGTCCAAATAAGGAAGTAACGGTATGTAACATAAGCATCTGCCCTTTAGGTAGGAAATCTTGTAATCAACCCTCTAGTTATACTAGTCAAGCCTTGGGATAGGTGTCTGTACGCAAGCGAACAGACATACATAAGCAGGAGGATCAAGGCAATGATGAGCTCTACAAAACCGACGCAGAAATAGGACGATGCATTATGTTACTCAGCATGATCGACTAAGAGAAATATGCACAAGCGAAAGCAAAGGAAGCTGAAGTAGAGCAAGCTGCTCCAACAATGGGCCAAAATAACTTCCTGTCACCAGCCCAGCCCCAGCACAGGGGCTAATGAATTGGCTTTATTCTTAGGCGTTAATAATTAACTCGGCTAAGACATGCTGGATTTTTACGGGTAGATATACGCTTAGTAAATAAACGAAGCGCCTTTGCAATGCTTAATGCCCTTTTAAATCTGCATATATGTTCGTTACTGCACAGAGCTGGCTACTGGTTTTTTATTACACTGGTGTCTGTAGTCTCTCATTCCCATTTTTAGAGCAAGGTACATTCGAAACCTATGACATCAGCCCGCTCGTCTAACAATATTGGCACCGTAATTTCGATTAGCGGCAGCGTCGTGGATATTCGCTTTGACGATCATCTACCAGAGATTCGTTCTTTATTGCGTACTGGCAAAGACAACAGCATTGCCATTGAAGTGTTTTCCCAATTGGATAATCAGCGGGTGCGCGGTATTGCGTTAACACCGACGCAAGGTCTCGCCCGTGGTATGAAAGTGGAAGACACTGGCAAACCGCTGCAAACCCCCGTTGGCAAGGGGATTTTGTCGCGCATGTTTGATGTGTTCGGCAATACGATTGATAAAAAAAACGCATCGACCGACGTTGAATGGCGCTCGGTTCATAACGAGCCGCCGCCGTTAGCAAGACGCTCCACCAAGACCGAAGTATTCGAAACCGGCATCAAGGTGATCGATGTCCTAATGCCGCTAGAACGAGGTGGCAAAGCGGGCTTGTTTGGCGGTGCGGGCGTGGGCAAAACCGTCTTGTTGACAGAGATGATTCATAACATGGTTGGCCAACACGCGGGCGTGAGTATCTTTTGCGGCATCGGAGAGCGTTGCCGAGAAGGCGAAGAGCTGTATCGCCAGATGAAAGAAGCGGGCGTGCTGGACAACATGGTGATGATGTTCGGTCAAATGAACGAGCCACCGGGCGCGCGTTTTCGCGTCGGTCATGCGGCTTTGACCATGGCAGAATATTTCCGTGATGACGAACATCGCGATGTCTTACTGCTGATGGACAATATCTTTCGTTTTATTCAGGCGGGCATGGAAGTATCTGGCTTAATGGGGCAAATGCCAGCACGTTTGGGTTATCAACCGACCATGGGCACCGAGTTGTCACAACTCGAAGAGCGCATTGCCAATACCGGCAGTGGCGCGATTACCTCGATTCAGGCGGTGTATGTGCCCGCCGATGATTTCACCGATCCTGCCGCCGTACATACTTTCTCTCACCTTTCCGCTTCCATCGTGTTATCCCGAAAACGCGCCAGCGAAGGGCTTTATCCCGCCATAGATCCTTTGCAATCCAGTTCCAAAATGGCGACGCCAAGTATTATTGGCAAACGCCATTACGATCTCACGCAAGAGATTCGCCGCACCTTGGCGCAATACAGCGAATTGAAAGACATTATTGCCATGCTTGGCATGCAGCAGCTCTCGCCCGAAGACCGCAAGGTCGTCGGGCGTGCTCGTCGTTTAGAGCGGTTTCTCACTCAGCCCTTTTTTACCACCGAACAATTCACAGGCATGTCTGGCAAATTGGTCAGTCTTGATGATGCCTTAGATGGCTGCGAGCGGATTTTGCGAGATGAATTTGAAGATTTTCCCGAAAGCGCGCTTTACATGATTGGCGCGATTGACGAAGCCCATGAGAAAAACAAACAAGCTGCTGTAGACGGCGATAAGGCAGATAAACCACAAGCCGAGGAGGACGAAGGTGCCACAAGCCTACATGACGCTTAAGGTTTTGCTGCCTCATAAAGTATTCAGCGAAGAACAAAACGTGCTGCGAATCGTCGCGACCACACCGCAAGGAGCGTTTGGCATTTTGCCAAATCGATTGGATTGTGTGGCGTCTTTGTCGGCGGGCATTTTAGTGATTGAAGTGGATGGCGAAGAAGAAGCTTACATCGCTGTAGATGAAGGTGTGTTGGTGAAAACCGGAGCCGAGGTGCGGATTTCCGTGCGTAACGCTATGAATGGCATGGGATTAGAAGATTTACGTCACGCCCTAGAAGACGAGTTTATTCAGCTTGATGAGCAAGAACAGAAGTTACGTTCAGCATTAACCAAGATGGAAAGCGGTTTTGTGCAGCGTTTAGTGGCGTTTAAGCAGGATGCGAGTGTGTCATGAAAGACGATGATGAAGACAAAAACCTGACTAAACCAGACCGTAATCTAAATCGCTCTCTCAATCACAAATCGAAAAACAACTACAGCAAGCAAGTAGGCTCGGTCGCGGCGCGTAAGCTAAAAGCGCAGCGACACGTGACCAAAACCGTTTGGTCTGGCTTGGGCATGATGGGGTTGGTTGGCTGGTCGGTTGCGATTCCAACTTTGCTTGGCGCGGCGTTGGGCATTTGGTTGGATGACCATTACCCAAGTGAACGTTCGTGGACGCTGGCCTTGCTGGTCGTTGGCCTGTGTTTGGGCTGCTTTAATGCTTGGCACTGGGTGCAAAAAGAAGACAAAGACATTCACCAACCAGAGGACAACGATGATATTAATTGATTTTAGTGACAACTTTTGGGGTGGTCTGGCTTATGCCATCTTGGTTGGTGTGTTATTAGGCGTTTTTTATTTTGCAGGGCTGTGGTGGACAGTGCGTCGATTGGGTTCTAGTCGTGTGGTCGCACCGTTGTTTTTGTTCAGTATGTTGTTTCGCATCAGCGTGGTGATGGTGAGTTTTTATGTGTTTCTGGGCAATGACTGGCAGAAACTATTGTTAGGTTTGCTTGGCTTTATGATCTTGCGTTTGTTCGCGACGCGGCTGATTCGTTTGAAAGACAATCCCGTCATTATCAAACCGATTCATACCCTTAAAGAAAAACATTCTCACACGGAAGAGCGTTTATGAACCTGACGCCAGATCTCATTGTGTATTGGCAAATGGGCTTTCTAAAGCTCAATGCGACCATCGTCTTTACGTGGTTGGTGATGTTGGTGCTGGTGGTTGGGTCGATTCTAATCACTCGAAACCTGTCCAACAATTTGCAACGCTCGCGCTGGCAAAATGCCCTAGAAGTGGTTGTGATCACCATTAATCAACAAATCGAAGAAGTGGGTTTAAGCCAGCCGCAGAAATACATTGGTTTTCTTGGGTCGCTGTTTTTATTCATCGCGTTATCGGCGCTTGGCACCATTATTCCGGGTTTTGAACCTCCGACAGGTTCGCTTTCCACCACAGCGGCGCTGGCCTTATGTGTGTTAATCGCGGTGCCTTTGTTTGGTATTCAAGAGCAAGGTTTTGGTTCCTATCTGTCTTCCTATACCAAGCCAACCATTATTATGTTGCCGTTTAATATTATCAGCGAAGTATCGCGAACCTTGGCATTGGCGGTGCGATTGTTCGGTAACATGATGAGCGGCGCGATGATCATCGCGATATTGCTGACGATTACGCCGTTCTTATTTCCCATTGTGATGACCTTGCTCGGTTTGTTAACCGGCATGGTTCAGGCTTACATCTTTTTCATTCTCGCTACCGTGTATATCGCCGCGGCGACTCGCTCCTCCAAAGCACGCACGCAGCAAAAAGCCGCTCAACAACCAGAAAACCAAAAAACAAACGAATCAAAACGATGAACATTTACGGAGTAACTATGGACAGCATGACACTGATTGCAATGGTTTCAATTATCACCGCAGGGCTAACAATTGCCATCGGCGTAATCGGGCCATCATTAGGGGAAGGTAAAGCGGTGGCAACGGCGTTAACCTCTTTGGCTCAACAACCGGATGCCTCGGCGACGATTACGCGAACCTTGTTTGTCGGTTTGGCGATGATCGAATCCACGGCGATTTATTGTTTTGTCGTATCGATGATTTTGCTATTCGCCAATCCTTTTTGGAATTACGGCATTGCTCAAGCGGCAGGTCAATAAATCATGCTGATCGATTGGTTTACCGTCATTGCGCAACTGATCAATTTTTTGGTTCTCGTTTGGTTGCTAAAACACTTCTTGTATCGTCCTATTTTGAACACGATTGACGCTCGTGAAAAACGCATTGCCGATGAACTGGCCGACGCCGATAGCAAAAGAGCCGAGGCCGAGCAGCAGCGAGAAGCGTTCCTGCAAAAGAACGCGGAATTCGAGCAACAACGCACTGCGAAGATGAACAAAGTCGGTGAGGAAGCGAAAGCCGAGCGGACGCGATTACTTGAAGAAGTCCGACAAGAGTCCGACGCGCTGCGCAGCAAGCTAGAGCTGGCGCTTAAAAACGAACAACTGAGCTTGAAAGATTCCCTAAGCCAGCGAGCACGAGAAGAAGTGTTCGCCATCGTGCGTAAAGCGCTTAGTGATCTTGCTAGTACCAGTTTGGAAGCCAGTATGGCAGAGGTTTTTGTGACGCGTTTAGACGCATTAGCGGATGCTGAAAAGACCAGTTTGCAAGCGGCTTTTCAAGATTCGACTAAACCTTTAATCGTGCACACGGCGTTTGATCTGCCTAAAAAACAAATCACCCAGATTACCAAGGCGTTACATGGCTTGTTGGGCGATGGCGTGGTGATTGAATTTGCCACGGATGCTCACGTGATCGGCGGGATTGAGGTCCATTCCCACGGCCAGAAAATTGGCTGGAGCATCGCCGATTACTTGACCACGCTGACCAAGCGAGTCAATGATGTGATGCTTTCTCATCGTGCTGTTCAAGATGAAAGCCCTGAGTCTGAGAAAAACCAAGAGCAGGCTTCATGATGTCGATGTTTGACGGATTATTTGCGGATTTTAAACAGGCTCGAGAATCGTTCGAACCCGCTTTGTCACCACGAGAAATTGGCAAGATTACCAGTGTCGCCACGGGAATTGCCAAGGTATCTGGTTTGCCCAATGTTGGTTACGACGAGTTATTGCTTTTTCCCGGTGATATTTATGGCATCGCCTTTAATGTCGATGAAGACGAAATTGGCGTGGTGTTGCTTGGCGAATACTGGCATTTGCAAGCCGGTGATGAAGTCGAACGGCTTGGTCACGTGGTCGATGTGCCGGTTGGCGATGGCTTGATTGGTCGCATTATTAATCCAATCGGTAAACCTTTGGATGGCAAGGGCAATCTGGCGACCACCGAGCGCTTGCCTATCGAACGACCTTCGCCAGTTATTATGGATCGAGCTGGTGTGAGTGTGCCGCTGCAAACGGGCATTAAGGTAATTGATGCCTTGATTCCAGTGGGACGCGGGCAGCGCGAATTGATTCTTGGTGACCGACAAACCGGCAAGACGGCGATTGCCATGGACACGATTCTCAATCAGCGCGGCAAAAACGTCTTATGTGTCTATTGTGCCATTGGTCAGCGCGCGTCTGGTGTTGCTAAAGTTATTGCCACGTTGCGCGAACAAGGCGCGATGGAATACACAGTCGTGGTAGTGACGGAAGGCAACGAGCCGCCGGGCTTGGCTTATGTTGCACCTTATGCCGCGACCAGCATTGCGGAATATTTTATGGAACAGGGCCGTGATGTACTGATTGTCTACGATGATTTGACGCATCACGCTCGTGCGTATCGTGAATTGTCCTTGTTGTTGCGTCGTCCACCAGGGCGAGAAGCCTTTCCCGGCGACATTTTTTATATTCATTCACGTTTGTTAGAAAGAGCGACCCATTTAAGCGACGAGCTGGGCGGCGGTTCGCTCACCGCTTTGCCAATTATTGAAACCGAAGCGCAGGATATTTCGGCGTATATTCCGACCAATCTTATCTCCATTACCGATGGGCAAATTTACCTTTCGCCGGCGTTGTTTGAGCTGGGTATTTTACCCGCGGTTGATGTGGGGAAATCTGTGTCTCGTGTGGGCGGTAAAGCCCAAAGAGCCGCGTATCGCGGCGTCACGGTGGATCTCAAATTGGCTTATGCACAGTTCGAGGAGCTGGAAACCTTCGCCCGTTTTGGCGCGAAGTTAGACGACGATACGCTGAAAATCATTGAACATGGTCGACGCATCCGAGCCTGCTTGAAGCAGCCTGAATTTGCGCCTGTGTCTATGGCAGAACAAATCGCCGTGTTAGTCGCCTTGACCGCAGATTTGTTTGACGACATTGAGTTAGACAATATGCCCGCCGCGGAGCAAGCTGTTCGGGATGCTGCTGCGAACATCCCCGATGAGATTGTTGAGCGTTTAGAAAGCACCGACAAATTAAGCAAAGAAGATAAAGCGGTGATTTTAGAACTTGCACGCCAAGCGCTTGACACCTTCAACACTGACACAGATTCAGGTGAGCCAAGATGACAGACAGTATCGCCAGCTTGCGTCACAAAATTACCAGTGCTCAAGACCTAGAATCAGTAGTGCGCAGTATGAAAACCATCGCGTCGTCGAGCATTGGTCAATATGAAAAAGCCGTGCATTCGCTCGACGATTATTATCAAAACGTGCAGTTGGGATTGTCGGCGTGTTTGTCGCAAAGTACCCAATTAGAACAGGCTGCGGTGATCGTGCATCGATCTCAGAAAGACGCACCCGCCATCGGCGTGATTGTGTTTGGCTCGGATCAAGGTCTAGTCGGCCAATTCAATGAAGTCATGGTCGAGTTTGTGGTCGAATCGTTGGCAACATTGTCGGGCAATAAAATGCTCTGGGCCGTTGGTGAGCGGGTTGAGTCTCGCTTGATAGAGACGGATTTAAAGACCGAAGCAAGCTTTGAATTACCTCATTCGATCAATACCATTACTGGATTAGTCGGTGAGATTTTAATTGAGCTGGAAGCAAAACGAGATCAAGGACGGATTGACCAAGTCTTTTTGTTTCATCATAAACCCGAAGCCAATTCGATTTCTCGACCCGGGAGTCAGCAACTTTTGCCTTTGGACGCGGCTTGGCAACAAGAGCTTGTAGCGATTGATTGGCCAAGTAATAACCTTGTGGAAGTGATGCCATATCAGGATCAAACACGTCATGCTTTTGTACGTGAATATCTGTTTGTCAGCCTGTTTCGAGCCTGTGCCGAATCCCTTGCGAGCGAAAATGCCTGCCGACTTGCCGCCATGCAGCGAGCCGAAAAGAACATTGATGAGATACAAGAAAATCTCAATCAAACTTTTCATAGACTGCGTCAAAGTGATATCGATGAAGAGTTATCCGACGTGTTATCTGGATTTAATGCGTCAAATTAGGATCTAGATCAGGATTTTAGTGAGTAAATTGCCAGATAAAGGTTAGTGTGTTCGTTAGCGCTCGGAACTTTGAATAATTAAGCGATAAATATGCTTTTCTATCGCCTTATTGCAGCATAATTTCCACTTGAAAATATTTAAGGATTATTCTATGTATGATTCTATAGATACGACCTATTCACCATTACAAAACTATCTCTTAGCAGCCTTACCTGAGCAAGTGCAAGCGCGTATATTTCCTTTTATTGAGTTAGAAAAACTGGAATTAGGGCAAGTGATGTATGAAGCAGGCGACAAGATGGCTTATGTGCACTTTCCTGTCGATGCCATTGTGTCTCTGCTTTACGTAATGGAAAGCGGCTCGTCAGCAGAAATTTCTGTTGTTGGCCACGAAGGTTTGGTCGGCGTTGCCTTGTTTATGGGCGGAGAAAGTACGTCTAGTCGAGCCGTAGTGCAAAGCTCGGGACATGCGTATCGCCTAAAGGGTAACAAATTAAAGGAAGAATTTAATCGACACGGTAGGCTACTGGAGTTGATGCTCCGTTATACACAATCCTTGATCACACAAATGTCGCAAACCGCTGTGTGTAATCGTCATCATTCGATTGACCAGCAATTGTGTCGGTGGTTGTTATTATCACTTGATCGCTTGCCAGATAACCATCTCACCATGACTCAAGAATTAATTGCCAATATGTTAGGCGTGCGCCGTGAAGGCGTTACCGAGGCCGCTGGTAAATTACAAAAACTCGGCGTGATTGATTATCACCGTGGTCACATCACCGTGCTAGACAGATCAAAACTCGAAGAATTGAGCTGCGAATGTTACGCCGTGGTGAAGACAGAAACCGATCGTCTGTTGCCTTATGGGTTGCCGAAAAAGTCAGCCTGATTCAATCATTTAAAATGGTGTTTTAACGTGATGACATCATTCATTGACGAGCTTCTGTGAGCCGATTGTTTGTTTGCTAGTTTCAGCGCCGCATAGGCTTCAGTAATTTCTTTGAACAAGGGCTCGCAATTTTCTTGCTCAGAAATATCTGGATGATATTTGTGGGCAAGCTTGCGGTAAGACTCCCTGATTTCTCTTGCTGATGCAGTGAGTTCAACTTCTAACGTTTTGTAATAATCATTGAATGGCATGATCAGTCTCCTATCTATTTAGAAAGATGAACTCAAATATTTTTTAAATCGTTGCGAAATCAATGACCACTCGCGACGGAACATCACCATTTTCTAAACGCTTAAAAACATCGTTAATGGCGGACAATGGCTGTAGCTCAATGTCAGCTTTTACTTTGCCTTCGGCGGCAAAGGCTAATGCTTCGGCCATATCTTGGCGTGTGCCTACAAACGAGCCGCGAATGGTGATGCAGTTAGCAACTACGTCGAATAACGGCACTGGGAATTCACCCGGTGGCAAACCAACCAGTACACAAATGCCACGTTTACGCGTCATGGCAACCCCTTGATTGAAAGCAATCAGCGAAGGTGCGGTGATTAATACGCCATGACCACCGCCGCCTGTTGCCTTGACTACGGCTTCAATCGAGTCTTCGTGTTTGGCATTGACCACAGCGTCGGCGCCAAGTCGCGTCGCGTGATCGAGCTTTTTGTCGTCGATATCCACCGCACAGACATGCAAACCCATGGCTTTAGCGTATTGAACCGCCAAATGTCCAAGGCCACCGATACCGGAAATAACTACCCAATCGCCCGGTTTTGCTTTGGTTTCTTTAAGGCCTTTGTAAGTGGTAATGCCCGCGCAGATCAGCGGCGCTGCTTCTGTGGCAGATAAGCCAGCAGGAATGTGAGCCACGTAATTTGGGTTAGCGAGTATGTATTCAGCAAAACCACCGTTTTTGGTATAGCCGCCGAACTCGGCTTCGCCACACACGGTTTCCCAAGCAGCAAGACAATGTTCACAGTGACCACAGGCAGAATAGAGCCAAGGCACACCGACACGATCGCCTTCTTTGACAGCGGTAACGCCTTCGCCTAATGCCACCACAATACCAATGCCTTCATGGCCTGGAATAAAGGGAAGAGAGGGTTTCACTGGCCAGTCGCCCGCTTCAGCGTGCAAATCTGTGTGACAAACCCCGCAGGCTTCAGTTTTAACCAAGATTTGGCCTGGACCGGGAGTCGGAATATCGACTTCTTTAAGAACGAGACCTTGGCCGAATTGTTCGACAACGGTTGCTTGCATTTGTTTAGTCATAATGAAATCCGTTTTGTTGATTTAGATTTTACCAAAGCCTATGCCTATTAATTTACGTCGTCAGTGCGTTTGCGAACATTGTATCTTCCTACCAATTTTATTTTTTAAACCTATGTTTTTTTGTGAACCATTATTTGTTTGCAGTAACAAATGGCCAGCGGCGCTATTGAGATACATTTTAAGATGGCCTTTATTTTTATTGCTTCGAATTTAATCGTAATGGCTAGGGCTAAGCCGTGATCAAAGACTTGAATGCGTTTCAAAGATCTAAGATCAGGGATGTGTAATTTGTTTTTGGAATCAAAGAAAGCGAGACCTAGCAGGCCTCGCATGGTAAAGTAATCAAAGTCGAGGTATCTCGGAATGCTGTTTCGCTTATGTGAACAGCATTAGGCCAAAGCCCCTTGGATCAGATATGAACTTTCGGAAAGCCCATGGCACCGTAAACATTCAGCACATCATTCCAATCCCAACTTTTCACGCCAAGTGACTTTGGTATCGGAGGGATCAGGACTTGTGTCAGGATGCCTTTCTGCCAGGCTTTTTTCATGAGTTCATTCGCTGCATTCAGGCCAGTCTCAGAGAGATCGTGGTCTGCCCAGATGTACAGCATTTTCACATTACTTGGTGGTTCAAACCTAGCCAGTAGCGTTGCATTCACAACCGACCAACATGTTTGCCCCGTTGCTCTGGTTACCGCTAAAGCCGTCTCTATACCTTCAGAAACGCCTAATACCTCACCAGGCTCACCTATCCTAATGGCACCACCAGTGATTGCTCTGTCACTTGGTATCGGCATCATCTTTTTAGGCTTTTCAACCGGTGCTTTGAATCCATCTTCACTTAGGTAGATCCGATGAAACGTGGCCGAACGCCCTTGCTGAGTAACGATTTTACCTAGCAGCGCTGGGTAGCTATCGATAAACAGGCCATCTTCATCATGGTAAGGCAAGTTTGGATGAAACCTCAGCACCGAATCCCATTCAGGACGAAGCCGAGTAACAATGCCACGACGATGCATGTAGTTCCAAACTGGTTGCGCACGAGTATCTGCAAGAGAAAACGTTTCTCCCCAGGTTTGATTCAAGCGATGGATAATCGCTTTGTCCTCTTCCTGCTTTTTAGCCTTCCAATCAACAGCGTTACTCGGTATTGGCCGAGTAGGCACTTGTATTTGTCCGGGTTGAATACCTAGAACCTGGCCGATTGCTTCAATAGACTGAGCAAAGTTCCATCCATTAATCCAAGACAACAGTTCAAAGCCATCATGAAAGATACCGCAGGTGTTACAAACGCCACCTCCGGTAGATTCAGCATCTTTGAACAGCCTAAAGCCATCACGACCGCCATGAACAGGACAAGCCACATGACGCCCTTTTCGAGCAATAGCGGGATCAAGTTCTGGCACCAATGCCGCCAAGACTTGAAGCCATTGGCCATTAAGATATGGCCTTACTGTTTCAATCTGTAAAGGTAACGCCATATAACCTCCTTAAGTAAAAAGCCGACTCCTACCACAAGTGATAAAAATCAGCTCAGGTCTTGCATTCAGCCGTTTGGTTGATGCAGGAACGTTAGTCAAGCTGGATACCATGTCGTCTTAATAGCCACATGATGGAATCACGAAGCACATCAGGATCGAAAACCGCAGCCATCGCACAAACACGAAAGCAAAATGGCGCTATTTCGTCATTTTGAATCCACGACAACACATCCTTGCGCAACCGAGTACTGACACGACCGTCCAGCAATACACGGATCGCATCCAATAGAATGCCTTCGCGTAACTGCCAGATTTCCGTGTCAGACCAAGTGACTGGGGCATCATCAAACTCAAATAGAAATTCGAGCTATGATGACGTGTGTTGATAGGACTGCTTTTGTGATGAAGGAGAATGGGCAATGCGCCCATTCATTAAAGATAACCGCGTTCGGCAAGCGAAACGCAGCCCTCGGATGCGACCACGACATGGTCAAGCGTTCGAATATCAACAAGTGACAAGGCGTCACGGAGTCGATGAGTAATGCGTTTATTAGCTTCACTGGGCTCAGGATCACCCGATGGATTGTGAACCAGTATCACTGCTGCTGCATTAAGTTCTAGCGCTCGTTTTGTTACTTCCCTTGGATACACGCTCGCCGCATCTAAAGTGCCTTTGAATAACTCTTCAAATCGAATAACGCGATGCTTTGTATCAAGAAACAGTACGCCAAAGACTTCGTGCTCATACTCGTGCATTAGTGTTTGCAGGTATGAGAACGCCGATGATGGATGTTCAATTTTGCGACCTTTACTCAATCGACCACGGGCAAGCTTGAGCGCCATATCTAAGATATCCGCTTCAGTCACTTGCTCAGGAACGATGTAAGTACCGGCTTCTTCGCCAGCTAAGAACTTTTTGTTTTTCATAGGAGTCTCCAAAAAAAAGCGGAGACGAACCCATGCCCTAACAGGGACTGAAGTCCCCGTCGGGTGGTGTGTTGATTGTGGTATGGCTGTGTATGTAAGAGTTCAGCTCGCTCTATCATTCGTACCCAGCATTGGCTACGAGTGAAACTGCTTTCTGATGCACTCGATGTAAGTGCATGAGAAAGGAGCCGAAATCGGCTCCAAGTGAACGTTAAAAATAAAATGAGCTCGGCGAGTCACCTGGCAGAACCAAGTTCTCTTGCTCAAGACTGATTTTGATTGGTGTTTCAACGGGCTGCTCTGGTTTATTGGTGCTGATGCGCAACCGCTCTTGTGGCGTTTTTCGGTAAGCGGCTAAAACCTGTTCATCCAGCTCGCCTAATTTATCGGTGGCCAATTGCTTATAGTCCACCGTACCTGCCATCATGTAGCGGCTGAGTTTGACCCCAGCATAGTCGGCATGAGCGTAGTTACCCATCATAGCGACCAATTTCGACTGAGCTTCTCGCATTTCCTCTTTCAAAGATTTAATGTGGTTTTCCAGTCGGACCACTTCGGCATGTGCTGAGCAATACTGTCGAGACAGCGATGTCCAACGGTATTGGGCTTCACCCTTGGGAACAAAACAATCTTGCTCAGGGCATTTTGACGGTTCTTTTTTGGTCTGTACTAACTCCCAAAACTGAAGCGCCGTTTCTTGCAATTCAGTTAAGAACAATGCGTCTCGTTGTATTTCAAACTCAATCAGTTGATCCTCAAAATAGAAAACCAACCTCGCGTGCTATTGGCGACCAGTATTTGATGCTGTACTTGCACCCAATACAACTGGTACGCCTCGCTTTGTTCTCGGTGAGCTTGCACATCCTCAAAAACTGACTGGCAAGGACATTTCAGTTCAACGGGTTCGCCCGCATCGTTGATGCCATCAAAGCTGGCTCGAAAGATTGCGTTATGATCGGCTTCTGCACATAACGGCAGAAGAAAGTCATTATGCGCATTCTCAAATGTTCGCCTTGCTTGAGGCTCCAACCTTATACCGCGAAGCACATTTGGATTATTCGACAGGTCTTCCGGTAATACGAATCCGGTTTTTTCTGCCCATAATCGCCAAGGTGTTTTGTAGGGTGAACGCCCCATAATAATAGGGGCTTCAGATGCCGTAACCCCTGCAATGCGCCACTGGTGCCATGCAGGAGTACGCTGTGATAGGTCGATAACCTTCATATTGCCTCCTTTGAGGGGAGACTCCCCCGAAGGAGAGAACTCCCCTTCAGGGTTAAGTGGTTACTTTGCAGCTTGTGCTAACGCTGTTTGGTGCTGAACAACACTTGCTTGAACCGAATCAATTGCCGCTTTACCGGCTTGAATCGAACCTACGACAAGGGCAACAACCAATACCAAGCGAAAAAGTGAGGCTGATTTAGTCATGGAAGATCTCCAAAAAAAAAGACGAGACCTTCCCCCTGACGGGAGAATAATCCCGCCAGGGTTCGTAAAATGAATGCGTGGCGCTAAGAAGCTAAAGGCTGTGTGAGCGCTTTGGCTGCTTGTTGCTGTGCATTAAATATTTCTTGTTTCGCAAACGTCAGTTCAACACCTTGAAAATGTTCATTGGCATATTCCAATGCACTATTCCAAGCGTTTGAAGCTTCCGCCCGCTCGATAAGCTTGTAAACAAGCCCTCGGGTTCGATCATCAACTTGCTCGGGTGGAATCAAAGATGGCTCAACAACGTGTGTTGCTTGGCCTTCGATAATTCGCTCCGCTTCGTCTTGATCGAAAATTCCCACAAAGCCAAACGCAATGCGGGAACACTGGATCATGGATTTATGTCTTAGCATTCGCTTCGTGTGCGTTTGCCATGGACCATCTACCCGGTAAGGGCCATTTTTGCCGTTACCTTCAAAAGGCGGTCGATAGACTTCATCCAGATACTCAGTGATTTTGACTGGGTGCGAACGGTCGCGCCGATAGATGATGCATTCCATCCATTCAGGGCACTCTTTTGCGCCATCCAGGGAGACTTTGTTTTCTGAAGCCTTAAACTCCATGCCATCAAACTGGTCGTGTTGATTAATGATGCGAGACCATCCATCGACACCTACCACTGGAATAATTCCAGCTTGTTTATCAGGGAACGCAAAAATCTCTTTGGTGAAAGGGTTCAAGCCGTACTGATCTGCAACCACCAAGAGCGCCATCATCTGCTCATTGGTCGGTGCACTACCGTCACGTTGTTTGAATGCTGTTGCTTTTAGGGTATCGAACAACTTGTTTGGATCGACACTAAAGCGCTCAGCAAAGCGTTGGATTAGCTTTGGTTTTTCCATTGTGGACTCCGACAATCAAAGTGGGAGTCTGCCCCTGACGGGAAAGTACTCCCGGCTGGGTTAAAGCATTTTTGCTCGGTTAAAAATCTGGTTCAGGATAAGTTTGTGCCCAATTAGCTTGGGAGCTCGCATCATCCGCCGGTAATGGCTCAGATGCTTTGTTCACACTATCAAGAAGCAGAAACTCGTCCGCGTCCACTTCGGTCAATCGATGCTTAATGCCATCTTTCTCCCATGAGCGCGTGCGCTGAGGCCCTTGAACAAAAAGCTTCGCTCCTTTTTGGATTAAATCTTTTGCCCTTAGCCCTAACTTAAGTCCACCACGATCTCGAAAAACGACCCGATGCCATTCCGTATGCTCTTTGAGCTCATTGGATTGACGGTCGCGCCATTTCTCAGAAGTGGCCAGTGAAATGCTGGTCACCAAATCACCTGATGGATAGGCTCGCGTCTCTGGCTCAGAGCCAACGTAGCCTATGAGTGTTACTTGGTTTTTCATGATGTTCTCCTCGTCTTAGTTGAACTCTGTGCACACAGTTGCTTCTACCCGGCTGGGCAAAGAAGACTGACGACGCAGATAGGTTGGTATTTCGAGTAAAGCCATGTCGTACTGATGTGGCTCTTTGTAAAACGCAGATGTCAAACGGGGCATACCAGGAGCTTTAGGCACTGCCATTGGACGACGTTTTGGTGTTGGTGTGAGCAATCGCTTGATTTGAGTAAGTACAAATCGAAACGGGCGCACGCTTTGACGAGCAAGCAATCGCAAAAGCGACCAGCTCAGTTTTGCAAGCAACATAATGCCTGCGATTTGGATAATAAATCCGAAGATATATTCCATTGGTGACTCCTTAATTTGGTTGTGAAGGAGTCACCCCCAACTGGGGAGAACTCCCCCAGTTGGGTGGTGAAAAGGCGAACCGTAAGGAACGCATGGTTGAGCATGTAAAAACATGCAGGCTATTTGTTTAAGGAGGCTAGCTACCTCTTAGTACCACTGAGAAAACTCAGCGGCGGGCTTCCTTTGAGCTCATGCTCTTAGGCGCAGATATCACTGAAACAGATCAGCAATATTTGATAGTCAGTGTAACCGTCTTATCCAGACAGGATAGTCAGAAAGATGCTCAATTCTTCCACCTAGCTGAAAGGCCATTACCTCACAGAGGATTAGGCTAGGGACTGATTATTGTCATATCAGGAGCAAACTTATGGCCCAAGCAAAACCCAATTACTCAAAACCCATCTTTGAACAATCATTCACAATTAATAGCTTACAGGCGCAACGTGTCGTTGACCGTGTTTTTAGACGGACGGTCAGTGCGCTCTACGGAATCGATGTCATCCTACGCATCATTGGCGATGAGAACGAAATTGATGAAGTACCTGACTACACCGATCCGATTACCTTCAACGCCAAAATCAGCTCGCCCCAGGTTGGCCAGTTTGTTGGCTTAGTGCGCAAACTCGATGCGTTGATGATCTCAATGGACACACTCTGGTTATCTAGCGTGCTTAGCAACAAGCAACGTGTTGATGGCAACTACGCATGGCAACAGCGCATTATCAAACTTGCACGACGCATTATTGATATCGAAATTCGAGCACGAAAATCAGCCCAAGCTAAGGGTAAAGAAGCAGAAGTTGAGCAAGCGGTGCCTTCAACCGATGACGATATCACTGAAGAGGAAACAGATAACCCCGCCAACTAGCCAACTAGGCTCCCATCAACCAGCCCCTCTCGAAGGGGCTGTTGATTTTAATACAAATTACGCTTAGTCTATTTTTTAGCCAATAGAAAACTAGACTTCGGTACTCGGGTGGCTTTTGAATAAGAACCGGCAAAAAAATAAGCTAATGTCAAAGGCCCGAATAGACCGATAAACATTAAAATTATTATTAACTTACCTATTTCAAAAAGCTCTTATGTAAGACATCTGAACAATCCAACTGTGCCAAAAGCAGATACAGGTTCAAAAACTATATTAAGGAAACTACTTCCGAATTCAGATAATAAGTGCACCACTCAGGGTTAAATGGTGAGAAGAGAGCGATTGTCTGTTGGTACTTTGTAATCGCCAAAAAAACAAGAGTATAACCATGAGTTACAAGTATTTGATCGAAGGGCAACTATTCCAGAACGAAGCCTACTTATGGGAGGATCTCAGCTACCGAGAAATTGGGCAGCATCTGAAGGTGAATCATAGTACGATTAGTCGTGAAGTCCGGCGCAATAGAATTCGAGATAATCACTACCTGCTTGAAGTGCCCCAAGCCAAGATAATTAAACGACGATGTCTGGCAACCAAACATTGTGTTCCTGCACTTACAATCACGTTTGTCGAATTCGGATTGAGCCAAAAATGGAGCTTTGAGCAAATTACAGGTGTAGGTAAGAGCGATAGTCAGTTTATTAGAGCGAAAGAGTAGGCTGTATCTGATACGTAAATTGCATAGAAAAAGTGCGGCAAATGTAAGTAGAGCTATGATAGATATGTTGTGGCGATATCGTAGCCACGTTCGCACTATTACAGCAGATAACGCCATTGAATTCTGTGACCATAAGTTAGTTGCAGCCCAGCTAAACGCGGACTTCTATTTCGAGAACCCTTACTCCTCATGGGAGCGTGGATTGAATGAAAACTTCAATGGCCCTCTGCACCAATACATCCGATAAAGCGCCTATTTGTGAAGGGTAACAGATACGCAGGTTGCTGATGTTGAGAGCGCCCTAAATGCCAAGCAGAGATAATGCCTAGGTTTTAAACAACCAGTAGTTGTGTTTAAAAAGTAACGCAGAGCAGCCTAAAGATTCACGAGTGGTTCACTTCAGACTTGTGTTCGCGCATAATCAACCTCGTAGTTTTTTTAGCTTAAGTAACCCACGAGAAAGCTTATGAATACCGAGCAACTTTTACGCCTAAAAAAACTGGTTGATAACATAATGTAAAACACCTCCAGATAGAAAATAATCCAACTCTCGCGCATTATCTATCCTAAGCTTAACGGGTATAGATTGCACTTTTTTAACTGATGTTTGGTGTAACGTTGGATCAGTAACATTCACAACAAGCATCAACGTTTGTTTGGGTATTAGTAAATGTTTCGTACCATTGACTAGCCATTCAATGGTAATACTCTCGCTTCCCTCCAGGTGCAAGTCAGTCAAGTTGAGATTTGAGGGTAATTGTAAAGGCATGATCCCCATCCCCACTAAATTACTGCGATGGATACGCTCAAATGATTCTGCTATAACCGCTTTAACATTAAGCAATAAGCATCCTTTAGCAGCCCAGTCTCGACTGGAACCCGTGCCATATTCCTTGCCTGCAAATATCACTAACGGAATACGTTTGGCCTGATAATGCTGGCTCGCGCTATAAATAGGAACTGCTTCGGTAGCACCCGACTCGTCATTGCTAAAAAAACGGGTGTAACCGCCTTCCATTGGTTGAACAATTTGATTCTTTAACCGTCTATTAGCGAACGTGCCTCGCATCATTACTTCGTGGTTGCCTCGACGCGAACCATAGCTATTAAACTGCTCTGGCGTAATACCTTGCTTCATAAGATATTCACCAGCTGGGCTAGTCTGGCTGATTTGGCCAGCAGGCGAGATGTGATCGGTGGTAATTGAATCGCCAAAAACACCCAATATTTTTGCGTCTTTAATAGAGGAAGGTTTCTTAATTAACTCAAAAAATGGTGGTTTACGAATATATGTAGATTCTTCGTACCAAGGGAAACAAACCGATTTTTCTATGTTAATTTGCTGCCAATTATCATCTCCATTTAAAATGTTTTCATATGATGATGCATAGAGTTGTTTGGTTATCTGAGTCAAAACGCCATCAACCAATTGCTGTGTGGGCCAGATATCTCTAAGAAAAACCGGTTGACCACTTTGGTCAAAACCCAATGGTTCGGTATCCAAATTGATGCGAGTGTGGCCAACCAGAGCAAAAGCAACCACCAGCGGCGGTGAAGCTAACCAATTCAGTCGTACAAAGGGGTGTATTCGACCTTCAAAATTTCGATTTCCTGACAGTACCGCACTGACTTGTAAATTGCCCTGCTCAATCAAAGCTTCAAGACCATTTTTCAAAGGCCCTGAATTTCCAATACAAGTCGTACAGCCAAAACCAACTCGGTAAAACCCTAATTGGTTAAGATAAGATTGCAAACCCGAATTATCCAGATAGTGAGCAACTACCTGCGAACCAGGGGCGAGGGATGTTTTGACATGGGGTTGTACGGTTAACCCCTTTTCCACCGCTGCCTTAGCCAATAGACCTGCGAGTAACATGACTTGCGGATTAGAAGTGTTGGTGCAAGAGGTAATGGCTGCGATCACTAGATCGCCGTCCATGATGCTTGACGGTTCTTCTAACTCAAGCGGAGCTTGATGACCGGCAAAAGCAATTTCATCCAAAGTTTTCTGTTTAATCGCGGCTATTGGCAAGCGGTCTTGCGGCCTTTTTGGACCAGATACACTGGGGACAATGTTATTCAAATCTATAGATAGCGTTTCTTGATAGACGGGGGAGTAACAAGGTTCGTCTACTCGATAGAATAAGCCTTGCGCAACGGTATAGTCTCTGACTTGCTCAATCAAATCTTCTGAGCGGTTAGTTAGGGTTAAGTAATCGATGACTTTTTCATCAACTGGAAACAAAGCGCAGGTCGCACCATATTCTGGCGCCATATTTGCAATCGTTGCTCGGTCAGCAACGCTCAGATTCAATACACCCGCACCATAAAACTCCACGAATTTCCCAACCACACCATAATTTCTCAATATTTCAGTAATGCTTAACACCAAATCTGTAGCGGTCACACCAGGTGTGAGCTCGCCCTCCAATCTAACGCCCAATATTTGAGGCGCATTTAAGTAGAGCGGTTGACCCAGCATCACCGCTTCAGCTTCAATACCACCTACCCCCCAGCCAAACACACCAAGCCCATTAATCATCGTTGTGTGGCTATCAGTACCTACCAAAGTATCGGGATAAAGCACGTCTTCGGTTTGACGAACAACTTGTGCGAAGTATTCAAGATTTACTTGGTGGCAGATACCTCTGCCAGGGGGAATGACGGTCAGGTTGTGAAATGAACTCTGCGCCCATTTCAAAAATTGATAGCGCTCCTGATTACGCTCCATTTCAGATTGGCGATTATGTTTCAATGCATCATCATTACCGGCCTCATCGACAATAATCGAATGGTCAATTACAAGATCGACAGGACACATCGGATTGACTTTTTCTGCATCACCTCCAGCCGCACGCACTGCATCTCGCATTGCTGCCAGATCAGCAATAGCAGGAACCCCTGTATAGTCTTGCATCAGCACTCGGCTTGGATAGAAAGGAAACTCATAATCATCCAATTGTCCGTTTGAACTTAAACCTTTGATAATAGTTTTGATCTCAGTACTGCTTGTAGTCTCTGTATTTTTTTCATAATGCCGCATAACATTTTCTAAAAACAATTTTACAATGAAAGGCTGCTCGCTTAACGTAAATTCAAAATCTTCTGCCAACTTCTGTAGAGACCAATAAGCTTTTTCACCATAATTCGTCTTTAACATTGTCAAATAGTGTTTATGCCATTGCATTTTATTAATAGGGATCATATATATTCCTTACTAAGGATTGCGGTTATTTTTACTCGGTTTTTGTTGCTTTAAATTATTTAACTTGTACTTTTTACAGCTGTAAAATAGCGTAACAAAGCAATACCGACTAACGCAGAGAAGATGGATGCCAATAAAATACCTAGCTTTGCCGCATTCAATTCCGTAGGGCTATAAGCCAAATTGGCAATAAATAGAGCCATAGTGAAGCCAATACCAGCCAATACCCCCCCACCAAAAATCATGTTCCAACGCAAATTAATTGGAAGTATTGCAATACGTAGCTGAACGGCAATCCAGCTAAACAAGAAAATACCAATGGGTTTGCCTAAGGCAAAACCAAGAAAGACGGCTACCGTTAATGATGAAGTAAAACTTATTCCATTTAATGGAATACCAGCATTAGCAAAAGCAAATAATGGCATGACAACAAATCCCACCCAAGGGTGAAGCAGTATTTCCAAACGCTCAACCGGAGACAGTGCCTCACGCGCCGCAGCTTCTGCAGTTCTCAACGCCTGTCTTTCGTTTATGTCATCGCCACGTTCGGAACCTGAAGGATAAGCTACAACAGAGTCCATAATCGTGTGTAAACGCTCATCACTCACCCATTTTTTCGTTGGTGTCAACAACCCAAGAATGACACCTGTTACAGTCGCGTGAATACCCGAAATATCAACGACAACCCAAATACAGATGCCAACGATATAAAATACAGTGATGCTTCGAATACCTAGAAAAGCCATTACTTTAACAATTGTAAACCCCACCAAGGCAACCCCAATAAAGCCCCAATTAAGTTCACCGCCATAGCCCACAGCGACAACAATAATTGCCCCCAAATCATCGACCACAGCCAACGACAACATAAATACTCGTAAACTTTTGGGTATCCTTTGGCCAAGTAACGCAAGACAGCCAATCACAAACGCCGTATCGGTTGCCATGACCGTTCCCCAACCATGCATACCCATCTCTCCAAACTGTAAGGAAAGATAAATAAGCGCGGGAACCAACATACCACCGAAGGCTCCGAACACAGACAGCATAGCTAATCTAGGATTACGCAACTCACCTAATACCAGTTCTCGCTTTAGCTCTAACGCGATCAAAAAGAAAAACAGGGTCATCACTGCATCATTAACCCAATGGTGCAGTGAGCGCTCATACTCAAATGAACCGACATTTATACCTATTGATAAATGCCAAAAGCTCGCAAAAACCTCACTGAAAGGTGAATTTGCCAATGCTAAGGCGGCCAAGGCCGACAGTAATAAGACAACGCCCGCAGCAGCTTCTATTTTCAGGAAGTGATAAATTGGTTGTAGTATCCAGTCAATATATTCTTTGGGTAATTGAGAGGAACTGCCTCGATTAGATTGCATCGAAGAAGCACTAAAAAGTGCTATTTTGCATCATAGAAAGCATTATTAGACCGTTTATCTGGATCAGCTCCGCCCTCTCCAGAATATTCATCATTATACAGTGTAAAATTGAATGCGCATTGAAGTTTTTTATATTCCCCCTTCAAATACAATAATTTAAAACACACCATCGAGCTAAAATACTTCGTTACAATAACAACGCAGTTGGTTTCCTTCATCAGTATCACTCCATGCCAATAAAATAGGCACTATCTTTAGCGTTAAATGTTGTTTTAATCGAGTTTGATCGCTGACTTTTCGCTCTCTGAGTCTAAGCTATTTAAGTACTGAAATAAGTCACTATTCGTAGACAAAACGAGGGTTGTATTGTTCGCAATAATGTCGGAATAAGCCTGCATCGTTCGGGTAAACTCAAACAGGTTCACAGCTTCTGCACTTTGATTGTAAGCGAGCGTATAAATTTCTGCGGCTTTTGCATCTGCTTGCCCCCTGATATCTTCCACTTGTCGATAAGCTTCTGACTGAATTCTATTTAACTCTCTAACGCGGTCACCCCGAATTCTCGCAGCTTCACCATTGCCTTCAGATAAAAACCGTTCTGCAATTTGGCGACGCTCACTAACCATGCGTTCGTAAATTTTTGGACGAACACTTTCGTTGTAATTGATACGTTTAAAACGTATGTCCAGCAACTCGATACCAAATACTCGCACTTTCTCGGCTGCTGCGGTAAAGATTTCATGTTCCACTCGTTGCCGACCTTTATTAATTGGAACTAACGCTCCAATTTTTGTATCAGTATCTATTTCACTTAAAAGCCCATCACGCAAAGGCTCTCGGCCCTTACTGGTACGTATAATCTCAATCAATTCATGCTTGGCCACAGAATTTCGAGTTTCGCTTCCCAAAATATCGTCCAATCTTGACTGTGCGCTTCGTTCATCTCTAAGCCTTAAAAAATATTGCAGTGGATCTATGATTCGCCATCGGGCAAAAATATTGACTGATATATAAAGTTTATCTTTTGTGGGCATATCTGACGGCTCGCCATCCCATTCCAACACACGCTTATCTATTGCATTGACATCTTGAACGAATGGCACTTTTACATGGAGGCCTGCATCAACTATGGGTTTACCTATGGGTTTACCAAATTGTGTAATAATGACCTGTTCAACTTCATCAACGGTATAGAGAGAGTTATTTAGAGTCAGCACAAGAACCGCAAGCAAAGCCAAGGCGCTTAGTGATTTCGTTACTTTCATGGTCTTTCTCCTGACATTCTATCTAGATTAAGTAAAGGTAATACATTATTGGCTCTCTCATCGATTATTATTTTGGAACGAATACCTGGTAGAACAGATTGCAGAGTTTCCAAATATATACGACGTTTAGTCACCTCCGGTGCTTTAATATACTCTTCATATAGTGCGTTGAATCGAGCGGCATCACCTTCAGCCTCATTAATACGCTTTGACCGATAACCATCAGCCTCTCGAATGCGTTGATCTTTTTCCCCTAATGCTAAAGGTATCACTTTGTTGTAGTCTCTGCGGGCCTCATTAATCAACTTTTCTTTTTGCTGTTGCGCTTGATTCACTTCATTAAAAGATTCCTGAACAGGTTGTGGCGGATTAATATTTTTTAGTTGCACTTGATCAATACTAAGCCCCATCGCATATTTTCTTGAAAGTGCCTGCATTTTAAGGAGTGCTTCAGACTCAATATCTTGTCTGCCTATGGTAATCACCTCATCAACAGTACGATCTCCCACGACCTCTCGCATCACTGACTCGGAGACATAACGTAATGTTTCACTGGGCTCTCTCACTTCAAATAAGAAGTTAACTGGATCGGAAATACGATATTGAACCACCCATTCTACTAAGGCCGCGTTTAAATCACCCGTAACCATCTGTGTTTCTTTAAGTCCTTCATTGATACGCGGATTTTGATAAGGATCGTTAGCACCTTGTGTAGAGAATCCAAATTCTTGTTTAAGCTGTCTTTTAACAGGTACAATTGTGGCACTATCTATATTGAGTGGTAATTTAAAATGTAATCCTGGTTGCTCAAGGGATGAAAACTGTCCAAACCTCTTTACAACAGCGATAGAATCGCTAGGTACTGTATAAAAAGAAGCCCATATTGCAAGTAGAATACTGATAGAAATAATAACTATTATAAAATTAATAGGGCTGCCACCTGGTAACATCGACTTGAAATTAGATAACCTTTTAAAGATATCTTCAAGGTCAGGTGGCGATTTATTCTCACCACTCCAAGGATTTTCTGGTTTACTGTAATGATTCATTATAAGTTTCTCTATTAAGCGTTACCTTACACCTTAATTAAGGCGTGCGTTTCATTTATTATTCCAAAATTAGGGAGTAACTTCAGTGATAAAAATTCTTTTTGATGTATGGAGAGGTCATTGCTGAGAGCAACCCCACGTAGTCAATCCTGAACTTTATTGTCTGACCAACCTTTAAAATATGACCCTCACTTTCAACGACTAAATGATCACTAGTACTCGCTACAATTTTTATCCCTATGGGTGGCCTTAATCCTGACGGATTAACATCTTGACGACCAATTGCTAGAAGGGCTTGATTAACCATCCCTCGCTCAACTATTTCAGGCATATCTCCAAATGCATTTTTATAACGGCACCCCCAAGGTTTAGAAGGTTTGACACTGGACTCAATTACTTCAGCGATTAAAATAATCGCATCTTTATAGGTCCCAGTTATGTGTTGTTTTTTTAAGGCTTCGACTCCAAAATAAATTGACTCACCCAACCTTAACTGATTTATGCGTGATGGGCGTTCTAATTTCAATGCCCACAAAATATTAGCAGAATTACCACCTGATATTATTTTCATTTTAATATCAAATCTTCTTTCAATATCGTTGACTAGATTTGATAATATATCCATATTTTTTCTATCTGGCGCGACACCATAACGACAAGTTAAATTAGCACCGATACCATTGATAATAATATTTGGCAGTTCAAGGACTTTTTTAATGATACTTTCGAGCTGATTTACCATAACGCCTTCCCTTAGATCGCCAAGCTCCACCATAATTATAACCCCATGGTAATAACCTATAGTTCTTGCGGCTTCTGACAAAGCTTTTATTACTACCAACTCTGTATTGAGACTAACCTCGCAACTTGACACAACTCTTTCGACCTGGCTCAACATCGGAGTGCGTATCAACATCATGGGGACTTTAATTCCAGCACATCGCATTCTTTCTATATTTTCAATACGTGAATCTGCGAGCATTACCGCACCAGATTCAACAAGCGTAGCTGCAATTTCTGGATGCCCCATAAAAACTTTTGTTACAGGCAAGATATCGATGCTATGACCTTTTAGCTCACGTATTATGAGTTTGATGTTCACAGCAATCTTACGACAGTCGATTTCTAAACAAGGAAAGCTCATTGTATGGTTGATATGTGTTTTTTAAGCATTGGAAATGCTTTAAACACCATATGGGTTAGAAAATCATTTGAGCGGCTTAATGCATCAGTAATTGGTATAGAAAAATTCTTCGAGTACCGATACATATACTCATCAATCTCGTCATCATTCATATCTTCGTGATTTATGCTTATGCCTATTACTTTTGTTCTAGCAAAGTGTTCGATTAAGTCTATTTCACTTTCGAGTGATGGTATTTCCATACCATGAAAATCAACTCGGTACTTACGATGAGGAGCATGTTGTATAATTACGGCATTAGGTGAACACCCTTTTATAATCATCGCGCTTGTACCAAAAGCTGGATGACTAAGGGCTCCTTGTCCTTCAATAATAATTATATTTGGTTTTTCCTTTGTATACGCTCTAACAATAACAGCTTCCAGTTCACCAGGACAAAATTGTGCAGGGATAGCATCCATCACTAAACCATAAGAAGAGCCTTGCATAATACCGGTTTGTCCTGTAGAGACAAAAACTACATTAAGTCCCAATCGGCTCAAAGCATTTGTAAGTATTGTTGCTGTAGTGCGCTTTCCAATAGCACAATCAGTCCCCATAATAACAATTCTAGGACAATCAACCTTATTAATAGCACCGCTAAAAGTTTTCAATTCGTTTTGTTGTTTAGGCTTACGTATATCAAAAATTTCCACTTTATTATCGAGAGACATTTTAAGGATTTCAGGATCATCATTTAAATATTCATGTAGTCCATTAACTATATTTAGACCAAAACTTATCGCCTCAACAATAACTTCTCTATGAACCTTTGGAAGCAACCCTTTAGAAGGCGCGATTCCGTATATAAATAAATCAGGTTTCTCTTCTGTTTTTTCAATTGCTTCACTTAAGCTATTATATATTGGAATTCCATTTTTCTCTCGCTCTAAAACACACCCTGAATCAAGCCCTGCTTTACTGCTATCAATGACAGATAAAATTCTAAAATTAGGGGAATAGCGAACGAGTCCATTTGCTGTTTTTCCATCTGTTTTCGAAAAGTTTCCTTCACAAAAAATTATGGCGCATGGTTTTTTTTTATTTATATAAGATAAAGAATTCTGTTTAAAATAATGGGCACCATTAAAATTACTATTATCTTCAGAAGTTGTTATTAAGCGTTGTAATGAATTCTTATAAGACATACTGACACCTTTAATTTCAGCACTTAATGGGCAAGTTGCGCATGCCGAGATGTCAGTTCGGGAGAGGTACAAATAGTCCCTACTAAGCAAGTTGGGAGTTTTAACTGTAGTACATTTTTTAATCAATTGATAGCTTATTCTCAATTAGTTGCTCCCCGAAATCTCTTCCGTAGCCTCCTGACGCAGTTTCTGTGCATCCATTCATCCAGATTGACTTGGCTCCAATCTACCTGGTTTAACTGACTCGCGGTCAATCCTTCACAGTTTGGAGATTTCGCACTGCCCCAGCCAAGGCCCAATTGCGGACGCACTTGTTCTTGAATGATCCGTGAAAGCGGCGAAGTAAAGCAGCAATATGACTGCCGTTTTTCAACACAGGCACCTAAGAACTTAGACTTGCAGTAAGAGCCCACGTAGTGGCAACTCTTCAATACCCGCTTGGCATTCATTTCAAACTCACTCTGCTCACATTTCCAGATAAGCTGAATGAGGATCATGCCACGAAATAATCGACCCATTAACAACTTTACACAATGAGCCAACCAAGGTTCCTTTTGGACAGGTCATTTCAGGGTATTTAATGGACGGTTTCGTCTCAGTCACCGTCTCCTTGTTGCCCGTCAATGAGAGTGTCGTTTTCCAGCCATTTGCCTTGGACGGCGACTCGGTGATTTTTATCTCAGTATTTTGATTATCAAACACTCTCAGCGTCGCGTTTCCAGTTTGCATAGTGCTGCTGTGCTGTGGAACAAAGCTGAGCGTTTCAGAGCTAAAGCAATCGCGCTCAATGGACCAGCTTTGTTGATGGGTTTCAGCGGATACACGTCGTTCTAACTGACACTCAGTAAGCGTGCTGATCTTCTCGCACACCTGGTAATCCGGTACATGCTTGGTTTCAGTAAATGGCGTAATCATCTGAGTAGGCTCACAGGCCTCAAAATTACTTGGCATAAGGTTGGATACCACACACTTTGGATCGCTGGTTTGCAATCCACAGTCATAGGTATCGGTAAAACGAATGCATTCACCTTTATCATTGGTTTCGGCACATTCTGACGACATGAATCCACAGGAAGGATTCTCTTCAAGCACTTGGCAGGCCTGATTTTCAATCCCCTTATAGCTTTCGTCATCCACACTGACTTGTACACGCCGACACAAAGGCGATATGCCAGCCACTGGGCTTGGGGCAAAATAGGATTCACAAACTGAAACACCATTGACCACCGTACATCCGTTGGTTGAAGAAGGCTGATCCGTGCATTGAATACTATAATCTGAAAACTTCGCCGGTATATCCGCTGCTTGTTCGATACAGGATTGCGGTGACCAACCATCATTCATCACCACCTTGGTTGGATCAAAGCGCACCTTGATGCGAGCATACCCCTCACCACTACCCGTAACCGATACGCGAATTTTTACCGGCACTTCTAAACCTGGTTCTACCGCTTTTAGCTTGGCAGTGAGATCGGTATTTGGATTGCGCTCCCAACTGGTACTGAGCTCGCAGCGACCTGCCGTTTCTGGTGGAAAGTTATTGTTCGGCCCAGACCAGACTTTCTGGTCGCCAAGCCACACTTGCATGTAGTCATCCCATTTGGCGTACTCAAGAACGGCTGAGGTAATCGCATCGGGGTTCACGACTTTGAGTGTGATGGCCTGTTCGAACACCTTACAACGGCCACTCCAGTAGTTGTCGCCAATTCGTCCTATCCAAACTTCAAGACACCCCTCACCACAAGAGCGAAGGTTCATCGGCCCTGAAACATGCTCAATGATGCCTGCCGTGTAATCGTGAGTAATAGTGCAGCTGTTAACCGCTGTATTGAGCCTGTCACATTGCTGGTAATTTGGGCTGCCTTCACCTTGAGACTCACAGCCGGGGAAGCTTTGTGTTAATAGATTTGGGTCAGTTTGAACCGCATCGGTTAATGCCCAAAGCGGATCATTGACCATATCTGGCCGCGACCTGTCTTTGATTTGCTGTAGCGAACGAAATGCTTCACCCGTAGCGCCACTTTCGGATGCCATGCTCTCTTGGCGCTGCGTCCCCAATTGATTCATACTGGCATCAGAGCCATAAACGCCCGTTAAGACATCCAATGAGCCCTGATCCATACCAGGAAAAAGCTCTTGCAAGTTAATCGTCTCATTTCCACTGCCATTCGGCACCGACAACGTATTGCCGTTAAGTGCGGGCATCGTCCAGTTTTGCAGTAATTGCTTACCTTCTTGTTGTCCGCTTAAGCCGGATTGGCGCTGCACATCAGCGGCGACACCATGTAGGGGCAAGCACGCCATAGTGATAGATAAAATACCCGCTAACACTCGGGTGAAAAGTGTTGGTTTCATGGTTAACCTCCCGAGTTACAGCAGTCTTGCCAGCGCCACAAAATATAGAGCGCATCTTCACCGGCACCTGGGATTGTTCGCCACTCTCCCCATTTCATGGTGCTTTCACCGATGACATGCGCACTTTCAGTTTCTGGTACAGGGAAGAACATACTCATCTTGTATTGGGATTTCGGCAGCATGGGTTCGATAACAGGTCGGCATAGCGCACTGTTCCCCATTGTTCACCTTGCAAGACCACGCCTGTGTTGAGCTGCGATTGCACGCGCCGCTAAATGGCTGGTGTTTTCTGCTAATGAGCCAAAGGCTAAGGTATGGCCAGATAACGGATAGAGATGCCCCCAACTGCCAGCACACCAAAACAACTGGTCGATGGGTTTACCAAGCGTTGATGAGGCAGCGTCAGCGGTACAAGCAGATATAGCCAATGGATTGGCAACGGCAGCCGCTTCAGGCTGAGTAAAAAAGGCCAGTTCATCGTTCAGCCATGTTGGGTCCAATTCCGACAAATACATCAAGTCAAAGTCCATGTAACCATCGGCATTGCAATTGCCATCCATGAACAAATCGAGCATGACCAAAAGCGGAAAGGCGTAATAATGGTAATGGTAGAAAGCGAGATCACCGGTGTCGTATTCACCCTCGCCATGACCACCTTGCAGTCGTCTATCACCTAACGGTAAACGAATCCCTCCCAGGGAAGGCGAACAACCTGGCGTTCTGACCAGTTCAATCAAACGCGCGGGCTCCCACATGCTGGTAACAATACCTGGCCTTGGCACACCTAAGTTGTCTTCACATAAGCAAAATGACTTGTTTGATGCGCCGCTTGGGACATTGCCAGAGCCAAGAGGAAGACCGGCAACCCGGATAGGAAAAATGCATGACCAGCAAACATCCGTCAGCAACTTGCCGGACAATAACCCCGCGTCTGGGCAGGTCAATTCGGCTTTTGCAGGAATAGATGCGCCCAGGACAAACATGACAACGAGAGTCCACAACAGACGATACGTATTATTGAGCTTTTTCATGAACAAGCTCCTTTGCTGGAATTTCTTCTATTTCAAACGCGAGTCCCTTTGCTTGAACAAACGATGGGGTGACTTGCAGATCAAAGCGCTGCCTTAGCGAGGCATTGAGAAGGTAAACCGGACTGCCCAATGTCTTTTCGAGCGCATTGAGACGATTCCAGCCTTGGGCACGGTCGAGCTGCGTGGTGATAAGCGTAATGCGGCGCAGTGTCCTATCTTGGCCCTCAAGCCAATGCGCTACTGCATCCACTTCTTCAGCGTTCGACGCATTAAACACCACGAGCTGCTGAGTAAATGGCAAGGCTTTGAGCGGGTTAATACGCGTTCCTGCTGGGATCAATGTTCGGCCATTGGCATCCAACAGTGGCCGCTGCATGAAGATGGTTGGATCAACCATTCTTATTCGATACTGCGTGGCTTTGGGTAACTCAGTAAATGTTTGGCCAGACCAGAAACGCTCAATGGCTTTTTTCTTTAACGCGCCCAGGTCAATCGACTGTAAACGCTGCATCGCCACTTGCATCAAATCTGGCTCTAAAATCGAATGAATAGGACCGCGTTGACCCAATGAACCGGCATTGCCAGTTTCAATTTGGCGCTGCAACCAGTCCTTGCTGTAAACCCCTAGTGCACTTGCAGTCACCTTGTCATCTTCTATGCGGAAAATGGCAGGCACGCTAGTCACCCGCCAGTGCACAAAGGCTTTCGGATCGATTCGAACCTGAGGAACAGGATCAAGCCCCGTCATCAGGGTATGCCAATCACGGATAGCCGCCCCCAAGGTCTTTCCTTCAGGAATTCCCCGAAACAACACAATAGCGCCGGTAGCACTGGCACAGGGAGTATTTGGAAGGTGTATTCTTTGGTTAACGGTAAAGCTTGTTTCAAAAGCTCATGGCAGTGCGGGCATCGTGGGTCAACAAAGACCACCACTTTCTTTTTGCCTTCACCCAGCGTCAGTGGATTCAAATCATCCATTTTTAAGCCAAGACGACTTAAGTCCAGCGTGTTCCCCGCTTCACGAATTTCTTCAAGGCTGGTAAGCGGCTTTTTCGACCAGGCATCATAGAGCGTGCCATCAATGACGAACCGGCCACTGTCTGACATGAAAACAATACGGCCATTGCTTTCGACCGCTTTCATACCCGTGACAGGTAAAGAAACCATGCCGTCAATTTTGCCAACGGGCGACACTTCAGACACAGGTTCAGCTTGAACCAATGGAGACAGCGCAAGCGCCAGAATAATTGGAGATAGTTTTCGCATGAGGAGTCCTCGTTAATGTAAATCGAGGCTCCAGTCTATGCAGTTGTCCTATGTGGACTCGGTTAGATAGATTGAAGAATTGGGTGCCTTGCTAGGGTGCCACTTGTTGTTACGCACTATTTGTGAAGGTATAGCTTTCATTCTGGCAGCCTTACAGGCTTCCCCCAATTCATCTAGTTTACCTAAACCCGCTTTTTCACACTCTGGGTGTTAAAATTCATCACTGTGTAAACTAACCAAGTCCTTTTAATCCCCCCCTAGAAACCAAGTCAACAAATTTGACACTTTTTGATGTCATTCTTGTAAACTTGTGCCCTACTAAAGTTAAGTCTACACTCATGACATGTTTAAGTGTCATCCTTGACAACTAGAGGCGTATTGTGAGAAAGGCTGAGGCAATTAAAAAGCTCTTAGAATATGACAAGCGTGGTCGCTGTGTTTTTACTAATTCAGATCTGGCCAAAATCTTTCATCAAGATAATGAACGAGCATTGCGTGCAGGAATTAAACGTTTGCAAGACGATGGCTTGCTAACTCGAATGATTAATGGTGTGTACTTATTCAATTTAGCGCAGTCGAAAGGCAGCGACACGTTGGAGCAAATTGCTAAAACTATTCGACGTGGGGAATGTAACTACATTAGCTTGGAGTCTGCTCTTTCTGATTATGGTGTTATTTCGCAAATTCCAGTAGATAGGTTAACTGTTATGACAACGGGACGTTCCGGTGAATTCAAAACACCTTTGGGTACAATTGAATTTACGCATACAAAGCGAAATCCGATAAACATTTTAGAAAATACCAGTTTAGTTGGCAGACCACTTAGGTTAGCAACGAAACAAACTGCATACAGAGACCTAAAACGAGTTGGCAGAAATACCCATCTAGTTAACGACGATGCTTTGCATAATAGTTGAACAACTGCTCTTGGGGCGCTCTGCCAAGCAAATTTCATCCAGCCAACTACAACCGCTTTTCCCTATCACAGACCCCAAAAGATAATGTGTATCTGTTGACTACACGCTAAAACCATTTAAACTGTGTATTAAATAGATATACAGAGGATGGTGTCATGGCTACAAAGACAGCCCCAATCAACATGCGAGTACTGCCATCGGTAAGAGACATCATCGATGCCGCAGCAAGTTTAAAAAAAGTTGATAGAACCGTATTCATTCAGCAAGCAGCGCTCAATGAAGCGCATAGTATACTGGCAGAACAGCGGGATTTTGTTCTTGAAGCAAAGGCTTTTGAAGCGTTTGATAACGAACTTCGTGCAGAGCCACAGACTCTTGAAGGTATGAAAGATCTGTTTAAAAGGAAAGCGCCTTGGGAATAAGTGCACCAACACTACTCGCTGATGAGCACCAGATTAACGCCTTTCAATGTGGCATCGAAGAACTCGATACTTGGTTAAGAAAGCAGGCGTTAAAGAGTCAAAAGCGGGGAACCGCGAGAGTGTATGTGGTCAATGACACTGAAGTCCATCAAGTGATTGGGTACTATGCCATTGCCATGGGATCAGTTTCCAGAGAGCAAGCTTTCAGTTCATTAAGAAGAAATAGTCCAGATCCCATTCCCATGGTGATTCTAGCCAGGCTTGGAGTAGATAACGCCTATCAAGGTCAAGGCATTGCGGCAGGTCTTTTAAAAGATTGTATCATTCGCTCAGTACAAGCAATGAACGCTGTCGGTGGAGCAGGAATCTTAGTCCATGCTATTGATGGTAGTGCGCAAACGTTCTACAAGAAATTTGGCTTCAAAGAATCGACGTTTGATCCTTTAGTACTCATGGCAAGGATCTGCGATATCGAAAAATCATTGTCGATAGACTGAGATGACGGCTCCCCTTGCACAAGAGAAGCCGTCTATATTATCAAGTGCCTAGTAAAACGGCGCTGATTGCTGGAACAGTTGTGCCAATAACTTCTTGAGTGCTGGCAACAACAGGTAAGGTTGCAGACATAACACTTTCAACTACTGTTGGTGTGTTGTAGAGCCCCATACCGCCACCAATGCCCAAGGCAAAAGCCATCAAGCTTTGGCGAGCGATACCGCCCACAATACCCACCAGAACCATGGCTCCCGCTACGATCCGTCCCAAAGTACCTTGGGTCCAATCTTTTAGGGTATCCCACACATCAGTGAAAGCATCACCACCGGTGCCCGCAAATGAGGGTGCATGTTCCGGCCCATTCCGATCACCCATTTCGGTTCAATCCGATCACTGATTTCCCCGACCGATCGGATTCACCGAAATACGCAACATCGAAATCCATAATGACGAACCCTTTAAATTCATAGCCTTACAAACAACAAGCTAGAGATGCTCGCATTTATTCCGCTTTTGTAATGTCGAAACCAAAGTACCAAAAGCAGGAGGTACTTTCTTCATCAAACCCAGTAACCAAAAGGCCTACAGCCAGATTTGTGTCATGGAAATTTCGCCAATGGCCTCTAAAACGGAATTTGTACTCAAGTTTGTACACACTTTCCGAGGTTACGTTTGAACATCATTGAAAAGCAAAGAAACGAGAAAAAGACAAAAAGCCTTTAAATTCAGTACGTAGAGATGTGATTGTGGTGTGCAATGAAAGGTGATTTTAAGCGTTGAAAGGCTGGGCGGCATCAGGGTGAGAGATGATAGCGAACGTACGTCGCTTATTGATTTCGTTCAGAAAATCGGCATTTGCCATGAATCTAATTTCCCATTTTGTACCAGTATTAGTACAAATAAATAAAGTTAACGCTAAGCCCCGATTTCCAAGTTGTCAGCCAAGGCCGGACGTCAGCACAGCCTCTTCTCAAGGCATTAAAAAATTTGAGCGCTATTCTAGCAAATTGGTTAAGTGTTATAAATCAAACCACCAGAACTTCTTTTAGGTTTTCTAGTACTTGTGTTTGCATCGGGGATGTTAGGGAGATTTACATGAGAGGCTGTTGACGAAACAAGCGCAACACTATGTTATTTTTACTCTGCAGGACAGCGCTATTCTTAACGTTTCTAACTAACGCTGTTAGATAGTAAAACGAATAGTGTTCTGATACAACCTCGTACGACGAGCAACACACCCGCCGTACGTAGGTCGTTAGCGTATTAAAATGCGTATTTTACGCTGGCTTTTACTGCCCGTGGTGAACCCGGCATAGTCCAGGCCTCAAAATAAGAGTTCTGGTAGTACTCTTCATCAAGTAAGTTATTGATGTTTAGATTCAGTGACAGTCGCTCTGTTAAATCCACATTCACAAACAGGTTGACCAGGGTATAACTGGGTAAATCAAAATCCTGTTCGAGAAAGTCACCCAACTGTTTGCCCACATATTGAATCACTACTCCGCCATTACCAGTATAATTGCCAAACTCTGCGAACTGACGAAGCATTAAACTGCCGCTGTGTTCTGGCACATTGCCAAGGCGTGCGCCTTCTTCAATCACGTAATAATCCCATAGCGTAATTTCTTTGGCATTTTCGGCATCCACATAGGCATAGGATAGAGAGAGTTGCAGATCAGGGGTAATACTGTATGACATGTCTAACTCAACACCCTGGCTTTGTGCTTCACCAATGGCTTCCGTCGTACCGTCACCAGCAGGGCTACTTGCCAGGATGTTATTTTTCTCTGTCGTAAAAATGGCTGTTGAGCCCTGGAAGCCAAGATCATTTAACTCCCATTTAAGACCAACTTCCCAGGATTTACTCTCCTCCGGCTCATGACCAAGTCCTTCAGCATTTACCCCTGAGTTTGGCCTTGCACCTTCTGAATAGCTAGAATAAATACGGGCTTCATCAGACAGTTCGTATACCAAACCTAATCTAGGGTTCGAGTAGGATTTAGAAATACTTGTTTTCGTGTCGGTGCGACGATTAGTGATGTCTTGCTCAAAGTGATCGAAGCGAATACCGAACATGACTTTCACAGTATCAGTTAAATCAATTTGGTCCTGGAAGTAAACACCTTGCCCACTTTGCTCTTCGAGATCATCTGTATTTGGTCCCATCTCTGGCAATACATCTGTGTAGGTTGGATTATCGTAATCAATGGCGAATGCATCAGCGCCATCTCCCTCTGCTCCTGAGTGACGATAGCGCAGGATTAATCTATCGAGTTCGTATTCGTATAAATCACCGCCGATAAGAAGATTGTGTGACAAACCAAATAACTCAGCACTACCACTAAATTCAAATCGACCAGAATAATCTTCCGCATCAAATTCCCGGTAACGGCGCTGGCGAACCACATAGTTGTTATCAGCGTCATACCAGCGAGGTTCAGAAACACTCCCTTCGAAGGTAGAAGTGCGCACACTCAACCCCGCGTTAAACGCCCAATTATTCGAGAAGTCATGCTGAAGTTCAAACTGATGGCCGATAGCATCAATCTCAACAGGGCCATCGGCTGGCTCTCCGTAAAAATTGGAATAAGAAAATGGCTTGTCTTCTACAAATACAACACCGCGATCCATATCAGCTTCTTGTTTCAAATATTCCAACTCGTAACTCAACAAAGTGTCGTCACTAAGTTGGTAAAGAAACGACGGCGTTATTACCGTTTTTCTCTTGTCTACCGTATCGCGATAGCTTTCTGAATCCTCAAAGGCGCCATTTACTCGGAACGCCAGCTTGTCTGATAGTGAATTTGTGTAGTCACCTTCAGTGCGAAATTGCGCAAAGCTTCCAGCAGTGAAACTAACGTAGCCCGATTCCTCGAATTCCGGTTTTTTGGTGGTGATATTCACCGTTCCACCGGGTTCTCCGCGGCCATAAAGTGCAGAAGTTGGCCCTTTAAGTACCTCTATAAAGGCAACGTTAGAGGTATCGCGATTGCCACTAAATCCACGACCGGCGCTAAACCCGTTGATTAGGTAAGCGGAGGGCAAATTTTCGTCGCCAGCAAAACCACGAATGGCAAACATATCCCACAAACCGCCAAAATCATTTTGTCGGGTTACTCCGCTAACCAGCTCGAGGGAGTCTGTGAGTCCAGTGATTCCAGTGATTTCCAGGGTTTCATTGGAAATGGTGGCAATAGCCTGGGGTAAGTCTTTTGCTTTCACGTTACCGCGGTAGGATTGACGCAAGCTTTTTACTTGAATCACTTCCAGACTATCTTCAGCCGACTCTATACTATCGGCTCCCTGGACGGCAAAAGGTATCTGTATAGCAACAGCAACACAGAAGCTCAGTGGTTTTAGCTGTTGCACAGGTATATGGCATTTCATAAATGCTGATTTCCTCGTAATCGTGGTCATTTTTTATTGAGTCGAATAGTCTGCAAATTTGGGTAATTCAGACATTTTTTCTACGCTGTATTCTGCTCTGGTAAACAGCAACGGGTAATAAAAATGCCGTAAAGCTTTGTGATAGGCACGAATATCCTGCTCGTATTGCATTGCCGCTCGTGTGTCTGTTTTGGCTAATGACGACATCAACCTTTGTATCAGCATAGGCGGCGACAGCAGTGAAAAGCGTCCTGCGAAGACATCTTTTTCCATGGTCGCCTGGCGATAGGCTTCTGAAAGCGCACTGACTTTCTGGTCGCCCACCTGTTGGAAGGCGTAGTACCATTTCCATTCAAAGGTAGGGCCCATCTCAATATGATCTTTCCATTGCGGGTGCGTGGCTAAGAACGCGTCCCAAGTTACTGAATCCGGTAGATCCCATGCGTCATTCACGGCTTCCCTTTGGGTTAGCAGGATCTCGCCGCCACTAGGGCTGGAAACCATGTTATCAATGACAACATCGCTGCCAACAGGGATTAACACACTTACAACTATCCACACAGACAAGAGTACCGACGCAATTTTCGTCGCACTCTGTTTTGTACTCAGTTTGCTCGACGTGTACCAAAGGATCAGCAAGGTCCAAAAAAGTATGTGCGCTACCACGACAATCACTGTCAATGTTGTTTCAACAAAGGGAACGCCAGAAATACATGCTCCAATAATAAACGGAACTAACATGGCCAGCGCCAATGCTGCACTCAACACAAATGCGCGACTAAGCCACAGATACTTTTGTTTAACTGCAGTGGTAATGAGTAAATCGTAACGTCCGGCTTCCCGCTCAGAAGCGCGAAGGTCATGCAGCAAAAGAATGACAAACAGCGGCAATAGAATGCTGACGATAAACGCAAAATCAAAACGTCCTAAGAATGAAAGCTCGGGATTATCAGCATCGGTTTCATATATCTGACCTTCAAGCGCCAGCATGCGAATGCGATGTTTCCACGGATAAACATCTCTTTGCCCAACCGCGGCAAAAGCAAGTGGGGACGGCTCTGAATACGTTAGATTAAACGCGTAATACGCCACCATGCCATAGTCTGATTGATGGGCGATAACGCTATCCCTATCGATTTTATCTTTTTCTTTTAATCGCTCTATGGTGGACAACTGACTTTGCGTTTCACTTATTCCGGACCATACTGCGAAAACAGATAGCGCAGCAACAATGGCCAAGATGCCTAACACGTACTTTTGCCTGAAAAGAAATCGGGCTTCCCGGCTTACATTTGGAAATACCTTCATCGGCGCATTCTCCGTACTGCAATATTAAGAACAAGAAGGACAAGCCCGACCCACAGGAGTAGCTGAAGAAAATAAGGTATGCTATTCGTTAAGCGCACAATTTGAGGGTCTGGCTTAAACGAGAACGTTGACAAGACTTGCCAGTTGTTTGCACTTACACGAGCGGCTTTATCATCGTTGTGACGATTCATATCCGCTTTGTAATCCAGATTATCCTGGTGGACCTGATTCAACGACTGAACAAAATCAAATCTGAGTTTTTCGGCTTCCCGTAAAAATCTATGGTGAGTTTCAAGACTGGTGCCAGCAATCATCATGGACAATGAGCGAATGGCTGTAGTAGGCGTAAGCCAACCAAATTGTCGGGCAATTTTTGCCTGTGACAGCTCTTCATCCATGCGCTTTTCGGCAAACTTGTTGAGAATATTAGTGAGTTGTTCCTCAGAGTATTTTGCAACCGTGCCGCGAAAGTTAATTGGTAATTCGTCAATACTGTCAACGTTATATTTTATCAGCAGGTTTTTCTTTAACTTTTCAAATGCAGGAGATGAAGCATTGTGACCATCGCCGAGCTTACGCACTTCCTCATAAACCGCTAAGTCCGTTTCCAACTTTCCAGGTGACGGTGCCAGCACAGCAGCACTTGAACTGCCAATTCTTGGAATAAGAATACAAAAGACAATCCACATACCAACCAGTGTTGCAAAACTCGCGCTGTTCTTTTTACTCAGCGCTGAAACGGCCAAGACAATGCCACTCCAAACCAGAATATAAAGCATGTACCCAACAACAAAACTCATTGTCAGTAACAGTGATTCACCCTTGGTCATTGCCCACAATGCAGCAAGCACAAGTGGCAACAACATAAGTACACCACTAACAACTAATGCCAGATATTTGCCCATCACTAGATGCCAGAGATTGACTCCCTGCGTTATCATGATATTGAGTGTGCCGGCTTCCCTTTCGCGACTAACACTGGCATACCCGATTAGTATGATAAAAAGCGGAACAAGGACTTGTAGCAAAAACCCCGGTGTTAAACTGCTAAAGCGTGTCATGCCTGAAGCTTGTCTTTGATCGGAGAAAACTGCACTGTTTTGCCTGTGCCCCTCGAGAAAAATCGAGGTACCTGTGTAGGCATCAACACCGGGTTCAATGACGCTGAGCGGCGATGGTGCGCGAAAGACGTAGTGACCATAGTGCACCATTCTGTGCGGATGGCGATCTGGCTGGTCTAAAAACTGCGCTTCTGAAGCAGCCTGGAAGTGCTCCCTTTCATGGCTGGCCTTTTCCATCTGCACACTATTAACCACAGCAGAAATAACAGTTAGCACAATACCGGTGACAAGTATGGTTGTAGCTGTTTTTGTTCGCTTCCAAAAATGCCATTCGTCTTTGGCTATTTGACTGATCACGCTCATCGCTTGTTTCTCGCAGAAAACGCAGTGTGAACGGCTTCAGTGTCGATATGAGATGCCTCACCACGTTCGAACATTCCTACAATTTTGCCTTGATCCAACAAAGCAATGCGGTGGGCAATCTGACAGGCGCCGTAGACATCATGAGTTACCATAAACACAGTCGTGCCTTCAGACGCCAGCGCAGCGATGAGTTGATTAAATTCATCAATCGCATTCGGGTCTAAACCCGATGTGGGTTCATCTAAAAATAACACAGGCGCTTCCCGCAATAGAGCAAGCGCAATGGCAACTTTCTGACGCATTCCCTTGGAATAATGGCTCATCGCACGGTTCCATGCTGCGGATTGCAGGGCGACGCGATTCAGCGCATCAGCTATTTCATCTGACGTGCGGGATATTTGGGCCAGTGAGAGAAAATATTCTATGTTTTCCACACCGGAAAGATGTCCGTAAAGGGTGACTGACTCGGGCAAGTAGGCGACTTTACTTCTAATAGTGCTTATCTCATCAGCAACAGACATACCCAGTACCATTGCGCTACCCGCTGAAGGCTGCACAGTACCAAGAAAGGTTTTTAACGTGGTAGATTTACCCGCTCCATTACCGCCAAGTAGCGCAAAAACCTCGCCTTTTCTAACGGCAAAACTAACATCGTCTAATACGGTTTGCTCGTTAAAACGAACACTCAAAGACGACGCTACAATAATTTCACTTTGCATTTATTCACTCTGTATCTGTTGAGGGGTGAAAACAGGGTCTTGCAGAATAATTATGATACAATATAACATAATGCTTTTACATGCTTTTTTTGTTTATTTTGCGGTTTCCGCATGGGTAATATCATCAGCGATGATTTGAAAGTCTTGGGATAAAATTGTGCGGAACAATCATCTTTCGATGACTAAGACGAAACAGAAACCGAGGGCGTGTTGGAGCAATGTTACGTTTTTTTGCCAGGAAAACGTCTATAGGCACTTTTTCATGATGAGGGCATCTTCCCTGCCCTCAGCGGCAGGATAATAGTGTTTTCTTATTTCGATAATCTCAAAGCCAAACGATTCATACAGGCCAATTGCCACAGTATTTCCAGCCCTGACCTCCAACCAAATTTCCTCGCTTTGCCTGTCGCGACAAGTTGCAATTACCTCATTCATGAGGGCTTTGCCAATCCCCGCCCCCCGTTGTGAAGCGCGAACGGCGATATCCATGAGGGTTGCTTCCACTGAAGCGAACAACAACAAAGCATAACCCGACACGCGGTTTTCCCGCAACGCCACCAAGCCCGCGTAAGGAGGAAGCGTACAATCCTCGAAAGTTGCCCATTGCCAAGGAGAATAAACACTTTGCTTGTGAATGTCGTAAGCATCGGCGAGATGCGAGTTTCCCATTGAAGAAGTCGTTACTGACATTCATTCACCGCACAACGTCATTAATGCCTGCCACAACTGTTTCTTATCACGGGATGTTACTTTCGGCGGAAGAGAAAGTACATCTGCTTTTATTTCCACCCTCTCACCCAGCTGCCACAGTTCAGATATATTGACCTGACAATGCGCAATTGCTCTTGCGATATCCTCAGCCATTGGCCCCAAAGCCGCCTTGTCATAAGGTTTTACTGAGTGACTTTTCTCAGCAACAACTTGTCGGTTTGGCGCTTTTGAAGACGACGTTAACTTCGTCGTAGTTCCCAATGTGGCTCGTAACTGTGCAATGCGCTCTGTTCCAGATATTTCCGATGGCGAGGTCACTACGCGCTGGGATGACGCTTCAGTGTCAGGTGTACTTCGAACACTCTCAACTCGCTGTTGCTCGAGCCACACTGGAATACCCATTTCCTGAAGCACTGCCTGCTGATATGGAGTTAGAAAAGAAGACATGGCCAATTCTATTGCAAATGATGGCAATACTATAAAGTAAAAAGGCAAGAAAATCACACAGAGGATAGCTCCAAAATTGTCACCTTGAGAAAGGGCGGTTTAAAAAGCACGCATTGCTTTTACTACGTCAATATAGGCTAAATTCCGCTACCGGACCAATCTGTGTGCCCGCTTATGGGTGCGATTCATTTAAAATCGTGAACAGCATATCTATCATGGCCTGCTGCTCTGCCACGTGATTATCACCGAATCCGTCTTCAGTGCGTCTTTCTGCTTCTACATTCACATATCGACGCCCTTGCTTTTCTGCCAGTACAGACAACGAGCCATCATCTTCAGCGGGATCCAGCGCAACGTCAGGATTTTGTAAAACCACGTTAAAAGATGCCTTTTTCATCGCCTCATAATCCGTGCTTTCGGTGATAAAAAACAAATCATCTTCATCTTTACCAGCATCATGCACACGGATCAGGTAGCTGGCACCGCTATCAAGTTTTTTCTGGTAACGTTTAATAGAAATAGTGCCACGTCCTTTGTGACCATCGTCGTCATATCCCTGGGTATTATTGTGAATAGCAACCCAACTGGATGCTTCATTCGCATTAATTGAGTGAAGGATAAATTCGGCTAGGGCCTGAGCACGCTTTTCAGCCATTGCCAGCAGCTGTGTTTGGGCGGCCAAATCAGGGTTCAGTTTCGTAAGGGTACTCATGCGTCCGCGCTTAGTAAATATTCGGTTTGGATCTGCTTGTAGCGCATTCCCGTCTACGGAAAGCGTGACATGACGTTGCCCGTGCTGTTTCAGTATCGCGAATACACCACCGAACTTCTCTACCTGTTGTTTTAGGTAAGCATTTCCCACATGTTCGTTTTCATGGGGGGCAACGAACGCCCACGGGCGCGATGCCTCTGATTTAGTCACATCAAGCTTAATATCAGGTTGCTGAGGAAAGCTCAGCAACTGACTCATCAACAAGACATAGGGGGTCACAATTGCTCCTTCGGGTACCGTAAAGATCGTCTGAAACTATCGTAAAAAACCTGAGGGAACAAACCTTATTCCAAGAGAATTTACAACGCCAGCGCCAAGGCTGGAATCAAATAAATGAAATAAGATAAAGATTACGCGCATGAGAAAAATAAGAGATGAAAAGTGGCAGGGGTGGAGGGACTCGAACCCCCAACCATCGGTTTTGGAGACCGCTGTTCTACCAATTCGAACTACACCCCTAGCGCGCAGTGCATTATACGTATGAGATAAGAAAGGTAAAGCCTTTTTGTGGGCATTTTATTTCCTTTGTCTAGCAATCACTCAAAGTGAGCAAAAAGCCGACAATTACATACTACGGTGGTACTCAATCGCTGCTTGCCACAGCATGGCAGTCATCTCAACCACTGGCACATGTTCCTTACACGCCTCCAGCACATCATCTTTTGGTAGCTGCGCAAGATCTGCATACTGACTAAACAAACTGTGTTGCGCTGATGCAGACAACCCATTTATGTGTGCACTAGCAGCTAGGTCAAAGTAGCGATTGCCTAACGCTGCGTATTCCCAGTCTGTGATCAGCGGTGTTTTCGCGTCGAGTATATGAGAAAAAGACAGATCGTTGTGACACAGTACCCAAGCAGGATTATTATCGTCAGCGAGATTGTGACGAACAATCAACCGCTCGGCTTGTCTCAGGATCTGAGCGGGTAATACAGGCTTAGCCAATTGAATATGTCGTCGCCACCGTTTTGCTAGATTGAGCGCTGGTGCCCGTACTCTGCATTGATGGATCTGACAAAGCCCGTATGCCAAAGCGGAAACAAGTGCATCGTCAGATAGCTTGTTAGGATCAGATACCCATTGCTCAACCCAAATGTCACGGCCAGGACTAAGCCAAACAGGTGTGGGGGCCAGCTTTTTATCGGCTACACGCTTTTGTAGTGCAAATTGCACTTCATGGTCAACGCCTGTCACACCTCCATCACCCATCACTTTTACTGCAAAAAAGCGGGCCCCGTCGGACAACTTGTATACGGTATTCACCGCACCATGGCGCAAGGACAGTAAGGTGGCTTGATCTGATAGCCCCAAAGGCCGGGTAAGTACGTCAAGAAGTAACTTGCGCGATGGCACTCTGCTCCCTCCATTGCTTTTGCCATTGCAAGTAGCCGTATATGGCAAACCCTACATACCCAAAGAACAAAAAGCCGGACAAGGCTAACCCACTTTGAAAATAGAGGTAAGACGACAATAAGTTGATGACAAACCAGTACAACCAGTTCTGCAATACTTTGTGCGCTACCATTACTGTGGTTACAACGCTGACAACCTGAATACTGGCATCCAACAACAGATGTTCACTGTTAAACTGCCCTTGTGCCCATCGTGACACCCCCCACGCTATCACCAACAAGCCTGGTACTAAAAAAAGATGATAGTACCAGGGCCATGAAATCACGCGACTATGACTATCGTCCCGCCTGTTCCATTGGTAATAGCCATAAACGGCCATTACCATGTAGTAAAGGTTAAGTGCAGCCTGAAAAGGCAATGTTACTTGCCAAAACAACCAGGTGTAAATTGCCGTGCTAACAAATGCGCACAACCAGCACCAGCGGTTTTGTCGAGCGGCCAGTACCACATAAGCCAACGCCAATATCACCGCGCAACCTTCAGCCCAAGAGGTATCACTTAATTGCGTTACGAGCGCAGTGAGAAAATCAGCCATCGTTTGACTTTCTAGCCTGCATGGCGTCGAAATTTAAAAACTTGGCAACGAATATAGCTTGCCCAACTTCTTCGTGAGTTCGCTGCATTTCCTCGCCCAATATGCGCATTACTGTTTGATAGTCACCACTGACCTGAGTACTCGTAGAGCAGGTAGTTACAGTAATATTTTCATAGCTGTTTAAGCGGTCTATAAACGTTTGTATAGGTGGAATATACGCATTAACCAACGGGTACAAAGAAAGTTCAACCATTACCTGCATTGTCGCTACTCCTTAAAAATGTATGCGGGTTGTAACACCTACCTGCCGACCGTCACCCCACTGAAAGTAAGGTTCGTTAAAGGCATATTCGTCCCTGGGGTCATTGCTAAAACCGCCAAACCCTCGCACATAGTACACTTTGTCAAAAACATTTTTTATCCACAACGTCGTTGTCCATGGCCCTTTCTGCCAACTGATGTCGGTATTAAATACTGTAGCTGTGGGCGCGACTTCATCATGGCCGTCAGACAGGCCGTAGCTGTCTTTATAATCCATTTCTACTCGCCAGGAAATTGATTCGGTGAACCAGTACTGGCTGAACAGGTTAGCGGTGAAATCGGGTGATTGTGCTTGCTTGCGCTTTGCAATGACAGAACCATCGGTTCTTTCATAATCCTCGAAAGTCGCATCCAGATAACCCAAAGCAACTTGTAGTTGCCATTGTTTGGTAGCCTGCCAGTTCAGTTCAGCCTCCGCTCCTCGGTTTGTACCAATATCAGCATTGGCGATAACATCGACAAAAGCTGCAGAACCATCATCGCGGTTTTGTACTTCAAAATCACTAATTTGAGTATTTTCACGGTCCATGTAGAACACCGCAGCTCGCAGAGAAATCGCATCAGAGAAGTTGCCTTTAAAACCTAATTCATAGTTCCAGTTGTATTCGGCATCAAAAAAGCGACGATTGTCACTGACCCGCTCATCGTAGTTGATGCCCGGCCCCTTAAAGCCTCTCGATACACTGGCGTAATAAAAATGCTCACCTTGTTGATAAGTCAGCGCCAGTTTACCGCCTGTCATCAGCGTATCTTCGTCGTGAGATACGCCGGCGTTGTCTTCGTAGTCATAGGCATATTGCTCAAAACGCAACGCACTGGTAAGGGTGAACGCATCCGTCAGACGGGTGTCGAGCTGCCCGTACATCGCCGAAGTAACCGGGTCGAAGGCACTGTAAAAATCACTGTCCTGATAGGTATACTGACGGATTAAATCCTGCTCACTTTGACTCACCCGTGCACCTATCACCCATGATGTCGTGTTGTTAAATAAAGTATTGTTGTCTGCGCTGCTGAATCTGACCTCTGCACTTTGCTGCCTGACGTCGCGGTAGTAGGCATCAAATGAGGTATATCCCCAAGGGTGAAAACCGTTGAAGGTCCAGTCTTCGTCATAGCCATATTCAATATTATGGCTGGCATGAGTCAAAATGACTTCAAGCAATCCCGCGTTGGTGCTGTGATATACATGCCCACTTACCCCGTGAGTCTGCTGGCGGTCAAACCCGGGTTCGTCAGAACGGGTTTTATTGTCATTGTCCAAGGAGAATGCATCGAAACCGTTGTCAATGTCGTACCAGCGGTAGTTGAATGCAAAACGAGTGTTGTCGGACACTGCCCAATCAAGAGCCAAACGCGCCGCATCTTCTGACAAACCATTGGTATCGTCACGGTCTAAATACGTGTTTTCTACAAAGCCATCGCTGCTGTTGTGAACCGCTGCTACGCGAACGTTTAATACATCATTTACTGCCGTACCGTAACCGCCTTCAACGCGAAAAGACGATTGACTAGCAATATTAACCTCCAGGTGATTGTCAGCTTCATCTCCAGGCCGGTTGCTCACCACTTTTATCGCCCCGGCCAAGGCACCAGTGCCAAAATTGCTAGCTTGGGGACCGCGATACACTTCAACCTGACGAGTGTCAAATAACACGCCCGCAGCGGCTAACCCCGAAAAGTCGAAATCGTCCACGAGAAAAGAAACAGAAGGATTAATCGGTTCCGCAAACTGGCTGCGCTCGCCAATACCGCGAATCTGTACGAAACGCCCTCTCGACGCGCCACGGGTAAAATTAACATTAGGCGCAACATTCAACATGTTCTCGATATGCGTGGCTTGACGGCTGTCTAAGCGCGCAGCTCCAATGACAGACGCACTACTACTGAGTTGATCCAGAGTAAGTTGGCGGAAATCGCCGGTTACAGTAATGCGTTCGATATCGTTGGCAGTATCTGCCAAAGCTGGCAGCGAGAGTAACGCGAGGAGTACAGCATTTTTTTTCATTGAGGATCTCTTTAGCAATAAAAAGATCCGGCATGTCGGCAGGTATAAGGGTACAAAATTTGTAATGTCACCATCCCTACGCCGGTATTATCCGGATCAGGTTAAAGGGTTTCCAGTGTATGGATCTCAGCCGGACAATACCGGCACCCCTTGGCCTTGGATTAGTCGTCAGAGCAAAACGCTCTTTGGAAATATCGCCGTGCAGTCTACCAACTATGACGGTTGAGTCAAGCTGGCAAAATGCCCACAGAGATGTAAAAAAAGCCCGCATGTGACGTTGCGGGCGAGGTGGGCGGTTTGGCCCTTACTTTTGGCGTCTTGCGCGCCATCCCATAAAGCCCATTCCAAGAAGGATCAGTGACATGGCGGTAGGTTCACTGACTTCTGAAATCGAGGCATTGCGGAATCGGACGTTCATATCACTACAGCCAACACTTGCATCACAATCGTTGATGAAGACAATGTCGGTGATAATGCCGGCCATGTAGTCGTCAAGCTTGATGGTAAAAGTCTGCCAACTCTCTCCATTGGTGTATGCAATGTCATCTAAGCCAAAGTTCTGTGTACCATCTAAATTAAACGTTCTACCGGCGTCGTAGTTTTGCTCACCACCGGAAAAGTCAGCCAACCAGATACCTGCAATTTCTGAATAAGAACCGGCGCTATTGGCCTTCACTCTAAAATCAAATGACAACTCAATATTGGTACTGGCATTGTCAATATCTAAGCTGGCAATACCAAACGCGTCATTTACGTTAAGCGTAAACCACGCATCTTCCTTCAGGTTTAATACGCTGCCATTAAAATCCCACGTGGAGTATGAACCACTGTTTTGTTGGTGCGCAGTAAGAGGTAGAGCAGAAAAATCTATATCGTAACTGTTAATGATGCCTGCATGAGCGGTTGAGGCGAAAATAGTCGTCAGCAGAACCGCGGCTTTCGTGCTAAATTTCATTTGTATTCCTTAAGCAGTGTTGCCTTTAAAATGGTAAAAACATGCACTGCAACCCGGCTGTCTCAATGGCGATGGTAAGACCCGTGGCTTTCCGTCCTTGCTTCACAGCAAGTTTGGCTGTACGTACTTCTGGCGTGACGACCAGATAATGTATTGACAGTTGAAAGAATAAGAGGATTGACGCAAGGTAAACAGGACAGTTCTGTTTTTTAAATGCTACAGATCTGTGCAAACAAGAGAATTTCTATAGCACTGTCATCCCCTTTAGAATTCTTATATTCTTGTAAATAAAGGGATTGAAGCGGAATGAAAGGAGTATTTGTGCAGTATCAAGGTTTGTTTTGGTCAGCAATCATTCGCGCGTTGTTAAGCCAACGGCGTGATCTCGGAATCAGCGACGAACGCGACGCCACCTTTTTGGAGACCGTCAATCAACTCGAGCAAGGGCAATTTTCTGAAGCTGTGCTGGCTAAGCTATTGCTCACTCTCTGCCCGCAGGCACACCAAGCCCAATTTGGCCGTTCTCTCATAGGTTACTTCGACTTCAACAAAATGAGTAACCTGGTCGTTTTGCTTACAGCTAGCAAACATATCGACGATGCTCTGCATGTGCTGGGCAAACAATATAAACATATACTCGGTTCTCAGGCCGACTTTTCTGTGACTGCAAACTCCGACACCACAGTACTTGAGTTTGTCCCGGGACAACACACTATTGTTTCGGAATTCAGGTGTTATTTCCTGCTGGCACTGTTTCGCCATCTTGCCGGCAGAAAGTTCGACTTCACGACGATTGAAATTCCTCACTTAAAACATTCCCGCCTTCTTGATGAACTTAGTCAGTCAAAGTGGAAAACCAGCAAGGGCACTATTAAACTCGCCTTCGAAACCAAGTGGTGCAGGCAACCGTCTTTCTATTTTTCCCTGTCGATTAAGAAGATGTTGCAAGCTACACTGGAAACAAACGAGGAAACGCCGCTTAAACAGCGAGTCAAAGAAGTATTCCAGCGAACCGCGTACCCTGCCAAAATTCGGTCAGAGTGGGTTGCTAGACAATTAGGTCAGTCAGAGTCGGCATTTCGCCGTCAACTTCGCCAAGGATCTATCTCATTTAGTGGGATGTTAAAAGAGCACATTCACGACAACTCCTGCCACCTCTTACTAAGTGGTGTCAAAACGGATGATGCCGCCGAGCAACTGGGTTTTTCTGATCGCCGTTCTTTTGAAAGAAGTTTTAAAGAACACGCAGGTATCAGCGCAGGTCAACTGCGACAGCTGGGTAACAGACTCCGCTTTCAAAAGGGAAACAGCAATCTGATTGACGTCGTGGAAAACCTTCCCCCTTTGCCCCACTCGATTCAAACTTTACTAGACACTGACGAAGACAACATAACGCTGGAATATGTGGTTAGTCTGATTGAAAAAGATCCGATTTTCCAAGCTCATGTAATGAGTAAAGCCAGTCGCGCCATTTACGGCAGTCCACCAAAGAACCTCGAACAAGCCATTGGCCGCAACCTCGGCATCGGCAATATTCGTCATTTGGCCGTTATCTTTGCTGCCCAACAACTTCTCTCGGCTCAGTGCCGCTTTGGCGATGTGAGTTTCCTTACCGATGCAATGTTGCTCAGTGCAACGCTATTCCAGCAAGTCTTTAGTTTTCGATCGTTGAATGAAGATCAAACTGAACAGATTAAACAACTCCTTCTGTTTGGCACGCTATCACTTTTTCTAATTTTTCACGATGAGTGTCTGTTTGCCGATGGCGCACTTACTGTATGGGACGAGGCCCAGACATTTGAAGATTTCCTCCAGCAAATCAACGATAAATACGGTATTTGCCTTTATGGGGCAACATCGCTAATGCTCCTCCGCTGGGGGTTTCAAAGTGCAGTTAATCAACAATTGTGGAAACTTTGTCAACCAGACGACAATGAAACTGGAAGCCACAGTTGGTCGGAAAAGATCAAACTGTGCCACAACGTAGCATTTACCGCTTCGTCCCGTGAACAAAACCTGGAAGCCATCCAGGGGACAACCTCGCTCACTGCTTCCCAAATTGAGATATTGGAAGAAACTATAAGCAAATGGAATCGGTCTGTGGCGTAGAACTTTCGCGCTATTTCTGACTGTTGCTGATCAAATTCAAACTACGCAATTCTTCCTCTGTTTGCGCTTTTAGTGTTTCTAACGTTTTTCCGTGAGGTGTGGGTTTTCTGCTATCGGGATCTAATGTAACGAAAACAATATCGTCCGCCAGGCAAATGCTTTTCTTGGTTGCTTTATTTCGAACCAAACAGGTTACGGTAATCGAAGTCCGACCCACAGATTTCGTTTCCAAACCAAACTCTACAATATCCCCCTGCAACGCTGGCGACTCAAATGTAATTTCCCCAATATGTTTGGTTACCAGGCAGTTAGTTTCCAATTGGCAAATGGCAAAAATGGCTGCTTCCTCATCAATCCACTGCATCGCCCTGCCACCAAATAATGAATTGCCATAGTTCAAATCTCCAGGCATAACTAATCGTCGGGATAAAAACCGCATTCGAATTCCTCGTTAACTCAGGATAAAATCAGCGTAGTATTATACGTAACTTATGTAGGATTAGCTTTGACAACTGTGCCTGATTGGCTATTTTCTCCCCTTTCAGCGTCATTTTCAGCCTATCACAGGCAAATTCTGTTGGTAAGCGGCGAGAATGATTGGGTATTTAACGCGTTACAAGCGTTCATGGCGGAAAAACCACCATCAGCAACGGTAGCCTGGGTAGGGACAGAAGCATACGATGCAGCCCCGGACTGGCTGACGCAAATAAAACCACTTGCACAATATAAACAATTGCTGGGCAGTGAATTTGATTTCGTGATCTTAAATTGCCTTGATAGCTTTAGGCTTAATGCGATGGCAGCTATCGCAGGAACCATACACGCAGGGGGAACATTTATTCTACTCGTACCCCCAATTGCCTCCTGGCCTTCACATCCGAGCGTAATACAGCCTCATTTTCTCAGCCATGGCTGGTCTATTGAACAAAGTCATTACATTAGGTTTATGCTATCGACGCTCTTAAACTCTCCACATGTTGGGTTATTGACAGCGTCCCGTCATACGTTACCAGTGCCAACAAAAGCCAATGACGCTGACCGCCCCAATACTCAGTTCACTACCCCATGCCAACAACTGGCGTTTACACAGGTTGTTAAAGCCCAAGATGCGGGCACGCGTTGCATAGCTTTGCTGGCAAAACGAGGGCGGGGAAAGTCAACGACACTGGGTTTTTTAGCTGCGCATTTTGCCAATCGCGCAATGCGCATCGCTGTCACATCATCCAGCCGCGCCCAGACAACGAACTTGTTTGTCGCAGCTGGTCACTACCTCAATGACGATGCAACCGACATTGTTTGGTACGCACTAGACAATCCAAGTCTCGATAGCGCAGACATCGATGTACTCATTATCGACGAAGCAGCCAGCGTCCCAGTGCCTTTGCTTATTCGACTCATCAGCAAGCATCCGTTTGTTATTCTTGCTTCCACCACTGATGGTTATGAGGGCTCTGGCCAGGGTTTTCGAGAGAAAGTAATGACAAAGCAAGCCATTTTGGCATTTACACTAGAGACGCCTGTGCGTTGGCACAATCACGACCCACTGGAACACGTCATCGATTCCCTGCTATTTCAAAGCACTCCCCTTACGCCGCTTCCTAAAGACATTTTTAACACTAACACACAAATTAGCTATGCTATTACCCCCCTCGATAACACAACCGAGGAGCTGTATTCACAGATAATGGCATTGCTACGCCATGCTCACTACCAAACCACACCAGATGATATTGTGCGTTTCATTGATACTCCAAATAACAAAGTGTGTCTGGCATTCGCAAACAACACCCTTGTTGCCGCAGCCATTTTGGAATATGAAGGAGGGCCTGTACTGGGGGAGCTAAGCCATGATATAGCCAGTGGAAAACGGAGAGTAAAAGGGCACCTCACTGCGCAAGCGCTAGCTCTCATGACCGCGAACCCACAATTTGCAACCTTGTGCAGCCTTAGAATAAACAGAATAGCCGTACATCCGAACGCGCGAAGACAAGGTATAGGTCAAGGGCTGATCGCTCATACTCGACAATCATGTGCTATTGAAAAAACCGACCTTATTACCGTGTCATTTGGTGCCACCGATGAACTTAGGCGATTCTGGGAAAAGAGTGGTTTCACACGGCTAAAACAAGGAACCAAAATAGACAAATCATCAGGGCTAGCAAGTGATATCTATGCAATGGCAGTCTCACCTTTAGGTAAAGACACGTTGGGCATGTTATTTCAGACCACTTCTGTAAACACCCATTTAGCACGTATAAGGCAATTCTGCGAAGGAACAAGGGGAATCTCCCACCTCTATGATACCCCTTTGTGGCTCGTCGGTCGCATTTCCGATGAGCTTCTGTCAACGGTTCTCAATGGTTTGCTGGCAAAGCAAAATCTAACGGAGATATCTGAAAACGCTGGTTTTAGAAACAAAAAAGAAATGATTGGCTATACGAAAACATCACTTGAGGTTTTTATCACTGAAAACAAAGCATAAAAAAACCCCGCTCAGAGCGGGGTTTTCACTTATAGATCCATTGTGCTAAATCTTGATACCGCGATTTTTCGCCTTATCTTTAATATAAGGTTCCCACGCGATAGCGTTTCTTCGTAAAGACTTATCTTTCTTAGCGATCTGTACGTGCTCGAAAGCTTTTTTATAGTTGCCGAGATAAAAGTTCGCTTCCATTAAAGAAAAATGGATTTTAGCTTCATCCTCAACACCACGCTCCAATGCTTTGTTTAACGCAGTGATCGCGCCTCGGTAATCCTCGGCGACAAGTAGCAAGGTACCCTGCTTACGATAATACTCTGGGTCAGAATCGACTTGAGCTGCTTTGCCGTAAAACTTGGCTGCATCTTTGTAATCTTTCGCCTGGTGGAAAGAGTTTGCAACACTTGCATACATCTCAGCGTCTTTCTTCAACAAACCACTATTCAGATACTTTTCCAATACCTTTGCCGCTTTGTGCGGATTACCAGCATTCGCATACAAAGATGCGAGTTGCTTAATGTGGCTGTCTTTGTCTAAAAAGCCCGCCATATAAGCAATATCGAAGGTCTGTACAGCTTTGTCAAAACGCTCAACCAGCATGTAAAAACTTGCCAGTTGTATCCAGTAGGTGGCATTGTCAGGGAACAAATTAACCAGTTCCTCGGCAACCGAAACCGTTTGCGGAAACTTTTTGCTTTCATAGAAAGCAGATAATTTCAGCAAGTACGGGTTTTTGTCCGGCTTACCTGCCTGCTTGTTTAAAGCAATCGCTTTATCAGCAGTAGGAACTACCTCGTCAAATTTCTTCTGCTCGTACAAGGCCTGTGCTTTACGGGTATAAACCTGCGCATCTTCCTTACACGTGAAGTCCATCCACTTGTCATAATAGTTAACCGCTTCGGTATACTTTTGCTCCTGCATGCTTAAATCACCCAGTAATTTAAGCGTTTGCGAGTGCTCAGTATCATTCAAAACCTTTGGATTAACTGACTTTTCAAGGTAACCGAATGCTTCCATTCCCTTACCTTCCTGAGACGCAATCAGGTTGCCTACAAAGCGGTTCACATAGGCTTTATCGAAGTCATCACTGGGATCGACATCTTTCAGAATAGCAATTGCTTCGTCAACGCGATCTTCGTTATAAGCTTCAAAAGCCTGTTGTACTTTTTTACCGGTACGCTCGCCTACCAGCGTGGTTTTTCCCTTGACATAGCCAGGGCATACAACCGGGCCGGACGGAGCAGCAGACTTAGTCTGCGCAGCGGCCATCGGTGCTGCAACAACAGCACCAAAACCCATGACTAAAGCAACGGCGGACATTTTAAATGTACGTAGTTTCATAATCATTGCTCCAGTTTAAAGTCAAGTTGTACAAACATATCGGGTTGTTTAACTGCTTTACCGTCTACGATTTTAGGCTTGTATTTCCACTTGCTCAGTGCACGACGCGCTTCGCGGTCGAAAATACGCTTGGGATCAGCATCAATAACACTGATGTCTTCAACACCGCCCTGTTCGTTGATAGTAAATTGCAGTTTTACCCAACCTTCACGGCCATCACGAGCCGCATCAGGCGGATATTTAGGGTCGATACGAACGATTGGTGTAGCATCACCATCCCGCTGCATCGCACCTACGCCGCCGATATCAACACCTACGCCGCCTGTGTCTACATTTGGAATAGCCAAGCTAAATCCATCTGTGTCTGGCTCCGCAGCGTCTGGTTCAACAGGTTGAACCTTAGGCGGCTGCTGAGGGGGCGGAGGCGGTGGAGGCGGCTTACGATTACGGGTCTGCGTCTCGTCTTCCGGCTCCTGCATCACGATATCAATGATTGGCGCCTCTGGTACTTCGTCTGCAGGTCTGGCTGAGTTCTCAATGAGTTTAGCCATAACCACAAACAAACCAAATGCAACAGCTGCACCTAATATTATAGAAACGATTATCCTTACCATCTTAACCCCTTGCTGCAACCGAAATACGGTCAATGCCTGCAGCTTTAACCTGGTCCATAACCTTAACTACGATACCATGCTTGGCTTTGACGTCAGCCTGAATGAATACGTAATCAGTAGGCTGTTCTGTAAGCAATCTTTCTAAATTAGCCCTAACGGTGTCCACAGCGACTTCACGTTTATCTAACCATACACTGCCATCCTCAGTCACAGCGATGAATATGTTGGCATTCTTGTGAAGAAACGCTTGGCTCGCCTCAGGCTTATTAACTTCTATGCCTGCTTCTTTAACGAAAACAGTAGTAACAATGAAGAAGATAAGCATGATAAACACGATGTCCAACATCGGCGTCATGTCGATCGCTGCATCTTCCTCTTCAGTTCTGACTTTTCGAGCCATAATCGTTCTCTCTAGTGATGTGGCAGGCTATCAACTAAGCCTTCTTTTGCCATCTTCGCTTTGGCTTCGAGACGAGAACTGATGAATAGTCCTGATAACGCTGCAACCATACCCGCCATTGTCGGAATCGTTGCCATTGAAATACCAGATGCCATCAATCGGGCGTTGCTGGTGCCTTGCGTTGCCATTGTCTCGAATACGCTAATCATACCGGTCACTGTTCCCAGCAGACCAATTAGCGGACACATTGCCACTAATGTGCGAATAATTAGCATCCTAGCGTCTAAATCATCTGACGCTTGAGAAATCCATGCGTCACGGATTCTATGCGCATACCAAGAGGTAGTATCACTTCGAGCATCCCATTTAGCGATTATATCTTTCTTCACTTTTGGAAATACTGCAGTCATATACCAGTAGCGCTCAATCATAAGTACCCACATGAGAAAGAGCGCGGCAGCAACGAAGTATAAAACGTCACCGCCGGTAGCGATAAACTCCCTGACAGATTCCAATAATCCAATCAGGTAAATCATATTACGCCTTCTCCGCCTCAGAGTGAGCAGCAATGATACCCGCTGTCTGCTCGTCTAAGATATGAACGATAGATTTGCTGCGTGATGCAACGATGCTGTGTGTCAGAATCAGAGGCAATGCAGCGATGATACCCTGAGCTGTTGTTACCAACGCCATAGAGATACTTCCTGCCATCATACGCGGGTCGCCTGTACCAAACAGAGTAATTGTCTGGAACGTCGCGATCATACCAAGTACGGTACCCAACAGACCTAACAGCGGTGCGATAGCTGCAAAAATCTTGATGACGTTAATACCGCTTTCAATTGTCGGCAGTTCTTTAAGAATCGCTTCATCCAATTTCAGTTCAAGATTTTCTGCATCCGCATTTTTGTTGTCTCTGTAGACCATCAAAATACGGCCAAGCGGGTTGCTGGAAGAAGGATTGCCTGGGTTCTTAAGCTGAGACTTAATTTTAGTACCAGTAAGGAACAGTTGAATGAGCTTGAACAAACCAATTAACAGGCCAATTGCCAGCATACCAGTAATTGTGTAACCCACTACACCACCAGCGTGATAACGCTCAGACATAGTTGCTTTTTGCTTCAACAAACCAAGAATTGCCCCTTGTGAAGGGTCAGCATAGAAAGGTACGAAACCACTGGTCGCATCTTTCATGTCTTGCGCTGAAGATACCAAATAGCCATCGGGCTGACGACCTAGGGGCTGAACCACTTCGTTGTCTTGGTCATATGACAGGTAACCTTGATCACCGACCAGGTTAAAAGTACCTACACGAACAACTTCCTGCTCTGAAGAACCACCTTCGAGGTTAACAACTTCAGTGTTGAAACGAACCACTTTACCAGATTGTGTCATTTCAGTTTGCAGGGCGAACCACAAGTCTTCAAGTTCGTTGATGTTAGGCAAGCCACGAGACTCTTCTGACATCTCTGCCAGGAAGTCGTCGCGACCTGGGAACTGAGCACTAACGATAGAGGTTGAAATACGACCAAATGCTTCAGAAGACGCCTGACGTACCACACCAAACATTTCGCCCAGTGTACCTGTTGCCTGATCAAGCTCTGCAGCTTTTTCATTCAACGTGGTTTCGTTGTCAGAGAATTGCTGTGACAGACGGTCACCGCGGCTTTGTTCTGCTTTAAGTTCGGCTTGCGCCTTTCTCAATAGTGCTTGCTTATCCGCACGAGCAGACTGGAACTCAGCCTCGCGCTGCTGGTTAATCCGTGCTTCGGAAACACGATTCTGTTTCACCTGCTCGAGCAGATCTTCCAGGCTTGTTGCTTGCTGTGCTTGTGCACCAGAAGCGACCACTGCCAATGTCGCAGCGGCTACAAGTGATTTGAATAATGGTTTCATTAACGCTTACTCCGCTGCTTTAATTGGTAACTTGAGCAATTCAGGTGGAATGGTACCCTGCGCCATCTTCACTGCATCAACAGTAGAGGCGAGGTATTCGTCACCCAACTCTTCCCATGCACGGGCGTCATTGTTCCATACCCAAGCGTGAGCCTGGTCAAGAGACAGCGCTAATAAAGCAGTACGACCAAGGTTGAAGAAATCTACAGATACTTCAGTACCACCGTTGTCGATGGTGCCCTGGTAAGAAGACATCTTCGTGCCGTATTCCACTTCTACCAAATAGGCTTCGATAACCTGACGGAACTGCTCAGAAACCGTTACGTTTGAGTTAGCCATCAAATCCCGTAGGCGCTGAACGCGTTCACGACGCTCTTCAAGGTGGATTGGCGTATCCAGCTCGATAAAGCTCTCCAGACTGTCAATCATGCGGAACATCAACGGGACAATACCCTGTTTTGTTGCTTCTATACTGTCAATTTGACGCTGAAGTGAATCGATACCACGCTGCTGGTCTGCAACCAAGCTGGCAATGTAATCGTTGTAGATTTTCAGATTCTCTGTTTGATCCACAACCTGACGGTATTCAACAAGTAGTTCTTGAGACTGTTCGAACAGCGTGTTGATTTTTTCTTGAGATTTCGCTGCAGCAGCCTGAATCTTCGCATCTTCTTTTTGAAGATCGGATAGCTCCACTGCAGAGACAGCTGCACTACCTGCAAGTGCGAATGCACCGATCACAGTAGAAGCAATAAGAGTTCTCTTGCTCATCTTGGACATAGTTCCCAACCAAATTTCTTATTTGAATCCTCGCACGCAACACAAACGTCGCTGCCAGGGGCGTAAAAACTTTTATCAATGTTTTTAAAGGAAGGTAGTGATTGTCGCTAAAACGCCAACACTACGAATTGCTAATACTCACACGGATTCATGGAATGAGTCAAGTAACACAGTCTTAACACCGCAACACTTTTTATCCGAACGATTACGCAATAACCAATATTGAAGTGGTCATACCAAATGTTTTGCCTTAAAACCGTGTTATTCTCCGTTAAAAGTCGACAAAATTCGCTAATATTGCGACAAATAGATGTTCAAAGTTTTTTTTCGCGATGAAATTTTATCTAAAGCCAATCGATTAATGTCATGCACCAGGGCTACATTGGTTAATAAAAAATATATGAAATATTGTATTTATCTCAGTTTTGTAACATTTTTATCTCAAGAACTATGTTTTTGCTCATTTTTGTTGATGCTAATCGTGTCGCAATTTTTGCACACCCCGGCGCGAATATTCTTTTTTCGTTTTTATTATTGACCGTATTCACCCACGTCAAATGCAACTGTCATCCTCTGTGTCTTTTCCCTAAATGGAATCGTCCCATGCCACACGAACGAACGAAATAATACACAATGCAACAAAGCAGGCTCTACAAATACATCAGGCGACATATTTTCTTCCTCGTAACGAAATGGTTGCCCCAATGCCAGCCACCCTTCCCGCTTAGTTTTGTCAGCAGCGACCCGCGGAAGTGCGAGATAGACTACACCAGAAATCCGCCCATGTGAGTGAATATGGTTGTGATGATAGCCCTCCCCGTCCAATCTTACTGACCACGATCCTTTGTAATGTGGACAACCCGAGCCGTCTGTTAATCGATCGCGATCCAAACCTTGTGTTTCCATAAACTGCAGTACGACGTTGTCGATGGCCGCTTTGAGGGTTTTGATCAACGGGTTCTCAGAAGTCAATAAATGTCCCCGCGTTTGCGTTCCATTTTCGAGAGTCTGATTAATGGGTTGTTCTATAGCACTGTGAAGCGATGCTAAGTGAGCAGTTAATGCCGATAAATACGAGGCTTTCTCTGCGGCATTCCAATGAGGGAAAATATCGTATTTCCCTGTATATTTATCAATGGGATAGCCATCCTGCCCGGCAGATTTTTTCACCGCGTGCCAGTAAGCCTTAGCAAGTTGATTGTCTGGCTCCCGGTCTAATACCTTCTCCACCGCATTTTCCGCGGCCTTTAACTCACCTGCTTCAATTGCTGAGATACAGGTTTCTATTAGTACCTCGTTTGAATTGTCTTTTTCGACTATTTGACGCAAGGCACAATAGGACTCGGTAAAGAGTCCAAGGCCTCTTAACGCCTTGGCGTAAAGCAACTGGCCGGAAATCTGATTTTTAACTTCCGGTGCTTCATTTAAACTGGTAATCGCCTTGTCGTATGCCTTTGCATTTAACAGCACATTAATATAAGCACAGCGCTTTGGCGGGGAACGCAAAACGTCGTCTTTCTCAAAATGTGTTAAGTAACGCTGCTTTTCCCCCATCTCCCATAAAATAAGACTGAGATTCACGTAAGCATCAATATAATCGGGGTTTAATCTTATCGCTTTTTCGTAATGCTCCGCTGCTTCACTTAGTGCGCCGATATCCGAATAAGCGTTGGCCAGGTTTTGATGTACCGCAAAGTGTTCAGTCGTGCTAAGTATGCGCCTAAGTAGTGTAATAGCTTCACTTGCCTTTCCATTCAGGCGAAGTAATACCGCATGCTCATGGGCTATAGATACATTGGTGGAAATCAACCGCATTAAAGCGGAACTTTCCTCTAGTGCCCTATCCAACCACCCCCGCTGTCTGTAATAAAATACTTTGAGTTTCAAAAAATTGATGTCGTTTTTTGCCGCATAGTTGCCATATTGTTGTAGCGAAGCCTGGGCTTTTTCCCAATCTGCCTTTTGAATGGCCAACTTGATGTATCGGTTTAACATACCAAGGTTGTCTGGCTGCGCAGACAACAATACCGCCAGTTGAGACATTTCTGCTGGTACGTCACCTCTGTGCTGAAACAACATTGCCTTTAACTGAATGGGCCAGATAGCTGATGGGAAAAGCCGTTCTGCCGCTCTCAGCGCAGTTTCTGCATTGTTCCACTGATTTGTTCGAATATAGCTCTGAATAAGCCACTGATGTGCTTCTGAACTAAGAGGGGAAGCGCTTAAAATACGCTTACAAAGCGGAATGACCTGGTTAAATTCTTTACGGTTAAAATACCTTGCGGTTTGTTGCAATTCTTGTTGTAGCAAAGCTGACATCCTCTCTCTTCGTCTCTCCCTATAGATAACAAAAAACCGGCGCAAGCGCCGGTTTTTTTAACTGAGATTAATCAGATTAGAAGCTAACAGTTACATTAGTGAACAAGTAACGACCCAATGTGTCGTAGAAACCTGCTACAGTGTTAGCGTTAGTTGCTAAGGAGCTGCCTACCATTGGTGGCTCTTTATCCAGAATGTTGTTAACACCCATAGATACTTGTACGTGCTCGTTAACTACATAGCTGCCGGAAATGTCGAAGAAAGAGTATGATGCAATTTCACCAGTCTTCTCTTCACCATCAGAACCTTGCGCTACAATATCAACGCCACCGTAGTATCTCCAACGACCGATAAGGTTCCAGTCGCCCATTCTGTAGTTAGCAGATACCGTGTGACGCCAGTCAGGCTGAGCGAAACAGTCTGTAGATACTTTACCGGAACAGTCGTAATCCAGAGAAGAGTCAGACAGTAAAGGCTTGTAAGTCTTCTCTAAGTTCAATGAACCAATCATCTTCAGACCCAGCGTACCTTCGCCGATGTCCATTGAATAGTTGGCATCAACGTCAAGACCACGCCATGTACGTCCACCGATGTTATCAGACAGGTTGATAACATACGCGTCCTGGCTTAACCACAGTGAACCTGATGGGCTACGAACGATGTTGTCACAGAATTGACCTGTAGTACCACACACGTTAAGGATACGCTCAGCACCGACAGTGCCGATAACTTTCTCCATGTCTACAATCCAGTAGTCAAGTGAGAAGTTGAAACCTTCAACAGGTGAAGCAACCAAACCTAACGTGTAAGTATCGGCTTCTTCTGGGTCAAGATTCGGGTTACCACCAGAGAACTGGTTGTATTGATCAGCTGGGTTTGCGCCAATGTTGCCGTACTGTGCAGATGTAACGCCAGTCAGAGCACACTGAGCTTCAGTCAATGTAGGTGTATCACTTGCACAAGGTTCTGTACCCTGCCACAGACCTACACTTTGCGCGGCAAACAATTCAGCCACGTTTGGCGCACGGATTGCACGGTTGTAGCTTCCGCGAATCATGTAGTTTTCTGTGATTTCCCAGTTGATACCCAACTTATACGCATTTGCACGACCAGACGTGGTGTAGTCAGACAAACGAATACCTAAGTCAAAGCTCAGCATATCAACGCCTTCAACGCCTTCTAACACAGGCACGCTAGCTTCAGCGAATACTTCGTTTACGTCGAAGCTACCAACCAAACTAGGCGTTGGGCCACCTTGACCGACCAAGGTACCTTCCTGATAAACGGTATCAGACAAACGCTCGAAGTCTGTTTCACGACGTTCGAAACCTACCGATACTGCGATTGGGGTTTCTGCAGAAGGCAATGCATAGTCAAGCTCACCAGAGACATAACCTTGGAATACCTGTAAAGAGGTATTACCTGTTAATATTGCAGTACCTGAAAGTTGTGCAGCCATTTCAGAAGTTACACCACCTGGCGTAAACACTTGGTAGTACAAACAGTCACCTGAACATTCCTCGGCGTCAATATCACCCACACGTGGTGCGATCAGAGGCAGGTTCAAGTCGTTTACGTATGCAGACGAGGAAGAAGTAGATGCGTACATGTAGCTAATGTCATAGCTCCACGTGTCATTCAGATAGCCGTCAACCCCTGTTACAATGCGGAAAGAGTTGTTTTCCAGGTTGTCAGCACGAGGACCACCTTCTACGTTACGCTTACCAATGTATGCGCCGTAACCTAACAGCGCACCGTCGTTGTCGTCACTTGGATCAACTGCTGGGAACAGAGCTGCAAGTTCAGCCAACTGAGAATCGCTCAACACTGGGCTGCTTTCAGCACTCAACCAATATTCTGCACCGTAGAAAGTACCAGATTCCGCAATCTGACCTGCAGTACGGTTATGCATAAACGACGTTTCTACATAAACTCGAGCGTTGTCACTTACTTCATACTCGGCAAAAGCACCAATAGAGAAGCGCTCATTCGGACGCATGAAGTGGTTAACAGGCGCGTAGTTATAGTTGTTCGTACCATATTCTGAGAAGGTACCATCTGGATTTAGCGTTAACCACTCTTCCTGACCATAGTCAATGATGTCATCAGAACGCGACAAAATACCGTCGCCGTTTCCATCATACAGTGGGTAGAAGAAAGTGTTAGGCGAAATCGCAGTAGAAGAGCCACCACACGCTGTTGCAGACGTATTCAGTGCACATGAGCTGTAATCGCGCTCACCCTGCAGCATTTCATCATTACGACGCCAAACTGCGTATACTGTAGCGTGGCCTTTACCACCGTCAAAATCACCACCTGCGGTGATGCTCAGGTTGTAGTCTTTACCGCCAATACCATTGCTGCCATTTGGATAGTCGTAGCCACGCTCGTCCATCAGGCTTTGAATGTAATCGTTGTCGTTGTTGTGTTGATAACCACCTGCACCCGCCTGAATTTCCAGACCAGTGAAATCATTATCCATTACGAAGTTGACAACACCCGCAACCGCATCTGCACCGTATGCGGTAGAAGCACCACCAGTCAGCACATCAACGCGCTTGATAAGCGCTGTAGGGATTTGGTTAACGTCAGGTGCCTGGCTGTATACACCGCCTGGCTGCAGACGACGGCCATTTACCAACACCAACGTACGGTTAGCACCCAGACCACGAAGGTCAAGGGTTGCAGTACCGGTCGCGCCGTTTGCGTTAAAAGAAGTTTCTGCCGCTTCGATTTGTGGCAACGTGTTCATCACGTCTTCGATACGGGTGAAGCCCGTTGAACGGATAACTTGTGCATCGATAGCCAGAACCGGACTGGATGTCTCGATGTCTGAACGCTTGATACGAGAACCTGTAATTTCGATTTTCTCTACTTTATCAGCAGAGTCGTCTTCTTGCGCGAGTACTGAGAAAGGAGTGGTCAGTGCTGCTGTAGCTGCACCAAAGGCACAGGCCAGCTTAACTGACTTGGCCAGTCTTGAATTTTCAAACATGTATTGTCTCCCTGGACCACTAATTGAATAGTGTGTGTTATTTAAATCGTTTGGAACCGACTTATTATTAAAAGGTATAACACCTCGTGAATGATAATAACCACAGAGTGACAATACGGTCAACTGCCTTTACAGGGGTGAGTTCTAAAAGTTCAATATTTTTTTTAATTTTTACATTATTAGGAAATCACTCACCCAAACCAGCTAAAAAATCGCCTATATGAAAAACGCAACACCCAAAAACCCCATTGCACGAAACTTTCATCTCAAAAGAACCCGCTTTTTATGACAAATTTCGTCGATTTTTTAAAAAAAGCCCGACTGCATCCTTCTAAGTCAGGTCGCCAGTTGGGAGTTTGTCGTATTTGACCCCGTATGACCAATATAAAACCCACAGTACTTTTTAATGGCTTCCGGTAAGGGCGGCAAGCTGTCTTTGGGCAGCAGAAAACTGGCCATATTAAAAAAATCCAAAAATATTCTGTTGGACTCCGTGGTTTTCTTTAAATACTGATGTCCTGACGATCCGCCCGTCCCGATTTTAGTCCCCAACATGCGCTGTACCATCATGGCGTGGCGATATCGCCAAAGCGTAAGCTTTTCATCCATATCGATGAGGGTGGTAATAACCTGAAAAGGTAAGTTGAATATAGGTTCTTCTGCGTATTGTTTGATAAAAAGCGCTGCCAGGATACCATCGTGAGACAGTCTGAATTTCCCTTCGCTTCTCATTTCCTCGTACTCCACTTTATTGAAAAGTGCGTGAAAATTATCCCAGTTGTTTTGCCATTCCTTTAGCTCTCCCCTGCGCTCACTGTCAGAAAGTGCTGTATTATTTACAATGATTTGCTTGTCTGCTTCGAGGAGCTGTTCTGCTGTGTGCTGATAGTGTTGCCAAAACACAAATTCGTCTTTTTTTAATAAAGGCAAACGAGAAAGCCACTTGTCGACCAGTTCAAACAAGCTTTGTTTTTGTTCCAGATCTTCGAGGTAAGCCCGATCTTCGTCGTTAAGCCGCTTGTAAAAGCTCTGCTTGTCAAAATCAATGCGGTACTCACGCTTTAAGCCAAGTGATATTTCCAATTGTTTAAACTGAATACTCTGGAAACCTGACGCGGGCACCAGATAATCGCGAAACGCCAGAAAATCCTGAGGAGTCATTGTTTCCATCACTGAGATTTGGTCGTTCATCAGATCCTGTATGTGCACCATTCGCTGCAACCGGTGAACCACCGTAATGAGTTGATTGTCCTTGACGGTATCAGCAGAGAAAATGTCAATAACCGAACTGAGTTCGTGAAGCAGTTGCCTGAACCAGAGCTCGTATACTTGGTGAACAATAATAAAAAGGGTCTCATCGTGCGCCCCTGCACCGTATTTTTCACTTTGTAATGATTGCGCACTGAGAATTTTATCCAGTTGCAAATAGTCACCATAATAAACGGGCGTAATATTTTTCTTCATTTTGTTTCCTGACCACGCGGTTTAATACAAAATATTAACATCAGAAACTCGACATCTACAGCAAACACGCTATAACAATGAAAGTGTCCACGGACGCAGTAATTTACACAGCGCAATGCTGAGGTACCGCAACCATGCCAGTAATAAGGAGACAAGATGAAATTAGACGACGACATTCATAATTATTATGAGCACCTCGTCCTGGAGCGTATCGAAAAACTCGGACTGAATAAAAGCAAATCGCCGGATTATTTGGCAGATTTGTGTTGTCTTTCACTCAACCAGGTACCACCCCGTTACATTCGGTACGAAGTGGATATGGCCTTTTATCTGCCACAAAGCGAACGCCAGCAAATGGAAATGAACGTCGAGCACGCCGTGGACAAGGCCATACGTTTTTTAGATCAAGCCGGTGATAAAAAAGAGAAAGATTGATTGGGTGGCAGGCCCCAGCCACATCCCGGCACATGAGTCGTCTGCTGCGGCTGCTCCCTTCCAGGCCTGACCGGGTTCACAGAGTATCATTGCGAGAGGACCAGGGCCCACCATTGAACTTTGCGTCACACTTTTTATGTCGCCGCAGGTACAGCAACGAAAGCGCGGCGCATTATGACGATTTGAAGACTAAGTTTCAACCCTTGTTTTGAAATCGTTCTTCGGCAATCGCATTGGCAACGCGATTCGTAGCGCAGGATTCACTACTGGCTCTTGTGTAGATTTCACACAGCGTTGTACCTATCTGCTCAATATGCTTGCGCAATGCGGTATTCGAAGAGACCATTTTCTGATGGAATATATCAATAACGCCGCCGGCGTTTATCACATAATCGGGCGCGTATAATATTCCCCGTTGTCGAAGTACTTCTCCCATTTCTTCTCTAGCCAATTGATTGTTTGCGGCTCCGGCAATAACTTTGGCTTTAATTTGTGGAATAGTTTCATCGTTGATTGATGCTCCCAGAGCACAAGGCGCGATAACATCAACGTCCAACGAGTAAATCGCCTCTGGTGAAACCGCCGTCGCGCCAAAATCAGCGACTGCCCGATTAACACCATCAGGGAAAATATCAGTGACATACAGCTCTGCCCCGCTGTCGTATAAATGCTTTGCCAGCCTGTATCCAACATGTCCCACTCCCTGAATAGCGACGCGAATACCTTTTAGATCTGTGTTAAGCGCATATTTCACTGACGCTTGTAGCCCCACGAACACACCATAAGCCGTAGACGGAGCAGGGTTGCCATCGGGCACCTCGCTATTGTAATGATACTGAGCATCTACGCCAGCGATGTACTGGGATTGCTTCGCCATGGCACGCAAGTCATCCACCGAAATACCTGAATCTTCAGCGGTGTAATAGGTGCCGGCAAAAGACTCTACAAAACGTCCCATAGCTTGCATGAAATCATCCGTTTTATGTTTGCGCGGATCGCCGATGATCACAGACTTTCCGCCACCGAGTTTCAAGTTCGCCATTGCTGATTTGTACGTCATGCCCTTTGACAGCCGGAGCACATCGGTCAGGGCTTCCTGGCTGCTAATATACGGCCACATACGGCAGCCACCTAACGCAGGTCCCAGGTTGGTATTGTGTACAGCTATAATTGCTTTCAGCCCGGTAGGCTTGTCGTGATAGTAGGCTACGTGTTCGTGGCCATCAAACTCAGGATGTTCGAATACTGACATGGACTCTTCTTCATTTTAGCCAAATTTACGCTATATTATCTGACATGAAAGAGGACATATTTTGCATTGTTTGCCACGGAATTTTACAAGCCGCAATGACGTTGATCGCAAGTACTATAGACTAGGATATATATCCTAGTATTATGGGAGCCTTATAATAATTATCATACACCTAACGAGACGTTCATAAATGAAACTAGATAAATTTGACCGCGAGATATTAAGGGTTCTGCAACAGGATGCCACAGTGTCAATGGCAGATCTGAGCCAGAAAGTCGGTTTGTCGCACACGCCTTGCTGGCGCCGGGTTAAACGCATGGAGTCAGAAGGTATAATTTTACGTAAAGTTACCCTGCTCAACAGTAAAAAACTCAATCTCGGCGTGTCAGTATTTATATTTGTCACCCTGAAAAACCACGATGGTGACTCACTCACCGATTTTGAGAATGCAGTACAGTCAATTAACGAAATTGTTGAATGCCATACCACCAGCGGCGAAAAAGACTATTTGTTGAAAGTTGTTGTAGAAAGCATTGAAGAATACGAATATTTGTTAAAAACCAAACTGACTCACCTTCCGCTGGTAGACCACCTGAGCTCGACATTTGCTTTAAAACAAGTCAAAAACACAACGGAACTACCTATCAAGAGCCAATAATTTGCTACGGTAACTGCCCCCCGACAAGCTCTTGACACCAACTGAGTGCAGAGCTTGTCAACACCAATTCAAACTATTCGGGGCAATCCGGCTGATTCTCCGGGCGAGCATCCACAAAAGCTTGTATCTGCTGACAGTGATCATAAATCCTCATTACCAAAGGATAAGCTGACATATCCAGTCCAAAGCGCTTGGCAATGTATACTTGTGGCACTAAACACACATCTGCCAGTGTAACGTCGAAATCAAAACAAAATTTGCCAGCCTGGGTTTGCAGACGCTGTTCAATAGCCGTAAAGCCTTTTTCAGACCACTTGCGAACCCAACTTGCCACCATTTCGTCATCCGCACCGAAGGTTTCCCGAAGCTCATTGAGAACACGTAAGTTTCCCAAGGGCTGCATTTCCATGGCGATATCATAGGCCAGGCCTCTCACCCTTGCCCGCTCAAGGCTGTGCTGAGGCAGAAGACGATAGGGTTCAGGGTGCTTTTCATCCAAATACTCGATAATACTGAGTGACTGATTCAGTACAAAATCTTCATCATCATCGACTAATGCAGGTACAAGTTGTGCCGGGTTCAAGCGCTTGAATGTAGCGTGGGTTTGTTCTCCACCCTCTTTTACCAAGTGAACAGGAACATATTCATAGCTGAGCCCTTTCAAATTCATTGCTATCCGCACGCGGTACGTGGCCGATGAACGCCAGTAGCCATATAACTTTAAACGCATACTCAACTCCTCAGATTATCAGTTTAAAGGCTTCACCTGTTGATCGATGGCACCGAAAATACTATGACCTTGTTCGTCAAACATTTCCATACGAATTTTATCACCGAATTGCATAAAGGGGGTGTAAGGCTTGCCGTCGCGGATAGTCTCAATCATACGAATTTCAGCAATACATGAATACCCCACGCCGCCAGCTTTCACATCTGCGCCGAAGTCTGTACCCTGTTTATTTGATACTGTGCCTGAGCCAATAATGGTTCCAGCCCCTAAATTTCGTGATTTAGCCGCGTGGGCAATGAGCTGCGCAAAATTAAAGGTCATGTCAGTGCCAGCGTGGGGTTTGCCGAATAACGTTCCGTTATATACCGAATGAAGCGGTAAATTCACCTTACAGTGAGCCCATGCGGACCCAAGTTCATCCGGTGTTACTGCCACAGGAGAAAAGCTGGTTGCAGGTTTTGACTGAAAAAAACCAAAACCTTTTGCCAGCTCACCGGGGATTAGGCCGCGCAGGGAAACATCGTTCACCAGCATGATCAGACGAATTCTCTTTGCTGCGGTAACTTCAGAGCATCCCATGGGCACATCATCGGTGACTACGGCAACTTCCCCCTCAAAGTCAATTCCCCATTCTTCGGCGGGCAGTATGATATCGTCATGGGGTCCAATAAAATCATCTGATCCACCCTGGTACATCAAAGGGTCGGTCCAAAAACTATCCGGCATTTCGGCGCCTCTTGCCCGCCGCACTAATTCCACGTGATTCACGTAAGCACTGCCATCAGCCCACTGGTATGCTCGAGGTAAAGGTGCTTCACAGCGAGTTTGTTTAAAAGGATCACCCTGTAGCATACCTTCGTTGAGCAATTCATATCTGTGTTTTAATGGCTCACAAACTGCTTGCCAGTTATCCAGTGCATACTGCAACGTTGGCGCAATATCCGCAACCGCTATTGTTTGAGTTAAGTCACGGGATACCAGCATCAATACACCGTCTCGACTTCCATTTTTGTAAGTGGCAAATTTCATTCGTTGTTCTCCTCATCGCGGTTACACCAGCTGTACACATACCCGGGATCCTCTACACTGCTCCCCGCATCTGTTACTTCCAGTGCATCTCTGGTATCCAACATAACAGCTACTTCATCGGTGAATGCTTTTTGATGTGTCATACCAGCTTTGAGCGCCTTAGGGTGAGGGCCATGGGTGAATCCCGCAGGGTGAAACGTCACCATGCCCCGTTCAATGTTGTCGCGACTAAAGAAATCTCCCTCGTGATAAAACAGCACTTCGTCGTAATCGTCGTTATTGTGGTAGAAGGGTACTTTCAATGCGCCAGGATCACTCTCTATTGGGCGGGGCACGAAAGTACATATGACAAACCTGGGAGCCACAAAGGTGGTGTGTGCTGATGGCGGCAAGTGATAGCGATGACTCATTAGCGGCCTAATATCACGCCAGTTGAGTTTAACTACGCACACTTCACCGTGCCAGCCTATGGCATCTAAGGGATTAAACGGATACGTGACTACCGACAGCTTGTTGTGTCGCTTAATGATCACTTGCCATTTTTCTTCGTCCTGCTGAGCGATAAATGCCGCATTAATTTGCGGCGTTTGTAACACCGCCGGGTCAAAGATAGCCTGCGCCCCCACAATGCCTTTTTCGGGGAGTTGATAGGCCTCATTCGTTGCCTCAATCATCAATATGGTCATGGGTGAATCGGGTACTAGGCGCCACATGGTAGAACGAGGAAGCAGAACATAGTCCCCTTTTCCTACTACCAGATGACCATAATCGCAAAAAAGCTCACCGCCACCGTCGTGTATAAATAGTAAATCATCACCGTCAGCGTTGCGGGCGAGGGATAACATGGGCTCACAGCATCGCCATAACCGATATTGGCAATGGGCATTCTTTAAAATTATCGGCGCTTGAAACGGATTTGCAGTAGCTGTACCGCCCAACTGATTAAGATCGAATGCGCGAGGGCGTAACTCGCCCTCCCACGCAATCCAACTGGTGGGAGGATGCTTGTGATGTAAGTGTGTTGCCGGCCCAAAAAAGCCGCTGCGACCAATTTCCCGCTCGTACACACCTTCAGGCGGAAAATCGGCGTGGGCTTGTTTAGAATGTGTTCCCTGCGCTGCTGGGAAGCGAATCCAGTTACGCATTGTGATCTTCTTGAATCACACCGCGACGGATTTGATCAAGCTCGATTGACTCAAACAGGGCTTTAAAATTTCCTTCGCCAAAGCCTTCATTACCCTTGCGTTGAATGATTTCAAAAAACACCGGCCCAATCACTGTATCGGTGAATATTTGCAATAAAATACCGTCTTTCATCGGTGCGCCATCAATGAGAATGTTAAGAGCTTTCAAGCGGCTGAGATCTTCTCCATGGCCGCTAACTCTGCTATCGACGGCTTCGTAGTATGTATCCGGCGTCTCCATAAAACGCATCCCTCGCGCTCTTAAATCTGCCACCGTCTGGTAAATATTATCTGTTGAAAGGGCAATATGCTGAATACCTTCACCATTGTACTCGCGAATAAACTCTTCAATCTGTGATTTGTCATCCGAAGATTCGTTGATAGGGATGCGAATTTTGCCGCATGGAGAAGTCATCGCTTTGCTAACCAGTCCAGTGAGCTTACCTTCAATGTCAAAATATCGAATTTCCCGAAAGTTACCAATATTCTCATAGAAATTAGCCCAGACCGACATGTTTCCGCGCTTCACATTGTGCGTAAGGTGGTCGACGAAGCGCAAACCGGCATTGGCTTTTTCCATGTGAATTTGCCAATCGTCGTAGAAGGCAAAATCCACGTCGTAAATACTGTCGTTGCCATAGCGATCAACAAAATAAAGGGTGCTTTCCCCGATTCCGTAAACGGCAGGAATATTGAGCTCCATGGGGCCCAGATTACCTTTGAACTGCCTGGCGCCATTTGCAACAGCGTGGTGAAGAGCAATACCCGCATCTTTTACTCGAAAAGCCATTCCACAAACACTGGGCCCCCGCAATTTTGCGAACTCCTCAGCCTGAGAGGCCGGCTCTGCATTTATAATGAAGTTGATATCACCTTGCCGGTACAACCATACCTGCTTCGAGCGATGCCGCGCTATTTCGGCAAAGCCGAGCGACACAAAGAGTGCTTTGAGATCACCAATACCCCTCTCATCTGCGGCCGTGTATTCCACAAATTCAAAACCATCACACCCTAATGGGTTGTAAGAATAGTCAATATCACTCATTTTCTTATCACTTTATTTACAAAATGTTTACTCAATAAACATCAAAAGCGCAAAAAGAGAAAGAGGACGTTTAACTTTACCAACACTGCTTTTACGGCGAAAATCCGTAACGTTACGTTGACACAAAGCCGAAAGTATTTTTCGCTCGATAAACACTCAGCTACTGTCGAAGAAAAAATCCGCGACCACGCACATCTGTGCGTCTTGGGTAAAGACAAAAAAAAACCGCTAAGTATAGCGGCCTTTTTTTAACACATCACATTTTGTAAAGAGCAATATACACTGTGTAACTACAGCTTTACAGTGCCCTTATTAATACCGTATTCCCGAAGCTTGTTGGCAATCGCAGTATGACTAAGGCCAAGCTTTTTGGCCAGTTGACGAGTACTCGGATAAGAAGGATACAGCCGTTTTAATAAATCCCGCTCGAATTTCTTCACCTCTTCATCAAGGGTGCCATCAAAATTTTCATCAATATAAGTCACACTAGGCGCACAACTTGGAAGCTGTATGTCTTCTTTGGATATTTCATTACCATCGAGCAGGGAAAGCGCTCGAAAAAGCGCATTTTGTAACTGCCTTACGTTGCCAGGCCAGGGGTATTGCTGCAAAAACTCAACACAGGATTTACTGAGTTTAGCAGGGCGACGCCCCAGTTTACCACTGTGTTGCACGATAAATGACTCGGCCAAGGGTAAGATGTCCTTGCGGCGCTCCTTCAGAGAAGGCAACACCAAATTGAGTACGTTTAGGCGGTAGTAGAGATCTTTTCTAAAGGCCCTTTCTTCAACCAGTTGCCCCAAATCCCGGCATGTAGTACAAATAAATCGCACGTCTACTGCTACCGGTTTCGTGTCTCCTACCCGCCTAAACTCATTGTGCTCCAATACCCGTAATAACTTAGCCTGCAACTGCGCGGACATATCGGCAATTTCGTCGAGCAAAATAGTGCCCCCTGCTGCCAACTCCAGCAACCCAGCCTTACCCTCTGGTTGATTGAACGCACCGGCAGCGTAACCGAATAGCTCGGTTTCAGCCACGCTGTCTGGCAGAGAAGCGCAATTGAGCACTAAAAACTCACGATCACCACGGCGACTGGCCTGATGGCAAGCTTTCGCAATCATTTCTTTGCCGGTGCCTGTCTCACCAAAAATGAGTACTGGGGCATCTAAATCCGCAATTTGCTTTGCCTCTTTCACCACCTTACTCATAGTGGGCGATTCTGTAATAAAATGATTAAAGCAATCTGTATCTGCCTGGTGAAAGGCAGAAAACTGTTGACCCAGACGAATTTCGGATTTTAGGATCACAACGCCGCCGGCAAAAATAGACTTGTTGTCACCATCAGGTACCACGACGGGCAAAATGTCAGCGAGGTAATCCTGCTGAATAAACTTAACCTTCGAAGAGACGGCTTGATTATCTTTAGCCCCCATCCAACGAGAAAAATTAAAGCCTTTAACGAATTCGGCGATTTCCAAACCTTCCAACGCATTAAATGACATTTCTAATCCACTGAGTACAGCCTCATTACACATCAGAATACGACAGCGATCATCAATAGAAAACACTGGGTCAGGCAGGGTGCGTAAAATGGCAGAGAGCTGATTGCGTTCACGTTCTCCAGGCATAAAAGCCGTCGTTTTCACGTCATCAATTCCTGGAATACGGCGAATCTTTGGCATTAAGTGCCGAAAATCTTCAAACTCTATCGTCGGAAAATTGAGAAAGATTTTACCCACTTCATCAATTTCAATCCCCCGTAAATCAATCTCGTGAGTGACCAAAATATCGAGGATATCCTGGGTAATACCAAGCCGATCCTGGCAACTGATTTCTAAGCGCATAGTGTTATCTGTCTGGTTATTTTTGTTGTAAATATATATTTACAGCATATCACAAACCAATAACATTGAAACGGTAAATTACTTTAGCCGACTTGCGCTGACTTAGGCGTGAACAAAGGCTCAAATAAACCCAGTTTTCTGGCGTGTTTCACCAGGCCCATAATATCCGACTCGGCCATGGTAAAGAGATCGTCGAAATCACTGAGTACATAGTACAGAGGCTGCATGATATCAATGCGATAGGGAGTTCTGAGCGCGTCCAGAGTATTCATGGGAACCCTCACAGGGACTTGACTCTCAAGTGCTTCAAGGGTTTCGCCGGGGGAAGAAAGTATGCCGCCCCCATAAATGCGCGTGCCCGCCGGGGTATTAACCAGTCCAAATTCCACCGTGAACCAATACAACCGTGCCAGATAGATGCGGTCTTCTTTACTCGCGGCCAGACCCAGCTTGCCATAAGTATGGGTAAAATGCGCAAACGATGTATTAGTCAGCAGAGGGCAATGACCAAACACTTCGTGGAATATATCGGGCTCCTGCAGATAATCAAACTCTTCCCTGCTTCTTATAAACGTCGCAACAGGAAATTGCTTATTTGCCAGGAGCTCGAAAAAAGAGGAAAAATTAATAAGTGCCGGAACAGGGGCAGTGCGCCAACCGGTGTGCTTTTCAAGCACTGCATCAATTTCGCATAGTTGAGGGATACGGTGGGAAGGCAAATCCAATAACGAAAGACCGTGTAGATACTGTTCGCAGGCCCTGCCGGGCAGCAATCTGACTTGTCGCCCGAACAGTTCTTTCCAGATTTTATGCTCATCTAAACCCCAGCTTATTTGACCGTCCGGCCCGGGGTTTTTAGCGTGATACTTTGATGTTTTCGCCATGATAGCCTCTTCGTCATACAACACTAATCAGTCTAAAGGCTTTGTTCTGTGAAGGAAGGCTCGACGAGTGTTTGTTCTAGCCACAAGGCGTAACATTTTTTTTACATACTTCTATAGTATGCTGATTTTATAGATAAAAAAACCAGCTTAGAGCTGGTTTTTTTATCTATAGTTCATTGAAGTTGACTGATTTCTCTGTTGAGTTGAAACTCTCGGGACGTGACGTATTTTTCAACCTTTCTCAATCTCAGTTCCGCTTCTCGGAATCTACTGGAAATATCATGGAAAGCCTGTTTAGGCGGTTCACCCGCTTGCCAAACTTTGGTTTTCACCGATACTTTATGCGATTTGTCGTCACTGACATCCGGGTTCTTCCACCCTTTGCCTCTGTGGTTGCTTCCGGCCGTATATATAGTGTCTTGAGGAGTATTTTCCCCCTCAGTGGGTTGCTTGTCCAAAATAAACCAACATGCAATATAAGCGATAAACATAAACGGTCCAGCCAGAAGGAAGAACGCCGTTACAGCCAGAATACGTACCAACCATCTCTCAAGTCCAAAATAGTTCGCAATTCCTGCACACACACCAGCTATGCGGGCATTGTGCGTGTCGCGGTACATTTGACCTCTCATGCTCTGTCCCTCCATTGTGGCGCTTCGCTATCAAGTATCGATTCAAGTGTTTTGATGCGGTCAGTCATTTGTTCCGCTTTTTCCGCCAGTTCTTTAAGTGACGCATATTCCTCTGCACTTAAACCCTGACTCACCTGCTTTTTGCTGCGATAGTGCAATATTAGCCATATCGGCGCGACAAAAATGATAAACAGAATTAATGGCGCCAGTATTAAAGCGATGATTCCCTCGTCCATTACCCTTACCTCCAACAATCAGTGAGAATGCTCACAAAAGCCGGGTTCAAGCCGCCTGTGAGCAGCACAGCCTGAACCTGGACACGCATTAATCAGCGCTTTTACCTTGTTTTATTTTAGCTTTTAACGCCGCTAATTCTTCGTCAATTTTATCACCGGCTTCCAACTCGGCAAATTCATCGTTCAGCGTTTTCTTGCCTAAATCGTAGGCTTCAACCTGCGATTCCAAATCGTCTATTTTGCGTTCGTACTGTTCAAAGCGCCCCATTGCTGCATCCACTTTACCGCTGTCCAGGGTGCGTTTAACTTCCAGTCGCGAACTCGCCGTTTTCTGACGCATGATGATGGTTTTCTGACGGCTCTTCGCATCAGCAAGTTTGTCCTGAAGCTGTGAAACTTCATCCTGTAGTTTGGCAATCTGCTCATCAACCACAGCCAATTCGTCTTTCAACGTTGACGCAGCCTCAGCAGCTTTTTTGCGCTCTTGCAATGCGGCACGTGCGAGATCATCCCGATCTTTACTCAAAGCCAATTCCGCTTTGGCACCCCAATCTTCGGCATCCTTTTCATATTTGCTGATTTGCGCAACAATCTCTTTTTTACTGGCGATAGTTTTTGCCGAAGCAGAACGAACTTCTACCAGTGTGTCTTCCATTTCCTGGATGATAAGACGAACCATTTTTTCAGGGTCTTCAGCCTTGTCCAGTAATGCATTAATATTCGAATTCACTATATCGGTGAAACGCGAGAAGATTCCCATAATAATTACCTCTAGCTCGTGTTAATAAACATGCTGTGGCAGCATGGATGCGTTTAACTCTAATACTTACTATACAAATAGCTTGCCACATTGGTAAATTTTATAATCTATTGAAATTATGGTTGTTTTATTCTCTACAAATAGTTCTCGTAACTCGCACCTTTTTCTTCTACACTAATTATTAGTCGAATTGACTAACAATTGAGGGGTTACATGAGTAGATTTCGCCAACAAGATAATTTGCTGGGTCAGGCCAACAGTTTTCTTGAGACACTGGAGCAAATTTCCCAGATAGCTCCGCTCAATAAACCCGTACTCGTCATTGGTGAGCGAGGTACGGGTAAAGAACTTATAGCTGCGCGTCTGCACTTTTTATCACAACGCTGGGATCAAAACTACGTTAAACTCAATTGTGCGGCCCTTAACGAAAACCTGCTTGAAAGTGAATTATTCGGTTACGAAGCCGGGGCATTTACCGGCGCGGCAAAACGTCGGGAAGGCCGTTTTGAAGTCGCACATAATGGCACTCTTTTTCTCGATGAACTGGCAAATACCTCAGGTCTCATTCAGGAAAAACTATTAAGAGTCATTGAATACGGGGAGTTCGAAAGGGTTGGTGGAACCAAAACCCTAAAAACCGACGTAAGACTTATTGCTGCAACCAATGAAGATCTTCCAGCGCTAGCTGACAGCGGTGAATTTCGCGCCGACCTGTTAGACAGACTCGCCTTCGATGTTATTACGATTCCGCCACTGCGGGAGAGAAAAGAAGATATTCTTCTGCTAGCAGAGCACTTTGCCATTAATATGGCACGAGAACTGGAAATGGAGCTATTTAGTGGATTTACAGAAAAAGCGCGCCGTACTCTGCTTGACTACCCCTGGCCGGGCAACATCCGGGAACTCAAGAACGTGGTAGAGCGCGCGGTATACCGATGTAACAACCCACACCTGCCGGTTCACGAAATCATTATGGATCCGTTTGAATCACCCTTCAGGCCAAAGGGTCGAATTAAAACCCAAGACCGGATAGCAACGCCAAATAGCGATAGTGTCCTGTCTGATAGCCAGCCTGAGAGCCCACCTGTAATTCCTCAGGCAGTGGAAAAACCCGCGCAGATAACAGAATACCCTATTGATTTAAAAGAGCGTTCACAGCAATATGAAATTGATATGATTCGACAGGCTTTGGAAGACAGTCAATTTAATCAGAAAAAGACTGCAGAAAAACTAAGCCTGACATATCATCAGCTTCGCGGATATCTTAAAAAGTACAACCTACTCGATTCTTCAACAGAGTCAGCGGAGGCGTAATACATTGCAAACAGGGCTTCGGTGGCTGTGGGGACTGGCCGGCATGATGTTACTGCAAGGATGTGACAAAGCAGAAAGAGAGGCTTTTTACCAGTCTGGGATCATCTATTGCTCCGAGAGTAATCCGGTGAATTTTAATCCGCAGACAGACACATCCAGCACCACTGCCGACGCCACTGCACATCAGCTATACAACCGTCTGCTTAACTTCGACCCGGATACCGGTCAGGTTATCCCGAGCCTAGCAAGTAGTTGGAAAGTCTCTGACGACGGTTTAGTTTATACTTTTCAGCTCGAAAAAAATGTTGCCTTTCACGAAACCGCCTATTTTACGCCCAGCCGTCCGTTCAACGCCGACGATGTTATTTTTAGTATCGATCGATGGCGCAACGACAGCAATCCGTATCACCCGGTTTCAGGGGGCCGCTATCCTTACTTTGAAAGCCTCGGTATTGCCGATAATATCTTTGAAGTGCGGCGTATTAATGGCTATCGCGTAGAAATTATCCTAAAACGTGAAGACAGTTCTTTTCTCGCCAATTTAGCCACAGATTTTTCCGTTATTCTGTCTGCCGAATATGCAGATTACCTGCTTAGCAGGGGCACCCCCGAGCGCATCGATCACTATCCCATAGGGACTGGGCCATTTAAGTTTGTCAGTTATCGCAAGGACCATTTCATTCGTTTTGATAAACATGAGAACTACTGGCATGGAGCTGAGGGTAATAGTGAGCATCTGATTTACGATATTACCCCGAAGAGCTCTATCCGTCTGGCAAAACTAATCACAGGTGAATGCGACGCCATCGCCTTTCCAGCACAAACTGAACTAGATATAATCGTTAACCGGGAAGAACTCACATTGTCTGAAAAGCCAGGGCTGAACGTGGGTTTTTGGGCCTTTAACACTAACAGACCACCATTTAATGACCCTAGTGTAAGAAGAGCGTTGGCTCTTGCTATCGACAAAAATACGTTGCTCGAAGCGGTTTACTTTGAAAGTGCCACGCGGGCTAAAACGCTTTTACCCGCAGCTAGTTGGGCATTTCAAAGTGACGCAGAAGACACCGGCTACAACCCGGTGTTAGCACGAAAACTCCTTGATGAAGCCGGAATAGAACCTGGTTTTACTATGACCATTTGGGCAATGCCCGTAGAACGAGCCTACAACCCCAACGCAGTAAAAATGGCGGAGCTTATTCAGCGCTATCTCTCTGCCGTTGATATCCAAGTCGACATTGTTACCTATGACTGGACAACCTTTCGTCGCCACCTCCGCGAAGGTCTGCACGACTCCGTACTTATTGGCTGGTCTGCAGACAATGGCGATCCGGACAACTTCTATCGCCCGTTACTTAGTTGCGGGGCGATTCCGTCGGGTACGAATCGAGCGAGATGGTGCAACAGAGAATACGACCAACTCATTGACGAGGCGCTGCAAACCCAGGATCTGGTTCGCAGAAAAGCCATTTATGCCGAAGTCAACCGGCTACTATACAACGAACTCCCCTTAGTACCCATTGCTCACGCTTATCGGTATCAGGCTTATCGAAATAACCTTAAAGGCATGACCATCAATCCGTACGGCGGCGTGCGGTTTGCAGGAGTGACAAAATCGCTGTGATGCAAATCCTCATTCGCTACTCAACCCTGTTTGTTCTCACGCTACTGGTACTGGCGGCATTGTCGTTTGCTCTGGCGTATTTGTTTCCCGGCGACGTGCTGGTCAACCTTACAGGCATTACCCCTCACAACGAAATTCAGCGTGAAGCCCTTATCCGACAATATCAACTGGATGAACCCTACTTGTTCCAATTTTTATATTATGTGCAGCAATTGTTGCAGGGCAATTGGGGTTACAGTTTTATTTCAGGATTGCCTTTGCGTGATGAAATTGCCGTTGCCATGCCAGCGACCATTGAACTGAGTACCTATGCATTGCTTACAGCACTGTTTTTAGGCGTGCCAATAGGATGTTATGCGGGGTTGAAAAGCTACACTAAAACGGATTACACCATTAATTCGCTAAGCATGGTCAGCTACTCGTTTCCGGTGTTTTGGATAGCCTTAGTGTTTATTCTAATTTTCAGTCTGGAACTGGGTATAGCGCCTTTGTCCGGCCGGGTAAGCTTGTTATTTGACGTCCCGAATGTATCTGGCTTTGTGTTAATCGACATACTACTTGCCGACAATATTGATAGTGGTCTGGCGTTTGTCGATGCTCTGCATCACTTAATCCTGCCAACGGCTTCTATTGCGTTAATCAGTACCGCTTCAATGATAAGAATCACCCGTCGTTCGGTAATTGATGTGCTAAAAAGCCCATATATCGCCGCTGCAGAATCCAGGGGACTATCGAAAAGGAAAATTTTCTTCCAACATATCCTGCGCAATGCGCTTTTGCCCATTCTTCCTCTTATGGCTATCCAAATCACCACGCTTATCACCAATGCAATGATCGTGGAAACCCTTTTTTCATGGCCGGGAATTGGCAACTGGCTTATTCAGGCTATTTATCAACGCGATTACCCGGCGCTAAGGGTGGGAATGCTCGCAGTTGCCACCGTGGTGATCAGTTTTACTATACTAATTGATTTATTTAATCGGCTAATTGATCCAAGCAGGGAAAAATACGAACGTGGCGCAATTTAACCTCTATCAAGAAGAGTCACAGCCTACTCCCTGGCAGCGCACCTGGCAGGAATTCCGTGCTAGTCACATTGCTTTCACAGGCTTCATTGTACTGGGTTTGTTTTTCTTCATTTCTGTATTTGGTCCCTTGGTCGCTCCCTATGATCCGTTGCAGCAAAATATCGACGCGTTATTGGTTCCCCCTAGTTGGGAGGCCAACGGCACGATTTCTCACCTGTTCGGTACGGATGCCCTGGGACGCGATGTTTTTTCCCGTATTCTGGCAGGATGTCAAGTGACGTTCGGTTCGGCCATATTACTGGTACTTATCGCCATGCTCATAGGTGTATCTATTGGCACAGTTGCCGGCATGACCAGTGGTGTCAGATCCAGTGTTATCAATCACACCCTTGATGCGTTGATGGCCATTCCAACTTTACTAATTGCAATAATAATTGTCGCAATATTGGGCACCGGCTTGGTGAACAGTATGTGGGCTATAACCTTGGCACTCATTCCCCAGTTCATTCACCACACCCGTTCGTTTGTACGAACTGAAATGAAGAAAGAATATGTGCTGGCATCTAAACTTGACGGCGCAAACCCTCAACAATTGTTTTTTCACTCTATCCTGCCAAACATGATCGAAATGTTGGTGGTTCAGGGGTCTCTGGCGCTGTCTATTGCTGTGATAGACATCTCTGCACTGGGATTTCTCAACTTAGGTGCTCAGCCTCCCCTGCCCGAACTTGGCGTTATTCTCGCTGATGGTCTGGATGTCGCCTATATTGCGCCGTGGAATGTTGCACTGCCTGGACTCACTATTTTTCTTATGGTACTCGCCATCAATGTCGTTGGTGATGGTTTGCGTTCGGCACTAAGAAAGAGGTTAACCCACTAATGCCCATGCTCGATATCAAAAATTTAACGCTGGAAATCGACAACGGTGGCAACCGGGTGAAAGCCCTCGATAAGGTTAACCTAACGGTGAACAGTGGAGAAATTCGTGCATTGGTGGGTGAATCTGGTTCGGGTAAAAGTCTGATGGTTCAAGCCATATCAGGGTCTTTACCTGCCCAATGGCACGTTACTGCTGACAGAATGAGCTGGAACGGCAAAAGCATGTTGTCGATGAGCGAAAAAGAACGGCGAGAACTAATGCGTCGGGATATCGGTGTGGTATTTCAGGATCCAACGTCAGCCATGGATCCATCGGCCACGCTAGGAGAGCAGCTAGAAGAGGCAGTTCCGCGGGAATTAGTTGAGGGAAAGTGGTTTTGGCAACGCAGTCAGTCGCGGAAAAAAACTGCTGTAAGTACGGTTCACAAAGTCGGTATCAAACACCACAAGCATTATCTCAATGCCTATCCCCATCAGGTTCCTACCGATATTGGGCAAAAGTTTATGATTGCCATGGCACTCATTTCACAGCCCAAATTATTGATTGCCGATGATCCGACCCGCGGCATGGAAACCACAACAAAAACAAAAGTATTGAAGCTTCTAACACGCTTAAATCAAACCAAGTCTTTGTCCATTCTTTTTGTCAGCCATGATTTGTTAGCCATTGCCAGTATGTCCCATACCATGACAGTACTGTATTGTGGTCAAACGGTTGAATCCGGGCGTATGAAGCACATCCGCAAACGTCCATTGCACCCCTATACGAAGGCTCTGTTGGACAGCGCGCCAAGCTTTAGAAACGATTTACCGCCTAAGTCAGTACTGCCAGCCCTCGATGGCACAATCCCCTCGTTACAACACGTCCCCATCGGCTGTCGTCTGGGACCGCGATGTCCTCGAGCTCAACGTGCCTGTGTCACCACACCCAGTGTTCGCCGGATCCACGATCATACTTACAGTTGTCACTTTCCTTTGCACATGGATAAATTATGAGTGAGATCATGCATGTCAGCGGCCTGACATTTAAGCACAGTGACCAGAAACGGTGGCTAAAGAAACCGGAAGTGTTCTCCCTTGGTCCCATAGAGCTAAGTGTAAAACGCGGCGAAACCATAGCGATTATTGGAGAAAACCGCTCGGGAAAATCCCTTTTAGCCAAACTTTTAGTGGGTGCGGTAAAAGCGGACGCCGGAGAAATTTTTCTCAGCAATGTTACCTATAATGCGGCGAAAAAAAAATCGACAAAAACCTATAACAGCAGCAACGATATAAGGATGATTTTTCAGCATAGCACAGAGGCAATGAACCCCGGAATTCCGGTGGGAAAAATACTGGATGAGCCCCTAAAGTTAAATACCGCACTCCCTGAAGCGCAACGAAAACGGCTGATAGAAGAAACCTTGGTAAAAGTGGGCCTGCTGCGAGATCACTACTATTTTTACCGGCATATGCTCTCTGACGGTCAGCAACAACGGGTAGCTATTGCTCGGGCAATGATCTTACAGCCAAAAATACTGGTGGCCGATGAACCCTTTGCAGCCCTCGATCCATCGGTGCGTTCCCAAACCGTAAACCTCATATTGTCTTTACAACGGGAATTTGGCTTGGCTTTTATTTTTATTTCACATAATTTGGGCATTGTCAGGCACATTGCCGATCGCATCATCGTTATGGAAAATGGGTATATCGTTGAATCTGGGAAAACCGAAACACTGTTTCGCTGGCCTCAGCATGAAATGACTAAAAAACTGATCCAGGCGTACCAATCGCTGGTGCCGCAACAAACCATTACGTCTGTAGAGTAAAAAAGGTAGCTCAAAGCTACCTTTCTACCATTGTTACGCATTGGCAAACTGTATTTATCTAAGCTGTATCACCCAACCAGCGCCAACAGGATACCCGCGGCAACTGCCGAACCTAAAACCCCTGCAACGTTTGGTCCCATGGCATGCATGAGCAAAAAGTTATGCGGGTTACTTTGCAAACCAACCTTGTTTACGACCCTAGCAGCCATGGGGACTGCGCTCACGCCGGCAGCCCCTATGAGGGGATTGATGCCACCGCCACTGAGTTTGTTCATCAACTTAGCCATTAACACACCCGCAGCGGTGCCGATGGCAAACGCAATGGCACCTAAACCGAGGATACCCAATGTTTCCAACGTGAGAAATTTATCCGCTGACAGCTTAGAACCAACTGCCAGTCCAAGGAAAATAGTTACGATGTTTATCAATTCGTTTTGTGCTGTTTTCGACAATCTATCAACCACACCACACTCGCGCATGAGATTACCAAAACAGAACATACCCACCAAAGGTGTAGCCGACGGTAAAAATAAAATAGTTAAGATCAGCACAGCTAAGGGAAAGATGATTTTTTCCCGTTGCGACACCGGACGCAATTGGGCCATTTCGATTTTTCTTTCTTCCTCAGATGTCAGAGCTTTCATTATAGGTGGCTGAATAATCGGCACCAATGCCATATATGAATACGCTGCCACCGCGATTGCTCCGAGTAAATCCGGCGACAGTCTGGATGCCAAGAAGATTGCAGTGGGTCCATCAGCGCCCCCAATAATGGCAATGGCGCTGGCGTCTTTGAGGGTAAAATCGAAGCCCGGTAAGAAATTGAGAGAAATCGCGCCGAACAGGGTAGCAAAGATACCAAATTGCGCGGCGGCACCTAGCAATAGCATACGCGGGTTGGCAATAAGAGCACCGAAATCCGTCATTGCCCCTACCCCCATGAAAATAAGCAGAGGAAAAACACCAGAATGAATACCCACCTCATAGATGTAATAAAGCAATCCGCCGGGTTCATTGAATCCGGCCAGCGGAATATTCGTCAACAAAGCACCAAAGCCAATGGGCAAGAGTAATAGCGGTTCAAACCTCTTTACGATTGCCAAGTAAAGTAACAGTAAACCCACACCCATCATAATGAGCTGACCACTCTGAAAATGAGCCAGCGCGGTGCTGTCCCACAAGATAGACAGTTTATCCATTAGTTAAGCCCAATTAACTGTTGACCACTGGAAACCGCATCACCTTCTTTCACGGCTATACGGCCTACTACACCATCGAATGCCGAGCGGATTTCCGTTTCCATTTTCATTGCTTCGAGAATAATCACAACATCGCCGTTCTCAACAGTGTCACCTTCTGCCACCAGCACCTTAAATACATTGCCGGATAGCGGTGCATCGATACTTGCGCCTGTTGCGGCAGGCGCGGTGTCTGATGCTGATTTTGGTGATGTCAACACCGGTGTAACGCTACTTAACGCGCCGGATTCTGCCACTTCCACATGGTAAATTTTGCCATCAACTTTCACATCATATGCTGCGTTTTGCGGTGTGTTTGCGGTAGGTTGCCGCGATTGTGATAAAACTTCCGATTCGGCGGTTTCACTGCCCGGAGCGGGTTCAAATGCCTCCGGGTTTCCTCTGTTCTCAAGGAATTTAAGACCGATCTGAGGAAACAGCGCGTAGGTCAGAACGTCATCAACGCTTTCGTTAGCCAGAGTAAAGCCCTTGTCTTGAGCAAGTTCACGCAGCTCTTCGCTAAGCTTTTCCATTTCTGATTCAATCAGATCAGCAGGACGGCAAGTAATGGGTTCTCCACCGTCGAGAACCCGGGCCTGCAAGGCCTCATTAACGGGCGCAGCTGTTGCGCCGTACTCTCCCTTTAAGACGCCAGCAGTTTCTTTTGAAATACTTTTATAGCGCTCGCCCGTTAATACGTTCAGTACTGCCTGGGTTCCCACGATTTGCGACGTGGGGGTAACTAAGGGGATAAAACCGAGATCTTCACGAACCCGCGGAATTTCTTTCAGTACTTCATCAAACTTATCTGCAGCGCCTTGCTCCTTTAGCTGACTCTCCATATTAGTTAGCATGCCGCCCGGAACCTGTGCCAATAAAATGCGCGCATCCACGCCTTTTAAGCTGCCCTCAAACTGGGCATACTTTTTACGAACATCGCGAAAATAAGCAGCAATTTCTTCCAAGCCCTCCAATGACAACCCGGTATCACGAGGCGTATTTTCCAGCGTTGAAACCACGGTCTCAGTTGCGGTGTGTCCATAGGTCATGCTCATCGAAGAAATAGCCGTATCGAGCATATCAATACCTGCATCAATGGCTTTTTGGTAAGTCGCCGTACTCAGCCCAGTGGTGGCATGACACTGCATGGCAAGGGGTACGTCTACGGTCTGTTTCAACCGAGTAATGAGAGTCTCGCATTCATATGGCTTAAGAAGCCCGGCCATATCTTTAATACAAATGGAATGAACGCCCATGTCTTCCAATTGTTTCGCCATATCCACCCAGCCATCAATGGTGTGCACCGGACTGATAGTGTAAGAAATGGTACCTTGTGCATGGGCACCGCATGCAATGGCCGCTTTAACGGCTGTGCTGAGATTGCGCACGTCGTTCATAGCGTCGAAAATACGGAAAACGTCTACGCCGTTGTCGTGGGCTCGCTCTACAAATTTAGTCACCACGTCATCGGCATAGTGACGATACCCCAAGAGATTCTGACCGCGCAGTAACATTTGTTGCTTCGTCTTCGGCATTGCTTGTTTCAAAGCCCGGATACGCTCCCAAGGGTCTTCACCGAGATACCGAATACATGCATCAAAAGTTGCGCCTCCCCAAGACTCTACCGACCAAAAGCCTGCATCATCGAGTTTACTAGCAATGGGAAGCATATCTTCCAATCGCAGACGGGTCGCAAGTAGCGACTGATGCGCATCCCGCAAAACTAATTCCGTGAGAGCCAACGGCTTAGACATGACAATTCCTCTTTCCAATTTTATTTATTCGTTCGGTGCTGATGAATAGCTGCGGTTATCGCCGCCAACGTAGGTTGATCGACGCCATCATTCACCACAGACGCCGATTTCCTCAATGGCGCTGTCGGCGCCTCAGGCCCGGGAAAGCGCGTACAAAACCATGCTATACCTTTGACCCCACCAATCAGCAGCGCGAGAAATGCAAACACGAACCCCATTCCCGTGAGCATCAGTGAAGCAGCTTCCGTGAGGGGCCCGGCCAATGAAGTTGAATCCATAACACGTACCTTTTTAATCGAGTTGTGAATAAGTAACACGATAAAAAGCCAAAGACAATGAATAAAAGGTAGTAATTATGCATAAATAGACAAAAATATTGAATTGTAATTCACTGAATTCAGTGCAGGCAGGGACAATTCATCGCCCCAAATACAGGGTAAAGAGGAATGAATAAAAGAAAATGAAAATGCTTGAAACGGAAACAAAAAAGCCCACCAAATGGTGGGCTTTCAATATGGCGCGTGTGGAAGGATTC
>NZ_JAHKQR010000011.1:0-259201 GCF_018860805.1 Aestuariibacter sp. A3R04 | reverse complement strand
TCCAGCTGAGCTACACACGCGCAATAAACTAATTGTTGGCCACCACTCCAACCTTTATAAGTGGCGGAGAGGGAGGGATTCGAACCCTCGATACGCGTAATGCGTATGGTTCCTTAGCAGGGAACTGGTTTCAGCCACTCACCCACCTCTCCGTAACGTGGTGCTGCATTTTACTGATACTTAGAGTGGAGTCAAACCCTTTTTTCAGAAAAATGACACGCATGCTGTGAATTTAAACAATTCGGTTAAAAACCCAACTTTTCCTACCCAAAATACAAAAAAGGCCGGGAGCCCGGCCTTTCTTTAGTTTTTTATTCAGGCGAATTTCCGGGCTGGCCGCCCTTCTCCGCCTGAATACGCATGTAAATTTCTTCACGATGCACAGATACTTCTTTTGGCGCGTTCACGCCAATGCGTACCTGATTTCCCTTAACTCCCAGTACAGTGACAGTTACGTCGTCACCTACCATCAGAGTTTCACCCACACGACGAGTCAATATAAGCATTCGCTTACTCCTGGTCCTTAATAATGAACATATCCCTCATACTTTGCCAGTATCAGCACGACCCGATACCAGCTTCAGTGGTTCCCTGTTTTTGTGTCACTTCAAAAACTCACTGTACACACCAACCGATTATAGCTTATCAGACAGATATGCGTTAACCGAAGCAAGCGCAGCCGACAAATTTTCCGGCTGACTCCCACCAGCCTGAGCCATATCCGGACGACCACCACCTTTACCGCCAACCTGAGCAGCGAGAAAATTAACAAGTTCGCCGGCTTTAACGTTGTTGGTCAATGATTTTGTCACGCCGACAATCAAGCTTACTTTCGCGCCATCCGCCATACCTAGTACTACGATCCCTTCGCCAATTCGGTTCTTAAGATCATCTACCATTCCACGCAACGCTTTGGACTCAACACCTTCTAACGCGGAAACCAGAACTTTCGTGCCATTAATTTCCTGCACCAGACTAAGCATGTCAGCACCTTGCTGACTGGCTAACTGTTGCTTTGCTGCGGTAAGGGCTTTTTCAAGGTCCTTAGCCTGCTGTTGCACGGCACTGATTTTATCTACCAGACCAGCGACATCTGTTTTCAACAATCCCGCAGCGGTTGATAGCAATGTCTGTTGTTTTTGAACAAACTCAATGGCACTTGCGCCAGTTATCGCTTCTATGCGACGAACACCAGAGGCGATGCCCGCTTCCGACGTAATTTTAAATAGGCCAATATCTCCTGTTCTGTTGACGTGGGTACCGCCACAAAGTTCCACGGAGAATGGCCCCATGGTTACAACGCGAACTTTCTCGTCGTACTTCTCCCCAAACAGAGCCATAGCTCCTGAAGCTTTGGCATCCTCTAATTCCATCAACTCGGTCTTCAGTGCGTGGTTAGCGCGAATTTCTTCATTGACCCGTCTTTCAACGGTTATCAGTTGTTCAGTGGTCACACCTTCGTAATGAGAGAAGTCAAAGCGCAGACGCTGTGCTTCCACTAGCGAGCCCTTTTGGGTAACATGGTCTCCCAAGATTTCTCGCAATGCGGCGTGAAGAAGGTGGGTTGCACTGTGGTTCTTCTTGATAGCTTCGCGATTTTCCGTATCAATGGCTGCCCGCACAGGCTCGCCCTTGCGAATTTCACCAACGACTTTTCCCTGATGTGCAAACGCATTACCTATTTTCTGAGTATCCGTTACCACAAACTCACCGTTGGCTACTTTGAGTACACCGCGGTCTCCTGCCTGACCGCCTGACTCTGCATAAAACGGCGTTTGATCTAAAACAACAATACCTTCCTGACCGTCGGTAAGCACATCGCACAATGTACTTTCAAAAATAAGTTCAAGTACATTTCCCTGACCATCAACATCTGTGTAACCAGTAAACGCAGTTTCGTGTTCTACTTTTACCATGTCATTGTAGTTTGCACCGAAGTTACTGGCTTTTTGGGCTCGGGCACGCTGTGCATCCATACACGCATCAAACCCGGCTTCGTCAATTTTGACATTATGCTCTCTGGCTACGTCATTGGTGAGGTCCACGGGAAAGCCGTAGGTATCATACAGCTTGAATACCACGTCACCGGGCAAGGTGTTTCCGTCTAGCTCAGCGATGGCCTCATTGAGCATGGCCATGCCCCGCTCAAGTGTTTTGCTAAACTGTTCTTCCTCTACCTTTAATACTTTTTCGATAACAGGTTGCTGGCCTGCCAATTCAGGATAGAACGCCCCCATCTCTTTCACCAACGCCGCTACCAGCCTGTAGAAAAAGATATCAGAAGCGCCCAACTGATATCCGTGACGCACTGCCCTGCGCACGATGCGACGCAAAACATAGCCCCGCCCCTCGTTGCCAGGCATAACACCATCACAAATCAAGAATGCACAGGAGCGAATATGGTCGGCAATTACCCTCAGTGACTTACTTTCTAAATCCTTTGCACCAGTGATTCTGGCTGCTGCTGCGATAAGGTTTTGAAACAAATCAATTTCGTAGTTGCTGTGAACATTCTGCAGAATGGCAGAAATGCGCTCTAAACCCATGCCGGTGTCAATAGACGGCTTCGGCAAGGGAGTCATAGTTCCGTCTTCCTGTTTATTGTACTGCATGAAAACCAGGTTCCAGATCTCGATAAACCGGTCGCCATCTTCTTCTGGCGTGCCAGGAGGCCCCCCCCAGATATGCTCACCGTGGTCGTAAAATATCTCAGAACACGGACCGCAGGGCCCGGTATCACCCATTGACCAAAAATTATCAGAGGTACTGATACGGATTATCTTCTCTTTAGGAACACCAATATGGTTTTCCCATATATCAAAGGCTTCGTCGTCTTCAGAATACACGGTAACCAGCAACTTTTCTTTTGGCAGGCCAAGCTCTTTAGTTAAGAAAGTCCAGGCAAAACCAATAGCTTCTTTTTTGAAGTAGTCGCCAAAACTAAAATTGCCCAGCATTTCGAAAAAGGTGTGGTGTCTTGCCGTGTAACCTACGTTTTCCAGATCGTTGTGCTTGCCGCCTGCACGCACACAACGCTGAGAAGACACGGCCCGCGTATAACTGCGTTTTTCTGCACCGAGGAATACATCTTTAAATTGATTCATCCCCGCATTCGTGAACAAGAGCGTAGGATCATCTGCCGGTACCAGAGAGGAGCTCGCCACTGCCTGATGGCCATGACTTTTAAAATAATCGATAAATTTTTGGCGTAAGTCAGCAGTTGATAATGTCATTGAAATATAAACTTCCTACTATTGTTAACGGTAAACGCGCTCAACCTCGGTGTCTGTTTTGTCAGTATGGGTTGAAACGGGTAGTAAATGTGGTGCGAATTGTCTGCGAACAACCAGGCATACCGCGCCCGCAGGGCGCAAACATACCACGGATTGCGCTTAGTTGTTAAGCGGTCAACCCCGATTTAGTCTCCTTTTACAGCATATTGAATTTGTTCTTGGGTAAATCCCCGATAATTAAGGAATTGCATTTGCTTCTGTTTGCGTTTGAAATCCTTCTCGATTGCCTCACCAAACTTCTTCTCCTTTACCGTCGTTGCCAGGGCAAACCAATCAATGTCAGCCTCCGCCATAGCGCTATGGATGATCGAATCATTAATACGGTGTTGGCCCAGTTCCCGGGCTATGCGTACCGGCCCCTGGCCCTTAGCAGCACACGATCGAATACGCATTTGTGCATATCGCAAATCCGACTGCACATCCGCGTCGACAAATTCTGCCACTATATTTGTGAATGCGTCGCGATGAAAACCCTTCTGAGTGAGTTTTGTAATCACTTCTTCTCTGCTGTGCTCTCGTCGTGCGAGCATGCGCGTAATCGCGTCAATGATGATTTTCCGTTCAGGATCTGACATTTTCTCTCAGTAAGTGTAAACTTTTTTAGTTTTTAAAAAGTAAACTCAACGCGTTTCGTTAACCATTGAATAATTAATAACATGAACTACACCACCGCGTTCTGCTCTTCTTTGAACACCATTGCTGAAAGTGCGTGGTCAATGCTGACAAAAGGCCAGGGGCCCTTTTTACAGTACGCCTATCTTCATGCGCTGGAGCGCAGCGGTTGCGTTGGATGTAAAACAACATGGCAACCGCACCATTTACTTATTTACCGCGATGACAAACTCGTTGCAGCTATGCCTGGCTATAAGAAATTTGACAGTTCGGGGGAATATGTCTTTGACCATGGTTGGGCGCACGCTTACGAACAGCACGGCTTGCACTATTACCCCAAATGGCTAAGTGCAGTTCCTTTCACGCCGGTAACCGGCGCAAGATTACTCATTTCCCCCGATGAAGACTGCTCGCTTTTACATAGTCTTGCAGTAACCGCACTACGCAGTTTGCAAGACGACGGCTACTCATCCTGCCATGTGCTTTTCCAGCTACCAGAATTAGCAGAGCCCTGGTGTAACAAGGGCTATCTTCAACGATTTTCTGTACAGTTTCAATGGTATAACTACGGTTACAACACATTTGAAGATTTCACAAATGCACTGACGTCCAGAAAGAGAAAAGCCTTGCGGAAAGCACAGCAAAAACTCGCTTCAGAAGGCGTTACCGTTACGCCTCTGACGGGAAGTCTCATCACCCAAGAGCACCTGTCTTTCTTCATCACCTGTTATCAGAGCACTTATCTAAAGCGCTCCGGACACCAGGGCTATTTGAACAAAGCGTTTTTTCAGCAAATATTTACCGACATGGCTGATAACATCCTGCTTGTTGAAGCTAAGCTTCGCGGAACAGCCATAGCCAGCGCTCTGTTCTTTTTCGACGAAAATGGCCTTTACGGACGTTACTGGGGTGCGCTCAACCCAATTGATGGTTTACATTTTGAGTGCTGTTACCATCAAGGCATTGCCTTTGCAATCGAACGTAATCTTCCGTTGTTCAATCCAGGAACGCAAGGTGAACACAAGATCCTACGGGGTTTTGAACCCACCTATTGCGTATCGCTTCATCATTTATTCGACTCGCGTTTTCACCACGCAGTGGAACATTTTTTAGATCAGGAAACACCGCAAGTCGCGCGGTATTTTTCTCAAGCGGCGGAAGTACTACCGTTTAACGAAAACGTCAAAACTACGCTTAGAACAACAACCAATGCATCATTAAAACCAGTAGATGCTATAACGAAAAAGAGAAACGACAATGAAACATAAAATGCTTGCTGTAGCCATAGCAGCCACTTTTAGCCTTGCAGGCTGTAGTCAGCCAGAACAGGGAAATCAACACTCACTGGCTGTCCAGCATGCCGAAGAGAGCAAAGCCCCTCAACTTGGGACCTTTGGCGTGGATTTGTCTGCCATGGACACTTCAGTTAAGCCTGGCGATGACTTTTTTTCATACGCCAGTGGTACCTGGTATGAAAATTATGAATTGCCTGCGGACAAAGTAAGATTCGGTGCTTTTTCTGCCTTACGCGACAAAAGTGAAGAGCAAGTAAAAGCCATTGTCGATGACTTGATGTCAAAGACCTCGTTGTCACCGGAAGAGAAAATGGTGCACGATTTCTATACCGCGTACATGGACGTTGAAAATATAAATGCCAAAGGCATAGCCCCCATCCAGGACATACTTAATGAAATCGACAAGGTAAATAACCGCCAAAGTCTGACCGAAATCTTCGGTAGCGCCTGGTTATACGGAACTGGTTCACCTATCAGTGCGGGTTTGTGGTACAACCGCCTCGACCCAAATGAATATCAGGTTAGTGTAGGCGTGGGTGGTCTGGGGTTACCCGATCGGGATTATTACCTCAGTGACGAAAAACGATTTGTCGATATCCGCAGTGCCTATCTCAGCCATATCGAAAAAATGCTCGCCTTTTCCCATGCCGACTCTCCCGCTGAACAAGCCAAGCAGATCCTGGCGTTAGAAACCCGCATCGCCCATGCACAGTGGCCGAGGGAAAAAAGGCGAAACCGCGACTTAACTCTCAATCAGATTGAACGCGCTTCACTGTCTGATGCATACCCCGGCTTTGATTGGGATACATTTTTTGCCCAATACGGATTGCAAGTCCCCGAGCTTAACGTTACATCCCCACAGCCGGTTAAAGATGTAATTGGCATTATTAATGAAACCGATTTGGCAGTTTGGAAAGCTTATCTCACTTACCACACCTTGCGCGCCAATGCCTCTTTACTTTCCCAAGATATCTATCAGGAATCTTTTGATTTCTTTGGCAAAACGCTAAATGGGCAGCAAGAGCCCCGTCCGCGCTGGAAACGCGCCATCAGTCAGCTGTCTGGTACTGAATCTCTGGGCTTTGCCCTTGGCAAAATATACGTACAACGCTATTTCCCTGAAAGCTCCAAAGCACAGATGTCTGAGTTGGTTGAAAACCTGCGCACTGCACTGGGCAACAACATCGATAAATTGTCGTGGATGGGGCCTGAGACGAAAAAAGAAGCCAAAGAAAAGCTCGCAGCTTTTCGTCCTAAAATAGGTTACCCCGACCAATGGATCGATCTGACAGGGCTCGCAATCAGCGACGATAAACTCGTACAGAACGTCCGTAATTTACGCAAATTCTTCAACGACAAAGACGTTGAAGCCGAACTCAAGCCAACTGATCGCGAACGCTGGGGCATGACTCCACAAACAGTAAATGCATATTACAACCCTTCATTCAACGAAATCGTATTCCCCGCGGCTATTTTACAGCCGCCGTTTTTCGATCCCAACGCAGACCCGGCGGTAAACTACGGTGCAATCGGTGCAGTTATCGGACACGAAATGGGCCACGGCTTTGACGACCAAGGATCTAAATCTGATGCCAAAGGTATTCAGCGGAACTGGTGGACAGAGGAGGATTTCGAGGCTTTTACGGCAAAGGTTGATCAATTAGGTGCTCAGTACGATAAATATGAACCAATTCCAGGTAACTTCGTAAACGGGCGATTAACCATGGGAGAAAACATCGGCGATGTTGGTGGTCTTTCCATGGCTTATGCGGCGTACAAACTTAGCTTGAACGGCAAAGAAGCGCCAGTCATTGATGGCTTTACCGGCGATCAACGTTTCTTTTTAGCTTGGGCTCAAGTGTGGCGTGAAAAACGCACAGAGCAAAGCCTGATTAATCAGCTTCGTTCAGATCCGCATTCTCCAGCTCAATATCGCACGCTTGCTCCGCGAAATCTGGATGCATGGTACGAAGCTTTCAACGTGCAACCGGGTGACAAACTCTACCTTGCTCCGGAAGATCGCGTGCAAATCTGGTAATAATTTATCCTAAGGCTCCCTTGGAGTACTTCATTAAAAAGGCTTCCCAAGGGAAGCCTTTTTTCATTGCTGTTAAGCGTTTGCTAGTATTCCGGTAGCGCTATGGCTACCTCCGTCCTTTCCCGGCGTGTTCACCATCTCCACGGCAATAGCCAATGCCTCTTTGCGGCTTGCGCACACAGTTACCCCACTTTGATGCGCATTAATGTTATCAAGTACCGTTTTCACCTCTTCGAGGGCACCGCACATAATAACTTTCCTGCCAGCAGCTTTGGCATCTGAGGTTATAGTTTCGACTGCCATGGCTGCAGACACATCCATACTCGGCACGCGGCTGAAATCGAGAATAAGCGCACTAGCACTACTTACTTTCTCCCGCACGTGATGCCCTAAATCTGCTGCTGCACCAAAGCTCAACGGGCCTCCGAAACTAAACATCTGCACCTTACCTCGGGTTTGTTTCAGCAATGCGTCTTCTTCCGGATCAGCTAAGTTGTCTGGGATCTTTCTCACTTCGTCTAACTGCAACTGTGCGACTTGCTTAACATAAGCCAGTGCAGCAAGAACCACTCCGACGCCCACCGCAGTAATAAGATCGACAAATACAGTGAGTCCAAGCACCAACAACATGAGGGCAAAATCCCAGCGGGGCCCTGTGTGAGCGCGCTTCAGATAACTCCAGTCGATAATATCCAAACCGACTTTGACCAAGATCCCAGCCAATACCGCATGGGGTATCTGCGCTGCAAGTGGACTAAGCCCGAGTACAATAGCAAGCAACACTAGGGCATGGACCATACCTGACAACCGCTCCTTACCACCGCTGCGAATATTCACCACTGTACGCATGGTTGCACCCGCACCTGCAATACCGCCGATAAGGCCTGCAATGGTGTTGCCTACACCCTGCCCAATCAACTCTTTATTACTGTTGTGACGGGTCCGGGTCATATTGTCGGCAACTAGTGAGGTCAATAGCGAGTCTATCGCCCCCAATACAGCAAGAATAAAGGCCGCTTCCAGCACTAACAATGCCTTGGATTTGTCGAAAACGGGTAAATGTAATTCTGGCAATCCAGTGGGGATGTTACCCAGTACCGGTGTGTCTAGAAACAAGCTCACCAACGTACCTATAATGAGCGCAGCTAACGCACCCGGCACAAATTTGCCAAGTTTCGCAGGCCACTGATAAGCAATAACAAGTGTCCCCAGGCCTAGCCCAAGAGTAACAAAATCAATATCCGCCAGTGCCGTAGGCAAGTAACTCAACGCGCCAATGGTTCCCCCAGGAGGTTCATGGCCCATCAGTCGACCGAGCTGTAAGATAATAATAATGGCACCAATGCCCGACATAAATCCGGAAATAACAGGATACGGCACCAACCTGATATACTGCCCGACGCCAGTAAAGCCCATTACGATCTGGAATACTCCGGCTAATATGACTGCCGTGAAGATAAGGTTCAAATCACCGGACAGCGAAGCAAAAAGCCCGGCCAGCACTACCACCATTGGCCCGGTAGGACCGGAAATTTGAGAAGGTGTTCCACCGAGTAGAGCGGCGAAAAAACCTACAGCAATAGCACCGTAAAGACCTGCCATTGGACCAACACCCGAGGCAACCCCCAAAGCAAGCGCCAGTGGCAATGCAACAATACCGGCAGTTAACCCACCGGTAAGATCGCCTCTTACATTTGACAGCAAACTTTTCATTCTGCAACACCCTCATTCTGTGAAGCAAAGGGCTTATCGCCATAAACTTCTGCTATCAACTTAAATTCTCCGCTTTCACTATCGTGACAAAGCACATCCCCACTTTCAATGTCGTATAACCAACCGTGAAGTTGAACCTGCCCCGATACAACTTTAGCAGCTACCGCAGGATGCGTACGCAAATGCTGTAACTGTTGCAGCACATTTTCTTTGGTCACATCGTCGAGGTGCTCTACAGATAAATCACCGACTTTTGCTTTTACTACCTCTGTGGCGCACCGACAATGTCCCAGCCACTCCTTTACGTGTGGCAAAGCATCGAGTTTTTCCGGTGCCAATGCCCCTTTCATAGCTCCGCAATCTGAATGACCACACACGATAATATGACTCACCCCCAATGCAGCTACAGCAAACTCGATAGACGCTGTCATACCACCGGTATATGTGGAGTGCGGTGGCACTATATTTCCCGCATTTCGGCAGATAAAAAGTTCACCTGGGCCTGTTTGAGTCACGAGGTTGGGATCGATTCTCGAATCGGCACAGGTGATAAATAAAACTTCTGGGTTCTGGCCATTTGCCAGCTTTTGAAAGATCGCTTTGTTCTTTGGAAACACTTCTTTTTGGAATTTAGCGACACCTGAGATGACATGATCCATATAATTACTCCACGTTTACAATATATTATCATTGTTATTAATGGGAAGTGTTAACTGATAGCTTTATAGAAATACACTATATCTCGCGATAGCTATAACCTATCAAAAGTAGAATAGCGGTCTGGGGACCAAGAAGCAACATGATAAAAACGAACACATGCCAGTGTATGACACATCTGTGGCGCTTACTGAGAGAAAAGTAAAGGAGGCGATAGCCCCCTTTGTTTGTCTGACTAAATAGAGAAAACTTACACGACAGTGCCAACTAAAAGTGAATAGTTTCCACTTTTATATTTTTACTACTGGCCTGATCGAGATAGTCTTTCACCATTTCTTTCACATCAAATGCAACCGACTTACTATTTGAAAAATCCAGGATTACTTTCGAGTCAGATGGTATGGAGTTTAGCTTTTTTAATATACTTGGTTTGTTGAAAAAAGAGACTTCTTCTGCCATCACGATATGATGGGTTTTTTCCCCCTCCCGCTCATCAACCGTTTCTGTAAATTGATAAGAATTGCGGTAGCTGTGTTTTAGTGTAAAAAATACACTTAACGCTAACCCTGCAATTACTCCGGTAAGAAGATCCGAGAAAATCATCACTGCAATCGTCGTCGTGAATGGGATAAACTGCTCCCAACCGGTTTTATACATCACCTTAAACATGGCTGGCTTAGCTAACTTATACCCCACTACAATGAGAATGGCAGCCAGTGACGCCAACGGAATATGATTAAGTAAATTTGCCATAGCAAACACAGCAACGAGCAGAAATACGCCGTGGAGTATGGCCGATAGTTTCGTTTTTCCGCCGAACGCAATATTGGCCGAGCTGCGAACGATGACCTGGGTAATAGGTAAACCACCGACCAACCCAGAGACAATGTTGCCCAACCCCTGGGCTTTTAGCTCACGATTGGTCGGTGTGGTGTTTTTTTGCGGATCGAGCTTGTCGGTTGCTTCAACACAAAGCAGTGTTTCAATGCTTGCCACCGCAGCCATCACCAATGCTACAGTTATGACGTCAAGATTCAACATATTTGAAAATGCCGGGAACGCCATTTCTGATTTAAACGCCTCTACACTATCAATAACCGGTAGACGCACGAGCTGGTCGGGTTGCATCGGATTACCCATAGCCGCAAGTGCGAAAGTTGCGAAAATACCCAGAAGTACCACTACAATTGGCCCCTGAATTAACTGGAAAACTTTGTGCGCCTTCGTCAGATATTTGTCCCACACAACAAGCAAAACCAACGAAACAACTGAGATAGTGACTGCCGTTGGAGACATTAGCGATACAGCGTGCTGGATGGCAGAAAAGGTATTCTCACCGTTTACCTGGCTAAACGCCTCTTCACCGAAGAAATCGGAATGCCAACCGAACAGGTATGGCATCTGCTTGAGAATAATTAACAACCCAATACCTGCCAACATGCCAGTGATCACGGACGTAGGAAAGAAATACGCAATGAACCCTGCTCTGGCAAAGCCGAGAATTAATTGAAACACCCCAGCAAGAACAACGGCACAAAGGAAGATTTCCCAGCTGCCCAGTGTACCAATAGCATCAAATACAATAACTGCTAATCCTGCTGCAGGCCCGCTTACACCGAGCTTTGAACCACTGGCTAATCCTACCACTACCCCACCGATAATGCCGGCAATAACGCCGGAAAACAACGGCGCGCCAGAGGCCAGTGCGATCCCCAAACACAAGGGAAGCGCGACAAAAAACACCACGATACTCGCGGGCAAGTCGTTTTTAATTTCCTTAAAGGAAAGATCGATCTTCATTGCTACTCCCTATGCATTTGCCGCCAGTTTGCGCTCAGCATACGCCTGCTCCATCTCAATGAAGCCTTCGGCGTCATTGTCGTAAACGTGAATTAATCCCGTTTCAATGTCGTATACCCACGCGTGTAATTGAATGGAATTTGTCGCCAACTTAGCGGCTACCGCAGGATGCGTCCGCAAATGTTGTAATTGCTGCAATACGTTTTCTTTGGTTACTTCACCTAGTTGCTCAACACCCAGCGCGCCTTCCTTCTCTTTCACTACTTCAGTGGCACAACGGCAGTGACCCAACCATTCTTTCACATGTGGAAGGCTGTCGAGCTTACTCGGATCGAGCGCCCCTTTCATTGCGCCGCAATCGGTGTGGCCGCATACAACGATATGGCTAACGCCTAACGCTGCTACCGCAAATTCGATTGACGCCGTCATACCTCCGGTTTGATTGCTGTGAGGAGGCACTATATTACCTGCATTTCGACAGATAAATAATTCGCCTGGGTCAGTTTGCGTTACCAGGTTAGGATCGATACGGGAATCGGCGCAAGTAATAAACAACACTTCCGGGCTTTGCCCAGACGCCAGCTTTTTAAAGGTTTCTTTCTTTTCCGGATAAACATCGCGTTGAAACTTAGCAACACCTGAAATTACATGGTCCATTCCATACTCCTGATAAATTGGATAAGATAAAGTTAAATTTACACAGATAACTATAGAATCAACTGATAGCCATATAGAAGTACAGCCCTTATTGTGATAGCCTAAGACTATCAACACCCGATAAGAGACTGGCAGAATGTTACTTAATGGCAAAACCCTTTCGCTCAACCAGATCCGCTATTTTGTTACCGTAGCCAAACAACTCAATTTTCGTCGAGCAGCTCAAATTCTGGGAATTAGTCAGCCCACATTGACATCGCAAATTAGTGCCTTGGAAAACACTCTGCAATTAACCCTCTTTGAGCGTTCCCGCTCGGGAACCTTGTTATCAGCCCAAGGGCAGTCGTTGCTGGAGTCTGCTGAAAACGTGCTCAAGTGCACTTTGCAGTTTTCTGAAATGGCCCAGGCACTCGCAGACGGTGAAACCACCACATACCGATTAGGCATTCCACCAACCCTCGGGCCCTATTTGTTGCCTCACATTCTGCCTGATATTCACAAACAGCGTCCGGGACTTAAATTTTATGTAAGAGAAGCTGCGCCAAAGCAGTTGCAACAAGGCTTGTTGGCCGGCGAGTACGATATCATTCTCTCGCCAATGTCCAACCGCGATTCACAAATTCAGGTGCAACCATTATTTCTTGAACCGTTAAAGTTTGTTCTGCCGGCAGATCACCCCATGTCTGGCAGAGGGTTTATCGAGCCCGAGGAAATACAAGGGCAGAAAATTCTAGCCTTGGAAGATCGCCATCACTTTCACTATCAGGTGCAGGAGATTTGCGCCCAGCTAGGTGCCAACATCGACCGCGACTACGAAGGCACGAGTTTAGACACCTTACGGCAAATGGTCGTAATGGGTATGGGCATGGCATTTTTACCCGGGTTATACGTTCACTCAGAGTTACACAACCCTGAAGCTTTGCATGTCTGTGAGCTGGCTGATATGCCCGTCGTCCGGCAGCACATGCTGGCGTGGAGAAATACCTCACCAGCCAGGGCAACATTCAGAGAACTGTCCAGTTTAATGCGAAGCGTAATAAACGACCGTCTGGCCAACGCAGTATCGGTCACTGATGTCACCCCTCTTTAACCTTACTGACAAAACAGAATGATTGACAGACAACATCTTAAAATTATTTCAGCTATTGACCGCTATGGCACCGTTACAGAAGCAGCAGAAAAAATGCACCTCACGCAGTCAGCACTCAGTCACAGTATGAAAAAACTGGAAACACAAGCCGGCACACCATTGTGGGAAAAAACCGGGCGTAGACTCAGACTGACTGCCGGAGGACATGCCTTACTCAACCTTGCTCACAGAGTACTTCCTCAGTTTGAACATGCTGAAGATCACCTGCAAAAAATCGCTCAGGGTAAACAAGGCATGTTGAGAATAGGTATGGAGTGCCACCCCTGCTACCAATGGCTTCTTCAGGTAGTAGGACCCTACTTGATCAATTTTCCTGACGTCGATGTTGATGTCAGACAAAAGTTTACCTTCGGCGGCCTACAGGCATTACACGGCTATGATATTGATTTACTTTTGACACCGGATCCATTGCATTTGCCTACCATTCAATACGATGTGGTATTCGATTACGAACAGGTACTTGTGGTGAGCAATAATCATCCTCTGGCAGAAAAAAAATGGATAGCCCCTGACATGTTAACGGGAGAGACCCTATTTACGTATCCCGTCGAAGCTTCAAGGCTGGATATTTTCGCACAATTTTTAACCCCCGCAGGTTGCGCGGTTAAACAACACCGGACGCTAGAAACAACGGAAATTCTCTTGCAGATGATAAGTGCCGGCAGAGGCGTTGGTGCATTGCCGAAATGGCTAATTGACGACCAGCCCACGCATTTAAATCTCGCTACAGTACGCCTTGGTGAAGCGGGCATTCGCAAATCCCTTCACCTTGGCTACCGAAAAGCCGATGCGCACTCTCCATTTATTCAGGCATTTGTTTGCCTTGCCAAGGCTACCGGTGGGGTTGAATCAACTTGAGGTTATGTCTCTCAGGCTTTTACCCATTCCAGCAACAGATTGTTTGCCGGCATCGTGTGTATTGCAGTTAACGTGAGAGCTGGAGCCCAGTCCATCAGTTCCCGAATATCACGGTAGCCCCCGTAACCCTGTTCAAGAAGACGCTGGTGAAACTGCGCGTTACTGTCACTGCTGAACACACCGTCTCTTGTAAAAGGGCCGTACTGACAGAACACTGCGCCCTGAGGCAATGATGTTGACAGGGATGACATCATTGCAACAACCTCATCTTTTTGCATGATATGGGCAGTATTAGCCGTAAAAACACCATCGTACTTGTCAAATGGAAGCATAGACTCTCCCACGATCAATACCAATGGCGATAATATGTTTGCTGATGGAAACGCCGTTATCCATTGATGGATCCCGTCGTGATAATGAGGTTGATCGCTGGTTTGCCAGGTGAGGTGTGGTAAATTTTCAGCAAAGTACACTGCATGCTGACCGGTACCACTGCCCACTTCCAGTATCGAGCGGCAATGGACAAAAGCCCGAGCAAGCACCGACAAAATCGGGGCTTTATTATTATCACACGCTTGGGAAAACGGCAGTTCAGGGGCCATAATTTAGTCGCTCAAATTTGGCGCCAGCCACTTTTCTGCTTCTTGGATACTCCACCCTTTGCGTTGTGCGTAATCTTCCAGTTGATCCCGCTGAATTTTCGCCACTGCAAAATAACGGGATTCCGGATGAGAAAAATACCAACCGGAGACCGCAGCCCCAGGCCACATGGCAAAACTCTCTGTTAGCTTCATAGTAGTGTGCGCTTCTGCGTCAAGCAGATCCCAGATAAGCTGCTTTTCAGTATGCTCAGGACAAGCAGCATAGCCTGGTGCAGGTCGAATACCCTGGTATTTCTCACGAATAAGTGCCTCATTGTCGAGGTTTTCATCAGGGGCAAAGCCCCAAAATTCCTTCCTCACCCTTTCGTGTAAATACTCGGCAAAAGCTTCTGCTAAACGGTCAGCCACAGCCTTTACCATAATCGCGTTGTAATCGTCGCCTTTTCGCTGGTAGGTTGCCGCAAGCGCATCTTCACCAATGCCCCCTGTAACCGCGAATGCACCTATGTAATCCGCGATCCCGCTGCTTTTTTCGGCGATAAAATCGGCTAAACAGTAGTTGGCAAACTTGTCTTTCAAAGTTTGCTGACGCAAGTGATGTGAAACGCCCAGTATCGCCGTGCGACTATCATCAGTATATATTTCAATGTCATCTCCAACCCTGTTCGCAGGAAAAAGACCTAAAACCCCTTTCGCTTCCAGACTTCTATCGGCAATGATCTCATCCAGCATGGTGTTAGCGTCTTCGAACAACGCTTTAGCCTGCTCTCCGACTACCTCGTCTTTCAGGATACGCGGATACTTACCCGCTAAAGACCAGGTGAGGAAAAATGGCGTCCAGTCGATGTACCTGCGCAATGTGGCCAGATCAGCACTAACCGGTGTAACGCCTGGCTTCGCAGGTTTAACGGGGGCGACAGAAAAATCGGGTTGATAGGCATTGGCGCGAGCAGCTTCAAGGGTGACTGGACGACTGCGGGGCTGCTTGCGCGCGTGCTGCGCTCTCACCTTTTCGTAATCTTCCGACAACGCGGCAGCAAAAACCTTGCGGGATTCGGGGCTTATGAGTTTCTGACAGACACCAACTGCTCGACTGGCATTGGGCACATAGGCCACAGGCGCGTGATAATTTTGCTCAATCTTCACAGCCGTGTGTGCCTTAGACGTGGTGGCACCGCCAATAAGCAGTGGCAGTTCAAAGCCCAGGCGCTCCATTTCTTTCGCCACATGCACCATTTCATCCAACGAAGGAGTGATCAGCCCGGACAAACCAATCATGTCGACATTCTCTTCTTTTGCCACCTGTAATATGGTGGCGCAAGGTACCATGACACCTAAATCAATGACTTCAAAGTTATTGCATTGCAGCACGACACCCACTATGTTCTTGCCAATATCGTGCACATCCCCTTTCACAGTGGCCATGAGAATTTTGCCGTTACTGGACGATTCCCCGGACTTTTCCGCTTCAATATAAGGTTGTAGATGTGCCACGGCTTTTTTCATAACCCGAGCAGATTTTACTACCTGAGGCAGGAACATTTTTCCCTCGCCAAACAAGTCACCAACCACATTCATGCCGTCCATCAACGGCCCTTCAATAACGTGAAGAGGGCGCTCAGCTTCCAAGCGTGCTTCTTCGGTATCTTCAATAATAAAATCGGTAATTCCCTTGACCAAGGCGTGTTCGAGACGCTTAGTAACCGGCTGCTCTCGCCATGAAAGATCTTCTACCGCGGCGGCCTTACCATCGCCCTGGTACTTGGGCGCGAGCTCAAGCAAACGTTCCGTAGCATCCTCTTTGCGGTTTAAAATAACATCTTCAACAGCTACCCGAAGTTCCTCTGGAATTTCGTCGTAAACCTCTAATTGCCCAGCATTGACAATTCCCATGTCCATACCGGCGCGAATAGCGTGGTACAAAAAAACTGAGTGCATGGCTTCACGCACTGGGTTGTTGCCGCGAAAAGAAAAGGAAATATTCGACAGGCCCCCGCTGATATGGGCATACGGACAGGTTTCACGGATTATTTTAGTGGCTTCAATGAAGTCAACGGCGTAATTGTTGTGTTCATCGATCCCCGTTGCAACAGCAAAGATATTTGGGTCGAAAATGATGTCTTCTGGCAAGAAGCCGACTTCTTCAGTGAGTACTTTATAACTGCGCTGACAAATCTCTACCTTTCTTTCCTTTGTGTCGGCCTGGCCGGTTTCATCGAAAGCCATAACAACCGTTGCCGCACCGTATCGCTTAATGAGTGTTGCCTGCCGTACAAATTGTTCCTTGCCTTCTTTCAAACTGATGGAATTAACGATAGCCTTGCCCTGAACACATTTTAGACCTGCTTCAATCACTTCCCATTTTGATGAGTCAATCATAATGGGAACCCGACTGATATCAGGCTCTGATGCAATCAGGTTCAAAAACGTACGCATGGCTTCCACCGAGTCCAACATAGCTTCATCCATGTTGATATCGATAACCTGCGCGCCGTTCTCTACTTGCTGACGGGCAACATCCAGGGCTTTTTCGTATTCGGCATTGAGAATGAGACGCTTGAACATTGCTGAACCTGTGACGTTCGTGCGCTCACCGATATTGATAAATGTTGAAAATTCTGCTGTCACAATAATACCTTAGTGCACAAACGGTTCTAAACCAGACAAGCGCATTCTGGGCTCAAAATGCGGTATCTTCCTGGGCGAAATGCCGGCTACAGCGTCTACCATCGCTCGAATATGCTCGGGTGTGCTGCCACAACATCCACCCACAATGTTTACCAGGCCCGATTCTGCCCACTCTTTAATGTGGGCTGCCATTTCTTCTGCTTCCATATCGTACTCACCGAATTCATTTGGTAAACCAGCGTTTGGATGAGCAGAGACTAAACATTCCGCCACATTGCTAATTTCTTCGACATACTGACGAAGTAAATCTGGCCCGAGCGCACAATTTAACCCTATGGAAACAGGCGTGACGTGGCGCATAGAATAGTAAAATGCTTCCGCTGTCTGGCCTGACAGTGTTCTTCCTGAAGCATCAGTAATTGTACCTGAAATCATAACGGGTACTCGCGCGTGACGTTTATCAAATACCGTCTCTACCGCAAAAATCGCCGCTTTGGCATTTAATGTATCAAATATTGTTTCAATGAGAATCAGGTCTGCGCCACCGTCTAACAAGGCTTCAGTGGATTCAACGTAAGCGACAACTAATTCGTCGAAGGTGACATTCCGCTTGCCAGGGTCATTCACATCCGGTGAAATGGATGCAGTACGATTAGTAGGCCCAAGTACCCCAGCTACATAGCGCGGTTTGTCCGGCGTTTTTGCCGTATACGCGTCACAAGCTTTGCGAGCCAACTTTGCTGCGGCCAGATTAATGTCTTTCGATTGCGCCTCCATATCGTAATCAGCCATGGCGATAGTTGTTGCATTGAAGGTGTTGGTTTCAATAATATCCGCCCCTGCTTCAAGGTAAGCACAATGAATATTGTAAATAATCTCTGGCTGTGTGAGAGCTAGCAGGTCGTTGTTGCCCTTTACATCGCAATGCCAATTGGCAAACGCATCGCCCCGATACGCTTGTTCTTCCAGTTTGTGTTCCTGGATCATAGTGCCCATGGCACCGTCGAGAACCAATATGCGTTTTTCTGCCGCTCGCAGAATATTTTTTTGAGTGTTATTTGCCACGTGTTACCTCTTCGGCTGGGCTTTTTCAGCCAACTGGCTCAAATCATAGGGTGTGGTTTGATAGACATAATAATTCAGCCAATTATTAAACAGCAGACTACCATGAGAGCGCCACCGAACCAACGGCGGTTTAGTGGGGTCATCGTCGGTAAAATAATTGACTGGTACTGGTGACTCCTGTCCCGCTTCAATATCCCGAAAATACTCGTCGTGCAAGGTTAGCGGATCGTATTCCGGATGCCCGGTTACAAACACCATTCGCTTATCCTCAGATACAATGGTATAGGCCCCCGCCTCTGGTGATTCTGTAATCACTTTCAAACCACTAATACTATTGTAAATTTGACTATCGATGAAGCCATATCGTGAATGTGGCGCGTAAAACTCAGGGTCGAACCCTCGCAGTAGCTCGTTATAGGGGTCAAGTACTTTGTGTGCGTAAACCCCGGACAACTTTGACTCACGCAATTCGCGCTGAATACCATGGAAGTGATACATGGCAGCGTGGGCTGCCCAGCATAAATAAAGAGTAGACTGTACGTTGCGCTGGGCCCACTCCAGGATCTCGGTCATCTTATCCCAATACTTCACTTCTTGATAAGGCAAATGCGCTAGTGGCGCACCGGTGACAATAAGCCCATCATATTTCTTGTCTGCGATTTCGGAATAATCGTGATAGAAAGCATCCATATGCGACTGCGGCGTGTTTTTTGGTGCAAGCTTGTCTACTCTTATGAGGTTCACATTGATCTGCAAAGGCGTATTAGACAACAAACGCAGCAACTGTACTTCAGTCTGAATTTTGTTGGGCATGAGGTTCAGAATACCCACTTCCATGGGACGGATATCTTGAGTGGCAGCGCGGTTGCTGTCCATAGTGAAGATATTTTCACCGGAAAGGACGTCCTGGGCAGGCAGTTGTTCAGGAATACAAATAGGCATGACAGCTCCAACAATAATCCGATAGTGGTGTTATTGTGGCTGATCTTCGCCGGATGTCAACATCTTTACGGCTGGACGTCTAAACGTCTTTTAGATAGTCATCGTGTTCTGTGCATGCTAATGAGTAACTCAGCTTCAGCCAGTGGCAAATCACAGGCTTGCATAATTTCTTCTACATCAGCCCCTGATTTAACCAACTCTGCAGCACGGGAATACAACCGCATGGAAGGATCCTGCGTTTTGACCTCTCGCAACTGATTTTCCACTTGCGTGTATTGCTCGCTCAGGTTGTGCATGTGTTTCGCTTGCACCATAGAACGAGTTTGCATTTCTGTCAGTTGATTCTCCAACGTATTGATTTCATTTCTAAAATCACCTAGCAATGCGTGTAATTCTGTCACCTCACGCCGAATGGCAACCTGTTCCTGCCTGCTGTAAAAATATAACCATAATACCGCCACTACAGCCAGTAGTCCGGTGGCGATAGCAAGCAATGACAGTGCTGAGGCATCCATATAACGGCACGTTCTCCTAAAAACCCAAAAGCGTTCGACATTGAACGCTTAGCACACAGTGTTTAAAAACTGCTAATTTCATCCCATTCGTCATCGCTTAATAACTTGTTCAAGTCAACGAGAATAAGCAATTCACCATCGCGGTTGCTTACGCCCTGAATAAACTTAGCACTTTCCTCTGTACCAACGTTTGGTGCGCTGTCAATTTCCGATGACTTCAGATAAACCACTTCCGCTACGCTGTCTACTAAAATGCCCACGACCTGTTCATCAGATTCAATAATAACAATGCGCGTATTATCCGTCGTTTCGGTTGGCATAAGGCCAAACCTGGCTCGCGTATCAATAACGGTAACAACGTTACCACGCAAATTGATGATACCAAGCACGTAATCAGGCGCACCGGGTACTGGCGCAATTTCTGTGTAGCGCAACACCTCTTGAACCTGCATGACATTGATGCCGTAAGTTTCTTCACCCAAGCGATAAGTTACCCACTGCAACACCTCGTCGTTGTCTGGTGTATTACTCATAGTTGTTTTATCATTCATATTACCCGGCTCCCCAAGCTAGCCCGTTTGATCATTACTGCCCAAACCATCGTTGAGCATTGCAATTAACTGATATACGTCGATTAGCGCGCACATCCTCTCTTTCACCATACCGGCCAGCCAGGGGCGTTTCCCCCCGGTCTCACGCCATTTCACTTCGTCCTTTGACAAGGTTACGGTATTGACCAGTTTGTCACTGGCTAACCCCCAGGCGCTGTCACCCAGCATAATAAGATACTGATAGTGTAGCGTTTCTGCGAGATTTTGGTTGTATTTTTCTGGCATTACCCACATCGCAGTATCGACCACATTGATTTTTTGTTCCCGGTGTAACATCACACCTTTGAACCAATCAGGTTTGCCAACTAGTCCGCCCACTTTTTCCAGACGATGAATGCCGCCAAGAGTAATAAGTGGTACGGCGAGAGTAAGACCTGCAACCTCAAAAAAAAGCGCCTGAAAACGATTTTCCAGCAGGTCTTTCACATATGCCACTCGCGGCGGCGTAACTCCAGACTCGTCAGCAACCACCGCGGTTTCCGCTGACGAAACGACGGGTGTTATAGGAGCGATGGCTTCCGCGGCTTTTTCTTCTTCAGACGAGTCGCCGGCTAAGTCGAGCGCTGCCTGTTCAAGAAGTTTCGCTGTTTTCGCGGTTACTTCCGCCGGATCTTCAGGGCCGTGAAGCAAACTGTCAAGGTAAGCTTGCATCACATCTTCACGGGCGAACGGCGTACTCTTAGTCATGATCGTCACCCATCCAATTCTGCTAATAACTTATTATAGGCATAAACCCCACGCGCTCTGGGATAAATTACCGACGCCGGAGATTGCGCCTGACTGGCATCGCGAAAACGCGTGTCTACAGGGATCACCCCTTTCCACACTCTACTGCCATAATCTTCAACCAGTTTATTGTGAGATTGAATTGCGGCATTTGTGCGGCGGTCAAACATGGTAGGTACAATCAATGTGTCGAACTCCTTTTGCAAGGAACGCCCCATTATTTCCAGCGTGTGTATCATTCTGTCCAGCCCTTTTAACGCCAGAAACTCTGTTTGCACAGGCACAACTACCTTCTGACATGCTGCCAAAGCGTTAACCATCAAAACACCAAGTACCGGCGGGCAATCAATAAGTACATAATCAAACTCATCGTTTACTGTAAACAAGGCCTTTTTAAGAATAAGCCCCATACCGCTCTGCATACCCATTTGTCTATCCAGTGTAGCCAAAGCCATAGACGCAGGAAGAATAAACAAACTGTCAAGTTTTGTTGAACAAAGACAGTCGAGAACCGCGTCTGCCGATATCTCACTTTGAGACATGAAAATGTCGTAAACAGAAGCACTTAACTCTTCAGCGTCGGTGCCGAAATAATAACTCAACGACGCGTGAGGGTCAGTGTCGATTAATAAAACGCGTTTGCCTTGCTGAGCGAGAATACCACCTAGGGTAACCGTGGTGGTTGTCTTACCTACGCCCCCTTTTTGGTTGGCAATCGTCCAAATCTTCACTTCCCTACTCCCGCTGAAAAACTGGTTAGACGCGCATTTCCGTTAAAATGCACTCTGCCATATGGTCAATGCCAATACTCTTCTCAGCGATGTTGGCTTTCGATACAGCCTGAGGCATACCATAAACCACACAAGATTCCTGATCTTGCGCCCAGATTTTAGCGCCGCTTTCAAACAGTTCACGACACCCTTCCCGGCCGTCAGCTCCCATTCCCGTGAGAATAACGCCTAATACATCACCTTCGTAGACCTGTTTTAAACTGGAAAATGTAATATCTACGCTGGGTTTATAGGTAGTTTTTTCGTCTACATCAGCGTCCTGAATGACGATGGAAGGCCTGGCACCTGAAGTTACCAGCATCTGCTTTCCACCGGGTGCCAAAAAGGCAATCCCGGGCTTCAGTACCTCGCCGTGTTCAGCTTCTTTCACCGAAATCTGACAATTGTTATTGAGCCGTTGAGCAAATGCATTCGTAAAGGTACCCGGCATATGCTGGACAAGTATAATGGGATAGGGGAAATTTGCTGGTAATCCGGCCAGTACTTTTTGCAATGCCACAGGCCCACCAGTTGACGCCCCAATGGCCAGACAGCGATACCTTTTACCTGACGCTTTAACTTTGGTTACAGTAGGCTGTGATACTGCTTCTTCACGTCCGGTAAGTAAACTCGATGACTTAAAGAACGTGGCTTTCGGCGCATTGGCCGGCATTCTCGGCGGCATCATACTACGATTTTTTCTTGTATTCGGTGCCCGCCGTATGCCCACGCCCCTTCTTGCAAGCAACCTCACTTTTGTGCGCAACAAGCCCACGGCTTCCTTGCGATCTTTTGATATCTCTTCAAATTTTTTCGGCAAAAAATCTAATGCGCCAGCTTCCAGTGCATCAAGAGTTGCCTGGGCTCCGGCGTGGGTTAATGACGAAAACATCAGAATGGGTACGGGGCGTTTTTCCATAATGGCTTTTACTGCGGAAATCCCATCCATTACAGGCATTTCCACGTCCATTGTCACCACATCAGGCGAGAGTTTGGTCAATAACGCCAAGGCCTCTTCACCATTGCGGGCTTCCCCCACAACTTCCAAATCTCTGTCTTCGTCTAAAATTTCCCTTACACGTCGTCTGTAAAATGTGGAGTCATCTACCACAAGGACTTTAAAAGCCATGTAACTGTAATTCCTTTAAACGCGTTCCTACGACTTGCGTGCGTAGCGCTTCAGCAAGCTAGGCACATCCAGTATGAGCGCGATACCGCCATCAGACGTGATTGTGGCACCCGCCATGCCTGGCGTGCCTTGTAATAACGCATCCAGAGGCTTAATAACCACTTCTTCCTGACCGATTAACGCATCGACAACGAAACCTACTTGCTGGGTGCCAATTTGAACCACCACAACGTGACCTTTCTCTCGTTCGATGTTCTTAGGTCCCCGTATCAACCACTCGCCAAGGAAGAATAACGGAATAGCTTTAGAACGAACAATCATAGTGAGTTGGCCATCAACCGTGTTGGTTTTCTTAATGTCCATGTTAATAATTTCGTTTACCGCGCCTAACGGTAATGCGAAGGTTTGCTGACCGACCACAATCATCAATGTCGGCAATATAGCAAGGGTGAGCGGGACCTTAATTTCAAGACGTGTACCTTTACCCAACTGAGAGTCAATATTAACCGTTCCGTTGAGCTGGGTAATCTTGGTCTTAACCACATCCATGCCCACACCGCGACCAGAAATATCACTGATTTCCGTTTTAGTGGAAAAACCCGGCGCAAAAATGAGGTTAAATGCTTCCACATCAGACATACGTGCTGCGGCATCGGCATCAAGTACACCGCGACTAATGGCAATGTCCTTGAGCTTTTCCGGGTCCATACCTTTGCCATCGTCCTCAATGGTCAACAGGATATGATCCCCTTCCTGGGATGCGGCCAGCTTAACCGTACCCATTCTAGGTTTGCCAGCATTGGCACGATCATCTGGCATTTCAATACCGTGATCAACTGAGTTTCTGACCAAATGCACTAGGGGGTCTGCTAACGCTTCCACCAGATTTTTATCTAAATCAGTCTCTTCCCCTTCGAGCTCAAGAGTAATTTCTTTTTTCAAGCTTCGCGCAAGATCGCGGACAACCCTAGGGAACCGGCCAAATACCTTCTTGATGGGCTGCATGCGGGTTTTCATAACCGCGCCTTGAAGATCACCAGTCACCACATCCAGATTGGCAATGGCTTTTGACATGTCTTCGTCGTTGGTATTAATACCAAGGCTCAGTAAGCGGTTACGTACCAACACAAGCTCACCCACCATGTTCATAATTTGATCCAGACGCTTAGTATCAACCCGAACTGTAGTTTCCGCTGGCGGTGGTGCTGCGGTATTTTTTTTGTCGTCTTTCTTCGCTACCGGTTTCGCTGCCTTTTCCGCCCCGGCAGGCTTTGGTATTGCTTTGTTGTTTGACGTTGGTGCAGGTGCTTTAGCCTCAGGCTGTTTAGGCGCTTGAGCAGCCGTTTTAGCCTGCTCAGCTTTCGCCGCGTTTACGGCATTCGTAGCTTTTTCATCCACAGGCACATTTGATCCGACACTGGGCCCCTGCCCTTTGCCGTGAAGCTGGTCCAGCAATGCTTCAAATTCATCGTCAGTGATTTCATCACCGTCGGCGTCTGTTGCTTCTGCACTGGAATTTTCAGGTTGAGGAGTCGACACTGGCTCAGGCGACGCTGCCTCTCCAGTGAATTGACCTTTCCCATGCAGCTCATCAAGGAGTGCTTCAAATTCGTCGTCGGTGATATCATCGCCACTGTCGGCAGATGCCGCAGCAGACGGCATTGACGAGCTTTCCGTCTTCGCTACCGCAGATTCAGGCTCCACGGGACGACCTGGTGCACCAGAACCGTGAAGTTGATCTAATAGCGCTTCAAACTCATCTTCTGAAATATCTTCAATACTACCGTCGGCAGCGGTTTCATTTACCGCCGCGACCTCCGGAGAAACCGGTACGTCCTGGCTAACCAGAGCAGATTCATCCGCTTCTGCTTCTACAGCCTGCTCCCCGACAGTGACTTCAGCACCAAAAATATTTTCATCCGGAGATTCTGGCTTACTCAGTTTGTGGAGTACATCCACCAAAGTAGCATCTGCGGCCTCGAGTGGCTCTCTGGCTTTGACTTTTTCAAACATTTCTACAACCACATCCGTGGCTTGTAAGATAACGTCCATCAATTCAGGAGTCAGGGTTCGCTGGCCATTACGCATGACGTCGAAAACATTCTCGGCGCCGTGACAAATTTCTACCAATTCAGTAAGAGACAGAAAACCCGCTCCGCCTTTAACGGTGTGATAGCCTCTGAATATTGCATTGAGAAGGTCGGCGTCTTCCGGGTTGTTTTCCAGATCGACCAACTGCTCCTGTAACTGCTCCAAGATCTCTCCGGCTTCAACCAAAAAATCTTGTAAGATATCCTCATCAACCTCAAACGACATGCTCGCGCTCCCCTAAAAACCTAGACTTGACAGGAGATCATCCACGTCATCCTGGCCTTGTACTACATCATCCCGCTCTTCAGCATTAATAATCGGTCCTTCTGCTTTTTCAGCATCGGCTTTTTTGGGCTGGGTAGGAATCACCTGGCCCTCTTTTTCACCAAATACAGTCAGCATATTCACCAGACTGTCCTCGACCTCTTTAACCAGCTCAATAACGCGGCGGATTACCTGTCCGGTTAGATCCTGATAGCCTTGGGCCATCAATACTTCGGTTAACAGGCTTGTTAGCTTCGACGCGTCAGTGGATGTTTGCGCAAACAAAGCATCAATGTCCATACACAGAGCTTTAAATTCACCGAGCTCGATCTGACGAGTCATGAGTTTTTTCCACTCGGGCTCTATACTGCCAATTTTCTCCGACAATGACTCAGCGATAGGCATACAGGATTCCACAGCATCCATCGTCGTGTTCGCCGCTTTTTCCGTTTCTTCTATAACATAGGTAAGTCGTGTTTGTGCATCTGGAATATCGTCGTTGGCGAGACCGGCAATGCGCTCATCTAACTGGAAATTATTCAGCGCGTCGTGAAGCTGACGTGTTAACTTCCCTACTTCGGCAAACAATTCGATAGATTCTTTTGCGGAGACGGCTTCCAGTAACGAACTGGCTGCCTCATTGTCTCCCTGCTCTAAATAAGTAACCAGCTGCTTTGCTTCTTCGAGCGAGATAGGTACTTTTTTTGTTGGTGTCATCCAGTAATCCTCTTCTCTGGGGCGCGGCTGGATTAACCTAAGCGCTCAAAAATCTTGTCGAGTTTTTCCTTAAGTGTTGCTGCAGTAAACGGTTTTACGACATAGCCGTTTACACCCGCTTGCGCTGCCGCTACAATTTGTTCTTTTTTTGCTTCGGCAGTCACCATGAGCACAGGCAAGTGCTTGAGCTTATCATCGGCGCGAATCGCTCTAAGTAAATCTATACCCTGCATTCCAGGCATGTTCCAATCTGTTACGACAAAATCGAAGTCGCCCTGTTGGAGCATGGGAAGTGCAGTACTGCCATCATCCGCTTCCTGAATATTAGAAAAACCCAAATCTTTAAGCAGGTTCTTTATGATTCGTCTCATTGTAGAAAAATCGTCCACAACGAGAATTTTCATGCTCTTGTCCAAAATAGCCTCCGGTGAGGATTGTTCAGTTGTTATAGATATTCGTTTGTTTGTTTTATTCTTCAGCCTGCCAAGACTGCATTCGTGCTTTTAGTTTTAGCATGGCCTGGCTGTGAATTTGGCTCACCCTTGACTCACTCACGTCAAGAACCTCACCAATTTCCCTTAAATTCAGTTCTTCATCATAGTACAAGGAAAGGACAATCGCCTCTCGTTCCGGTAACGTCGTAATGGCATGAGCCAGCGCTTTCTGAAATGCCCCTTGCATGAGATCTTCTAAGGGGGAATCATTACCCTTGTTTTGCTCTATGCTGATGACATCTTCAGAAACGCCTAAATCCTCTATACCCACCAGCTTCCCGGCGTTTACTTCGTTTAGCATCTGATGGTAATCGTGAATACTGACATTGAGCTTAGCAGCTATTTCAGTATCGCGCGCGTCTCTGCCCGTTTCTCGTTCTACCTGATTGATCGCTTCGGTAATGGCGCGGCTGTTTTTGTGGACAGACCGCGGGGTCCAGTCACCCTTTCTTATTTCATCAAGCATAGCACCGCGAATGCGGATGCCTGCGAAAGTTTCAAAACTTGCCCCTTTCGAGCCATCGAAGTTTCTCGCAGCCTCCAGCAGTCCTATCATTCCTGATTGAATGAGATCATCAACAATGACGCTGGCGGGGAGACGGGCTATCAGGTGGTGAGCAATCCGCTTGACGAGAGGCGCGTGACGCTCGACCAACTGTGCTTTGTCAGATTGTTGCTGATAGGCCGCCGCTTTACTGTTCAACGTTGCTCACCCACCACTTGCTTGGTTACCAACTGCTCAATGAAAAACTCCAAATGACCGCCCGGCTGCGCGGGCACTGGCCAGTTGAGCGCCCTAGTCGCTAACTGACTAATAGCAACAGCGGCCGGCGAACCTGGAAATGCATCAACGATGGCAGTTTGCTTACGCACAGCGCGACGAATATTTTCGTCGAAGGGGACGGTGGCCACTAATTCCAGAGCCACATCGAGAAAACGTCCTGTGACTTTTGAGAGTTTGCTAAACAACTCTTGCCCTTCGCGGATGTCTCTAACCATGTTGGCAACGATCTTGAACTTGAACACACCGTGCTCGCGATTGAGAATTTTGATAAGGGCATAAGCGTCAGTCAGTGACGTGGGCTCATCACACACGACGACCATGATGTCCTGTGATGCCCTGGAAAAGCTGAGCACCATGTCAGAAATACCTGCGGCTGTATCAACAATTAATACATCAATTTGGGAGCGCAGTTCGCTAAACGCACGGATAAGACCCGCGTGCTCAGTAGGAGACAATTCAGTCATCGACTGTGTACCCGATGTTGCCGGAGCAATTTTAATACCATGAGGTCCGGTAACAAGTACGTCATCTAACGTACATTCGCCAGATAGAACGTGGGAAAGATTTCTTTCCACCCTCAACCCTAACATCACATCGACGTTGGCAAGGCCAAGGTCGGCGTCGAGCACCATAACCCGTTTTCCCTGCTTCGCCATTGCGATAGCCGTATTCAATGTAATGTTGGTTTTCCCAACACCACCTTTGCCGCCTGTGACGGCGATAACCTTAATGAGGCTTGACTGATTCATCTTTCGTAAGCTACTCGCTTGATCTTCGATCATACTGCCTGAACTGAATTAACTTCATGATTATGCTTAGTATGGTCTAATCCATACTTTTTATAAAGCTTTGCCGCCGCGGAAACGAGAGATTTCGCATCGGCAACTTTGATATCTTCAGGCACCTGCTGCCCGTCTGTTACATAACTCACAGGCAGTTGTTGCTCTACCGCAATACTCAACACTTCACCCAAACTGTAACACTCATCCACTTTTGTGAATATACATCCATCGAGCTTCACTGAATTATATGCAGCTATTATACGCTGCAAAGCAGGATATTGGGTATTTGCTTGAGCAACCAGGTATTTACGCACAGGTTGCACCTGACCGCTGTTAAATTGCCCAAGTTGCTTGATTAACCGACTATCCCGCTGACTGAAGCCCGCGGTATCAATTAATATTAGCCGTTTATGGCGTAACTGAAAGAGTTGCTCTGATAATTCTTCACTACTTTGTGCTTTTCTAGTGGTACAACCAATGATTTTACCGTAGGTTGCCAGTTGCTCGTAAGCTGCAATACGGTAGGTATCAATGGTAATCATCGCCACTTGTTCCGCGCCGTACTTTTGCGCATACCGTGCAGCAAGCTTAGCTACCGTGGTAGTTTTTCCGGTACCAGTTGGCCCTACTAAAGCCACGACTCCAGTTTGATTTAGAATATCATTTCCACTGACATTCACGCGATTAGCTAAAAGATTAAGAAGGTACACCCAGGCCTCTCTTTCCGTATAGTGACCTGGCGTATAATGCACGAGTTGCTCCGCAAGTGGTGTACTCAGGCCCATGCCGGTTAAACACCGCATGAGGTAACTGTGAACAGGTTTTTGCTGGCGCTTTTTAGCGTCCATTAGGTCAGCCACCTGATGCTGCAATACGCTGCGCAGGGAGGCCAGTTCAGCTTTAATCCCATCGAGTTCATTGCCCGATGCCGCAGATTGAGAAGCGTTTTGCGGCGCGATAAACTCGGGGTTCATTTGCGAGGCTGGGGTATCGAATATAGATTCAATCTGTTCTGCATCACCGGAAAATAATGGCGCGTTATCGAAGGACATTGCATCACTTGTAGTCGCGGTGCCAGGCTGACTAGCCGACGCAGAAGTGCGTTGAGGTTGTGCCGATGCTGCGGTTTGTTTCTCCAGCAAAGCGCGAAGACTGTCTGAGCCGTCGTCGCCAATAATTTCGCTTAGCGTGGGAGTGGCCTTAGGCTGGGCCGGTTTTGCCGTATCATGGCGGGGGGTTAACTTCAGTTTGGCTTCCGGCTCTTTGTCGTAGGCGGCAACCAGCTCGATGCCGTCTGCCACTTTTCTGTTTGACATGATAACCGCATCGCTTCCCAGTTCCGCTTTAACCTGGCTCAGTGCCTCGCGCATGTCTTTACCAAAAAAACGTCTGATTTTCATTTCACCCTCTCCACACCCGGTGTCAGATTATTGACCCACTGAGCTGACTATTTTAATTTGTTTATCATCCGGTATTTCCTGATATGACAACACGTGTAATCCCGCGACTGAATACTTGAGGAATCGGGACAACACCGGTCGTAACATACCTGATGTCAACAGGACTGCGGGCTCGCCTTCCAACTCTTGCTGCTGCGCGGCCTGCTGCAGAGACTGCTGAAGTCTGTCGGCCAGTCCTGGCTCTATGCCAGCACCTTCTTCTCCACCTGCTTGTAGAGACTGGTGCAACATTTGTTCCAACTCTGGTGCCAGAGTTATGACGGGAACTTCCTTATTGCCTTGGCTAATCTCCTGAATGATGAGGCGTTTAAGCGCAATCCTAACCGCCGACACAAGTACATCAGGGTCCTGACTACGGGGTCCATACTCAGAAAGCGTTTGTACAATCGTGCGCATATCGCGAATAGGAACCCCTTCAAATAACAAGGTTTGCAGTACTTTTACTACCGTGCTCAAGGGCAGGATATCGGGTACCAGACCTTCCACAAGTTTAGGACTGTGCTTGGCCAGCATATCAAGTAATTGTTGAGTTTCCTCGTGGCCCAGTAACTGATATGCGTTGTTGCTAAGAAGCTGGCTAAGATGAGTGGCCACCACAGTAGCAGCATCGACCACCGTGTAACCAAGAGTTTGGGCATGCTCGCGCTGATTTGGCCGGATCCATACTGCATCCAGGCCAAATGCGGGATCTTTTGTAGGACGGCCGTCGAGTTGTCCAAACACCTGCCCGGGGTTAATTGCCAGTTCTTCATCGTGGCTCACCTGAGCGTCACCAATGGTCACGCCTAGCATGGCGATCGTATATGCGTTGGGGTCAAGGTCTAAATTGTCCCGAATATGAACAGGAGGAACCAAGAAACCCAGTTCCTGTGACAATTTCTTGCGGACACCTTTAATTCGGGTAAGTAACTCACCGCCCTGGCTTTTGTCAACCAATGGAATAAGCCGATAGCCAACCTCAAGACCAATGGTATCCACCTGCTGTACGTCATCCCATCCCAACTCTTTTATTTCAGGGGTGATCTGCTCACTGGCTTCTGATTTCACCGGAACACCTGGTTTCTCGGCTTCGCGTTTCCCCCTGTTATTCTGCCAGTAGGCATAACCTGCCGCTATTGCAGCAAAGCCCAGAAAAGCTATGTGTGGCATGCCGGGCACAATGCCCATGACAAATAATACCGCGGCTGCAATATACAGCGCCTGAGGATTGCCCAACTGGGCGCGAATTTCCTTGCCCATCTCCTGGGTTTCGTTTTCCCGCGTCACAATAATGGCGGTAGCCACAGAAAGCAGTAAGGATGGAATTTGCGCGACCAAACCGTCACCAATGGTAAGAATAGTATAAACCTCAAGGGCATTACCAAACGATAAGTCGTGCTGAATCATACCGATAAACAGGCCACCAACAATGTTGATGAGCATAATAAACAAGCCCGCAACAGCATCGCCTTTTACAAACTTCGACGCACCATCCATGGAACCATAAAAATCGGCTTCTGCGGTGATCTCTTCACGGCGACTGCGGGCTTCATCTTGATCGATATAACCCGCATTGAGATCGGCATCAATGGCCATTTGTTTTCCAGGCATAGCATCAAGAGTAAAGCGAGCGCTTACCTCTGATATACGGCCTGCTCCAGCGGTTACTACCTTAAAGTTAATAATCAGGAGGATGGCAAATACCACGACACCGACGGCGTAGTTACCGCCAATAACGACCGCGCCAAACGCTTCAATGACTTTACCTGCAGCATCCCCCCCCTCGTGGCCATACAGTAAGACCACCCGTGTGGAGGCCACATTCAGCGCAAGACGCAGCACAGTTGCAATAAGTAAGACTAAGGGAAAAATGCCAAAATCTACGGGTTTCTGTGTGAATACAGCAACCAGAATAATAACCAGACTCAACGCAATATTAAAACTGAACAGCACATCAAGCAAAAACGGCGGCATGGGTAAAATAACCATCCCCATGATTGCCAGAAGTACCACAGGTGCGCCCAATCCGTTGGTGAAGGTTTGCAACTGGTCTTTATCAAACCGCTGAAGGTAACCGGGTAACTGCATGGTATGAAAATCTCGCTAACAGAAAATTGACGCTCAATTCGAGTATGAAGAGAGTTCTACAACTACCATGCCAGTTTGTACGATTTAGCCTGCTTAGCGACGTAATTCAGGAGGGACGGGCAAATCTTTTTTAAGGGGTTTAGGTCGCTTGCCTTTACCGGCTTTGAACGCCCGTAACTGAAAGACATACGCCAAAACCTGAGCCACAGCCATAAATAGCTTGTGGGGTATTTCGTGCTCAACTTCTGTCGAGTAGTAAATTGCCCGCGCCAGCATGGGTGAGGGCACAATTGGCACCTCATGGGCGTCGGCAATTTTACGAATATGCATTGCCAGCTCATCTACGCCTTTCGCGACCAAAACAGGCGCCCTGCCGCCGTTGTCGTCGTATTTAAGTGCGACAGAATAATGCGTAGGGTTAGTTACTACAACATCGGCTTTTGGCACTTCCTGCATCATTCGACGCGCGGCAGCCTGATACTGCAACTTGCGAATACGACTCTTAACCTGCGGATTCCCATCTGCATTTTTGCGTTCGTCCTTTACTTCCTGTTTGGACATTTTCATTTCTTTATTGTGTTTGTAAAGCTGATAGGGTACGTCAAACGCTGCAATGGGAATCATCCCTAATGTCATTATCAGAAACGCCCACTCCAACATATCCAGCGCGTGAAACAGGTTTAGGGGGTACAACTCCATATCCAGGTGCAAGGCTTCGTCCTGAAAATACAGCAATGCACCAAACGCCATAGAACCAATAACCAGAAATTTGGCGAAAGCCTTGAGTAGCTCTACCAGGCCATTGACACCAAACATTCGTTTAACCCCTGCTAATGGGTTCATTTTGGCAAAGTTAGGTTTCGCAGAATACCAGGTAAAATTGTAACCACCCAAGGCAATAGAGCCGTAAATGCCGGCGATCATGGCGACTATCATGTAAGTGAGTACCGGTCCGGCCACCGACGTCAAGGCAAATCCCCATGCTTGAAACATATAAGTAGTATCGTACGTTTGCGAGCGCGAGAGCTGAAACATACTTTGCATCATGCCAAATACCGCTTTGGCGATGGTTCCGCCCATCACCAAAAACATCACACCGCTGACAACCAGAACCAACGTGGTGGACAACTCTCGGGATCGCGCCAGCCGCCCTTTCTTTCGGGAGTCATCAAGTTTCTTCCCCGTGGGGTCTTCTGTTTTTTCCTGTTCGTCTGCCATATCTACTTACCTTACACAGGACATATCTGTAGGAGCTCACACATAAACTGCTGAGCTCGCTGCCATTGACTGGCAAAGTGAGACGTAAAGTTATCGAGGGTTATCCATATAATGATAAGGCCCATAATTTGAGCGATGGAAAAACCAATACTAAAAATGTTTAACTGGGGGGCAGCTTTTGTCATCACACCAAAAGCCAGGTTAACGATGAGCAAAGAGACAATGGGAGCCAAAGAAATGGTCACAGCGGAAATAAACATCCATGCTCCCCACTCAGCAATGCTTTGAAATTGCTCTTTTGTCCACCATACTTCGCCAATGGGAAAGGCATCAAAACTCATGGTAATCATTTGTATCATGGCCAAATGACCATCCATCGTCCAGAACAACAAGGTAGCCAGTATGAGATAAAACTGGCCCACGGCCGGTACGTTAATCCCGTTTACCGGATCGACAATTGAGGCAAAACCAAGCCCTGTTTGCATTGCAATTATCTGTCCGGCAAGAACAAAGGTATTGAGCACCATCATCGAAATAAACCCAATGGCAATACCAATAATGAGTTGTTGTATTACCACGACGAAAGCTGCCACATCAACCAGGTTATCAACGGGTACTGGTTTCACCACTGGCATAATTACCAGAGTTAAAAAGATAGCGAGCAGTGCTCTTACCGTCGTGGGAATGGATTTAGCACTCAAACCAATCATAGCTGCAAACATGCCACTAATGCGCATAAATGGCAGTAGCATGTCAGCGAGAAACTGATTGACGGTGGCAAGCTCGACATTCATGAAAAACTAACCGACCACCTGAGGGATTTGGTCTACCATATGAAATGTGAAGTCCATGACCTTTTCCACCAGCCAGTTTCCTCCCCAACTCAGTGCCAACAAGGTGACTATTAAACGCGGCAGAAAGCTCATGGTTTGCTCATTAATGGACGTGGCGGCTTGAAACACAGCGACAATTAAACCAACGATCATACTTGGTACAATCACAGCAGATACCAGCAATATAACCATAAACATTGACTCGCGAAGAATTTCAACAAAAACTTCAGGTGACATATGCCCTAGACCCCCATCCCGAAGCTGGTAGCCAGCGTGCCGAAAATTAGGTTCCAGCCGTCCACCAACACAAACAGCATCAGCTTAAACGGCAACGACACTATCATTGGTGACAGCATCATCATACCCATGGCCATTAATATTGAAGCGACAACCAGATCGATAATGAGAAACGGTATGAACAGCATAAATCCAATTTGAAATGCTGTTTTCAGTTCACTGGTCACAAAAGACGGGATAAGAATCGTCATCGGAACATCTGCCGGCTCCTGATATTTATCCTCATCACCAGCAATCCGCACAAAGGTCTCCAGATCTTTTACCCGGGTTTGCGACAACATAAATGCCCTCATAGGCTGCGCGGCCTCATCTAACGCCTCTCTTGCTGTCATTGTCTCCTCAAGGTATGGCTGAAGCGCCCGCTCGTTCACCTCTTCAAAAACCGGTGTCATAATAAACATAGAAAGAAACAAACTGACGCCGATGAGAATTTGATTTGATGGCGATTGCTGCAAACCAATCGCCTGCCGCAAAATCGACAGCACCACAATAATTCTGGTAAAGGAGGTCATCATCATGATAAACGCCGGGATCAGACTGAGCGCTGTCATAATGAACAGTGCTTGCAACGTCATGGAGTAATCCTGCGAGCCATCGGGGTTAGTGGTAACAGTAACGGCGGAAATACCCTGTTGTGCCCAAGCTGGTGTAGCCAATAATACACAAAGCAACAGCGTGAAAAACCCGGCCGTAAACCAACTATTTTTCATCTTGTCTGCCTTCTTTTACTGATGGGTTGAGGGTGCCCGCCATGGCCTTTATGAGTTTTTCTTTGAAGTCAGCCCCCTGAGAGGACAATGGCTCTGGCGGGGACAACGGCGTCTCCAGCTTTGCCAGATGATTAATAGTATGAGCAGTTACCCCAACTATGTGCTGTTCATCGCCAACCTGAATTACCATAATGCGTTCTCGGGTACCGGCTACCATACTCGCCACCACCTTCATTTGACCGCTACTGGCATGAGTGACATTAAACCGACGCATAAGCCATGCGAGGGAGAAAATAATCCCCACAACCAAAAGTAATGATAGGAAAATTGACAGTACTGACGTGGGATTTGTAATTGAACTGCCGCTGTCTGCTACAGCTGCGTGGCTAAATAATAGGGGCAGCATAACGCAACCCCCTGTTTTAGAAAGCGTTTTACCTGAGCTTCTTAATTCTCTCGATTTGACTAATAACATCCGTTAACCGAATACCAAATTTATCGTTGACGACTACTACTTCTCCATGAGCAATCAACGTGCCATTTACCAAAACATCCAGTGGTTCGCCTGCCACCCTGTCAAGCTCAACCACGGACCCTTGGTTCAATTGTAGCAGGTTGCGGATACTTATCTGGCTTCGTCCCACTTCCATAGAAATGGTAACCGGAATATCTAAAATGGTATCCAGTTTCTTCTTTTCTTCTTGGGTGATGGGCGCGTCGTCGGTAAGTTCATCCAGTTCGGCCACCTGAACGTCGTCATTACCTTCTCCATCCCCCGCCTCGGCATCTGCCTGTTCGGCCATGGCTGCTGCCCAATCGTCCATTCCGTCATTTTCACTCATGACATTGCCTCTTTATTTGCAACCTGTGTCACAGGTCTTCTTCAAGTACTTGTAGCTCTGCGTCATTATCAATAACGCGCCCGCCACGTGTTAACAGTTGTAGTTCCGACTTAACTGACGTCGGTCTGGGGATTTTGTCTGAAATTTTCAGTGCCAGATTGTCCCGGGAACGCCCCAGTTTCGCTCTGAATGTAGGCAGATCTTCTATCAGTACGGTAATGTGTTCTGGCATTTCAACCGGAATAATATCGCCGGCCTTAAATTCCATTACCTCTCGCAGCGGTACATCAACCTCAAGCATATGTGTGGTTAGGGCCACGTGAACATCGAGAATTTCATCCCGCAAGGCTTTGCTCCACCTAAGATCAGTATCTTCTTTATCGCTTTGTACGCCTGCATCCAACAGCTCTCTGATGGGTTCCAACATCGAATAAGGCAAAGATACGTGAAAATCGCCGCCCCCTCCGTCCAACTCAATATGGAAAGAGCTGATGACCACCACTTCCGTGGGACTAACGATGTTTGCCATTGCTGGATTTACTTCTGAGTCAAGATACTCAAACGACACATCCATCACCGGCGCCCAGGCCTCTTTGTAGTCTTCAAAAATGATTTTGAGCAACATCTGGATAATCCGTCGCTCAGTTGGCGTAAACTCCCTTCCTTCTATTTTCGCGTGATAGCGTCCATCCCCTCCGAAGAAGTTGTCCACCAAAATAAACACTAACCGGGCTTCCATGGTAATGAGCCCCGTGCCTTTTAGAGGACGGAACCTCACCATGTTCAAGCTGGTAGGCACAAACAAGGTATGAATATACTCACCAAATTTGATCATCTGTATGCCGTTAATGGACACCTCGGCTGAACGCCGCATCATATTGAACAGACTCACCCGCAAATGCCGGGCAAACCGTTCATTGACAATTTCCAGTGTCGGCATTCGCCCACGAACAATGCGGTCCTGCGAGGAGAAGTCATACTCCAGGGCCGACGCATCGGATGGGGTTTCGGAGACCTCTTCTTCTTCGACGTCATCAACACCGTGTAGTAGCGCGTCAATTTCATCTTGTGATAGTAAATCGCTCACCGTGTTATCCTGTTATTGCATCACAAAGCCGGTAAATAACACTTGCTCTACCACATCTGAGCCCGTGTACTTTTTCATCGCAGCCTGCACTTCCTCCAGCGCTTTTTCCCGCAGTTCTATTTTTCCGGCTTCGGTAACTAAATCGTCTGCGTTACTGGAACTAAACACTTTTAAAAGGGTTCCCTGAATTAGCGGGATATTGACCTTCGCCGCTTCCTCATTTTCGCTTCCGCGCACTAATAATTGAATTTTAATTTGCACCGTTCTTTCCCGACCGCTGCCTGGAATGTGAAAAGTGATTGGCTGAGGAATAGCCACGTACAGCGCGCTGCCCACTTCGGCACTGCCTGAGGTATTTTCAGTTTCGTCAGCCACTAGCGCGCCGCCTTCACCTTCAGCGAGTTGCGCCGCGGCGGGTTCATCCTCGCCAGCAAACAGAAAGAAATAAGCAGCTGCGCCCCCACCGAGAAGTACGACAACAATGATGACAATCAGCATCAACTTGCTTTTCTTGCCACCTTCTTCTTCAATTTGTAACTCTTCGTCTGCCATGGATTACGCCTTTTCAACCATTTTCGCGAGTATTATGAGACATTAAAGATAATGTGCAACACACATCAAATATGCGCATGCACCATTAAGCATAGTCGTCGATGCCACCTTGCGCCTGTCTGGTTAACGGCTGTTCGCTAATTTGCGTATCGTCATCAGGTTCACCGGCAAACTCACCCTGTCCTCCCGGGCCGTTGCCGGACTGCCCGTCGCCAGTCCCTTGTTGCTGCTGTTGACTGACAACCGATTCGCCTAACGCAATTCCCTGCTCAGCCAGCATATCACGCAGCCTTGGCTCGGCCTGTGCCAAAGCCTCTTTTGCCTGTGGAGATTGCACCACAAAACTTACTGATGCCGAATCGCCTGCCACGTTCACCCTAACCTGCATACTCCCAAGCTCAGGAGGATCGAGACGAATCTCAGCCATTGCGTTTCTGGCATTCACCATCCAACGAATTTTTTCTGCCAGCTGTTGCTGACCTTCCGGCTGATGAATATTCACTGGCTTATTGTTGTCTTGAATATGTTTATCGTGTTGCTCTGCGGTAATTTGTTGTACCTCGTTCACTGCACTTATCGAAGTTTGACCCGCACTTTGTAACGTTGACGCAGACGACGTGGTACTTTGCGTAACATTGATCGCCACTGCCGCGAGCATACCAATTTGTCTCAACTCAGCACTAACCAGTTGCTCTGCCTGTTCCCGCCCCATCACTTCCGCATTGACGATTTCCTGAGTGATCACACTCTCTAAGGTCGCGGTTTCTGTGCCGGGCTCGGATAGTCCTTTTTGATACTGACTAACCGCTTCTGCAATACTCTGCTTCATTTCCGTTTTTTGGCTGTCACTCACGCCTGCTGGTAAGGCAGCAGCAACGCGTTCAACAATCGCGCCTGAGACAATCTCCCGGGTTGCATCTTTTCCATCAGAGATCAAAGCAGTCGTTACTTGATCTATGTTAATGTCGCTATCCCCGGAGCTGTCACCCATGCCGGCCAGCACCTTGGCAAGGTTCTCGGCCCCCGACCCGGTTTCGCTTTTAGGCTGGTTATCGCTGCCCGCTTGCCCCTGAGTATCGCCGGAAAGTTCAGCTTGGAGCATAGCCACCAGCAGACCGGCATCACTAGAAACATCCGTTTCAGTACCTGCTGCCGTTTGTGCCTCAGACCCACTTATTTCACGTTTGCTTTTTGTCTCAGAATGATGACCCAGCATCGCCAACAATGCCGCCGCCATTTGTGTCACCTCGGTGTTGTCAACTTGCGCTTGCTGCCCTCCCTCTTCTGACTCGCTTTCCGCGTCCATTAGTGTAGCAATCGCGTCAATAATCTTGTCAGCCAGGGCCTGTATCTCGTCGCCTTGGGTTGCACTCTGGTTTGACACTTCCCCGTTTGTTTCAGGGGTGCCTTTAAGCAATTCAATGAGATGAGCAAACTCGTCGGCAATATCAGAGGCGGCTTCAGGCAATGCCGGGGCGATATCCCCATCATCAAGCTCTGTTACAAGCTCTTCGCCGTTGTCCACAGATATTTTAACGCCGGATGTTGTTTCCTGGTTGCGTATGGAGTCTACATAAGCAAGCCAGTCAGTTTCTTCTGTTTGATTGCGTGTATGGGGGCGTTCTGATTCCACCAGTTGCTGCTCAGGCTCAGCTAGCAAATCTTCTTTGTCCCCATGACTGACATCACGTGCATCTCCATTTACGACATTTTTTTCGGGTAACTCATCTGCATCCACATCCGCCTTAACCCAGTTTTCTTTGGCTTTATCCGACGTTTCAGACTTACGCCAGTGCACGTCAGTAACATCATCCGCATTTTTCGCCTTATTCGCGCTACTTTTATTCTCGGGATTAGCTTGTGCGAAAGCTTCTGCAAACGCCGTCGAATTTTCACCGGCTGTATCTGCAGTTTTACCCGTGTCGATCGCTATCGGCAACGCGGCAATATCTGAACTCTTCGTGGCAACTTGTTGCATCATTAACTTGCACCTCTTCCCCCTGTTTGCCGGCTTTAGTGTCAAAAAAGCAGCGATTCGACGGGGTTGGAATTTTGGACACTAATACTTGAGCAAGAGCTGTTCCAACTGTGAGAGGTTGACCGGAATTTCGCATAAGTTTTTGCAATATACAGAAAAATATGACCCGTGTTGCTTGTCCTGCAACTGAGACGTTATTTAGCGTGGTGGGCCCGAAAGTGACGTTGCATGGCAAACTCGTCCATCATCGCCTGTTCAGCCCGGTTAGCTTTTGCAGTCGCGTCCTGAGCTTTTTTCTCCAGCAATAAATCAACCGCCTTTCTGCGTTTTTGCTGCTCCAGCCAAGCCCGCTTTCTTTGGTCGGCTGCCAATGTGGCTTTTGAGATAACATTTAGCTGCTGTTGACAGGCTTTTTCCAATTGTCCGACGAATGTGAGATGCTGATGGTAAGCTTTGGCGCCTACGCCACCTTTCGCGTTTAGCTGAATTTGACGCAAATAGTCAAGCCGATACTGCTGTAGACTGGACAACTTTTGTCGTTGCTGAGCAACTTGTTGTTGTGCCATCTGATAGAGTTGCGCCGCTTTTTGTTCCTTTTCTTTTTCGAAGCGGGCCACAAGTATTAACTGTTTCGATGCCATCAGCCTTTCCCTAACCCACCGGCAAGCGCTGTCATGCCTTGCAGGCAATCGTCATACGTGAGCACTTGTTTCATCCCCTGTTGCAAAAATGCGTTAATTGCAGGTTCTGCACGAATGGCAAGGTCGATTCTCGGATCAGAACCTTTAGCATAAGCACCGATGGAGATGAGATCTTTGTTTTGCTTATAAGTGGAATAAACCTGGCGAATACGTCTTGCCTGCTGCATGTGTTCATCACTGGTAACCATAGGCATAACACGACTTATCGATGCTTCAATATCGATGGCCGGGTAATGTCCACTATCAGCCAGGCTTCGCGATAGCACAACGTGGCCGTCTAAGATAGCTCTTGCCGCATCGGCAATAGGATCCTGTAAATCGTCCCCTTCTGTGAGTACTGTGTAAAATGCAGTTATAGAACCTTGCGTGTCACTTCCATTGCCAGCCCGTTCCACCAATGCAGGCAAACGCGCAAACACAGAAGGTGGGTAACCCTTTGTAGCAGGAGGCTCGCCAACGGCCAACGCAATTTCGCGCTGGGCCATAGCATAGCGCGTTAAAGAGTCGATGAGTAACAATACGTTCATACCCTGATCGCGAAAATACTCCGCGATACAAACCGCCGTTTCACACCCTTTTAGACGCATTAGCGGCGAAGTGTCCGCAGGAGCAGCAACGACCACTGCCCGCTTGCGCTCTTCTTCGGTGAGAATGTCGTGAATAAATTCTTTTACCTCGCGCCCCCGCTCTCCCACCAAACCGACCACGACCACGTCGGCTTCGCAACCTCGGGTCATCATTCCCAGCAACACAGACTTACCCACACCTGACCCTGCGAACAAGCCCATTCTTTGTCCTACACCAACCGTATTGAGGGCATTGATAGCTCGCACCCCGACATCCATCGGTTGTGAAATCTGCCTGCGGCTAAGGGGGTTCATAGGAGGACGTGCAACGGGTACTCGCGTATCGGCCTTCACCGGCCCAAGACCGTCTAAAGGTTGACCATTGCCATCTACAACCCGGCCGAGTAACCCCAGCCCGACAGCCAACCCACTTTCCCGGTTTAACGGCAGAACTCTGGAGCCGGGAACAATCCCCCGCACTGCCTCGGTAGGCATGAGATAAGTAATATTCTCGGCAAACCCCACGACTTCAGCTTCAATTTCACCTTCGACAGTTTGCACCATACACTGGCTGCCCACCGGTAATTGACAACCCACTGCCTCTAGGGTCAAACCAATTCCCCGCACCAATTTTCCCGCCGCAACGACGGGGGGCTGAGGGATATCACCAGTGAGGTTTTCAAAGTAATTTCCCCACGGACTACTCATTGGCCAGACCCTGTTCCAGTAGGAATTTATCCAACACATCCCGACAACGACGTTCTATGGATACGTCCACGGCATTTTGTGCGGTGGTAATATCGCATCCGCCCCTTGCCATTGCGGGCGTTTCTATGAGTTGCCACCCTTTTTCTGACACCGAATCTTCGCCGTAATGGCTTTTTACCAGTTCAATGTCATCTGGATGCATCGCGATTTGATAATTTGTTTCACTGGCTGGCAGAGCTTTAAGACCTTCGGACAAGGCCTGCAGAATACAGCTTTCGTTTGTGGTAACCTCGGTGCGAACCACCGCTCGGGACAAGGCGACAGCAAGCTTGACTAACTGCCTGCGGGTATCATCGTTTACTTGTGCCAGAGGTGCAGCAAGATTATCGGCGAGAGCCGACCACGCACTGGCGAGTTCGTTTATGTGCGCTTCTCCTTGCTGCAGCCCTTCATCTTTTCCAAGTTGCAAGCCTTCTGCGTAGCCGGCTTGCTTACCTTCTTCAAAGCCGGCAGCCTGACCTTGTTCAAACCCAGCTTGTTTTCCTTCGTTAAATCCTTCGTCATGGGCCGCTTGGCGGATTGCTTCAATTTCCTCCATAGTTGGAGGTTGAATTTCCTCTTCCTCAGGCTCTGGTGGTTCGTATTTCCAATCACTGCGACGATTTAACGCATTGGTTTTTCCCTGCTCTTCTGCGCTTTTTTCAACAGAAAGAAAAGGGAGATCCCAGGATTTCGCTTCCAGGAATTCATCGTCCGAATGGGGCTTATCACTCATGAAAACTCCGCGAAACAAGGCCGGTTACAGGAACTCTTCACCGCCACCACCGCCCAGCATAATTTCACCGGAATCAGCCAGTCGACGGGCAACAGACAAAATTTCTTTTTGCGCCGTTTCCACTTCAGATAAGCGAACCGGCCCCATGGCTTCCAAATCGTCCATAAGCATTTCAGCAGCCCGTTTGGACATGTTTTTCGCGATTTTATCTTTGAGCTCTTCATCTGCCCCTTTAATCGCTTTAAGCAGTGAATCCTGCTGAACTTCCCTCAAAATAGCTTGAATACCACGATCATCCACATCAATCAGGTTGTCGAAGACAAACATTAGATCCTGAATTTGCTGACTCATTTCTTCATCCTGCTCGCGTATGGCATCCATCAATTGCCCTTCAATAGACGTATCCAGGTAGTTCATAATGTCAGCAGCAGATTTCAAGCCGCCCATTTTGGCCGCTTGTGTACCGGCCTGACCTGCGAATTGTTTTTCCATGATTTCATTCAGCTCTTGCAGTGCCGCAGGTTGAACCTCCTCCAGATTAGCTATACGCATGAGCAAATCCAACCGTACTTTTTCCGGGAACTGCGCCAGAATTTCAGCGCTTTGCTCGGGTTCCAGATAGGAAAGCACGATGGTTTGAATTTGCGGGTGCTCGTTGCGAATAATACTGGCGACCTGTTTTGAATCCATCCATTTAAGGGAGTCGAGCCCTTTTGCGCCACTGCCCATTAAAATTTGGTCAATCAGATTTGCCGCTTTGTCTTCACCAAGTGCTGCAGTGAGCGCGCGTTTGACAAAGTCCTGGCTCTGGAATCCAATGGTACTGTAATTTTGAATTTCATCGATAAAATGCTTGTGCACCGAGGTGATCTTCGGCTGAGTCATATCGTCGACTTTTGCCATTTCTGCACCGAGCTTCTGGACCTGCTTAGGTTCAAGATGCTTTAAAATCTGCGCGGCGTCCTCTTCGGACAAACTCAGCAACAGAATAGCTGCTTTCTCAATACCTTCAAGCTTACTGATGTCGTAGCTTTGTTCGCCGCTATTGGCTAATTCTTCAGGCATTATGCTGACCCTTAATCGTCTTGCATCAACCAGCCCTTAACAACCTGTGCTGACAACTCCGGCTCGTTGGCCACCAGCGCACGCACGGCTTTAAGAACATCTTCGTCTTTGTGGAGGTCGGGTAACATCAACGAGCCATCAGCGGCAAAGCCAACCTGCCCCTCGTCAAACTCCTGCGACAACATGCTAATTGTATCGTCGCCCAAATCCAGTCCTTCATCAGCATCAAAGTTCTCTGCGTCTTTGGTATCTTCAGGGTTTATTAATCGGCGCAGCATCGGTCTGATCACAAACAGGATAAGCACGATGATAATTAGACCACCCACCACAAGCTTCAGTATAGGCAACATTTCAGGACGTTCCCAGAAAGGCACCTCTTCAAGGCCTTCTTCGTCCATTCGGGTAAATGGCACACTCACCACTTCCAGTGAATCTCCCCTGGCCACGTCAAACCCAATACCTCCCTGCAACAACCTGCGAATGTTGAGTAACTGCTCCTGACTTTTTGGCGTCGTCGTTACGCTACCATCCTCGGCAACAACCCGGTCGTGGTCTACCGCCACAGATACACTTAAGCGCCTTACTACCCCAGTTTGTTTCTTCGTATGACTAATGGTGGTGTCAAGTTCATAGTTTTTCTGGGTTTCGCGATTGTTACGCCCCGGTACTGGCAAGCTTTGTCCGTCGCCTGCCACAGCATTTTCCGGTATAGCAGAATCCAGTGGAGGCTGATTACTTAGTGCTCCGGGAATTCCTCCCGCGATAGAGCCCACGCTACTCGACTCTATGGACATTTCGCTGCGAACAGCAGGTAAATCTGGATTATAAGTACGCTGTGTTTGCTCCATGGCAGTAAAGTCCATGGTGACGTCAGCTTGGGCCGTATAGTTGCCAATACCCAATACAGGAATAAGAATCGCATCAATTTTCTCGAGGTACTTTTGTTCGCGTTGGCGCTCTACTTCATATTCCTTGCGGGCACGGGCACTCATAGAATCTTGTGAGCCCGAGTTTAATAGCCGTCCGTTGCTGTCGGTAACAGTCACTCGGGACGGTTCCATCATTTGCACAGCTGAAGCTACGATATCGATAACCGCGTCCACCTCTTCACCGGCAATAACTTTACCTCGTTTCGCCGTTAATACCACGGTTGCGCTGGCTTTTTTCTCCCTGCGTGCAAAGACATTTTCCTTGGGCATCGCCAGTAAAACCCGTGCTTTCTGAATACTGTCCATGTCCTCAATGGTGGCGGCAATTTGTTGTTCGCGCGCATGCTTCAACCGCTCTACTTCCACCCGCTGCGACACACCAAACCCCATATCCTGCATAATGATATCGGTACCAGCGTCATCTGCACGTACCAAGCCTTGCCGGGTCATCCCCAATCTAACAGATTGAAATTCATCGGTGCGCACGTAAATTGTGTTGCCTTGCAACTGGTAGTCAATTTGATTGGCGTCGAGATAATCGAGGGTTTCAATCAGTTCCTCGGTTTCCATTTTTGCCAAAGGCCGGTAATCGGGTTCCTGGGCCCAAATAAGAATAAACACCGCAATGGCCACGCAGATAACCAGCACCACAACAAGCGCCATTTGACGCATCATGTCGGCACTGCCAAGTGTATCCATAAAACCGGATTTATTTTCAGCCTCACTCGTGGTCAATTCGTCACTGGAGTCAGTCACCGTTAGATTGGTACCCGTTGCTTCAGCCATAACCTAATACTCCACTAAACCGGCATGTTCATGATTTGTTTGTAGGCTTCAAGTACTTTATTTCTCACCTGAACAGTCGCTTCAAAAGCAATACTCGCCTTTTCTTTGGTGACCATCACTTCCGCCAAACTCAGTGAAGGGTCTCCCATCTCGAAGCGTTGTTGCATGGACTTTGACTCCATCTGCATATTATTTACGCCATCGATAGCATTTTTTAGCATGACGGAAAAATCGTTGGCAGACGTGTTGACGCCATCCAATGATTGCTGAGGTAACTCGGTAGCCTGCAGACGAGTTTGCCCTATCATGGCTTGCATTTCCTGATACAAACTATTGGCCTTGACGTCCATAACCACTCCTGAAATTAAATAACTGTCAGAAACTTGTCTGACTCTTGCTTCTTAAACAGACAAAAGCAAGTCTGATACCAAGTTTAAATATCATCTATTAATCAATCACTTGAGATGTTCGCCAAATAAATGACAGCGGAGATAGGGTCAGTCGAAAAAAGCCACAGTACTAGACCGTGGCGAGAGGCTCAGGCATGGCGTTGCTATGCCTGAAATAAGATAGAAGGTGGTTACGCGGGAACGTCAATTCCTTCTTCGCGCATTCTGGCGAGTTTGTAACGCAGAGTACGAGGGCTAATTCCCAGCTTTTCAGCAACGTCTTTTCGCTTGCCGTTGCACAACTGAAGTGTGTCCAAAATAATTTGATGTTCTTGTTGACGCAATTCAGAGCCCAACTTGCTGTCATCTTCCTGTTCTTGCGGCTGCAAGCTTTGATGGCTAGCCAACGTAGCAGCCATATCAATCATAAGATCGGACGATTCAATCATATCGCCATCACACAAAATTAGCGCCCGTTGAATGACATTATCCAGTTCTCGTACATTGCCCGGCCAGTTATACTGATTGAGCTTATTTCGCGCCGCACCAGACAGCATAATTTTCTGATTATGGGGGTGATGCCGACTAATCAGATGTTCTGCCAAGGGCACAATATCACCCGGCCGCTGCGCCAGTGGTAACCATACAATAGGAAATACATTGAGGCGATAATACAAATCTTCCCTGAATTCGCCGGCTTCTACAGCCTGACGCAAATCACGGTTACTGGTAGCAATCACCCTGACGTTAAGTGAAATGGTTTTACGACCACCTAAACGCTCAACTTCTTTTTCCTGTAAAACCCGAAGTAATTTCGCCTGTAGGGCTAAATCCATTTCGGTAATTTCATCAAGGAGAATAGTGCCGTTTTGCGCTTGTTCAAACTTACCCGGGCACGCCTGAATTGCACCGGTGAACGCACCTTTTTCGTAGCCAAATAGGGTAGCTTCCAGCATGTTTTCTGGTATCGCCGCACAGTTAATGGCAACAAATGCTTCCCCGGCCCGGGCGGATTGGTCGTGAATATAACGCGAGAGCACTTCCTTTCCTGAGCCGCTTGGCCCTAAGACCATCACGGTCGCATCAGTGCCTGCCACTTTCCTCGACAGAGCCAACAACTGAATACTGGATGGATCAGCCACAACAGGTGTGCGAGACTCAACTCTGTTTGCTGGTGCATACCTGCTTACCAGATTTAACAAAACTTCAGGCGCAAATGGCTTTGACAAATAGTCGGTGGCACCATCGCGCATTGCCTGAACCGCATCATCAATAGTGGCATAGGCCGTCATCAACAGTACTGGCATCTGCGGGTAACGAGATTTAATATTTTTAAGCAGTGTAAGGCCATTCATCTCACCCATTTGGATATCGCTCACTACCAAATCGATTTTATGCTCGCCAAGCTGAAGCAAGGCACTTTCGGCACTGCTTGCCTCAACAACACGATAGTCGGCCAACAGCAATGTATCGAGCAAGGCTTCACGCAAACCCGCGTCATCTTCAACAATGAGAATAGTAGTTTGACTCATGAAACTTCTCCTGTAACGTCAGCGGACTGAACCAGAGTGCTTTTTTGAATTAAGGGCAAGGTAAGAGAAAAACACGCACCACCTGCTGGCAAATTGACAACACTTAATTGCCCCTTGTGGGCAGTGGCCACCGACTTCACTACCGCCAAACCAAGACCTGTGCCGTGGGTCTTGGTCGTGAAAAAGGGTTCAAATATTTTATCTCGCAATGAATCTGGCACACCTGGTCCAGCATCAGTGACTGACAGAATGAGCATCCCGTTGCGCTCACTTGCAGAAACAGTGACACACCCCCCTTTAATACTCACCTGAGCGGCATTATGTATAAGATTGAGTAGCGCGCCCTGTAAAGCAGTAATATTACCTCTCAGTAGTGAGCTTTGGTCAAAATCACGAAACACGAGCTGCAATTCAGCCTGCTGAGCCAGGGAGGTAGCCGTAGGTTCAATGGCCGCTTTCAATTGTTCCAAAGAAATGTCTGCGACCACCTGCTCTTCTCCAGATTTTGCAAAAAGCAGCATATCGTTAACCTGGCTTTCCAGTTCTTTTAGGCGCAACGAAAGTTTATCAGCAAAGTTCATGGTTGCCGCTTCACCCAACCCCTTGCGTTTCATGTTTGCAGCGTAGAGCATAGCTGCAGAAAGTGGTGTTCTGATTTGATGCGCCAAAGAAGCAACCATTTTGCCAAGAGCTGATAAGCGCTGCATGTGACTGACTCTGGCTTGTAGTTGGCGGGTTTCGGTCAGATCGGTAAGAACAATGAGTTGTCCTGGCTCGTTTTCCAACGGGGTAATAGACAACTTAACCCGACGGCCGTCTATTAACGACACTTCATGGCCGTCGTCAGCCCGTGGTTTAAACGAACGACTGATAATGGTTCGCCACACTTGCCCTTCCAGCGGTTCTCCGAGCAAATCCCGCGCCTGGTCGTTGGCTTGCCTCACGATTCCATGACCGTCAATGACAATAACACCCGCGGGCATCACCTTGAGTAAGTGAGACAGCCGACTGGCTTGTTTTTTCAAGCTTGGCACATCTTCTGTTGCGTGAGATGAAGGTGTTCCGGCACCAAAGTGAAATTCAGAAAACTGCTCAGACCCCTGGAGTAAACCAGCGAAACCTTGCCCATCATATGCCATTAGAAACCTCGTCAAAAACCAGACATTACGTCATAAACGAGTCAATGCATTTGGTGTGCCAGTTTTATTTTTATTTAAAATCAGTGAGTTATGATGATCTGTATGGATGAGAATGTTGTCAATTATCTGACGACACTGATTCTTCACGGTGAATATCATACTTGCGCATTTTTTCGACCAAGGTCGTGCGACGCATACCGAGTTTATCGGCTGCCCTTGCCACAACCCAGTCTTGTTGCTCCAACGCCTGGATAATGAGATTAATCTCAAGCTCCGACAGATATTCCTTCAAATTTACGCCCTCTTCAGGCAGTTGAGAAGAATCTTCGCTGTGAGAATACCCCGGTGGTGTTGCCCCTTGATCACTGTCTCGGCTTGCTTCATCCGCCGCAGATTCAGCAAATAACGCATTAAAGGCATCTCGTTCAAGTAGCTCTTCGGGGTAATCTGGTTCGTAAACCTGTATATCTCCATACTGATATTTAGCTGGGAGATCTTGAATATCAACGATTTGCGCGGGATAGAGTATGCTAAGCCGTTCAACCAGATTGGAAAGTTCGCGGACATTACCGGCCCAGTCGTGTTCCATAAGTGAGGATATGGCCATCTCGGTAAACTTCACAACAGACACGCCATCACCCTGAATTCGACTGATGAGCTCTTGCAACAACAGTGGAATATCTTCTCGGCGGTCACGTAATGCGGGGCTATCAATGGGAAAAACGTTTAATCGGTAATACAAATCCTCTCTGAATTTGTCATCCCGAATCATGGTTTCCAAGTTCCGGTGTGTAGCAGCGATAATTCTAACATTCGCCTGAATTGGCGTGTGCCCACCTACGCGCTCAAAGGTTCTTTCCTGTAAAACGCGCAACAACTTAACTTGCATTTGCAGCGGCATATCACCTATTTCGTCTAAAAACAGCGTACCGCCTTCTGCGAGTTCGAAACGACCTTTACGCGCACTAATCGCGCCGGTGAACGCACCTTTTTCATGTCCGAATAATTCACTTTCCAACAGTTCGCCGGGAATAGCACCACAGTTTACTGGAATAAAGGGCCCGTCTCGGCGAGCAGACATGAAATGTACATTCCGGGCGATAACTTCTTTTCCGGTGCCAGATTCACCAAGGATCAAAACTGTCGCGTCAGTGGGTGCAACTTGCTCGACTAACTGTCGTACAATTTGAATTTGTTGACTACGCCCAACCAAACTGCGGAAAAGACGGGTTTTCATACCTGCGGTTTTCGTATGGCCTGGTCGGTGGCGGGTATATTCCTGACAGCGATGGATAGCCTGGGTAAGCACAGGGTAGGTAATCGGTAATGTGACACAACTGACTAAATTGCAGTTCGCTGTTATCTGGCCATCACGAGATTGAATAGCAACAAAAGGAATGTGTGGAAATTGCGCAACCAATGCTTGAAGCTGCTCACCACCACTGGCGTCAACCAAAACGGCTTCAACGGAATGCGTATTCAGATAATTCAAACAATCAGCAAATGACTGGCCGTAACAAGCCTCACCCATAAAAGTGATAACCGTTTCCAGTTTTTGAATGAGTTCGCCGTTATCACTAACGAGCAGAATTTCCTTCATCAATTCCTCTAGAACGCGTTTTTATTATTTACAGTTTAGCGCATCTGTCTGATTGTAGCGGTAAAAGATAAGTTCGCAAACACCCATTCGCTTTCTAAACGCAAAAAAGCAGGCCAACCTGCTTTTTTGTTTAAATTTCCTACAAGCGCAGACTCACTAGTTCAGCAACGCTAATACCTGACCTTGTTGCTGGTTAGCTTGCGCTTGAACGGCCGTGGCAGCCTGCCCTAACACACTATTGGCAGCATTTTCTGACGCTGCCTGGGCGTAGTCAAGATCTTGAATTCTGCCTCGCGCTTCCGATGTATTTACATCGGCCTGGCTCAAATTACGTGCTGTACTCGCCAGCTGATTCTGCGTCGCGCCTAAATCTGACTGCGCGGCACCTACAGTTTCCAACGCTGCATCCGCAGCTTCGAGTACTGAATCCAAATCACCTGATGTAACATCGATATTTAGCAGGTCAGTAAGATTACTGCCTACATCCGATGTATTAACCCCAACCTGTTGACCTGCGTTAGCGCCTACCTGAAAGCTAATTTCGCCATCGCTGCTGAGCAGAGGCTTTCCCGCAAAAGTGGTTTGCTCAATGGTCTGACTGATATTGTCCTGAAGCTGTGTAATTTCAGATTGAATGGCCTGTTTATCGGCATCATTGAGAATACCGTTGCCCGCTTGTAAAGTCAGTTCACGAATACGTGAAACATCTTCGTTGATACCAGACAAACCACTTTCTGCAACCTGTGCCAACGAGATGCCGTCGTAAGCATTATTAATCGCTTGGCGATTACCTTCGACCTGAGAAGTGAGCCTGTCGATGATCTGCTGCGCAGCGGCGCCGTCGGAGGCACTGTTCACACGCTTTCCAGACGCAAGTTTCTCCATCAGGTTCGTTTGCTTTTCCTGAACCTGTTGCAGTAATGATGATGATGCGGATGAATCGCTGTTTAAATTTATCATAGAAGCCCTCCTGTTCGATATTTAATCATAGCACAAGGCGAAAAAACACGCTGTTTTTTTGATTAAAACGTATTGCTCTGCATCCCTTATTACCCATTTACATACTTGTTTTGCACTCGCGTCTTTAACTGAAGATAAATTTGCATAAGTTTCCTCATACATTCCAATAATATGTCGATACAATATCACTAAAAGTCATTATCACAGGTTCCTAGTATGCAATTTACCGGTGCCGTTTTAACACAAACAGGAAAACCACTTGCGCTTGTTTCCAATATTCAAGTACCTCGACTTGGCCGGGGACAGGTGCTCGTAAAAATCATCTACACTGGGATTTGTCACAGCCAGTTGATGGAAGTTCAGGGTAAGCGCGGGGAAGACCGCTGGCTTCCCCATTTTCTCGGTCATGAAGCAACTGCAATTGTCATTGACACTGGCCAAGACGTAAGAAAAGTTAGCGCTGGAGACAAAGTGGTTCTCGGATGGCTTAAGGGGAAGGGCATTGATGCTCCCGGTGCAAAATATAATTCTCCAATAGGCACGATTAATTCTGGTGGTGTCACCACATTCAGTGAATACTCGGTGGTATCTGAAAATCGCTGTTACCTTTTGCCCGATTCACTGAACATGCAAACTGGCGTGTTGTTTGGCTGCGCACTGCCAACTGGAATGGGAATGGTGCAAAACCAGTTGCCATACACACCTGACAGTCGAATTGGAGTCTTCGGTCTCGGTGGAATCGGGATGAGCGCATTAATGGCCATTTTACAAAATGCGCCTCAGCAAGTCGTTGTCTTTGACATCAATAACGATAAACTAGCACTCGCCAGAAAAATGGGCGCCAGTGTAGCTATAAACTCCGGCGATACCGACTGGTTGCAACAATTGGACGAATACACTCAGCAGCATAAGCTTGATTATATTATTGAGTGTGCCGGCAGTTGCCGAACCATCGAAATGGCATTCAGCGCACTGAATAGGCGTGGCAAGTGCGTTTTTGCATCGCACCCTGACCACGGATACAAAATATGCATTGACCCCTTTGAATTGATCAGTGGCAAAACGATTGAGGGTTCCTGGGGGGGGAAGGCTAATCCAGAAACCTTGCTAAACGAGCAAGCCGGTCAAACAGATAACGAGTTACTCATCAAACTTATGTCGTCGCCATATCAACTCGAAAATATTAATCAAGCCATGCAGGATTTGGCCGATAGCAAGGTAGTGCGGGCTATGGTGAAGGTAGCAGACATTCGATGAACAAACAGCAATACTGTATTAATGAAGCGAAACGCATCAAGCAAACGGGCAAACGCATTTGCTTTGTTTCTGGTAATTTCAACATTATTCATCCTGGCCACTTGCGGTTTCTTTTGTTTGCCAAAGAGCAAGCTGATATTTTAGTAGTCGGCCTGTATGAAAAATCATCGTCAATTAGCGCTTATTTCTCTGATGAAGAGCGTCATTCGGCCTTATCGGCATTGTCTTTTGTCGATGAGGTGATTCTGTTAGACAACACGCTTTCTGCTTTTCTAACCGCTCTTGAGCCCGACATTGTTGTAAAGGGAAAGGAGTGGGAAAACACGGATAACATTGAACAACAACTTGTAGACAGCTACGGTGGCAAGCTGGTTTTCTCATCTGGCGAAAAACAATTCTCTTCAAAAGAGCTCCTTCAACAACAATTGAATGAGAATACCAAGCTAACCCAGCAACTCCAGAAGTATCACGAGCGATACAACATTAGCAACGCGTTGCTAACAGGCTATCTGAATCGCGTCTGTGATATCAATATTGCTGTGTTTGGCGATATTATCGTAGACGAATACCAGGAATGTTTGCCCATTGGTATGTCGCAGGAAGACCCAACCATAGCTGTCAGCCCGTTGGAGTCATATCGGTATTTGGGGGGAGCAGGTATTGTTGCTGCCCACGCCAAAAGCCTAGGAGCAGAGACTGATTTTTACAGTGTAGCCGGACGTGATGCTGCCGGCGATTTTGCACAATCAAAACTAAGAGAGTACGGTGTAAACGCCTATGTGATACAGGACAGTTGCCGACCAACCACACACAAGCTGCGGTATCGCGCAAAAAATAAAACTCTATTGCGCGTAAATAGCTTCAGAAAGCACGCCATTGATAAGCCGTTGATAGATGCAATGTTGGATAATTTTATTAGCAACATACACAAATATGATGTAGTACTATTTGCTGATTTTAGTTTTGGCGTTTTGTGCCCAGCTCTAATCAAACATCTGCAGGCACTATGCCTTCAACATGACATTCCGATGGTTGCAGACAGCCAAACTTCTTCACAAATTGGCGATTTGACTAAATTTACACACCTGATGCTCACCACCCCTACAGAAATCGAAGCCCGTTTAGCGGCACAGGATGATGATAACGGATTAATTCAAGTATCAAAGGATTTGGCCGAACAGCTTATTGCTACAAATCTTATTGTTACGTTGGGAAGTGAAGGCATTCTAATCCGTCATCGCGTCTCACTTACTGATGAATTGCTTACCGATAACTTACCGGCACTTACGGATAACGCTATTGACACTGCTGGCGCTGGCGACGCATTGTTAGTAACGGCCACATTAATGCTGTGCACCGGCGCCAGTATCTGGCAAGCGGCATTTGTAGGCAGTGTCAGTTCGGCCATTCAAGTTAATACCCGGGGTAATTTGCCGCTACCGAAGCACAAGGTGCTCTCAAAGATTAGTGAGTTAGTAGGATGAAAGCGGTACTGCTAGCGGCCGGCCTGGGAACGCGTTTACAACCTATCACCCATACCATACCTAAGTGTCTTGTGCCCATTCGCGGCAAGCCATTACTAGATTACTGGTTAGCGATGTTGGTAAATCTTGACGATATTGAACACATTTATATCAATTTGCACTACTATCACGAGCAGGTTGAAGCCCATCTGTCTAAAAACTGGCCGAACCACAAGATTACAACCTGGTACGAAGAGGAACTAATGGGCACTGCTGGTACGCTTCGGGAAAATGCAAAAACTTTAGCAAACAGCGATTTATTAGTGATACACGCGGATAACCTGTCTTTTTTCGACATGGAACATTTTCTAAGCGCACATCACCATCGACCGCGCGACACTGAGATGACAATGATGCTTTTTCACACAGATACACCCCACTTGTGTGGCATTGTTGAGCTAGACGATCAACGTCGCGTTGTACATATGCACGAAAAAGTGGAATGCCCTCCGGGCAACCTAGCAAATGGTGCCGTCTATATTATGGCGCCCGGGGTCATTGAATACATTGTCGCCGAAGGCATGTCAGATTTAAGTACACAGTTGATTCCAAAGATGCTGGGGAGGATCCTTGGTTGGTTAAATGATGATTATCACCGAGATATTGGCAATCCCGAAAGTTATCGTTTAGCGCAAGCTGATGTTGAAGCGCGTAAGTAATCCTGAGTTTATTTAGTAAATAAGAATAGATGAGCACTGAACACATGAAAAACAATGGTCAAGACGAGCACGAATTAATAGCTGCTATCTCAGGTGGCCCCCTCGTTAGAGAGTCTCGATTCCCATGCCGAAACGTGATGGGTAAGTCTGCCTTTAATTGTGTTAAACGTGTTTTCGAATACTACTGGGAAAAAGGTCAGGACATTCCATACCAAGCCCATTTTGAAGACATATACTGCGAACAGTTTGCGGCTTTTTACGGTGGTGGTTATGCCGATGCCGTTAACTCTGGATCTGTTGCTGTTTATCTCGCCGTTCAAGCATTGGCACTCCCCAAGCACTCCAAAGTTCTCATATCTCCGGTGACGGATCCTGGCTCGGTGTCAGCGGTTCTTCTGGCAGGACATACTGTTGTAATTGCAGATTCAGCACCTGGGTCATTCAACGCTTCGCCTGACAGTATCGAAGACAGCCTTGACAAACACCCGGACATCAAAGCCGCTCTACTCACACATGTGGGCGGATTACCATTGGACTTACCTGCGATCTCCGCGTTGCTAAAGATCCACAATATTCCATTAATTGAAGACTGTTCACAAATACACGGAGGGAAGATTGGAGATCAAAAAGTGGGAACCTTTGGACGAATGTCAGTTTTCTCTACCATGTATACTAAAAATCAGACAACAGGCAGTACCGGCGGGGTTGTCCTGTGTAAAGAGAAATCGGACTATTGGCTTGTTCGCAGTTTAGCTGACAGGAGAAAACCTTTTGATCACGATGACTTTAATCCAAGAGATCCTGGAGCCTTTCTCGGCGCAGGCCTGAATTTCAACGCCAACGAAATCGCCTGTGCACTGGGATCGCAATCACTGGCGAAATTGCCAGCGGTTATCGAGCAAAGACAACAGCAGGTCGATTACATCAATCGATTTTTAGAAACACTTGAAAGCGTGACTCCTGTTCAGCCCCTTGCTGGTAGTTTGCCCTCATACTTTTTTCACAATGTCGTTTTTAATGACAATTGGACAGATCACCAAGTAAACGTTTTTAAAACCGCATTGGAAGCTGAAAAAACATCGGTCAATGCCAACTACTTATACGTTGTAAGTGAGTGGAATTGGCTGAGATCCCAATACGGTATTGCTGTTGATACCCCAAATGCAACACGTCACCGAGCACGAAGTCTCAATATTCTGTTCCATGAAAAATATACGAATCGAGACCTTGACGACATTTGTCTTGCTTTGAAACGCGCCGAGCACTACACCTTACACAGTGCAAATATCGAATAACGCTAAACACTCAGTGGCAATATTTGTCTACAGCGGCCAATATATCTGATACCGCAAAGGGGTTATTTTCACTGATATCACTCCAGTCCAAATACTGGCCAGGCGCCGCACTTATTCGTTGTGCCGTTCCAGGAATAATACCGATTTTCTTAAGGTGAGCTTCTGTGTTTGAGGAGCAGGTTGGATTGTACATTCCGAACAACACATACCTGCATGCCTGTGACAATGATACCAGGGCCTGAGCACCGTTACTCGTCATCAGATTGAACCAACACAATTCATAAAGCGCAAACCTCAGATGCACAGATAAAGCGGCTTCGGGAAAGTCGAAAATCCCTTCCCACCCAAGCGGCAGCATAGCTTTATCCGTATCTCTCAGTACCACTACGTAATAACCCCGAGATTTAAGTGCCTTCGCCACCTTGTGCCAGACAGGGAGAACACTGTTTCTTTCAACGTGAGCAGGACACTCCCGCAAAGAGATAACAATAGTGTTATCTAAGTCGATATTTCTCGCCCTTGCCCATTGACAGACTTTATTTTTAGCATTGTCTGAAGCACGTAATATAGCGATAGGCGTGCCATTGTTGTAAAACCTCAACAACTCACTAAAAAAATGCGACGCCTTGGGCTGTTTGAAACTGTGGTCAGTAGGAAAAACATGGGTTGCAGTATAAAAATACTCCCTTGCCTGTCGTCGAGAGTAACAAACAACAAACCTCGCATGCGGGTCTACCAGGGATATCAACGGAATGAGTAAGTTGTTAAACCTAAAATGCATTTCCTCCTCGGAAAAAAAATCGATATCTTCTCTAAACCCCCCTTTGTCGCCCGGACAAAAGATAATATTTAATGTGCGCAACCTTCGACGATTGGCCTCGAGCTTTGCATGCACCAAGAAATTGAGAAAATCAAAAGTAGGTGGTGCAATCCGAAAATCGTATACAACCGTAAGTATTTCTTCCTCTGCATATAATTGCCCTTGCCCATCCGCACAAAAATCGTTCATTTTTAAGAGTTGCTTCTCGACATTGTCATACCAATACAGTGGATTATCCGACAATCGCTCGAGGGCTGGGAGCAGATCTGTATATTCATAGATTGCAATAACGATGGCGTCATAATTCAATGCAGCTAGCTTGGATATTGCGTTTACCGGCTTGCCGCAGAATACTCCTTCACCAGACGAAGTGAAAAAGTCTACGCGACCTTTCGGCTTATGAATATCCAAAAAATTCCGAGCACTGCCTCCAGTGCCAATTACAGCCACTCGGCTCTGTTCGTCCTCAAATATCTTCATCGTATCACTCGTTTCTCAGAATTTACTGCTTCAGATTAAACAGTAGTTGTTCTCTTTTTCTTTCCCACGTTAAGAATCGCATTTCTATTGCATCGAAATTTGTGATCAAATCGGCATGTGGAATGCGGATCGTTTTTTGTATCCCTGTAGTTTCAAACAGCCCATTACCTTTGTTGTTCGAAGAAATCGAAGTGCCTAAAAATGACAATATCTCGTTTCCTTCATGGGTAAGGTCGGCATAATCAACAAAAAGATACGGTAGCGACCGCTTAAGGGAAATTATGTATCGTTCAGCGATAAGTGCATCGTGACAAAATGTATCGATATCTTCTTCGGAAACTGAGAAATTTGGTAACTCGTAAGTTTCTCTGTTTTTTGCCTCCTCCATAAACCCGCTGTTCGTTCTTATATGCCAAATACCTGTTGCATTAACAACTTTTCTGGAAACAAAATGCTCTATCAAGCTACGGGACAAATGCACAATCTTTATGTTTTCAATCGCAAGCTTGCCAATAACCTGTTTCCAAAAACTGTGACTAGCCCACTGATACCGGGGAACTGACAACTTACTCCCCACCACAGCATTCTCAGAGCATAACTGGCTTAACGCGTGTCTAAAAGAAAAGGAGGACTCTTGCAACGCAATTGATATATGTCCAGCGCGCAACTTGTCACTATCCCGATTCACAAGCTCGTAATCGCAAAACACGCCATCACATTGATTAAGACTCTGGCTCAACAATGTGGATCCACAACGTCCCAACGATACTATTAGAAAATATGTAGGCATATTATTTCTTTTTAATCAGGAATGGACCGATAAAAGTAGCATCCATGCCACTTGAGGCAAATGTCGTTAGCGCATCTTTAGCAGTCTCAACGATAGGTTGGCCCATCACGTTAAAACTCGTGTTTAATACTGCTGGTGTATCGGTCAATTTGTAAAAATCAGAGATAAGCTCGTGGAACAAGGAACCTGGTGTTTTTGCCACAGTCTGTACTCTGGCTGAGTTGTTAATGTGATTCACCGCCGGGATTTTATTCTGCCACGCTTCTTTCACATTGAACGTTATCGTCATGAAGGGCGATAACTGATTCATTTCAAATACATCACTTGCTTTCTCCGCAAGAACCGCTGGAGCAAAAGGCCTGAATTCCTCTCGAAATTTTATCCTTGCATTAACCTTGTCTTTCATATCTGATGCCGACGGATCTGCAAGAATAGAACGATGACCCAAGGCTCGGGGACCAAATTCAGAACGGCCCTGCATCCATCCAAGAATTTCACCTTGGGATAACCGTCTCGCGGCCTCTTCTGTCGGATATTCAATAGTTTTGTAGGGCAACCCCACTAGCTTTAGCGTATTTTCCAACTCTTCAACGCTATAATCAGGCCCGTAATAAGCGTGAGAAAGCGCAAAATCAGTATACCCCTCATCGACCGCACCTAAAATCGCACAACCCAGCGGCAAACCGCGATCGCTTGCCGCTGGCTGTACAAAGAGTTCATCAATAAATGGTAACTCCTGAATTACCTTATTAGCAGAACAATTAAGTGCCACTCCACCCGCCAGGCAAAGCTTTTTCAACCCCGTTTTGCGATGTAAATGAGTCACGAGTGACACTAAGCATTCTTCCAGTGCTCGTTGAGCAGACGCCGCAATATCCTTATGGCGCTGAGTTATTTGTTCCTCCATTACCCTCGGACTACCTAGTAGCTTAATGTAGTGTTCGTTATACGCTGGTTCAAAACTACACATTAGTCGGGGAGAAAAATCGAAAATTGACTCGTTTACCACAAAACCAGTGTCAGTCGGTTGCACTAAAGAAGACAAGTCATAAACGGGACTGCCAAATGAAGCCAGCCCCATTACCTTATATTCGTCTTCGTCTGCTTTAAAGCCAAGGAAAGAAGTAATCCCTGTATAAAACTGGCCAATTGATTGCGAATCAGGGCAGCTCCCCAATATTGCTAATTTTCCATTACGACCTGTTCCATACTGAGCGCTGAGGCCATCGCCAAATCCATCCCACGAAATACACATTGCTTCAGAAAAGCCTGAACAGTAATAAGCGGATGCCATATGGGCCGTTTGATGATGTACCATTTCTATTCGCGGAACATAACCATAATAATGTTTCAGGAAACGCTGTAGTCTTGGGAGTAAGTCATTGTGCGTGACACCGGAATGTACCACCAAGTCGATATCTTTCATGGTCAACTGATTGTCTTTCAGGAGCTGATACGTGCTTCGAACAGGCAATGTCCCTCTCGGCGATTTTACCCGGCAAAACCTTTCCTCTTCATAAACACCCACAAGGTTGCCGTCGATAATTAATGCAGCACCTGGGTCATGTTGATTTGCGGTAACACCGCAATGCAATCCTAGAATGTTCATAATAATTTCGCTCTCAATAGAGTAATTGATGATTTACCATCAACAGATGATGAAGAGAAAAAGAAAATCTCTATTTTTCTTTATCGGACACCGTTGTGTAATCTGAAGAGAAATAACAGCATGAATTTGTAATTAAACACTTTCACTCAATACCGCAGTATATATCAAACATTGTGCCTGCGTTTTTAGATTTACCAACAAATACTAAAGTCTCTAGCGTGCCGGCCGACATAAACGATATCAAATACAATGTAACAATGACTGGAACCAAATATGACGCCGAATTGTTTTATGATTGCCTCTTCAGGCTCAAGTGCAACAAAATGGGTTTCTAGGGTACTCAATCTGCACCCAAGTATTACGGCTTGGCATGCAAACGAAGAAACAGAAGACAAGTTATCGCTTAAAAGCGAGGATGCCCTTGCTGCCTCACTGAATGAAAAAGTAAAGCAGAGTGGAACCTTTGTCGGTACAATACATATAACACCTTGGCACGGCGTAGAAATGCAGCCCCACATTGAAAAACTAAAGGGGAGATTCTGTGGGCTATTGCGCCACCCTGTCTACCGTATTAATTCTCAATCTGAATCAAAAATCAAAAATAATGCCCCTCCAAACTATGACAGATACCGTGGAAATTTAAACCTACTTATCAATGAGATACCTGGCTTGTTTATCGCTTTCACTGAGAAATTTGGCACTGTATTTTCATATGGTCAGGTAGAGTTTGCCGTTGCGGCATATCGCGTATTTAATTACGAAGTCGATCTTCTCACATTACCAAAACGACAATTGTTCTTTTACGAGTCTCTCACGAAGGAAAAGAGTGAATTTTCACGATTTGTGACTTACCTTTGTCCAGGTCTCAATGTAACCGAGAGTTATCTTCACGATGTTTTCAATTTCGGTAAAATTAATTCTCATCATGCCGTAGTACCGGTCAGTGTCAAAGACATCTATAACACCTTTTGGGATGAGCCCAGACGGTTTATCTTTGAATACATACTGTCGTATTTTGCTGATAAATACGATGTTATTAATAAGTATCAGGCTCTCGACTACGATTTAACCACATTTCGTTAACAATACTGAGTAACAAACCTCCCTGGTTTGTTACTCACCTATCCCCCTCTCACGTCCTGCATACCTGCAAGGATAACATCACAAAAGTATGCATCCGGTAGTTCTCACATTCAGCTTCTGACTTTGCTATGGCACTTTGTTTTATTTCAATCGAGACCACCATGTGACATCAGTGGCGAGGTATAAAAATCAGGGGAGCTCTGTTTGAGCAGCCGGGAGGAGGATTAAACCGATCATCATTGACCGGAAAAACTGTTTGTTCCGCCAAATCACATGACCTTCATGTGTTCGACTATTCGATGATATGCCCGGAACAAAGCGACCAGGCTGAGATGGATATCAGCCTCCCCACCCCGGCGTTATGCTAAACGCCAGATGGGCTCACCGATCGCTTACTCAAAAAAACCTAAAACGGCCCTTGAAACCATTGGCCGGGCACATCATGGGGAGTGTCTCTTTTTGCGGGTAAAGGAAGTTCACGCCCCAGCATGACGCCCACCTGCCGTACTATATCAGAGGCAGTGTTGTAAAAATGCGAGGTTAACCCAAAACTGGTCGGCTCTGGATGCATGGGTAAACCCAGCCTCATAGGAGCGGCTTTCAAAGCGGAAAAACACTGCTCTGCACAGCTTGCTACTAACTCGCCACCCACTGAGAAATGCTGATGCGCACTGTCACAGACGAGTACCCGCCCCGTTTTATTTACAGCATCAAATACAGGTTTCCAGCACGACACATTCAGTTCGGTTGTTTCAATTACGTCACAGCGAATACCCAATTTCGTCAAAAATTCGGCAGCCTGTATCGCCTCTAGGACCATGTAGCTGTTTGCCACCAGTGTGAGGTCCTCGCCTGTAGCGTGAACCCTCACTGGTTCACTTCTATCTGTATACCGTCTTATCTGGCTTACATCTCCGTGTTGATTGTGCAACCACCGGTGCTCGATGAATACCGTTGGGTTGTCGTCCATTATTGCTTGATAGAGTTGTTGACCAACAGCGTCTGTTTTACTTGGCACCACCACTTTCAAGCCAGGTACATGTGCAAACCAACTCTGCAAATTCTGTGCATGCGTTGGCCCCTGCCCCCAGCCCCTGCCGACAATCAGTCTAATAGTTAACGGCACTTTCAACTGACCATTAAACATATAGTGCCATTTAGCCGCGTTATTCACTAACTGGTCCATCGCTAGCAAAAAAAAGTCCACTCGTTGGTGCGTCATAAGTACTCGGGTGCCGGCTTGAGCTGCACCAATACCCACGCCAGTCATTGCATTTTCTGCAGTGGGCGTATCAAATACCCTTTTGCTGCCAAAGTCTTCTGATAAGCCAGCTGTCGTACCGAATATAGCTTTGGGATCATCTATTCCTAACCCCATACAAATCATCTGCTTGTCAGCTCTCATCGCACTAGCCTGCGCTGCACATATTTGCTTGGCAAAAGTGGTGGTTTTATTCTGCATACACATAAACTTCGTTGTTGTCAGAATCGGGAAAAGGCGCATTGATTGCAGCGTCAAACGCCTCCCCGATTTCTTTTTCAATTTTCTCAATCATACTGGCTTTAGCTTTTTTCCAATGCGGGATGGCCGACAATATATCTTCCACCGTTTGTAACGGATCGCGTTTAAACCATGATTCGCGTTCTTCCTTAGGTCTGTACCCCAGATCATCATCAAAATGGGGCCCACAGTGCTCTCTGTGCCGATAGGTGTGAAGCTCTATAAATGCCGGGCCATTGCCCGCCCGAATATGTGAAACGGCCTGTGACGCACGTGCAGCGACTTCCCGAACATCGTTTCCATTCCCTTCGAGAGAATATATGCCTATTGCCTCTGCCAATGCCTTAATTGAGCGGTTTTTCGGTTGACGACAAGCGAGGCTACTGTAAACAGAATAACGATTGTTTTCGCATACTAATAACAGGGGTAACTGTTTGACCACAGCGAAGTTTGCCGTCTCATAAAAAGCACCTTCTTCGGTAGCACCTTCACCAAAATAAGACACTGTCAACTGCGTTTCGCCGCGCAATTGCTGATGTAATGCCTGTCCAGCAGCTACGGGAATACTGTTCGCTACAATCGCAGTACTGGCTACAAATCCCGCGTCTAAGTCAGTGAGATGCATAGAGCCTCCCCGGCCCCCGGTACAACCACTACCTTTGCCGTACAATTCTGCAATCAGTCGATTGAGATTCCCTCCTTTCGCCAGGTAGTGAGCATGTGCACGATGGGAGCTAAATACCTTATCCTTAGGTAATAGCTTCGCCGAAATCCCAACAGCGCACGCTTCCTGACCAATGGATAAATGGGTGGGGCAGCGCATTTTTTGCTCGCTGTAGCGCTCAGCTATGGCTTCTTCGATAAGCCGAATGCGCAACATGCTAAAGTAGTAATCCTGAAGTTGTTTCACGGCATAAACCAATAATAGTCGCCGGTGTAACCAACGTCGTTAAAAAATGCTTTCCACTCATCAACATGCATGATGGTTTTCGCTGTGAGATTCCATTCTAACATTCGCGCTTTCTCATCTTCATTGCGATAAGCATCGACAGTAATAAACGCTTTACCTTTACTAACCCGCATGATTTCCTGCAGTGCGATTGCGCACTCTGCCTGCTCTAGATTGTGTACAGTGTTTATTGAAATCACCACATCAAATGCATTGTCATTAAACGGTAAATGGGTAGCGCAGGCTTGTTGGATCCATTCCCTCACCTCTTCTTTGGCATTCGCAACTGCATAATCAGAAATATCAACACCGCGAACATCTATACCTGGGATAGCCTCACGCATATCGTGTAGCATAAACCCCTTAGCGCAACCCACATCAAGGACGCAACTATCTGAAGTAAGTGAAAAGTGGCGTTTAAAATCAGGTATAACAGGTTGCCAGAAACGACTGTTATAGTAAAAGCCGCCATATCCATACTGACGATCACCATCAAAAAACGCCTGACCAAATTGCCTTGCAATCTGTCTAACCTCCTCGGTTTTTGTCTCCCCTCTAGCTTTTGTATCTCGGTTCGTTCTCGGGTAATTTCTCAGTAAATCAATTTCCATCGCTAAACCTTGTGTCTGTATTCCATAGGAATTTTTTTTAGCACGCCGATGTTAGCTTGCGCCCAATTTATTGTTCGATTTATCCCGTCGCTTAATGATATTTTATCCTGCCATTCCAGCTCACTCCGAATTCGGCTGGTATCTAATAGATAGGCCGCATCTTTACCAGGACGGTCGTCAGCAATTTCACAGACCGCATGAAAATCACTCTCCAGGCGCTCGCAAATCAATTCAACCAGAGCGCGAATAGACACCGTTTCCCGCGTTGAAATATGATAAGTTCGACCAATTTTCCCATTTTCACCAACTTTCAGCGTCGCTTCAGATACATCATCAATGTGTATAAACGAACGTTCCGATTGACCACCACCGTGTAGCGGCAACGTCTCACCTCGTAGTATCGACAGAATGGTTTTGGGAATGATGCGATACAGAGGCTGCCCCTCTCCGTAAACATTGGCTGCTCGGGTAGTAACAACAGGAAACTGATGAACGTCAAAAAACGTCTTTAAACTCATATCGGCGGCAGCTCTTGATACGGCGTACGGCGTACTGGGGCTAAAGGCGTGATCTTCCTTTACAAACCCGGAACAGCTTCCATACACTTCAGGTGTTGAGATATGAATATACTTTTCCAGATAATCCTTGTAGCGAAGCATATTGTGTAGTTTTACCGATGACACCACATTGGTCATTAACCAGTGTTCCGGAAATTCCCAGCTTTGACCGACCATACTTTGTGCGGCAAAGTTATAAATATGCGTAGGTTTGTGTTTGTCAAAAAGAGTTTCAAACACCGCCAAATCGTGATTTAAATCCAACTGATGAAATTGGTAGCGGCTAATGTCCCCCCATAGGTGTGGTGCCAACGCGTTGATCGACTGTGCTGAACGACTGATTCCAATGACTTCACATCCCAAATTCAGTAAGTATCGAGAAAAGCTGGCGCCACTGAACGAGTTCGCGCCAATAACAACCACAGGTTTATTCATAGTGTTCTCTCAAAGCCGTATTCACAAGCCGCATAAGCATATGCCCGACCACCAATTGCAAGTCTTCTGAAATTTGCATGTCATCAATCGCAAAGTGTATCGACGTATCGACAAGTGCCAACGCTTTGCCGCCCTGATAACCTAAAACACCGACACTTTTAACTCCTTGTTTTTTAGCTTCTTTTACAACATTAATTATGTTTGGAGAATTACCACTACCAGACAATACTATAAGCATATCGCCCGGTTCTCCTTTTGTTTTCAATTGATGTGAATAAATTTGGTCATAGCCAATATCATTGCCCAAGCAAGTAAGTACGGCAGGATTTGCTGACAATGACTCCACCTTCAAAGATATTTTTGCAGAAGGGCAGATGCCATAGAGAAAATCGTTAGCTAAATGTATGGCATTACCTGCGCTCCCGCCATTTCCACAGAAATATAAAGTATGATTATTGCGTGCTAGCGTCACTAACTCAGATGCTAGCTTTTCAACGACTGTCCAATCGTACTGTTGCAAAATATTTGCTAATTTACTGGCATAATCACCGCAGCTTAATGGGCTCATAATACGTGTTTTTCCATCCACTTTAAGTTGTACCATTGCTCTCTGTCTTGCAGTTTGCCTGCATTAAACGCTGCAATAATTTCTTCAATAGCACTCTCTACTCCTTTTTTCGGCCGGAAACCTGTTGCCAGTAACTTATCAGAGTTAACTCGGTAAGAACGAGGATCATTTGACGGAGTGGTGATAACTTCAGCACCGGTTCTTCTGGCCAGAATATCTGCAATTTCGGCAATACTAATGTTTTCGAAGCCGGCATTATATACCCCGGTAATTTGCGGATTATCCAATAAAAAAACATATAAATCTGTAATGTCGTCTATGTGAATGTTAGGTCTTAATTGTGCACCGCCAAAAACCGTAATACGACCGTTCTTAATCGCCTGCATCGTTAGCATATTCACTGCAACGTCCAATCGCATCCGTGGAGACACACCACACACTGTAGCCGGGCGAACTATTTGAACCGTCATTTTGTCTTTGTAACTCAACAGCACCCTTTCAGAAACCATTTTTGTTTTGTTGTACTCTGAGATGGGTTCAAGTGACAGTGTTTCCGTCACCTGGTCTTCTTCTTTTACGCCATAGACGCTGCCTGATGAAGCATAAATAAAATGCTCGATACCTATTCTCGCAGCGTGATCGGCAATTTGCATGGTCGCCAGAGCACTCACTTCCCAAGTGAGTTTTGGATTGAGATCACCACACGGGTCATTGGCAATCGAGGCTAGGTGTATGATGGCATCAACGCCGGCAAAAGGAATGTCACTTATGTTTCTCACATCCCCCTTGACCACCGTAAGGTTGTTGTGAGCCGCTAGAAAGTTGCCAAACCATTGTGTATCAAAAGCCACGACTTGATGGCCTGCTGCCAATAACTTCGGAACGAGTACAGAGCCTTTGTAGCCTGTGGCGCCTGTGACGAGAATTTTCATAAATAACCTTCTTTTATTTCACGCTACATAAATACAAGCAGCTTTAACTCATATAAATACATGTCGTATTTTTAGGTACTTGTTGGGCGATTATGTCTGATGAACCTACAGAGGTAATACAAATTACCTTTACAGCAGCAAGTACATCTTCTTCAGGTAACCAAACAGGTTTATCCACACACAGCTCACCGGCCACAGCATTAGAATCGATGAACGCGACAATATCGATGCCTGACTCTAAAAGTTTATTATAGAGCTTTCTAGCAACCACGCCGGTTCCCCAAATACAAATATCGCATTTGATGCCCGTTGCGATAACCTTGGCGGCAAGCTTGTTAACAACAGACATGGCAACCAGTGCCATATCTTCTATGTCACTAGTGCGAATAAGTTCTTTATTAGCTTCAACGACATTAAAAAGTCCAAAGCGTTTGTTCATCTCCAGATTTTTCGCCTTTGACAGTACCTCTTCGATGGACAAACCTTCGCTGAGTAGTATTTCAACGCCGTTTAACAATGCCCCAGCATCAAAAATATCGGCCATTTCCGGCCAAAGAAAACCGGCGACTCTATCTTCATCCCGTTGAACGCTCTTTTTGAAAGCATTTATAGATTGAAAAATAGCTTGTTTCCCTTTTATGAGATTAGACTTTGCATTTTTTATATCGCTGACAAATAAATCAAGTTTCGCTAAATAATAATAGCTTTCAATAACTTTGATCGATAACACTGGACAAAACAGGTTCGTATCAACGTCGATAATTAAACCAAAATATCTTCGTGCAGACTGCCAATTACCCTGTTTAAATTGCGTGTTTGCATAGAGAAAGGTTAACGAAACAAACCAACGAAGTAAGAATGGATTCACCGTTCCTTGTTCAAGGTCAAAACTATCAATCAACAGGCTAACATCATGCTCCCAGGCTTGGCTCTGGATATCGGTATAACCCTGAACCGTTTTCAACATCAGTACATCGCCACTACCATTTTTGAGCAACTTTTCAGCGTAGTCATATCTTACCTGAGCATTTTCTATTCGTTGGCCAATCTGAACAATTTGTCGGTGGAGCCATGGGTTTTCATATCCTCTATTAAAATCAACATAGAGGGGCAGCGCGTCGTTTTTATATTCTGGATTAGAATAAGGTTCCTTACATCGCACCTGCCACAGAGGGTGAGACAAGTCTGGCGTAGCCACAACCACCAGCCATTCGGTGTCTATTTCACCCTCACTAATAGCCACAGAGTCAAACTCTCGGCCAACACTTGTTAATTTAAATCCACCGGGGGCGGTTTGATGATTCCTAGCTTCAATGATAAATCCATACTCAGCGAACAACGCACTGAATTTGGCCCAGTCAAACTCATGAAAATGAAAGGGATTTGGATCTTTTCCAGTTTCGTCCACCCACATATAAGGTACGCTGGCGATCAGTCGTCCATCTGGCTTTAAGTTGCGCAAACACAAACGGAAAAAAGCGTGATAGTCCACGACATGTTCAATTGTTTCAAAAGACGTAATCAGGTCATATTGTCCCAAACCTACCTGTTCAAATTCATCAATATTGAGAGTTTTGTATGTCAAATTCGCATTACTGTATACGTCGTTAGCATAAGAGATACTGTTCTCACAAATATCAACCCCTAGTACTTGCCCAGCTTTTCCTGAGGTTGATAAAATGTAACTGCCATAGCCTAAACCACAAGCGCAGTCTAGAACATTATCGTTCAGTCGAATATAACGACTGGCAAATACATAACGGTACACATGGGCATCTGATCTGCCGGAACACTCCCTGAGCATGTCCATATGTAGATCCCGTTCTGTGAGTAACGCCCCCATATCAGTAAGGAAATGGCCAGACTGCCTGACTTTGCGAAATGTCGTTGTAGTATAAAATTTAGCACCGTCCTGATTGGAATAATGCCTTTGTAACCATGTGTTTCCCGCAACGTGAAAGCCCTGTTGAAACATTTGATGTTCAACATCACGCTGATTTACTACAACATTTGAAAGAGCAATAACGGTAACCAAAAGCTCTTGATGTTCACGATAACGATAAACTTTGTTTAAGCACTCAAAAAAAACATCTAGCTGCTCAACATTGCATAACAAATGCCCCTCATACAGGGTTGCCGTATCAACTATTGTTACCAGTGTTTCAGGCTCATAAGAAATCACGTCCTGAAGCTCGCTTTCAGTAAATACCAACGCAGGACTAAGTGGCGTACCAATGTTTTTTAGAAATGTCTTCTCGACGATAAAACTCATAAAAGCCCTCAAGTATCAATAAGTTTTAGGTGCTTACAGCCCGCGAATCTTCAACTGTTATCGGCCACGATTTGCCACGCTTTAATTTATACTTATTCCACAATTCAGCGTTATTCTTCCTAGGTGCTGACTTTCTTCGGCGGACCAAATGTCCACCACTTAGGAATATATTCTCGGATTTGTCTTTCAGCATCGTCTTTGCTCACCAGATGCAGCACGAAATGTCTGGCCAAAGGCATCGACTTATGCACGACACCACAATTACCTAAGCTATCGACTAGCCTCGAAAACGACACATCTTTCCGAGGTATCAGCCAATAGGTCGGGTATTCGATCATAACTGTTTGTTTTCCTATGGCTTTGAGAATCGCTTTTCCGTAGCTTTCCGTAAAAGACGACATTGCGTTACCCTGTTCAACCGCAAGGTACTTTGGAATAATAGCTTTCGCGTAGCGACCAGTTATTGCCGCCTTTATTGTCGACATCAAATTAATATAATCATGTGCTAGAACAGCCTCACCTGCCAGATAGCGCGTCGCTTCTTGTGGTAAAGACAATGCAGGAGGAAGATAAACGACTGTCGAATGGCCAGGATACCGACGTTGAAGATCAGCAAGACGTTTCTGAACACTAGATTGTACGACAACCAGTGAATCAAAAGTGGCGTAAAGCGCGCTGGCTTCACTATCATCGTCGTCATTGATGATGATAATGTCAGTATTTTGTGTAGGCCGTGAAATGACAGGTAGTGCTTCTTTTTTAGCGAACTTGTGCACTAAGATGTCCAGTTTTTCTGTCTCAATCGGCGCAAGTAGAGAGGCAAACTGTTTATTCGCCAGATTCTGCTTAAGGTATACCAGTTCTCTTTCGTAGGAAAAACTGGAAACTATATCAAACTGATAGGGCTCAGCAGTAATCTTACAAGCAATCTGTACCAGGGTGTCTTTCCACAACTCCCTCATGTCATTTAATATCGCTAAGAGCTTTTTCTCTGGAAGAGACGCATACATCATTTTGCTCAGCATAGAATTGGCATAATTGACGGTACCGTAGAGATAATAAAATAACAGTGACTGTCCGCGGGTATAAGAAGCTAACAACATTTCTTTCTGCTTATCGGTCAGGCGCTCCACGTCTGATACTTTGGAAAAAGGTGTTCTAACTAGTTCTTCAAACCGATTTAACTCTTGATTGAGGATGTCATTGTCAAAATGCGCAAAAAACTGCTTGTCGTAAGTTTCACCGCTCTCAATAGGTCGAAATACCTCCGTCGTTAACAAATCGAGAGTCTTACGTTTTTGCTCACAGGAAGATGAAATTAAAATATAATCAACAGGAAGCGGTACACTTCCCACAATTTTGGCTCCGTTGCTGGTATTGAAGCAATCAGCATTAGACTGAGCCAAAGATCGCTCTATGATAATTTTGGAAACTTTAAATTCGTATTTGGTATAGACAAATTTCTCGAAGTTACCAGGAACCACTAAGCCAGTATTGTTTTCTTTCTGATAGTTGTATTTTTCTTCACCTTTGGCATCGTAGTAACCCGACTGTGACGAGTGGTGCTTTTTCTGATTGATAAAGCCAAGGTCCACACCAAACAAATACAACTGTTCAAAGCCAATCAACGTGATAATGTTGATCACAAAATTCGATACTGTTGGAAAAGCAAATTGCAGCTCTTCATAATTGTCCCGCCCAAGGATCTGCAATGCAGACACTGTCGACGACTCACCTTCTTTAAATGCGAGGTATGTATTGTTAAATAAATCACATGTATCGGGGTGAATACCATTGCAGGAAAGCAAGTTTATTTTTTTAAGATATTCGAAATCGCCCACTCTACTGCACCAGTCAAACGTTGAGCGATTCTGTTCAATTTCGGCATGAAAATCGGGCACAACCCCATTCTTATACAGTGGCATTAAGGCTGTACCACAAGAGATAATAATTGCGTTTTGCTGCCACTCTTTAATGGCGGACATAGAGGCATCCAATGATGGTCCATTACCAACAATAAACACCGGCACTTCTCTATCGAGAATAGCCAGTTTATCTTTCGGTTTTTTTTCTAGTAGTGGATATCGGCGCTTAATGGTTTCTCTGGTATGTGCGATACCATGGCGAGCATGATCGAAGTTCTCCCCCATGGCGATCACTACCTGCAATTGCTCACGCAATTGACTAATAGTGCTGGCTAAGGCGTCGTTGTGATACGTTTGGTAGAAATAAGTACTGGCTAAAATATACGGTCCTACCGAATAAAACTGATTAATGAGGTCCTTAAATAAATTAGTGCCATCATCTCCGACATTAATATAAAGTCGCCCTTTGTTGTCATCTATATTCTTGAGCAAGCTCGACCAGTCTAAGAAAAATAGCGAAGCATAGAAGAGTTCCTTATTAGGCTCACAGATAAATAGTTTTTCAACATTATATGCATCCATCAACAACGACAGTTGTGGCCCTATCCCAAAGACAATTATGGATTTTATCGTTTGAGGCAACTCACCAGCTTTTTCTTCTGTATCTTCGAATAATTTCTGTGCTTTCTTTACAAATTGAAAGTGCAAATAATCTTTGAGTTTCTGTCCTTCGTACCCTAGTACTAATCCGTCCTTGTTCGGATAACGAGCGAAATTCGCCAGATTGTATTTCGCGTCAGTATTAGGGGTAGTACTGTACCACGCAGTCAACGAAAAACGACTGAGGACATTGACGTTGCTTTGCTTATCCGTTACTGGCAGCCAGTACTTTGGTATGAAATCAGAAAACTCCTTTGCTATATCTGGAAAGTAATGTTCAAAAGCCTTGATATTTTGTTTGAACTTCGAATTAGTATCCGTTAGTAATTCATAATCATTCAGCGGTACGCTGGGTTGCCACGCCGTTAATGTATCGTCTCTATTTTTTTGCAAATAAGCGGCAAGCCCATTTTTGCTAAAGATATTCCAACTGGTTGTCAGTAATCCATTTTCCAGACAGTTGAACACTTTTTGATTGTAATGGCGATATAAGTAGAACCCCTCAAACTGATGATGCCCAGACAATTCATTTATATCGTTCACAAGAGTGTTTCCGTCGCTATCCAACTGAAAATAAATTCGCGTCTCTTTTTTCTGCGCCAGGCTAAGAACGGGATGCCAGTTCATACCCAGAACTGAACATTGAAAAAGTTGCACTTCAGGTTCGTAAATAATCAGATGCTTTATGGCATGATTTTCTATCAGTAGCCGAATGTGTTCACCTAGGCCGATACCCAACACCACTAACACGTCGATAGCTTCAGGCAGCTCTGGCTGGGAGAGTACTTCCTTATAAACAGGTAAATCGTTTAAAGACAAAAGCGTGTCGGGCTCTGTAAGTTCTGCCTTAGCCTCAAAAAAAGAGGTATATGTGCAGTTTTGCTTTTTCTGCTCGTATTGGGCGCGAATTTCTTGTGCAGGATGAAGACCATAGAACGTTCGCCCGTTACCATAATCAACAATATTCAGTTCACCGAATTTGTTTGCAAAAACAGAAATATTTTGGCTTTTCGCTTGTTTTACTACAGGTACCAATGACGGAATAAACGCTTTAAATGCCGCTTCATTTCGGCGTAAGTTTTTCATGATCCGTTGAGCAAGTACTCTTTCGTGGGCACTTTGCTGCTCATCATCTCTGTCGAGATGAATTCTGACATCTTTAAGCATGCATCATTTCCTGCGGTTCAAACAAGTCGATATAGTTCTAACTACACCGAGTTAAAGTGTATTGCACTTAGAAAGAAAACACTAATAAATCAGTTTTTTAGCACAAAAAACTATACACTGATCATCTGAATGTCATTCAAATATTTCTTCGTAGCCGCCTGGTTTATCCGGCTTACAATTTCTTCTCTAAATGCATACGATGAGATAACAAAGCGGTTCGCTCCACGCTGAAGGGCGTCTTCAAGCGTGATCACTGAATACTCTGCAACTGAGAAAACTTCGCCAGTCTCGGCCTTGCGATCGACCACATGTAGCACTTGAATACCGTGAGCATTAAAAAAGGGTAACATTTCACGAAAGAACTCACCGGCACCATACACACTTATCGAAGTCCAGCCTAATGCCTGCAATTTATCAAGTAACACTCGAATGTAATACTTGTTATCATTTGCGAGCAGCCCCAAAGAACGGGGAATAAATGCATCGTCTACAATGGCAATCACTCCTGCTGGCCAGTGAATTATGCCCAATTCCCATCCTCGGTTCCCCAATACATTGAAAAGCGTTGTTTCCAATCCGTGTTGCTTGACTTTTTCCACCTGTTTATCGTCAATGATGGGGTATTCGCCGTCAGTGCCAAAGTTATCCTGATGATAAAGCTTGGTAAATAAGCCCGCCTCGTCAGCCGTTGGCATCATGAGATAACGCGACACAACAGCTTGGCTTGTAACTCCATTTAACACCGGCTGATTGTGGTCATAGGCAGTCTGCAAAAAAGTAAGACAGCCAGCCAAGAATTGTTCGCAAATAGCTTTATTCGCGGGTATTCCCTCTGCCAATACTGGTTCAACGCTACCCTTGTATCGTTCATAACTCAGTGTTGAACCTTTATCTCCCAACAATAGTGCTTCAATACACTCAGGTGATCGCGAAAGATTTTTGCTCAGACTAAAACGCTCTGTCCCCTCAGAAATAAACGCCCGATAATATGTTTGGCTTACGAAACGATACGCTCGAAGAGAAGCGTAAAAAAGCAAATTTGCCCCTGCAGATTCCGCGAAAATATTTTCAAGGCTGTGCTGAATAGTTCCTCCATTGCCAAAGTCAACCACTGCGCATTGTGAATAACGCACTTGCGTTTCCTGTTCCAAATAAGACATAAGCAATGATTTTTGTCGTCGGATTTTATTTTTCAGGTACTCCGAATTGGCTTTTGCCTCTCTGTACAAGCGTGCATACAATGACTCACCCTCTACAAATAAGCCTTCAATGTTCTTGAGTTCCAGATCGCTGCTAAATGAAGAGAGTATGTCTTCGGACAATTGAAAGTCTCGTATAAAGTTGCTCAGCGAGTACCCTCTATACATCATCAAAGTGTCCATGACGTTCTCCAGCCATTGAGGTTGGGAAGTATCAATACCTGGCCAAAATGCTGACTTTCTCGACACATAAAACGCAGACACGGAGAGGTCCGTCTGTCCCATTAAGGCCAATTTTTTCTCAATTAAAGGTGTGAATAAATAGCCTTCACGCATCAGACAAAGAATATGCTTACATCCTGTCAGTTTACTTTGCTGTATTACCCAGTTTGCGAATGCATCAAACACTGGCCCCCACACAAATGCCCCCAATTCAAATGCCACACTCTCTTCGCGAGATTGTCCGTTACTCTGCAACGATGCGAGCAATCTGGTGGCAGAAGAGCACGACGCGGCGTGATATTGTTGAACTTCCATAGCACTAATGTGGTTCGCATCCAGTAATGGATGAAAATGCAACGTATTGATTCCGAGCATACCCGGAGACCCGACATCGGCTTTGTCGTTGTCACCAATGTGCAACCATTTTTGGTAAGACCATCCCTGTTGCTCCGCTAGCAAGCGAAACAGGTTGCCGCTGTGTTTGGTTTTTTTATACTCAGATGAAACAAACAAGGGTAACCGACACAAGTTTTCAGAGGAAGAAAGAAAGGTATCAGTAATTTGCTTGGCAGATAAATACATATCTGAAATCAACGCCACCGTTACACCTTGATCAATCAAGGTTTCAATGACGTTACACAATGCCTGATTAAGCATACTGTATGAATTTTCCGCAGCGAGCTCAGCATCCAATAAAGCGTGACGAGTCTGTTCATCAAAGGGCAAGCACTGAAATATCTCTTCCAGGGTCACTTCTTCTGCATCTGACGCCAATCCTCTTGCTGCTCTTTCTGCTTGCTCTCTTAGTATCCTGTAGTCTTCACCCGGAATGCCTTCTAAGGCTGGGACCGACGCGACTATTTTTTCAAATAATGCAGTTGGGTAATTTACATGTCTAAAAACAAGCGTATCGAATACGTCAAACGTTACAGTACTGAGCTTTCGTTCATTAACAATATCAATAATACGTTGATAGATTGTCATTACTTCCTCTTCTTACTGGGTTTCTCGGCGTAATTTCGAATAGCCTGTCATCATCTGGCGGTAAAACACGGGCGTTTCCACGCGCTCAAACACGCGTTCAAAACATTGGTAATCTGCTTTCAGGGCGGGTAAATCGCTTACCATACATGCATTGAGGTATCGATCGATAATGGCGTCACTACTGCTCTTTGCAGATAGGATATGCTCACAAACCTCAAGTTTGAGAACTCTACCTATAACCTCTCCTTCTGTATCACTCCCGACTACTACTGGCCCCCCTGCGTCTTCGAGTACTGCAGAAATACGCATTAACAATTCGTTGTCGTGACTGTGAACGCGGTAAGCATCTGTATCAGGCAAATACTCTTTAAAGCTATGTTGCCCTTTTTCGAGAATAGCTTCGGGCTGGGCAAACCAACGACCCGCAGCAAAATCGAGAATGGCAAGCTGCGCACTTATTGCTTGCGCCTGTACCCCTTTTCTGGCAGAAAAAAAAGCTTGTTGAGCCAGCTCATGGCAACGGTGCTTTGCCAGATCTTCAAATTTCGGCTGTGACAAATACTTGGCAAAAAAACGCAGTCTGTTACGTTCAAAATAGTAGTTACTGAAGGTATTAGTGGTATTCACCGCCCCCATTTTGTGTCTGACTCTCGCCTTACTGATGGCGTGAATCTCGTGACCAGCCCGTTTTACCCGCGTACACCAGTCCATGTCATCCCAATAAATAAAGTGCGCTTCATCAAAGGTGCCCACCTGCCGGACAATCTCGGTTCGAGTCACCATACAACACGCGGGCACATAGTCGCACACCACTGTGGCTGGCAAGCTAAGCGTGTCTCTTTGCCCTTTTAATGGCGTACTGACGTTGTAATTTTCCCAGTCTATAAACGCACCGAGTTCTTGCAAGACGTCTGGATTATCCATGGTACAAATTTTAGCGCCAGCCACCCCAACTGCTGGTTGCGTTTGTAGATAGGAAACCAAAGTTTGCAGGGTGTCGTCGTCAAGCAGAATGTCGTTGTCGAGTAAAGCGGTATACTCGCATTGGGACGCCACAGCAGCTTGCATACCACGGGAAAAGCCTCCCGCGCCTCCGGTGTTGGTGTCCAGAGCTATAAGCTCCACCCAATCAGCGTAATCAGTTTGAACCATTTTCTGACTACCGTCTTGTGAGGCATTGTCGACAACGAATACTTTCATGGCAGGCCAATTTTTTTTACTTACCCAAAGGGAATCGAGGCAGCCTTTAAGGTATTCGATTTTATTGTAATTACATATCACTACAGCCAGAGACGGTTTCACTATGCCCCCTCGCGTTCCAGCCAGGCTTTTATTTGCTCTGGATCATGGCGGTTTTCATATACCGTTCGATGCTTTTCATCAAAAAAATATCCCTGGCTGGCAGATTCGGTTATCCACTGTTGAAATCTGGTTGTGTTGCCACGAAACAAAAAATACAGGGCAGCGGCATACTGATGATGAGCAATGCCTGCCTTTATAGCGTTTTCATCTACACCAAATTGCGCGGCCAGCTCACAGGCATGACAAATATCTGCCAGACTTTGCTCCCTGCGTGCCGTACTGCGCTGAGTTTGCGCGCCAAAACTGTCCTGGTGAATGCGATAACGCCCAAGTACGTTTGGAATAAAATCGATATTCGCGTTCAGGTAACCTGCGTTTAAAATATAAAACGGGTAGTCCAGTATGATTTTGCATTCTTGCGCCACGGTTTCTGTTAACCAAGCATGGCGACGAAACATCACACTACTTGCCTGTAAGTACGTGCCGTATCGGATGAGATGGGTGATGTCAGAGCGCTGAGGAATATAGGACCAGTTGTAGGAAGACTGGCTATATAAACGCATCGTTTCATTGGTGTCCGAATCGAACATATCTGATTCGTGAAACACCATTTGGCAGTCTTCGTGGGTATCAAGGTAATCAATTTGTGTTTGTAATTTGCCCGGCAGCGCCACATCATCGCCGTCGAGATAAGCAATGTAATCGCCGGTAGCAGCCTCAAGTAAGGTGCGCATGTTATTTGCCAACCCGCCATTTTGCGTTTTAAGTATGGGTTTAAGCTGAGCAAACTCCTTAGACAACCCACGAATAATATCTGCCGTACTATCAGTGGACGCATCATCGCAAACAATCACTTCAAACGGAGCATTGACGGTCTGTTCCAGAACCGAACGCAAACACTCGCCTATGTACTTTTCCAGATTATAAGCAGGCACAATCACCGATAACTTCATTCGAATACCACACGTCGCGCTAATTGACTCAATAATTCATAGCCATCCCACTGAGAAGAAAATGCTAACGCATTGCCCAGAGGAACAACTCTGTCTATTCCAGCTATCGGCGCGTGAGCAAAAATCTTGAAAAGTGAGTCTTTACTCACCCCCGCGTAGGAGAGAGTTTGCCACCGCGGGTCGTCGTACTGAAGTAACTCTCTCGCGTTTATTACGGCTTTACAGCACACGGAATACTGGCCCGTATGACGGGCTAGTAAATCCGGTTTCCACGTTTCCACATGCGCAAGGTTCAACGAACCGGCTTGTTCACTGGCACTGACTAGTCCATTAGCCTGACACCACTGGCTGTATATGAGCTGCTCGTTTCTTCGCGTTAACGACGGCGCAGCGTTTCTCGTGATTGAAGACAACTCATTAGTGAATGCATCCCAATGTTCACTGTTACCCCGCCAGAACAGTATGCGGGGAGACGAACATGCCTGTTGTTCAAAAGGTTCACACTCGCGCCAAAATAACTCTGCTGTTTGTCGAATGTCAGTTACGCCATTGAAATCAATGTAAGAGGCAGAATAGCGGTCGGCAAAACTGATGTCCCGGCACCGCGGCTTACATGGCAGGGCCCTGATCGCACTAACGCTGTCATCGCCCCCCCAAAGTACCCTGGCATCGGCCAGTAAACTGATACAAGCGTTGTCAGCGTGCTCCCTTTCAAAGCGCACAAACTGATTTGCGGCCGCCACATCTTGGTATTCGGGTAGCTGCATGACAGATCTCATCACCTTCACCAATACCCCTTGAGTATGACCTTCACGACTGGACAAACGCACAATGTTTCGATTTCCCATTAGCAAAGCGCAAATCCAGCTGTATACAAACATGGTATCCACATTGGCAGGTGTATAATGCACCACAAGACCGAGCGGCTTATGTTCGCCCACTGCCAACGTACTTAGTACTTGCTGGATGTTGGCGCGACGCAACCAAAACCCCAGCGCAACCAACTCAGGTAGTGCTCTGCTTTCGGGCTGCTTTAGCAGCGCTTTGGAGAATGTTTCTATAAACGCCAGTACCATTTCTTCACCGGCACTGCCGTTACTAGCAGTTAACGCGGGTAACGAGTCTGCGTTAACTGCGGATTCAAAAGGCAAGATCTGTTGAATAGTCATGATTGCCCCGCTGTATCACTGCAGCCGCGCATTTCAGTTTTAGGTAACCTACCTGCAATACTGAAATAGCGGCCTTTTCTACCACATGCACAATCATCTTCTCCTAATAGCGTCCCCATGTCTTCGGTAAGAATACTAAAGCCCGGATAGCTGGTGGGAATGGCAGAAATCACCTGTATTAACCCCGTTTTCCCAAAAGGCAAAGGCACTAGGGAATAGGGACAACGCACGATAACATCCGCCAGGGAAGGGGCGTGCAGGTGGCCATGTTCACACTCAACAAACACACTGCCTACCTGTTCAGCCATGCCGTAAAAGTTGTGGATGCGCGTTATCCCGGTAACTGATGTCAGCCTTTTCTTAAACGTATCATTATTGACCTGTTGATCTGAGAGCTTTTTCCAGCCACCACTGTGAATTAACACCCCCTGACTAAAATCCAGAGAATCGCCAGTGTGTTCGAGGGCCTTCACAAAGTTCAGCCACACCATGAAGGTAAAACCAAACAACAATACCGGCTTGCCCCGGTTTTTATTCGCAAAATCTCGCACAGCATCGACATTTAAACTCATGTCTGAGTTTAGTGCATAGGTGTGCTCGCGACCGAAAAAGGCCATCCCCTGAATCCCTGCCCCCCTGGCAGAAAGGTGAGGTTTTTTAAGTACATCAGGCGAATCGATGATGAGCATTGGCAAACGTTGCTTGCCAATAAATGATTGCATGATGCTGACAAGCGCACGGCTCTGCCTTGCACTGGTTTGCCGATCTAGAGAAATTCTGGCTGGCGTTTGACCCGTTGTTCCTGATGAGCGGAGCTCACGAAATACGGCGTCTTTCGGTACGCTGAGTAAATCCATAAGCTTGAATAAACGCACTGCCAAAAAGGGCAACTGATCTTCATCGTCAAAAGAAACAGGCATATTGGCGAACAAAGCGTGATAAGCCGGACAATGACTCAAGTGATATCGGTGTAATTCTTCTAGTATTGCACGCAGACGCTGGGATTTGTCTTGCTGACAAAATCCAAACACTGGCTGCGAGGCATAGTCAGCAAACAATACTTCGTAGTGCGTTAACGCATAATCCGTCATCTCACGAAGCCGCCATTTTCAATATTGACGCGTAATCTGTTTTGCCATTTGCCAACAATGGCCACTGCCCGATACCGATGACGCACCTTGCTTTTGGCGGACACGTTACTATTTTACCTAATTGGTTAATTACCTCAGCCTCATCTGACGGATGGCAAGCTACCACGATAAAATCGTCCTGACCTGCAACTTTGACACTAAACCCCTTTTCTTCAAACAGGTTTTCCAACCCGTCTAAACTCAACCGTTCACCGAAAAGCTTGACAAATCGCTTTTTGCGGCCGGAAATATAGTAGTCTCCATCTTCATCACGGCGAGCCACATCGCCAGTATAGAGACGAGACTCCGGCGTAAAAGTCCCCAATTCAGAAGCGCTGGCCACATAACCAAGCATGGTATTTGGGCCCTGATAAACAAGCTCGCCATCAACGCCCGCACTTTCGATCAGCTCCCCGTTGTCATCCACTAACAAAAAAGCACCACCAGGAACGGGCCGACCGATAGAGTCTGGTTTATCAGATACCCTGTCTGGAGATAAGTAGCTCATTCGTGCGGTTGCCTCTGTCTGCCCATACATTACAAAAAATTGCTTATTGTACTTATCGGCATAATCACTCAATGTTTTAACATGCGTACCAGCCAGCTTGCCCCCGGCCTGAGTAAAATAGCGCAACTGAGGTAGCGCACGGTTTGTAAAGCGCAACCGGATTAACATCTCATAAAATGACGGCACCCCTGACAACGACGTGATGGACGCAGTTTCAAGTAGTTGCCAAAACCCTTTGTCCAAAATGGTCATCGTGGTCAAGTGAATGGAAGCTCCAGCTTCTAGATGTGTGTTGAGTACCGAAAGCCCATATGAATATGACAAAGGCAAGGTAAGCAATGCTACGTCCGAGGCGATCATAGGCAAATAGTCAATGATTGAATTCGTATTCGCTCTCAGGTTGTCGTAAGACAGCGCTACGTATTTCCCGCCACCGGTGGAGCCTGAAGTCGTCAGGATGACCGCGAGATTTTCATCAAGGTGATACTGACCACTTTGCCATACCGTTATCTCTTCGCCATCGATAAGAAGCGCCGGCGACAATGCAAGACGCATTTGGGCCTTCCCTGCTTCTGACAACGCAGGGGAATAAAGAATGACCGGGTAAGTCAGGCGTAAACACGCGAGATAGGCACAAATGGCTGCCGGCGTATTGCCCATGCGAAGTGCGACTAAACCTCGCTGAGGTAACACTTGATTCAAGCGCGTTTCCCAACGCGCTACCTGCTGACAAAGTTCGCGGTAAGTCAATGAGGAAGCGTCAGTGATCAGCGCTTTTTGATGTGATTCGTGTTTTTCGATAGTTCGCCAGAACACTGTACTCACGGGCAGAAAAGCCCATCCACAGGCAGTACATGCCCGGTTGTGTAAGCAGATTGACGAGACAGCAAGAACACTACAGCCCGGGCCACATCTCCAGCGCGCCCTACCCGTTTCATCGCTATGCGGTCTTCAATTTTCGCTCTGGCTTCGGGTTCAAAATGACGGGTTAACTCGGTATCGACAAACCCTGGCGCAATGGCGTTGACGCGAATACCAATGGCCGCAAGCTCTTTTGCCAGCGATTTTGTGGCGCCAGTTAATGCAGCTTTGCTAGCCCCATAAGCGCTCATGCCATTTGCCCCCAACTCTCCCACCTGGGAAACGATGTTGACGATACTGCCATGACGGTGTCGCGCCATGAGCCTGCTGGCCAGTTGCATGTGCTGATATGGTGCGAGGAAGTTAACATTCAACTGATTTTTAAGTCCGTCCATGGTGTTAACTGACAACGCCGCTTCCTCCATGATCCCCGCGCAATTCACCAGCCCCATCAAAGGCCCGACATTCGATTGATTCTGGTGTTTCTGAATGTGTCTGAAGGCTTCTTTTACCGCTTTTTCATCGGTAACGTCGTAATTGAGGGGCGTAACGCGCTTTTCGAACTGATGAACCAAAGCGTCCAGTTTCTCATCGTTCCTGCCAGCCGCAAATACCGCAGCACCAGCCTGCACGCACTCGGTCACAATAGCGCGCCCTATGTCACCAGTTGCTCCAGTGACCAAGACAGAACCACCTTTAAGAACAATAGATTCAGAAGGAGATGTCATAGTTTGCCAGTATTTCTTTCGCTTTCGCTACCGTACTCATGTCGATGATGTCGTCCGTATCTAACATCACATCGAATGTGTTCTCAATTTCTGAAATCAGGATCATATGAGCAGTTGAATCCCACTCTTTAATAGTATTGTAAGTGAGTTGATCCGTCACCTGACCTTCTTCTACCCCTAAAGCCTGAACAAACGATTGAACGAGTTTTTGCTGATTGTCCACAAAAAACCTCTTAATTGACTAAGACTTGCGCAAACGCGACAAGAATGACTTTAAAGTCACAGTTTGCCGTTCATAGGCCTCTTTTTGCAAGCACAAGTGTATAAAATCATCACGACTGCTGATTTGATACCCCAATTGCTGGTTGTATTTCAACGCAGCAACATTGGTCGATTTAACGGCTGCCCGGAACTTATCTACCTTCATATATTTGAAACAATAATCGTATAGCGCTAACGTTGGTGCAAATGCCAGTATATTACCCTGATATTTTGGTTCACCGATATACAAACCCGGCTCTAACGTGGTTGCCGTATTAACCGTCTCTCCGGTTACCGGTACTTTCACGTTTGTGGCACCGATAGGTTTGCCGCGATATTCAATCAACCAATGCATTTGGGTGTGATCATGGCAAATCTTCTTGAACCAAGCGTACTGTTGCTCCTCTGAAATCAATGACGTGGTTACCATTTTCTCACGTACAAAATCACTGTTTCGCCAACCGCGGAGCAAGGCCAAATCACTTTCTTTGATGGGGCGTAAAAGAACCTGATAGGCGGAAAGTTCAGGCGTACTCACCGGCAATGATTGTTTCACTGTCAAATCACCTCAGCGATGGCATTTAATAGCCGTTCAGCACCATCTGCACGGTATCGGCCCGCTAACGCATCGTGCATTTGGGCGAGTTGCCCGGGATTTTGCCACAGCGTTTTCACTCTCTTGGCGATATCATAAACGGGTGCGCGGGCAGTGCAATCAAACGCCTCACACCACCCCTCATCAACAACATGCGCTGTTGCCATGCGTTGATTTTCAGCGACCATGAGCAAAATGGAGGGCGTTTCACATACGCCAAGTTCAAATTGACTTCCTCCTGCGGCACTAATGGCCAGCTTACAGTGACGCCATACATCAGCCATATCCTGGCAATTGTGAATGTGTTGGATGGGTAAGGCACTGGCTTTTATTGCCCCTTGCAGTTCCTGTAACCCCTTGAAGGCCGCGCCGGTTATAACCCGTATAGGTACATCGGCCAGGGTCTCACTCAGCGCGCTTATAAGTGGAACAGTCAAGCCTTTGGGATCGCTGCCACCAATACAAAGTGCTATACCATGGCGCCGTTCAAAGGGTATATTCGCGCCTTGCTGAAACTCCCTTCTCATTAATCGGTACTGCGAGCCAGAACACACAGTTGCGCGAGGGTTGATGTGCATGTACTTTTCATCAAGCGCGCTGGTTGTGCTATTTACAATTAGTGACGCCTGCGCGACTAATGAGCGTTGTCCGTCATCCATAACTACCAAAGGAATACCGCTTTCCTTCACAGGCTGCAGTTGTTCAACACTGATGTCGTAGCCATCCGCTATCACGGCGCAGGCGTGGATTTCTGATGCCAAACCGCTCAACCACTCCCCTGCTTGATTATCAGGCAATGCAGGTATTTCTGTAACTGGGTAAATCCAGTCCTGACGTGCTATTGCCAGTGCCTTGCCACCAACGTCGACGACAAAATGGCAGGGTATATCACTGGCTTCTGCAGCTTGTGCCAGTGCCAGACAGCGCATAAGGTGGCCCATGCCGATTGTCGACGACACATTTACCCTAAACAGCAATGGTCTCACGGTACAATGTGCTCCCATTTCAGCGCCGTTCCCTTTTTAAGAGCACAACGGGCTGTTGCACCTGCCACGTCCTGCCAATATTTCGGCGCAAGACCAAATGCCGGCCGCACGATTTTTAGGTTGCTGTTATCCAGTACTTCGCCGGCAACTACATCCCGGCTCACATAAATAGAACGCCGATATTGTTTGGCTTTCTCTTCGTCGTGACTGCCGCCATATCGCACCTGCCCCATGGCCTGCCAGGCGCGCTCAGATTCTGTCACCAAGCTCTTGAGTTCCGCCGGTTCTAGTGAAAAAGCGGCATCGACGCCTCCGGCACTGCGATCGAGAACAAAGTGTTTTTCAATTACGGTAGTACCCAGCGCTACCGATGCCACCGACACACCTATTCCGCTGGTATGGTCACTTAACCCTACCTGACAATGAAAGGCCTCACGCATGTTTGGAATAGTGATCAAGTTCGTATTCCCGGGGTCTGCCGGATAGGTACTTGTGCATTTCAACAGAATAATATCGTCACAACCGTGAGAACGAGCACAGTGAACCGCCTGCTCAATTTCAGACAAACTGGCCATTCCCGTAGACATGATAAGCGGCTTTCCCTTGCTAGCAGCATGTGCAATAAGGGGGAGATCTGTGAGCTCAAAAGACGCGATTTTAAAACACGGCACCTGCAAATTGTCGAGAAAATCTACGGCGTCAATGTCAAAAGGAGAACTAAACGCCAGCATTCCAAGTGCGTTTGCTCGCTCAAACAGAGGCTGATGCCACTGATACGGGGTTGCGGCTTTTTGATAAAGCGCATAAAGCGACTCACCGTGCCACAAACTGTCTGTTTCCCCGATGACAAAATCGTCAGTTTGGACATCCAGCGTCATGGAGTCGGCGGTGTAGGTCTGCAACTTAATAGCATGAGCGCCGGCTTCAGCTGCCGCGTCGATCATTGCACAAGCGAGTTCAAAGTTCTGACTGTGGTTACCACTGAGCTCTGCAATAATAAACGGGGGTTCATCATGGCCGATGATTCTGTTGCCTATTTTCACATCATGCATGATTGCGCTCCTCCAGAATAGACAGCACGCCAGCGACTATCGCCTCAGAAGAAACTGGTTCTGCAGACATGTCAGTAGCATAATCCGGCATAAGCGTTCTCGGATCAACCTCTCCGCTTATCACCAAAGAAGGGGTTCCCACAGTAGCTGCCAGCCATTGTGGAGCCGATGGTACGGTAACTAACAGTGCACTGGCTTTTAGCTGCGCCAGGGTTTGCGCCATAGAACAACGCCCATCAAAGCCAGTCCATACCTCACAACCTGCCTTTTCCAACTGCACTTGCAATGCATCACCGTAGGGGTAATGTCGTTCTTTCGTTCTCGCATTTGTCGCCAGTGCGACAACAGGCCGATCAACTGCAGATAACCGCTTGTCTGCTTCAACGGGAATAGAAAAATCCATGTCTATGGCGCTGAAGCCACAACATCGGCGCAAATAAAATTCCGGATAACCCCGTTCGGGAGGTTCTCCGTATTCCCACCATGTGGTGTGCCATTGTTCCATGCTTAGCCAAGAACTCTGCATATACTGTGCTGGCGTATTCACATAATCGGCAGACAGTGTTTGATTTTGAAATTTATCAACTAGCTCGGCCACGCCAATACTCATTGTGTTGCCTATTACAGGCTCGCCTGCATCTTTGAGAAAGCGCGCCAGAAAACAAGGCATAAACCAGGTATCAAGGTTAATAATCTGTGTATATTCTTCTCCAAGAATAATTTCTGCCAACCCCAAAAACGTCTGCATGGCATCAACGATATTTTCTGGCCACTCACCATGCTTTAGTGCATGGACCCTTAGTGAGGGTTCGGCAAGGTTGAGAATATCTTCCCCTGCCGCATAGGTTAGCGCGTGTAATTCAGCATGAGGAAACTGCTTGCGAATATGCCTTACCGCCGGAATACCGATGCACGTAACATCGCCTAGCCCGAGCATCCGAATGATCAGTATCTTTTCTTTCATGTTATTCCATAGCTACATATGCCCGGTACATTAACTCAGCCCTTTGCCAATCTTCTGGCGTATCGATATCCTGGACGAGATAGCGGGGAAGTACAATAGGTATGCTGGTAGATGCAAAAGTCGGCTTACCGGATAACCACGCATCTGTCGTCCCCCAGTAGAACTGGCCCGCATCGTGATAACACTCTACGAGATCCTGTGAACGCTTTGCCATATTTTCCGGTTGAATGGGAACCACGCCTTTCCCCTGCAAGCGAATTGCGCGCTGAATGGGAAACGGAAATGTGGTAACGGAAAAAGCAAAGTGCATGTCGGCATCCGCCTGAAGGCTTTGAAGCCCTTCCTTTAATTTGTCGGGCTGTAAAAAGGGCGCGGTGGCGTATATGCAACACACGTAGGCCAATATCCCCTTACCTTTTTGATAAACATCTATAGCATGCTGCACAACAGGAAAAGTGCCGACAACATCATTGGCAAGGTCTGCAGGCCGCATAACCACATAGGTCGCGCCATAATTTCTCGCGACAGCCGCGATTTCTTCAGAATCTGTCGTCACGACTATATCGTCGAATAATCCAGATTGGTTAGCAGCTTCCAACGAGTAAGCAATTAAAGGTTTGCCTGCAAAGGATTTGATATTTTTACCTACAATGCGTTTACTGCCACCTCTGGCCGGTATCACCGCTATATTCACATCAATGCCTCTTTGAGACTGTTGATAACCTTACCCTGGTTATCGGCTGAAAGATCGGGATATAAAGGCAACGTGATTGCTTTTTGATAATAGGTTTCGCTATTGGGGAAGTCGCCCTTCGCAAAACCCATGCCCTGATAATAGGGGTGTAAATGAATGGGAATGTAGTGCACGTTCACACCAATCCCCTTTTCACGCAGCGCTTTGAACACCTGGGTTCGATCGTGTTCAGGTAGCTCAATCACGTACAAATGCCAGGCGCTGTTTTCGTCCATGAGAGGACGCGTTACCGGTAACGCCGCCAGTGCCTCGTTATAGTATTTGGCCTTCTCGAACCTGGCGCCGACAAAGGCGTCGAGTTTAGCAAGTTGCACTAAACCCAATGCCGCGTGCAGATCGCTTAATCGGTAGTTAAAACCCAGATCTATCTGGGCATAGAACCACGACTCATGTTCGTGCCCAACTGGCATTTTCGCTTGCTGTTTAGTAATACCGTGGGAGGCAAATAAGCGGAGTTTTTCCGCTAGCGTACCATCATTGGTAAACACCACACCGCCTTCTGCAGTAGTGATGGATTTGACCGGGTGAAAACTACTTACCACCATCGCTGAATAGGTACATGCGCCAACCCGGTTACCAAGCTTATCTTTACCACCGAATGCATGGGCTGCGTCTTCAATTAATGTAATGCCCAGGGGCGCGGTTAACGCGGCAATGGCCCGCATATCGCAACTGCTGCCAGCAAAGTGTACAACCACAATTGCTTTGGGCAACCGCCCTGCTGCTGTAGCGTCGTTAAGCTTATTGCTGAGCGCCGATACACATAGATTGCGTGTGACAGGGTCAATATCGACAAAATCCACCGCTGCGCCGCAATAAAGCGCTGCATTGGCAGAAGCAGCAAAGGAATTCGGCACGGTCCATACCACATCACCGGCTCCAACACCTGCGGCCAAACAGGCCATGTGCAAACCCGATGTACCACTGTTACAAGCTACGGCATAACCGGCTCCAGTGTAGTCACATAACGCTCGCTCGAACGCCGGCACCTGCTTCCCTTGGGTTAAAAACTCATTTTTAAGAACATGAACAACTGCTTCGACGTCTTCGTCACTTACCGAGTGTTTACCGTAAGGGATCATAACGTTATTTTATCCAACTCTCTTAGTTCATCCACACTGAGAAAATGAGGGTTCTTACCCGAGTGATACTCAAACTTGTCTTCCACAGAGTTGCCGGATTCATCCAGGCGGTTTTTAAAGTAATCGACATTTTTGTCAAAGAAGGTTATCGCGGGTGCAATGACAAAATGATTGTCAAATTCTATGGAATGGTGTGCCATTTCCTCTGGCACCATTACTTCGTGCAGTTTTTCGCCCGGGCGAATACCAATGATATCAAACTCCCGTTTGCCACTCATTGCCTCAACCAGATCTACAATACGTATGGAGGGAATTTTGGGTACAAAAATTTCTCCACCCTGCATACGTGAAAAATTGTCCACCACGAACTTAACACCTTCATCCAGCGTTATCCAGAATCGGGTCATTTCCGGGTGTGTAACGGGTAATGCCTGCCGCCCTTCCGCTAACAATTTACGGTAGAACGGCACAACAGAGCCCCTCGAACCTACCACATTGCCATAGCGGACAACAGAAAAACGCGGACCAGAGGCACCGGAAATATTATTTGCCGCCACGAACAACTTATCTGACGCGAGTTTAGTGGCCCCGTATAAATTAACCGGGTTTGCGGCTTTATCTGTAGACAGTGCAATGACACGGGATACATTGTTGACAATACAGGCATCGATGACGTTTTGTGCGCCGTTTATGTTGGTCTTAATGCACTCATTGGGGTTGTATTCCGCTGCCGGCACTTGCTTTAATGCAGCAGCATGCACCACGTAGTCCACGTCCTTTATTGCCGTTATTAAACGGTCTTTGTCTCTTACGTCACCAATAAAATAACGCATACAGCCAGCATCATAATGTTGCTGCATTTCAAATTGCTTCAACTCGTCTCGGGAGTAAATAATGATTTTTTTCGGCGAGTAATTGGACAACAGGTAGCTGACAAACTTTTTGCCAAAAGAGCCTGTTCCACCGGTAATGAGGATGTTCTTATTATTAAACATGCTATTTATTCCACAGTTATCTGCTGTTCGTTGTCAGCCTTGAAATATTGAGCGCAACTTAAAGCCACAAACGCATCAGCGATATTTTTTGGCCGCCTTTTGGCTTCGTAAAAAGTGACTAACGTCGTCTTTAGCTGATTTTAGCAAAGTCTGCGCCACTTCTGATAACTTATTATTGACGCTAACTTCCTGTTCTGCAAAAGATCTCGCGGAATTTTTGTCGAGTGTGAGTAAATGGGATTGAATAATGTCGTCTCTGGCTTGAATAAGCTTGAGTAGAGATTGATAGCGCGTTTCTTCGTCTTCCCCCGCCAAGCACTGCAAAATTTTTGCATTAATATCTGCGAGTGCCGGAGGGGTCAGGGAATGATTGAGTTCTTTGTTCACACGGCCTGACGTTTTTGGCGCTGGGCTTCATAGGCTTCGTCTTTTGCAGCCTGAGGAATTTGTACCCATGCGTCCCGAATTGGAGTTAACAGGCTAATCACTTCATCGAGGATCTGCAAGTCATTACGCACATGGGCTTCTCCGGTTCGCTCAATCATGTACTCGTAGAGAGAAAACATGTTTTCAGCGACTTCTCCCCCAACGTCTAAATCCAACGTATCACGCAAATTCATCAAAATGGCAGTAACACGTGAAAGAAACTCAGACTTCGCTGCGTACTCTTTTCGCTCCATCGCCCCTTTTGCGTAGGCGAGGCGGTCTAATGCGCCTTGCATCAGCATGAGCGTAAGCTTGTGAGGATCAGCATTGGCAATATCCTGTTTCAGACTGCCTTTACGATAAGCATTAATGCCTTTAAGTGCCATGATAACTCCTAACTTAACCTAAGGATGCCAATAAAGCAGAGCCTGTCTGATTCAACTGCGCCACCGTTTGATCGAGGTTTAAATACTTGTCGCGCAAAATCTGTTCATAGCTTGCCATTCTCAATTCCAATCGCTCGCGATCATCGTATATTTCTTCACGATTATCCTTCGCAGCGCGTTCGCGCAGACTGATTAAGCCACTGTATGATGTATACTGATCGGCAAACTCATAGAGTTTAACGGCAATACCTTCGTTTTCATCAGTAAAAAGTTTAGCTATTTCATCAAAATTGTCTTCTAAAGCATCTTCGAGACGTTCATTGCCCGACCCAAGTCCGAAATCTGTATCGCCGATTTCCAGTTCACCGTCTGAGTTTAGTTCAACACCCAGTTGGAAAAGACCGCCAAGAGATGAAGAAGCTACGTTACCGCCAACAATTGAACCCAGGCCGGTCATAATGCCACGCATAAGAGAATCGCCGGCAAGGGCCCCATCTTCTTCCAGTTCTGATTCCCCATAACGGGTCAGATTTTGCAGCTCTTTCATGACTTTGTTGTAGTTGTCGACGAAGTCGCGGATTTTCTTGTCCAAACCGTCGCGATCATAGCCAATTTTTAATGTTGATGCCTGGTACGTCACACCATCTGCAGCTAAGGGAGAAACCCGTTCAGCCTCAAAAGACACGTTTTGAATGGTATTTTCAAATTCATTGGTGCTGCTTTCTACAACAATGCCATCGATATTTGCCCGCGCATTGGACGCTGCTGAAATGTTTGATGCAGAAATAAGACCGGTGGGGTTACTGCTGCTGGTAGCCACGCGATTAAGCTCAGCAACGCCAGTATCGTTAACGATCTCCAGGTCGTTACCCGCTCCGGTGACATCTGATGTAAATACAAGTTTAGGGCCGGCAGAGGTGCCGGTATCGATAATATTAGCGTTCACACCGAAGTTATCTTCGCTGTTGTTGATCGCTTCCCGAAGCTGAGTGAGCGTCATACCAGCAGAAACATTGATGCTAAAGGAGTCACCTGTGCCACCGACGTTAAACGTCAAAGAACCGGAACCAGAAGACAGTACGGCATCATCGGGGCTGGTAAAATTGCCGTCATCGGAAACAATGCGACTTCCGCTAGCAAGTTGCTCTACCACTATTTCATAGCTACCACGAAGTGCGGAATTTGATGCTTCAGCGGTAAAAATATCCACGTCATCATCAGGATTGGAGATAGTGGGTTTACGACCGTTAATATCGTTATCACTGCGCAGGTCATCCACTGAATCTTTAAAATCTGACAGCAAGGACTTAACCTGCCCAAGACCGGAAATTTCTGCCTCTACACGATCTTCACGCTCGTTTAACGCCTCAGTTTTGGGCGTACGCTCAGCATCAAGCAATTGCGTGACTAGATCGTCAAGCGCAAGTCCAGAACCAACACCCAACGATTGTATAGTCATTTGTTACCTCGTCTTAAACCTGGTTGTTTACGAGCACTCCCACACTACTTCCAACGTCTTCCTGCAAATTTTTTATCCGCTCGGCAAGTCTTAAGACTTCGTCGGAAGGAATTTGCCGGATAACATCACCAGATTCAGAATCTTTAACTGTGACAACAGAGCGCTTAGTCTCTTCGTCTACAGAAAACGCTAAATTTCGATTCTGAACTTGTAGAAATGCCTCGACCTCACGGGCAGCTACCTCAACATCATCAAGGTTCTGCACCTCTCTGATCGGGTTATCGGCTGGCGCAGTACTTCCTTGAACATTTTCTTTAGCCGAAGCGCTATCAATTTGTCCAGATGCCACATCGCCAGCACCATTTTCAGTTCGCGTATTCCGCAGTGGTGAAGATGCCTGTAATTCCGCCAAAGTCGAAGCAATATTTTGGCCACTTTGTACATTTACGATTTCCACATTACCCTCCCATTCTCAAATGAGCAAAAGGGAAACACCCGTTGTATTTCCCTTACCCTTTAAGTACGGATCCTCTGTTATTATCCTAACAGAGAAAGCGCTGCTTGTGGACGCTGATTCGCCTGGCTCAATACTGAAATTGACGCTTGCTGCACAATCTGATTTCTCGTCAGCTCAGCCGTTTCAGAAGCGAAATCTGTATCGCGAATACGCGAACGAGCTGCAGACAGGTTCTCAGAAATACTGCTCAGATTTCGAATAGTAGATTGAAAACGGTTTTGCAATGCCCCTAAATCAGCTCGCACGCCGCCGATTGAAGAAATGGCACTGTCAATGGCCGTCAATGCTGAGCTTGCTCCACTAGCGGTCGCAATATCAATAGAACCTACACCTAATCCGGAAGCGCCAAAGCCGCTGGTGCGAGACAGGTTGATGCTAATGGACTGACCCGCGTTGGCACCAACCAAAAAAGTAGCAGAGTAATTGCCTTTGAGCAGATCTACACCACCAAACTGAGTGTCAGTTGAAATACGAGAAATTTCCGTTTTCAAAGCAGAAACTTCTTTCTGCAATGCTGCGCGGTCAGACGAACTGTTGATACCACTTTGCGATTGCACGGCTAACTGACGAATCCGTTGCAGACTGGTCGTTACCTCGGCCAATGCGCCTTCTGTCGTTTGTGCCAAAGAAATGGCGTCATTCGCATTGCGAACAGCCTGGTTCAACCCCTGTACCTGAGACGTCAGGCGGTCTGAAATTTGTAAACCTGCGGCATCATCGCCCGCACTATTAATGCGAAAGCCAGATGACAACCTTTCGAATGAAGTACTTAACTTATTGCTTACATCGAACAACTGACGCTGTGCGTTGATAGAAGAAGCATTAGTATTTACATATAAAGACATTTGAATACCTCCTAGGGATTCGATGCATTCAATGCTACAATCAAACCCTGCCAGTTCAGATTCGTCGGGTCACTACTCCCGTTGAATCCCCTCTTCAGTAATGCAAAAACGCATCACGTTTAAAGTAATTAAATTACCCCTCAACTAAAGGTATCGGCCAAACCTTTAGGTTCTTTAGTTTTTTTTCAAAAAAAATTAAATAAATTCACAACCAATTGTTTTAATTGAATTATTTAGATTGAAAAACAAGTTTAAACGGGCTTTTGGGTTGGTTTGAGATAAAAAATATTCTTGCGTCAGGGCAAATTTGGGGGAAAAATGCAGAAAGAAACCGGCAATAACGTGGTATTGAAAGTTATACCTCAGTATTGGCTGTCGTTTTTTTGACGTAATTTTGGCACAGCTTGTGCTTTATTTTTACTAGCGTGGACGTGGCGCAGAGTTCTGGCGAAAAAAGAAAAAAGGCCAGAACAGATGTTCTGGCCAATTTGCTCACGTTAGGAGATAGAGCAAAAAAGTAAAATCGTTTCCAGTCGGCTGGCAGGAACAATAGTAGAATTAACTGGCCTCTCAACCACACTTCTACCTCTCAGTCCTGTTAGTCGGCGTTTTCTTCTGTTAGCGGCTCCTTTTGGGGCCGCCAACGTTGGGTTGGCCTCTCAACTCCTCCCCACTCACTCACCGAGTGCAATACCTTCAGTGAATCAATTCTATCTTATCCGAGTAGCGATAGCGCTGCTTGTGGTCGCTGGTTTGCTTGGGACAACACAGTAGTGCTCGCCTGTTGTAAAATCTGATTTCGGGTCAGTGTTGCCGTTTCGGTGGCAAAATCTGTATCCCGGATGCGCGATCTTGCCGCAGATACATTCTCAGAAATGTTACTCAGATTGCGTATCGTAGATTGAAAACGGTTTTGAATCGCCCCCAAATCTGCACGCTTAGCATCGACAATAGAGATAGCCGAATCTACCGCAGTCAGTGCAGCAGACGCAAGATCCGCCGTTAATACGGATGTATCACTGTTGCCAACTAAACCGGAAAAGCCAAACCCGCCGCTTCTGGAAATATTAACACCAATAACTTGCCCGGCATTTGCTCCCACGAGAAAAGATGCAGAATAGCCCCCATTGAGAATATCTACGCCAGCAAATTGTGTTGTTGAGGCAACTCTTGAAATTTCGGTTTTTAATGCCGATACCTCTTTTTGCAGTGCCAGACGATCAGACGAACTGTTGATACCGTTCTGCGATTGTATCGCCAAAACCCGAATACGCTGCAAGGCAGTCGTGATCTCCTGCATGGCCCCTTCAGCTGTCTGTGCCAGGGAAATCCCATCATTGGCATTTCTAACCGCCTGATCAAGCCCCATTATCTGGGATGTCATCCTGTCAGATATTTGCAGACCGGCGGCATCATCCGCGGCACTATTAATTCGAAAGCCTGAAGACAAACGCTCAAACGCTGTCGTTAGTGCATTTCCCGAATTAAATAATTGTCGTTGTGCGTTCAAAGCCGACACGTTGGTATTTACATACAAACTCATGAGTTTCTCCTAACAAAAATGTCCGCGTTGTATGAGTGCTTATTGTCAACGCCGTAAACTAAAAACTGGCACATAGTGTGCTAGTACTTTTTAGTCAGTGATAAAAAACTGACGCATTACCGGTTCACTCCCGGTAGTGGCCGGGCAAAGTTCGCTTTGCTCCAGCTGACGGGCGGGTATGTCGTTCCAGACCTCATACCTCTCACTACCTCCTGGCTTCATTCCTGCCAGTCAGCGCCCTAGTGAGTACTCACTTCACTTTCAAGACGACATTTCTCAAATCGCGTTAAACATCACCTTTAATATGAAGGAATATTACCCTCCCAGCAGACTTAAGGCAGCCTGTGGACGCTGGTTCGCTTGAGACAGTACCGTTGTACTGGCTTGCTGCAGGATTTGATTGCGCGTTAACTCTGCTGTTTCTGTAGCAAAATCAGTATCGCGAATACGTGAGCGTGCAGCTGACACATTTTCAGAAATGTTGCTCAAGTTGCGAATGGTAGACTGAAAACGATTTTGAATGGCACCGAGATCAGCCCGTTTGGCGTCCACAATAGAGATTGCGGAATCTACAGCTGTCAATGCCGCAGAAGCGAGCGCCTCTGTAAGTACGGAAGTATCGCTACCGCCGACTAACCCCGAAAACCCAAAGCCACCTGCACGACTGACATTCACTCCAATGGTTTGACCCGCATTGGCGCCCACCAGGAACGAAGAAGAAAAAGTACCGTTTAAAATATCTACGCCAGCAAATTGTGTGGTGCTGGCAATCCGTGAAATTTCCACTTTCAGAGCAGATACTTCTTTTTGCAGCGCCAAACGGTCAGCCGAGCTATTTATACCGTTTTGTGACTGAATTGCTAAAACCCGAATACGTTGCAACGCAGTAGTGATTTCCTGCATAGCGCCTTCAGCCGTCTGGGCCAAAGAAATACCGTCATTCGCGTTTCGTACTGCCTGATCCAACCCCATGATCTGCGATGTCATGCGGTCAGAAATTTGCAAGCCAGCAGCGTCATCCGCTGCACTGTTGATGCGAAAACCTGACGACAAACGCTCAAAAGCTGTGCTCAGACCATTGTTAGTATTGAACAGTTGTCGTTGGGCATTTAACGACGACACATTGGTGTTTACAAATAAACTCATGTTTCTTTCTCCTAACGATTTTTGATACGCCGCTTTTTTTTGTTTTATACGGCTTTTGGATTTCGCTTATTGTTGTTTTTATTAGCGAAACTGAAACTGGCTTGCTGTTTTTATTATTCCCAGTCCCTTTGCTTTATGTATCGTACGCAGAGGAAAAATCCTTTAGGCTTTTTTTCGTTTTTTTAAAAATAAGCAGGTTATGGTTTTCTTAATACTTGTTTTAAAACGAAAATGGCCGGAACAAAGTCCGGCCAGTATGCTCAACGTTAGGAGATTGCGAGCAAACTCTCACGCATAGGGCTCTCAGAGTCACTACCTCCCGGCTTCATTCCCACGCGTTAAATTCATCAACTTATCCCAGTAACTGCAATGCAGCCTGAGGTCGCTGATTAGCCTGCGACAGTACTGTTGTACTCGCCTGCTGAATGATCTGATTTCGTGTCAGATTGGCTGTTTCAGTCGCAAAATCAGTATCGCGAATTCGCGAACGAGCAGCGGACACGTTCTCGGCAATATTGCTTAGATTACGAATGGTTGACTGAAAACGGTTTTGCAAAGCCCCCAGGTCAGCACGTACACCACCGATAGCGGAAATTGCCCCGTCGACTGCCCCCAGAAGACTGGAAGCGCCGGTAACAGTCGCGACTGAGCCGCTACTGATCCCCAATCCACCAGCACTAAAGCCGTTTAATCCCGCCAGATTTCCTGCAGATAAATTTACAGAAATTGTCTGTCCGGCATTGGCACCTACCAAAAACTGGGCGGAGAAACCACCGGTTAAAATATCTACACCGTTAAATTGTGAATCGGTGGAAATACGGGTAATTTCAGTTTTTAGTGCTGAGACTTCTTTTTGCAGTGCCAAACGGTCAGCAGAACTGTTGATGCCGTTTTGTGATTGCACTGCCAACTGACGGATGCGCTGAAGGGCTGTTGTGGTTTCATCCAATGCACCTTCCGCTGTTTGCGATAAAGAAATCGCGTCGTTAGCGTTGCGTACGGCTTGGTTCAAACCTTGTACCTGTGAGGTCATTCGGTCGGTGATTTGCAAGCCTGCAGCATCGTCTTTCGCGCTGTTGATCCGGAAACCAGATGACAAACGCTCAAACGAGGTGCTCAGGGCATTGCTAACGTCGAAAAGCTGACGCTGTGCGTTCAATGAAGACGCATTAGTATTAACGTACAAAGACATAAGTCTCTCCTACACTCTCAGTCCAGCAGGGCTGGCTGCCGGAACTACCGGCGATTACAAATAGTAGTCACCACAACCTGAGGGGTAAATGATGAACTGGCTCTCTCAATTTTTATATCGACTGTTGCACAGAACCCTTTAGAATAAATTTACTAAAATTGCCGGAAGGCGGCACAAACTTGCCGCTTCTATTACGATAACGCATTGGTTTTTATTGCATTCCAGACTAAGAGAAAATATGAAGATCCATCAAATTTCGCGTGTATCCAGCCCCGCTTCACATGCCGCCTTTACCGATTTGACCGCTTGCGGCGACGCTTTCCTATGCTGCTATCGACAAGCAACGAACCACGTTAGTGGCGATGGAAAGATTGAAATAGCCAGGCTGAATTCCGATGGCAACGTATTGGAACGCGCACGTATTGTGGTACCCGGTGTTGATTTGCGCGATCCGAAGCTCAGCTGCGATCCAAACGGACGAATATGGTTACTCGCGTTTGCCCGGTTTCAGGCAAATGAATATGGGCACAGCGATACAAGAATGATGAGTTGGTTTAGCGACAATGGTCGTTCATGGTCAGGTGCTCATCATTTTGGAGAAAGTCACTGGTGGATTTGGCGAATTGGCTGGGGCAAAAAGCAGGCTTATGGCCTGGCCTATAACCGCGGACTTGACAGGCTGGATTTGTGTATAGGACACCCACACAAGCAGATGTTTCGACACCCCAAACCTGCGATGAGTCTGGCGAAACACGGCTTAGGTTACCCAAACGAAAGTGCGCTTATCATTGATCAGTGTGAACAAATTACGGCATTGGTCAGGCGCGATGCAGACACATTCACGGCACAGTTAGGGCAAAGTAAACCGCCCTATCGGCAATGGCACTGGAAAAGCACAGGAACCTATGTTGGAGGGCCGGCAATCACGCCCCTTACATCGAGCCATGCTCTGGTCGCAGGGCGACGATGGACTGGCAGAAAGTTGGTGACACAACTGTGGCGAATGAACCTTTCCAACGCAGTCCTGACGCCACTCATAACGCTTCCGAGTGCTGGAGATAACAGTTATCCGGGGCTGGTATTACAAGGTGATAACCTGTATATGTCTTACTACTCCGGGCACATTGACAATCAGACAAGGGTGTACTTCGCCAAGTTGTCGGGTCTAAACGCACTGCGCCGCCAGCTTATTGATAACCCCGTTAGATATAATTAAACAGGGACAAGTTACTAACTTTGGGAAAGGTGGCAAGCGCGGCACTCAATGCCGTTTCTTGCTTGGCAAATTCAGCGGACGCTTCGGCGTAATCGGTATCCTGTATGGCTGAGCGTGCACTCTTTGCAGATATTTCCAGATCCAGATTAGTTTCGTAAATAGATTCAGCAACATTGAGCCGCCCCCCTAAAGAAGAGCGCTCTAAGCTGATTTTTTCCATGCCGTTATCCAAGCCCACCAATGCATCATTCAGCGCTTCGGTTAATGCATCACCCGACAGGTTGTCGTTAATCAACTGGTTCGCCAAATCGTGCAGCGTCTCAGCCACATTTTTCTTTTCTGGTGGGTTGAGCGAAAAATCCACCGTATCACCTGGTGCGGCATCAAGGGTAAAGCTCATGCCTTTTATCGTCACAGGCTCTGTGCTGGTATAATCGACAGTATCGACAACGGCACCGGTTCCTGTGTTGGTCAGTTGTAATTGTCCAGAGGCCAACACTTCGAGTTGATAATTATTGTTGATCGACACTAAGGGGTCGTAATTGTTGTCGTAAAAATTATCAAAAGTGCCCTGCTCGGATACCTTAGCACTTTCTACAGAGGCACCTACAACCGGGCCTACAGTAAAGTTATGCCTTGCCAGTACGTTTTCAAAGATCTCCTGACCAGAAGTACTGCGTTGAACTGATACACTATCAGATAAGCGAACGTCGGTGGCCCCGGCATCGCCATTGTATGCTACCGCCGTGCCTGTTGCCGCCGGGTTGAATGTAAATGCCTGCTGTTGCGACTGGTTACCGGCAAAAATGTAGTTACCATTGGCGTCCTGTGTGTTCATCAAATCCAATACTTCATTACGGATTTGCTCAATCTCAACACCAATGGCCCGTTTGTCCTCATCAGACATAATACCAGAGCCGGCCTGAATCGCTTTTGTGCGAGCTTCTTGAAGCGAATTGTGGATGTTACTCAACACGGTTTCCTGTTGTTCCAGGGCATTGGTGAGTAAATCATTGTTGCGCTGATACTGACTGAGTTTATCAAGCTGTTCAGTTAAGCGGATGACACTAGCGGCCCCCACAGGGTCGTCACTGGGGCGGTTGAGTTTTTTACCTGTTGACAAGGCTTCCTGCGTTTGTGCCAAACCTGATTGATTATCCATAATGGCACGGATATTCTGATCGTAAAGCTGATTGGTTGATATACGCATATTAATACCTACCTTGCCGCCGCCAGAATCGTATCAAACAGTTCCTGCGCGGTAGTGAGGATCCGCGCAGCTGCTGCATAAGATTGCTGATAGCGCACCAAATTTGCCGCCTCTTCATCAAGACTAACACCAGATGTCGAATCAAACCAATTTTCTGACTGTACTTTCATTGCCTCTGCGGCATCCAAAGAAATCTGTCCGATAGCTGCTTTTTCGCCCACTCTGCCCACCAGCGAAGAATAGGCATCGTGAAATGTACGTTGGTTATTATTACTGTCACTGCTAAGTTGTACCAATGCCTCCCGCTGTAATTGAGCGATCTCCAGGGCATTTGTGTTATCCGCAACGCCATCAGTGTTGTAATTCAATGTGAACGTGTCGCCCGCTGCCGGGACGCCATTCAGGCTTATGTCATACCCGGGGTAATCATTTAAAGCGCTAAAGGCAGCAGGCCATGGCGGCAAAGTGCCATTAGCAGCGGCATCTGCAAGTAAATTTTCATAGTCCGTCACATTGCTCACCGTGGTGATTAACCCACCCGCACCGTCTCTCACTTCAAAACTGGTAGCTGAGGTAAATAGTATTTGCGCTGGCGCCCCCACCAAACCGCCAGGAGCAGAGGCCGCATCGTGAATACCTCCCGCGCCGTCAAAAGCGGAAGCATCAGGTCCCAGGCCTGCATCTACATTGGTATTGCTCATGGTTACTGAGCCTACCGATGCATCCCCCAGGTTGTTGCTATCCGCTTCCACCCGCAGTGGCGCGGCAAACGCCAAATCTTCAGGTCGCTCTGTGGCCAGGGTCAAATCAGAGGCCGCGTACTTCGAGGGTTGGATCAGAAACTCGTTACCAGCACTGTATACCGCAGTGCCTTCAAATTCTACCTGAATGCCCGCAGGTAATTCGTTGTATCCTGGTAATACCGCTAGCCCGGGATACTCAACCGGGCTATTCGATGCATCCAGCTTAGGCGTTCCATCACTATTTAACAAACTCAGTGTAACTGACGTTGGAAATCCAGAGCCATCAACCGCATCCACGGTGATTTTATAATCGGCGTCAGTGAGTTGCGCTCCTTCTCCCGGTGTAACCTGAGCTCTCACGGGGAGATTATCAGGCGTACCTTCAAAATTTAGGCCACGAAAGGTGGGCATATTGAAAATGTCGCCGCCCAACTGCATATCGAGGTCCATACCCAAGCGGTTTTGGGTATTTACTGCATCTGCCATCGCCAGTGCCATCTGACCAATGTCCCGCTGCGTCGGCCCTAGGATTTCATCTCTAAAACGAAACAACCCGCCTATTGAACCGCCTAATCCTGACTCATTGACGTTTATCAGAGTATTTTGCTTAGGCAAACTAAAATCCGTGGCCAATTGCAGTTCTTTAAACGTAAGATCTGCGTCGCTACCCAATTCAAAAAGGTTAAAATCGCCGTTTTCCAGCACCAAAGATTCACCGGAAGATAAGTTTACCACCACTGAACCGTACTGGTTCTCTCTCACTTCAATAGACATGAGTTCCGCTAACTCATTAATAGCTTTATCCCTTTCATTAAGCAGTGCGGAAGGCTCTCCCTGACCATTGCCTCGCGCTGTTAGAACAGCAGTATTAAGCTCTCCGATACTTTCTATAATGGTATTTGCGCGGTTCACCTCGCTGGTAAACTGCAAATTTAGCTCTTCTTCTTTCGCTTCCATAAAATCTGAAAGGGTGTTCAGGCGCGAAAGCAACCCTGATGCCTTGCCCAACACAGCTTCCCTTGATGCCAGGTTGCTCGGATCATCAGATGCCGTTTGCACAGAAGCAAAAAATTCACTGAGTCCACTGGCAATGGAATTTGCCTCGCTGGCCAACAAATTATCCAGGGTGTTGGTTTTCTCCACAAAAGTATCCAATTCACCCACAGAGGTGATATCCCGGCGCAGTTGGTTTTGTGCAAATATGCTTATCACCCGCTCTGTGCTGGCTTCACCAACGCCACCCATGGTATTGCTTTCAAATACCGTGCGCTCTCGCACATACCCTTCTGTATTTACGTTGGCGATATTGTTAGATGTAGTGTTTAGCAATTTGCTGGAAGCGGTAACACCACTGTTGGCGATGGTAAATAAATCACTGCGGATCATAGCTCAACACTCCGGAAAAGACGGCGCATTATGGCTCAAACCTTTGCAGTGTATCACTGCGGTATACCGACATGACTTTGCTGGCATAATCTGGGTCCGTAGCATAACCCGCTTGTTGTAATTCGGAAAAATACTGCTGTGTATCACCCGAGGCGGCTACCGCCTGCGCGTAACGCGGTTGCGAACGGACAAAATTCACGTAGTCAGCGAGGCCCTCTTCCAGCGACGTGTACTGCCTGAACGCGGCCTTTCGCCGTTCGGGAACACCATTGTTAAATTCAATGGTATCCACCACCGCTTGACTTCCCGTCCATTGGGGACTGGCTTTAATCCCAAAGAGATTATGAGAGCTCTGCCCCTGGGAATTGTGAATAACATACTGACCCCACCCCGTTTCCACTGCGGCCTGGGCAATAATGGCTTTTGCATCAGTACCAAGTTCCGCAGCGGCTCTTTCAGCATGGGGGTATAACGCAGCAACAAATGCTTGTTGATCATCAAACATTGCAGCTTTGTAAGCCGATGGACTGCCTTTTGACGCCGACTGCAACATCGTGTCCTGTGCCTGCGTGACAGCCTCGACGGTTGCCCGATTAATGGATGACAAGTTTCCGTCTGAGCGGATGGTGCTTGCCGGTCGATAATTTGGGTCCTGTTGCCCTAATTGCTTAACAATTAAATCAGCAAGGCCCATTCCTCCATTGCTGGACAAATCAACCGCCAACTGCTGATCATGCATGTCGCGATAGAACTTTACCTGTTGTGAATTAAACGGACTGTCCTGATCTGCTAACGCGTCCTGCGCTTTACGCATGGATTTCAGCATCATTTGTACGAAAATCGCTTCAAACTGCTGGGCAGCCTCTTGTAGCACCTCGCCATCACCTTCTGCAATAGCTTGTCGCAACGTATTCAACCCACCTATATCATTTGCATTGCGGGCCATTTCCAACTGGCTATTTGTGTGGTTCAGTGTATCCATTAGATAATCACCAGTTCACCGCGCAACGCGCCGGCTTGACGCAAAGCTTCCAAAATAGCCATTAAATCGCCGGGAGCGGCCCCCACTTCATTCACCGCTCGGACTAATTGATCCAGGGTTACCCCCGGCTCAAACTTAAACATTCTGCTGTCGGCCAGATCCACGTCCACGATCGACTGTGTAGTGACTACCGTATCACCGTCAGCCAGCGCGTTCGGCTGTGCCACCTGTTGATTTTCAGAAATGGTAACCGTGAGTCCACCATGGGTAATGGCTGCGGGAAGCAAGCGTACGTCACGCCCGATGACAATTGTGCCGGTTCTGCTGTTAATCACCACTCGAGCAGGAGCATCAGCAGGTTCAAACTCAAAGTTCTCAACGGTGGCTAAAAAACCCACTCTCTGGCCCACATCCCGTGGTGCACTCACCCGCACTGACGCGGCATCGATAGGCGTAGCAATAACATAACCTTGGTCGGGCTGGGCGCCTAACCGGGTGTTAATAGTGTCAGCTAGACGCTTGGCGGTAGAGAAATCCGGATAGTGCAAATTGAGTGTCAACGTGTCGCCATTAGCGAATCCCGAAGGCACCGCTTGTTCAACAAATGCTCCATTTGGAATACGGCCTACTGTGGGCGTATTCACGACGATTCTCGACCCATCTCCTCCCTGAGCGCCAAACCCGCTAACAACCAAACTTCCCTGAGCCACCGCATACACATTTCCGTCAACACCACGCAGGAACGTCTGTAACAAAGTACCGCCTTGCAGACTGCTGGCTTCGCCGACCGACGAGACAGTTACATCTATGGTTTGGCCTGGTTTAATAAACGGTGGTAGTTCGGCGTGAACTGCCACAGCCGCCACGTTTTTAATTTTCGGCTTAGTATTCGGATCCAGACTGATGCCAAAGTTCGTCAGCATTGTTCTGAAACTTTGTTCGGTAAACGGGCTTTGTTCGCCGGTTCCCGGTAAACCGACCACCAGACCGTAACCGACTAACTGGTTACTCCGCACCCCCTGAATACTGGCGACATCTTTAATTCGCTGAGCGGTTGCCTGCGTGCTTAGTAGCAACAACAAAACCGCACTTATGTGTTGTAGCAATCGCATGACAATCTCCTAGAAAGGCCACAGTTCAGAAGAGAAAAACCGGGTTAACCAGCCTTTTTCCTGTGCTCTGGCAAAGCTACCGGTGCCACTGTACTGAATACGGGCATTGGCAATTTTGGTAGACACAATTTCATTTTCCGGACTAATGTCTGCCGGGCGAATAATGCCGGTCAGTCGGATGTACTCGTCGCCGTGATTCAACGTAAGCCACTTCTCACCACGGATAACCAAGTTTTGATTTGGCATCACATCTACCACGGTGACAGAAATAGCCCCAGTCAGACTATTACTTTGATTAGCACTGGCATCTCCAGTAAATTCATTACTTGAATCAATACCCAATTGAATAGACTGACTACCTATATTAAGCGCATTTCCGCCTAATCCGGTTATTGGCTGTAAATCAATCTCTGTTTCTTTTGATGTGGCGGTGTTAGCTGATTTAGTCGCGGCGGTATTCTCGCTTAACGTTACCGTAATTATATCGCCAACCCGACGAGCTGTTACATCAGAGTAAAGGCTATTAGCCATGTAAGGACGAAACAGCGCACCGTCTTCAGTGATTTGTTCCCGAGGAATATCGGGAACCACTGGTGCGAATGCCGGGTCATTAGCCTGAACCGGCGTTTCAGGCGTACTGCTGCACCCCGTCATCACTGCGCATAACACTACGAGACTGAATAACCGCATTACATCACCTGCTATAGTTGTTGAATGACCTGTCCAAGCATCTGATCCACTGACGAAATCACCTTGGAGTTCATTTCATACAAACGCTGGCTCTCTATGAGATTTACCAGTTCTTCCGTGACGTTTACATTAGAAGTTTCAAGCGTCCCCTGGGAAATGGTACCCAACCCCTGTAAGCCAGGTACTCCCTGAATAGGTGCGCCACTGGACGCTGTTTCAACATACAGGTTTTGTCCTGTGGGTTGCAGCCCAGTAGGATTGACAAAATCAGAAATATTTAGCTGCCCAAGTACTTGTGGCTCAGCTTCTCCGCGAATAGAAGCGGAAACTTCACCGTCTTGGGAAATCGTAATTTGCTGTGCATCTTCGGGGACGGCGATTTCGGGTTGCAGCAAAAAGCCAGCGCCTGATGTTACAATTTGCCCCTGGTCGTTCATCGTAAACTGACCATTTCTGGTATAGGCAATAGTGCCGTCGGGTTGCAATATTTCGAAATACCCACGCCCCTGAATAGACATATCCAGCGCATTTTCTGTCGTCAGCAAATTTCCTTGGGTATGCGCCTTTTGGGTCGCGACCACTTTGGAACCCGATCCAAGCATTAAACCCGATGGCAGTTCTGTGTCTGCTGACGAACGGCCACCAGGTTGATTGATATTCTGATACAAAAGATCTTCAAAAATGGCGCGGTCTTTTTTAAAGCCTACTGTCGAGGCGTTTGCCAGGTTATTCGATACTACTGCCACATCGGTTTGTGCGGCATCTAGACCTGTTTTACTAATCCATAACGCAGGATGCATATCAACCTCCTGACTACCCGCGGGTAGTCGTTTAACTCATTAAATTATTCGCAGTAACATGTTGCCGCGGGTAGACAGTTCATCGGCTTGTTTCATCAGCTTTACTTGCATTTCATAGTGCCGTTGCAAGCTAATCATATTGACCATTTCATCCACGGCATTAACGTTTGAGCCTTCGAGCATTCCCGTCCTGACCATAACACTGGCATCCGCTTGAGCGATTGTGCCGTCTACAGTGCGGAATAACCCATCGTAGCCACGCTCCATGTTGTTAAGATCCGGATTCACCAGCTTTAGGCGACCCACCTCTTCAGCAACATTCTCTGGCGCGCCCACCGGACGGGTGGAAATTGTTCCGTCCATCGCGATATTCAGGTTGTCCAAGGGTACTGGCAGATAAATGGGCCCATTGTCTCCCATGATCATATTGCCGTTCATATCGGAAAGTACCCCATCAGGGCCAAGTTGAAAGCTGCCATCCCGACTATATGCCTCCTGTCCATCTGCCGCTTGTACTGCAAACCAGCCGTCACCTTGAATGGCAACATCTAGATCGCGGTTTGTCTGCACCATGGCACCAGATTCATAGTTACTCGATGGGCTTTCTGTCATGGAAAATACCCTAGACGGCAAACCTTCGCCGTATGCCGGCATCGCTCTTGCCTGTTCTAACTGTGCGCGAAACCCGGTGGTTTGCGCATTCGCCAGATTATTGGCGCGTACTCCTGTAGCCAGGAGGTCTTGTTTGGCGCCGCTTGCAGCAATATAAAGTAATTTATCCATGACTGACTTTTGACGATTAAGTACCCGTACTCAATAGAACTGCAAATGAGATGCCAACAAATCGAAACCGGTAGATTTTTATACGATAAAAGCCTTGAAGTGAAATAAATGAAAAAGGCCGCGTCGGCGGCCTTTCTAATAATAGGAAAAAATTAGCGGATATTCAGTATGGTCTGATTGAGCTGATTGTTGACTTCCAACGCACGGGAGTTAGCCTGGAAATTTCGCTGTGCAATAATCAGATCAATCAATTCCGTGGTCAGATTCACATTGGCCTGCTCCAGAGCAGATGAATTGATTTCACCAAACGTTCCCGTCGTAGCCTCACCGGCCAGTGCTTCGCCTGACTCAATTGACTCTTTCCACTGAGTACTGCTTTGTTGTGTTAATCCCTGCTCATTGGAAAATCTTACCAGCGCCACTCGCACAATAGGTTCAGAGGTACCATTTGAAAAAGTAGCCCGTACAAGCCCGTCAGGACCGATGTCAATACCTGTCAAACGGCCTACAGGTAGTCCGTCCTGCTCTAAAGACGTCACTTCAAACGCCGAGGCGAATTGTGTGGGCTCGTTTGGTGTCGCGCCGCTTGGATCAAGATTAAAGTCGATGGCAATTTGTTGCGAGGGGTCAGAACCATTCGCCAAAATTGTGGCACCCAGCGCTTCCGTTTCTATTTTGTAATCAGGTTGACTTAAACCATCGGGGGACTCGATAGCAATAAAGTCACCGCCTTGGCTGAATGATAGCTTTGCCGCTGTGACAGCAAAACCCGATGCAGTTCCCACGGTATTAGTCGCCGTGGCCGTATCGGAGTTGCTACCATCTGAATTAACCAGATCCACAAGGTTGTCGTCAATTGCGGTAGCAACAAACCAGTCATTAGTCGTTGTGGCGGCTGGATCCTTGATAAAATAGTAGGTCATAACATGACTGTCACCCAGCGAATCATAAACCGTAACAGAGGTCGCGGCATTATATGTCAACGGATCATCAGGATTAAACTGAGTAGGATCCAGCGCCTGGTCCGCTGCAGGTAGGTTCATGCGAATATCCACTTCATGAGTTTGTTGCGGGGAGCCAGAGGAATCGGGAATGCGCACCGGCTCTGTGGTACTTAACGCCACGGAAGAACTTGTACCATCTGAATTCACGGGGAATCCAAGTAGATTGTCACCATTACTGTTAACCACGAAATTATCTTCATCAAGCTTGAATTGACCAGCACGTGTAAATGAGAAATCCCTGGACGTTATTTCAGGTACTGTGGCAAAAAAACCGTTTCCTGTGATAGCCAGGTCAAGGGATGTATTGGTGAATTGCAAACTACCCTGAGAAAATTGCTGGGCTACGTCTTGTGTCAAAACACCGTCACCCACTTTGGTTTTACCACCCGCTAACAAGGATGAGGCGTATACGTCGCCAAATTCCGCTCTTGATTCTTTAAAACCTACCGTATTGACGTTTGCAATATTGTTGGCGGTTACGTCCAAATCTTTTTGCGCGGCAGAAACACCACTTAGTGCAATATTAAAAGACATCGTACTTTCTCCTATTCACTGCCAATCTGGATGACGTCGTCAAGACTGATACTGACATCACCCGCCAAATTCAAAACTATTCCCTGACTGCTACCTGTCATACTGACACTTCCTACGTGACGGTTAACGGCAATGGGGACTGACGTGCCTTCGCCGTCAACACTGCCGTTTGCACTGATGACATAGTCACCAGCCGGCATAGGATTGCCATCACTGTCTGTGCCGTCCCATTGGAACTGTATATTGCCTGCGGCTTGTGTGCCCGCATCAATGGTTTTAACGATTTCACCATACTGGTTTTCGATGGTAATTTTTAAATCCTGAATGGTCTTATCGTTAACCAATACACCACTGAATCCTTCGCCTTCCTGACTCATGTGGCCGATATTGCCTTCCACCAACACGTTCTGACCAATCAGGCTGGAAGCTTGTAGTGCTTGATTAGATGTCATCGACGCAGCAAAGGATTCAAACTTTTCATTCAGTTGCGAAATCCCTTCTGCCATGGTGAATGATGTCATCTGGGCAACCATTTGATCGTTGTCTACGGGTTTGCTCGGATCCTGATTCGCTAACTGCTCAGTAAGCAGGGAAAAAAAGTCTTCCTGGGATAAGGTCTGTTCGGTGCCATCGGCTACGGCAACAGACTCCTCCTGCCAATAGAGATTTGACGTCAAGCCGGTATTTGAAACTGTACTCACACTAATGCCCTCTGCTCAACAAGTCAGCTTACTGACCGCGTCCTAACTGAAGTACCTGACGGAACAAACGCTTAGTGGTATCGGCTACCTGTACGTTTGTTTCATAGCCCTTTGACGCAGACATCATATTTGCCATTTCTTCAACAATGTTCACATTTGGCTTATAGATGTAACCGTCTTTGTCTGCCATAGGGTTGTTTGGTGCGTACTCAACTTGCAAAGGTGCGTCACTTTCGACGATGCCTTTAACCTGAACGCCGACGCCTTTGCTCTGCTCGTCTGATGCTCTGGCCAGTTCCGCAGCAAACACGGGATAACGGGCCTTGTACGTTTGGTCGTAACTACTACTAACACTATTGGCATTGGCGATGTTACTTGCCGTAGTGTTCAAACGGACGCTCTCTGCCTCCATGCCAGTCCCGGAAATAGACATCACATTAAATAAACTCATTAGGCTTGCCCTCCACTTAAGGCTTTCTTCATCCCTTTCAACTTTCCTTCCAGAAACTGTAAGGTGGCCTGATACCGCATTCCATTATCTAAAAACGCATTTCTCTCGGCCTGTACTTCTACCGTGTTGCCGTCACCCGTATCCGGTTGAGTAGGGATCCTAAAATCAACATCGAAACTGTTCACGCTGAGTCTGCCGCTAAAATGCGCTTCGTGTGTTCTGGTCATAGTGCTACCGCTTTGCTGTGAGCGTGCGTCCTGCATGGCTTGTCGAAAGTCAATATCACGGGCCTTGTACCCAGGCGTGTTGGCATTTGCCAAATTTCCTGCGATGACTTCCATCTTTTCTTCGCGGATATTCAGCGCTTTTTGATGAAAGCCTGTCAACTTGTCCAAATTGATCGCCATAACAGGCACCTCCCATGCAGTTTTCACTCTTCAGAGAATACTTTGCAAATGAAGTGCCAATAATTTTTGACGCAGGAATATACAGGGAGAGAAGATTAGCCTTTCTTTTGAAAATAAAGGCCTGGGTGGCATTTTACCATAGAGAAAAGGGAAGCGGCCTCGCCGATTGATTCCGAAGCGCCGAGGAATAAAATTCCCCCTGGCTGCAACTGAGCGGCAATTTGTTGCAGTATCTTTGTCTTTACGTCGGCAGGAAAATAAATTAGCACGTTACGGCAAAAAACGATATCGAACCGCCCCAAGCCGGCATAGGAATTCAGTAAGTTCAGACTTCTGAATGAAACCATGCGCTTTACTTCAGGAATAACCTCCTGCATACCTCCACCATTGGCTTTAAAATAACGTTGTCGGCGCTCTGCTGAAAGTCCACGGGACAGAGATAATTCGTCATAGGTGCCTTTGTTACACTTATCCAGCATAGATGAAGAAATATCGGTACCTACAATTTCTACGCCACTGCGCAAACTACCTGGCCTCGTGCGCTGATATTCCAACACAGACATAGCAATAGAATAAGGTTCCTGACCAGACGAGCATGCTGCACTCCAGATTCGAAGCCGGCGATTTTGCGCAGTCAACGCGGGAAAAATTGTATTAATAAGCAATTCATAGGGGTAACTGTCGCGAAACCATAGAGTTTCATTGGTGGTCATTGCGTCGAGGACTGCTTGCAACAAGGAACGGTTTCCACCGCGAATGGTACCGGCAATCAGTGCATCCATACTGTCGAAATTAAATTGGTGCATAAGTGACGCCAAGCGACTTCGCACTAAATACTGTTTATTATCGCCCAGAGAGATACCGCACTGCTGTTGCAAAAATTCCCCAAACTGGCGGTAACTCTCTACTGAGACATCTTTGTTATTCAAGTTGAGATGGCCCCAAAAGCTATTTTTTTAACCATTTATTTACTGCTGTGGCAAGTTCATCAGGGTGGAATTTTGCGATAAAATCATCCGCGCCAACTTTTTGCACCATAGCTTGGTTAAAAACGCCACTAAGAGATGTGTGCAGCACCACGTGTAGTTTTTGTAACTCGGGCGTGTTTTTGATTTCCGCCGTTAGCGTATAACCATCCATTTCCGGCATTTCAATGTCAGAAACCAGAACACCCACTTTATCCGTTACATCACCGGTTTCTTCGGCGATTTCTTTAAGGCGGTTAAGCGCTTCCAAGCCGTTTTTAGCCACCTCAATCTCAAGTCCCAGGGCGGTAAGTGCTTTTTTCACCTGACTTCTGGCCACTGACGAATCATCGGCAATAAAGATAATCTTGTTGGTACTGCCAGAGGTATCAAGGGTTGATGCAATATCATCACTTACATCGGTTTTTAATGGCGAAATTTCATTCAGGATTTTTTCTACGTCCAGAATTTCAATAAGCTCATTTTCCACCTCTGTTACCGCTGTCAAGTAACTCGCTCGCCCCGTACCCTGTGGCGGCGGCATGATGGCATCCCAATTTGTATTGATAATGCGCTCAACCGCACCGACCAGGAAACCTTGAACCGAGCGATTGTACTCAGCAATAACGATAAACGCGGTGTCGAGATTTTCTATACGTCGGCCTCCCGTAGCCATACTCAAGTCAATGACAGAAATAGTCTGGCCGCGAATGTGAGCAATACCACGGACCAGTGAGTTGAGTTTAGGCATTGCGGTTAGCGGTGGACACTGCAAGACTTCCCGTACTTTAAACACGTTAATTCCAAAGCGCTGACGACCGTTTAATCTGAATAACAATAGCTCCAGTCGATTCTGCCCCACTAACTGCGTGCGCTGGTTAACGGAATCAAGAATTCCTGACATACATCACCTCTAAATAAAATTGGGCACGAACATTGCGTTGCACCATATCACTTAATGCTAAAAAGTAGAATCGCCAAAAAAGTGACACTGAGACATCGTACCGTTTGTTTCTACTTCTCATCATAGTCAAATTGCGTTCAGGTGAACAAGAAAAAGTGATCATGAAAAAAAAGACTTCATACCGGGTTGGCCAATTTCCCTATGTACCAATGGCGACAATACTTGCTTTGTTGTTAAACATAGTCAGTTTTTCGACTTTTGCCCAACCGGAAAAGCAATTACATTCGACAATTCAGGAAGGCGCTGAGGCTTATCTGCTGGCCGCCATTGGGGACAGATATGGAGACGAAAACCTTCAGGTAGAGATTGTCCCTATTGATGACAGGATTCAAATTCCCTCTTGCCCTGTGGGTTTTCAATATCACGCCGACCCATCCAGCTTATCGCAAAGCTACGTATCAGTTCGGGTTAGCTGTGGAAATAATGACTGGTATTTATTCACCAACGCACGGGTATCCCGAACCCGAACAGTGGTTGTGACCTCAGGTATGATAAGTCCAGGAACTGTGCTCAGCGCCGAAAATCTGTCATTTGCAGATGTTGACGTTAACATGCTTCGGCACACCAGTTTCGATGACATGACCCAACTGATCGGTGCCCGGGTGAAGCGCAGAATAAGAAACGGTCAACCTATTCAATCTAATATGTTATGCTTCGTCTGCAAAGGTGATCGTATTACCATCCTTGCGCAAGCTGGAGGCATGCGCGTTAAAACCGCTGGCATAGCCAAACAGGATGGCGTAATTGGTGATAATATTCAAGTAGTTAACGCATCCTCAAACAAAACGTTGATCGCCGAAGTCGCCAACACGCAAACCGTCGTGGTAAATTTATAGAATATGACAAAAATTATTGTAAAAAAGGTTAAAGATGCGCCACGTAATGCCGATAAAGTGTTTGAGGTGTTATTGGTAGTGGAAAATGAATATGGCTATTAACAATGTAAATGGCGGTGGCGTTAAAACCCCCATCGACAATACAAAACTGAATAATCAGCAAAATCAGACGCAGAATACAGGACAGCAGGAAGCCGCAGCGAAGGCGCAAACAGCTGCCGCTCCCCGTCAGGACAGTGTTTCTCTGACACAGTCTGCGCAGCAATTAAATCAGGTTCAGAAAAAAGGAACCGAAGCGCCCGTGAATCAAGAAAAAGTTGATAAACTTAAAAAAGCGATTCAAAGTGGTGAGTATAAAATCGATCCGGACTCTTTAGCGCAAAAAATAGCCCGTCTGGAAGCACAGGTCTTTGGCTTAAAATCCTAATCACTGAGATTTGAATACTATGACACAACCCCTCGAAGAGTTACTGGAGCAACAAATTGCCAACCTGGCTCATTTGTCCGCTCTGCTCGAACAGGAGTTGCACCTGATTAGCTCCAGAGATGCCGAAGCCCTAATGAATCTGCTCAAGGAAAAAGAGCAAACCCTCGACACCATCCAACAGTCTGATGTCGCAATTAGCAAGCGGTATCAGGCGCTGTATACCAACGCGGATGCCCCAGATTCAGTCACTGCTTTAATTGCCGATGCGCAAAAACGTCTGGAAGATTGTCAGTATCAAACTCAAGTCAATCAGAAAGCCGTTGAACAAGGACAACTCCGCCTAAGTCATCTGCGCAACCTTATGCTAGAGATCCGAGCCAAAGAATCGCTTACCTATGATAAAAGCGGGAAACCCAAGGGTTCGGGCCTTGGGCGTGGTGTAAGCGCGTAATACCGGGTATTTAACACATACTTTTGCCTTCAAAAAAAGCGCCTCAGGCGCTTTTTCCATTAGCTGGACTGAAACGTTTAATAATAGGTAACCTTTTTAATGCGTTTCGGCTTTGCTGTAGTCAGGTAAATATCGTATACCTTCCGCATATCCAATGTGAGCTCTGTGACATAAGTATCATTGCCAACAGGATAGCTTTTGATCACCTCGGCCCCCCGTATAACGCCTTCTACAGAAGCCTTAAGCGTGGAGTTTTGCATAACAAGACTCGCCACAGATTGATTTCCTTCTAAGCGCTGGCCATATACTTGCTCGGCCAACTCTCTGTACGCATCCAATTTTGAAGCACGCATGGCCATGAGCGACTTTTCACTGTCGTTGTTCCCGCGTTGTTTCGCAATGGGCGCATATCCAACAGCCGTTAAAACAGGGTAAGATTCAGGCTCTACCACTTCCCATTCGACCTGTTTATCAATAAAACTGCTGCAACCACTTAGCAAGATACCAGAGGCCATCATGGTGAGTACTGCTAACCGTAAATTTCGCTTGTTCATTTTACCCTACCTATACAGTGCCTGTGTTGTCAGCGAGACCGCAAGTCCCATAGCCGAACCTAATGACACCAATAGTGTCGGCCATGAAGCTTTTGGCGAGAAAGTTTTCTGTATGCAATTTTTGCATTCCAATAACGGTAGTTCAGCAATTTTTATGCCTTATTCTGTGCGTCAATGTTTAGTCATCAAAATGGGAACGTTTTTTGCTGTTACCCCGACATAGTTGAGTTTATTCAATACCTCTGCGTGCGTACCGTACCCTGTGGTAGACAAAGCTTTTGGCACAACCGCTTAAAAAACCTGCTGACCCGCGAGATGAAAGAGTATGATTAACGTCGTTGTAAAATACCTGTTCCTACTGGCAATAAGTGTAGTGCTTATGGCTGTCAGCGGGCAAACATCTGCCGCCTGGTTTGAAGCCCAAGGACAAGCCTTAATTCAACAGGGCAACCGAGCTGCAGCAAAAGAACGCGCAACCGAAGAAGCTATTCGACATGCACTGATGTTTGCGGGCGCGTCAGTGCAAAGTGTACAAATGCTAACAAACGGATTACTCAGTGAAGACAGCCTGAAGATTCGGGCTTCCGGGGAAGTCCAGAACCTCGAATTAATAGACGAGTACTGGCACGACGGCTACGTCACGGTAAAGATCCGCGCAGACATTTTTCCCAACGTGGCACAATGTCACGCTGCAGCGTTCCAAAAAACCTTAGTTACCACTTGGTTTCCCCTTGAAAACCGTCAGCAGGCGCAGGACGGACAAATCCATCAACTGTCTGAAGCCGCTCCCCGCTTTCTGCAACAACAATTCCGCAGCCAGGCTGAGTACGCTTCACTGATCAGAATTGAACCGTATACGGTAAAATGGAGTGAGGCAAATGTACTGTCTCAGGCGCCCTCCCTGGCCAGATTAAGTCGAGCTCAATATATTCTCGCAGCCGTTATCACCGATGTGAGCTTGCACAGGCCCCCATCCTCTGCTCTGGCATTTTGGAAAAGCGACGATGCTACGCGACAGTTTGCCATGAATGTTTTCCTGGTAGATGGTATGAACGGTGCCATGCTTATTCAAGAGCAGTATCGCACGGAGGCACTATGGGAGTTTGACAGATTCACTCCCGTTGATGTGACAGGCGATGTGTTTTGGCGAAGCCAATATGGTCAGGCAATTACCCAGTTATTTACCAGAGTGGTAGAAGATGTTGACCAGATACTTACCTGTCAGCCCGCAACTGGCAGAGTGCTCGCTGTTGAGGGAGATCAACTTCAAGTATCGTTAGGTCGCGCCCACGGCATTCAGCCCGGCGATGAACTTACCTTGTACAAAACCAACCAAGTTATTGACCCACAAGGCATGCAATTCCTGCAGTACCAGCTTTACCCTACAAAGGTTAAAGTGGTAAATGCCTCTGTTGACAACGCCACAGTTGTCGCAGTTAACGGCGGCATTCTGGCTAATATTCAACCTAACGATTTTGTTGCCAAGGGACGCTAGCAGACAAATGACATGTCCACAGGCGCCGACATAATAAAACTGACGTGAAAGGGTTAACACAGCGTTGATTTTACGTATAATTGCTTCTGCAAAAAAGCACTGTCCCCATAGTTTAACTGGATAAAACAAGAACCTCCTAAGTTTTAGATCTGCGTTCGAGTCGCGGTGGGGACGCCATCATCTCATTCGTTAGCCATACATCGCGAACGCACAAAAATACAGATAACAGCAATGGCGCGCTACTCTCCTCCTGTACCGCTTCCAGTAGCATTTCTGAGTACGCTAAAGTTCGACAATGCCATTGGCAATATTCCCAGCACCGCACTTAATACCGCTAGAAAGGTTTGTATGGAGTCGGTGGCCACGTATATCATGACTGCGATACCGTTAAACTTTGCCGGCTAACACTTTGTCCACATACCCGTGTTGCAAAGATCCGTTTGTTAAAGGCAAAATACTGTCAATGAACAACGCCGCCCGTAATTCCGTATAAATGTATTGCGGGTTGTATTAGTGAGGTGTGATATGGGCAATCAGGTTGAAAATGATGACGTGTTGTCGTTTCTTGAAGAAATGGGTGATGTTCAACGTATCAATACCCACGACAAAGTGTTCACCTATAACGCTTCTGACAACTTGGCACGGAAAGCCAAGCGCGCCGCGTTAACGCAAGACAATCACGAAATGTTTAATCCTTTGAGCATGGATAATGTGAAACCAGTGCAGCCGGACGACTTTATTGCCTATCAACAGCCGGGTATTCAGGATGGCGTATTTAAAAATTTACGCATGGGAAAATACGACATGGAACAGCGCATTTCGTTAAAAGGCCTTACCTTGAAAGCTGCCAGAGACATGCTGTACCCCGCTTTGAAGAAAGCCCATGAGAAAGGAGTACGAGCACTGCTGATCCAACACGGCAAAGGTGAAAACAGTCAACCTGTACCAGCGCTGAAAAAACGCTATGTTAACCACTGGTTGAAAGAACTGGACTTTGTGATTGCTTGGCACACGGCACAGCCAATGCACGGTGGATTTGGGGCAACGTATGTTTTACTGAAGAAACACCCACAACAAAAGCTGATCAATCGGGAGAAAAACAGAAGAAGGTAGCAGGCGCACTCTATGCGCCTGTATCAGGATAATGTCTGTTTACACAGAACCAGCTTGCGTTTTGACGTCTACAGCGTCGCAGTCTGGTTTTCCGTACTCACCTTATTTGCGCACAAATCTGCTGAGTTTGCGGAAGAACTGAAAACAGCGGTTAAAATCATTAACGCCACTGCCACTGCTACACCCGTCAGGCCGAAACCCTTTCCAGAACGATACATGTTCGTCTCTTATTATTTAGTTAACCACGGATCAAACAATCCAATACTGACCCCAACGCTCTCCATAATCGTTTGCAGTCTTCCTGACCAGATCTAATGTAAAACAGAGACTTGCAGATAACAAGACACTGATTCAAAAATTTGACACTTTTGCATCATTTTTTAGTACAAAAAGAAAACGCGCGATAAATATTTACATTATCATCGCGAGTTTCCTTAAAAGTGGTAGCGGCTCTTACCCGGCAAAGACTCTCGCATTACGGAAAATCCGCATCCACGCGCCATCTTCCTCCCAGTCTTCCGGATACCACGAATTAGCCACTGCACGGAAGACCCGCTCGGGGTGTGGCATCATGATGGTAGCGCGACCATCTTCAGATGTAAGACCCGTAATACCCGCAGGTGAACCGTTGGGGTTGGCCGGGTAAGTATCAGCAACCTGACCATAGTTGTTTACATAGCGCAACGCCACTTGATTTGCCGTCTGTACAGCATTCAGTGCGTCAGTTGACGCAAACTCGGCCTGGCCCTCGCCGTGAGATACGGCAATGGGCATTTTAGACCCCTGCATACCTTGCAACAAGACAGAGCGAGAATCAGTCACTTCAACCATGGCTACACGTGCTTCAAAGCGCTCTGAAACATTAGTGACAAAATGCGGCCAGTTAGCAGTACCAGGGATCAGTGCTTTTAGGTTTGACAACATTTGACAACCGTTGCACACACCAAGACTAAAAGTATTGTTACGAGCAAAGAAGGTGGCGAATTGATCCCGCGCCTGACTATTAAACAAGATAGATTTTGCCCACCCTTCACCGGCACCGAGAACATCACCGTAAGAAAACCCTCCGCACGCGGCAAGCCCGTGGAAAGCATCCAGTGTAACTCGTCCAGATAATACGTCACTCATGTGCACATCAATGGCATTAAAGCCAGCGCGGGTAAAAGCAGCAGCCATTTCAAGGTGAGAATTCACACCTTGTTCCCGCAAAATTGCCACTGTAGGCTTCACGCCTTTTGCAATGTAAGGCGCAGCAACATCTTCATTAACATCGTAGGTCAACTCAGCGCTTAGGCCTGGATCTGCGGCATCCTGTTTCGCTGCGTGCTCTTCATCTGCACAAGCAGGGTTGTCTCGCAAACGCTGCATATGGTGCGTAGTTTCCGCCCATATAGTTCTCAAGTTCACTCGGGAATCTTGAAAAACTGCACTGCCATTGCGAACAAACTCCACGCTGTCATGGGTATTGAGTGTGCCAATGTCGAAAAGCAGGCCTGAAAGACCGTGTTCTTCTGCTATGGCTTTGACTGCGGCTATATGTTCTTGTGCAACCTGAATTACCGCTCCGAGTTCTTCACTGAACAGTACGGCTAAGTCATCAGCCGGCAATGCATCTAGGGACACTGTGACACCGGTTTTACCTGCAAACGCCATTTCAGTCACAGTCGTAAACAGGCCACCATCAGAGCGGTCGTGATACGCTAGTAAAAGCTCTTCTTCTACCATTTGCTGCACTGCGTGGAAGAAACCCTGAAGTATAGAAGCGTCGTCAACATCAGCAGGATCATCAGCCAACTGTTGATATACCTGCGCCAGTGCACTTCCACCGAGACGGTTTTTGCCCGCGCCTAGGTCAAGTAACATTAAGCGACTGTCACCGTTGCCGGTACGCAACTGGGGAGTAAGGGTTTTCCTGATGTCTCTAACAGCGCCAAAAGCCGAAATAACCAGAGACAGAGGGGCTGTTACACACTTATCAACGCCGCGTTCGTCTTGCCATGCCGTTTTCATCGACATGGAGTCTTTACCTACCGGTATGGTTAAGCCAAGTGCGGGACACAACTCTTCGCCCACAGCTTTGACTGCTTCGTAAAGACCAGCATCTTCACCGGGGTGACCTGCTGCAGCCATCCAGTTTGCAGACAATTTAATGCGCTTAATGTCGCCAATATTTGACGCTGCAATATTCGTTAAGGCTTCGCCGACAGCAAGCCGTGCGGATGCACCATGTGACAGAAGGGCCACCGGCGTTCGCTCACCCATTGACATAGCTTCACCGTGATAGGTATCAAATGTACTCGCTGTTACTGCAACGTCTGCCACAGGTACCTGCCATGGGCCAACCATTTGATCGCGGCTCACTAACCCGGTTACCGACCTGTCACCAATGGTGATGAGGAACGTTTTTTCTGCCACAGTGGGCAACCTTAAAATTCTCTGAGCAGCATCTGACAAAGTAATACTGCCTCGTTCCAGAGAAATGCCCTCAACAGATGCAGATTTCACATCGCGATGCATTTTCGGCGGTTTGCCCAACAGAACATCAAGAGGCATATCGATGGGCTGATTGTTGAATTCACAGTCGTTGAGCAACAGGTGTTGTTCTTTGGTTGCTTCACCAACTACAGCATAAGGTGCGCGTTCGCGTTCGCAGATGGCTGTAAAGGTTGCCAGATTCTCCGGTGCAACTGACAGCACATATCGCTCTTGAGATTCGTTGCACCACAATTCCAGTGGCGTCATACCAGGCTCGTCAGACAGCACATCACGCAATTCAAAACGACCACCGCGTTCACCGTCATTGACGAGTTCAGGCAGCGCATTGGATAAACCTCCAGCGCCCACATCGTGAATGAACTGAATAGGGTTGTTGTCACCTAGTTGCCAACAGGCGTCAATGACTTCCTGGCAACGGCGTTCCATTTCCGGATTATCTCGCTGCACAGATGCAAAATCTAAATCTTCATTTGATTGCCCCGATGTCATGGAAGATGCCGCCCCACCGCCTAAACCGATGTTCATTGCCGGCCCGCCGAGCACGATAAGCTTGGCACCTACGGTGATCTCACCTTTTTCGATGTGATCCTTGCGAATATTACCCAAACCCCCTGCTAGCATGATGGGCTTGTGATAGCCCCGCACCTCAACGCCGTTAAAGCTCGTAACTTCCTGCTCGTATGTTCTGAAATAACCGAGTAAGGCAGGCCGACCAAATTCATTGTTAAAAGCCGCGCCCCCCAAGGGTCCTTCAAGCATAATGTCCAACGCGCTGACAATTCGCTGAGGCTTGCCGTAATTCACTTCCCAGGGGAGCTGGGCGCCGGGAATGCACAAATTAGAAACGCTAAAACCCACCAAACCAGCTTTTGGCTTGGAGCCGCGTCCTGTAGCGCCCTCGTCGCGAATTTCCCCCCCCGATCCTGTTGCTGCGCCGGGGAAAGGAGAAATGGCGGTTGGGTGATTGTGGGTTTCCACCTTCATCAGAATGTCGATATCTTCGTGGTGATACTCATACTGGTGAGATTGGGGGTTAGGGAAAAAGCGACCAGCTTTCCAACCTTCCATAACCGCGGCGTTATCTTTATACGCTGAGTGGACAAACTCGGGATGAAGCTCAAAGGTATTTTTGATCATTTTGAACAAGGACTTGCTCTGAACTACCCCATCGATGGTCCAGCTGGCGTTGAATATCTTATGTCGGCAATGCTCAGAGTTGGCCTGCGCAAACATATAAAGTTCTACGTCGTTAGGATTTCTTCCCAAACGACTAAAACTCTCAAACAAGTATTCTATTTCATCGTCAGCCAGTGCAAGCCCCAGCCCGATATTTGCGTCAATAAGCGCCTGTTTTCCCCGACCGATGATGTCTACTGAGGTATAGCTTTGCCCTTTTGCCTGTTCAAACAGTGATACTGCAGCCGCAGGCGAATCAAAAACCGATTCCGTCATTCTGTCGTGAAGTACATCAGAAACCTGCTGCCATTGTTCGTCAGTGAGCACACTGGCTGTGTCGATATAGTACGCACAGCCCCGCTCGATTCGCTCTACCGAGGACAAGCCACAATTATGTGCAATATCAGTCGCTTTTGAAGACCATGGAGATATAGTACCCGGTCGTGGCGTAACAAAAAAACAGCGACCCGCAGGCGTTTGTGACTGTTTTTTAGGGCCGTAAGTCAGTAGCTTATCCAACACATCCTGAGCCTTGTCATTCAGTGTTCCAACGGTGTTAATAAGGTGGATAAACTCAGCGTAAATACCGTTAACGGTGATGCCGGATTGACCCAGCCGTTCAATAAGTTTAGTTTGTCTGAATTCAGACAGTGCGGGAGCGCCTCTAAGGACCAACATATCGCTTTACCTGATTGTTTGGAAACAGCGTCTGACAGCTCAACACGCTATCTCTTTAATGGACGAGGATTTCGGCGCGGATTATAGAGGAATTCTGTCTCTTTGATAACCTGCATTGCAGACATTGTTGTTTTTTTTTAACTATTCACTAAGGTAAAAAAGTAAAACGTGGTTTCTCTGCTCTTATTTGCCCTCACTCAATTCTTCCGACGCTGGCCGGAAACCGCGGTATTTATTTTCCTCCTATCAGTTGCCGTGCCGGGTCAGTGTGGCTCATTGCCGCATTCACTTCAACATGTCGTTGAACGCGGCAAACTACGCGTGGCTATCCTGTATGGCACTGACACCTATGCCATCAACGCCACGGGGCCGTCGGGGTTTCACTATGAATTAGCGTCAGGGTTTGCTTCGTATCTTGGTGTAGATACTGACATAACGCCTTATCACGACTATTCCGCAATACTATCAGAACTCGACAATGGCAATACCGATATAGCGATAACAGGCAAGGGGCTTCCCCTGTCGATACTGGTATCAGGGCGTTTCGGCCCGCATATTCAAACCGTTGATCAACTAGTTATTACCCGCAGCGATACCGGTTGCTCGCCAGAGGCTGCTACCCCGTTAAGCGCAGTTTATTATGCTGCCGACACCAATGCAGTCGCGCCTGCGTTACCTCAAGCAAAAGAAGTTATAGCAGTCTCCAATGTAAGCGAAGCAGAACTTCTAGAAGGGCTGGTTCGCCGCGACTACCAGTTTGCTGTGACAAATGCGAACACATGGACATTGCTACAGCCGCGATTTCGACAATTATGTGTATTAACCACAGCTGCGCGCATGCTGCCAGTTGCATGGCAAGTGCCTGAACACACAGACGACTCATTTATGGGGGCGTTGTTCGAATATATTTCTTCAATGAGACAAAACGGAACATTTAAAATACTGGAGAAAAAATACTTTGCTACACCTTCGCTTCCCCCTGAAGCGCGTCACGAGACATTTATCATAGAGACCAGTGCTAATATTCGCAGTCTTAAAAGCCAGTTTGACGATCTACCACTTTCACTTCCATGGCCTGTTGTGGCTTCTGCCCACTACACTTTCCACGGATGGGATGGCGATTCCAGTTTCGCCACGACGGCTGGTCACCTATCAGACATTGCCGCCAAAATCCCTGCAAGAATTCGTGGCGAAAACCGCTGGAAAATGAGTCTCGCAGCGTTGTATTCGGGGATGTCGCACCTTGAAGATGCCCGTGCTCTGACCCGGCAACAAGGAGGGGATCCAGACCTGTGGCTTGATGTAAAACAGCGCTATCCCCTGCTTCGTTTGAAAAAATACTACCGACAATCTGCTGCTGGTTACGTGCAGGGCGACGATACCGTAAAGTTTGTGAATATCGTCGAAGACTACTGTGATTTACTCAATGCCGTGATAGCTAACCATGCCCTTCCTTCGAAGGAAAATAACGGCGATTAACCCGACAACGCGTATGATGGAATATTGAAATTTGTCATATTGCCTTCATGTTTCTCACGTAAAACACCCATAACCATTGCCTTTTCAGTTGAGGCTAGATACAGCCAGACTGATTGAAAGGGGGAGGCGAATGAGAAAACACAGATTTATGAGAGCAAAGAAAGTGATGAAGAATACCCAAAGAAGAAAACTAATGTTAAAACGAGCACACCAGCGTGTTCTGCAACGCAGACGTCGTTTTATGATGAATGAATTGTTTTCCGCTTAGCACCTGAAATTTCCCTCCAACCGGTCCCTTACTTTTCAAGGCTATCAGTAATGACGGCTTTGAGTTTACTGGCCTTTTTTTCCGCCCGACGACGTCGGAAAAAGGCGGAGATTTTCTCTGCACACGCCTGCTGCAATATATGTGATGTGATATCTACCTGATGGTTCAACGCATTGTGCTGAAGCAATTGCATAACCGACCCCGCAGCCCCGGTTTTTAAATCAGGTGCCCCAAAAACAACCCTGGCAATTCTGGCATGGACTATCATGCCCGCGCACATTGCACAGGGCTCAAGCGTGACATACAGTGTCGCATCTACCACGCGGTAGTTTCCTTTGTGCAGTGCTGCTTGTCTTACAGCCCTTATTTCCGCATGTGCCGAAGGATCATGATCGGTAATGGGCGAATTCCAGCCTTCACCGATAATATTGCCGTTAAGTACCACTACCGCCCCCACAGGCACTTCACCCATCGCTTCGGCTTTATCTGCTAAGGACAGCGCATGGCGCATCCACTTCTCATCTTCTTCCTGATTAACAATATGCATTGGTCTTTTTGACTAAAAAGTTATTGTATAAGCCAAATATGGCAAAAACCATAAAAACATATAAATATAACACCTTGATTTATATGGTTAATTAAATTTGGTCACAAAATTGCTGTGGTAATCTACAACGGGTGGCGTATGGTTATTACCATACTACTCGCAACATTTACGGGTAACAGGCAATAGGTGACAGCCGCTGCTGCACAACTGCTTTAACTACATTCTACTTTGTCGAGGGAACAAAATGAACATGACAGCGATTTTCATTGTGGGTATTTGTGCATGGGCACTGGTTGCAATTGTTAACGGTGTTAAAGACAACCGCAAATCAAAAAAGCACATACAAAAAGACGCGGCTATGGAAAGCGAAATTGCGCAACTCAAAGAGCGTATCGAAGTATTGGAAAAAATTGTCACTGACGAGAATTACGATCTAAAAAAGCAATTTAAAGATCTCGAAAAAGACCGCGTCGCCTGATAGTGTTTGTTGAATGTGTGCAGGACAAAAATCGTCTTTTGCACACAATTTTCTTCAATCACCTTCTAAAAATCGTCGCTCTGCCCGCTCCACACGTCTAGGCTTACCAGCAATAACAAGCACATCACCGGCTTGCAACAGCAGTTCACCAGATGGTAGCTCCATTTCTTTTCCATAGCGCCTGAGTCCTTGCAAGCGCACTCGCATTCTCGGAAAGTCTATAGATCCGAGGGAGCTGCCTAAACAAGCTGCATCGTTATTTAGTACAACAGCGTGGACAAACTCCAATTTATCTTCTGTACCATAACTGATTTCTGTTGTTTCACCGGGATAAAAGCCGTGCAAGTGATCATACCGCCCTTGCCTTTCTTCTCTGACCCGCTTGAGTATTCTGGACATGGGGACCCCTGCATAATGCAGCACTTGTGAAATCAACATCAAACTGCCTTCCTGTATTTCAGGGACTACCTGACTCGCACCGGCCCGATACAGGGCATCGAGGTGATAATCCCTTTTCGTGCGCACCATCACATTGATGTCAGCCGAAATTTGCTTACATGTACTGATCACCTGTTTAGCTTTGTCCGGTTGATCAAATGTGACCAATACTAAACGCGCCCGGGCAACTCCAGCGTTTTCAAGAATGTCTTTCTGACTGGCATCGCCAAACAAAATGGGCTCTCCTGCATTGCGGCTCTCGTGCACCCGCACAGGATCAGCATCGATGGTTATACAACGCACGCCTTCGACTTTTAGTAGCCGTGCTACCGACTGACCCACTCGGCCGAAGCCTGCAATAACAATGTGGCCGTCAAGGTCGTACGCCTCAGGTATGTTGTTTTCAGGCTCGGTACTGGCCGGCTGATTCTTCACCAGCTTTTTCGCCAGAGAAACACTTCTGTCGACGAGCATGGGGGTAAGAGCCATACTGATCACGCCGATACTGATAATCATCGAAGAGATCCTGCTGTCAATAACGCCATGCGAACTGGCCAACGCCGCGATCACAAAACTGAACTCGCCAATCTGACAAAGTTTAAAGCCAGTCGCCCAGGAATCCACCGGATCGGACCGCAAGATAAACCCGACTCCTCGCAGTAGAAGCACTTTCAATATCATCAGACATATAACGCCGGTAAAAATCCACTCTCCATCTTCAATAAGCACGTCAAGCTCGAGTTGCATGCCAACGGTAACGAAAAACAGCCCCATGAGAATATCCCGGAAAGGCCGAATATCTGCTTCCAACTGATATTTGTATTGGCTCTCCCCCAACATCATACCAGCGAGAAATGCCCCCAATGCCATAGATAATCCGGACACATAGGTCAAACCACCGGCCAGAATGGCCACTAAAATAGTAGTAAGTACAAACAATTCGTCTGTGCGTGTTTTCGCCACCTCGCGAAAAATCCACGGCAATATCCACTTGCCCACTGCCAGCAACACTGACACCACAACGACACCTTTCACCAAAGCTTGAATGAGGGCCGTAACCAAACTGATATCACTGGCTCCGCTCATCAGCGGAATGGCAATAAGAAAAGGCACCACAGCTAAGTCCTGAAACAACAGAATACTGATAGCCATTTCAGTCCGGCGGTGGTTTAACGATCCAGTCTCAGTAAGTTGTTTTATGACGATGGCGGTAGAGCTCAGAGCAAGAGTGCCGCCTACCACAATTGCCGGGCCCAGGGCCAAACCAAACACAAGGGCAATAGACGAGAATACGCCAGTAGTGATAACCATCTGACCTAACCCCACTCCGAAAACCAAGCTTCGCATCGACATTAGCTTTGGCAGTGAAAATTCCAAGCCAAGGGAAAACAACAAAAATACAATGCCAATTTCTGCCAGTAAGTGCATGTCTTCCGGATGGAGAAATAAGGCTAACACTTGCGGTCCGGTAACCACTCCGGCAAAGAGATACGCCAAAATAGGAGGAAGGTGTAATTTTCTGAATACTGCGACACTCACCACAGATATGGTCATCAGAATGACGAATTGGCCAAATCCACTTTCGATCACGACAACTCCTTTGATAATACTACCAGGCACGTTAATTGCTAATTGAATTATCTATATACTGCGCTGTCAGCATTTTGACGACGCTATAACTCTACTTTTACTGAGTATAACTCACTGACTATCGAGGAGTACGGTTTTGGATTTAACAACCTCCCTTTATGAACATGCTGTGCCGGATAGTATCTATCCCGTGGCGTATTCCGGACCACGGTTGAATGCTGAACAGAAAAATACATTCCTCAGTCAGATGCTCTCAACTATCGATATATCTGCTTTAGGATCTTTGTATTATCATCAGCTTCGTCAACACGTGTCGTTAATTCACCTCAATTTGAGTGCATCAGGACGCAAGTTGTCTTACGGACGAAACCCCGGTGATAATGATGAAAATTGCGCATTCAGCTTACCACTAAAGGGGCACGCAAGTGACATTCGCCGTCACCACATCAGGTATACTTTTTCTACACCGCCAAGTCGGGAAGAACGACAGTGCGTTGGCGAGTTACACGTCCTATTCGCGAATCAATTCGCAAATGCACTAGAATTCGACCGCCTGAAAGAGCTGGCAACTAAAGATGCACTAACCTGTTTGGGAAATCGTACCGCTTTTAACGAGTCGTGCCTGAAGCTCGCCAGCAAAGCTTTTCGCCATGATGATATTTTCGGGTTGCTTGTCATTGACTTAGATAATTTTAAACGCGTAAACGACACTTTTGGCCATCAGGAAGGTGACTTGGTTCTGCAGGCGGTTGCCGACGAAATCCGCTCCGTGCTGCGTTCAGAAGACGAACCTTTTCGCATTGGCGGAGACGAGTTTTGTTGTTTGCTGGATTGCCAAGACAAAGATGCATTGCAAAAAGTTGCAGCCCGCTTACACCATCAATTTGCACAGAATGTGCTACTCACCAGGCACAGAATATCCTGTAGTATTGGCGGCACCACTTATCGCAATGGCGATGATATACAGTCGCTCTTCCAGCGTGCGGACAAAGCCATGTATCAGGTGAAAGCATCTGGAAAAAATGCCTATTTAGCGGCATAAACGAAGCTAAGGAGGCAAAGGATTGCCGTTGTATAGCACAACATTAATACCTTCTGTGCGCTCAAGCCAGATCACGCTCTCCCTGAGCATTATAACGAGGGGACGATGCTCATAACACAATACAGGCACGTTATTTCTCTCCCAAGCCGGCACTCCCCAGTCTTTTAAATACTTTCTTGTAGAGCGCGGTGCACGCTGGTTTTCAGGCTGTATTTTGTCTGACTCAACAACCGGTTTAAGGCACAGTGCATCCTCTTTCAAATGAGCAGAAAGGGAAATACAAAAACGTCCCGGCCACCAGGTAACTTCGGTCCACACATTGGCTTTCACCCGCGTGGGTTCAGCTTGTGGCAACGGATAGCACACGCGAAGTGAACCGCGATAGTAGCGAACCTCGTAATTGCCTGTACGTACCACTGGTTGCGCGTCGTCTTTTGTATCCAATATACGTAACATTTCATTTAACTGTGTATAGCTCGGCAGCGTCAGACCTTTGCGTTTCAGCCAACCGCGGCACAACGCCCGTTGCCATGGCACTGAGTAGCTTTTTAGCGCTTCGGTGTTGAGATATCCTTGCTCGCTCGTAATGCCAGCGAGGCGCTCGCCAACAACCTCATCCATTAACGTATTTTGTTCGACAAGTAACTGACTGCTTCTGCCCGCTGCTGCGGAGAACTCAGGCCAGCGCTTTGACAACCCCGGAAGAATCGCATTGCGTAAGAAGTTACGATCAAAGCGGTTATCATCGTTAGATTCATCATGGATCCACGTTAACGATAAAGCCTTCGCAGCTCTTTCAATTGCCTCCCGGCTAAGGTTAAGCAATGGCCGCAATACAGTAACCCCTCGCTTTACTACTCGCTCCGGCATTCCCGCTAGCCCTGCGGGGCCACTCCCTCGTTTTAGCGCCAGCAGTATCGTCTCTAATTGATCGTCCTGATGCTGACCAAGAAGCAGTACGCCACTGTGTTGCTTGCAGTAATCGAGTAAAGCGTTGTAGCGCGCTTCTCTGGCAGCAGCTTCCAGACTAACCCGGGGACGAATTTCAACGCTAACCTCAATGGCAGTAAATGGAATATTTCTGACTTTGCAGAACCGCTTACAATGGTCTTGCCAGTCATCAGCGTGCTGGCTTAAGCCGTGGTGAATGTAAACTGCATGTACCGGAATACTGGGGTGGCGAGAAACAGAGTGAAGTAACAACGACGAATCAACACCACCGCTAAAACCCACAACGAGGCAGGACGGCGGTGTCTCCAGTGCAGAAAGCTGCCCACTTAGGGTAACGGCAATCTGAGACATTAGCCCGGATGGGTCGTATTCAGACATAGTTACCCGTTGGTGTTTAACAGTAACCGAAAGACATTAAACGCTGATAACGCTCTTCCAGAAGATTTTCCACATCCAATGACTTCAACTGGCTCAACTGCTGTTTGATAGTTGCTTTCAAATTCGCAGCCATACCATCATGGTCGCGATGCGCGCCGCCCAGGGGTTCCTCAACGATGCTATTGATAAGGCCCAATTCTTTAATTTGCGGTGCACTCACTCCCATGGCTTCTGCGGCCAAAGGTGCTTTGTCTGCGCTCTTCCACAAGATAGATGCACAGCCCTCCGGAGAAATAACCGAATAAGTTGAATACTGTAACATGTTAACTCTGTCGCCCACACCAATAGCCAGGGCACCTCCGGAGCCGCCTTCACCGATCACGGTGCAAACAATAGGAACCCGAAGTTGTGCCATTTCAAATAAATTGCGGGCGATGGCTTCACTTTGACCGCGCTCTTCAGCGCCCACCCCAGGATAAGCTCCCGGTGTGTCAATAAGGGTTACGATAGGCAAATTAAAACGCTCAGCCATTTTCATTAAGCGCAGCGCTTTGCGATATCCCTCAGGCTTGGGCATACCGAAGTTTCGCTTAATTTTCTCGTGAGTGTCCCGTCCTTTCTGATGACCAATTAGCATGATGGGCTGATCATCTATTTTAGCCAATCCACCGACAATGGCTTTGTCGTCTGCGTACGCACGGTCGCCAGCCAGCTCGTCAAACTCCGTAAAGACTCGTCCAACATAATCTAATGTGTACGGTCGCATAGGGTGACGGGCAAGCTGAGAAATTTGCCAGGCTCCGAGATCAGAGAAAATTTTATTTGTCAGATCTGAACTCTTTGCACGTAATTTAGTGATTTCCTCTTCGATGCCAACATCGAATTCACCACCTTGGTTAACCAGCCGAAGCTCTTCAATTTTTGCTTCTAGTTCCGCAATCGGCTGCTCAAATTCCAAAAACTGTATACTCATTGTGTGTCCTATATTTACTGCCTAACACGCCTGTTAGTGATAATGCATAACCACCGACTGTTCACCCAGACACTGTTTCAACTCATGTAACAGTTGATCTTCCGGTGTTACATACCATTGTGCACCACAGGCCAGGACGGCTTCGGCGTCGGGATGGATGACATGTAACTGAACCGGACAACTTCCGCCTCGATAAGGCAGTAAAATTGCTTGCAACGCTGACAGTTTTTCGTCATCACATTGCACTGTATCTACATGTAGCGAAAGCGCCTTCGCATTTTGTTCCCGCGCCTGAACAATGTCCATAGCATCGCGGGCTGAGATTGTATTGCCACCCGAGAAATCATCAAAGCTGACCTGTCCCTTAACAACGAGTATTCTGTCAGATTCCAGGATACTTTCATACTTTTCGTACATTTCGGGGAAAAAACGTACATCCATTCGCGCGCTCTTATCGTCTAAGGTCACGATGGCCCAGCGTCGCCCCCGTTTGTTAGTCATAACCCGCACGCCAAGTACCAACCCAACTGCAGTTGAGGTTTGATCTTTGCCCGTTGGCTTCAGATCTACCAAGCGGCCATCGCTATAATGACGAATTTCATCGGCATATTGATTGATGGGATGGCCGGTAAGATAAAGCCCCAGGGTGTCTTTCTCACCTTCCAGCCAAACCTTTTCTGGCCATGGGGGTACATCAGCAAAAGCTTGCTTCACGTCATCGGGTTCGGTGGTAAGCAATCCAAACATATCCGATTGTCCGAAAGATTCAGCTTTCGCATGTTGGTCTGCCGCAGCGATGGCTTCCGGTAACGAGGCCATAATTGCCGCGCGGTGAGGACCTAAGTTGTCCATTGCTCCGGCCAGAACCAATTTTTCTAATACCCGTTTATTAACCCGCTTAAGGTCTACTTTAGCACAAAAATCAAACAAATCAGTAAACTTGCCTTGCTGTTCCCGCGCTTCGATAATAGCTTCAATGGGACCTTCACCTACGCCTTTTATAGCGCCGATGCCGTAAACAATACGACCTTTATCATCCACGGTAAACTTGTACCGACCGACGTTGAGATCTGGTGGCAAAATACTCAGCCCCATACGATCAACTTCGTCAACCAGGGTAACAATCTTGTCTGTGTTATCCATATCAGCAGACATTACCGCCGCCATGAACTCTGGCGGATAGTGAACTTTCAACCAAAGGGTTTGGTAAGACACCAGTGCATATGCTGCAGAATGTGATTTATTAAACCCGTAACCGGCAAACTTTTCCACCAGGTCGAAAATCTTCATCGCCAAGTTTGGATCGATGTTATTGTTCTTCGCACCTTCTTCAAATGTCGAACGTTGTTTGGCCATCTCTTCGGGTTTTTTCTTACCCATAGCTCGACGCAATAAGTCGGCCCCACCCAGACTATAGCCAGACATGACCTGTGCGATCTGCATTACCTGTTCCTGATACAGAATAATACCGTAGGTAGGTTCGAGAATTTCTTTCAGGCATTCGTGCTGGTATTCAGCATCGGGATAGGATATTTCCTCACGCCCGTGTTTGCGATCGATAAAGTTATCCACCATGCCCGATTGCAATGGACCGGGACGGAACAAGGCCACCAATGCGATAATGTCTTCGAAATTGTCAGGTTGAAGCCGCTTGATGAGTTCTTTCATCCCCCGGGATTCAAGCTGAAATACCGCTGTAGTTTCCGCCGCTTGTAAAGAGCGAAAACTCTTTTTATCAGCAAGCGGGATGGAAGTAATGTCGACGTCAACACCCCGGCCTTCCTTAATCATGTCCAGCGCCCACTGGATAATGGTCAGGGTTCTTAAACCAAGAAAGTCGAATTTCACTAACCCGGCAGTCTCTACATCATTTTTGTCAAATTGTGTAACCGGGTTTTTGCCTTCATCATCACAATATAAAGGCGCAAAATCTGTAATGGTTGTGGGGGCGATAACCACGCCTCCGGCGTGCTTACCAGCATTTCGGGTGACCCCTTCGAGTATGCGCGCCATATCGATAAGGTCTTTCACGTCCTCATCTTCGTTGTACAACTCGGGGAGTCGAGGTTCCACTTCAAAAGCTTTACTCAGGGTCATCCCAGGATCGGACGGAATTAGCTTCGAAATGCGATCGACAAAGCCGTATGGATGACCGAGTACACGGCCTACATCCCTCACCACGGCCTTTGCCGCCATGGTTCCGAAAGTAATGATTTGCGACACCGCCTGCCGACCGTATAGATCGGCAACGTGATCGATAACCTCATCACGCCGGTCCATACAGAAATCAACGTCGAAATCCGGCATTGATACCCGTTCCGGGTTAAGGAATCGTTCGAAAAGCAGGTCGAATTCCAACGGATCGAGATCTGTGATTTTAAGCGCGTATGCCACCAGAGAGCCTGCACCGGACCCCCTTCCTGGTCCTACCGGTATCCCGTTGTCCTTACTCCATTGAATAAATTCCATAACAATGAGGAAGTAACCCGGAAACCCCATCTGGTTTATAACGTCCAATTCGATTTTTAAACGCTCGTCGTATTCTGGTCGTTTTTCAGCGCGTTCAGATTCATCGGGAAACAAAAACGCCAGGCGCTCTTCCAGTCCTTCTTGTGATTTTTTAACCAGGAAATCTTCTGTGGTCATGCCGCCGGTGGGAAACTGGGGCAAAAAGTACTCACCCAAACGCACAGTAACGTTACAGCGCTTAGCTATTTCTACTGTATTCTCAATAGCTTCGGGAATATCACTAAACAGGGCCACCATCTCATCAGCACTGCGCAGATATTGCTGATCGCTATATCGCTTAGGTCTGCGAGGGTCGTCCAAGGTATAACCATCGTGGATGGCAACCCGTATTTCGTGGGCGTCAAATCCCGCCTGCTCAATGAAACAGACTTCATTGGTAGCCACTACCGGCAACCCCTCAGATTCAGCCAGTGCCACGGCGCGATGCAGATAGTCTTCTTCTCCAGGCCGGCCCGTACGCAATAACTCGAGGTAAAAACGATCTTTAAAATGCGTCTTGTAAAAAGACAGCGAAGCTTCGAGAATACTTGAGTTATTCTTCGTCAGCGCGATGCCGACGTCGCCGTGAAGCGCACCGGACAAGACAATTACCCCTTCGGCGTGATCGGCCAACCAGGCCTGATCGATAACCGTTTTGTGATGCACTGCGCCACGCAGGTATCCTTTAGAAATTAACAAGGTGATATTTTTATATCCCTCGTTGTTCATTGCCAGTAGTGTCAGCCGAAAAGGTGCTTCGTTGAGAACATCGCTCTGTACCCAAAAGTCACTGCCAATGATAGGCTTGATACCGCGGTTATGAGCCTCAGAGTAAAATTTAACTAAGCCGCACATATTCATTTGATCGGTGATGGCCACCGCAGGCATGTTTAAAGCTTCGACCTGACTGAGTATGGGTTTAATTTTATTCAACCCATCCATCATGGAGAAATCGCTGTGAACGCGTAAATGTATAAATGGCGAGGACATGAAAATTATCTCTTACTTACCAGCGGCCAAACGCGCCTGTACAGGCTTGAAACTCATACGATAACACGGCAAAACACCATATGTCTCAAGTGCTTGAAAATGCGCTTTGGTGGGATAGCCCTTGTGCCCTGCAAAATTATACTGCGGGTGTAATGCGTGAAGTGCAACCATGTCGCTGTCGCGCTCTACTTTCGCCAAAATGGATGCTGCAGATATTTCGGCGTGCAGACTATCGCCTTTTACTACCGCCTCAGCTTTGAAATGCCAGTTGGGTAATCGATTGCCGTCTACTCGCACGAAGTCCGGGGTGACAGATAAGCCCTCTACTGCCCGTTTCATAGCAAGCATGGTAGCGTGTAAAATATTGAGTTCATCAATTTCCTGGGGACTTGCACGCCCAATACTCCAACTAAGCGCTTTCTGCTTAATTTGCTCAGCCAGTAACGTGCGCTTTTTTTCAGATAACTTTTTTGAGTCGTTAAGCCCTTCAATGGGATTGGCGGGATCCAGTATTACTGCAGCAGTAACCACGTCCCCCACCAGTGGACCACGACCTACTTCATCGACACCGGCAATATACTTATTCATTGATGACCTCTACCACAGCTTGTGTCGCCATTTTATCTGCATTGAGCTTTAATGCTTTATGGATTTCAGTGAAACGCGCTATCAGAGCACTGTTGTCCTGGGTGAATAACGGCAACAGATGCGCTGCGAGTGTTTCAGGGTTTACATCGTCTTGTAACAGTTCAGGTACAAGCTTCTCATTTGCCAACAAATTGGGCAGCGAAAAATAAGGCGCTTTGTATAATCGCTGCATTATTTTATAGGTTAGCGAAGATAACTTGTAGCAAGAGACCATAGGGCGTTTGCACAACATGGCTTCCAGGGTAGCAGTTCCTGATGCAAGAAGGATCACGTCACTGGCAACCATTGTTTCTCTGGCATTGCCAATCGTGAGTCTGATTTGCTTGCCGGCGACTAATTCTGGTACCGATTCTTTTAAATAAGTCTGTATGGTCTCCATACGGTATTGATTTGCCGCCGGAATAACAAACAAACACGCTGGAAGTTGTTGTTTGACCTGTTTAATGGTAGCGACGAATACCGGCAAGAGCGCTTTCAATTCCCCGCCTCTGCTACCTGGGAGCACCGCCATCACTGGCCCGGTATCCGGTAAATCCAGGGCGGCTCGGGCGGCCACCTGATCGGGCGCCAATTCAATGGCGTCGGCCAGCGTATGACCGACAAAGGTATAAGGTACCTGGTATTTTTCGTACACTTGCGCTTCAAAGGGAAAAAGCCCCAGCACCCGGCTGGCAGCAGCTTTGATTTTGTGGATCCGTTTCTCCCGCCACGCCCATACTGTTGGACTGACATAGTGCACAGTTTTGATACCCCGTTGCTTGAGCACTTTTTCGACCCGTAAGTTGAAGTCTGGAGCGTCTACACCAACGTAAACATCCGGCGGAAATTTTTCCAAGTATGCAAGAAGATCATTTTTAACTTTCAAGATGGCGGGTAAGTGTCGCAGCACTTCTACCAACCCCATTACAGACAAGGTTTCCATATCAAATAATGAGTGGAAGCCCATTCTTTTCATATTGTCGCCGCCAATCCCTTCGAGAATGGCATTGGGGTAGCGCTTGCGAAGCTCGGCCACCATACCGGCAGCAAGGACATCACCGGAGGGCTCTCCGGCAACGATTGCTATGCGAAGAGGTGAATCAGGCATCTAGCGAATGATGCCTCGTTCTGCACTTTTTAAGAAATTCACCAAAGTCTGAACCGCCGCAAACTTTTCTGCTGCTTCGGCTAACTTGACAATGGCTTCTTCGATGGTGTTATTGTCGCGGTAGATAACCCGATAAGCACGTTTTATCGCCATGATTTCTTCTGACGTAAAACCACGTCTGCGCAGCCCTTCTGAGTTAATACCGGCAGCAACGTGCTTGTGACCATTAACCATCACAAAGGACGGCACATCCCGAAGCACAATAGCACCGGCACCGACGAATGCATGGTCTCCCACTTTGCCGAACTGATGAATAGCAGAGCCCCCGCCAAAAATGACAAAATCCCCCAAATGTACATGACCAGCTAATGAAACATTGTTAGCCAGAATGCAATCATTGCCAATAACACAGTCGTGTGCTACATGGGCATTAATCATCAGAAGATTGCGGGAACCAATGCGGGTTACCCCTTCGTCCTGTATCGTGCCTCGATGCACAGTACAGGTCTCGCGGAAAACATTGTCATCACCAATTTCCAGTGTGGTTTTCTCTCCGGCGTATTTTTTATCCTGGCATTCTTCTCCGATAGAGCAAAACTGGAAGAATCGATTGCGTTTGCCAATGGTTGTAGGCCCTTTAATCACAACATGGGATAACAGTTCACAGTCATCACCAATAACAACATCATCACCAACATAACAAAATGGGCCAACCGTGACATTATTACCCAGCCTTGCTTTGTTGGAAATCACGGCAGTAGAATGGATCACGTTATACTATCTCTCTAATTGCACACATGAATTCTGCAATGCACGCCTCTTCGCCATCAACACTTGCAGTACCTTTAAATTTCCAGATCCCTCGGCGCTCTTTCAACAAGGTTACATCGAAGTCAAGCCTGTCTCCTGGCGTCACCGGACGCTTGAATCTCGCGCTGTCGATACCGGCGTACAAATATAGCTTATCCGATTTACCCATTGTCTTGAAACCCAGTACACCCGCAGCCTGAGCTAATGCCTCAAGAATAAGTACACCTGGAAAAATTGGACGATCAGGAAAATGCCCCATAAAACAGGGCTCGTTCATCGTGATGTTTTTATAGGCTTTAATAGATTCACCTTCCACGTAGTGGGTAACGCGATCAACCAGTAAAAACGGATAGCGATGGGGGAGTAAATCCAGTATTTCCTGGATATCAATTGTATTCAGTGTGTTGGCCAAAAAAACGCTCTCCTATGCCAAAACCAGCCTTGTGAGTAAAAATGGGAGGCTGTTTGCCGTATTTTAATTTTAAATGGCGGCAACCATACGCGCATATACGCTAAAAACAAATCAGACCAACGTCTCCCGACGTTAGTCTGGCCTGTTTGCACTTTTCATGCATGTAACTCGTGACATGGCTCACTGAGCCCTGTCTGGCTACTTAATTTTCTTGACCTGCTCAAGCACTTCTTCAGACAAGTCGTGTTCTTCATTGGCAAATGCAACAGCTCCCGCATTCAGCACCAAGTCATAGTTTTGTTTAGCGGCAACGGCATCAATAGCCTGCTTAATTAAACCGAGTAGCTTGTTGCGTTCCTCATTGCTTCGACGCTGGATATTTTGCTGCAAAGGTTGCGCTTTTTCGGCCAGCTGTTCACGTACGTTTAGAATTTTTTGTTGAAGATCTTTCTTCTCATCTTCGCTCATTGTGGCAGCATCACGCTGAAGACGCTCCGCATAAAACTGACCGTCTTTTTGAAGCTGATTTACTTCTTCAATTTGATCTTTAAACTCCATTTGAATGTTGTTTGTGATCTCAGTAGCCTGAGGCATCGCCTGAAACACACCCTGTACATCCACTACACCGATTTTTTGCTCTGCCATTGCAGAAGCACTGACTAATGCACTACCTAACACCAGGGTTGCAACGAATTGTCTTGCCAACTGTTTCAAAAGGCACTCCTTTTTAAAAATTAAGCCCGGTTTCTTCCGGATTAGAATTAGAATGTTTGACCAATATTAAAGGTAAAGAATCTAGCATCGTCACCATCGCGTTCTTGTAATGCCCGCGAGAAGCTAAATACCATTGGTCCCATCGGTGATATCCATTGTACAGAAATACCGGCGGAACTACGATACTGTGTCCAGTCTGAATAGTCCAACAACTTCCCGTCAGCTATATTAATCTGATCAAGTTGCTTATATTTATCATAATCAAACTCTGTATCCCAGACGTTACCCACGTCAAAGAAAACACTGGTACGAACAGAATTGTCGTACTCTACATCAACAAAGGGGGTAGGTACAATCAACTCCAGGCCACCCAGGGCCATGGCATTGCCCCCAAGACTACGTCTGGAAATTGAGATGCTATCCGTAGACGGGTCACCGGGATACACCTGACCATCCGGGCCGGTGGTAGTATTAAAGTTACCGCGGATCACACCACGAGGGCCAACGGTATTGTTTTCAAAACCGCGAAGTGTATCTGCTCCACCAGCGGTAAAGTTCTCAGTAAAAGGCAAGATTTGATCATTGCCGTTAATATCGCCATAACCATTTCCGTATCCAAGGCGTAGTCGCGCCAGGAACGACCAGCGTTGATCGCGGGATAACGGGAAGTAGAACTTGGTATCAAAAATAGTTTTGAAAAAGTTCACGTCTGAATTCGGTGTGGTAATACTAAAACTGGCCCGTTGGGACGATCCTGCTGTTGGGAACAACCCACGGTTCAATGTACTTCGGCTCCAAGCGACACTTGCCTGGTAGCTGTCGTATTTCACAGGGGCTTCAGGGTCACCCGCATTGCGGAACTGGTTGTAAAACTGCTCCGTCTGTTCGTAATAACCTGTGTTATACAATTCGACACTCGAGTAGGTTAAACCAAAATTAATACGATTAAATTCATTAATGGGGTAACCAACGTTAGCGCCCACAGACCAACGCTTAGAGTTATATTGAATAACATTAAAGTCAGAACCGTCAAACTCGCTGTACCCAATAGTGCCCCCTAAACTGATCCCATCAATAGTAAAGTATGGATCGTTATAGGTTATTTGAGCCGAGCGCTGATAAGAAACCGTACTGATATTCAGGCCAACCTGTTTGCCGGTTCCCAGGAAGTTATTTTGCTGGATACCCGCCTGCAAGCTCAGCTTAGTAGTATCACCATAACCAATACCGGCGTTAAACGATCCGGATGGCTGTTCTTTAACGGAGAAATCCACATCGACCTGATCTTCTTTGCCGGGCAAACGGGTAGTTTCAAACTCAACTTCTTCCATGTAAGTTAAACGTGACAATGCGCCTTTGGATGACTCGAGTAATGAGTTGGACAACCAAGTGCCTTCCATTTGATGCACGTTGTGTCGCAACACGTTATCTGACGTAACTGAGTTTCCATTAAAATTGATACGGCGGACGTATATACGCTTACCCGGATCAACAGACAGAGTAAGCTTAACGGTTTTATCTTCGTCGTTGATATCAGGTACAGTGGTTACTGTGGGATAGGCGTAGCCAAATCGTCCCAGGTATTTGCTGATAAACTCTTCGGTGTATGTTACTTCTGCCTGGTCGTACAATTCACCTACAGTAATAGGTAAAACCCGCTCAATATAAGCTTCATTGCCCAACAGATCGCCCACCAACTCAACACCACTGACTGTATACTGCTCACCTTCAGTGACGTTAAGAGCAATGTAAATACCGTCTTTTTCCGGCGTCATAGACACCTGGGTGGAGTCAATGTTAAAGCGTAAATACCCTCGATCCAGATAGTGATTGCGCAAGGTTTCCATGTCTCCTTGCAACGTTTGCTGCTGATAACGGGTTTCAGACAGGAAATCCCACCACGGCGTGTCAAACTGCAGCTCCAGATCTTCCATCAATTCCTGATCAGAAAAAACTTCGTTGCCGACGATATTGATTTGCTGGATTTCCGCAGCGTCACCTTCTTCGAAAAGCAGCTTCAGATCTACGCGGTTACGGGGAAGAGGCGTGACAATGGCGGTTACATCCGCGTTGTATTTCCCTATACTGTAGAAGAAGTCCTTCAGTCCGTTCTCTATGGAAGTCAGAACCGTTTTGTCCAACGGTTCGCCAATGCGTATTCCGTTGCCGTCGAGACTTTCCTGTAGCTGCTCGTCTTTAATGTCGTCGTTACCCTCAAAGATGATGTTACTGATGGTGGGACGTTCCGCAACCTTCACAACCAACGTATTCCCTTCGCGGAGAATTTCAACACGCTCAAAGTGCGTGGAGGAATACAAAGAGCGGATTGCCTGAGTAACGCGGAAACTGTTTAAACGGTCACCAACTTGAACGGGCAAATAAGTTAATGCTGCCCCCAACGCAACGCGCTGTAGTCCAACAACTTTAATATCTTCAACAACGAATTCACTGTCAGACGCTGCAGCATTGGCGAAGCTAGCACTGGACACCATGAGTCCGGCTGCTACTAACTGATTTAACTTCATCTATTCTTTTATTCCTGGCCGCGTTTGCTGTTTTTAATTAATTCTGTCGTCTACCGGTTACCCGGCCACACGACTTATATCGTTAAATATCGCGATACTCATCATTGTGAAAAGTAACGCCCCACCAATTTTAAAGCCCCACTCTTGCACCACTTCGGGTACGGGTTTGCCGGTAAGCCACTCAACGACATAAAACAACAGGTGGCCTCCATCTAACATAGGGATTGGCAGTAGGTTGATAATGCCCAAACTGACACTGATCAACGCTAGAAAATTCAAAAAATAGGCTAATCCGTAACTCGCACTGGCACCCGCTCCCTGGGCGATTGAAATAGGGCCGCTGAGGTTATTCAACGACACATCTCCGGTTACTAATTTGCCGAGCATATCAATACTGACAGCTGTTAACCGCCCGGTTTTAGCTACAGCTCTGCTCATCGCATCAACGGGACCGTACTGATGAGTAAATACATACCCTTCAGGCCAAGCCTCTGCAAGCGGGCTAACGCCGAGAAATCCCCGCTGACCATCTTCGGTATCACGGCGAGCGATAGTGACATCAACCACACGCTCTTGTCCATCCCGAGACACCACAAATTGAGCATCTTGTCCCGGCATATTTTGAATTCGTTCAACCAGAGACATCCAGCTTTTGATTGGCTCATTGTCAATCGAACGCAATACGTCGCCTTTTTCAATACCAGCCATGGCTGCCGGACTACCGTTAGACACAACAGCCACTTCCAATGTAATTGCAGGACGAAATGGCACAATTCCCAAACTGTTTAAAGCAGACTCTTTATCCGGGTCAAAGTTCCAGTTGCTAATGGCTAATGTTACCTGACGGGTTAAGTTTTGTTCGTTTCGCACTACTATACTAACAGAATCACCACCTATTGCAGATACCAACTCCAAGTTCACAGATTCCCAATCAGGTGTGCTGTGGCCATCAATTTCCACGATTTCCACACCCGCCTGCAATTGCGCTGCCGCAGCGATACTCGCAGGTTTTATCTCTCCGACTACCGGCTTTACGGTTTCCTGGCCAATTAAGAACATAAGAAAAAGCGCTAACACGGCAAAAATAAAATTCACCGCAGGTCCAGCGACAATAATCGCCATGCGCTGAAGCACAGGTTTATTGTTGAAAGCCAAATGGCGTTTATATTCAGGAACGTCATCAATACGCTCATCAAGCATCCGGACATACCCACCTAAAGGAATGGCCGCAACGGCAAATTCGGTGCCTTTTTTATCAACACGGGTCCAAAAGGGCTTGCCAAATCCAATGGAAAAACGCTCAACATGCACACCGCACCAGCGAGCGACAATAAAATGCCCCCACTCGTGTACTGCAACCAAGATGCCCAATGCAACAATAAACGCCACCAGGCTTTGCAAAAATACCAACACTATCTGAGCCCTCTTACTAAACTGAGTGCCATTTGGCGTGCTTTCTGATCTTCCTCCAGAATTTGTTGGAGCGATGAAACTATCGTTGGTTCCATCCTGTTTAGTGTTTCCTGATTGATCTCGGCGATCCGGGTAAAACCAATCTGCCCCTCCAGGAAGGCAGCAACTGCCACTTCATTTGCAGCGTTCAAGCGCGTGGTTGCCGCCTGACCTGCTTCGCAAGCCATAATGGCAAGCTGGAGGTTAGGATAACGCTCGTAACATGGAGAATCGAATGATAAATCGCGCATTTGCGCGAAATCCAGCGGTGCAACGCCAGCATTAATCCGCTCTGGCCAGGCCAAGCCGTAAGCGATAGGTGTTCGCATATCAGGGTTCCCCAATTGCGCAATCACCGAACCATCGGTGTATTGCACCATGGAATGCACCACACTCTGGGGATGTAAAACCACAGTAATATCTTTGGCAGTTGCACCAAACAACCAACAGGCTTCAATAAACTCTAAGCCCTTGTTCATCATAGTAGCGGAGTCCACGGTAATTTTACGGCCCATAGACCAGTTGGGGTGAGCACACGCTTCACTGACAGTTATATCTGAAAAAGTACTCAACTCTCGGGTTCTGAAAGGTCCGCCAGATCCTGTGAGCAAAATTTGATGTATACCGGACGCTGCAAATTGCCCATAAGAAAATGTATGAGGAAGGCACTGAAATATGGCGTTGTGCTCACTGTCGATTGGCAGGATTTCAGCACCCGACTGATTGGCAGCGTCAATAAAAAGCTCACCAGACATAACCAGAGCTTCTTTGTTCGCCAACAATACACGCTTTCCCGCTTTCACGGCGGCTAACGTAGGCAAAAGGCCGGCTGCCCCGACGATAGCGGCCATCACTGTAGTGACCTGTGCATCACTACTGACTTCTTCGAGGGCTTTTGCACCACACAGAATTTCAGATGTAACACCGTACTGCTCAGCCAACGCAATAGCATCGAGATAACGGGCTTCATCGGCTACTACCACATAGCGAGCAGAACAGGCCTTGGCCTGTTCCATCAGTTTTTCCAACTGATTATTTCCAGTAAGCGCAAAAACCCGATAGCGATCCGGATGCCGTTGTAATACGTCGAGCGTACTGCAACCGATTGACCCTGTTGCCCCTAATACCGTTACTGTTTGCATCATGCCATCCAGGTTACATAACAAAATGCAAAAATGGGAAATGCCGCGGTAAGGCTGTCTATGCGATCTAAAATTCCGCCGTGGCCGGGCAACAGTCGACCGCTGTCTTTTATTCCAGCGCAGCGTTTCAGCATACTTTCGTTTAAATCACCTAAGGCTGACACGGCGACGGTTATTCCGCCGATGAGAAGGTGCAACCAAATTCGCGACCCAGCCACCTGGTAGTGTAAAGCTGCAAAAGCTATTATGGCAAACGACGCTGCCACCCCACCTAACAAACCTTCCAGGGTTTTGCCCGGTGACACATTGGGTCTTAATTTGTGACGACCAAATTTCACACCTACGAAAAAAGCACCGATATCGGCCGCCCAGACAATGCCCAACACATAAAAGATCAATGACGAACCGTACAACGGGTCAACATCGTGAAGGCTGGTGCGCAGGCTAATGACTGCCACCCAGGTTGGCACCAGTGTGAGGACACCAAATATCATTCGTATCGCGTTGTTATTTTTCCAAAATCCACTGTACTTCGGGTAGGCGATAATCATACATAATGAAGCTATCCACCAGATGACCGATACGCCCAATATAATGTGATACAAACTGTGAAGCTGGCCCTGATACCAAATGAGATCTGCATCTACGATTGATGACAACCCCAAACAAATTACAAACACACCACAGGCAAACGCCCCCTTGTAAAGGCGAGGGCCTACACCGGACATGTTTGCCCATTCATACGCTCCCAGCCCAACAACGCCTGCAATAGCAAGCTCAAACCACCACACGGGAAGAAAAAGAATGGCGATTAGCGCGAGGGGCGCCAGGATTAATGCTGTTATTATACGTTGTTTTAGCATAGTGGGCGTAGTGCTCCTTGTAGCAAAATAAGTCGCCGGTCAATGGCCACTTATTTTGCGATGACGTCTACTTGATCGCCTGTCAGTCCAAAGCGACGCTGACGCCGTTTAAAATCGTCCACGGCCTCTTGGAATACCTCTTCTGAGAAGTCAGGCCATAGAACATCGGTGAAAAAGAGTTCAGCATACGCACACTGCCACAAAAGGAAATTGCTAATGCGATGTTCTCCACCAGTGCGAATAAGCAAATCAAGCTCGGGCAAGTCTGCGGTAGACATCTTGCTGTCGAACAGGGACTCATTGATATCTTCGATGGAAACCGCCCCTGTTACCACCTCATTCGCCAATTGTTGTGCAGCGTTAACAATATCCCAGCGCCCGCCGTAATTCGCGGCAATATTCAGCACCAACGCCTCATTTTCCGCAGTCATGTCTTCGGCTTTGCGAATCTTCTCTTTCAGTTTGTCGTCAAACGCAGAGACATCACCGATGACTTTTAACCGGACACCGTTTTTGTGCAGACGCTTCGCTTCGTTATTTAAGACCAGGTTGAACAATTCCATCAACACAGAAACTTCTTCTTCCGGGCGTTTCCAGTTTTCACTGGAAAACGCAAAAAGCGTTAAGGATTTGATATCGTTTTGCCTGGCAAACCGAACCACAGCCCGCACAGACTCGACGCCTGCCTTATGCCCAAAAGTTCGGATTTTACCTTTCTTCTGCGCCCAGCGACCATTACCGTCCATGATAATCGCAACGTGCTGAGGCCCCGGCACGCTTACCGGGGATTCAGTTTCCACTGACGCTTTGTTAGACCGCTTTCCTAACATAGTATCTGCTTACACTTCCATGAGTTCTTTTTCTTTGTCTGCCAACATGGCATCCACTTTTTTGATGAAATCATTCGTAAGTGACTGAATGTTTTCTTCTGCTGCACGACTTTCGTCTTCGCTAATTTCCTTTTCTTTCAGGAGTTCTTTGACATCGCTGTTTGCGTCGCGACGGATATTGCGAATAGCCACCCGGCCCCCTTCCGCTTCGTTGCGCACTACGCGAATGAGATCCTTACGGCGTTCTTCTGTCAGCGGAGGCAATGGAATGCGAATAGCCGCGCCGGCACTCATTGGATTTAAGCCCAAATCAGACTGCATAATCGCCTTTTCAACAGCTTGAATAGCGCTCTTGTCGAACACGGTTAACGCCAGGGTTCGGCTGTCTTCAGCGACCACGTTGGCCACTTGTTTCAGCGGCGTGTCAACACCGTAGTAAGGTACCATAATGCCATCAAGCAAACTGGGATGCGCACGACCTGTACGAATTTTACTCAACTGGCTTTTCAATGCACTGATGCTCTTTTCCATACGCTCACGCGCATCTAATTCAATTTCATCAATCACAAATATATTCCTATTCTTTTTACTTAAAATTTTCGGGATGGTCGATTAGCGTGCCTTCCGTTTCACCCATCACTACACGCTTCAGGCAACCCGGTTTGTTCATGTTAAATACGCGAATCGGCAATCTGTGGTCACGGGCCAGTGTAAAGGCTGACAAGTCCATGACTTTGAGTTCTTTCTCAAGTACTTCTTGATAAGACAATTGAGGGTACATAGTGGCTTCAGGGTTTTTCACCGGATCATCACTATACACACCATCAACTTTGGTAGCTTTGAGCACCGCATCTGCTTCAATCTCGATACCGCGGAGACAGGCTGCTGAATCGGTAGTGAAAAACGGATTACCGGTACCGGCAGAAAAAATAACCACACGCCCGGATTTCAACAAGCTAATAGCTTCTGCCCAATTATAAGCATCACACACGCCATTCAACGGAATTGCCGACATCAGCCGGGCATTTACGTAGGCTCGGTGCAATGCATCCCGCATGGCCAAACCATTCATCACAGTGGCAAGCATCCCCATGTGGTCACCCACTACCCGGTTCATGCCCGCTTTCGCCAGACCTTCACCGCGAAACAAGTTTCCACCGCCAATGACCAGTCCAACTTGTACGCCCAACTCTACCAGTTCTTTAATTTCCTGGGCCATACGGTCCAGCACTTTCGGATCGATACCAAAGCCTTCGGCCCCCATTAGAGCCTCACCACTGAGTTTTAACAAAATACGACGATAGGCTGATTTTGGTGTGATACTCATTGTTTGAATAATCCTTCTGAATTCGGCTTGCCTCATATTTCGCCAGTGCCTGAAGCCACAAAAAATGAAGCAAATCGACTCTTTACGAATACGGGTGTGTTACGCGGTAAAATGCATACCCTGCTTATAAAAAAGCACCTCCGAAGAGGTGCTCTGTAGTGTATCCGACATTGGCCGAATGAAAAAGCGAAACGCTGAATTATTTCTTTGCCGCTTCCATTTGTGCAGCAACTTCTGCCGCGAAATCTTCAGATTTTTTCTCGATACCTTCACCAACTTCAAAACGGATGAAGTTGATAACATCAGCGCCTTTGCTCTTTAGCAATTCACCAACAGACATTGAAGGATCCTTAACGAAAGGCTGACCCGTCAGGCTGATTTCGCCAGTGAATTTCTTCATGCGGCCAGCAACCATCTTTTCAGCGATATCCGCAGGCTTGCCGGACTGGATAGCCAACTCAACCTGAATTTCTTTTTCTTTTTCAACAACTTCCGAAGGAACATCATCAGGCTTAACAAACTGAGGGCTCGCTGCAGCGACGTGCATTGCAACGTCTTTAGCCAGCTCTTCATCACCGCCATTGAGGATGGCAACTACACCAATTCGACCGCCGTGTACGTATGCACCTAAGTTGTCACCTTCCACGTTAATCACACGGCGAGGAGAAATGTTTTCACCAATTTTGGCAACTAAGTTGTCGCGAACCGTAGCGATTTTTACGCCGTCAATTTCTGCGTCGTTCAGTGCATCGATATCGTTGATGTTGTTTTCTGAAGCAACGGCCAGAATTTGATTGCCGAATCCCAGGAAACCTTCGTCACGAGCAACAAAGTCAGTTTCGCAGTTTACTTCCATCATGGTGGCGCGGTTGCCTTCAACCTTTGTCAGGATGACACCTTCAGCAGCGATACGGCCTGCTTTTTTGGCGGCTTTTGCCTGACCGGATTTACGCATATTTTCGATGGCCAGTTCGATGTCACCATCGGTCTCAACCAGCGCTTTTTTACAATCCATCATACCTGCGCCGGTACGCTCACGCAGTTCTTTAACAAGTGCTGCAGTCACTGCCATTTTTCAATTCCTCAGCATTAAACATTTAAAAAGGTAAAAGGGGCTATGGGCCCCTTCTAGAGATATTCGTTACTTTTGATGACAGTGGCATGTCATTGTCATCACCACTGTCATCAAACAGGTCTGATTATTCAGCCGCTTCTACGAAGTCGTCTTGTTCAGCCTGCACTTCCAGGTTGCTTTCGCGACCTTTGTTTACTGCATCAGCAGCTGCATCGAGATACAGTTGGATAGCACGAATTGCATCATCGTTACCTGGGATGATGAAATCAACGCCATCTGGGTTAGAGTTAGTATCTACAACACCAACGACAGGGATACCCAGGTTGCGAGCTTCAGTTACAGCAATGTGCTCGTGGTCAGCATCGATAACAAAAATCACGTCAGGCAAACCGCCCATGTTTTTGATACCGCCCAAGCTGCTTTCCAGCTTGTCCATTTCACGTTGCAACATCAGTGCTTCTTTTTTAGTCAGCTTCTCAAACGTGCCGTCTTGTGCTTGTTGCTCAAGCTCTTTCAGACGTTTGATCGATTGACGAACAGTTTTCCAGTTAGTCAACATACCGCCTAACCAGCGCTTGTTCACGTAAAACTGATCGCACTTCACTGCCGCGTCTTTAACAGCTTCACCCGCTGCACGCTTAGTGCCAACAAACAGGATTTTACCTTTCTTAGAAGCAACACCAGACAGGTAGCTCATTGCTTCGTTAAACAGCGGAACTGTTTTTTCCAGGTTAATGATATGAACCTTGTTACGCGCACCAAAGATGAAAGGCTTCATCTTAGGATTCCAGTAACGGGTTTGGTGACCGAAATGCACACCGGCTTTCAGCATGTCACGCATTGATACGTTAGCCATAATATTTTCCTCTTGGGGTTAGGCCTCCATATACCCCTTGCATCGATCCACGCAGCACTGAGTCTGGCAGACACCCCGATGACAAGTGTCGGTATATGTGTGTTATTTAAAGATTAATTTACGTTTAAACCGCAGGACAAAACCCGAAGGGTACATCAAGGGTTGCAAAACGCGGGCGCTTTATACCATAAGTGACGCTACAGCTCAAGTTTATCAGCCCTTTATTGAACGCGACTATACACTGCGCCTCTCAAACGTTAACATAGTCAATATTGTGCAGAGTGTGCAAAGTACGGCAATGGTTTTTATCCTTGCGGTATCAGTATTTGTACACACTGCGTATTCATAAAAGTTTCAGACTATCGAGGATACAGTGGCCGCAATCATCAAAACCGCTGAAGAAATTGAAAAAATGCGCGTAGCAGGAAAGCTTGCTGCCGAGGTGCTCACAATGATTACCCCCTATGTAAAAAAGGGCGTAACCACCGATGAGTTAAATACCCTTTGCCACGACTACATCGTCAATGTGCAAAATGCCATCCCGGCGCCGTTAAACTATGGTCACCCACCGTTCCCAAAATCTATTTGTACTTCTGTGAATCACTGTATATGCCACGGAATCCCATCGGATAAAAAACTCAAAGACGGCGATATCATCAATATCGATGTCACGGTAATTAAAGACGGTTATCACGGCGACACATCGAAAATGTTTATTGTTGGGAAACCCAGTATTCTCGCCGAAAGACTAGTGAGAGTGACTCAGGAATGCCTGTATAACGCCATCAAGCAAGTAAAACCTGGCATGCGACTGGGTGATATCGGTCACCTTTGTCAAACTCATGCAGAATCGCATAATTATTCCATTGTCAGGGAATATTGCGGCCATGGTATTGGGTCCAGTTTTCACGAAGAACCCCAGATAGTTCACTATGGCCGTCCAGGTACTGGAGAAGAGCTGGTACCCGGTATGTGCTTCACTATCGAGCCAATGGTTAACGCTGGTAAACGCTATTCTAAAGTGCTCCCGGACCAATGGACGGTTGTGACTAAAGACCGTAGTCTCAGTGCCCAGTGGGAGCACACCCTGCTGGTAACTGAAACCGGAGTTGAAGTACTGACGCTTCGAGAGGAAGAAGACCTCCCCCGAATTATCAGTCACTAGTTCGTCACGCAGGCAGATTATAATGCTGCCTGCTTTACCTCTCGCTATATCTTTTTCGACTATTTATTCACTTTTTATCACATATTTATTTTGCTGGAATAATGCCCTTATTGCTGATCCATGTTATTGTGCTAGGGTTTTTCCCCTTGTGCAGTTAAGAAGGCAAATTTTGAGTTTAGAAAGACTGATAGAACAAGCTGAAGACATTACTTCAGCACAAGACATTGCAGGAATTAAGCAATGCATTGCCAACAGCTATCAATGGCTGGCATCGTCTTTTGGCTCAGTAGCGGTAAGCCAGTTGGTACTTGGTCGGGCAAAATTTATCGATGCGTTGCTATCTCATATCTGGCAACTCATGAACCTTGATACCGTGCCCGGACTTGCGCTTTGCCCAGTGGGGGGATACGGCAGAGGCCATCTTCAGCCCTATTCAGATATCGACCTACTTATCGTTAGTAAAAAGCCGCTTGATAAGCCTACCCAGGAAAAAATTGGACAATTCATTACCTTACTTTGGGACATCAAGCTGGACGTGGGCCAATCTGTTCGTACAGTAAAGGAAACCCTACAACTGGCCAAGGAAGACATTACTATCGCCACAAATTTAGTAGAAAGTCGGTTACTCATTGGCGATCAGGCGGTTTTCGAAGAATTGTGGGAAAAACTCAACAGTAAAAAAGCCGTCTCTTCCAAAGACTTCTTTAAGGCAAAATACGACGAACAAAAAGCCCGCCATGCAAAATTCAATGGCACAGCTTATAACCTTGAACCCAACATCAAGGAAAATCCAGGTGGTTTGCGGGATATCCAGTCTATCGGTTGGGTAGCCAAAAAACACTTTAAAGAATATGACGGGTTTAACCTCGTCGGTCACGGTTACTTTACTGAAGAAGAGCATGGTGAGTTAATTGCCTGTCGTATGCACTTGTGGAAAATGCGCTTTGCACTTCATTTAACAGCGGGTCGCTCAGAAAACCGTTTGTTGTTCGATTATCAGCCCGATGTTGCAAAACGAATGGGCTATGGTGCTGACGGAAAATCCTCAGTAGAGAAGATGATGCGCGACTTCTTTCGCATTATCCGCAGGGTGTCCGAACTCAACAAAATGCTGTTACAGCGGTTCAAATACGACATGCTCAATCAGGGTATCAAACATGAAATGCCCGTGGATGAGAAGTTTCAGCTAACTGACGGTATGATTTCTCCCCTCAGTCAGAACGTATTTGATACCCCGGAAGCCATTCTTGATTTTCTAAAGGTAGTTGCAGATACCCCGTCAGTGGAAGGCCTCGATACCGACACTATACGGCAGTTGCGAAATGCGAGACGTCGTTTTGAAAACAGCTATTACGTTGAGCGCCCTGCTTGTCGTGAACGTCTCATGGCGCTGTTCCGTCACCCCCACTTTTTCGATTTTGCGTGGGATATCATGCACGAATACGGCATTATCGAGAGTTATCTTCCTGAGTGGGATAACATTGTGGGCATGATGCAGTTTGACCTGTTCCACGCGTACACTGTGGATGAGCATACCCATCGCGTAGTAAAAAACGTCAATCATTATTTTCAACCAGAAAATATCGAGTTTCCCCGCTGCGGTCGAATTGTACGCCATTTAGATAAACCCGAAATTATTTACATTGCCGCTGTCTTTCACGACATTGCCAAAGGCCGGGGAGGCGATCATTCCGAGCTCGGAGCAGTTGATGTTGCCAAATTCGGAAATCAACACGGTTTATCGGAAGCCGACACCGGTCTCATTACCTGGCTGGTGGAAAACCACTTGCTGATGTCTGTCGTGGCGCAGCGAAGAGACATCTACGACCCGGATGTAATCAATGAATTTGCCACCGTAGTGCGCAGCCATACCCATCTAAATCTGCTGTATGTACTTACCCTGGCAGACATACGAGCCACCAACGACAATCTCTGGAATGACTGGAAGTCCTCCCTGCTAAGGGAATTATACCTGATGACGCAAAAAGCCCTCGACAACGGTCTGCAATGTCAGGTCACCATGGATGAGCGGGTAAAGGAGCACAAGCAAACTGCAAAATTGATTCTAGACGCCCAGGGCATTAGCGAAGAGAAAGTGAAAACGTTATGGCATCGCCTTGAAGACGACTATTTTGCGCGTTTTAAACCCGCTCAAATTGCTTGGCATACCAAGGAAATTCTCGAGGGCACTTCTACAGTATTACAGGACAACCCTGACGCTTTAGTAGTGAAGGCTAACGACAACAGTGCCAAAGGTGGTACGGAGATCCTCATTTACGGACGCGACAGAAAAGCCCTCTTTGCCCAGGTTGCCTCCGTAATTGATAGTCGTAACTGTTCGATTCACGATGCACATGTAACGGTTACGCGCGATGGCTATGTCTTTGACAGCATTTTGGTATTAGAGAATGACGGGAGCCGTCTCAACTCAGAGAATCGCACTCGCAGCCTCGAACAGGCTATTGTTGAGCAACTGGCTAAACCCGGGCGCTCCCACGACAATAAACGAAAATTGCCCCGTCAGATGCGGCAATTAGATGTCCCCACTAAAGTGCGCTTCTTCACACTGAATGAAGACAGCACTTTGATTGAGCTTGAAGCCCTTGATGCACCGGGCATACTGGCCAAAATAGGTCATGCCTTCGTCGACGAACAAGCTGTACTAAAGCTGGCAAAAATTGCCACTATAGGTGAGAGAGCAGAAGATATTTTTATCGTCAGCAATGATGCTGGCAAAGCATTAACCCATGAACAACAGGTGAGTTTGAAAAAGCGCATCCTGTTTAAATTAGACCAACTTGAAGACATCAACATATCATGAATGATTTAAAAGCCATTATTGAAGACGCCTTTGAAAACCGCGATGCTTTGTCGCCTTCTTCTGCCCCGGATGAAGTAAGAAAGGCGGTTACAGAAGCGATAGATCATCTCAACAGCGGCAAGGCCAGGGTTGCGGAAAAGATCGCCGGTGAATGGGTTGTTCACCAATGGTTAAAAAAAGCAGTATTGTTATACTTTCGCTTGCATAATAACGACATTATCGATGGTGGAGAAACTCAGTATTTCGACAAAGTTCCGCTTAAATATACAGCTTACACTGCGGAGCAATTTGCTGCCGATGGCGTTCGCATTGTTCCGCCAGCCGCGGTTCGCACTGGTTCATACGTAGGAAAAAACGTGGTTGTAATGCCATCCTATGTCAATATTGGTGCATTTGTTGATGAGGGTACCATGGTTGACACTTGGGCTACTGTTGGCTCCTGTGCCCAAATTGGTAAAAACGTTCACCTATCCGGAGGTGTTGGCATTGGTGGCGTGCTTGAACCCTTGCAGGCAAATCCGACAATTATCGAAGACAACTGTTTTATAGGCGCGCGCTCGGAGATCGTTGAAGGCGTTATTGTCGAAGAAGGCGCAGTTATTTCTATGGGCGTTTATATTTCTCAAAGCACCCGCATTTACGATCGGGAAACTGGTGAAGTGACATACGGTCGTGTACCAGCTGGCTCTGTTGTCGTCTCTGGCTCTTTACCAAGTAAAGACGGTTCACACAGCCTTTATGCCGCAGTAATTGTGAAGAAAGTAGATGCGAAAACCCGTGCCAAAGTGGGTATCAATGCGCTGTTGCGCAGTGTTGAATGATCCCCTTGTTTGATTTTGCGAGCGCGAACATAGGTTCGCGCTTTTTGTTAAACTAGTCCGTGTTTTATCCCGTCGACAAATTCCACTACTGGTTTTTCCGGCTCAAAACATTCCATCGCATCAACCTCCAGTAGTTCCGCCAGCGCATCTCCCTGTAACTCAGTCAGCAGTTCAAACCACTGCTTGCCCGCTGCACAATAGGTTCCACCGTAACTACTGTCCCCTAGCCCAACCACAGCGAAGGGTTTGCGATTCAGCAACGGAAATTGAGCCTTTAAATCTAAAAACAACATTTCCAGATTCGGCGGAATGTCGCCTTGCCCGGTAGTAGAAGTTATCACCAACAGCGCATCGGCATCAGTGACAACACTCAACTGAGGGTCATCACACACTTCACAATCGATCCCCTCTTTTACCAACAATGCTTCCGCCATTTGTGCAGCGTGTTGCGCATTGCCATACACACTGCCCACTAATATCTTTACTCCAGCCATTTCTTCCTCATATGCTCTATATATTTATCTCGACAGAAAAGCGTTTTATATCAGCCAACAAACGAAGAAAATCCTCGTGTGGCTGTGTACTTACGGAAATCGCTTCGCCAGTTACCGGATGAGTAAAAGTCATACATGTACAGGACAAAGCCAGATGGCGAAACCCCAATTCCTCTCTGGCAAATTTGTTTTGCTTTCCATCCCCATGGGTCGTGTCGCCAATGATGGGATGACGCAAATGCACTAAATGCCTGCGCAACTGATGCTTGCGTCCGGTAAAAGGACGCAACTTCACCAGCGTATAACGCGCCTCCGAATAACGTCCGACAGAAAAGGGCAACCGGTAGTGTGCTGTAGCGCTGTACTCCGTCGTTGCTTCTTGTGGAGCGACGGGCTTAACCCGATGGGCATCGGCAAATTTATCTGCCTTAAAACGCAACGCATAATCTATGAATCCGGCCCCTTTCAACCAACCTCTTACCAATGCGGTATATTGTTTCTCAATTTGCTTGGCCATCATTGCTTGGCCCATTTTACTCGCCGTCTGACCGTCAAAAGCAAAAACGAGAATACCCGACGTTGGCCTGTCCAGCCTGTGAACCGGAAACACATGCCGCCCCACGACGTCTCTTAACTTCTGTACTGCAAATTCTGTTTCACGTTTATCAATTGGACTTCGGTGTACTAACAACCCAGGTGGTTTGTCCATAACAACCAAATAATCGTCTTGGTATAAAATACGAACGCTGTCGTCAATTTGTTCAGTGACAACATTCATTTCACGGTGCTTTTTGTAACAGTTTTATCCAGTTCCGCGAGCACCCGCATCAATGCAACATTGTCGCCGTGGTGAATTTCAGCCATAGGCAGCAATGCCATTGACGCGGGTAATGGCTGATTCTCCGCAACCAGTGTTCGCATTCGAGGAAGAAAAATAAACTGTAGCCACTGTTCAAACAACAATGTATCGCAAGCAAATGGCTGCTGACTGCTCAAAGCCTTTTCTTCCGGAGTCTTGTCTGACCACAGCTCACTCTTTTTTAACGTGTTTTCCAGGCGTTGTAACAACCCCTCGACCCGAACGTAGTTTCCCATACCGACTCAATACATTACGACTTTAGCTCACTATAATACCATGTCACTGAATGCTGTGGTCAAATACCACCGACCTCGTTATCATAGCGCTTTTTATCAGAAGTGAATGTAAAGAGATCATGTCAGGCAGGCAGCAGCACACTATTACTACTCTCAGTGAGTTTTTACTCCATGCAGGGACAAACTTTCAGTTTTTCGATCTCGGGCGCGGGGTTCACATAATGGAATCTCAAGCCTTCCTGGATTTAGAAAACGGCTTAACCCCCTGCCCCCGCCCTAGGCAGCAGCACGCATGGTTTGCCATTGTTTTTTGGTCAGGGAAGCCCGTTAAACAGCACTATATTTGGTTTGTGAAGTTCCCCGTAGACGAAAGAGGCCTTCTTGTCGTCGCTGCCCGCAATCACTTCTTGCAAATCATCATCGATGCATTGGGACAATCGGTGGAAGGCAGGCAGGCAGAAAAGCTACCCGACAACCCTTACTCTTTCATTCCAACACAATCTCAGATGGCCCAGTTCAGCGCCATCACGAAAGCGCATTTGTCTCTACCACTCAGCAGTGGTGTGTCAGCGGTAGCGCAATACGTAGCGGCACCTGCAATCACTGACTGGCGCCAACTCTCCATTCAAGCTGTGGCTGATTTTTCACTTTCCATGAGTACTGGGGAACACGACAACACGCTTCAACAAAACCTGACATCATTTCAGCCCGATTTTGCAAAAACACTTCTTGAAAGTTGCGAAAATGTGCCGCTAACAGCCACTTTCAAAGCGTTTCTAGGTCTTTTTATAAGGGAGCGCTTTGAGAAAGCACCAACCCTGACACTCGCGGCGTTGCGAGCTATGAGTTCCCACGAAAAAGATCCTGCGGTTCGGGATACTTTGAGTGACCTTTTAGCGCGCCCTCAGTTAGATATAGACACACTGAGTGTTATCGCAGGACGGCATTATGATCAATTAAGTTCAACGCAATTGGTGACGTTTTTCGAACACGCAGCCAGATTAGACGAAAGAGACGAATTTAACGGCAAATTATTTACTGGCTTCTTCTCTGACCTAGTACAAATTCCAGCAATAAGGGAACACGTGCTTGGAGTGCTGCGCTCGCCACATCGAAGTGAGCGCCTTGCCCGTGCATTTGGCCGCCTGTTCACCCAACATAGTGATAAACAATCATGACATTGGCAGAACTTTGCCTAACAATGCTGTTGGGGTTTATTGGTATTCAATTTTGGCGGATCAGAGGCATTTCTGAAGCGGCATATCAGCATATTAACCGCTATTGTGAAACCCACCAGTTGCAACTATTAACACTCGCAAGAAAATCAACCAAACTTACCTTCAAATACGGTAAGCCAGATTGGCATTCTGAGTTCCAGTTCGAGTTTTCCGGTAATGGTGAAGACAGGTATACCGGCGACATGGTCTTGGTAGGAAAGAAAGTACTGCGAACCCACTTGCCGCCATACCGAGTGTAATAACAACACCGCAATGTATTTGCAACCAAAGTAGCAATGTTCCCAGGGTAGATTGCGTTTAACGCAGGCACAAAAAAGCGGTGACAGACGTCACCGCTTTTTGTAAATTTTGAGCTTCCGTCTCAGCGTTCCTTTGCGACCTTTACCATCCAGATAAAAATCCCTATACGCCCCTTTCCGTCTTAATCCCGCATCATCCTGAGCGAGCTACCCGAATCCATGAGTAGATCCCTTTCCTTTTATCCCTTGTTAATCACACATCCCTACGTGTGATATTCCTCGCTCCTGAGGTTGTCCAGATGAGCCTTCCTGACTCTCGTCCCTTTCCCTTTATCCTGTGAACCACCCATCCCTGTTGTGGTAATCGCCAGTCCCGGCGTTGTCCTGATGCACCTCCGGTGCGTCCTATGCCCTTCAAACTGTCTCCCTGACAGTATGCTTCAATCCTGAAGTTGTCCTAATAGCCTACCTGGCCGTATCCCTTTTCCTTCGTCCTTTTTTATCAGCACCTCCTGCGCTGATATTCCAATCCTTTGGTTGTCCATTGGGCTTCCGTGCAAATCATCCTGACTCGTCGTGTATCCCTGTGACACGACTAATATTACTGAAGCTAAAATTTCCTGCGATACGCTTTTTTAAAAAAAGTTACTGAACTTCAGAATTGATTTTGCGTATTTTAAAAAAGTACAATTAAAACAATAACTTTATACTTTGGTATAATAAAAACTTCACAATACTTTGTAGAATATCTCACGCGTTTGTAAGACATGTCTTACAAAGCAATCTGAGGATTGCGCATCGGTGCAAACAGGTTTTACATCCATTCTGTAAAGTGATTGCCGATGAAAGGGGATCGCCTTAGATAATAGACGAGCAAAAAGTTCCACGTGTGGGTAATTCGTGCACCAATGCGTCTTTGCCGACAACTCGTCTAAGACAAGGGTTTAGGCTTAAACATAATATCACCGCTGACTTGCGATATCGTAAGACTGGTGATGTGCTGATACATGCCATCCTGGAAAAAGCGCTGGTACTTGGGCAGACTTATAAACACACCAACGCCTTCGCTGGCGTTGTCTTCATTAACGATACTGTCTATAGCATTCATGAGAATATGTCCCAGTCCCAAATGCTGATATGATGGGTGTACCGCGATAAAAGACACCATGTGATACGCATCCGCAGGCATACTATTGCGAATTTTCTCTTCTTTTTCTACCATGGCTTTGGTACTGAAATAACCTGCAGTTAATAGCATTTTCAAACGCCAGTGCCAAAACCGTCCACTTGAAAAGTCACTGTTGGGTTTAGTAAGGCATGTGACGGCGAGCAAACGGGTATTGTCAAACAAGCCAATCATAGGTTGCTCTGCTTCCCAAAACGCGTCGAGTTCTTCTCTGATAGCAGCGCGCAACCGTCCCTCGTATCCCTCTCTTTCAGCCTGGAAGATATCCATAAACAACGGGTCATCAAAATACGCGTTATACAGAATAGACGCCGCAACTTTAAGATCGTCTGCCGTAAGGAAAATGGCTTGAATATTTTCAGGCTTTACCCTTTCATCAGTTGCGTGATTCATTACGGTATCTCCCCAAGAAGTAAACTAAACAGTTTTAGTATTGCAGAAAAAAACAACTGTACACAATTCAAACCAAATTGTTAACACAAAGTTAACTTCACTCTTAGTTTAAGCTGAATACCTGGCTCGTCGGCAAAGCAGGAAAATAGAGAAAAAACAAACAGGCTCGCTATGAAAGCGAGCCTGGAGCAGGTATTGGTTAAAGATACTGGTAAGCGCTTTCGCCCCAGCCCACTAACATGCCGTCTCTGAATACTAAAGGCGTACATTCATCTTTAGTTGTCATACCATCGTCCATTTTCCGTTGTGTCCGGTAAAACAGAATGCGGTAAGCATGACCGTTTTTCTCCACCATTTCATTGAAATCGGCTACACCCATTTTCCGAACAACAGATTCATAGGTCATACTGTTTTCCAATTGCGCTACATGCTGACGATTGTTGTATTCGCGATCTTCCCAGTCAGACGAATAATGACTATCATCTCCTCCTACAGAGATAACACAACCTGACAGAGTCAGGGGAGCAAAAATAGCTAGGGCGAGAACGGCGTGTTTCATTATTGTTTCCTTTAATACAAAATTGTGTTTTCGTTTTTGACAGTGCAGTGATTTAATCAACTTTCAGACCAACTCTTAACTACATGATTTAAAATAAAAAAACAAAAAACCGATTGTATAAAAAACCTATTTAATAGTTAAAGCAACTATTATTTAGTTACCTTAACCAACTTGTTTTCTCTTAGCATTCTCCCTCAAACATGAGGTCAGTTACAGGAAATGTCATGTCAGACTCAGATATCATTCAAAAACTTGTCATGGTTTGTCATCAAATGGAAAGAGACGGACTAACGCCAAGTGTCGGGCTGTTGCGCAATAAAGCGCCATTTAAAGTATCGGTGACTCAGGCTATCGAAGCGGTAAAAAGCTTCAATGCCAGCCGCAAAAGACCAGTCGTAAACACAGACACTACTGAAAGCCCAAATAACCTAGCATTGCTGGAAAAACGCATCACACAGTTAGAAGCCGCAGTGCAGATCCTCGAGCAACGCTTAGCAGATAAACAGTAAATAGCGCAAAGGTGCCCAACTAACATCGGGCACCTTTGTCATATTCACATCGGATTGAGATCGGTTATAAACGTCGCCATATTTGGTGCCAACACACGTTCTGGCGTCTTCCCCACACGTTCCAGCACCACCTCGCCGGTACCATTATCCAGGGAGATGATATAGTCGTCATCCTGAGTAAGCGCAAAAAACAAGGTTGGCGATTGTTTAAGTCGTTGTTTCATAAGTACGTGTCCAATCAGGTTTTCTTGAAGTCGTCTAAAATCCTGCTCGCTGCAGACCTGCAGTAACTCACATTCTCCCTGATTGGCTATTGCAGGCAAGTGAAAGCTGTAGTAAGCGGAAAAATAGGCACTGAAATCAGGATGTATGTTTATTGAAAGGGCTGCAGACAAATCGTCGAATGTTCCCCTTGGCGACTGTCTTACCGGGCGCCACTTTACGGTTTCGCCATTTTTAGCCTGACTTTGATAACAGGGAGATGGCCAATCTTCATCGTAGTCAATTTCCAGCAATTTTGTTTTTTCTTGCGCTAATTTCAGGAATTTATTAAAAAATACATCTAAACTTTGTTCTACGGGAAGGGTCATTTATGGTGCCTTTTAGTTTACACTAGGAGTAATTATTCATTGAATCCGGCTAAAAAGGAATGTAAACAACCCTGTTTTTAAGGTTGCCAGCGACTATATGACAGATAAAACTACCTTCGAGGTTCCATCCCACCTCACGTTGGGAAAAACGGTTGACTATGAATCAACCTATAACCCTTTGCTGTTGCAAGCCGTGCCGCGGGCACTGAGCCGGGAGACCTTGTCCCTTACTGACGACAACCTCCCGTTTTCTGGAGAAGACATTTGGACTGGTTACGAGTTATCGTGGTTAAATACAAAAGGCAAGCCCCAGGTCGCTATTGTAGAGTGTCGTGTGCCGGTGACTTCACCCTCGCTCATTGAATCAAAGTCTTTTAAGTTATACCTTAATAGCTTCAATCAAAGCCCGTTTTCCTCTCCCGATGACGTAGAGAAAACACTGGCGACTGACCTTTCCCGGTGTGCTGGCAGTGAAGTAAAAGTCAGAATCGTTCTTCCCGAGGCATTTTCATCTTTGACCATGGCTGAATTAGCCGGCGACGTTATCGATGATCTCGATATTACCGTAGACAAATACACCCCGGACAGCAGCTTGCTTAAAGTGGGAACGAACACGGTAGAGGAAACGCTGGTCAGCCACTTGTTAAAATCCAACTGTCTTATCACTAGCCAGCCGGACTGGGCCAGTATTCAAATTCGCTATAAAGGGCCCAAAATTGAACGATCAGCCTTGCTGAAGTATCTTATTGGTTTTCGCCAACACAATGAATTTCACGAACAGTGCGTTGAGAGAATATTTTGTGATATTAACCGGCTTTGTTCACCGGAAAAATTGACCGTATTTGCCAGATACACCCGACGCGGCGGTCTGGACATCAACCCTTTTCGCTCAAACTTTGAGCATGCCGGTAGCAATGTTCGCGTTGCGCGACAATAGTACTTTTTCTGTTGATATTATTATCAGGAGCATCATGGACGCCAAACAAATAGCAGCGATATCAGGATTCAATGCGTTGCTTTCTTCTTTTATCATCCGGCTAAGCTCGTTTTACGAAGGCCTGTCTGCAGATACTGACAATGAACTGAAGAACCTTCGCAATCATTTGTCAGGTAAACCAGATTTCACTTTGGCTACGGTGAGTATCAACAAAATTCAAGGGCTTATTCAACACGCTGATATTTCGATAAAACAGCATTCACAACTGAGTATTAAAGCCATTGAAAAAACAGTAAAACAATATCAGCAAGCCTTTGCATCAGACTCTGTTATTCAAAAGCAGAGTGCCCAACTGCTCATGGCAGCTCAACAGCCCGTGTCGAATTTATTTGAATTGCAATCCTTGTGCATAAAAGCCATAACGCTATTTGGCTCAGTGACACCACAGCAGGTCGGTACCCAGAATAGCGCCGGAGAGTTAGCATCCACAGATAACGATGCATTACATGCCAAATTGTTTCGCGAAATTCAATCAGAACTTTCGCAACTTATTGACAGCTACGACGGCAAGCAACAAGCCGAAGCCCGCCTGACTGATCTCAAAAGCAAGCTTGTCACCCCGCTATCTGAAGAAGAATTACTAAAAACCTGTATTGTGATCATTCGAATGGTAGTAAGCGATGCAATGCAAGAAGCCTCGCTAAGCGGCAAAATGATTCACAGAATCCACCGTGCCCTGGGTGGATTCAGCAAAGATATCAGCAACAGTATCGCATCGTCTCAATCCGCATTTGAAGCGCGTAAAAAACGCGATGACGAGTTTGAAGATCACCTTCTTGATATGGAAGGTGCTTTGCGGCAATCAGATTCTCTGGAAAAACTAAAAACAGATGCCCAGGCAAATATTGCAGCACTGTCTACTGCGATTAAAAATAAAAAAGCCGAGGACAATGAAGATCAACAAGCGCTCATGACCCTGTTGAACGGTATGCAGCAACAAATGAGTGCACTGCAAAAGCAAACCCTGCTGTACCGCCGAAAACTCGCCGAACAGACAACGTTTAGTCACACCGACCCCTTGACCCGACTACCTAACCGGCTAGCCTACAACGAGCGCTTTGATAAGACTTTTTCTGCATCACAAGAAAACGGCAAGAATCTTGCGCTGGCGGTGGTGGATATTGATTATTTCAAGTCTATCAATGACCGCTTTGGTCATCAGGCAGGTGACAAAACGTTACAAGCCGTGGGGCAACACTTAAAAAAACAATTAATAGAAGACGAATTTATTGCACGTTGGGGAGGAGAAGAGTTTGTCATCATATTCCCCCAGGCCAATGCCGATAAACTTGCTGAACGCCTGGAAGCAATGCGCGACTCCCTCGCCCGCCTGCCCTTCAAATTCAAACAGGAAAAAGTAACAATTACCGCTTCCTTTGGCGGAACGTGGATGCGCGAAGATGACGAACAACACACGGTATTTGAACGTGCAGACCAGCTGTTATACAAAGCAAAAGAAAACGGCCGGAATCGCGTTGAAGTCAATTAACGCCACATGTTGGCACAGTCAGGACATACTTTATGAACAAAGTGCAGTTAAATCCGGTGGGCTGGATGAGTCAACTTTCTCAGGTAGAAGTCGCCAAACTACAAGACACCACAAATAGCGAACTGTTTAATGTTTTCAGACGGTGTTGTCTGGCTGTATTGAACAGTGGTGTAGATGAGGATAACTTCGAGCTTTTGTTTGCTCCATATGCCGACTTCGATATCCGCTTAATCCGAAGAGAGAGGGGCGTAAAAATCGAATTGCTCAATCCACCGGAGGTTGCCTTCGTTGACGGCAAGCTGGTAAATGGGGTTCACGAACACATATTTGCCGTACTCCGGGATTTACTGTTCATGGGGAACAAATATGCTTTTGTTCACCAAGAGGCCCCCTGTGAAAGCAACGCGATTACCGATATGGTATTCGACATGCTTCGTCATGCCCAGGCACTGGAAGGCAATGATGAACTCAACACCATTGTATGCTGGGGTGGTCACTCAATAAAACAACACGAGTATAAATATACAAAAGAAGTAGGTTATCAGCTCGGCTTGCGTGAAATGAATATATGTACCGGTTGCGGTCCAGGCGCGATGAAAGGGCCGATGAAAGGCGCTGCAATCGGACATGCAAAACAACGCTATACCCGAGGGCGGTATATTGGTATCTCTGAACCGAGTATTATTGCGGCAGAACCCCCCAACGCTATTGTCAATGAGCTCATTATAATGCCTGACATTGAAAAGCGTCTGGAGGCCTTTGTTCGCTTGGCCCACGGTATCGTAATATTTCCTGGGGGTGTTGGCACTGCAGAAGAATTACTCTATTTGTTGGGGATTTTGATGAACGAGCGCAACGCACAGCAACCTTTCCCTGTTGTGCTTACCGGCCCCGCCGAATCGAAGGCGTACTTTGAGGCTATTGATGACTTTGTCGGCGCCACTTTAGGGAAGGCTGCGCAAGAAAAATATCAAATTATTGTTGACGACCCACCGGAAGTAGCAAGAACGTTGCGGGCAGGGTTGAGTAAAGTGGAAAGCTACCGACGCGCAATGGGTGACGCCTTCAGTTTTAACTGGTCGCTGAAAATTGACGAAGCATTCCAGGTTCCATTCGTCCCAACCCATAACTCCATGGCTTCACTTCCCCTTGTTCAGGATCAACCCGTAAGTGACCTTGCAAAGACACTGCGCCAAGTGTTTTCAGGCATCGTCGCTGGGAACGTCAAAGCTGAAGGCATTGCGGAAATAAAAAAGCACGGGCCTTTTAAATTAAACGGTGAAGCTGCCCTAATGCAGCGCATCGATATGCTACTGGAATCCTTCGTCCGTCAGCAACGGATGAAACTACCGGGCACCGACTACGAACCCTGCTATGTCATTGAGGCACAGCAGGGCAATGGCTCGTAAATGGGGCCAGCAACGAGACAGGGCGGCATCATCGACAATGCAACTTATTAAAGTTTGTTACGATTTTGTCGTTCCTTCGCTTGTCACTTTTAAGGTACACTGTAGACATCAGGTGGAATAAAGTGATGAAGGATGAATAGTAAGGTTGCAAGGCTCATTTTTCTTGGTGTCGGTGCCTATGCATTGTTTGTATTTCTGGTAATGTCTTTTTATCCGGACAAACCCGAAAATATGGACTGGCAGGACAGAGAGGAATACAACAAAGTTCAGATCACCAAGCTTCGCCTGGGTTCAACGCGGGAGGAAGTCCTTGCTCTTCTGGGGTCACCAGATATCACGGAAGCAAAAATGGAATCTGGCACCACTATCCAGGTTATGTTCTATCGTACCCAACATGTCCGGGCTGATGGCTTGACCACACAAGATGAGTGTACGCCACTCCTGTTTGAAAACAATCAGCTTATTGCGTGGGGTGACGGTGCTTATCAGAGTTATCTGAAGTCTTAGAACGCATTATTTGTGACGGACCATATACACGCGCTCCTTTCTTTAGCTGCACAAGCAGAGAATACACTGTTGCAAGATACCAATGCATCAGCCACACATTGCGCTCAGAAAACAGCCAGTGCTTTGCTGCGACAGGGTAGGGAAAACCCCGACTGCCTGCTGGCGTTGTTCTACCTTTCAGGTGACGATCAAAAACGTCCGAGTACAGCATTGCGTCATGCTAGCCTCATGGCCTTTATTGGAATCCTTCAGCAGTACAACGATCATTACCTGCAACATCTCGTTGCGGCGACCTTCTGTGTTACTGCACTCAGGCAAACAGAACGCGCCATGCAGGTACAACGAGCATTCTGGCTACAAAAAAAACTTCGACTTTTTACTGAGCTTAGTCGACTTAGCCGCGTCACTGACCACCATTCCCCTATTGCCTTTTTACGAATTCAAACCCTCACGCTCGAACAGCGCTGGTACATTCTCGTCGTGGCGATTTGCAATAATAAAACACTTGCCATCGTTGACGTATTGAAACGGGCCATACCCCATATTCCAGTGCATCAGAGGCACTGTTTTGCGGCATTAGTAAATTACCCTTTAGACTCCTTGCCTGGTTGCGAGATCATTTATAAAGAGCAACAAGGGGTTTTGATTAATCATCTGTCTCCGGATAGGGCATTAATTTGGTTAGATCAGAAAAGTGAATTTGCAGATGTTTCGCTCTCAAAAACCCAAATTCAACGCCGGGCCATACTTTCTTTCTCCCAGTGGTCTAAGTTATTAAATCAATCCCCAGTATCAGCATTGGCGTTAAAGAACCTTGCCCCGCGAAGTTTTCCAGTGAGTAATTTACCTGCTGATTTGGCGTCTATTGTCACGATGCTACAAGACTCTGCCTTAGATATTAATAAATTAGTTGCGGCACTGAACAAACACCCCTTTCTAGCTGATTTTCTCAAGAAAATGGCCGGGCAGGAAAATCGCTTACGCATTGCTGTGAACGAAGTTAAGCAGGCAGTAATGACATACGGTCTGCAGCGCCTTGCCGACATGTTGGTTCTGCGTGCGTTAACTCAGCGGTTGCAACAAAAAGGTTTTCCTTTACTCGCAACCTGTAACCGAATTAGCGATGTTGGCGCCAGCGTAGCGAGCAGACTGGCTGAAATGAGTCCAACATCAAGTTTAACGCCACAATGTGCAGCACTTCTAGCGACTTTTTCAATAGCACCACTCTATTCATTGCCATCGCTAAAAACCCGGAAAAAATGGCCGGCAGCGACGGGGCCGGCACACCGACTGGATAGCTTTGCCAAAGACAGTAATGACACCATGCAAAAAATGGCGGTTACGCTGGCTGCACAGTGGCGTCAACCCGCTCTTTATCAGAGCATTCTTTCTCACAGCGGATCATCGGCGTCTGACATTCCTGTCAGGATCAAAGCTGATTCAGTGATCGCAGGTTTAAGCTTACAACTTACCAATCGATGGCTTTTCGCTCATTCTCCCCATCCCGATGACGCGCGTTATTACCGTGAATCACTAGGTGTACTGAAAGTATCAGACGCAGACATAACGACCATACAACGCGATATCAGCCCGCTACTTTGGCTTCCTCTAACAGAGTAGCCGCAATGGTTTTATGACGAACATTCACCGTATTTATGTGTAGGTAAAGCCTGAATTCTGTCACAAGGCGGCCGATTGCGGTAAAATGGATACAATCACCGGAACATTCTATCCACTGTGGAATAAGCTTCTAACGTAAAAACACAGACACAGTCCGGTGTTTCGCTAAGTGGGAAACCCCGCCATGCACTTGCAACCTAACGAAGTTTTACGACAAGAATTATCAAAGGATTCCTCAACATGACTCAACAACGCATTACTGTCATTCGCGGCGATGGCATTGGCCCGGATATTATCGATGCAACAACGAAGATACTGGACAAAGTAGGCTGTAACTTCGCGTATGATTATGCAGAGGCAGGCTTGGTAGCGTTAGAGAATCACGGCGAGCTTCTGCCTCAGGAAACGCTTGATCTCATCGCAAAAAACAAAGTGGCCCTGAAGGGCCCGCTTACTACACCAGTAGGAGAAGGTTTTACATCGATTAACGTAAGCCTGAGAAAACAATTTGCGCTGTATGCCAATGTTCGCCCTGTTCTTTCTTTTAAAGGCACGAAAGCTCGCTACGAAGATATCGACATAATCACAGTGCGCGAAAACACCCAAGGCATGTACTCTGGCCTTGGTCAGGTTGTCTCTGAAGACGGTCAGGAAGCAGAAGCAATGAGTAAAATCACCCGCCAAGGTGCAGAACAAATCGTCACATTCGCTTACGAACTCGCTCGCCGGGAAGGACGGAAGAAAGTTACCGCGGTCCATAAAGCCAATATCCTCAAGTCTACTTCGGGGTTATTCCTCAAGGTCGCAAGAGAAGTAGGTGAGCGCTATCCTGACATCGAGTCAACAGAAATGATTGTTGATAACACTTGCATGCAGCTCGTAATGAACCCTCATCAGTTTGACGTTATTGTTACAACCAACCTCTTTGGTGACATTCTTTCCGATCTTTGTGCCGGACTTGTAGGTGGTTTGGGTATGGCTCCAGGCGCGAATATTGGTAAAGATTGTGCTATTTTTGAAGCTGTTCACGGTTCAGCCCCGGATATTGCGGGTAAAAACTTAGCCAACCCGACCTCGGTTATCCTTGCCGCTATTCAAATGCTTGAGTATTTGAACATGGGTGATAAAGCAGAAAAAATTCGCAGTGCACTGAAAGAAGTGATTGAAACTGGTGACCGGACCACAAGGGATCTGGGTGGCCAGGCTGGAACCACTGAATTTACAGAGGCCGTACTAGAGCGTCTGTAACAGGCGTGGTGATCTTGATTCACTAAAAGCGGGCTGTGCCCGCTTTTTTTGTCGGTTTAGCAGCGCTTGCCCACGTACAGCTGTCCAAAAACTGGACTCTTCATTTATCGTCATTTGTTCTAGTCTGTCATTGTACGATTCGTACAAAGGAAATTTAAATTAAGGACGACTTGATATGAACAAAAAAGCGATATTAATTAGCACCCTCACCGCCCTGCTTGCAATGACTCAAACACAGGCATTTGCTGCAGACGCCATTGAGAAAGATCCCCTTGAAGTTGCGGGTATTGCCGCGGAATCCGCCATGGATCTTAATACCATGACGGTGGCACAGTTAATGACTTTACCGGGAATTGGCGAGAGTAAGGCCCGAGCTATCGTGGCTTATCGCGATGAAAAAGGTTACTTTCATGACGTTGAACAATTGACTGAAGTAAAAGGTATTGGTCAAAAGATGCTGGCCAAAATACGCGACAAAGTAAAAGTGGTTAAACACTAAAAAAAGCCCGCTGGATAGCGGGCTTTTTCAGTTCTAATGGGTATAGGTTAACCATTCAAAGAGGCTATGTAAGCCTTAAACTCATCGCCTAATGCCGGGTGTCTTAGCGCATACTCCACATTGGCTTTCATGTAGCCGAGCTTGCTGCCACAATCATGGCTTTTGCCTTTCATGTAGTATGCATCAACCTGCTCAATCTTCATCAATGAATCAATGGCGTCGGTTAACTGAACTTCACCACCTGCCCCTGGAGGGGTAACTTCCAGCAAATCCCAAATTTTTTCTGACAGCACGTAGCGCCCAACGATTGCCAAGTCAGACGGCGCTTCTTCCAATTCAGGCTTTTCTACCATTCGATGAATTTTCGCAGACTCACCGGGTTTGATGTCCACGCCTTCGAGATCGGCAATACCGAATTTAGTAATGTCTTCCTGAGGTACCTGCTCAACCATAACCTGACTCACGCGACTGGTGTTAAATTTGGCCACCATGTCTGCCAGATTGTCTTTTTTAGGATTGCTCGCCACATCGTCAATAATGACATCAGGAAGCACCACGGCAAATGGCGCATCACCCACAAGCGGCTGAGCACACAAAATTGCATGGCCTAATCCCGCTGCATGGCCTTGTCGAACGTGCATGATGGTAACGTCTTTCGGACAAATAGACTGCACTTCTTCCAGCAGCTGGCGTTTAACGCGTTTTTCCAGTGTTGCCTCCAGCTCAAAAGAAGTATCAAAGTGGTTCTCAATGCTGTTTTTACTGGCATGAGTAACCAGTATAATTTCCTTTACACCCGCCGCAACACACTCATTGACCACGTATTGGATGAGAGGCTTGTCTACCAGTGGCAGCATTTCCTTTGGAATTGCCTTAGTAGCAGGTAACATTCTAGTGCCTAGCCCAGCTACGGGAATGACGGCTTTCTTTACTTGACTCATAATTACAAGTGTCCTTTTTTACTGATAGTCCACAACCGATGACAGAGTAATGCAATCCCTATTCCGTCATGTGAGAAAAAACAAAAATCCTGTCGCATGTTGCTAATACTATGGAAAAACTGATTGTTTACCTTAGAAAAAATAAAACCCCTCAATGTCTTCCGTCACTTACACCAATGTTCTCGTTTCCCACGCTATCGCCTTGACTGACGTTTGGAGTGAAAAATTCATAAACAATGGTCTGTAAAAACAGACAAGGCATTGTAACATCTTCACTGCGCACAAAAATAGTGCAAAGCTGCACCGGCATGGCCCCCCACTTTAGTGCAGCGCGGCGTTCATTGCCGGAATGAGTTTTAAAACTGGAACGAATTGTATCCTCAACTCAATGAAGCTTTTGTGACAGCGACACCAGCCTTGCTTGTACGACTGGGGTTGATGCTAAGCTCAATCTGTCAACTTTCCGCATTTGCCCTGTATACCGTGGAGCAATCCCTTGAGGAAATACGTCGACCGCATTTTACCATTGCAGAAATAAAAGCGATTAACCAACCATCGCACTGGTAATGCAAGCAGATTTCGCATTTTCCAGTAAAAGGGCACATATGAACGGCGACTAAGAAGTAATACGTTTCTCGCTTGGTAGTAAAGCCTTATGGGAGCACCGACTTTAAAAACAATGCCTACGACGCGCTTTCGTCCCTCACCTTGTTTATGCGGCATCAGAACATCGAGTAACTTAATAACGTGATAACCCCGCTTCCTGGCTCGCCAACACCACTCGTGATCGACACCGTCTATAAACAGGGATTCATCTTTACCCCCGATATCGTCAAAGCAGCGGGTACTAAGCAACATTCCAGAGGCAATAATCTGCGGCACATCAGCCATATTATGGTTCACAGAAAATGCCTTTTGAATGCGGGGCGTTACTGCCGTGCTTTCAAAGTGACAGAAAACCTGCGGGCCAACAGCGGCGACTCTGCCAAATACACGGTTAGCACGCACCAATCCCTTTGCCAGGTCGGCTAGAAGGGCCAGTGATATTTCACTGTCTTGATCAAAAATATAAACGGCCTCACAGCCCTTATCTTTTAAACTGCGTATGCCGTAATTTTGGGCTGCGGCAATACCTATATTCTGGGGATAATGGAGGTATTCAAACTGAGCAGAAAGCGGTAAGTCGAGCTTATCCGCAGAGTTATCGACCAGAACGACGGGCAAAGCCCTCTCTTTAAGCACGTCAAGAACAGCGGTTAAATGGGGAATATCCGGATGATACAGAATAATTACCACACCCGACTTCACTGTCTGTCACTCCGTTCAAGAATTTTGCGGTCTAATTTGTAAGCCAGCTTAACTAATTTTGCGGGCATTAACCGCATCACCAGGACTCCACATGCGTATAACAAATTCCACAAAGTCATTTTCTTTAACGCGCGCATTGCGTAGAGTCGGGCCCGAAACTCATTCAACGATTTACTCAAGCCCCGGCGCTTATAAAAATCGTTTACCCGTCGGAAATCTAATAACCTGTCTTTTAAATTCCCAAATACCACCCCTTCTTTAGCCAGCTTAATCCAAAGAAAATAGTCTTGGGTGTTCATCAAAGAGTCATCATACCGAAACCCTTTCATGAAAATCTCATAGCGAAAAGCCACGGTAGGATGATTTAAACTACACCGACGTGGCAGCACTTTAAGGATCTGTTTATGGAATGCGGGCATCACTCTGGCGCCCACCTTATCACCAGTCTCATTGATTTCCGTTAACGCCGTGCCCAGTACACTAACCCTATGATGGGTTGAGAGATATTCTATTTGTTTTTCGAGTCTCTCGTTTACGGAAATATCGTCGGCATCCATACGAAAAAAATACTGAAACTTCTTGTCTAAGCCCCACTCAATTGCAAAATTCATACTAGCTGCCAGGCCGGCATTGTAAGTGTTTCTGGCAAGAAAAACGCGCTCATCTCTGTTTGCGAGCTCAAAAAGTATATCCGAAATATGCTTAGACACCTCTCCATCTATGACGATCAGAAATACAAAGTGACCATAAGTTTGCCTGGATATACTATTAACAGCTTGCACTAGCCATTGCGGAACATCATTGTGATACACCGACATGGCAACCAGTGCATTTGTCGTTGCCGAAATGCGGCCTTCATGAATTAATGTGGTTTTTGCTTTGGACAATGCGACCGCCGGAACGCTTCTTCTTTTTTACAGGGCGCAAACATAGCAAAAATATTGCGAAACGTCTGCACGATTTCGTGTTTGAACGACGTCTGCTATGATCGCAAATGGCGGTTGACTCTTCTGATCATCTTCCAAATATTTTGGATTACGTAGCTGTATACCATTAATAAAGCAATGAACCCCCAGAACATAATATATTCTGGTACCTGATAGACCTCTCCGAGAATGCCTACGGCACAGTAACACATGCCGAGAAACAAAATGGCAATAAGTGCCTGGCGGCTCGACAATCCTGCCCGCATAAAAATATTGTGTAGGTGCTTTCTGTCCGGACGAAGAACCGACTGCCCTTTCTTTGCCCGTCTGTACATAATGGCGGCCATGTCCATTAATGGTAAACCAATTAGCCATACCGCAGTAATAGGTCTGAATGCCGCCTGTTGCCCCTGGGTGTGATCAACCAGTAGCCATACGATAGTGAGGCCGACAAACATGCTGCCAGCATCACCCATGAAGATTTTATTTCCTTTAAACCCTTTCCAACTGAGATTAAAGGCGAGAAACGGAACAATTGCCACAACTATAATGAGCGGTTCCATAATGGCTGAACCATTGCCTGTCGCCAGCAGAATACCAACTACAGTCAACAAAACGATGAGACTCATGCCGCCAGCAAGGCCATCGATACCATCAATCATATTGAACGCATTGATGACACCGACTACGCACACTATAGTAAAAAAGTACCCGGCCAGGCCGAGGTGCGTATCACCAAATCCGAATATATTACCCAGGGAAGTAATATAGTTTTGCGCACTCCATGCCATAATAGCAGCAACGCCAAACTGGCACATCAGGCGCCCTTTTGCACTCAGTTGGAATCGGTCATCTAACATGCCAAGCAGTACAATAAATGCAGACGCCGTGAAAAAAAGCGGGTTGTTTTTCATCCAGACATCGGTAGCCACACTGGCCACCAGCACAGCCATAAAAATTGCCACCCCACCAGTCAAAGGCACCATGCCAGCATGACGTTTTCTGCATGAAGGATGATCCACAAGTCCAAACTGATGTGCCAGGGGGGTCATCACCACCAGCAAAATCAGAGCGACAAAAAACGCCGTGAATAACGGGACAATTTGAAGATAATCAAACATACAGACTAATAATCCCTACCTGACGGAGATAGATGCCAACCAAAGAGGCGCAGTGTACTAAGGTGAAAATTGCGGTATTCCATGTTACAACGGATTCCATTATACAAAGCGATAAACCCACCTTGCTGAACAAGGTTATAATAATCGACTGGAAAAAAAATAACTACCATCTGATTAAATAATATAGTGAGAACGGAAAGTGATTTCACCAAGGTTTTCTCTTCTCGCATTCATGCTATTTGATTCACAATAGCGCTAGCCTAATGCATTGTTGCCCTAATAAATCTTGTTTTTTGATTCTTCGCACTGGGTTACTATTATTTTTTAGGCTAGCGTTTTTACAAATAATTTTTTATACAAGTTCACGTGCCAAAACAAAGCAAGAATAATACCAAAAGGCTAATCTTGCGTCGTTGGTCAACTGGTCGTTTGCGAAACAATCGTTTACACTGCGCATCAAGGGGCAGCGCTGCATAAAAATATATCTGTGGTATGCTACGCTCAAGTAAAAAAAAGGAATTGATGAGATATGCGTTTTATCAGTGGCTTAGGAGCCGCGCTAATAACAAGCGTTGTTTCTTTATCGGGGTGTTCATCCGCGCCTTCACCCGTGGTTGCCAACATCCCCCTCGTATCCGGAAATAACATTGAACTGGTAAATTCATCAGTTGTTCCTGTACCACAGGGCGATTTGTCTGCCGGTAGTATGGTGCAAATTGCAGACACTACTTTTCAGGTGGGACAGAGTTATCGATCAGCAACAGGGTTAAACTGTAAACAGTTATTGACGACGGGAAAACATCGAGTGGCTCGTGCAATGTGCCAACGGAATGGTCAATGGCAACTACTTGCCCCCCTTCTCAACCGTAACGAATCCTGAACAAGATGATAAAATTTATGTTTTGTAACCGTTTGACAACAACATTAGCCCTGAGCTTTAGTTTAACTGTCACTTTCTTTGCGGCCAATGCCCAGTCATTATCTGACTTACAACAGCTCAGAGAGCAATCACAACAACAAAATACTGGTGGCGCAATAATGGGGAGTATTTCCAGTCCCTCCGTATCGCCCATGAATGTGCAAACCTCCCGTACACTACCTGGAGCAAGAAACACAGGGCAAGCTTCTGTAGGCCAGTATATTAGTGAACCGCGATCAGGAATAACCTTGCCGGGTGAACCCACTATTGAAGATGTGTTTCCTATGGATGAAGCGCTATCTAATCCGCCTTTTGCAGCCAATCTGTTTATCGGCGGGTTTGAATCGGAGCGCAGTGCTGGGTTAAATGATAATTACCTCATCGCACCTGGCGATAAAATATCCATTTGGATGTGGGGAGCCATTAGTTATTCAGATGTCGTTACCGTTGACAATCAGGGCAATGTGTTCATTCCAAACATTGGCCCTATTAGAGTGGCTAACACACCCGCAGGCTCAGTAAACCAATTGGTAGCGAACAGAATTAAACAGGTTTATACCAACGACGTTAATATCTATGTCAATCTACTGACCGCCACACCTGTATCGGTTTATATTACCGGGCCAGTTATTCGACCAGGTCAGTATGCAGGCCTGGCAAGCGACAGCGTGCTGTATTATCTGAAACGGGCTGGAGGTATCGATTTTAAACGCGGTAGTTTTAGAAAAATAGAAATCAAACGAAATCACCAAGCCGTCACTACCGTAGACCTTTACGACTTTATTCGCCATGGAACCTTACCTGCCTTATCATTTCAGGATGGCGATACCATCGTAGTGCACCCTGTTGGCAACCGCGTTACTGTGACAGAAGGCGCCAGCAATAGCTATACTTTCGAATTTAAAGATGACGAATTAAGAGGTGAAACCCTTCTTGAATATGCACGACCACAAGAGTTTATCAGTCACGTTTCTGTAGCAGGCCTAAGGCAAGGCGAACAATTCGCAGAATACCTGGCACTGCCTTTTTTTAATGATATGACATTAAAAGCCGGCGATCAGGTTAGCTTCGTTAACGATCATCCCCCTATGGTCTATCAAATTAACATTGCCGGTCAACATAACGGTCCTTCGCAGATTATGGTGGACAAGGGCACACGTCTCAAAGACGTCATGGACTACGTGCAAATAGATGAAACACTGTCAGACCCAGACAACGTATTTTTATTGAGAGAAAGTGTTGCCGAAAAGCAACGGGAATTGATCGAGCAATCCCTTCAACGCCTTGAACGCAGTATTTACACGGCTCCTATTAGTTCGACTGGTGAGGGGTCAATTCGGGTTCAGGAGGCTCAGCTTGTGTCTGATTTTATTCAGCGAGCCCGCCAGATTGAACCTCAGGGCAAAGTGATTGTTGCCGAAAAAGGAGAGATTGCTAACGTGCTTCTCGAACCTAACGATACCATTGTTATTCCTGAGGTTTCAGACCTTATCCACGTTGGTGGTGAAGTAATGATGCCGCAAGCCATTGTGTACAATGACGAAGCAACTACGGCAGATTACGTAGCCTGGGCTGGCGGCTTTACCCAACGCGCCGATGACAACCGCATTCTCATTATCCGCAAAAACGGTATCGTTGAATTTGACAGTATTCACAGAAGTTTTTGGGCCGACGGAGAAGGCAAGCTCGACCTACACCCAGGCGATCACGTAGTGGTACTACCGTCTATCGATGTTAAATCGTTGCAGGCAATTAAAGATATTACCCAAATAATCTATCAGATTGCTGTGGCTGCTAACGTAGCAATAGATTAATGGAACGCGCTGTCAAAACTCAACTACACGCATGGCGAAGAGTAATTTTCGCTCTTTTCCTGCGTGAGTTACAAAGTAAATTCAATGATAAACTCGGTCTTGGGTGGGCGTTTGCAGAACCTTTCGTGTTCGTGTTTTTCCTCGCATTTGGAAGGAGTCTGATTACAGACAGCGATGTTCACTCCATTCCTGTATTTTTGTTTATGATGATTGGATTAATGGGGATACAGTCTTTTCTTACGTGCTTAGGCAGCGTACCAAACGCTATAAAGCAAAATAAACCCCTCTACGCTTTCAGGCAGGTACAGCCAATTGCCGCCCTCATTACTGCAGGTTTTATGGAATTTTGCATAAAACTTGGCGTGACGGTACTGATTTTTATTGCGATCTATCTGCTACAAATGGATTTTCAACTCGCCGATCCTCTATTACTCCTCTTCCTTTATCTAACCCTTTGGATATTCGCTATTTCCGTGAGTTTAATTTTCGGCGTACTAAACACTTTTGTTCCCGAAACGGGTAAAATTAAGGGGTTGCTTACCAGACCGCTGTTTTTTATTTCCTGCATATTTTTTAGCCTACAGGATATACCTCCAGAGTATTGGCACTGGTTTACCTGGAACCCTTTAGTTCATTTTATTGAACTGGCCCGCTATGCCTGTTACCCCTCATATGGAAATAAAGGCGTATCAATTAATTTTGTTCTGGAAGTGACTGCCATCACATTTTTCTTTTCTCTTGCTATTTATCACATTTCCTGGAAAAAGGTGCTGGCCAGATGATTAGAATTGAGAACTTAACAAAGAGTTACCCGAGCAAACTTGGGCCACAGTATATCTTTAAGGATCTTAACTTCGACTTCCCTACAGAAAAAAGTGTGGCAATCCTCGGTAAGAATGGCGCGGGTAAATCAACTTTATTTAGAATGCTGGCAAAGAGCGAATACCCCGATAGAGGACGAATAATTACGAACAAATCGATGTCCTGGCCAGTGGCACTTCAAACAGGGATCCATCCGCAAATGACCGGACGAGAAAATACGCGGTTCATCGGACGAATTAATCAGGTATCCTCACTCAAAACTTATGAAGCCAACGTGCAACAGTTTGCAGAAGTTGGCAAACGCTTTGATTTACCTGTGAGAACCTACTCAGCGGGTATGCGTGCAAAACTGGTTTTTGCTTGTTGCATCAACATCAACTTCGATATTTATTTAATTGACGAAGCCACTTCAGTGGGGGATCCGACTTTTCGCCGTAAAGCCAGAGAAGCACTTAAAGAAAAAAGTAAAACCGCCGGCATGATCATGGTCAGTCATGAACTCGACCAAATCCGGGAGTTTTGTACTTCTGCCGTTATTATCGAAAATGGCAAGTTGAACTACTTTGAAAACTTAGAAGAAGGCATCGATGCCTACATGGCAGAGTAACGCAGCAGTGACAATATCAAATTATGAATATATCTAACGTGTTTACCAAACTTAGAAAGAACAAAATCGTCTTTATTGTGGCGCCGTGGCTACTTTACGCTTTTTATCTGGTGGTAATAGCATCACCTCAGTATGAAAGTGTTAGTAAATTAATAATTAAATCTACAGACGGCGGCAGTTCTTTTGATCCCACCAACCTTCTAGTAGGCACGATTGCCAGCAGTGTGTCCGCCAATGACAGTCAAATCATAGAAAGCTATATACAGTCACAAAACATGATGCGACATCTTGAAAATACGGTTGGCTTATCAACACATTTTTCAGGAGACCATGGGGACGTGTTTAGTCGCTTACCGGACGATCACACCCAGGTTGAATTTTACCAGTATTACCTCGACCACGTTACCGTGGAGGTAGATTCTATCTCCAGTGTTATTACGCTCAAAGTCAAAGCCTTCACCGCCGATTTTGCTCAAACTGTTAATCATGCCATTGTTGTTGAAGCTGAACGTTTCCTCAATGAAATCAACAACAATCTGGCAAAAGCAAAAATGGATTTTGCAAAAGGTGAGCATCAGGTTGTAGAAGAAAAACTCAAGGAAGCCAAAAACGCGTTACTCGCGTTTCAATCTACTTATAACGTACTCGACCCCACAGCAGAGGGTGCCGCGTCTCAACAAATCGCTTTTTCCCTGCAAGCAACTCTTGCCCAAAAACGGGCGGAACTCAATACACTGCAGACTATGATGTCACCCACTGCTCCTGAAGTTCAAAACCTCAAAAGACAAATTGGTGCATTGCAAGAACAAGTCGACTTTCAAAAAGAAACATTCAGTAATAAAAAAACCGGTGACGTTCTCTCTGTTACGGAACAGATGGCTCAGTATAGCAACCTGCAAATACAAATGCAGTTGGCTATTCAGGCATTTTCGTCGTCCTTAGTGTCGTTGGAAAATGCCAGAGTCGAGGCATATCAAAAATTACAACATCTGGTCACCATCGAAACGCCAACGCACCCCGATGACAACGCTTATCCTGAAATCATCTACAACCTCGTGTTGTTCGGCGTTATCCTACTTATTATTTACGGCTCTGTGCGCATCATAATTGCCACTATAAAAGAGTTGTAGTACAAAAAACGAGCAGCATTCCCTACCCCGGTTTACTGCTCGATTGTATTCATCGCTATCTGTTGCCACTCCCTTGTGTATCGCACTTTCCTTCGGTATAACAGTAGCCAGAACACTACGGGGTAATGGGGCAGATACACCTGATTGCTCACGTGAAATATCATAACAATCATTAAAAGACGGAACTCTATTGTGACAATAAAAACATCTAACGATACCAGTTTCTTTGGCCATCCAGGGGGCTTGCAGACACTGTTTTTCACAGAAATGTGGGAACGCATGAGCTACTACGGTATGCGCGCGCTTCTGGTCATTTTCATGACCCTGACCATTCAACAACAAGGTCTTGGCTTTGACAAAGAAACCGCTTATGCCATTTATGGCTTGTACACTGGCGCCGTATATTTTATGGGGCTGTCCGGAGGCTGGTTAGCCGACCGCCTGTTTGGCGGACAAAACGCCGTTTGGTATGGCGGTATTATTATTATGAGTGGCCACATTGTATTGGCCATTCCTACCACATCAACTTTTTTCATCGGCCTTATTCTGGTTGTACTTGGCACCGGATTGCTAAAACCAAACATCAGCGCCATGGTGGGGCAACTATACACTGAGCACGATGCCCGTCGAGACAGTGGATATACGCTTTATTATATGGGTATTAACATTGGTTCAATCATCGGGAACTTTGTTTGTGGCTGGCTTGCCGTCAATCAAGGCTATCACTGGGCTTTTGGTGCTGCGGCTATCGGAATGGGAATTGGCTTGATACAGTACCGCATTACTCAACATAAATTGCCTGCACACTCAGCCAAACCCACCGTTGAAATGACACCATCCGGCGTAAAGAAAAGCTGGACTGGTATTACTGTTTTCCTAGTTACACTGGCTGCGGTGACCTACGCCATGACCATGGGTTACCTCGTGATTGATGTCGCTCAAGTCGCTGAATACGTCGCTTACTTGTTTACGGTTATTTTCTTGCTCTATTTTGGCTTTATCTTTTTCTTCGGCAACCTAACCGATAATGAAAAGAAGCGCATGCTGTCATTGTTCCTGATTTGTGTAGCGTCGGCCTGCTTCTTCGCTGGGTTTGAACAAGCGGGTTCCTCGTTGAATGTTTTTGCCAATGAAAATACCGATAGAATGTGGGGCAGTTTTGAAATTCCCTTCGCGTGGTTCCAAAGCTTGAATTCCATTTTCATTATTGCCTTGTCGCCGTTTTTTGCGGTGCTGTGGATCCAGCTTGGTAAGCGTATGCTTGATCCTTCTTACGGTATTAAATGCGGCCTTGGCGTTCTTATTATGGGCAGTGGTTTCATCGTTATGTTTTTCGCTGCAATGTACGCTGCCATTGGCCAACAAGTAGCGCCCTACTGGCTTGTCGCTACGTATTTCCTACACACCGTAGGTGAGTTGTGCCTGAGCCCTGTTGCACTTAGTGCAGTAAGTAAACTTTCTCCTCGTCGATTCTCAGGTCAGCTTATGGGCTTGTTCGTATTAACTTACTCCATAGGTAGTGTTATAGCTGGCGTAATGGCCGGGGCTTTTGGTACCGACGAATCTGGCGACGTGTCTTCGCTATTTAGCAGTATTGCCATCTTTGCAGGAGTCATCGGCGCGCTGGTGCTGGCGTTTTCTCTTATCACCCGAAATTGGGAAAAATTACCCCAGGAAGATGAAAAAGCCATTCAATAACTGTTGTATTTCAAATTTCCTTCGGCGCAGCTACCAAACTGCGCCGAATTGCACTACCATAGCCGGTGTAAACGTTTAACCTTTACGCCGGTTTTTTTGTATATAAGGCAGTTATGGCATTTTACTTATCCACAAGAAACATACCTGGGCTTGAAAAGCTTCCATTAGGTGAGCGTGTTCGGATTCTTGAGCTCGCGACATCTAAGCTGACTGTGCCGGAAAAAACACTGCTCAATGTATTAAAATTACTTGTTATAGTACCGGTCTTTGCGTTGGTAATAAGAACGTTTACGCATTGGCATGCTTTGCTTTGGGTTTTAGTAATTGTGTTGTTCTACCCGCTTATTGTAAAACCCATTCAATACACATTGTGTGCGAAATACGTACCTCAGGTCTTATCGAAGGAGAGACAATGAAAACCGTTTTGGTAACTGGCGGCGCCGGATACATTGGCAGCCATACTGTTTTGCAACTTCTTGAACAGAACTTCTCAGTAGTAGTACTGGATAACTTAGTAAACGCCAGTGCAGAATCATTGAGACGTGTAGAGAATATTACTGGGAAATCCGTTACTTTTGTTCAAGGTGACATCAGGGATACTACCGTGCTAGACAGTGTATTTAGCAAACACTCTATCGACGCAGTCATCCACTTTGCCGGACTAAAAGCGGTAGGTGAATCAGTGGAAAAACCTCTGGAATACTATGAAAACAACGTTTACGGTACACTTACGTTGTGTAAAGCGATGCGCCAGCACGGAGTAAAGAATTTAGTATTCAGTTCATCGGCTACCGTGTACGGCGATCCTGTTTCATTGCCGCTCCACGAAAAAATGGCAACCGGTCAGCCTACCAACCCCTATGGTATGTCAAAGCTCATGGTTGAACATATGCTAACCGATCTTCACAAGTCAGATGATAGTTGGAATATCGTGTTGTTGCGTTATTTCAATCCGGTTGGCGCACATCACTCCGGTCAAATTGGTGAGGATCCCAATGGCATCCCCAACAACCTGATGCCTTATATTTCTCAGGTTGCCACTGGAAAGTTGGCGCAACTTAGCGTATTCGGCGACGACTACGACACACCGGATGGCACTGGCGTCCGCGACTATATTCATGTTGTCGATCTGGCCAACGGACATTTAAAAGCCCTGGACAGACTAGCGCTAAATATGGGACTTGATGTTTACAATCTCGGCACTGGTCAAGGCTACTCAGTACTTGAAATGATAAAAGCCTTTGAGGACGCTTCAGGGCAAACGATTAATTATAAAATTGCCCCGAGAAGAAGTGGTGATGTTGCTGCCTGTTACGCCGACCCAACCCTGGCAGCAAAGGAACTAAACTGGAATGCAGTAAAAACCTTAGAAGATATGTGCAAAGACGTTTGGCATTGGCAATCCAACAACCCCATGGGGTATAACGGCTAAGCAGCTGAACACGTGCAAAGGGCCTTGTCGGCCCTTTTTATTTCGGTTCGTCAGAAGTGTCTATTTCATCTAGCATGGATTCGAACTCTGAGAAATCATCGAGCTCTTCCTCTTCGATAACACTGTCACCACTTTTGCCATCGGTTACACGATATTCCAGATTCTGGAAATACGCATTCTTAACAAAAGCATAATCGTCTATGGCTTGTTCCAACTGTGGTTCCTGATCGATGAGCGCTGCCCGTCCCTCGAGAATGTTCACTGTAAATCTAATCACATTGGTGGTGCCATCCAATATCGCCATAGGATAATAAACGTTATCAACAAATCGACTCCCAAGAGAGCGTGGATCATTCGGTCCAAGCCCTGGGACCATGAGGTATGGTCCGGTTTCAACGCCCCAAGACCCCAGTACTTCACCAAAGTTTTCCCGCTGCTGCTCGATACCAATTTTCCCGGCAACGTCTATCGTCCCTAACAAGCCTACCGTAGAATTAATGACAAATCTGGCCAAGCTGTCGAGGCCTTCGTCAATCTTTCCCTGAAAAAAGTTATTGAACATATTACCTGGCTCTTCCAGATTATTCGCAGCGTTTACCAAACCAGTTCGGGCAAACTGTGGCATAACCGAAACATAACCAATGGTAATAGGGCGCAGGGCATATTGATCCAATACTTCCCAGTTGAAATCCCAAACAACACGGTTAACAGATTCGAACGGATCTTTCGGATCGCCCTGATAAGGGTCGCCCTGAGAAGGGCCTCCACTAGATTGTTCGCTCGCCGACTGTGAGGCACAGCCCGTTAACAGCGCGGTTACCAGTATGAGGCTGGTTGTCAATGTTTTGGACAATATGTTCAAAGCACTTCCTTATTTATGGTAATTGAATATTGACGAACTTCGCCCGGGTCAACCGGTACCGAAATCACGCCTTGGAGATCGCCCGCAGCAGGCATGACGTTTTCGTCAGACGAAACGCGCGCCGTCAACTTAGCTTGAGTAAGTGTGGACAACGTGAACTCAGGCATCATGGCATTATCGTTCGTCAGAGTTAAAGTAACAGGAAATTTTTGTAACGGAATTTTTACCACGGCGGCTGGCATTCTGTTCTGGCTGTTGCCATCTTGCGCGTAAACAATGAGATACCCGTCGCCCGGAAGTTTATCACTAACAGCATCGTCGATACTGACCGTTATCTCAAAGCCTGTGGAGACAATCGCGTGTTCTGCTTCAGATACCGCTTTTTTTTGCTGAGCAAGGGCATTTATTCGTTGCTCCAGTCCTATTCGGGTATCATTTTCTGGTGATAACTTATCTTTAACCTGCTCGAAATACCGCGTTGTATTTGCCAAATCCCCCAACCTTGCTGATACCACAGCCATCATTAACGCAAGATTGTCGTTGTTCGGATTGATGGCCAATAAGCCTTGCAATACAGACTGGGCCTTTGTCATTTGAGCAACCTCATTTGTTACCATGAGCGTTTGCGCGTAAGTAATTCTTATTGTGGTATCGTCAGGGTTCAGTGCTAGGGCTTTCTCTATTGCCTGTATAGCTTGCTCGTCCTGCCCCACAGACAGCCAAAGACGGGCCAAAAACATCCATCCTGTGGCATCGTCAGGGTTACTGCGCAAACGCGCTCGAATAGCATAGGTGAGATCAGTGATATCTTTGTTTGTAAATGCAGCGGCCTCTCCGGAAGAGAGTTTTTCACTCAAGGCAGGTAATGATTCGATTGCCTGTTCAGCCCCTTTAACCTGTTCAATATGATTTACCTTGGCATACACAGTTACCGCCGCGATGACAGCCAGTCCGCCCCCAGCGATAAGAGGTAAATACGCTTTTTGAGCGGTGTTGTGTTGACGCTTCTGTACCTCGTCCAGCAACGCGAGCTTGAGTTCTTCGCTGGCCGCTTTCTGGTCACTGTCGCTAATTATCCCTTCCTTAGCCTCTCGCGCTATTTCATCAAGTCTTTGCCTGATAATTTGCGTATTAGTCAGTACGTCTCTGGCCCGAACTGAACGCCTTCGCAACCAAGGTAAAGCCACTAAAAAAATAACCAGGGTGAGTAACCCTGATACACTTATAACAAACCCTTCCCAGCTCATAAATCATCCTGCTTGAGCAGTGCTTCTGCTTCTTTTAGTTTTTCTTCGCGATTTTCTACCTCTATTTTCCTGGGTTTCCTGAAAAGATACACGGCAACAAAACCAATAAATAGAACAGGTAGAGCCCACAACCACAGCGTTGCGGCGTTCAGAGGAGGCCGGTAATACACAAAGTCTCCATAACGCGCTTTCATGTAGTCAATCACTTCTTGCTCACTTTTTCCCTCTTTTAGCAAGGCGTACACCTTTCTGCGCATATCGTGAGCAATCATGGCATCAGAGTCTGCGATATTCTGATTTTGGCACATCGGACATCGCAACGACGCAGTGAGCTCCAGAAACATCGCGCGCTGAGCAGGCTCATCAAAGGAAAAGTTATCTTCGACGCAAAATACCGGCAATATAAAAAAACACAGCCCCACCAAGAGTACGCCCCGTATTTTCTGTATTGTCATCTCACGACCCTTCCTCTTTCTCTTTGAGAAGTGCGCGATAACGAGGCCCGATTTTACTCTCCCAAACCCGTTGATTAATATCTCCAATATGATGCATACGAACTACGCCCCGATGGTCAATAAGAAAGTGTTCCGGTGCCCCGGTTACGCCCAAATCTAACGATGTATCCCGGTAAACATCAAAAATATTGTATTGATAGGGATTGCCATATCTACTCAGCATATCCGTGACTTCCTGTTGCACTCGGGTTAGCGTTTTGGTACCAAAGTCCGGGTCTAAATCCTGATCAAAGTACAAGCCAACAAACCGCACCCCTTGCTCCTGACGCAAAGTTGTCAAATAAGGCATCTCAACAGCGCAGGTAACACACCACACGCCCCACACATTTAGTATTGTCACTTCTCCTTTGAGATCATCTGGCGTATATGTTGTGTTTGGTGCCATTAAGTCGGGTAGCGAAAACGCTGGCAAAGGCTTCCCGTCTGCTTGAGAATCCATTTGCCTGGGATTAGAGAACAACCCCAGATAGAGAAAAATGACCAATACTAAAAAAACCGATACCGGAATAAGAAACAACCATGTCTTTTTCATATACACCCTTAACTTTCTGCTTTAACAAGGGGATTAACCATTTTCTTCACGCTGTTAAATTTGACCATTCTGTAACGCTTATCGGACAACGAGCACAGCCCGCCCAAAGCCATAATTGCCGCGCCGCCCCAAATCCAGATGACAAAGGGTTTGATATACACTCGCACTGCCCATGCCCCGCCATCTAAAGGCTCTCCCAGTGCAATAAATAGATCCCGAAAAACGGTGGAATGTATACCCGCTTCCGTCATTGGCATTCGCTGCACGGTATACATGCGCTTTTCAGGTTCAAGGTGGACGATTTTTTCACCGTGCTCGTACACATCGAACACACCAACATCGGCGTTATAATTTGGCCCTTCAAAAGGTTTCACCCCCGTGAAATGAAAAGTATACCCACCCAGGTCAACACGCTCACCGGGAGCCATACGAATATCTCGCTCCAATTCATAATTGGACACCAACGTAATACCGATAAGGGTAACAGCAAAGCCAAGATGACCTAGTACCATTCCCCAGTGGCTGGGTGTAAGCCGGGACAGCTTTGTTAAAACACTGGCATCGGACAGCGCTTCTATTCGCTGCATCACTTCCTGCAGGGTGGTTATCAGAACCCACGCTGCAAGTATCAGGCCGAGTGCGGCCATATAGGCAGGTTCGTCGTAGCTAAAATTAATCAGCACGCCAGCCGAAATACTCAGACCCAGAGCCAGCCAGAATTGTCTGCTCATTGCCGCTGCCGATTGTTGTTTCCAGCGCGTCAGCGGACCAATGCCCAACAAAAAAACAAAGGGCACAATTAAGAGTGTGAACATCTGATTGAAAAATGGCGCACCGATGGAAATAGAACCGAGGCCTAGTTCTTTGTGTACTAAAGGTAACAGTGTGCCCAACAAAACCACAATAGTGGCAGCACATAAGAAGACATTATTGCCGATCAACAGCACTTCCCTTGAAAACGTGCTGTAACGTCCTGGCGATCTCAATTCGGATGCGCGAAATGCATATAACAACAATGCCGCCCCGGAGAGTACCACCAAAATACCAAGAATGAACAACCCCCTGGACGGGTCACTGGCAAAAGAATGTACCGACACGATTACGCCGGAACGCACCAGGAAGGTCCCGAGGAGACTTAACGAAAACGCAGCAATTGCCAATAGCACTGTCCACGACTTAAACACTTTCCGCTTCTCCGTAACCGCCAGCGAGTGAATGAGCGCTGTACCCACTAACCAGGGCATGAAAGAGGCGTTTTCGACCGGATCCCAAAACCACCAACCTCCCCAGCCCAATTCATAGTAGGCCCACCAACTTCCCAATGCTATACCTAATGTAAGGAACGCCCAAGCTGCGATAACCCATGGACGAGACCACCGCGCCCACGTTGAATCAAGTTGTCCCGAAATTAACGCCGAAACCGCAAAAGCAAAAGCCACAGAAAACCCTACGTACCCCATGTACAGCATGGGGGGATGAATAATCATGCCAAAATCTTGTAACAACGGGTTGAGATCTCTGCCATCTACCGGGAAAAACGGTAGCATGGTGTCGAAAGGGTTAGAGGTCAACAACATGAACAAGTAAAATCCGATGGCGATTACCCCTAAAACAGATAACACTCTTGCTACCATTTCATCAGGGATCCCTTTACTAAACAAAGCCACGGAAGCTGTCCATACCGACAGCATCAGTACCCAAAGTAAAAACGACCCTTCGTGGCCCCCCCACACAGCGGTCACTTTGTAATAATCGGGTAGCTTGCTGTTTGAATGCTGCGCCACATAAACCACACTGAAATCGTCAGTCAAAAACGCGTAGGTCAGTGCGATGAATGCGATGAGTGTGAACAAGAACATACCACTAGCCAGTGGCTTGGCCGTTCCCATGAGGAGGCGATGATTGATATGCGCGCCCCACATGGGGTAAACAGCCAGCAAAATAGCGCAAAGTAACGCGAGTGTCAGAGAAACATTACCCAACTCTGGTACCATATTATACTCCCGGCTGCTTAGGCTTTACGTGTTTAATACCTTTCATTTGTTCTGCCAATTCTGGGGGCATATATTCCTCATCGTGCTTAGCCAGAACTTCCTGAGCACTGATAACATTACTTTCCACAAGTGTGCCGGTAGCAACAATACCCTGCCCTTCGCGAAATAAATCTGGCAATATACCGGTGTAGCGCACCGTTACTGAGGGTCCGGTATCAACTAGGTCAAAGCTCACGGCCAGCGTTTGCTGATCTCTGACCACACTGCCTGGCACTACCATGCCTCCAATGCGAAGACGTTGACCAATTTCTGGTTTCCTTCCATCTCGGCCTTCGACAATCTGCGAAGGCGTATAAAAAAGATCAATGCTGTCTGTTAATGCAAATAGCATTAGCCCCACTGCGCCGGTAAGTAAAACACCAACCAAACCGACGGCCAGCAGTCGCTGTTTTCTACGTGGATTCATTTTTCTGCCTTGTCTGAAACGGAAGGAATAGAAACTCGGGGTTTACGCTGGCATTCTGCATTTTTAATACGCGCCTTGCGTTGTTTCTCTGTGGTGATCTGCTTCATTAGCGCCCGCTCTGCCACCAATGTTTGTGCAACAATGGCCAGTAAACACACCACCGTGAAACCAAAGGAAATCCAGACGTAAAAGCCGTAACCTCCCATTGCCCAAAAATCACCCATTGAATCAAACTGCATGGCTTGACCCCTCTTCTTTGCCCACTAGTCCCTGAACCCAAGGACGGTGAATTTCCCTGCGAACGATTTCGTTTTTCATCCGCATGAGGGTAACTGCCGCGATAAAACAGGCAAACCCAATGATGTTAATCAATAATGGCCACAGCATTTCAACTGCCATCGACGGTTTGTCGAACTTGGTAATTGTTGAGCCCTGATGCAGAGTATTCCACCACTCCACCGAATAATGAATGATGGGCACATTCACCACACCTACCAGTGACATCACACCCGCCGCTTTGCCGGCCTGAAGTTTGTCTTCGAACGCGCCGTACAACGCAATCACTCCCAGATACAAAAATAGCAGTATTAATTCAGACGTTAACCTGGCGTCCCAAACCCACCATGTTCCCCACATAGGCTTGCCCCAAGCCGCCCCCGTAAATAAAGCAATCAGGGTCATTACTGCGCCAACTGGCGCCATGGCAATCATGGCCATGTATGCCGTACGCCATTGCCATACCATTCCCACGAGCGCTGCGATAGCCATCGCCACATATGTACTCATGGACAGCATGGCACTGGGTACATGAATATATATAATCCTGAATGAATCACCTTGTTGGTAATCTTGCGGCGCAAATGCCAGCCCCCAAACAGAGCCGACAACCATGCACACCAGAGCCACAATCCAACACCAAGGCAACAATGTTTCACACAGGGTGTATGCCCGCTCCGGTTTCGCGTAAGGATGCATCCACTTCCACATTAGCTTTGACTCACTTTTAACGAATAAGCAATAGCTGACGGTGCCGCCGCCAGCGCTAACAACAGCATTGCGCCAATAATAGCTATTTGACTGCGGTAGGGTAACTGCAAGGCTGCAGCGTCTACGGCCGAGGTCGCGAATATCAACAACGGAATAAATACCGGTATTAGCAACAATGCTAGCAACACACTGCCTCTTTGAAGGCCTATAGTAAGGCCTACGGCAATCGCGCCGACCAAAGACAGTAACGGGGTGCCAAGTACAAGAGTGGCGATCAACGCCAGATACATATCAAGGGTCAGATTCAAAAACAAAGCGAGTAAGGGCGACAGAAACAGCAAGGGAAAAAACGTAACCAGCCAGTGACTGAACACCTTAACTAAAGCAATCATATAAAGTGGTATTCCGGACAATTGCAGTTGTTCAAGGGAACCATCTTGAAAATCGTCCCGAAACAGGCGCTCCATCCCCATTAGCGAAGAAAGAATGGCCGCAATCCATATCACTCCCGGTCCGATTCGCTGAAGCGTATCAGGTCCCGGCCCTACACCAAGGGGAAACAAGGTCACCACCATTAGCAGAAACATCAAGGGTTGCATCAGTTCCGCTTTTTGTCTGAAAGCCAAGGCTAACTCCCGCTGGAATACGCCCCGCGTTACACAATTCAAATTCGATACTCCAAATCGAAAAAAGTCAACGGTCCGGCAGACGTCGACAAGGGTTGATGAGATGTGGTTAATATTGCGCCTCCCGCCTTTACATGCTGGCACATCACCGCTTCCAGTTGCGATACACCGTCAACATCCAGCGCAGTAAAGGGTTCATCGAGCAACCAAACCGTGGCTGGTTTAAGCCACAACTTGGCCAGCGCCACCCTGCGCTGTTGTCCCGCAGACAATAAACGACAAGGAATATCTTCTACCCCAACCAGCCCCAGTACTGACAATACATCCAAAATATGCGCATCTCTTACTGCTACGGCGTGTTGGCAACACCAAAAACGCAAGTTTTCAATGGCGGTTAACGTATCGCTCATCCCAGGTTTGTGGCCAACATAAACCATTTCGCGATACCACTGCAAATCCAATGGCTTACCGCGCCAATTGACACAACCATGACTAGGTTGGCTCAACCCTGATAAGATCCGCAGTAAACTGGTCTTACCGGCCCCATTGGGACCACGCAAATACATCAGCTCACCTTCACGCAGTTGCAAAGACAGCCCGTCAAACAGAATGCGATCTTTTTTTATACAACTCAGATGACTGGCTTCCAGCACCGACTACCCTTATGATTATTAACACTTTGTAAAAAGTTACTCGAGGCATTCTACCATAGGCAATGGGAATCTCATCAAACCCATCATGCTATTAAACTTTTTTATGATTTAGTTCAAACCGAACATGTTAAACAACACGCTGTTTGTCACTGCGCCGTTGAGTTTTCTTCGAGACTGCCGATATGATTGATATGAATACACAGATTGCAGCATTGCTGACCAGCACTAATACGAGCTCAACAGAGGCCACCGTGCAACAAAAAGCCGTGTCGCCGTTGCTAACCTCATTACTGCAAAACCGTGTGTCGGTGAGTCAGGAAGGTAATACGGTGCGTATCTTGCTGCCGTCACAATCAGTCGAGTCGCAGCCGCTATCGCTACAAACCCCTGTGCCAGTTTTACTTTCCGAATCGACCGTATTCGCTATTGCTAAAACTGGCTCCACAGCCACGTTGTTTGACTTTTTGTCTTTAAATCAAACTACAACAATGAATCAGGCCAATGTCCAACGACTAATAAGGACACTTGCTGATGCCATTACCCTGGGCAGTTTGCAAAGTACGAATTTGTCAAAAGGGCTGAACCTTCACGGTATGATTGAAAGTTCAAGTCCCCAAAAACTCAATATATCACTACAACTTCCAGGCTCTCCGTCTGTTACATTACCAATGCCGCGCAATACGACACTTTTTTCTACTGGGGAAAAAGTGCGTATTCACATTCAAGCACCAGACATACAACGGGATCAACAACAATGGCCAGTATCAGTTAGCCGTATTCCGTCATCAAATACCAGCCAGACGACCGTGACAGCCAACTCTCCTCTTATCAAATTAGCGTTAGTCAAAGGCTTGGGAACAGAAGGTATAAAAATAGAAGGGGTGCCATCGAAATCCACCGCTGATGTTCTGCTGTCACCAGCACCACGTCAACCGGCAATAATCAGCGCCACGTTAACGTTAAAACATGCACAATTCACCCTGCAGGGTGTACAAAGTAACCCAGTACTTCAGTTCCCCGCGGTTCAGCTACCAGCCAGGACAGCTGACTCAACAACGTTTTTATTACCAGAGCATTTCCTCTCGACGCTTAATCGAGTGCCACAAGCCAGACAGTCTCCTTTGCAGACTCCTTCCCCTGTGGCTAGTCCAAATAATGCAGCCCCCCAATCATCGTTCTCATCGGAAAACGGCGAGCAAACCCTTCAGGTAACTCGAAGTTCAACGCCATCAACGTCAACCGCGAAACAAGTTCAGGAGGGAAAAATTCTGCCAGTAAGTCAGCTAGACGAAAGCCACACTCCTAAAATACAGGAAAAAATCCGTCAGCTTTCCAGGCAATTGTTAGCAGAAACTGGGTCCACGAATGAAGCTCTGGGGAAGTTAGTGCAAATTTTGCGAACACATACGAGTCATGCCCCGCAGACTGCTGATATATCCAAACAGTGGTTAGAGAAGATCTCGCTTACCTTTTCCACTGACGCGAAAATGGCTCCACTGCAACCCCGGGCCACGTCGTCGTCAACAACATATCGTTACGCATCCGAATCGCCTCCCGAGCCTTCGGCAAGTGCAATAAAACAACTGCTAACGGCGCAGCCTTTGGTTACTACCCCGTCAAGTATTTTAACCCCTCCCGCAGGCTCCGATTTCCTAAGTGCGCTGGTATCAATTTTACAGCTGGGATTAACTGGGCGTGCGCTGCGAAATCAGTCCGGTCTGTCTGCCATTATTGATAAACCCGATTCCGTGATTGCAAAATCTATAGGAAACGCTTCGCCAGGCCACACTCCGTCTAAAATTGCCAGTGATATGGCCGCACTAGACCAAAGAACGCAACTACTAAAGCATGTAAAAACTCTACTTGCTAACCATCAACAACAAAAAATACAAAGCGCAGAAAGCAGAACGTTGGGCAATGACAGTTTCTATTACGTACTTCCCGTCACCCGAGATGAAAACAAAGCGCCGGAATTATTATTTAGAGCGGAAGAAAAAGAGGCATCAGATAATAAAAAGTCGGCGAAGAAAGGACGTATATGGCATCTCACTATGAAACTTGATGTTGGGGAATTGGGGGAATTACTTGCAAAGAGTCGTATAGAAGGAGACAAACTAAAACTCGATGTTTATGCATCCACAGACCCTCTGTTGTGCAAGGTGTACGATACTTTACCTTATTTACTACGCCGCCTAAGCCATTTAGGTATAGAGGTAGATGGTCATTCATGCCAACGAGGGCAATTAAAAGGTCTGCTCAAAGATGCACCCTATCAACTTTTTGAGGCCCTGGTATGAGCGATAAAACCCGCAAAGCGATCGGTCTTCGGTACGGAAGTAGCGACAAAAAAACGGCACCAAAAATCGTCTCAAAAGGCTATGGCGATTTGGCTGAAGCAATTATTCATTCGGCACAGGAAGCGGGTATTCTTATTCATGAAGACCCCTATCTAAGCGACATGTTAGCCACCCTTGACTTGGGTCAGGAGATCCCCGAAGCCCTTTACTACATTATTGCCGAGCTCATTGCTTACAGTTACATGTTACAGGGGAAGACACCTCAGGGATGGGAAGACAGCGGACACCTTCCTCAAAAAGTATAAAAAAGCCCGCTGCAGAAAATCATCTAGCGGGCGTCATATCACTGTGCTGTGTTTTATCTGCTATCAATTATAAGGTTTCTTCAGATTCGTCCTGTGTATTTTCCGCTTTTACGGATTTACTCAGTAATAACTCAGCTCGCAACTTTGTTTCAATATCGTCGGCAATATCCGGGTTTTCTTTGAGAAACTTCATCACGTTAGCTTTACCCTGGCCGATGCGATCGCCGTTGTAGCTGTACCACGCGCCAGCTTTATCAACCAATTTTTGCTTCACGCCTAAGTCTATCAATTCAGCTTCTTTGCTGATGCCCTCACCGTAACGGATCATGAATTCTGCTTGTTTAAACGGCGGAGCGACTTTATTCTTAACGACCTTCACACGAGTTTCATTGCCCACGACTTCATCGCCTTCTTTCACGGCTCCTATGCGACGAATATCCAAACGAACAGAAGCGTAGAACTTAAGTGCATTACCGCCCGTTGTGGTTTCCGGGTTACCAAACATCACACCGATCTTCATTCGAATCTGATTGATGAAAATACAAAGTGTATTCGATTTCTTTATATTTGCTGTGAGTTTACGCAATGCCTGAGACATTAAACGCGCCTGTAAACCAACGTGAGAATCCCCCATCTCACCTTCAATTTCCGCTTTCGGCGTAAGGGCAGCTACCGAGTCAACAATAACCACATCAACAGCCCCCGAACGTACCAGCATGTCACAGATTTCAAGAGCCTGCTCACCTGTGTCTGGTTGAGAAACCAACAAATCATCGATGTTTACACCCAGCTTCTCTGCATATACTGGGTCAAGAGCGTGTTCCGCATCGACGAATGCACAAGTTTTACCCTTTTTCTGTGCAGAAGCAATCACTTGTAACGTAAGCGTGGTTTTACCCGACGATTCAGGGCCATAGATTTCGACAACACGTCCGCAGGGCAAGCCACCTATACCCAATGCAACGTCTATGCTCAGTGAGCCCGTCGAAATCGCTTCAATATCCATTGCCTGGTTGTCGCCCAGACGCATAATGGCACCTTTACCAAATTGTTTTTCAATTTGCCCTACGGCGGCGGAAAGTGCTTTTGATCTGTTGTCGTCCACGATATTATCCTCAAGATAATGACTGCTCATGTTACAAACCTGAGTACACATGTGCACATTATTCGTGACACGTACAACGGGTTTATTTACCAAGCGTTTTAAAATACTGTTGGGGGCATTTTATACTGTATAGGTATACAGTCAAGTGTATTTTGTGTTTTTCCTGTTTGCCCATGGGCTAATGGCTAATCACAACTCCTTTTGTACTGTTCAATGTGAATGATTTATGCCTGATGTGCAACCAGTCGTTGGTACAGAAAATCTATGGCAAAGGAAATCGCCTGATGCCTGACCGCACATCTGTCGCCATCAAACACCCGCTTTATCGCCAGCGTCTCTGAAAAAACAGCAAAACCAAACCATACGGTACCGACGGGCTTCTCCTGTGAGCCGCCCCCCGGACCGGCAATGCCACTAACAGAAATACCTATTTGCGCGCCGGAGCGCGTTGTCACGCCGGCAACCATTTCCCGTACTGTTTGCTCTGATACGGCGCCGTAGGCAGCCAGTGTGGAGGCTTTGACTCCCAACTGGGTCTGTTTGGCTTCGTTGGAATAAGTCACCCAGGACTGATTAAACCAGTCTGAACTGCCCGCCACTGAGGTAAAAGCAAAAGCGATTCCCCCACCAGTACAAGATTCAGCGCAGGACACAGTGGCACGGTGTTGCCGTAACGCCTCCCCCAGGGCTAAAATTTGTGCTTGTAATAATCCGTCCCCGGAAACAGTTGAAATATCTTCGTTCATATCAATAATACTCACCTGAGATTATAATGCAGTGTAACATTTCTTACCGGTTAACCAGTGCGGTTTGAAACTACTCTTCTGTGCTATAGGCCAGAGTATTGTACCGAAAAAAAAAGTGTTATCGCGGGAAAATGCTGACCTGAGTCAAGCATTTGCTAACGCGCACGCAATCGCAACGAACATCAAAGAGGTTTTCTTGGAATCACATACGCCCATGATGCGCCAATATCTGGCCATAAAAGCGCAACACCCGTCAATTTTGCTTTTTTACCGCATGGGCGACTTTTATGAGCTGTTTTATGACGATGCCAAAAAGGCAGCCCAGCTTTTAGACATTTCGCTTACTGCCAGGGGCAAATCTGGCGGAGAGCCAATACCCATGGCCGGCGTTCCTTATCACGCCGTAGAAAGTTACCTCGCGCGGCTGGTAAAAATGGGCGAATCCGTGGCCATATGCGAACAAGTTGGCGACCCTGCCACCAGCAAGGGACCCGTAGAACGACAAGTACAGCGTATTGTAACTCCGGGAACCGTTACCGATGAAGCGCTGTTGGAAGATCGCCGCGACAATTTGCTCGCCGCAGTGTGTGGTCACAGTATGCAATACGGACTGGCAACGCTTGATATTAGCAGCGGCCGTTTTTTGGTACTGGAATGCGAAAGCGACGAACATCTACTGGCAGAGTTGCAGCGCCTTAACCCTGCGGAGTTGCTCTATCCCGAAGGGTTTGACAGCCTCCCGCTTATTGAAAAACGCAAGGGTTTGCGCCGACGGCCCGAATGGGAATTTGATCCGCAAGGCGCCATTGAACAACTCACTTTGCAATTCGGCACAGCATCATTGGGGGGGTTCGGCATAGACGGGCTGGACAAAGCCGTCGGCGCAGCCGGGTGTGTACTTCAGTACGTAAAAGACACCCAGCGCACCGCATTGCCCCACATTCGCAGCATCCACAAAGAACAGCAGGAGACCCGCATTCAACTAGATGCGGCGACCCGGCGCAATCTAGAACTCACACAGAATTTGTCCGGCGGTATCGACAATACCCTGTTCAGCGTACTCGACACCACGGCAACAGCCATGGGAAGTCGGTTACTACAGCGCTATCTGCACGCACCTATTACCGACCACTATGAACTCAATGCCCGGCAAAGTGCCGTCGCATCGCTTATAGAAAAAGGCCACGACGACATTGCCGAAGCACTCAAGCGCATTGGTGACATTGAGCGTATTATGGCGAGAATTGCTCTGCGCTCAGCCCGTCCGCGGGACTTCTCCAGATTGCGCAATGCGTTCAACGAATTACCGGACTTATTAAACGTATTGGCCGGTCATGACAACGCACTACTCAATAGTATCGCTGCGGGTATCGGTGAGTATCCCGACCTGCAACACCTACTCAATGACGCCATTGTTGATAACCCACCCGTCGTGATCCGTGACGGCGGTGTCATTGCCGAAGGATTTAACGAGGAACTCGATGAGCTGCGCGCATTGTCTCAGGGTGCGACAGACTATCTCACTGCACTGGAGCTGCGGGAACGAGAGCGCACCGGTGTATCAACCCTGAAAGTGGGCTATAACAAGGTACATGGTTTTTTCATTGAATTGAGTCGCGCAAACAGTGCCTGCGCACCGGCCGATTATATTCGAAGACAAACCTTGAAGAATACCGAGCGCTACATTACCCCGGAACTCAAAGAACACGAAGACAAAGTACTCACCAGTCAAAGCCGCGCACTGGCGCTGGAAAAACAGCTTTACGAATCCTTATTCGACGCCTTCGCACCGCACTTAAGCGCCCTTATTAACACGGCTGAAAGCCTCGCTAAACTGGATGTTATGCAATGTTTTGCCGAGCGCGCTGTCGCACTGGATTTGCATTGTCCCACGTTAACCAACGGGAAAGAAATTGACTATAACGCCGGGCGACATCTGGTAGTAGAGCACGTGATGGATGACCCATTTATTGCCAATCCAGTTCAACTTAGTTCCAGCCAGCGAATGCTGGTTATCACTGGCCCCAATATGGGTGGTAAATCAACGTATATGCGTCAAACCGCCCTCATTGTACTTATGGCTTACCTGGGTAGCTATGTTCCGGCAGAAGCTGCGCGTATAGGCCGGGTTGACAGAATATTCACCCGTATTGGCGCTTCCGACGATCTCGCCTCCGGTCGCTCTACCTTTATGGTTGAGATGACAGAAACGGCTAACATCTTGCACAATGCCACCGAATATTCACTGGTCTTAATGGATGAAATTGGCCGTGGAACCAGTACGTACGATGGATTGTCGTTAGCTTGGTCCTGCGCCTGTTTTCTCGCCAGGGAGATCAATGCCTATACGCTTTTTGCCACTCATTACTTTGAACTTACTCAATTAGCCGACACAGAAGATGGGGTGATTAACGTGCATTTAGATGCCGTTGAACACGACGATAGCATTCGCTTCATGCATCGTGTAGAAGCAGGGGCCGCAAGCAAAAGCTATGGATTACAGGTAGCGCAACTTGCAGGGGTGCCTCGCCCCGTCATCCACGCAGCAAAAACCAAGCTCAAAGAATTGGAAAACCGCGAGCGAGATGTGCCAGCAACAGATAGAAGTATCACTCCCGCTTCTCATCCCCCCCTTGCTCCTCAAGGCCAGTCTGAAATGACATTCACTGATATGCCAGACCCACTACGAGAGACATTGCGCAATTTATCACCGGATGAACTATCCCCCAGACAGGCTCTGGATTTGATTTACACCCTTAAGCGTCTGAGTAAGACTTAGTTGCCGCGAAGCGCGTAAATCTACTGTTGTAGAAGGAAATGCGACGGCTCATCGGTGCCGCGGCGCCAGCGAGAATTGAAGTGAATTCAACGGGGTGTGGTGAAAGCGAAAGAACGACAGGCAAACAGATTGTTTGCCTGTCGTTCTTTCGCTATACTACTGCGCCGTCCCAGTGTTGAGGTTATTTTCTGTCTCTCTCAACACATTAGCCATACAATCCAACGCCTTAGGTTTCGCATGACAAACTATATTTTCGTCACCGGTGGTGTCGTATCATCGCTAGGTAAAGGTATTGCTGCCGCTTCGTTGGCAGCCATTCTCGAAGCGCGTGGTCTCACCGTAACGATGTTAAAACTGGATCCATACATCAATGTCGATCCTGGTACTATGAGTCCAATCCAACACGGGGAAGTATTTGTCACAGACGATGGAGCGGAAACCGATCTGGATCTGGGTCACTACGAGCGATTCATACGCACCCGTATGACAAAACGCAATAACTTCACCACCGGACGGGTGTACGAAGAAGTATTGCGTAGAGAGCGTCGGGGTGACTACCTCGGTGCCACTATTCAGGTTATCCCTCATATCACCAACGAAATTAAACGCCGTGTTATTGACGGTGCTGAAGGTCACGATGTTGCCATCGTTGAAGTGGGAGGAACCGTAGGTGACATCGAGTCACAACCCTTCCTTGAAGCCATCCGGCAACTAGGTACAGAAGTGGGTCGCGATCGCGCCATGTTCATGCATCTGACCCTCGTGCCTTACATGCCCGCCTCCGGTGAAGTAAAAACCAAGCCAACGCAGCATTCGGTGAAAGAATTGCGCTCCATTGGTATTCAGCCAGATATTCTGGTGTGTCGCTCTGTAGGAGCACTTCCAGCAACTGAACGCTCTAAAATTGCGCTGTTTACTAACGTTGCAGATAAAGCCGTTATTTCATTAAAAGACGTAGACAGCATTTATCGTATTCCCGCTGCACTGAAAGCTCAGGGGATGGATCAGCTGGTTGTCGATCGCTTCCGCTTAGATTGCAAAGAAGCCGATCTGACAGAATGGGAGCAGGTGCTATACGCAGAATCCAATCCTACCGCTGAAGTTAACATCGGAATGGTAGGAAAATACGTCGAACTACCCGATGCCTACAAATCGGTGAACGAGGCATTAAAGCACGCAGGTTTAAAAAATCGCTTAACCGTGAATATCCATTATGTGGACTCACAGGATGTGGAAACCAAAGGCACGCAAATCCTTGAACACCTAGATGCCATCTTGGTTCCCGGTGGTTTTGGTGAACGCGGTATCGAAGGTAAAATTGCTGCTGCCCGTTATGCTCGGGAAAACAAAGTGCCCTATTTGGGTATTTGCCTCGGCATGCAAGTAGCCCTTATTGAATTCGCCCGTAACGTTGCTGGCATGGAAAACGCCAACAGTACTGAATTCAATTCAGATACGCCGTATCCTGTGGTGGGTCTTATTACTGAATGGCTCGACGCAGATGGTTCTACCGCACAGCGGGATGCCACTTCTGACTTAGGTGGTACGATGCGCTTAGGCAGCCAGTTGTGCCATTTAATTCCCGGCAGTAAAGTTCACGACATTTATGGCAGCGAAGAAATCTACGAGCGCCACCGCCACCGTTATGAAGTTAATAACAACCTGCGTGACCAAATCGAAGCGGCTGGATTAAAGGTAAGTGGTTTGTCCACCGACAAACGGCTTGTAGAAGTCATCGAAATCCCAGACCATCCTTGGTTTGTAGCCGGTCAGTTCCACCCGGAATTTACCTCTACACCCAGAGACGGTCATCCGTTGTTTACCGGATTTGTAGAAGCTGCCGGTAAATATCAGAAAGAAAATCACTGATTCTAATAGTTTGCGGCATTCTCCCGTTGCCGCTGACACAAACGTTGAGGAAAGAAAATGGCGAAAATTGCTCGCATTGTTGGACGCGAAATCCTGGACTCCCGTGGTAACCCTACGGTGGAAGCGGACGTTTATCTCGATTCCGGTGCTATGGGCCGCGCAGCTGCTCCGTCTGGTGCATCTACCGGTTCTCGTGAAGCGCTGGAACTGCGCGACGGTGATAAAAGTCGCTACATGGGCAAAGGTGTAGAGAAAGCCGTTGCCGCTGTAAATGACGTTATCGCCCCTGCCCTGGCTGGTATGGATCCACTGGCGCAAGCCGACGTTGATAACAAAATGCTTGAATTAGATGGCACTGAGAACAAGGAAAAGCTGGGTGCAAACGCGATCTTAGCCGTGTCTCTTGCTGTAGCGAAAGCCGCCGCCATTGAGAAAGGCGTAGCACTTTACGAGCACATTGCAGACCTGAACGGCACATCTGGTCAGTACTCTATGCCTGTACCTATGATGAACATCATCAACGGTGGCGAACACGCTGACAACAACGTAGACATTCAGGAATTCATGGTTCAACCTGTCGGTGCCAAGAGTTTCAAAGAAGCCTTGCGCATGGGTGCGGAGATTTTCCACAACCTGAAAAAAGTACTATCTGCAAAAGGTCTGAACACTGCAGTGGGTGACGAAGGTGGCTTTGCACCTAACCTGAGCTCAAATGCAGAAGCGCTTGCAGTTATCGTTGAAGCCGTGGAAAAAGCCGGCTACAAGATGAACGAAGATATCACCCTGGCCCTTGATTGCGCTGCATCTGAGTTCTACAAAGACGGCCAGTACGTGCTGTCAGGTGAAGACAAATCTTTTGATTCAGAAGGCTTTGGCGACTACCTGGCAGAGCTGACCAACCAGTATCCTATTGTGTCTATTGAAGACGGCTTGGACGAAAGCGATTGGGATGGCTGGGAAATCCTGACCAGAAAGATTGGTGATAAAGTACAACTGGTTGGTGATGATCTGTTCGTCACAAACACTAAAATTCTGTCCCGCGGTATTGAGAATGGTATCGGCAATTCTATCCTGATCAAGTTCAACCAAATCGGTTCTTTGACAGAAACACTGAACGCGATCAAAATGGCCAAAGACGCTGGATTCACAGCGGTTATCTCTCACCGTTCTGGTGAAACAGAAGACGCGACCATTGCAGATCTAGCCGTTGGTACAGCTGCCGGCCAAATCAAAACTGGCTCACTGTGTCGTTCAGACCGTGTGGCTAAGTACAACCAGTTGCTGCGTATAGAGCAAGCGCTGGGCGACAAAGCAGTTTACCGCGGTCGAAGTGAAATCAAAGGTCAGTAATGATCCCTCAACGGGTAGCGCTGGCTACCCGTTGTTTTTAGTGCTACCTTACAGTTACCTCTAGTTATCGTTTGTCGTTATGTCGTCCCCACCAGAAGCCTCCTCCAGCCAAACTACTTTTTTTGCTGATTCAGGCACTGCTGACCACAGTCCCTCTTACACTGAAATCTGCAATGCCTTGTACGAACGAGAGTTGCATGTACTGTCTCACACAACGACAAAGCAAATTTCAGCACTCCAGTTACGCTTGCAGGCCCTACCGCATCGCGTGCAACGGGCGGCGCACTATTTAGCGCGAAACCCAACACCACTGCAGGTAGATAGCCACAATGGGTCATGGAGTTACAAACAGGCTTCCCAATGCCCGGCAAAAAAGTGGAACATCGACACCAACACCCAATGGTTCTCCCAACACGCGGGATACGGCCTCCCTGTGCCGGTGTATCTGGCCCACTTTGGCGAAGAGCACATAGAATTAGACTCCATTGACAAGGTACAGTTTGACAACGAAACACTGCACCTCAACAAATACGGCTGGTTCACTTTTGATGGTGTGAGCTTAAGCGCAGATGACAAAACCCAACTGACATTGATCAAACCGACCAAAGTCATCATGGCTGCGGCATGCTGCGGTCACCGCTGGAATCACAAGGGAAAATTATCACCGCGCTCCCTTACGTTGAGAGAATTATTGCTATCAACCACCATTAACTGGAAAAAGTTTGTCCTTCCTTCGGTTAAGTCCCAGTCTGCGTAGGATAAATATAACCATTTTTTATGCTTATCCTGGCAATGAGGGGTTGACCTGAGTGGCGTAGATGGTTACATTGTCACCTATCAACTGGACGGCAATAATTACGTTAAAATGATGCATAATTTGCTACTTACTTTTCTACTCCTCACGGCAGCAAGACTGCACGGGTAGATTGCATCCAGTTATAGGAATCTCCATAAACCCGTGCACTGCACGGGTTTTTTTTTAACTATACACCACGAGTACACTGCCATGACGAATCAGGTAAAAATCTTTGATACTACATTGCGCGACGGCGAGCAGGCACTGCCCGCCAGTTTAAGTGCCAAAGAGAAGCTACAGATCGCCCTGGCTCTCGAAAGGCTGGGCGTAGATATCATTGAAGCGGGTTTCCCAGTGTCTTCTCCTGGAGATTTTAAATCTGTTCAGATGATCGCAAAAGAAGTGAAAAATAGCGTGGTATGCGGTTTGTCCCGGGCTTTGCCAAACGATATTGATGCTTGCGGAAAAGCATTGAGCGTAGCGGAACAATTTCGTATTCACACCTTCATCGCCACCTCTGAAATCCACGTAGGCGCCAAGTTGAGGAAGTCTCAGGATGAAGTAGTTGATATGGCCGTTGCCGCGGTTAAACACGCCCGAAAATATACTAACGATGTGGAATTTTCCTGTGAAGATGCCGGGCGTACTCACATCGATTACCTGTGTAGAATGGTAGAAGCCGCAATCAATGCCGGAGCTACAACAGTAAACATTCCAGACACGGTGGGATACACAACCCCGACGGAATTCGGCAGCATTATTGGCAATCTGTTTAACCGGGTACCCAATATCGACAAAGCCACCATTTCTGTGCACTGTCACAACGATCTGGGCTTGGCTGTGGCCAACTCCCTGGCTGCCGTGGAGCAAGGAGCCAGACAGGTAGAGTGCACGATCAACGGTATTGGCGAACGGGCAGGCAATTGTTCACTGGAAGAAATCGCGATGATTTTGCAAACGCGCGAAGCTATGCTGGGGATGCAAACCAACATCAACTCCAGTGAAATTTTTCGCACGTCTAAGTTGGTTAGCCAGTTATGTAATATGCCGGTTCAATCAAACAAAGCCATCGTCGGAGCGAATGCATTTAGCCATTCATCCGGCATTCACCAAGATGGCGTATTAAAGGCGCAAAATACTTACGAAATTATGACCCCGGAAAGTGTCGGCATAAACAAAAACAACCTGAATCTTACTTCACGCTCTGGGCGCCATGTAATAAAACACCGGTTAACCGAACTGGGTTACAAGCCAGAGGATTATGATTTAGAAGCGGTATACAGCGCTTTCTTGGCCTTGGCTGACAAAAAAGGCCAGGTGTATGATTACGACCTGGAAGCGCTGTTGTTTTTTGACCAGCAAAAACACGAAGAAGCCTACTATCAGCTGGCCTATTTACAGGCTAATTCGGGCCGCGAAATTATTCCCAGTGCAACCGTTAAGCTGAAAGTTGGCGAGGATATCGTTACCCAAACCGCTATTGGGAATGGCCCGGTAGATGCGGCATTTAACGCTATCATTTCCATTCTGGGTCACCAAGACTTAGACGTTGTAGACTTCAAACTCGATTCAAAGGGCGAAGGCGCTGATGCTCTAGCCCAGGTTGGCGTAATCGCCGAATACAAAGGCCGCCGCTTCCACGGTATTGGCCTGGCCACAGATATCGTAGAAGCAGGTGTTAAAGCCCTGATTTTCGTACTTAACAATACCCATGTTGCTGACCAAATCGATCAGCAAAAGAATCAACAAGAACGCGTAGCAGGAGTGTAAATGAGCGAATTCAATATTGCCGTACTGGCCGGGGACGGCATAGGTCCGGAAGTCATGCAGGAAGCCAACAAAGTACTGGATGCCATTGAAAGCAAATTTAGTGTGACATTCAACCGTACAGCGTATCCTGTAGGGGGCTATGCCATTGATACTGAAGGTGAAGCCCTGCCGCCAAAAACACTCAAAGGATGTGAAGCCTCAGATGCCATTTTGTTCGGCTCAATCGGCGGCCCGAAGTGGGATGCACTACCTCTTGAAAAGCGTCCAGAGCGAGCTGCTCTGCTTACACTGCGCAGTCACTTTGACTTATTTAGCAACCTCAGACCTGCTAAAATTTATCCTGGCCTTGAGGGGCTTTCTCCCCTTCGCGCTGACATTGCAGCAAGCGGCGTGGATGTACTCGTTGTTCGCGAGCTAACGAGTGGTATTTACTTCGGTCAGCCGAAAGGTCGCGACGGCAACGGTGAACAAGAGTACGCCTTTGACACCATGCGCTATTCTAAACGGGAAATTCGGCGCATTGCCATTTCTGCTTTTGAGGCTGCTCAAAAACGCCGTGGCAAAGTCACCTCTGTGGACAAAGCCAACGTACTTGTCTGCAGCCGGTTGTGGCGGGAAGTCACTGAAGAAGTAGCGAAAGACTATCCCGACGTGGAACTGGAACACATCTACATCGACAATGCCACCATGCAGGTGATGAAGAATCCTGCACAATTTGATGTGATGCTTTGCTCTAATCTGTTCGGCGACATCATTTCCGACGAATGTGCCATGATGACCGGCTCTATGGGCCTGCTAGCATCAGCGAGCATGAACGAAGATGGCTTCGGCCTGTATGAACCTGCCGGCGGTTCAGCCCCGGATATCGCCGGGCAAGGTATCGCAAACCCCATTGCCCAGATATTGTCTGCAGCAATGATGCTGCGCTTTAGCCTTAATTTACAGGATGCCGCTGACGCCATTGAAAGCGCCGTGATAGCCACACTGGAAGCCGGCGTATTAACAGGGGAACTGCTACCTGAGGACAAACGCGGCGACGCATCCACCACCTCTCAGGTTGGCGACGAAATAGTTAAACAAATTATGAATCAGGAGTAAAAAAATCCCATGGCCAAGACCTTATACGACAAAGTCTGGGAGGCACATATTGTCGATCAGATTGGTGATGACAGCTTATTGTATATCGATCGGCACCTGATCCACGAAGTCACATCACCACAAGCTTTTGCTGGTCTAAAGGATAAACACCGCAAGGTGCGTCGTCCTGACCGCACGTTTGGCACGATGGATCACAGTATTTCTACACGCTCTCTGGCCATTGATGCTTGTGGCCCTGCCAATGCGTTGCAACTCCAAACTCTTGCAACAAACTGTGAAGAAAACGGCATCACGCTGTATCCCGTGGGCCACCAAAAACAAGGTATCGTTCACGTCATGGGCCCGGAGCTCGGCCTTATTCAACCGGGTATGACTGTGGTGTGCGGAGATTCCCACACCGCTACTCATGGCGCTTTCGGCGCCCTCGCCTTTGGAATTGGCACATCACAGGTAGAACACGTTCTGGCAACCCAAACGTTAAAACAGAGTAAAGCCAAAAGCATGCTTATTAACGTAAATGGCTCATTGCCTGTGGGTATTACTGCGAAAGACATTATTCTGGCCATCATTGGCAAAATTGGACACGCAGGCGCAACCGGTTATGTCATTGAGTATGCTGGCGAAGCTATTCGCGCATTGTCAATGGAAGAGCGTATGACCATCTGCAACATGAGTATTGAAGCAGGTGCAAAAGCCGGGATGGTAGCGCCGGATGAAACCACTTTTGCCTACCTTAAAGGCCGCGAATACACCCCTTCCGAGCACTGGAATGATGCAGTAGCCTACTGGAAAACGCTGTACAGTGACGACGGAGCAAACTTCGACACTGTAGTAGAATTAGAAGCTGCAGATATTGCGCCACAGGTGACCTGGGGTACGAATCCCGGACAGGTAATTGGTGTCGATGTACCCGTGCCGTCTCCGGATGATTTCAGCGATACTGTTGAAAAAGAAAGTGCAGTCAAAGCACTGGCTTACATGGGGTTAAAATCAGGTGAAAAACTCAGTGATCTCCCCGTCAGTCACGTGTTTATCGGATCCTGTACAAACGGGCGTATTGAAGATTTACGTGCGGCAGCGTTTATTGCCAAACAAGGCAAGGTATCCGGTGATGTTACCGCTATAGTGGTGCCAGGCTCAGGCCAGGTAAAACGTCAGGCAGAAGAAGAAGGCCTGGATAAAATCTTTACTGATGCTGGGTTTGAATGGCGTTTACCTGGTTGCTCAATGTGCCTTGGCATGAATGATGACATTCTGCAAGCTGGTGACCGTTGTGCATCAACCAGTAACAGAAACTTCGAAGGCCGCCAAGGTCGCGGTGCCCGCACGCACTTAGTAAGCCCGGCTATGGCTGCAGCAGCGGCGATAACTGGCCGTTTCGCCGATGTGAGAGAATTTCAGGAGTAAGTCATGAGTCAAGGTTTTACGGTACACACTGGTCGAGCCTGTCCATTGGATCAAGCCAACGTAGACACTGATCAAATAATCCCAAAGCAGTTTTTAACCGGTGTAACTCGCGCCGGCTACGGCAAACACTTGTTCCACGATTGGCGATATCTGGATCTGCACGAAAAAGAACCCAACCCGGAATTTGTGATGAACAAACCCGAGCACCAGGGTGCTTCCATTCTGCTCTCCAGAGAAAATTTTGGATGTGGTTCAAGCCGTGAACACGCCCCATGGGCACTGGCAGACTATGGATTTGATGTAGTTATTGCCACGTCTTTTGCGGATATCTTTTACGGCAATTGCATAAATAACCAACTCGTTCCCGTTGCACTGAGCAGTGCCCAAATGGATACGCTGTTTGCCTTAGTAAAAGCCACACCATCACTGGATATCGTGGTTGATTTGCCCGCGCAAACTGTTAGCGCGGGAAATGAAGTGTTTCACTTTGATATTCTGGCACATCACAAAAACAACCTTATCAAGGGGCTCGACGCCATAGGTCAGACTTTAGAGCTCAACCAGGCCATTGAAGGCTACGAGAGTCAACAGCCGGCCTGGCTGTAATCCAATCCTTTGATTCATTTGACAAAAAAGGCGATGTGTAACATCGCCTTTTTTATGAATATCTACCAGTCAGTAAGCGCTGCCATGGAAAAATTCTTGCCTTCAAAATTCAAAATAACCCGCTGCGCTTCAATTTTGACAATCTGTACCTCGTCGTTTATCCAGTCTCCCTCACTAAGCTGAACACCATTTACCCGCACCCAACGATCAGACGGTCTGCTTGCATACATATGCGCATTGAATGCCATGCTTGGCAGACGGGTAAGCATGCGCACGGGAAGTTGATCGACTCTGGGTAAATCATCCCTCACCACTACCTGAGGCTTAGGTTGAAATTCAGTTGCCTTGTTATCAAGTTCTTCGAGAGCCTGATTAAAACGCGCTAGCAGTTCCGGCGATACATCGCCCTTGTTTTGGGGTGGCGCGTTAATGATCTCACCTTCCGGTTCTTCAACACTGTCCAGTCCCGGTGGGCGACTGTTTATCTCCTCCTGGGGTTTTGACGTTTCCCGAGACTCAGCGACAAGGCCTTGTTCGACAGTGTTTGGCGTATCTTCAGAAGCTGAATTTACCGGTGCTTGAGGGGGGGGATCCTTTAACGATGACGCCTGTCGTGCCACCGCCTCTTGTGACGAAACCGTATCAACCTTGTCAGTGACTGGTTTAGGATTTTCCCCAACAGTGTTGTCGGCAGATCGTTCTGCAACAGTAATGGAAACCTGCCCCAAAGACTGCCACCAGTGCGGAAAGCTACCAACCCCAAAGCCAAGGGCCAGGCCAAATAAAACTACGGTGGCAAAAGACATGCCCTGTTTCGCGTACACTTTCCACATAGAAGGCAAGCCCTGCACGGTAGGCAAAAACAGACTACGATTAAACTGGTCTGATATATTGCGATCCAATGACGCAGCAGTCGTATCTCTTTCCCCTCGGATCAAGGCCTGAGTTTCAGTGCGGTGGTGTTTTTGAGTATCGATTTCTACAGTTTGAGCATGATCAACTTCAATTTCCAACACACCCATTTCTGCCAACCCCTGAACCATAGCCTCGCTGGTAACCAACCCGGATTTGCGAATTTTTACTGGACCGTTTTGCTTGGTAATTTTCACGATCACCATACCGGGTTTTAGATCGGTAATATCTATCTTGTCAGACATAAAGTCTCCCTAGCCCAAACCCCACCAGTAATGCCACTACAAAGGCCGCCACCATATACCATTTTTTCTGGTGCTGTATGCGCTGAGCGACCACATCCTCACCGAGTATTTGTTCTGCCGCTGCCAGGAAAATAGGTTTTTTCACCACCGCATGTTGCTTGGTAAACGAAAGGGTTAGTGCTCTGTCGCACAACAAATTAATAACCCTGGGAATCCCTCCGGTTATTTGGTGTATCGCTTTTAAAGCAGACTGACTGAAAATACTAGTATCGCCGTTGGCAACACTCAGCCGGTGTGCCACATAGGCAGACACTTCGGGCACGGTAAGGGGCAACAGGTGATAGCGCGCAGTGATACGCTGAGCCAATTGTCGCAATTCGTTGCGTTTGAGAAGTTGCTGGAGTTCCGGTTGCCCAATGAGAACAACTTTGAGGAGTTTCTCACGGTTAGTCTCTAAGTTTGTCAGCAAGCGAAGCTGTTCTAGTACTTCGGGCATAAGGTGCTGCGCTTCATCAATCATCAGCACCGTGTTGGTACCTTTTTGATGATTGTCTGCGAGCTTGGCCAGAATTTTGTCCGTAAAGTACTTGAGGCTTGCCTTATCTTCTTCGTAGGCAATGCCGAGTTCATCACAGACAGTGGCAAGCAACTCCAGCGCAGATAACGTTGGATTTAAAATCATGGCCACCTGCGTGTTGTCAGGTAGCTGCTGAAGCAGCTTTCTCGACACAGTGGTTTTTCCCGTTCCCACTTCACCGGTAAGCATGACAAAGCCGCCACTCTCTTGCAGACCAAACGTCAAATGAGCCAGTGCCTCTTTATGCCTCGGGCTCATGTACAGATAGTCGGGATTTGGCGCTATGGAAAACGGATTGTCGGTCAATCCAAAATAGTTCAGATACATGCAGTTTAATTGTTAGCGATTCACCGCGACTAAACTACCCACCCCTACCAAAGAAGTCAAAATGTAAGCGATGGTTACACCAAAAAAATCTAATTTAAGGCATAATGAGGACAAAGACTTAAGCAACGAATTCTATGAAAGTATATCTTGTTGGGGGCGCTGTTCGCGATGCCTTGCTGCATCGCCCGGTTACTGAACGCGATTGGGTGGTAGTGGGCACTACACCCGAAGCTATGCGCGAGAAAGGCTACACCCAGGTTGGTAAGGATTTTCCGGTTTTTTTACACCCTAAAACCAAAGAAGAATACGCCCTTGCCAGAACCGAGCGCAAAGCCGGGCAAGGCTATACTGGTTTCGAATGTTATGCCGCACCGGATGTTTCACTGGAAGACGACCTCATCAGGCGAGATCTGACCATTAACGCCATAGCACAGGCAAAAGACGGCTCCCTCACAGACCCTTTTAACGGATTACAAGATCTTAAAGCGCGCACGCTCAGGCATATATCTCCCGCTTTTTCTGAAGATCCTTTACGGGTTTTTCGGGTTGCCCGTTTCGCGGCGCGCTACGCCGATCTCGGTTTCACCATCGCCCCTGAAACCCTGTCACTCATGCGCGCCATGGCCGACAGTGGCGAGCTCAGGTGTTTATCGGCGGAGCGAGTATGGAAAGAAACGGAAAAATGTCTGAGTGAGGGGCGGCCGGGGGTCTTTTTTCGCACTTTAGCTGAGACCAACGCACTTGGAGACTGGTTTTCCGAATGGTTGCCACATACCGATGCTTTGATCGCTCTCATGGAACAGGGAACGTCAGCACAGGCGGCCCCGGAAGAAATATGGGCACTACTTGGCATCGTTCTTACTGACGTAAACATCATCGACTTGTGTACGAGATTGAAGTGTGCGAACAAGTATTCCGATTTAGCTGTCCTATGTGCCCGCTATCACGGGGCGTTGCGTTATACAGCAGCTCCCACATCTTTGCTGCCGGTGCTAAAGCGTTGCGATGCCTGGCGCAAACCAGAGCGCTTCGAACAACTGCTTACCGTTGTTGGTATTGCCGCTGACACCCAGGAGCAGCAACAATTTAACCAAGTAGTGTTGCGGGCGGTGGACGACGCGCGCAAGGTAAATGCTCAGGCGTTTGTGGAGCGGGGCTTACGCGGGCCAGAGGTGGGGAAAGCCGTCGATGCAGCGAGAGATTCTATAATCAGGCAGCAAATCTCTTACTGATTGCCTCGTACTGATACCCAAGGAGCATGTTGCGATGATATACTTGCCCTTTGTGTTGATTACTGTGATTTACCATGACGTTTGAAGAATTAGAGCTTGATGACAGCCTTTGTCAGGCTGTGACAGATATGGGCTATAGTAAACCCACGTCTATTCAGTCTCTTGTTATCCCCCCGGCGATGGATGGAAAGGATATCCTGGCCTCTGCGCCTACCGGCACGGGCAAAACAGCCGCGTTTTTACTGCCTGCCTGCCAGTATCTTTTGGACTTTCCCCGTCAGGAGCCCGGCGCAACGCGCGTTCTCATTCTTACTCCTACCCGTGAACTTGCCCTGCAAGTACATGAACAGGCCCGGGCAATTACTCGACATACAGAACTGGTATGTGGCGTTATTACCGGTGGAATAAATTACGGCACCGATAGAGAAACTTTAAGTCAGAATCTAGACATTTTAGTAGCCACACCAGGGCGACTTTTCGAACATATCGAAAAAGAATCTGCCGATTGCCGGGATATCGAATGCCTTATCCTCGATGAAGCAGACCGGATGCTCGACATGGGTTTCGGCGGCATTGTTGGTCAGATTGCTGCAGAAGCGCGGTGGAGAAAACAAAACATGTTGTTTTCTGCCACGCTGGAAGGCGTTGGTGTGAGAAATTTCGCCCGCGACCTGTTGCAAGACCCCGAAGTTGTCGAAGCCAACCCGTCCCGCAAGGAAAAAGCCAAAACACACCAGTGGTACCACCTCGCTGATGACATGGCGCACAAAGAAGCCATGTTGATTCACATCCTGAAAAACGACATTACCAACGCAGTGGTGTTTGTGAAAACCCGCGAGCGGTTACAGGCGCTAAAAGACAAATTACTCTCTGAGCACGTTGACGTTTGCTGGCTTCAGGGTGAGATGCCTCAAGACAAGCGAAACTCCGCTTTGGCGCGCTTTAAATCCGGAGAGGTTCCTGTGTTACTGGCCACTGACGTTGCGGCCAGGGGCATTGATGTTCCCAACGTGAGCCACGTTATCAACTTCGACATGCCCCGCAAAGCCGACATTTACGTACACCGTATTGGCCGCACCGGCCGTGCGGGCGCAAAAGGAACGGCAATATCCCTGGTTGAGGCTCACGATTTTGACGTGCTGGGCAAAGTAGAGCGTTATACAGGCGAGCCTCTAAAGGCTCGTTATATCAAGGGGTTACGACCGCAGCACAAAGCACCATCAACGACAGCTAAAAAGAAAAAAAAGTCTGCAACCACAAAGAAGAAAAGTAAGAAAACACGCTAAGGAATGTTTATGACCTTTCCCGAAAAAATCGTACTCGCTTCAGGTAACGCAGGCAAAGTAAAAGAATTTACCCGGTTGTTTTCAGAACGCAATGTTACCGTTATTCCTCAAAAAGAACTCGGGGTGACAGAGGTGCCGGAAACCGGCACAACGTTTGTTGAAAATGCTATCATCAAAGCCCGTCATGCCGCCCGGGAAACCGGCTTGCCTGCCATTGCTGACGATTCTGGCCTGGTGGTGAATGCATTGGGCGGCGCGCCAGGGATATACTCAGCCCGCTACGCGGGTGAAGATGCGCTCGATACAGACAATGTTCAAAAGCTACTCACGACGCTGTCAAACAATCAGGATCGCCGTGCCCATTTCTTCTGTATGTTGGTGTTTATGCGCCATAAGGACGACCCGGTTCCGCTTATCAGCGAAGGCTACTGGCATGGAACCATTGCCCACGAGGTTTCCGGTACTGGCGGTTTCGGGTATGATCCTGTTTTTCACGTGCCGTCCCACCATTGCACTGCTGCAGAGCTCGACAGACAGGTGAAAAACGCCATTAGTCACCGGGGTCAGGCCATGACCTTTTTGCTGGAAAAAATGAGACAGACCTTTGCGTAATCCGCCTTTGGGACTATACATCCACATTCCCTGGTGTGTGCAGAAATGTCCATACTGTGACTTTAACTCTCACGGTTTGAAATCCGAACTGCCAGAACAAGAATATACGTCCCATCTTCTGGATGACTTACGCCAGGATGCCGCCTTGGTCAACGGACGGGAAATAACAACAATCTTTATTGGTGGTGGTACACCAAGCTTGTTTTCAGCCAGTGGAATCGGGAACCTGTTAAAAGGCGTAAAACAGATTGTTAATGTAGCGAAAAACGCTGAAATTACGCTCGAAGCCAACCCAGGTACCGTAGAAGCCAATCGTTTTGACGGTTATGCAGAAGCCGGTGTGAATCGCATTTCTATGGGCATTCAGAGTTTTCAGGACACCCACTTACAGGCCTTGGGACGCATTCACGACTCTCAACAGGCCCAGTACGCCATCGCGCTTGCCAATGCAGCTCCCCTCAACAGCTTCAATATAGATTTAATGCACGGGTTACCCGCCCAGACGCTTGCCAACGCCCTGGAGGATTTACAAACCGGGCTCGCCCATAACCCAGCACACCTATCGTGGTATCAACTCACTATTGAACCTAATACGCCATTTTATTCCCGCCCGCCAGAACTGCCGGACGACGACATTCTTTGGGATATTCAGGCTAAGGGACACGCCTTACTGGAACAAGCGGGATACCGGCAGTATGAAGTATCCGGCTATAGCAAGCCTGGCTTTGAATGCCAACACAACTTGAATTACTGGCGATTTGGAGACTATTTGGGCATTGGTTGTGGTGCTCACGGCAAAATAACTCAAGTTCAAGACAATACCGTTACCCGTACAGTGAAAGTCAAACACCCTCGAGGTTATATGGATATAGCCCGCCCCTACCTCGATACCAGCACCCTAGTTGCAGAAGATGATCTGGCGTTTGAGTTTTTTATGAATAGATTTCGACTGGTGGAACCATGTCCGAAACACACCTTCGAGGACTATACAGGTACAATCCTCACCAATGCACAGCGTGAAGAACTGGCAAAGGCCGTAAACACCGGCTTGTTAACCGAGGACGAAAAAAACTGGCAGGTTACCAACACAGGCCGACGCTATCTGAATACCTTGCTCTCGGCTTTTGTATAGACGCAATCGGAAGCAGGGCAACTAGTACGAAATGATAACATCGTAAGGTTGGAATGTCGGTACGTCTTTGCGCAACTTTTCTTCCAGCATGTCGAGTTTATGTAACTTGTTGCAAAACCATTGTGCTTTGCTGTTCAATGATGCGGGACCATTGTCGAAGTCGAGGTGTTCACCTACGGCTTCCAGTTGCCTGGTAATCTCTTCCAGGCGTTCATCACTGATTTCCACTTTATTTTCATCCATACCGGCAATGGCCGATAAGATGCCACCTACAGACATGGAAATCGCCTCCTCGAGTTCTGCTTCTATTTCACTGTCGACAAAATCGTCAACACTTTCCAGCGAACCCGGACCAATAAAGTAGTGGTTGCTGGCGTGTCGGAACTTGTCTTTAACTCTGTTGCGCACCCGTTGCATGGCGGTTTGTAACTTTTCATAGCTCTCGTGATCGGCACCCACTAACCCCTGATAGACACTATCCACGGTGTCGGTAGCTAACTCTACACCTTCAGTGGCAAGAATTATCATCTTGGGAACCACGTAATGCAGTCCCTTCGCGTAATCTCGCAGCCAGCGGCGTTGCTGTACGGTAAGCTCTTGCCAGCGCCCTTTAATGAACAACTGATCTCGTTGATTGATCTGCACCACAGTGCGACTCTTATCCATAATGCGCAATTGGTTGTCGTTCACTGCAATGCCATATGCAAAATCGATATCACAGGATGAACCTGCTAATACCGATGCAGGCACGAGTAACAGTGCCACCAGGCAGGCGCGAATGAAGGAGGGCGTTATTTTCGTATTCATAATTGTGATTGTGTACGCGCAGCCCGGAAATAAAAAGCCGTGATGGGTTCAACATGCTAAAATTCAGGTTGAATAATCACGGCTTGGCAGACCTGTCTAAAGAGGAATCGCCTGCTAATCCCCTTGGGTGCGGACTAGCCTGACATAGACAAACCGGTCTTTTTCTTTTATTGAATGGCTGGCATTAAAAAACGCCACCACCCATGCCCGAAGCGGATCTTCTAATGACGGCGTAGAGGTCCAAAAGTCATCCGGTGGCGTATTGGGAAAAATCGTGTCGTTAATGGCCGGCCTTACACATTGCCTTTCTGTGATACTTGCCAGTTCCTTGATGTTAGGCAAGCGCCAGCCTAACAACACAGTGCTGTCTTCTTCCTGTGCTTTTAGCAACGCCTCTTGCCAATTGTATTTTACAGCCGTACCACTGCAGCTTGTACCGTCCCATGTTTGTCCCAGCGCACAACGCTGCCACACGAGATCGGTTGCGACGTGCAATACTGAACCATCGCCCTGATCAACAAATTCACTGTCCGCCGCCGTTTCAATTCCCTCGGATATACAGGTTTGTGCCAACGCAGAAAACGACACTAACATTGTGAATAAAGCCATATACCTCTTCATGAGTTATCTCCCCGCTCTAACCAGTCGGATACGCGCGGCGCTGGACTTATTGAGAAAATTATCCAGGCCAGAAGCAAAATCCATCGCCCAGGCATTTTGTGCTGCATCGCCCGACACACCGTCTGCACTGGGGATCCGCGTCCAATACCACAAACGTTTATCCAAATTATTTACTGAACCGGCATGGGGAAAATACTCTTCATCAAGCATCACACCGCTAGCCAGACCGAAGTGTAGCAACGACATTAGTTCTTCGTGCGTTGGAACACGCCAGTCGTAAAAACCACACAACCCCGCGCTATTCACAGCTGACACGTAGGCTTCCGTATTACAATTGGTTAGGGTACAAACGGCATCAGCGCCGTTCAACGTGCCCGCGAAGCCTCCATTTTCATCGGTGAAGTACCACGAATAAGTATTCTCACCATCCAGTAAACCACCATCATCGGTTTTCTTTTCCCACACCAATCCGGTAATGTTATCTCTAACGCATGACCACGCTTGTGAAGTATCGTCCTCTTCATCACCGTTACTGTTCAGTTTGGTAAAATCAAAACCGGCTTTGCCTCGACCCGCTTTTTCAAATAAACCTGCAGCGTTCACCGTATCACTCCCACGCTGGCCATCCTGACCTGGAAAGTCATTTTGCTGAGTATTAGCATAGGCATTGTTACTGGCCTGTACGGTTACGCCAGTATCATTCATCAAGGGGATGGGAAACGGACGCACCTTCACCTCAATGTCATCAGATACCAAATGACCAAAACTATCAGTCACATCCAGTGTGTATGTAATTGTTGTTTCCTCAGTCACTGCCGGCGCAATCGCGTAAGTTGACAGGTCTGATGCATTGATAATGGTGCCGGATGTCAACGCCGTGCCGTCCCACCTTGTATTGAGCGGTAAGCCGGCATTGACGGTAGTTTCTGCCAGGCCGTTCAATACAATGCGCTCACCGCTGAACACGGCCTGATTAACCCCGGCATTTGCTTTGGGCTCAGTTTCGCTTTCCGATAACACAAAGAGGGTTACCAACTCTGTATCAGTAGCACCTTCTCCGTCGGTAACAGTCAGAGTCAGGGTAATGGACTGACCATCGGCCTCCACTGGCATTACCACTGACAGACTGGCGGCATTTGTCACTACGTTATTTAGTACACTATCGCCAGAAGTTTGCTGCCACTCCCAGCTGCGAATAGGATTGTCGCTATCTGCAGCGTCTGCATCAGTACTGCTGCTGCCTGATAAAACCAGGGTACTGCCTGCCGAAAAAGTGTTGTCTGGCTGGCCACTCTCCTGCTCAAAGGTAATAACAGCATCTGGAGCCACATTAATAGGTTTCACCACCACATTGACGGTGTCTGTATCGCTGCTACCAGACGAGTTGGTAGCGGTAAGAGTTAGTACAAAAGTTGTGTCAGTGGTTACCGAAGGTGCCGCAAATATGGCATCCGCCAGCGCAGTATCAGTATGAGTAATGGTTGCCTGCGGTGATGAAGACCACTGCCATACCACAGTTTCAGCCTGGCCGCTTGCCTGACCGGAAATGGACACTTCGGTGTTTTCAACCGTTTGAATATCAGCACCAGCATTGACAAAGATAGCATTAGTGTTGTCGCTATTACCGTCATCACTTCCGCCACCACACCCCGTGAGAAAAAGGGCTAACAAACAAGATATCAATAGGTTTTTTGCTAACCTAAATATAAAAAAATGGCGCATCACAATCAGTCACCTCAAGGATAATAAGACTTATGCCGCTTATGTGTCCCTCATTCACCTGTCCAGTTGTGACTGGTTTTCTTCACTGCTCACCTGCATGGCTTCCAACTGTTTTTTGCCTGAAGCAATGTCTGTCATGTCGTAAACCATCAGGCTAATATGGTCCGTTTTGCCTGTTGCCGATGTGAGTGGAGCCAAGGTGATGTTCTGGTACATATAGGGCTCATTTCCAGTAATCGGCCGATAGTTGTGAAACTTGAACAAATGTGGTCGCTGTTCCCAGGTCATAAATGCGCGAGTTTGCAACTCGAAAACCGGTTTAGCTTTTTGCGCAAACCACGGTTCACTAATGTGAGGAAATACACTGAAAAGTGTTTTATCGCGAACATGGCTTGGCAATAGACCACTGTGGCATTCCATGAAGCCATTCCACATTTTAATCTTGAACGTTCTGTCGAGTACTACAATGCCCACATCCACGCATTGCAACATGTCCATCATCCAGTGGAATGATTGCATCTGCTCCAGTTCACTGTCGTTCATCAAATATCCTCCAGCAAATGGGCCAGTTTTGCATTCATTGTCTGCATGGAATCCTCGGTGAACAAAATAATGAGATCACAGCGCACGTTATACCCCTCAAGACCATAACTGAGCTCGATAGCCAGCGTGCGCTTCCACTTCATTTTGCTGGTTTGAATTATATCGGTAATGGCCCGGTGCTGCCCCAGTACCAACGGTTGACCCTGCGCAAAAGTCACGTCCATTTGTTGCGCCAAACCAGTTAAGCAAGTGCCAATCAAAATACTTGCCGCATCCATGAGCAGTTCCAGTTGCAGCTGGTCGTCAACATCTTCCTTCACATTGAGAATTTTAGCGACATCTTCGAAGCTCGAATCGCTAAGGATACACATAACCTCTCCGCGGATCCCGGACCCGATAAAGCCCTGGCAAATCGCGGTAACCTGTTCCTGGCTTTCGATATCGGATAGCATCATATGCATCTCAGATGCTTCGATAAGGTTGACGTTGGGAATGGGAAGATGAACAAATACACCCATTGTTCTTGCCAGGTGGTCACCTGCCCGACCCATGGCAATGTTAGTAATTTCCTGATAGCAATCGCGGATGTCCGGTTCTAATTCAGCTGCATCTTCCGCTTCTTCGGGACCTGACATCAATCTGTGTTTTAACAAAACCTTTTCAAGTGTCGTCGGGTCCACCGGTTTGCGAATGAATTCCAGCGCACCAAGACGGGTCACCCGGTCATGGGCTTCGGGTTGGATATCACCGGAAATCACCACCACCTTGGTATGCAGATTATTGTCGAGAATAGCCTGGAGGGTTTGGTAACCATCCATAACCGGCATATTTAAGTCGAGCAAAAGCAACTGCCCCTTTCCTTGCTTCAGCGCGGTAATGGCTTCCTCACCGTTTTTGGCAAAGTGAATAGCTACGTCCCAATCAGGAGGTAGACATTTGGCCACTTGTTTCCTTGCAACTAGCGAATCATCGCACACCAACACTGAAACCATATAAAGAAAACCTTAACTAAAATCCCTACTACATTTGTAGCATGAATAAATCATTTTTCCATTCGTCATTGGTGTAAAAAGGTGGATTAAATCGCGTTTTTGAATTTATCTTCACAATCAGGCGAACAGCAGTGGAAGTAAAAGCGCAGTCAGAACTCCATTCATACACAAGCCCAGCGTGGCCAGGGCACCAACCCGCTCACCCATTTGCAACGCCTTGGCAGTGCCCACGGCGTGACACACCGTGCCCAAGGCCACCCCCTGAGCCTGGGGTAAGGTAACGTTAAGCAAGGCATACAGACAGGGGGCCACTATTGCACCAACGATTCCAGTAGCGATGACAAAAACCGCAGCCAATGCTGGAACTCCCTGAATTTTAGCGCTGGTATCCATGGCCAGCGGCGTGGTAATGGATTTAGTCAACATTGTCATTTGAAGTGCGGTGGGCGTATCGAACATAAATAACACTCCCCACGCGGAAATCGGAGCAATAATCCCCGCCAATACCACCGTCAACACCAAACGCCAGCCCAATTCCCGAATTTTTCGCCATTGAGTATACATTGGCAAAGCCAGCGCAACGGTAGCCGGTCCAAGAAGCCAGTGAATCAGACCCACTTGCTGTTGATATTCTTCTACTTTGTGATTCGACATCAGCAGACACAAGCCCACCAGTAGTGTTGTAACTAATACGGGGTTTGCCAGCGGGTTGCCTCTACTCACCTTTTGACTTGCAATTGACAGCGAAAATGCCACTAAGGTAATTCCTGTCCACACGACGCCATCTAATGTTGCGACGCCGGTCAATAATTTTGCAGAACTCATCCACCAGTCAGCGAACGCTTCGCTCAGTGTCATTCGCCATCTCCCTTCGGTAACGGTTTCAGCACGCGCTGCGCCAACCAGCCTACCGCGCCCAGACTCACGATAGTGGTTCCTACAATGGCAATGGTTATGGCCAAGAGGTTTTCATCAATATGTTGCCAATACACAGCCACGCCAAGTACCGCAGGTATAAATAACACCGACATGTATTTTAACAAAGGGGCTCCACCGGCGTGGAGCGCGGGAGAGGGGCGTTTCTGAATAAACTGAAACGCCAGCAATAGCAGTAAACCTACCAGTGTACCGGGCAGAGGCAACATGAATACTCTGACGGCAATTTCACCGGCTAAATAGAACAAAAAAATAAGGCTAAAACCCAGGCACCGTTGTGCAATAGACGGCATAAAACGCACGCAATAAAAGACAAAACCACAGTGTATCTGAGTGCTGATTTACGTCAAACCGACATTGGTCTTACAACCATCTGTCCAATTGCTTCGGATCCATTAAATAGCGACGACTTACTTTCAGTCTCACGCCGTCCTGCAAAATTAAATACACCACCCGCTGTGCGGGCTTCTCTGCTCGCTGTATCGCGTCGCAATTGACAATAGTAGAACGGCTAATACGAATAAACTGCGGGCCAAGTTTGCGTTGCATATCACATAGCGTGCATCTTACCACGTGATTATCGTCGTAGCAGTGTACAACCAGATAGTCGCCAGCCGCGTCAATCCATCGTACGTCCTTTTGATCGAGATAAAGCCACTCACAGGCCGATCGCAATGCCAGCTTACCGTTGCCGCCGAACCGCTTGTTAATGCGATTTAAGCGCGCCATTAATGCTGCCCTTGAAATCCCCGACTGGAGAGACAAATCACGACAGACTCTCTCGTATATTCGACGTTGCTGACTTTTGTGAATTTCCCTTAAACGGCGGGCAAGACAAGCATTCAGTTTATCCAGGGAGACAGGATAATGAATAAAGCCTGCCGCCCGCGCAGAAAAGGCATGCAACGCTTCCGCGTTGGTTTTTCCTACCACCAATACAGAATTCGGCTGCCAAGCAGTGCGCTGGAAATGCTCAAAACAGCAGATGGTAATAACCCCGTCATTTGTAGACTGTATTGCAAGGCATTGGTCGTTATCGTTTACAATACAAACGCGCTGTACAAGAGGCGACGCTGATAAAGCCGCTGCCAAACTGTTCCGAAGGGCAGGTGACCCCACCCTAAGTAATACAGAAACAGCTTCCGGCGGCACACTATACACCGTTTCACAAGATGTGGACTTTACCGGCATCACGCGCATTGTATTTATCTACGAGCAGTCATCGTGCGTTCTGACAGACGTAAGCGGCGTGCCAGTAAATCGCCGGATTGTGTAGCATCGTGGCGATCAGCAAAGGTGAGCATATCGTCACCATTGCAACGCAGCCCTTCTTGCAGGGCTTTGACACGAATTTTACTGTCACGGATGGCGAAGCGCAGTTTAGTCGTATTATCATCTCGGATGGCTTCGCATATTTTTACCAGCTCATCTGTTTTATGAGTGGGGTAAGACTCAGCAGATACAGAGACTGAGAATAATACAGCCATCAATGATCCTGCCATCAAGACAGGTAAATGGCGGCCAAAACGAATATCAGTATTAATTGCATGTGAAGTAGTCATGACAAATCTCCTTTTGTGAGAAACCTGACAACGAAAACGTCACCAGGGACACTCATAAAGTAGAGAAAAGTGATTAAAAGGTTTGTATATTCTCGTTGAGTTACCGTCTTTTGAGATTTTGCGATAAACGGCTCAAATCTGCTGACAGCTTGCCCGCCGTGACGGTCAGTTATCGCCAGCGTTTAACATTCTGTAACAACTCGGCAACAGAGAAACAATAAGAACCCGAGCAAACTACATCGATGTGAACGCCGCAGAGACCACTCCCATCGATTTGTGTCGTTATTCAATATTCACACCACACAATGTGCAGCTAAAAGGACATGAGAAGGAAATTCGACGTTATAACTCTGTACCTGCGAAGAGGTGGGGACAGTGACTAGCCGAAGGTGAGAAAGCCACTTTACAAACGATATCGCTAAAAGGCGCTATCCAGATGCACTTTGATAAACATGGACGAATCGGCCTTGCTATAGTCGATTTTGTATTCTTTTCCGTTGATGGTCTGTATAAACACCAGAGTTTTTTCGTCACCGAAAATGTCACTGCTAGTGATATCTACCATTTCCATATCCATCATTTTAGCTTCCCGCTTATTATCGGGAGTCTTACCTTCGTATCGCTTGATGCCCTTGTACGTCACAAGTACCGGGGGGTTGTCATCGCCATTGATGATCAGTAAATCCCATTTTCTGACTTTGTGAATTATCGTATTTCGGCCGCTTACCAGAAAGGGTTTTTCGGTCATTCTTTTTCTCCGCGCTGGCTGCCTAGTCTGTATTTTAGGAAAAGATAGCAAAGAATCTATAGTTGTGCACTATACCAAAGGTGTAAATAGTGCTTTTTCATTTAGTTACGTTAATACCGTTAGGATTTTAGGTATACCTTTTCCGGTGCATCCCACCGTAACCATTCTCTGCCGGTAAGATTTTTCATTACTTTTTCACAACTTTCATGGTGAATTTTGGCCATATTACACTCAGCGACATCGTTTAAATTAACCCTGAACAAGATCTGCTGCAAACTGGCCAACAGATTTAATTGAGAAACGTTTTGTGCCATGGGCAAACTTATCGTTACCCGATTGGGCTGATGACACACAGTGGGTTTGCTGTCGCTGGTTTCGCCGTCACACCCACCACTGGCCAATAAAAAAGACCAAATGGTTGAGGGTTCGCGGTAGTTTTGTAATTCTAAGCGAAAAAAGTTATGCCCTTCACGGGTAGACTGAAACATAGCAGGTTTATTTAACGGAGGTATCTGCTCTGCCTGTGGAATGTGGTTGTCGTCGAAGTCCAATCCCAGGGTTAGCCGCAGCGCGGTAGCACGTTTTAACAGCGCATCGTTAGCATCTACACGAATATGAGTATTGTTGAGAGTGTCATCACATGCGTGATGAAATTGCAAAAGAGCAACATCTTTTGATTGCCATCGATTCTCAATAAAGTTCAATGGCACCCAGCGGCCTTCAACTTTAATTTCAGGCTCGCTGAGGTACATGGCCAGATAATTTACCTTCCACAACGCCTTATTTACCACAACATCAAAGGCACACTTTTCACCGAGAGACAAATCGGTGAAAGTAACAGGTATATCCCCAGGTGCAGATGGTTTGCCAGTGAAATATTCACACCCTGAGCAAAGTACACACAACACACATACGCCAATCCATCGAAAAAACATAAGTACGAAAACCTGTGAAGTAAAAAGAACACTATTAGCACTGGCCAAGGGGTCCTACCCTTCACCAACATAACATGCATCTCGCTATAGTGTTGCACGGGAGCCAGCTACGTCAAGTGCACAAGAGACTAACTGATGAAAGCGTGCGGCATGCTGTTTATGCCGGGCACTTTAACCATCTTCAACACCTGCCAAAAACGCCTTTGCCGCGCTAAAGTGCCCGTTTCTGGTTTCTGGCGTCATCTTTTCCAACACCCTGGGCATCATAGACAAACGCTGATTGCCGTTGAAAAGCGCACTGTGTTTGTTGATAAAGTGCCAGTACAACCCCGTCCAGGTTTTCTCCCAGTTGCCGCTGGGGTAATCAGACATTTTCCGAATATAGTTTGCACCGCTAATATACGGTTTCGTTGCGAAGCTGCCGCCATCGGCAAACTGACTCATGCCATACACATTGGGCACCATCACCCAATCGTAAGCATCCAAATACATACCCATGAACCACTTGTATACATCGTGAGGCTGAGTTTCACTCAACAGCATCACATTGCCCAGCACCATCAACCTGTCGATGTGGTGATTGTAGCCCCAGGTCAGTGCTGTTGAAATTGCATGATCCACCGGCGGCAGACCTGTTTCCGCGAGCCAGAAGCTTTTAGGTAGTGTTCGTCGATGCAGCCAGTGGTTTGTATTTCGCATCTCGCCGCCGTCAACTTCGTAGCTGGCCCGTATAAACTCCCGCCACCCCAAAATCTGACGCACAAAGCCTTCCAGTGAATTCAGCGCAATATTGTACTCTTCGGCAAAGTCGAGTGCTCTGCCCAGTACTTGTTTTGGCGTAAGTAACCCTATATTCATTAAAGGGGAAATTGCACTGTGCCACAGTCGCACGCCGCGGGTAGTCATCGCGTCCTCGTAAGGGCCGAATTTTTCAAATCGCTGCTCGAGAAATTGCTCCAGATAGGCCGTTGCCCCGCTGTGGGTGTAAGGAAGCCAACAACACGCCTCACCATACTTTTCGGCATCAACTTGCTCTGCCCACTTCACCGCATCTGCGACTGCCTTGTTTTCAAATTTAGCCACGTCGACAGGCAGCGTTTCTGACTTCGGAATTTTTCTGCGATTATCTTCATCAAACGACCACTTCCCTCCCCTGGGTTGACGATCATCCATCAGAATATTTAGCTCCCTTCGCAATCCTTTGTAAAAATTCGCCATAAACCTGTTGCTGTCGTTGAATCGGGCAATGGCGGTCGCTTTTTTCAAAATAAAACAGGGGCTGTCGTACCAAATACGGTTTAGCCCCGATCCTGCTAACGCTTTTTCCAGGTAATTGTCGGTAGTATCGGCAACGTGAATGTTGCGAATACCATCGCCTTTTAACTTGTCAAATACAGACGAAGTGGTGGGGTAATTTTTAACTGATAGCCGGGTTACATGCATACCCGCTTTTTCTAGGCGTGACTGGTAAGCGTCCATGCTGAGCTTATGCAGCACCAATTTTGCCCTATGAATAGGGTTAAACGTCAATAGCAGTGACTCTTCAATCAAGTACACAGGGAGCGGCTCACCAAAAGCAGGATGGGCACTAAATAGCTGATGGGGGTAAATAAGTACGGCAGAAGACATAATGCAGATTCAATTAGCTCTTTGAGTCTAATACGTTGGTACTGTGATTTGGATTAGCGAGAGCCTCATGAACAGGCATGTCATAGCTGAAGTGATATAAATAAAAAGGCGCGAAGGTGAACCCCAGCGCCTTTTTTGCCCAGACTAAAAAGTCGTTAACGACCACCTGACATTATTTGATTTTGCGCATGCCCAACATCACCACGAGAATAACACTCAGCAAGCCAAACGTGGCAGGCCCTGGCACTTCTGTCACTCTGGCCGTTACAGCGGGCGGAGAAATCTCAACCGCTAAAGGCCCTGTGAAGAAATCACCAGCAAGCGCATTTACTAGTTTAAACGCCGTTTCCCCAGTCACTAGCGCTGTTAATGAAAACGTTGCAACGGTAAAATTACCACCGGTATAGGGCGTAAAATCGAGGAAAGATAGCGCAATACCGTAGGGTTGAGGTGATACATCGAGGATAAACGGTGACGCATCCATAAGATCACCGCCAACAGACGCAACATTAAAGTCGAACATGTCAGTATCAAACTCAAGTTCCACGTTGAGACTATCAAATGCGCTAAACCCCGTACCCTGTATGGATACATCCACAGATTCACCCACCGAAAGCTGCGAATCACTTAATTCGACGCTGATAATGCCTGCGTATGCCGGTAATCCAACGGACAAAATGCAAAGTGCTATTAACCATTTCATGTTAGCTTTCCTCTTTTATATGTTCTATTCGATGGCACATTGCGCACGTGTGCACACCGCCATCATGGCTCTGGCATCCAGGATATTCACTACGCCATCCCGGTTTAGGTCAAATACTATCTCAACGTCCTGACGCGCTTGGATTGCCATCATCAAACCGCGGACATCGTCATAATCCACGTCAGTATCGCCGTCCCAATCTCCAGCAACTGCCTTGGGCGAGACGAGGGTAATACCTGTAACGGGAATGTTGTATTCGCTCCCATCTGACGATTGAATGAGAATATACAAGAAGTAAAAATCACCATCTGGTAAAGCTGCAGAAGCCACAGCATCCGTTAGCGGAATGGATACAGTAGACGTGCCAGACTGAGTGCCAATAACACTACTATCTTCTACCATGATGTCTTTAACTACGGCCCAATCTTTTCGCATGTGACGCAACAGATATCGCACGCCATTGAATTTTTTATCCACTGAATTACCTGTGCCCATGTCGAAATGTGTGGTTACCTCCATTGTGCCACCCACTTCATATTCCGTAGTGCGATATTTATTGACGTCATCGATTGTAAACGTAGGTGTGTTATCACCCTGCTCAATATGAATCGGGAACACATTCACGCTTTGCGTACTACCTGACGAAGAGTGAATACGCACAAACAAGAAGTAAAATTCGCCATCGGTTAGCTCGTCTGAGGGCGTAAGTCCGGACAGAGGAATACTCACTGTCGACGTGCCACGCTGTTTGCCAACAGCACTGCTATCTGTGACCTTAATATCGCTGATCACCCCCCAGTTTTTATTCATATGACGCAGCAAATAGTTTACCCCGCCCAGATCACTGGTTACCTCAAATCCGGTGCCCGCCTCATAGTGAGTGGTTACCTGCATCACACCGTTGTTACTGTACGTTGTATTTACATATGTGGAACTATCATCAAAACGAAGAGACGCAGAAACAGGCGTTTCAACGGTAATCACCGACGTCGCGACAAATCCCCCATCGTCTGAGGTGGCCGTGATGGTGACGTTGCCGGGTTTTAACCCTCGAACCACACCTTCCTGGCTAACAGAGGCAATAGTGTCATCACTAGAAGCCAAACTAAACCCTTGATTACTGGCAAAAAATGGCGTCACTGACGCATTAACTTGCAGAGTATCCCCCACGCCAACCACGCCTGTATCCGGCGTGATATACATACCGTTTACTGCGCCGCCATCGGGGCGAATATCACTATCGAAACTAAACACTTTCATGTTTACGCTGGCCACATGTCCGCCTGTATCCGGGAATGTGATACTTACTTGGTTTACTGGTTTTACCAGCTCCAAAGATACAGGGATTTCCAACAGACCAAAGAAACGCGGACGTTCCCGTTGTGCATCACCGGCGAAGGTCGCCGTTCCTTGCAGTAATTCACCGTTAAATGTCACTTCAGGAGCCAGGGACGTGCCGTGATCACGTCCCACGGCAAGACGCAATATTACTTCCCCCATTTGTGGAACCAGAACATCTCTAATTTCGAAATTAATGGCGGTCTCGGCCGCTATTTCTTTGAGGTATTCAGTGGCAAAGTACTTCTTCTCAAATGAATTCGCTGTTTGAGGGATATCAGCGCTGTAGGTGTACTCAACAATAAGGGTAGCCTCTGGAGCCAATTCAAAAGTAGACGTATCTGCAGGTGCATTGATCTCATCCAAGATAGGCTTATCGCCTTTTAGATAGAGGTGTTTAATGTTCACTGCCTGAATGTTGGCACCTTGTGCGCCATACTGATGCAGCAACAGTGTTTCAGACGAATCAGTTAAATTACTGAAAATGACATAAGCTTTATCCTTGTCTACATAGCTGTCGATCAATATGTCGGGGTTTGTAGTGTAAGAATCTACCCGCGTACCTTTTACCTCAGACCACAACTCATAAAACTTTACCATTTCCGTAAAAACCCAATGGTCACCCTCTTCGCCAGCACCTTCGTGGGCTTGACGGAGCAGACGCCAGTTGTATGGGATCCCGTCTCGTGTTCCCCACAAGGCTTTAGTGGTAACAAAAGGAATCGCTTTTCCAATAGAATCTGGGCGATCCATAAACTGCATCATCATTGGGCTGGCTGTTTTTAAAAAATACCAATCGCGATACGGGGTCCAAGGTTGCTTCTCAATTGGACGATTGCGGCCACCGTATTCGGAAATAACATGCTCTTTAGTTTCACCCAATCTAAGCAGAGAATAGTGATCTATCATGTCTAGTGTGGCTTCTATACGACTGCCTTTAAACCGATTGGCGTCCTCAAGATCATAAAAATGGGTAGAGAAGAAATCCATTTCTGGTCCCGCAGTATCAATGAACAGCTTCATGCGTTCGTTCCACCGCGCAAAATTTCGCTCTTCAAAAATGGGGAATGCGACTGTGAAACCACCTATTTTCACATCTTGATTATGTTGTCTGAACGCCACTGCGACATCTTTGTGAAAATTAAAGATATCGATTGGTGGGATCGGATGCTCTAAACCCATCTCATGGGGCGCATCGGTAAGTTGGTAAAGAGGTTCGTTTAAAACTTCAAAGTAAGTGGGCCGCAAGTGCCCATTGGTCACCGCTTCGCCTTCACTGCGATAAAACTCATTGATGTATTGGCCGAGAAAATCTCCTACAGCCTCTGCGCCATCAGCCTGCCATACCGGATCCCCACAACACGGGTTTACCGCACCAAACCAATGTGGCCGTGGTTGTCCACCCACCATAATGTCGCCCCGACCATCGTACTGATGAACATGCGCTTTATTTTTACCATATCCGGTTTCTCGGGCGTATTTGCCCTGCGCTTTGATATGGGCAGGGTCGGCGTAACCGATGTTACCCGCATCCTGACGGGCCTGATTGAAATTCCAGGCCGGACTGCCGTTGTCCCGCCCGAAATACACATCCAGATCTTCCATCATGTACTTTAATTTGTCTTGCTCTCCCTCCCAATCACTCTCATTTAGCGTAGAGTGAATAGTAATGTATTTTTTGCGGTCGAACGTTGTTTTACCATTAACAGAATGGGTCACATTTAAATTCACTACAGCCTCAGTCTTAGCTAAGACAGAAATTGGGTTAAGTACTATACTCGCCCCCAATAGCATGTTGGAAAGTGCTTTCATTAACGTAAGTGCCTCTTGTGATAAATATTTCCTGTGTCAACGCCAACACTCATCAGTCCGACAACATACAACTCTGTCACTGGGTAAGACGTGCGACCACAAAATCATACAACAATAAAATAACATTGTTAACAATTTATTATTTACATTTAATTAGATTTAACAAACTGATGATCTCTTCACTTTTGCCTGTACGAGCAAGGAAAGAGCGCAAGTTTGCGCAACGACGAATGTCATAAGACAGCCTTGGGTAAACGAGAAAACGGCGGGAAAACTAACAGACAAAGCATCATACGCTCTGCGCTGCGATACATCTGGAATAAATTGCCTAGCTAAAATTCATTCGACACGTTTCACCTAACAGCCAACGCTGGTTATTTTGTATGCATTTAAAAAGTGAAAGATAAAATAGGTAATGACAAACCCTGGAGCTATGCATATAATGCGGCGCGTTACTTCGCAGGTTCACTCTGTGCACTTCACAGTAACACTTTAAAAACATAATATATGGCCCTATAGCTCAGTTGGTTAGAGCACACGACTCATAATCGTTAGGTCCCCTGTTCGAGTCAGGGTGGGGCCACCATCTCCACTAAATACGTGGGCTGGATGGTGAATAACTTCTCACTATTTTCTGTTTTACCAGATAAATCGCCAATCCCGACCAAGGTCAACTAACCATCTCTATTTTCCCTAAATGTCATTTTTTAAAGTCGCCACGTTTGATTGGGGATCGCCTCCAATAACGAAATTCGTGTAATTTTTTGGTGACTATGAATTTGGTTGAAACCCTGATTTTGACAGGGCTTAATCTCTGACAGCCCTATCAAAACGCGCATATCCAATAACAACATGGTCAAGCACATCGATACTGAACATCTTTGCGGCTTGTTTAATTTGTTCGGTAAAATGAAAATTAAGACCTTGAAGATAAGATTAGCTTTCATCAAGTTTTACACTTCTTCTTAATGCAACTAATTGACGCCCTAAGTCTTGGAAATAAACAAAATCTGAATTTACAGCAGTTACTTTTTTTAAGTAGAACTTTCCTCTTGTATTAAAAATACAATAGTCACCGATTTTCGTTCTTGCGTAAGGGTTATAATCGGAAGCATTGTCCAATGCCTTTGCTCTCAGTGCTGATTGGGTATCTGGACAGAAAAATGCACCTTGTTCTACATAACCTTTTCCATTTTTAATTTTTTCTTTCTCGACAAGGGTTGATAGTCGTCTTACATCATCCCATCTTTTATCTGATTCACGGTAATAATTCAAAGCTAACTCAATATCTTTATCAACTCCCAAACCGCCTTCCTCATATATTTTTCCTAGCATTGCAGAAGCATCCTTGAAGCCGCGGCCTTCAGAACGCTTAAACCAAGAAGCCGCTTTTTGGTAGTCCTTAGTTAAGCCCATGCCATTGTAATACATCCAACCTAAATTAAACTGAGCGTACCTAGTTTCTAAACCATTAGTATTAGCTGCTTTTTCCAACAATCCCCTTGCTGCTTCGTAATCTTGGCCAACTCCTACACCATTCATATAGTGCCAGCCTAGTTGTGCAAATGCAGGTGTGAATCCTTGTTGAACAGCTAATTTAATGAGTGCTACACCGTTGGCTTCATTCTTCGTAACTCCCCATCCGTTGGTTGTCATTCTGCCAAGTAAATACGTGCCCGATGCATTGCCTGAGCTATGAAGCTCATTGACAAGTTTTAATGCTTCAGAATTATCATTTCTCTCATACAAGTATATTCTAGCTAAATAATATTTCGCTTCATCACTTCCATATTCCGCTGCTATTTTGAAAAACTTCTGTGCATTATCAATTTCATTTTTTATATGCGGAGAATAATAATATAGCTTTCCAAGCTCTAAACTAGCGTAAGACAAAATTTCATTGGCATAAGAGCTTTCTTCGATGATAGCTTTGAAAGTATCGGCAATAAGATCGTATTTCCCTAATATCTCAAAAAATTCTATATAAATTTTTAACTTATCCAATGATGAAATGTCAGCGGAATTAACTAGATACCTTGTTAATGATGAATAAGAATTTTGTTGCTTCACTTCGTACTCAGACACAAGAAACACAAATTCCTTTTTATCTAAATTAATAGCTGCTTCAGCCGCCGTGTCAAAATAGCCATATTGTGCGAGCTTTTTAATCACCTGCCTCTGGCTATCACTATCTTTCAACAACATAAGTGACGTGCTTGCTCCAATAGGGTTGTTTTGCTCCACAAATGTTAACGCAATTTTTAGAATGTACGGTTCAGACTCTTTATTTTCACCAACAGCAGCATTACAAGCCATTAAAAATATCTCTGTGCCAGAAAAATGCGTTCTGGCAGACTTTATTAATTTATCATTCGATTTTTCGACTTGAGCCGATGATTCATATTCATCACATATTGCTACTCCACTGTTTGATATTTCGTTTGCTAAATACCAAGAGGACTTTGTTACTTCATGCGCTGACTTTGAAATGACTACAGCCAGTATTGAAACGATACCTGTAATAAATATCGCATTAAAATGATCATTAAGTTTTAAAGTCACCCACCTGTTAGCTGCTATATGCTGTTGTGACTCTGCTTGTAGTAAGCCCAATACAATCAAGCCACCAACTAAAACACCAATAACTAGGTGGCTGATTAATCTACCTATTGAATTTGCATCTTCAAAAGATTTAGCCCCAATGTTTACTAAGTAAATGATTGCAGTAAAAGTAAATATTACACCTAACACAATTTTTAATGTCTTTGACATTTTTTACTCCTTTTAAAGCAACATTAACCAATTAACTATTCCGTATGCACCAAGACAAAAAGCGGCAACAATAAAGAATCTGGATAAAATACTTGATTCTCCTGCATAACCACACTTAGGGCATCGTGTTGCTCTGGAAGAAATTTCAGCATTACATTCGGGGCAATAACCTAAACTCATTACATTTCCTTTGATTGTATTTTCAATTAAGCTTCCTTTCACTCAAGTGAAAAGAAAACAACAATAAAGGTAAGTAAATTCAGTCAATTGGAGGTGAACGAATCCGACAGATAGGTGTACATAGCCGACATTTTTGCAATTTCAGCTATGAATTTCACTTAAGTGACTGAGTTATAAACTCTTTTGGCGACTGCCCGAAAGCCGTTTTAAAACTTCGACTGAAATAACTGGAAGAATTAAAGCCAACTAAATCAGAAGTCAGTGAAATAGATTTACCTTCAATTAATAGTCCTTTTGCTTTTAGCAAACGGTAATTTCGAATGTACTCGGCTGGCGTTTGGTTGAATAGTGCCCTAAGCTTTCGTTGTAACTGCCTTTCACTCATGGCAATTGAATCAACTAGTTTTTCGACGCAAAATTCACTTTCCGCATAGTTCTTCTCGACTAGCTGATTTAAACGCTCAATGAATTTTTGATCGCGTTCGCTAATAATGCTTTCAATGGGGTCATCTGTATTTTGCTGAGTTTTAAACCTTAGCTTTTGTCGCTCCAGTGTGTTTTTAACTTTTAGGAGTAATTGCCGAGCATCAAAAGGTTTTGCTATGTAGTCCACCGCCCCCAATTCCAGCCCTTTTAATTCGCTTTCTTCATCCGCTTTAGCTGTTAATAAAATGGCAGGAATATGACTGGTATTATCATGATCAGCAAGGGCTTTCACTAACGAGAAACCATCTATTTGTGGCATCATGACATCTGAGATTATCAAATCTGGAATGTGTTCAATGGCGAGCTTTAACCCTTTTGAACCATTGGCTGCATTGAATGTTTTATAATCGCTTGATAATAAATCAACCAGGAAACCTCGTAATTCATCATTGTCTTCTACAATCAGCAGTGATTGTTGTTCTTTATTGCTAGATGCTGCCTTACCAGAACCAAGCTCTATTATTTGCCTTTGAGCTGGAGACTCTTGGTTGCTTTCTGTGTAAAAATCATTAATGGTTAAACTAAAAGCGACTGAACCTGTTTTACTTGAGCAGGTTATCTTCCAACCATTTTGGCTACATATATCTCGTACCAGCGATAAACCCAAACCAAAACCTGGTTCAGAATCGGATTGACCTAATCGTTCAAATCGATCGAATATTTTGTTTGTTTGCTCATTTGCTAATCCTGAGTGCTGATTTTCAACAATGAGCTGATATTTACCATCGACCAGCATTGAATCGAGTTTTACCCAACCTTCAGCACTTGTGTATTTCAATGCGTTGGAAAGTAGGTTTTCAAGTATCGAAACCAGATCTTCTTTATCTGCTTCTATGATTACATTGCTATTCAGATGTTGTTGTAATTTAATCTTTTTTTGCTGCATCAAAGGCTCAAAGGCAATCACATAACGTATAAGTAAGTCATCAATATTAATAGGCTTAACTTGCTTTTCTTTTTGTTCAACTTTACTAAGGTGTAATATCCGCTCAACTAAGCCAAATAATCGCTTGCCATTATTCTTAGCCAAATGAATAAGCTTTTTCTGCTGCTCAGTTAAGTTAGGTTGTTGAGCTAATTGTTCAATTGGAGCATTGATTAAAGTAATAGGAGTTCTAAGCTCGTGAGATATATTGGCAAACAACTGATTTTTTTGATCCAACGTAGAAGCTAGCTCAGCCGTTTTTTCATCTACTGTTTTCTGAAGTTGCGCTTTTTGCCTTAATAGAAAGCTTGTTCGATACCGATAATAACCATAGCCTGTGAATATCAATAATAAGAAATATAAGGTTAGTGCAATATCTGACTGATAATAAGGTGGGCTTACCAAGATGTTTACGTCACTTTGTGCATTATTCCATTCTGTTCCATCGTGTGAATACTGGAGTTCAATGCGATACAAGCCTTTTGCTAAACCACTGAGTTGAATACTGCTAGCATTACCATTATTAATCCACTTACCTTCATTTAAACGATACCTAAATCGGCGTTGTTCGGGTTGAAAGAAATCATCAACGAAGTACTCAAGTGCAATCGTGTCTGTTGACGCCATGAACTCTAAACTAAGGGGAGCGCTAACCAATGCTTTGCTATCGGGTGAAATCCATCTCAAACTAGCGGCAGAATCACCTTGCATTAATCGCTCGGGAATAATTTTTGAAACACCATCAATACCTGAAAAATAAAGGCTTCCATCAACGCCAGTTGCAACACCCTTGGTATTAAACTCACTACTTTGTAACCCATCGCGTTTAAAGAATGCTTTTAGTTGATTCGTTGATTTATTCCAACGATACAGACCATTAAATGTCGACAACCAAAAGATGTTTTGCGACTCCTTTGTTATAGCCTGTATGTAGTGACTTTTTAGCGGTAACGGATAGTGCTTAAATGTATCTGAAGATGGTTGATATTGATAAACGCCGTTGCTGGTGCCAAGGTATAGCTCTGCACCATCGACATACAGATAGTAGACAGTAATTTGGGGTTGGTTATCGCTTAATTGTAGTGTGTAGTGGTGAATTTCATCGCTTTCAATATCATAACGATTTACTCCGTCCATCGTCCCAATCCAAAGTTGGTTACTCTGGTCTTCTGCAAGTGCATAAATATTGGAGTTTGCTTTGATACCCCGTGCATTGCCACTAACACCCACTTGCTTAAAATCACCCTGATATTCATCCACCAGCGTTGTTAATCCACCACGCCAATTCGCTACAAAGATCTGGCCTTGTGTAGTTTCAACTACATCTAAAACTGCGCCTTCCCCAGCAATATCAGGTATTAATTTGGAATGGTCATTGTGTGAGATCGTATTCAGTGCGGCATCAAGGTGATACAAGCCATTGTTTGTCGCCAACCAAAAACTGCCGTCTATAGATGGTTCTATTTTTAGGGTAAAGGTATCAAGCACTAACTCTGCTTTACCCAACCTACCATCATCTGAAATTGGGTAGCGATATAAGCCACCAACGGCGCCAGTCCAGAGATAGCCATTGTTGAGCATTAATGAATTTATATCGTCGGATTTTAGGCTATTTTGAGCCTGTTCTGAATACTGATAGGTTTGAATTGCAAAGCCATTAGCAGGAATGGCTATCACACCACCTTGAAAACTGCCTAGCCAAATAGTGCCATCTAGACTGATAAATACTGAACGAACATCGCGGGTGATATTGCCAAGCTCATAAGGTTTAAGCATTGGGTAATTGCTGAACGTTTGAGTTTCAAATGAAAATTGACTCAGACCATTATTAGTTGCAATCCACAACGAATCTGCGCCTTCAGCCAAGTTAGGTACAGTCAATTGCTGATAGTCTGGATTTAGGTTTAATCGTTCAAAGCACTCACAATCTGCTTTAAATCGGCTTAAGCCACCAAGTACACTGCCAATCCAAATTTCGTTCTCAGTCGTGTTAAATACGGTATACACAGTATCACCGCTCAGGCTGCGATCATCATTCAAATCATGGCGAAAATAATCAAAGCGCTTTAACGTAAGATCATAGCGATTTAAACCGCCTCCCCAAGTCGCAATCCAAATGTAATTTCCTTGTATTGCCAATGAACGAATGGATTTATGATTGGTTCCATTACCATTACCGCTGACAGGGAAGACCGATACTTCTCGCGTGGTTATGTTGACTACATTTAAACCATTATCTGTGCCTAACCATAATTCATTACCTACTTTAAGTACCGCTTGAATATTGTTGTGAGACAAACCGCTAGAAATATCATAACTGGTGAAACTATCTGACGCTTTATGGTATTGGCTGATCCCATTATGGGTCGCTATCCATAGAGAATTGTCAGGTGCCAGATAAACTTGATTAATACTATTTCCCACCAAGCTATTTGCATCTGTCGGATCAAAGCGGTATACCTTGAAATTCTTTCCATCAAAACGGTTCAGTCCATCCTCAGTCCCAAACCACATATAACCATCACCATCTTGAGCAATGGTGTATACCATACTATTTGATAAACCATCTTCAATGTTATAGCTGGTGTAGTTTGGGTTAGGTAAAAGTTGTGCGGCTGATGATGCTGAATAGATAAAGATAAAAAGTAAAACCGTCCATAGTAACGCCATAATCAAGTTAAATTTTCAGTATTATTATAATGATAAGCAAATCATACTTTATTTCTTACTCGCTCACATACACTTAACCGACACACTCATGTCGGCATCCGACAAAGTACAAGAATATCCTTGTCTCAAAATCGAAACCACAGCAAGGTTATATGGTATCAATAAGGAGACATCGCGCTAACCATAAACGCCTGCTGGTATGAAAATGCGGATGTCATCTTAAATGACGTAAAAACACGGACGTTTTACCGGCACACCAACCACCTTTCAATTTGGTGTGCATGCCAATGCCGACGCCCCTGCTGGAGAATATAATGCCGTAGCCCGGGTTAATACTAAAACCGGTAGAGTAGACAGTTATAGCTTTGGGAAACATACATTAACAGAAGAGCCTCTTTTTGTGCCAACAGGCTCAAAGGAAGGTCAGGGTTATTTGGTTAATACCTGTCTTAATTTTCGTACTGGCCATACCTACTGCAACGCTTCTTCAGGGCGCAGTGTTAACACCTCATAGCCTGAAGGCGTAACCAAAATAGTGTGTTCCCATTGCGCAGAAAGCTTTTTATCCCGGGTTACCACTGTCCAGCCGTCTTTTTTCATCTTGGTTTTATGAGTACCTTGATTAATCATGGGCTCAATGGTGAAAGTCATGCCGGCTTCAAGCACCTCGCCCGTGTCGGCATCACCAAAATGCAGAACCTGCGGCGCCTCGTGCATTTCCCGCCCAATGCCGTGCCCACAATAATCCCTGACGACGCTAAACCCCTTTTCTTCAGCATAACGCTGAATAGCGTGACCAATATCGCCCAGTCTGGCACCGGGCTTGACGGATTTAATACCTTCCCACATGGCTTGGTAAGTGGCATCAACGAGGGAAGAAGCAAGGGGAAGTACCCGACCAATGCGATACATCTTGCTGCTGTCTGCAATAAACCCATCTTTTTCCAGGGTAATATCAATATTCACGATGTCGCCATTTTTTAGCTTTTTAGCCGGTGACGGTACACCGTGGCATACAACCTCGTTGATAGACGCATTCAGTACATATCCATAACCGTACTGCCCTTTGCTCGCCGGACGCGCCTTAAGTTCATTAACGATAAAAGCTTCTACAAAGTCGTTGACGTCCAGGGTGGAGATACCGGGTGCGATGTATTTGTCTAGCTCGACGAATACACGGGCAAGTAATTTGCCTGACTCACGCATAAGCGCAATCTCGTCTGCGCTTTTGACATTGGCCTTACTCATTACCGATCCTGACTAAAGCGACCTGCTGCGCACGCATTTCCTGCGCAATAATTTGTTCGTAGGTCAGTGTAGGATTTTGCTCGGCGATACGACCGATCTTGAGCCAAAATTCTGCTTGTGAATTGATAGACCGCTCCATGACCGCACTGGTTTTTCTCACTTCCTCGTGCAGTGCGTCGGAGATTTTCACGATACCCATAATATATCCTTAACTATGATTTGCTACATAACGTAGCAAATCATATATCAAGTAAGGCAAATTACAAATACCTTTAAACGTTACTACCCGATTTACGGGGCGCTAATGGAATCGTGCACCACAACCTTGTCCCACAGGTGCGCGTGCTCCTCGACAAACTTTACGTGTAGCGGATGGTTTTGATAGGTGTCCTGATCAGCCACAGAATGAAACATCATCAACTCAGAGACGTGAAAGCTGTTATCAATAACATCTCGTTTCAACGTTGAAGCTGGCAAGCCAACGTGTAAACTGGCAATTTCAGGAATGGCAGTCAGACTTCTTAAGCCACTGATAAGTTTATCTCTGTCTGATTCTGAAGACGGGTTGCGCAGCCAGAAATACACCATATGCACCACTGACGGTAACGCACCACTATCACAAGATGTATTGTTAGCAGAAGCTGGTAACACTGTCGCGGCACCCAGTGCCCCGGTCGCGACCAAAAGAGAACGCCGTTGTTTATCCATAGAGCTTGTGTCCTTATCAACATGGTTAATCAAAATAGCAGTATTACTTTATAACGGCTCAAGCGCAAAAAAAAACCGCGGTCGAATGCCGCGGTTTGGGTTTATATCCTACTTAAGCCTGTGTGGTTATTTTAACGTCACAGTAAGTACGGGGGCGTTGCCATCTGGCCCTGTCACTCGGAACTCGTATAACCCGGAGGCAGGTACTTCCATCACCAGATTGTTATTGCTGCCCCCCAACACTTTTCCTTCACCTACTACCACCATGTTAGATGCAGCATCGTTAGGGTTACCCAGATTCACCGTTGCCCAGTCTTCCGAAGCTACCTTAAACTCCACAGTGCCGGCGCTTAAGGAAACATCAGCTGTGTACACGCCTTCACCAAGGTAGGTAAACTTATCAGTCACACCCCAACCATTCATTCCACCGCGGACAAACACCTCTGTGCTGCCCCAATACGCTTCTTTGAATACACCGATGGTAGGGGCGTTCATGTCTGACGTGTCGAAAACAAACACATAGCGGGCGCTATCAGTAATAGTAAGCACTAAGTTGTCGTTTGTCGCCGCTATACCAACCGTTTGACCTGGTTCGATATTTCTATCACTGTCGTCACCCGACAACGCGCCAAAGTTCACTGTACTCCAATCTTCAGAGGCCACCTTAAACTCATAAGTACCGGGCTCCATGTCTCTGGCAAAGGTATAGACACGACCTCCCTGATAAGCAAACATTTCATCTGTGCCCCATCCATTCATAGCACCACGCAGATAAATAGCCGTTCCTATGTAAGGCTCTTCATTTTCTACGGTAAGTACAGGCGCTTCACTGTCAGAGGCATCCACTGTAAACAGATAGGTGGCGTCAATAGCCGGCGTAAACGCGAGGTTATTATTGGTTCGTGCCAGTACTTTTTCGACTTCTTCCATCATTGAACCATCGTCACCGTCATCGGCGCCAAAGTTAACGGTAGACCAATCTTCAGACGCGAATTTAAAGCCGTATGTCGTTCCACCCGTTAGTGCAACAGCCACGGTATATACGCCATCTCCCTGGTAGGTGAAAGCATCATCGGTACTCCAACCGTTCATATCACCGCGCAAATAAGCCACCGTATCGCCATAAGGCACTACATCAGGTGCGCCTGCCGTGGCGTAAGAAGACAAACCATAGCCCTGAGCGCCGGATTGTGGTTTTTCAAACACCGCAATGGTCATGGCGGGTACCGTGAATGTGCCGTTGCCATCTTCACCTTCAGTAAAGCTGGCGCCGCGCACCACACTATCTACAGAAGCGGCCTGAATACCGTGCAACATAAAACCAGTGGCGGTGTTCACCGTTATTGATTTCTCTTCATAGCCAGTGTTGACCAACACCATTACTGCATCGTTCATCATATCCAGATCGGTGCGGCTCTCTTCACTGTCTGGCGCAACACCATCGTCAATGCTCATGGCAATGAGCCCTTTTTGTTGGCGACTGCCAATATTGTGAAAGCCCACCCGGTCAATAATATCTTCTGCAGTTGTCAGGCGGAATAAGGGGCTCGACATGCGAATAGACAAAAGTTCGGCAAACACATCTGAAGCAAACATAATGTCTGACATCGCGGCCGCGCGTTCCGGACTATAAATGAACTCGCCCATTTCAGCCCAGCGATCTTCGTTTTTATCAGCAATAGGCAAGCCCACGTTCCAGTTATTGGTGTCGTAGGTGAAATCGATAAAGTTGAACCAATCGCCAGAATCATAGGAATCTCTGTCCATGGACTTGGAACGCAGCATATCACCGCCCATTTGCAGGAAGGGAATACCTTGAGAAACCAGATTAATGCCCATGGCAACATTTTGTGCCCGCACCCGCTCTTCCAGGGTAATGTCATGGGGCAAGGTGTAGTTGAGTTGATCCCACAACGTCTGGTTATCGTGCTTAGACACATAGTTAATAATGTCTGCAGGGTCTTCAGCATACCCGCCCAAATTACTGGTTGCGCCTGCCGTGCCCGCTGAGGTTTCAAGGATGTAGTCTTTGAGCGTACCAATCATGCCCATCTTCACCCGGTCCTGATCGCTTAACAGGGCGTCTGAATCCGGTCTAAAGATATTTCCCTGACGAATGGCCTCGCGAATGCGGTCATTATAAGTACCTATCTCCGTGCCCGCCATATTGAGCTGGTTTGCCTGCTCGTAACCACGGTCAATTTTGGTCCAGCCTTCGCCGTAGAAGTAGTTATCCTGGTCGATAGTTTGCACAGCATCGCGCAAACGTACCATGGTATCGCGGGTAGCCTGGCTCATGATGTCAAAGCGGAACGCATCATACTTGTAATGCTTCGCCCACATCATCAGCGAGTCCTGCATAAATTTCTCCATCATGACATTGCGCGGTTCCGTATCTTCGCAACAGGTTTCCCGAACGATAGCACCGGTGTCTGCCTCGTAGCGATGATAATAGCCAGGTACCACCTTATCGAGGACAGATTTAGAGAACACACTGGATGCATTGGTGTGGTTGTACACCACATCAAGTGCTACCCGAAGACCAAGTTCGTGCAATGCCTGGATCATAGCGCGCATTTCTACGATACGTTCAACGCCTTCTGCATTTGAGGCATAACTGCCTTCCGGAGTATTGAAGTGGTGGGGATCGTAACCCCAGTTAAACCCGTCTATGCCGCGCATGTCGTTGGTCAACTGCTGTGCTTTTGCCCCTTCGGCCAACGGGTCGTAGCTGTTGTAAACATCGATGAGCATCGCTCCTGCGCTTTCTTCCTCACACACAGCTGCACCGGCATTTAAACGGCATAAGTCGCCAACCGTATCGTATAAACCAACGGTTTTTACAGGGTCTTCATCAATGGTGGCGATGTCATTTGCGGGCAGAATGTGGAAGTAATTAAGCCCAGCGTCCACCAGCTTGCGCAGGTGTTCCACAGGCGCCGTATTTTGTTCTGTAAACGCCAGATACTTGCCGCGATAGGCTTCTGAGGTCGACATATCACGAACACTGAAATCCCGTATATGGCCTTCGTAAATAACCGCGTCTTCCGGGTTGGTAATAGCAGGAATAGTATGGGTATCCCATCCGTCCGGCTTTAAATCGTCATCGTCGAGATTAACAAACCGGGAGAATCGTCCATTGGTGGTCACTGACAGCGAATAGGGATCAGTCACAAGGAGTGTTTCCACCTTGCCAGTCGACGGGTGATACGCTGTGACTTCATAACGATAAAGCTGACGGTCAAAAGACATATCGCCTTCGTATCGCCACACGCCAGAGGTCTCGTCACGCGTCATATCATAACGCTGCGCCAGTGTTTTGTCGTCGTTATAACGCAACAGTGAAACGCTCTGAGCAGTTGGTGCCCAGAGTGCAACCGTTATACCCGCATCAGTGTAAATAGCCCCTAACTGCGCTTCATCAGCGTCGTCCTCACCAAGGGTATACAGAGCATCAATGGCGTTGGCAATTTGAATACCCGTAGCAAGCACTAACGCGCCATCCGCGTCATAACCACCAACTACCGCCTGTGTTGTCAGTACCGTTTTGGCGTCTTCATCCGACCAATCGCCTTCCCATGCAGTCAATGACGCAAGGTGCGGCGCCCTCGCAGTTTGTTCTTCGCTGAGCGTTGTTGGCATGAGTGTCACAGCTGTGCCATTAATGCCTGATTCTAAAGACGTCTTGAGCTCAGCTTGTGCAGAATAATGCAATTTCACTTCTGCGACGTTATCAGGCACATTCCACAATAGCGTTTGCGCATCTAACCAATGCGCGCCCAGTCCTTCAATGGCCACTGGTTGTGGTCCAAGAGATAAAATAGGAAATTCAAAAAGGGTGGGTTCACCAGACAACGTGAAATTCATACGTACAAAATCAGCGTCGTCCTGAATGAGCGAGCCTTGAAAATCGCCGCCGCCCATTTCTTTGCCCGCATCGTCGGTGCCTTTGTGAATAATAAAGTTATGGCAGCTTCCATAGCCTTCTTTTAATTCCAGTACCCAGTAAGCACCATAATTTGGGTCGATTCCGGTATGTACCCGGCCATTTGCCCAGTCAGTGTCGGCGTCGGCATACGCATCGCAGCTATCGTTGTTCCAGGTATGTAATCGCCAGCCTTCATAAGCCGGGTCGCTACTGCTGTTGTCAGCATCCACCGCCGCGCGGTTGTAATAAAGTACCGCTTGGTTGGCAGACGGTGTAAACACAGGCTCTGGCAGCGTTGGGTCTGCGCCCACCACACAAGCATCGTTAGTTTCATTAGGTACGGTAGGTGCATCACACTGAATAGGAGGTGGTGCTACACAGAACTCCCCTGTTGGGTCTGGTACATTGGGGGCTGAGCACGTGAGCAGCTCATTAGAGCCTGATTCCACACCAGATCCTCCGCATGCGCTAAGTAGTAATGCTGCTGTAATGAACGCAGCAATTTGCCATATCCGTAAGCGACTAAACATAGTTTTCTCCTGAGTATTTGCGTGCTGGTGCACTCGCCCTGTTTTTGTAGTTAGGATGTGCTTTTTCATAGTTGGTATGTCATCCCCAGGTAATATTGCGTGCCAAAGAACTGGATCGTGCCGGTTTGCTCATCGGAAGAAAAATAGCTCTTAGTAGGCTCATCGGTGAGGTTGTTTATCTGAAATAACACGCTCCAGCTATCGTCAATTTCATAGGATGCCTGGTAATCCATTACCAATTCAGAATCGAAGTTCACGACTTGATCGTTCACTGCCACTTGCTGCGACACAAAGGCATCGCGATATCGGGTAGAAAGGCGGGTTTCAAACCCTTCGTACTCCCAAAAGACGGTTAGCGTAGCCACGTTTTCTGACAGCCCTGGTAAGTCTGAAGCGTAGACACCATTGCCCAGCACCCGCTGTATTTCGCTTTCGGTGTACGAGAAACTGGCGTTCACCCCCAGCCCAGACCACATGCCAGGCAACATGCTGTAAATTTGCGTATATGCCACCTCTAGTCCGCGAACATAACCCCCTTCTGCATTGTTTACCGCAGTGCGGTAGCTGCCATTTTCCGTGGGCACGGTAACGAAAACAGGCGCCCCGTTTTCATCTCTGGCCAGTTCAGTTTCCTGTCCGGAAAACTCAGGGGCTAAATAGACAGGCACTTGAATGGAGTCAGGGATCACCACACCGTTGGCTGCAAAATCGTAAGGGTCAATCTCGATGTCTTCTACAAAAGATTCAATGTCTTTGTAAAACCCGGCAATCACCAGTGCACCGTCCGATTCGCTAAAATAGTACTCCCATGAGATGTCGTATTGCGTGGCATAAAAGGGTTCGAGATACGGACTGTTACTGGCATTACCATTTACCCTTGCGGTGGGCGTTGATAAGGTAATTTCTCCCGAATCCCTGTCTTGAAGGGCTGTCACCACCTCAATGTTGGTGGACGCATTGGCCGCAAACCGGTTAATTGGCGCACGGCCCATGACTTTTGCTGCTGCCAGTCGCAATTGCGTGTTGTCGGTAAACTTGAAGTTCAGATTGATAGACGGCAGTACGTCGCTGTATTCATGAGTCAGGAAGTCAGGACGATAAAAGTTATTGATAAGGCCCGCTTCATCAACAATATTTTGCGCGCCTGCCGTTGGGTCGCTCACCTCAACAGAAACACCGGTTTCCGGATCGGTTACCGTTTGTGTAGCCCGCTGCAGTGTGGTGGAACTTTGTTTACTTTTCACATAGCGCACACCCACATTACCTGTCACCGGAATATCGCCCACTTCGGTGTTAATATTGGCCATCAGATAGGCAGAATTCACCGTTTCAAACACATCGCCACTTTCTTGTAGCGTCCAGGCTGAAGACGGACCAGAACCCGGGCCATTGATCACACCCGCAGCACCCGGCCCCCAGGTTTGCAGAGGCTCTGGCCTGCCGTCGGGGAACCATGCATTCAACGCTCGGTTTAAATCAATGGATAGATAACTGGGGAAATAGGCAAAATCCCCCTGCCAATCCACCACTTCCACCATGTCGTTGGTTAATCTTAAGGGCGGCTCGCTAACCGAAAACGCGCTGTCGTTGCCATATTCAAATACCGAACGGTCGTTATTGTATTCCCTGTCAGAATAACGATAGCCAAATTCAAAGCCGGTTATCACAGGCAGGTCGACGTAATACTGGAAATCAATTTTATAGGCATCCAGCTCGTCTTTGTTCTCATAAGGATAAATGCCATATTTGCTCACCATTACACGATCGATATCAGAAAAAGCGTCTGTCTGGCTAAAGCCGATATCCGGTAAATTGAGTCCGTTTAACAAATAGGATATTTGGATATCTTCATCGAACGTTGGTGCATCTGCCGTGGCGTCTTCCGCCACCAGTGACCACAGCAGTCCGTTTCGAAAATCACTTTTTGCGCTAGAGCGTGAAACGTCAAACTGTACGGCAAAATCAGGGGTAATTTCCCACGCTGCGTTCACCCCTAAATTGACAATACTGTCGAAATCCTGATTATCATCGTTTACCAGTTCCACTCTGGTAAAACTGCTGTTGGTTCGGGAAAACGTGCCGCCAACAACACTATTATTCACAATAACCGGGTTAGTGATCCCTGCGTTCACGCCCCCTAGTTTTACCCGAAAGCCCCGGGCGAATTCTTCTGAATCAAATTTAGAAACAAACGCATCCGCTTTTAACGTAAAGGTGTCAGTGGGCGCCCATTCAAACGCCGCTACATAACCATCGCGGGTTTCTTCACCGCCTTTGTGTTGCATTTCAAAACCTTCCGAAATGTTTTCACACTCAGGACAGTTTTCCGGCCCGTCTGTATCACCCTCCACCATATCGACGTCGACATTGCCGTTGTAGGCAAGGCCAATAAATTGTGTTGACACACTTGGCTGAAACAACCGCGCATAACCCAACGATACGCCTAAGGTGTCGTCCAGAAATTTACCCTGATAGGAAAAACTAAGGCGATGTCCGTATTCCTTGGCATCGGATATTTCTGAAGCCCTGTCGTTATACATACCCCGTACATTGGCGCTAAATTTATGCTGTTCTTCAATGGCCAGTGGCGACGCTGTTCGAAGTTCAACAGTACCTGCGATACCGCCTTCAATCAGCGATGCTTTGGGCGATTTATATACTGCCGCTTCACTGATGAGTTCCGATGGATACTGGTCAAATTCAATGGCGCGACTGCCACTGGTAGACACCTGCTCCCTGCCATTTAGCGTGGAAAATACAAAGTCACCAGACAAACCACGAATATTTATCTGCGCCGCCTGTCCGCCGGTACGCACCGCAGATATCCCTGGTAAACGCGTTAATGCATCAGCCATAGACACATCGGGCAACCCCCCGAGATCATCTGCCGAAATCTGCTCTGAAACGGTATCGGAAAATCGCTTTTGGTTTAGAGACTGAATAAGGCTGGTACTGAACCCCCGCACCTCAATGCGCTCATATACCTCACCGTCTTTCTCCTGTGTGTTATTGCCTGACGAGTCAGGAGTTTGAGCGAAAGCGGGTATAGCGCCAATAGCTAAGCCACTGCTCATCAACGCTGCCATGATAGTGCTGGGTTTAAATGTTTTCATTTGGTGTCCCATTCCTGTTTTTTGTCGACATTTTCCGGCCTTCCATCCCCTTGGAATGCCACTTATCGTTCCACACCAAATGTTACAGTTTTGTTCAAAAAGAGAGCAATGCCCTGCATACGTATTCATTTACAATTTAAAAACACTTAAAAAACACAATGCGATTTAAATTTACAAACTCACGGAAAGCTGGTTACAACATATTGATATTAATTGGTTTTGAGGTGCGACAATTTGTCGCATTGCAGAATACATTGATTCAGAAAATACTTGGGCAGCTTTTAAGTTGTAGCGCCTTCTCGTCGTCAGCACTGTGTATCAGTGAAGCGTGAGCACGCAAAAAATAGGTATTCAGGTTATGCTAAACTGGCGAAAACTCCACAGACGTGTCCACTTCTATCTGGGACTGTCCGTAGGTTTAATTTTCGTCATTATAGGGTTGTCTGGTGCTGTTTTGGTGTTTTACAACGAGCTGGATTCATCTTTTAATTTGCCCGCAATAGAAACAGCGTCAAGCGTCGCCGATTACGATACTGCGTTTGTCACGCTCGGTAAGGCGTACCCTGAAAAGACCCGCTCCTGGCGGTTTGAAGTAAATCCGTCCAGTCCCTTCATTTCTGCTCGGTACTACCAACCCGAAGAAACGGCTGATGAAGATTTCGCTCCCATGATGGTTTGGTTAACAAAAGACGGCAAACAGGTGCTACGACGGGACTTTTGGGGACAATATTTCGCGACATGGATGTACAACCTGCACTTTCGCCTGTTGGCCGGCCCCATCGGTGGTATAGTAGTAGGTTACCTAGGAATAGGCTGCACTTACATACTGATCAGTGGGTTGTGGGCATGGTGGCCCAAGCCCAAGCACTGGAAAAAGCAACTCAGCGTAAGGCACACCCATAATGTGGCGGTAAAATTGTACGACTGGCACAAGCTAATCGGGCTCTGTTTTGCTATACCGCTGTTATTGCTTTGCATTACTGGGGTAATGTTAGCATTGCCGGAGGAAACTCGCCGCATCGCAGCGCCTTTACTCGGCCCTGCAGACTCACCAAAAGTCACCCCGCTCGCGTCCCAGAAGCAGAACTTTATTCCACCATCTGAAGCATTGCAGATTGCCCTTACACAGTTTGACAGCGCTGTTGGTGCATGGATAGAAACCCCAGATACAAACAGCGCGAAAAACTATTATCGCATTCGCGTTCAGGTACCAGGAGACCCTTCCCGGCGTTTTCCACACACCTATATTTACATCGATGGCTCGACAGGGCAGGTACTGGAAACGTTCGACTACTATGAACAGGGCAAGCTCAACACCATGATGAACTGGCTTCATCCTCTGCACGATGGAACCTTGTTCGGCATTGTCGGTAGAATTTTTTGGACTTTATGTGGTGTGACGGTATTCGTATTATTTGTACTGGGTGTATTCAGATGGCGATACCGGGTAACGCGAAAAGAGCGATCCACCCCAGCTTAAACTCACGTATACTTAGTTAGTCCCCTATCAGCGAGAAACAATGATGCAGAGCGCCTACACGCGAAAATTTTTATTATTGATAGCCTTACTTATCGCCATCGCCGGTTGCGCGTCAAACAAACCTGAAATCAGCATCAGTAAAGAACAGAACTTTGCTGCCATTGATACCTTCTACATTCAGCCTCCGGTGAATGTTAGCAATAAAACCATTGCAAACCATATGATGGCGACTATCAATACCATTCTCACCCACAAAGGGCTTCGCGCTGCAAGCCAGGGCGAAGCGGATGTCACCGTGGTGTTTTATCCTTCCACTGCAAAAAAAGAAGAGGGAAAGTCAATCAGCTTTGGCTTGGGTACCGGTACCTTTGGCCGTTCTGGTGGCATCTCTTTAGGCAGCGTATTTAGCGTGCCTGTGGGTGAGCAGGAGAGTCAATATCAGAATTTACAAATTGATGTGGTCAAAGGCGGGCAATTTATTTATAGCGCCGTGGGAAGTACCGAGCTCGATGCAAAAGACAGCATCGCCATTCAGCAAAATCTCACAGAACTGGTGACTGCCTTGCTTGCTCCTTACCCTGCGAAGAACATGCAGACCGTTAAGTAACCGCTTATCTGATTTGCCAGCTTGCCATTACCTTAAGCTTTTCTTAAGGTAATTGTGCTACCTTTTGAATATCTGCAACTAGCGAGCACAGCAGCGATGAGAGTGTTGTTAGTAGAGGATGACGTTCCGTTGTCAGCGGCGTTAACCCATTCCCTGCGAAAAGCCAATTATGTGGTCGATTGTGTTTTTGATGGCAAATCGGCCCTAAATGCCCTGGCTATCAATCAAAATGATCTGATAATTCTGGATTTAGGCCTGCCCGACATGGATGGTCTGGACGTACTTAAAACAGTGAGGCGGCAACAAGCTCAGTTGCCCGTTCTCATTTTAACGGCAAGAGACAAAACCACTGACAAAATTTCCGGCTTAGATACAGGCGCGGATGACTATCTGCCAAAACCCTTTGATATTGACGAGTTACTCGCCAGGCTCAGAGTCTTGGAACGTCGCATAGGTACCGCATCTCAGAGCGTTGTTACAGTGAAAAATGTAACCCTTGATACGGTGCACCACTCATTAACTATCAACGGAAAAAATTTACACTTACCCCGCAGAGAGCTCATGTTACTAAAAGCATTGATGGAAAATGCAGGACGGGTGCTCAGCAAACATCAACTTGAGAACAAACTTTACGAATGGGGTGAAGAAGTGACGAGCAACACAATAGAAGTACACGTCAGTCACCTCAGAAAAAAAATGCCTGACCACTTTATTAAAACCATACGCGGTGTAGGGTATTGTATATCTAAATCCGGAGACTGATTTGTCTTCTATTCGTCGCTTTCTTATTTTAACCCTAATCAGTGCGCTGGTTTTGGTGGTATTCAGCGCCGCCCTTCACGGTTACCGCGCCACACTTGCTATATCCAATACACTTCTCGACAGTGAACTTGTGCAACTCACGCAAGCAGTTGCCCTTATTCAGGGAGAAACCATAGAAGAAGAAACGGCGCTATTTTTTCAAATCTGGCACAATGGCAAGCTGATGAGCACGTCTATTGATAATTTTACGCGCCCATTAACAACATTCAGCAGTGGTTACTCAGAAGTGAATGCAATGGGTAAACGTTGGCGCGTTTACGCCTATTCGCAAGATAAAGGACAAACCTGGTACATGGTTGCTCAACCCCTTAGAAACCGCTATGCGTTAACCGATGCGCTAACAGTAGCAGCCATCACCCCGTTTATTGTGAGCGTCCCCATTCTCGCCCTTATTTTATTTTTCGGTATTAGCTGGGGCCTGGCACCGTTGAAACAGCTATCCCGCTCATTGGCACAGCGACAAGGAAACGATTTTGCACCCATTGAATTAAGCCGCGAGCCCAGCGAGCTCAAACCTGTGGTTAACACACTTAATTCCATGTTCAAACGATTAAGCGCAGCATTTGAACGGGAACAACAATTTGCCTCAAACGCAGCCCATGAGCTCCGTACCCCGTTAAGTGTCATGAAAATTAATATTCACAATATTACCGAGGAGTTAGGAGACAAAGGTGACTTACTCAGTTCACTTCAAAACGATACTGACAGAATGATTCACGCCGTCAACCAGTTCTTAATGCTTACTCGCACCAGTCCAGACACATTTGTTACACAACGTGAGCCAGTAAATCTTTACTTTGTCGCCCAGGATGTGATTAGCGATTTATATAGCCAGATTGAATTGAAACAACAGGATATTTCCTTGGAAGGAGAAGAGGCCTGGCTTAGCAGCTCACCTTTTATGCTGTATACATTACTGCAAAACCTCATTGCCAATGCCAGTCATTATTCGCACCCCGGGGACCAAATTATCGTTGATATTCAACGAAATGGCGCTGCCGTAGTACTGAAGGTCAGTGATTCTGGCCCGGGTATTCCAGAAGAAGAGCGCCTCCGCGTGTTAGAACGTTTTGTCCGCGCCGCGAATAGTAACACAACCACTGGAAGTGGACTGGGTTTAGCCATCGTATCACAAATTGTAGAATTACACTTCGCCACCATGACACTGAAGCAAGCAAAATTAGGCGGCCTTGAAGTTGAGGTTGTTTTTGGCCATGACAGCATCATTTAAATTGCCTTTTACTGTGCTACTAAGTGCAATGACTTTTTATCCACCATATGCCCTGGCCCTGCCTGAGATTATCGTGGAGATACAAGAACACCTCTTTTATCCGCAGGAAGTAACTGTACCCGCCAACAAAAAGGTAAAGCTGACATTCATCAACCATGACGGCACCCCTGAAGAAATCGACAGCTTTGCGTTAAACCGCGAAAAAGTAATCTTTGCCCGCAGTAAGGGGACTATCTTCATCGGCCCGCTACAGCCCGGTGAATACCCATTCTTTGGCGAATACCACCCTAACAAAGCGGTTGGCAAGGTAATTGTAAAACCCGCTCAGGAGACAGAAAATGTTAATTAATACTGTTGTACTGTTTCTTCGGGATACCCTGCCCGTTTTTCTGTTAGTCAGCTTTTTGCTGGCATTTTCTGACACGACCCGTCTGTGGCTTTCCTCGCGGCTAGTGGCAATAGCGGTTTTGGCGTACGTAACCCACCTATGGTTAGATGATATTTCACAATTAGCAGATGGCGCTGGTTTCGAGTTACTCAAGTCCCTGCTGCTGTTTACGGCCTGGACAGGACTTTGTCTTACTGGGTGGAAGCTAGCCATTAATGCTCCGTTGCCGGCTTTCGGTATGACTTTACTGCTCGCGGGTATCAGCCTGCCCAATACACTGCATTTTATGGTGTATTTTCTATCCGAATTATCCAGAAGCAATGACAACACACTATTGCTACTGGGTACAACAATTGGGCTCGGCATTTGTGTGAGTATTTCAATACTACTAAACATTGGCCTCACCTGTTTTGTGAGTACCAAAGTAACGTACTTTTTGTTGTGTATATTTGTTGCAGCCCAAGTTGCCAACGTCGCTATTCTTCTCGAGCAAACAGACGTATTTCCCACACCACAACAATTGTGGGATAGCAGCACGGTAGTGAGTGACAACAGTGAGTACGGTCATTTGTTGAACGCGTTTCTCGGTTACGAGGCCACACCGTCTTTGAGCTACTTGTTAATGTTTGTGATTGCCGCTATCGCCCCTGCACTCTTAACCGCACTTTTTAGTAAACGGGCAGCGTTGACAAAGGAGATCTCTCAATGAGCCGTCCAAGTGTTGCTATCGCGTTGTTCATGGCACTGCCAGGCTCGCTAGCTCATGCCGACAACTTCACTGTTGATAAGGTTTACCACCCTTATGTACTGCCCTTCGAAAGAGAATTCGAATGGCGTTTGACCTCTCGGCAGAATGACGACGGCAACATATTATTGCAACGTTTCTCGTTTGGTCATGCCCTCTCTGAATTTACGATTCTTGAAGCATATATCGTGGGTTCCAGGGATGAGTACGATAACTTTGGTTTGGAAGGTTACGAACTTGAACTGCGCTGGATGATGACAGAACAAGGCCAGTACTGGGCGGACTGGGGAACTTTATTTGAACTGGAGAAACAACACAACACTAACGACTGGGAAGCTAAAGCAGGGCTACTTACTGAGAAAGAGTTTGGACAATACAGTCTGACCACGAATATAAATTTGGTTTATGAATGGGGCGAAACAGTGCCCAATGAATGGGAAAGTGAGCTAAAAGTGAAATTTCGCTACCGTTGGTTACCTGAGGTACAACCCGGTATTGAAATCTACGTGGCTGAAGATTACGTCGGCGTGGGCCCGGCATTTATGGGCATCAAGCGCTTCGACCGTCAAGAGCAATTAAAATGGGAGTTAGGTTTCATTGCGGGGTTAAATGGCGATAGCAAAGATCACACACTGCGCATGTCTTTAGAGTATGAATTCTAGCCTGACAAACTTAAGTTTATCTTAAGGTCTATCGTATAGAGTTACACTTCTTTCACTCAGCGATGTATAACTTATGCTTCCAATTGATGTCAGCGTTGTGCTGCCGGCCAAAAATGAAGCCGCAAACCTGTCGTCTTTACTTCACGAAATAGTCGACGCCATGTCTTGCTGTTGCGCTGAGGTAATTGTGGTTGACGATGGCAGCAGCGATAACACTCCCTCACTAATTAATTCACTCAATGAGTCATTGCCAATAACTTGTCGTGTAATTTCTCACCCTTACAGTTGTGGTCAGAGTACCTCGGTATACCGAGGTGTACTTGCCGCACGAGGAATATGGATAGTAACACTGGATGCTGATGGTCAAAACGACCCTGCTGATATACCGCGCCTGCTAAACGCCGCTCAGCGATCACAAAACCCTCATTTTTGTGTAATTGGCCATCGACAAAAAAGGCGGGACAGTGGCTGGAAGAAACTGCAATCAAAAATAGCGAATACGGTGAGACGGTGGCTACTTCAAGACGACACACCTGACACAGGATGTGGCCTTAAGCTCATCCCCCGACAAACCTTTCTGATGCTTCCCTATTTTGACCACATGCACCGCTATATACCCGCACTAACCAAGAGACTGGGTGGAGAAGTAATTTGTGTCCCCGTCAATCACCGGTCACGCGCTGAAGGTCATTCAAACTACACCGCATGGAATAGAGGTTGGGCTGGACTTATCGACATCATGGGCGTGCGCTGGCTAATGCACCGCAACAAACTCCACCACACCGTTGATGGCGTACCCGATGACGAATAGCCTCTTGTCCGTCATACGCTTTTTCACAAAGCTGTCTGGCACAATTGTGATGATAGTACTGGGTTACTTCGCGTTAACTTTTACCGCTCAAATTTGGGATCACGGTCAGGACCCGGCTTGGTTGTCTCAATTTGTTGCTCAAACCAGCCCGTATACGCTTGCTCTCCTGTACAGTTGTTTCATTGTATTAATGAGTATAGGTTTCCCTCGTCAGGCAATTGCTTTTTTTTGTGGCGCGGGGCTTGGTAGTTCCATCGGAACACTAGTGGCGCTGACACTCACCGCTGTTTCAGCATCAATAACCTATACTCTGGCAAAAGGCCCACTTCGCGTTTTCGCAATAAGGGCGTTAGGCAAAAAGCTCTGCACGGCACAAGTATTTGTCTCTCGGTCTAGCTTTCGCAATGTACTCATTGCCCGTTTATTTCCAATAGGTTCCAACCTTGTCACCAACTTGCTCGCCGGTGTCTTGCAGCTTCCTTTTCCCGCATTTTTTTTCGCCAGTTTACTGGGTTTTTTACCCCAGACTGTATTGTTTTCCTTACTGGGCAGCGGTATCGACAATATCCCTTACCTCCAACAAGTTCTACCTGTCGGCGGGCTGATTATTTGCATAGGGTTAGTGGTATCACTGCCAGGCATTAAATCCAAGGCAGAACAATGACGCTCCTTCGGCCCCCCAAAAGCACGCTTAGTAATCAACAATTGCGCTTTCCTTACTTCGGCCGTTTTCTCTCATCAGGGTATGGGCTAATAGTAATTGCGTCTGTTCTAATATTCAGTGGAATAGGCCTTCGTGATGCCTGGCCTCCGGATGAGCCTAGATTCGTACTGGTAGCCAAATCAATGGTAGAAACCGGGCAGTGGTTGATTCCTATGAGGGGCAACGAAATCTACCCTGACAAGCCACCGTTTTTTATGTGGACGATCGCATTGATATACGCCGTTTCCGGCAGTCTGAAAGTGGCCATGCTGTTACCCAATGCCATCGCCAGCTCAGTCACACTGGCACTTACCTACAGGCTTTCTGTAAAACTATCTGACGAACACACAGCCAAAGCCAGTGTGCTGGTTTTACTCCTTTGTCCACAGTTTTTGATTCAGGCAAAGTTTGCTCAAATAGATGCCATGGTGGCCTGTTTTATCTGGATAGCCATTTACGGGTTTATTCAACACTTTTTTCTTACTCCACACTGGCGATGGTATTTTATTTCTTGGTTTTTTATGGGTTTGGGCGTGATCACCAAAGGCGTTGGTTTTCTTCCCGTCTTATTATTACTCCCCATCGCTTTTTATACCCTCAAACATCAGATAACGGCGGCAGCCTGGCGCAAGCGAGCAATGTTGGGCCCGCTGGTCATGCTATTGGTTATCCTTCTATGGCTGGCACCTGTACTGTATTTAGGGCTAATAAAGCAAGATGTCACTATCCAGCACTACTTGTCCAACATACTGCTCAAACAAACAGCACAGCGTTACACTCACGCCTGGCACCATATCGAACCCTGGTACTATTTTTTGTCTTCAGTCATTCCATTGTTTTGGCTGCCTGCTGTAGCCATCCTGTTTGCGCATATCAAACATTTCGGTGAACACTTAGCACAAAAGCCTGCCTACGCATCTTTGTTTATTTGGGCAGTCCTTGTCGTGATTTTTTTTAGTATCAGCCCTGGCAAACGCGGCGTTTATATTCTCCCCGCTTTGCCTGCTCTGGCTATGACAGCAGGTAGTTTGCTTACCCGCTTTGGCACGCCAGTTCTACTACTACGTGCTGCGGTTGTACTTACCGCTGGCCTCTCTATACTGAGTATTGGCGCGGGAACAGTTTTGTTTTTTGATACCCAAATAAGCGAAAAACTGATGGTTAAATATCAAGCCGACAGACACATTGTCGAGCACATTGGGGCACTTTGCTTGTTTGTCGGCGGCTTGGGACTAGCCAGTTTCGCGGTATATAGCCAACGCCTGCGAGCTTCCTTCTCAACACAACTTGTCATATGGCTAAGCGCGCTAGTCCTGCCGGTGTCAACCTGCGGTGCATGGCTGTTAAACCCTTACCGAACCCCAGTGTCTTTACTTGCGAAAGTGGAGAACTACTTACCGGCGCCACTCGCGAATACCGAACTCGCTATTGTTGACTTTAAAGAACAGTACCTGCTCTATGCCCCATTTCCACTAACCCACTTTGGCTATCACACGCCTAAAGAGCATGAAAACGGTGCTGCATGGTCATGGTTAAAAGGCTCGCAGGTCAAAGCTCGTTTCCTCTTAGTACCAGAGAGTTATCATTTCAGATGTATCAATTATGCCTTGATCACAAAGCTAGGCATTGCACACAGGGAAACATGGTTACTCGTGCCAGCTGCAGCAGCATCACCCCATTGTTCGTTACCTACTGGTGAAGCGATTTATCTCACTAACTGAACATTTGTTATCACTGGCGTAAGGTTTACTTAAGGTCAACAGCGCATACTCACAGCACAGATTAATTAAAGAGTATGTGTATGGACTGCGCTTCAAAACCAAATACGTCGGTTGCTTCTGCGATTAACAGACGGCATGTTACCAGCTCCCTGTCGAAAGGCTCACGGTTACTTATTGCTGGCGAAGAGCACAGCAAAAGAAAACAGATAGAAACCTTTATCGCAAATGGGTTTTGTACGCATTACAACGCCACCATCAGCCAATTTATGCCATTGATATTTGCCTTGGAGCAAAATGGAATTAAAGCTGCGGTGGGTGTTCGATATGGTATTCACAGGGAGAAAGAACACCCCCTCTTTGTTGAACAATACCTGACTATGCCCATAGAAAACACACTTGTACAGCACGGCATAAATACAAACCGTGCTGATATAGTTGAAGTGGGAAATCTATTAAGCTGCTCCGCCCGTTATACCATACCGCTGCTTTTATCACTGCTTATTTGCCTGAAAAAACTCAATGTGCAGTATCTTATCTTTACTGCTACCTCACAATTAGCCCAGCTACTCAGAGGTGCAGGCATCACACTGCGCTCATTAGGCAAGGCTGATCCTGCGCGGTTGACAGAACACCGCGAAACCTGGGGAACATATTACGACACTGCGCCAGAAGTGATGGCGCTTTCGCTGGATACTACATCACGCTGTATCCAATCCTGTGCGTCATTAAATACCCATTATCAAAACGCTATTCGCCTCATCTCTTTCACAAATTTCCCTCAACAGTTAGATGGAATTGCCGTCCTGGAACCTTCGGAGAATTATTGTGTTGCCTAATTATTCATCTCCCAACGCAATTGCGTTAAAAGAGGGAGCGACAACATTGACCTATAGTGAACTTCAACTGGCAGTAAACGGCGTTGCCTCCTGGTTAATTGAAGAAAAGGTTCATCGCGTAGCCATTGCTTTTGACAATCAAATTGCCTGGGTGATTTGCGACCTTGCTTGCCAACACGCTAACGTGTGTTGTGTACCCTTGCCCCTGTTTTTCAGCGCATCCCAAAAGGCTCATGTGTTACGCGCAAGTCAGTGTGAGTGCTTACTAACATCAAAGAACGTGACAAACATTACACCTGTTTATCGCACCATCAATTCTGTACTGGGTATTGTTGCGCACAAGCTGGATGGTTCAGGCAAAGTACACATGCCACAAGGTACAAACAAGATCACTTTCACATCGGGGTCCACGGGTTCTCCAAAAGGCGTGTGTTTGTCCACGGAGTCTCAATGGAAGGTGGCCCGCTCGATACACGCAGTCTTTGGTAACACTCCTGTTCATCATTTGTGTATGCTTCCTCTATCAACCTTACTGGAAAACATTGCCGGCGTATATGCGCCATTAATTCACGGAGGCACAGTTGAGCTTGTTAGTGCCAAAGCCAGAGGTTTCGAAGGCAGCAAACTGGTTAACCCCAAAGCATTGCTGTGCAGTATCGACAATGCGCAACCCACTTCCGTAATCCTCGTACCGGATTTACTGATAGTACTGCTCATGGCTTGCCAGCGAGGATGGCGACCGCCGACATCACTTCAATTCATTGCTGTGGGCGGTGCCCACGTTGCACCAGATTTACTTAAACAAGCACATCGCTACGGGCTGCCCGTTTATGAAGGATATGGATTATCCGAAGCCGTCTCGGTATCAACTTTAAACAGGCCTGAGCACCACTTTCCCGGTACCGCTGGCCCTGCTTTAGGTCACAACCAGCTTCACATTGAAAATGGCGAGGTCGTCGTCACAGGAAACCACTTTTTAGGGTATCTGAATCAACCAGATTCCTTTTACCCTAACAAGGTATATACAGGTGATCTTGGTCACATTAAAAACGGTGTGCTGACATTAAATGGGCGTAAAAAAAATGTCATGATAAATAGCTTTGGTCGCAATGTATCACCCGAATGGATTGAATCACTCTTATTAGCGACCGGATTGTTCCGTCACGCAGTGGTTTACTGCGAGGCAAAACCCTACTGTATTGCACTGATTTGCCCTTTGAGTGCTGACATGACTTCAGAACAAATAATGAGAATAATTCAGCAGGTTAATCAAACGCTTCCCGACTACGCGCAGGTTTTGCAGGCCACCATCATAGACCCGTGTACAACAAATAACGGCTTACTGACGGAAACCGGAAAGTTAAAACGCGCCGCTGTTCTCTCTCGCTATCAAAACCAAATTTCAACTCTCTATCCATCACAGCATATTGTAAACGGAGACTAAAGGATGCTTTTTTACCAACAATTACAAAGCAGCACTGAGCAAGCCAGAAGTACATTTTTGCAGGCACCAATTATTCAGCGGTGCTTTCAGGGAGATTTTACGCTAAATGATTATATCGCATTTCTGAAACAAGCCTATCACCACGTAAAATACACCGTCCCTCTGCTCATGGCTACCGGTGCAAAACTTTCAGAAGAAAAAGAATGGCTAAGAGAAGCGATTGCGGAATACATAGAGGAGGAAATGGGTCATCAGGAGTGGATCCTTAACGATTTGGCTGCCTGTGGCGTAGACAAAGAGCAAGCTCGCGGAAGTGACCCTGCTGCAGCAACTGAACTCATGGTGGCCTACGCGTTTGATGCGATTGCCCGTAAAAGCCCTTTATACTTTTTTGGTATGGTTTTTGTGCTGGAAGGCACCAGTATCGCGCTTGCCGATGCCGCTGCCAAACAAATTAAAAACAAATTGTCGTTGCCAAAAGCCGCTTTTAGCTATCTCACCTCACACGGCGCTTTAGATCAAGAGCACATTGTGTTTTTTGAAACCCTGATGAACAGAATCACTAACCCTGTCGAACAACAAATGATTATTCACAGCGCCAACCTCTTCTACCGGCTTTACGGTGATATTTTTCGTGAACTGTCACCTGAACACGGCTTAACTAAGGTGGCCTGATATGAAAATTGACTGGAGTAACCAGATAGCATTACTTACCGGAGCCAGTGGTGGTATAGGCAGTGCCATGGCAAAGGCATTGGATGAACAAGGTGCCCAACTTATTCTTGTTGGCCGATGCAAGGAAAAGTTAGTGCAGCTAAGGGACACGCTTGATGGGCATCACTTTATTGTCGAGGCTGACATTATCACCCCGCAAGGGCGTGAAAAAGTGGTACACACATGCCAGCGTCACCCGGTCACTATGCTCATCAATAACGCTGGCATTACCCATTTAGGCGAGTTTACACTGGCACCTGTTGACGATGTGGTCGCCACAAATTTACTCGCTCCCATGTTGCTCACCCAACAACTACTGCCAATACTTAAGATGCGTCAGTATGCACACGTCATTAATATCGGGTCTACATTTGGCAGTATCGGATTTGCGGCACATGGAGCTTACTGTGCAACCAAATTCGGGCTCAAGGGCTGGACTGAAGCAATGATCCGGGAATATCACGACAGCGATATTCATTTTCACTATCTGGCACCCCGGGCAACCTGTACAGCGATTAACGACCGTCGCGCGGTTGCCTTGAACCTGGCAATGGGCAATAAGGTAGATAGCCCGGAAGACGTAGCCAGATCTCTGATCCTGCTACTAAACAAAAACAAAAGCCGGGTAGCCATGGGCTTACCTGAAAAGGTTTTTGCCATCGTCAATGCCCTATTACCGTCATTGGTTGACAGCTCGCTAGCTAAAAAGCTCGCCCTAATAAAGGCGTATACATTCGAACAAACCACGTCCATTGAACAGCAGCAAGATAATCCCCCATTAGCAGACAAACAGGTTTAACCTGAGGATCGCCATCATGAAACAGATACAATTTCTTACTATTGCCGTTGTGTTGACCATAAGCTTTACACTCCACGCCCAATCAAACAATTACAACAGCTCAGGCACAACAGATGTAGGGTTACATGAAAACCCGTTGCAAACACTTCAACAACAGTGGGCACATATTAATTATGAGATAGAAGAGGAAAAAAAGAAGGATGCTTTTATTACCCTGACCAGACAGGCAAAAGCATTTTTAAAAGCCAATCCCAACGACACGGGATTACTCATATGGCAGGGTATTATTCAATCGAGTACGGCTGGCGCAATAGGCGGATTTGACGCCCTAGATTACGCCAAAGCAGCGCGCAAAAGTTTTGAACAAGCCATGCGTGTAGATGAAAACGCGCTGTCTGGTTCTGCCATGACTAGTCTGGGTGTGCTTTATCACAAACTTCCCAGTTGGCCAATTAGTTTTGGCAGTGATAAAAAGGCCGAGAAACTGCTAAAACACGCGCTGGAAATAAACCCTAATGGAATCGATCCAAATTATTTTTACGCCGAATATTTGTTTGACAATGGCAACTATGTGTTGGCTCAAAAATATATTGATAAAGCCAAAGAAGCCCCCCCGCGCCCAAGTCGTCCATTGGCTGACAAAGGTCGCTTGCAAGAGATTGCAGCGTTAGAGCAAAGGATAGCCAGGAAAAACTAGCCATTAGTGAACTGGCAGCGAATTGCATTTACAGAACCCGTTCTGTCATAGCTGCTCGCAGAACTAAAAAGCGCGACGATTCTCATCGCCGCGCTTTTTTCTCTGCTTTTATCAATACTAATGCCAAACAGTATCCGTTAGCCGCTTTGCTTCGCAACCGCGGCTCTCACCATTAACCCGTACGCCGGGTCGGCCTGGTCATATTGACTGAACATAGCCTCTTGGACATCGGACGTTGCCTGGCTTAAACCTTCAGCAATATTGTTCACCAACTGGCGCTTTTGATCATCCGACATCATGCGGAATAAATCACCAGCCTGGGAAAAATTATCCTCATCCTGAATGTCATGCACATCCAACCATGCATCTTCTTCAAGTGGCATGGCTGGCTCAGCAACGCTTACGACTTCTGCTGGCGCACCATGCTCACTTCGATTATTCGGGTAGAAGTTTGCGCCACTTCCCGCCAACGCAGGCTGAATACCGGCAAATGCCCCATCGCGCTGATAGTTGTGAACCGGGCATCGCGGCGTGTTTACCGGAATTTGATTCACATTAGCACCCACGCGGTAGCGATGAGCATCCTGATATGCCAACAATCTTGCCTGCAACATTCTGTCAGGTGAAGCACCAATACCGGGTACGAGATTACTCGGCGCAAAAGCAACCTGCTCAGTTTCAGCAAAATAATTGTCTACGTTGCGATTCAGTTCCAATTGCCCCACTTCGATTAACGGAAAATCGCTGTGTGACCACACTTTTGTTACATCAAAAGGATTGATCCGATAGTGTTTAGCTTCCTCTTCCGTCATGATTTGTACATTCACTGTCCAGGAAGGAAAGTCGCCGTTGTCGATACTTGCTACCAAATCTTGTTGCGCGCCAAATGCAGGCATACGGGCAGCTTCTTCGTTGGTCAGCGTTTTAATACCCTGATTAGTTTTAAAGTGCCATTTAACCCAGTATCGCTCGCCTTGCTTGTTCCAGAAACTTAAGGTATGCGAGCTGTAACCGTTAACGTGACGATACGACAAGGGAATGCCGCGGTCTGACATCAAAATGGTAGACTGATGCAACGATTGAGGGTTGTTCGCCCAGAACTCATAAATTGCCTGAGGATCTGGCAAGTTAGTACGCGGGTTCTTTTTCTGGCTGTGAATAAAATCGGGGAACTTGATCCCGTCGCGCAAGAAAAACACTGGTGTATTGTTACCTACCATGTCCCAGTTTCCCTGTTCGGTGTAGAACTTCACCGCAAATCCGCGAGGGTCGCGGGCATAGTCACTGGAATCCTGTCCACCGCCCACCGTGGAAAATCGTAAGAAAACGGGTGTTTGTGCGCCTTCTTCCTGCAAGAAATCAGCGATGGTGTAATCAGACAAGCTACGGGTTACGGTAAAGGTTCCGTAAGCAGCACTGCCTCTGGCGTGCACCACTCGCTCAGGAATGCGCTCGCGATTAAAATGGGCCAGCTTTTCAAATAAATAGTGATTGTCGAAGGTAACCGGCCCACGCCGTCCCGCCGTTCGACTCTGATTATCGGAAGCAACCGGCGCACCGTTACTGCTGGTCAACGGCACAGATGTAGAAGCGTTTTTTGAAAAAGGGCACTGACTCATAATACATTCCTCAATAAGTAAAGCCGGCAAGTTAATCTTGCCAGTCGATTATTTAGGGTAATTATGAACCACAAAACAGATTAAAAATACAGATATAAAACAATCGTGTAAATCTATTTTAGCGATTATGGCGCAAACATTACTAGCTCCAGAAGAAGTAAGTTGCGTCAGTCTTCGTTATTTTTGCTCTGCCTCATACATCGAGGCGAGTAAATCGTCGATCCGCTCCACCGACAGTGGCCGATAAAAATAATAACCTTGAAAATTGATACATCCCTGTTTAGACAGAAAATCAAACTGGGCCTGATTTTCAACACCTTCGGCGATGGTCGTGAGGCCTAATGTGGACGCAAGTTCAATGATTGTAGAGCAAATCTTTGCATCATCTTTGTGTTTAGCGCATTCAATGACAAAAGAGCGATCTATTTTAAGGACATCAACCGGTAAATTTTTAAGGTAGTTTAATGAAGAGTAGCCCGTACCGAAATCATCAATGGAAATTTCAATCTCCATCCCTTGTAGAATCTTTAACACTTCGATGCAGTGATCAATATCATTTAGAAAGACGCTCTCCGTGACTTCAAATTCAAGCCACCTTCCGGGAACTTCATAGTGATTCATGCAGTAGGTCAAAAAAGGCAGGAAGGTATCTGAAAGAAGATGTATACCCGACAGGTTTATTGAAACTCGGGGTATTCCCGGGTATTGCTTATGCCAGCTTGCTAGCTGTTTAAAAACCAAGCGTATAATTATTTCTTCAAGTGCTACTATCTGACCGGACTCTTCAGCAATAGGGATAAATTTTGCTGGCGAAGTGAATTGACCGTGGTTAAGTTCAAGGCGGACTAACGCCTCAAGACCGACAACCTGTTTCTGTTTATTTACTTTAGGTTGATAGAGCATTGTAAATTGGTGTGCTGATTGAATTGCCTGACGTAGCGTTTGTTCAAAGTTGAACTGCTCTGATGCAGATTTCGCCATCTTCTGTTCAAAGAGTTTAAAGTTATCTCGCCCCGCTTGTTTGGCATTATACATGGCAATGTCAGCCTGCTGAATAAGCGTCATTGGCTGACAACTAGCATCATTAGATATACTGATCCCAATGCTCGTAGGAATTTTCAGCTCCCTTCCTTCAAGGTTGACCACTTCGCGCATCACTTGCAAAATTTGAGTCGCGCTAGTGACAACCGAAGCTTCATGATGGGTGCCAGTCATCATTATTACAAACTCGTCTCCGCCCCAACGACAGATAGTATCGCTCTGGCGGGTCACTTTAGTTAATCTTGTGGCTACTTCGGTAAGCAATTCATCACCCGCTTTATGACCCAGGGTGTCGTTTATTTTCTTAAAGCGATCCAAATCGAGAAAAAAGACCGCTACCGAGTCACCTTTCTGATGTATTCTTCGCAAAGCAACGCTTAGGGCATCAAGAAAAAATGTTCTGTTATATAGGCCAGTTAAAGGATCACTGTATGCTAGCTCCCGTAACTTCTCCTGTAACCGACGTTGACGAGTAACATCGCGAATATGCAAGGTAAACTCATTACTGATATTACTGCCAAAAGTAGTTCCAGTGACGGCTATTTCAGCTGGAAAAGTATCTCCGGTGGCGCGCCTGAGCGTTAGCGTATTACGACGGTTGATCAATAAACCACTGGATGTGACAAATTTACTTTTCAAGCTTTCAGTAACAGAATTCTGATCTTTTTCAGTGACAAATAGCGCAATGAAATTCCGGTTTATCGCTTTCGACTGCAGACAGCCAAATGTTCGTTCAGAAGCTGGATTAAATTCGAGAATAATACCATCCAGGTTAATTGTAACAATGCTGTCCATTGACGAGTTGAGAATAGCACTTTTACGTTTTTCGCTGCTTTTGAAATCCTGCAGTAACGCATCCCGTTGACCCATCTCGAACTGTACTCGCTCTATAACGCGGTTGTATTGTCGTGCAATTTGACCCACTTCGGTAAAGGGCTCTTCCTGGACGCGCTCACTAAAATTAGCCTGTTGCTCCTGGAGCCCCATCGAATTTAGTAAATCAAGCAGTTCTGTAGTTGCATTGTGTTCAGTGACGTTCATACCGAGATATTCCTGTTCTGCACTCACCCTAAGCGGAACAAAGCGGTTAATTAGTTTTAGTCCCAGCCACGCCAACGTAAAGCTATAAAAGCCAATAGCAATAATACCGAGTACCTGAACCCCGAGTTGCAACCAAAAAGCATGACTAAAGATCACGATGCTTTTATGGAAGACAGCCACAGCAAGTGTTCCCAAGATACCTGCAAATAAGTGAGCAGGAACGACGCCCAGAGCATCATCAAGCCGAAATCTCAGTAGTATGTATTCCCCTGCGTACATAACAAGCCCACCGACGATGCCGATCAGTGCTGCAGAAGCAGGGGTAACGACGTTGGCACTAGCGGTGATGGCTACCAGCCCGGCGATCACACCGTTGAGCATAATACTGACATCCAAAAAACGATGTCGGAAAACAAACAACACACTGGCGCTAAGCCCACCGAAGGACGCAGCTAAACACGTATTAACCAATATAACCGGTACTTCCTCAGTGAGAGCAAGTGTACTACCGCCATTAAAACCAAACCAACCGAGCCATATTAGTAATGTACCCAGAACGGAAAGTGGCAGGTTACTACCGGAAGGAAATTTGTGTGTATCATCAAAGCGGCCTTTTCTTGCGCCCAATACTATAATTGCAGCCAGGCTTACCCAACCGCCTACAGAGTGAACGACGGTGGAACCAGCAAAGTCAATAAAGCCAAGACTTTCAAGCCAACCAAGGTTTTGTGATGAATAAAGAGAACTCCAAGCCCAGTGCCCTACAAAGGGATAAATAAGCGTACATAACACAACGGTAATTAACAAATAACCACGATAGGACATACGCTCGGCCACCGCACCGGACACCAGTGTGGCCGTGGTACCGCAGAACATTAACTGAAACAGGAAAAAGCTATACTGCCAGGCAGTTTGGTTTGCACCAAAAAGAAACCCGGATGAACCGAAATAGCCCATAAACGACTTGCCAAACATGATGGCAAATCCGAATAGCCAAAAAATTATGGATGAAAAAATAAAATCTGAAAGGTTTTTGGCCGCAACGTTAATACTGTTTTTAGTACGAACTTTCCCTGTTTCCAGGCATAAAAAGCCTGCTTGCATACAAAAAACTAATAGAGCAGCAAATAACAACCAACCTGTTTCCAAAATCCCACCTATTACTGCAGGTGCGATTTACCCCCTGCTTTATTATCTACAACAAGGTGCTTAAGCAACATTCGTTCCTTTTAACTTATAGAGTGAAGATACACAAAACACGACAACCTTGCTCGCAAGTGCACTGAAACACCCGCGAACAAAATGGGAATGACTCACTATCGTCAGTGACTGGATTTCCTAACAGCAACTCCTTAACCTGTTACAGGTTTTCTCCACTTTCAATAATACTTATAACGCGTTTAGCAACATCAGCTGATGAAAGATGGTTTTGGCCCGTAACAATTCGACCATCAACTTCCACATGCGCTTTATTGCGCGCCGCATGAGAGAATATGCCTCCATGCTTTTCAATTGTCGCCTCAATCAGAAACGGCAATTCTTGGAAATAAGCTTTAGACTGATTTTCGAAGTGAGCCGGATAACCGGTTATACGGCGATCTTTCACTAAAACTCACCCCTGCAGGTAATTCGGAATCACCATGAAAGCGAGAGATATAACAACCAATTGACGTTCACGATCCGATATACGTAATCTGTCCACAGCTCGATATTGCTATTGTATGGGAACACAACCCCAAACGTTATGGTAACGACAATCAATATTATAAAGTGCAGATAAGAACCAATAGCTTAATGTTGCGCGCCGGGTCAGCGCAACATACCCTGCCAAAACAAAACCATTAAAGGCGCCTAATGCGCTAAGAAAAAACAGTAAATACTCACTCATTTCATGCATAAAACACGTGACTTGGTGTAGTTCCAGTAGAGGACACTTTTCATTACAAAAAGTGCAAACAAAAACACCTGAAATCACATATTTACTATTGCGTTTTTAAATAGCTTTTAGCGTATTAATGATGTCATCAGGCTCCGAGCGGGTTCTGTAGTCCACATCCACATATCGCCATACAACCTCTCCGTCTTGATTTAACACAAAGGTCGCGGGAATGGGCAAAATGGTGGCGTTGCCATTGTTTATTTCCTGCAAATCGAGACCGCGATCTACGCGCATATGCTCAAGCAAAAAATCAGGCACTTGCCACGCGACGCCATAGTTTGCAGCGACCTCTGCATCTTGATCAGATAAGACTGAAAAAGGCAGCTCACTTATCTCTTCAGCGCTAAGCGTGCCATCAGGTCGTTCCGGGCTAATGGCAATCAGCTTCGCCCCCAAGGAGGTAATATCACCAATACGTAGCTTTAAAGCGTTTAATTGTAAGTTGCAATACGGGCACCAACTTCCGCGATAAAAAGTGAGTACTACCGGGCCTTGATCTAAATAATTTTGCAGTGAAACTTGCTCGCCAGAGGGGGCTGGTAAAGTAAACAATGGCGCTCTTTCACCCACCAGCAGCGCCGATTCACCTTGTTGCAAAGCTTTCGCCTTTTCTATTTCTTTATCTACACCAGCCATAAATTCCGGGTTGTTCTTTCTGCCGGCATCAACTTTGGCTTGGGTTTGAGCTATTAAAGATTTCATTGTTTATGTATTCCTGTGTGGGAGAAAAAACTCACCTTAATGACATTTTTCACACATTAGCACCAACCAAAACCTTAGCTACAGGAAAGAGTGGGATGGATAGACTTTTGAGGTAAATAACTATTACACAACCTGCCCAGCCGCCCAACCACTGCTCCACGCCCACTGGAAATTAAAGCCGCCCAGCCAGCCGGTGACATCGACCACTTCACCAATGAAGTAAAGCCCATCGACGTTTTTCGCCATCATGGTTTTTGATGAAAGTTCGTTAGTATCTACGCCACCAATGGTGACTTCTGCTGTTCGGTAACCTTCTGTGCCATTGGGTTGTATTTCCCAGTTTTCTAGGGTGTGTGCGATGGTATCGCACTCACTGTGAGATAACTGTTTGACCGGCACGTTTCGCCAATGGTGATAATCGATAAAACTCTGCACCATACGCTTGGGAAACACTTTGTTTAAACAGGTTGCTAAAAGCGCGTCAGGCGTGTCGCTGCGTGCGGTTTGAATAATTGTTGCAGCATCTTCGTTTGGCAATGTATTGATACTCAATGTATCACCCGCTTGCCAATAACTGGATATTTGCAACATGGCTGGGCCACTTAAACCTCGGTGAGTAAATAGCATGGCTTCTTTGAACGTGGTGTCATTGCAACTGGCGTAAACATCAACAGCGATTCCACTGAGTTCTGCCAGTGTATCCTTATCTTTATCGTGTAAGGTAAAAGGCACAAGGGCCGCGCGAGTGGGTAAAACATTCAGGCCGAACTGCTCGGCAATTTTGTATCCGAAGGGAGTGGCACCCAGCTTTGGCATACTGAGGCCGCCAGTGGCGATGACCAAAGACTCGCAGGCATATTCACCGTTTGACGTTGACAAAACAAACCCGCTCCCTGACTTTTCCACCTGGAGAATGTCGCATCGTGTGGTGATAGTAACTCCCGCTTTTTCACACTCTTTTAGCAACAAATCGACAATGTCTTTTGCGCTGTCATCACAAAAAAGCTGCCCTAAGGTTTTCTCGTGATAGGCAATGCCGTATTCAGCAACAAGACTGATGAAATCCCGCTGGGTGTAGCGACTCAGTGCCGATTTACAAAAGTGAGGGTTTTGCGATAGAAAGTTCTCAGGCCCTGCGTATATATTAGTAAAGTTACAGCGGCCACCGCCTGACATGAGTATTTTGCGGCCTACTTTTTTTGCGTGGTCGAGCACTTCAACACTGCGCCCTCGGACACCTGCCTGAGCCGCACAAAATAACCCAGCGGCTCCCGCTCCAATTACCACAACATCGCATTTTTTCACTGGGTCACTACCTTTTGCATCACCATTTTTAAACGCGGTATTGTAACATCAATCATGTTTCGATTGATGCGGTAAACTCAATTCATCCTCTGCCTACTGTAATAGATTTACATACCAATCAGAGTACCAGGTCTTCAGATCGGTCTGTTTTTTCATGATTTTCTCTCATTCTTTAGTCGAAAAATATAAATTTTAATACTTTTTAACAATACTAAACATTGTGGCGTTAGCTTATAACTGTCCACCAAGCTGAGATATTACGCAGCAGTACATTCATTCACTTGTTGTTAAACAGAGGAATCTACACCATGGAAGAATTCATTGCTTCACTGGACGTTAATCAATATCTACCTGGCGCTTTAGCATGGGCAACTAATATCTTACTTGCTTTGCTCATTCTGATCATCGGACTATGGGTAGCAGGAAAGGCATATAAACTCATTGTATCCATCGCCAACCGTCACCCCCAGTTGGACGACACACTATTTAAGTTTTTCGGCAGTGTGGCTAAATACACCATACTGGCCTTTGTCGGCATTGCGGTACTGAACCGGTTTGGTGTTCAAACAGCATCCATCATTGCTCTTCTCGGCGCAGCGGGATTAGCCGTTGGCTTAGCACTTCAAGGCACATTGTCTAATCTTGCTGCGGGTGTCATGTTACTTATTTTCCGTCCGTACAAAGTGGACGATTTCGTAGATGCGGCAGGTAAATTTGGTAAAGTTACGGAAGTAGATTTATTTACCACTATTTTGCAAACCTTTGATAATCAGCAAATTATCATTCCAAACAGTCAGATTTGGGGTGAGCAAATCGTGAACCATTCACACCACGAGATCCGTGGTGTCGACATGACCTTTGGTATTGCCTACAACGAAAACACCGATGCTGCTCGTGCCGTTATCGACAAAGTACTGGCCGATCACCCACATGTACTGAAAGATCCGGCGCCGTTTGTTGAAGTATCTACGCTCAACGACAGTTCTGTTGATTTCATCGTGCGCCCCTTCTGTCACGGCGAACACTACTTCGATATCCGTTTCTCAGTACCTGAGCAAATTAAGAAAGCCCTGGACGAAGCGAACATAGAGATACCGTTCCCACACCGCAAAGTCATTGTGGTTAACGAGAACGCATAATCGCCTTTACAGTCACACCCTGATAATTATTCGGGTGTGACTGATGCTTCAAGAATACTACTCTTTAATGCAATAAGGTTTTCTTGATAATGAGAGAGGATCTCTTCTATTACCACTACGGCTTCGCCCGGTAACCCTTCACGCACCTTTTCTGCTTCGCTTTTTTTATCATTCAGCGTATTGAGTTTTGTCTCTAAAATTTGGTAATTACTCAGAAGTTCTGAATTTGTCGTCTGGAATGTCTCTAAGTTACTTTCAGCAGTGGTAAGTGCATTTTTTAATCTTTGCATTTCTTCATTGGCATCTTTGTATTCTCGGAGCAGGGTTTTCGAGGGTTTATCACTTGCCGTCACTTCAGTCTGCTTTGTGTTCAGGCCGTGTGAAAACTCATATTTATGGTTGCTGTTTTAAATTGAATAATACAGTAATTCTGAGGTCACTATCGTTTTTGAATGAGTGTTTCCACAACTCTCATGTCTTCATTGCAGATATGAGACCGCTAACGCCCATGATATTCATCATTCTTTTGAAGTTGTATGCCAAGACCTGCAAACTTACCTCTGTTTTTACATGTTTTAATGTTCTTGTCAGTAGTTGTTGCGTTCCTGCCCATTGCTTTATTGTGCCAAAGGGATGCTCGACGGTTTGATGCCTCAATGTCATTGCGTTTGGCATGTTTTT